>NZ_JBITTY010000003.1:9243-662682 GCF_044542155.1 Pseudomonas sp. NPDC079086 | reverse complement strand
TTTGAATTCTTCGGGATAACGCGGGTTGCTCATGGCACCTCCTAATGGACCGTATTATGAGGCCTGGAGGTGTCTACGAAACTAGGGGCGATTCAAACTGTTTCGTGACGAGTGCGAAATTTTTATGGCTACCGACGGTGAGCAAGCGTTGCAGACCTGCCGCACCGTATTGCCGGATCTGGTACTGCTTGATGTGCATATGGATGGGCTGGACGGCCACGAGGTATGCCGTCGACTTAAAGACGATCCAGAAACACGCGACATCCCGATCATCTTTGTTACCGCTCAGGGCGAAGAGCAGGATGAAGTGCGCGGTTTTGAACTGGGTGCGGTGGATTTTATCGTCAAACCGATCAACCCCGTGATTGTAAAAGCGCGGGTTAACACCCACCTGACGCTTAAGCAGCAAACTGACATCTTGCGCTCCTTCGCGCTGTTGGATGGCCTGACAGGTGTTGCCAATCGACGTAAATTCGATGAAGAGCTGGCTCTTGATTGGCGGCAATGCCAGCGAGAGCAAGCGCCGTTGTCAGTGATCTTGATTGATGTTGATCACTTCAAACGTTACAACGACCGTTATGGCCATCTACAAGGAGATGCTGGCTTGCAGGCTGTTGCCAAAGCACTGGGTAGTGCTATCAGGCGACCATACGATTTATTAGCGCGTTATGGCGGCGAAGAGTTTGCCTGTGTGCTGCCCAATACCAATCTGATTGATGCCGTAAAGATTGCTGAGTGCATGCTAGAGAGCGTGCGGGCGCTCAAGCTTGAGCACTTGGATTCTGCAGTCGATCAGGTACTGACTGTTTCGCTTGGGGTGGCGACTATTGTGCCGACTGCTGGGACTACATCCGCAACGGTTGTAGCGGAGGCTGACCGGCAGCTCTATCAGGCCAAGCAAGCGGGGCGCGCTCGCGTTAGTTCGTGCTCGCTGGCTGATATGCAGTAAGGCCGATATAACCTGCACCTTCTTTTCCGGCGCAGCACCCGTTAATTCAGCAAGTTTAGACCGGGTGCTGGTGCTCTAACTGTCCCGCGTCGTTTCTCTACCTGTGGCGTTAGCGGCTCAGACGTTGCAACTCACGCCGCACCATCTGCGCATAAGCGGCAGGTGTGAGGGCATACAGTTCTGCTGCTACCCAACTCAACCAGGCTCCACCCCGTTCAGTTTTAGCGGCTAGCAGGCGCAGTGCTTCGGCTTCGGCGCGGGCATGATTGGCTTGATGAAACGCCGCGCGAGACGGCCGCGCGGCGTTTTCGTTGGCTTCGCCCATAACGCAGTGGCCGTGCCGGTTTACGCCGGCTCGGCGACATCCTCGTTGCGATCCATGGCCACTTGGCGAATCGACAGGCGAATCTCTGCCGGCAGCACGCGCTTGGCCGCGCCTTCAGCCAGTTCGCTGAGCAGCGGGTGGTGGCTGAGCTTGCCGGCTTCGTCCTGACGCAGCACGCCCTGGTCGAGCAGGCTCTGGATAAAGTGGCGGAACAGGCTCTTGTCGAAGAACTCCGGGGCGTTGAGGCCATGCAGGATCGACAGGCGCTGGGCCATTACGGTGCAGAGGTCTTCCAGCTCTTCGGCGCTAATCGCGTTCTGCCCGGCATTCAGCAGCAGGGCGGTGGCCATGTAGAAGCGCTGCAGGGTCTGCACGATGGCGCGGGCCAGCAGGGTGAGCAGGACGAACTCGCGCGAGCTTGGCGCCGGGCGCACGTACATGTCGCCATCGAGCTTGAGCAGGCCCTGTTCAACGAAAGCAGCCAGCCACTGATCGACCACGCCGTCCAGTTCATCCAGGTTCCAACGGATAAACAGCTCGGCTTGCAGGTAGGGGTAAAGCGCGCGGGTAAAGCGCAGGATCTGCTCGCGGCTCATCCGGGCGCTGCTCTGGAAGAAGCTCGCCAGCAGCGCCGGCAGGGCGAAGATGTGCAGCACGTTGTTGCGGTAGTAGGTCATCAGAACGGCGTTGTGCTCGTCCAGGTAGAGGATCTTGCCGAGGGCGTCCTTCTGTTCGGCGAGCAGGTCCATCTTCTGCACGTATTCGATCAGCGTCTGGCCGTTGCCGTCCGGCAGGGTGGTGTGCGGCGAGTAGGGTACGGTGCGCAGCAGGGCTAAATAGAGATCGAGCACACGCGCCAACGCGCGGTCATCCAGCGCTAATTTGCTGGTGGAGAGCAGCGCCAGGGCCACCAGGTTGACCGGGTTGATCGCCGCCGCCTCGTTAAGGTGCTGGGCCACGCGCTCGCCAAGGTTATTGGTGGCTTCATTAAGCCAGGCCGGGCGGTACTGCGTGCCGTAGTCCTGCTCGCGCCAGTCGGGCTGCTCACTGTCGAGGAATTCGGCGAGCTTGATTGGCTCGCCAAAGTTGACCCAGACATGGCCAAAGCGCTGCTTGAGCGCGCCGATGACCTTGAAGATGTCGAATATCGACTCCTTCTTCTTGCTCGCGCCGCGCAACTCGCCCAGGTAGGTGCGGCCTTCCAGGACGCGCTCATAGCCGATATACACCGGCACGAACACCACCGGCAGGCGGTTGCTGCGCAGGAAACTGCGCATGGTGATGGCCAGCATGCCGGTTTTCGGTTGCAGCATGCGCCCGGTACGTGAACGCCCGCCTTCAACGAAGTATTCGACCGGGAAGCCCTTGCTGAACAGGGTATGCAGGTATTCGTTGAACACTGCGGTGTACAACGGGTTGCCCTTGAAGGTGCGGCGCATAAAGAACGCACCACCACGGCGCAGCAGACCGCCGATCACCGGCATGTTGAGGTTGATACCGGCGGCGATATGCGGCGGCGTCAGGCCGTTGCGGAACAGCAGGTAGGACAGCAGCAGGTAGTCGATATGGCTGCGGTGGCAGGGCACATAGATCACCTCATGGCCCTGAGCGACTTCCTGCACGCCCTCGATATGGTTGACCTTGATGCCGTCGTAGATTTTGTTCCAGAACCAACTCAGCACCAGTTCGAGGAAGCGAATGGCGGTGTAGGTGTAGTCCGAGGCGATCTCGTTGCCATAGCGCAGGGCCTGGCTTTCGGCCTTCTCCAGGCTGATGCCTTCACGCTCGGCCTCTTCGATGATCGCCTGGCGAACCTGCGGGCCGTGCACCAAGCCTTTGACCAGGTTACGACGGTGCGAGACGTCCGGGCCGATCACGGCGGCCTTCTGATTGCGGAAGTGCACGCGCAGGATGCGCTGGACCATGCGCAGGGTGCGCTCGTGGCCTTTGTCCTGCTCGACCAGCTCACGCATATGGATCGGCGTGGAGAATTGCACGCGGGTTTTGCGCCCGAGAATCAGGATACTGATCAGGCGGCGCAGACGCCCGGTAACCGCCCAGCTGTCAGCAAATAGCAGCTTCCACGGGCTGGTTTCACGGTCGGGCGACTGGCCCCAGAACACGCTGACCGGAATGATCTGCGCATCGTCCACTGCATGCTGGCTCAGCGCGCTGACCAGACGCTGCAAAGTGGGCGAGATGCCGCGTTTGTCCTGACGGCCGAGCCAGTCGGGCTCTGGCGTCAGGTAGAAGAACGCCGCTGGCTCTTCCAGGTTACCCACCGTGACCGGCAGGACTGGGCGCGGTAGCCCGGCCTTGCGGCACTCCGTATCGACCACTGCCAGGTCACTCAGCGACGGCTGCTGCAGCACGTAGAACACCGGCTTGCTGCGGTCGAGCTTGAGGGTAAAGGCCGACTGGTTAATGGTTTCCGAGCGTACCCAGAGGTACAGCACTCGGCGCAGGGTGCCAAAAACGAGACGGCGGAGCGGAGATCGGGTCATACGGAGTCTGCAGGCTTGAAAACGAGCATTTGCTCGGGGGGCGTAGTGTGCCGGATCAGTTGGCCGGCGGCAAAAATCTTCGCGGGATTAACGACGTTTAGCGGCAGACGGACTGCAACGTCTTCGGGCGTGGGCGGCAGCCGTCTATGAAATATTTCTCCAGGGGTTGTAACAGTCGCTGATCGGCTCCGTCTATTGGGCCGAGGGAGCCAATTGGCTGCCACTGTTAACGATTATTGGAGAGTTGCCATGAAACATCTGAACACTGTTGTTGCTTCCTTGGGTGTAGCACTGCTGAGCAGCGCTGCGTTTAGCGTGCAGGCCGCCAGCAATCCCTTTGCTGCGCAGGAATTGAGCAGCGGTTACAGCTTGGCCGCGGTTGAGAAAACCGCTGAAGGCAGCTGTGGCGAAGGTAAGTGCGGCGGTGAAATGAAGAAGGCCGAAGGCGAAGGCAAGTGTGGCGAGGGCAAATGCGGTGGCGAAGCCAAGGCTAAGGCCGATGGCGAAGGTAAGTGCGGTGAAGGCAAGTGCGGCGCTGACAAAGCCGAATAACTGAGATTCAGGGGCAGGATATGCAGGCAGATTTCGTCAATAGTGCCGGGCTGGGTTTGCGTCGCGGCTTGCTCGGCGCACTACAGGAATGCAGCTCACACGATCTGGATTTCCTAGAAGTGGCACCGGAGAACTGGATCGGTGTGGGTGGCCGCTTGGGTAAGCAGTTGCGTGCCCTGAGCGAACGCCTGCCGCTGCTCTGCCATGGCCTGTCCCTCAACCTCGGTGGTTTTGCCCCGTTGGATATTGAGCTGCTTAAGGCCATCAAGGGCTTTCTTGATCTGCATGGTGTGCGCGGTTACAGCGAGCATCTGTCGGCCTGCGCCGACCATGGGCAGTTGTATGACCTGATGCCGCTGCCGTTTTCCGAGGAATCGGTGCTGCGCATTGCCGAGCGGGTGCGCGTCGTGCAGGACGTACTGGAGCGGCCGTTGATCATCGAGAACGTGTCGGCCTATGCACAGCTGCCGGGCGAGCTGGATGAAGCTGCGTTTGTCTGCGCGGTGCTGGAGCGAGCCGACTGCCAGCTGTTACTGGACGTGAACAACGTCTTCGTCAACAGCATCAATTTCAACTTCGATGCGCAGGCGTATATCGCCAGCATGCCCAGTACGCGCATCGCCTATCTGCATGTGGCCGGGCATTACGACCAGGCCAGTGATCTGAAGATCGACACCCATGGCGCGCCCGTGATCGACCCTGTGTGGGCGTTGCTGGAGCAGGCCTATGCTGTGCATGGCGTGCGTCCGACTCTGCTGGAACGCGATTTCAACTTCCCGCCGATTGCCGAGTTGTACGCCGAGGTGGCGCAGATTCGCCAGCTGCAAGCGGCTGCGGCTCCTTTGCGGAGTTACGGAACATGAGTGGCGTCGAAGCACAGCGCGCTTTTGCCGCGCGTATTCGCCAACCGGCAGAGCAGCCGCTGCTCGACTGCATCAGCGTCGAGCGTATGGCGGTGTATGAAGCGCTGTTTTTCAACAATATCGAAGGCTTTATCAGCGGCGCCTTTCCGGTGCTGCACCGGCTAATCGAGGCCAGCCGCTGGCAGCGCCTGGTGCGCAGCTTTATCGCCGAACATCAGGCGCACACGCCGTATTTTCTGCAGATCAGTCAGGAATTTCTCGCCTGGTTGCAGCAGGGCTATGTCGCTGAGCCGGGTGATCCGCCGTTTATCCTCGAACTGGCGCATTACGAATGGGTCGAGCTGGCGTTGGATGTCAGCGAGGCCGAGTTGCCGGAGCAGGGCTGGTCGCTACTGGCCTGGCCGCTGGCGTATCAGTGGCCAGTGCAGCGCATTGGTGTCGACTTCCAGCCAGCCAAACCTCCTGGCGAGCCGACTTGTTTGCTGGTCTGGCGGGATGGGCAGGACAAGGTGCGCTTTATGCAACTGAGCCCGTTCGCCTATCAACTGGCGGTGCGTCTACAGGCGGGTGCAGAGGCTAAGTCGGCGTTGTACGACCTTGCCCAAAGCCATGGCTTACCGGCGGACAAGCACTATTTCAGAAACGCCCAAATCCTGCTGGATGACTGGCAAAGCCAGGGTATCTGGCACCTTTAACCCCACGTATATCGACCCCGGTGCCGTACACCGGCTTGTGGAGACTCATCATGCTGAGCTTATTCAACCGACTCCAGGACGCCCTGGACGCTACTCGCCGCCTGGATTTCATTGGCCCCCTGCTGCTGCGCCTGTATCAGGTGCCGGTGTTCTGGATGGCTGGCACGCACAAATTGGCGGATATCGACGCGACTGCCGCCTGGTTCGGCAATCCGGACTGGGGCCTGGGTTTGCCATTCCCCGAGCTGCTGGCCTGGGCCGCCGCCTTAACCGAGGCGGGTGGTGCGCTGCTGTTGTTGTTCGGCCTGGCGGTGCGCTGGGTGAGCATTCCGCTGATCGTCACCATGCTGGTGGCGATCTTCGCCGTGCACCTGCCCTTCGGCTGGCAGGCGATTGCCGATGCCAGCGCGCCGTTCGCCAATGAGCGGGTCATGGGCTCGGTAGAGAAAATTGCGCGGGCCCGCGAGCTGCTCAAGGAACATGGCAATTACGACTGGCTGACCAGCAGCGGCAAGCTGGTGGTGCTGAACAACGGCATTGAGTTTGCCGCCACCTATCTAGTGATGTTGGTGGTGCTGTTTTTCAGCGGTGCCGGGCGCTGGCTAAGCCTGGATTACTGGCTGGGCAAGGCATTACGCAAACAATCTTGAGTTAAACCTGGCCCGCCGCTGCAAGGGCGTGCGGGCCGTTGGCAAAGGCCGGTCTAGAGCAGTTCTCACTGCTTATAGGCAAAGGAAGTAAAAAGTTCCGCTGTAATCAAATATTTATATATCAGCAACTGCCGTGAAATATCCCGCCGCCAAGATTCCCTCCAGCACGAACGAGCCCCAGCGCTCGGGTGTTTTCAACACTTAAAAGTCCATTTAGAGGAATCTTCGATGATCCGTAAGCACAGCTTTCGTGGAGTAATGGCCGGCTTCGCAACCAGCGCTCTGGCCCTGGCCGTTTCCGCCCAGGCTTTCGCCGGTACCGTCAGCACTGACGGCGCCGATCTCGTGATCAAGACCAAGGGTGGCCTGGAAGTCGCCACCACTGACAAAGAATTCAGCTTCAAGCTGGGCGGTAAGCTGCAGTGGGATGCCACCAATTTTGACGGCTTGATGGCTGGCCGCCAGACTGATCCCTTCGATGACACCTTCAACACGTTCATCCGCCGCGGTGAAATTGGTCTGGAAGGCGTGGCTTACAAAGACTGGGGCTGGGGCGTACGTCTGTCCTATGACGGTTATGAAGGCGGTACTGATGTCGATCGCGCTTACATCACCTACACCGGCTTTGACATCGCAGACATAACTGTAGGTCGTTTTGGTGTGGACTACGGTCTGGAAAATACCACCAGTTCGTCCTGGATCACCGCCATCGAACGCCCGTTCATGTATGACTTCCTCAATGGCGACGAAGATGCTTCCTTCGGTGTCAACGTCATGCACACCGGTGACAACTACGGCCTGATGGCCCAAGTCGCCAACTACGACAAGAAAGAAACTGACGGCAATGATGAGCTGTTCGGTTACACCCTGCGTGCCAACTGGGCGCCATACCTGAACGGCACCGACGTAATCCACTTGGGTGCTAACTATCACAGCAACAATCCAGACGATAACGGCTCCAGCGTACGTACCCGCATGGGTATCCGTAGCGATGACGACGCGCGTATCGCTTTCGGCAGCACGGCCAAGACCGATAAAGATGTTGAGTGGGTATTGGAAGCTGGCGCTCAGTTTGGTTCGTTCCGCGCCGCTGCTGAATACTTCCAGCGTCAGGTATCTGGCGAGACTGCCGGTGGCGTTGATGCTGACGTAGATGCTAGCGGCTACTACGGCCAAGTTTCCTACATGATCGGTGGCGCTCGTGGCTATAAAGCCGGTGTGGGCAAGTGGGATAAGCCAACTGATATGAAGGGCACTTTTGAAGTTTTTGCGCGCTATGAAAGCAGCACCATTGATGCAGACCCAGCTGCTGTTCCAGGTCAGCTGATGAGCGGTATCGTGGGTGTTGTTGCACAGAATACCAACAGTGACTTCACAGCTGATGCGGTTGTGGTCGGTGTCAACTACTTCGCCACGCCAGCCGTGCGCATGAGCTTGAACTATGTTGACTACCAAGTTGACAACATCAACACCAATGCCAGCGTTGTTAAGAATGGTAAGTCCTACAAAGTAGAAGACGACGGCAAAGCCATCGTAGGCCGCCTGCAGTACGTGTTCTAAGCAACACCGCTTAACTGCTGCTCCTATCTTTGAGCCCCGCCTAGTGCGGGGCTTTTTTTCGCAATTTTTATGTGGAGAAGGACCGATGCGCGTTTGTGCTGTGTTGTTACTGATGGCGGGTTTGAGCGCTGCGGCCGTGGCTGAGGATTACCGTGCGGCCAAGCCTGGCGAGTTGTTGCAGGTGCGCCTTGAGCAGTTGCACCCGACTCAGGCAGTGGTGGGGTATGACCAGATTTATTACAAGCTCGGTCGGTTTAGCAAAGAGCCGAATCAACTCTTCGATGAGTATTGCGAGGCCAATGGTCAGGGCGAAAGCCGCAAGGTGCCGAAGGGCGCCAATCTGCATCAGCCGGAGAGCTTTAGCTGCCAGGGCGCTGTGGCTGCAAACAGCAGTGAGATGAAAACCGTAGTGGTCGGCCCTGAGGGGCAACTGTACTTGACCGATGGCCACCACACCTTCACCACACTGTGGGAGCAGCCAGGTGCTGGGCCGCAGCTGCAGATGTGGGTCAAAGTCACCGACAACTTCAGCGACAGCGCGGATTTGGCCAGCTTCTGGTCGCGCATGCAGACCGCCCGCAAGGTCTGGCTCAAGGATGGTCAGGGCCAGGCGATCAGCCCTGAGCAGATTCCGGCGCAGCTTGGTCTGAGCAGCCTGGGTGATGACCCTTACCGCGCGCTGGTGTACTTCACCCGTGAGGTGGCCTATGACAAACCACGTTCGGGCGACGTGGTTCCGGAGTTTCTTGAGTTCTATTGGGGTAATTGGTTGCGCGGCCAGCTCAAGCTGAGCGAGTACGACCTGCGCGATAAGGGCGACTACCGAGACGCAATTGGCGCAGCGGCCAAGTTGATGGTCGCCCTGGGTGCCGATAGCCCCGTGGGTGACAGCGGTTTCACGGCTCGCGAGCTGGGTGGTTACACCTCAGTTGATCGCAAGGAAATGGGCAAGATGGCCAGCAAGAAGTTGCCGTATATGATCGCCTACAAGGCCTCGCGCTAGGGCTGTCTGTCAGCTTCAGCAGGTGTCTGGCGCTGGGGCTTGGCGCTATAGTGCAGCCTCGCCCGACTCGCCGAGCTACTGCTGATGCTGCTGACCCGCCTGAATTCGATCCATGAGATTACAGCTAGTAACTGGGACGGATTGCTGACTGATGCGCAGCCGTTCTTGCGTCACGCTTTTCTCTCGGCCCTGGAGGACAGTGGCAGCCTCGGTGAGCGCAGTGGTTGGCAGCCGGCGCATGCAGTTTTATTGGGCGAACACAGCCAACTGCTGGCTGCGATGCCGGGCTACGTGAAAAGCCATTCCTATGGTGAGTATGTGTTCGATCACGGCTGGGCAGATGCTTGTCACCGCGCCGGCATTGACTATTACCCCAAGCTGCTCGGCGCAATTCCCTTTTCCCCGGTAACTGGCCAACGGGTGCTGGGCGCACCGGAGGCGGCCGGGCACCTGCTTGATGGCCTGAGTGACAGCCTGGAACAGCAGGGCCTGTCGAGCCTGCATATTAACTTCACCACCGAGGCCGAGAATGCCTTGCTGCAGGGGCGCGATGGCTGGCTGCAGCGTCTGGGTTGTCAGTTCCACTGGCGCAACCGCAGCTATCGGGACTTTCAGGACTTTCTCGATGCGCTCAGTTCGCGCAAGCGCAAGCAGATGCGCAAAGAGCGTGAGCAAGTGGCGGGGCAGGGCATCGAATTTGACTGGCGTGAAGGCCATCAGCTCAGCGAGCTGGAGTGGGATTTCGTCTATCTGTGTTACGCCAATACCTACCGCGTGCGTGGCCAGTCGCCCTATCTGACGCGCGCCTTCTTCAGCCTGCTGGCCGAGCGCATGCCTGAGATGATCCGTGTGGTGCTCGCCCATCAGGCCGGTAGACCAGTGGCCATGGCCTTTAGCCTGGTTGGCGGCGACAGCCTGTACGGGCGCTACTGGGGTTGCCTGGCAGAGTTCGACCGGCTGCACTTCGAAACCTGTTTCTACCAGGGCATGGACCATGCCATCGCCAATGGCCTGCAACGCTTCGATGCTGGCGCCCAGGGCGAGCACAAACTGATTCGCGGCTTCGAGCCGGTCATCACTCACTCCTGGCACTACCTTTGCCACCCCGGCCTGCGCGCCGCCGTGGCGAACTTCCTCGCCGAAGAACAGCAGGGTGTGCGCGGCTATGCCGAGCAGGCCTGCGAGTTGCTGCCGTATCGGCAATAGCGCCTCTGCTCGCGCAGTTTAGTGGCGCGACAACTACGCTCAGAGCATGTCCGCTGCTACGCGAGGTGTGCTGTGAGTGTATTTGCCTTGGTCGATAAGCTCTGGCTGCTGCCGGGCGTGGCGGTCAATCTGACCCTGTTTCTGAATATGCTCGGCGCGCTGTTGCTCGGCCTGCTGGTGGGGTATGAGCGCTCCTATCATGGCCGGGCAGCGGGTATGCGCACCTATGGCATGGTCTGCATGGCCTCCTGCGCGTTGACGGTGCTCTGCGTATACCCGCAGCATTGGTTGGGTGATCACTCATTGGGTAGTGTCGACCCGACGCGAGTGATTCAGGGTGTGGTCACCGGCATTGGTTTTCTTGGCGCCGGGTTGATCATGAAAGACGGCATGAGCATCAGCGGCCTGACCACGGCGGCGTCGATCTGGGCCTCTTCGGCGATTGGTGTGCTGGTCGGCGTCGGCTTCTATGGCGCGGCGGTGCTGCTTAGCCTGATTTCCGCCGGGTTGATGATGTGGGGCGCCAAGCTGGAAGCGCGACTGCCTTCGCGCCCGGCGATTGCCATTGTGCTGCGTTTCGCTCCTGGCTTTGTGCGCCCGCATGAGGCGCGTTTGCGTGAGATTGCCCGTACGCGCGGCTACGTGATTGCCGGCGGCTCGTTCACCGTGAGCTTCGATCAGGGCCAGCTGGAGTGGCGCTTTGTCGCCGTTGCGGTGGACGGGCAGAAGAGCGCGCGGATCAGCGATATGGCCGATGAGCTGGCGCAGCTGGAAGGCGTGGCGAAGTTTCAGATGGCCCATGCACGTAACTGAGCTTCGCCAGTCCGTTCTTAAAGCCTATTCACGATCTCGCGAGCTAGAGTCCTGTTTTTAACGCCGCAGGGCCGACGCGCAGCAGATCGTGAACAGGTTTTAATCGACGCCGACAAAACCTCCGGTCTGATGCTGCCAGAGTCGCGCATAGAGGCCGCCCTGGGCGATCAGCTGACTGTGGCTGCCGGTTTCGACGATCTGCCCCTGATCAATCACCACTAGGCGATCCATGCGCGCGATGGTCGACAGGCGGTGGGCGATGGCGATAACGGTCTTGCCATGCATCAGGGTATCCAGACTTTCCTGGATGGCTGCTTCGATTTCCGAATCCAGCGCCGAGGTAGCTTCGTCCAGTACCAGGATCGGTGCGTCCTTGAGCAGTACGCGGGCGATGGCGATGCGTTGCCGCTGGCCGCCGGAGAGTTTCACCCCGCGTTCGCCGATCTGCGCGTCGAAACCATGGCCGCCCATGCCGTCGTCCAGTAGCGGGATAAAGCTGTCGGCGCGGGCCTTGCGTACGGCGTCGAGCAATTGCTCTTCGCTGGCGCCAGGTTTGCCGTAGAGCAGGTTGTCGCGGATTGAACGGTGTAGCAGCGAGGTGTCCTGGGTAACCATGCCGATTTGCGCGCGCAGGCTTTCTTGAGTCACCTCGGCGATGTTCTGACCATCAATGAGGATGCGCCCGCTCTCCAGGTCGTAGAGGCGCAGCAGCAGGTTGGCTAGAGTGGATTTACCGGCGCCGGATGGGCCGACCAGGCCGATCTTCTCGCCGGGTGCCACCGTCAGGTTCAGACCGGCAATTACCCCGTGACGCTTGCCGTAGTGAAAGTGAATATTGTCGAACTGCACGGCGCCCTGGCTGACGTGCAGCGGCTTGGCCTCGGCCTGGTCGAGCACCTGGCGCGGCTGGACGATGGTCTGCATGCCGTCCTGCACGGTGCCGACGTTTTCAAAGATGCCGTTGACCACCCACATGATCCATTCAGCCATGCCGTTGATGCGGATCACCAAGCCAAGCGCCAGGGCAATCGCGCCAGTGCTGATCAGTTCCTGGCTCCACAGCCACAGCGCCAGCGCGCCAGTGCCGACGATTAGCAGGCCATTGAGGCAGGTAATCAGAAAGTCCAGGGTGGTGATGATGCGTGATTGCAGGCGGAATTTCTCAAGCAGCTCCTGCATGGCATCGCGGGCGTAATGCTCCTCAACCTGGGTGTGGGCAAACAGCTTGAGGGTAGTGATATTGCTGTAGCCGTCGACCACTCGACCCATGACTTTTGAACGTGCGGCTGAGGCTGCAGCAGAACGCTGCTTGATGCGCGGCACGAAGTACCAGAGTGCCGCGCAGTAACCAATGATCCACAGCAGCAGCGGGGCAATCAGGCGCAGGTCGGCCGCTGCGAACAGGTAAAGCGCACTGGCGGCATACACCAGCACATGCCAGAGCGCGTCGACTACCTGCATGGCGGAATCGCGCAGCGAGGGGCCGGTTTGCATGATGCGTTGAGCGATGCGCCCGGCGAAGTCGTTCTGGAAGAAGTTCAGGCTCTGTTTGAGCACATAGCGATGGTTCTGCCAGCGGATCAGATTGGTCAGGCCAGGATTGATGGTCTGGTGCGTCAGCAGATTGTGCAGACCGAACACCAGCGGACGGATCACCAGCGCCACCAGCAGCATCCACAGCAGCGTGTACTGATGCTGCTCGAAGAACTCGCCACTCGGGGTGGTCTGCGTCATGTCGATCAGTTGGCCGAGAAAGCTGAACAGCGCCACCTCGATCAAGGCGGCGACGAAGCCGACCACCAGCACGGCGATCATCAGCGGCCAGACCTGCCTCAAGTAGTGGGCGTAGAAGGCCAGCATGCCGGCCGGCGGTTCGACGTCGGGGCTGGCTTTAAAGGCATCAATCAGGTTTTCAAAACGACGGAACAGCATGTCAGGCATCCTGCCTAAATCAGGGAGTAGCGCCGGATTCTAACCAGTTTGCCAGGGTGGGTGTTGCGCAGAAAAAAGCAGGAGGGCTCAAACGCGCGGAGTGAGCAGGCTCACTCCGCGGGGTGCTATCAGAGACGCTTGGCTTCAGTGATCAGCACGGGCTCACGCGGCACATTCTGATGGCCGCCACGGTTGGCAGTCGGCACCTGGGCGATCTTGTCGACCACGTCCATGCCCTTTACCACCTTGCCGAACACCGCGTAACCGAAGTCGCGCGAGCCGTGATCGAGGAAGGCGTTGTCTTTGTGGTTGATAAAGAACTGGCTGGTGGCGGAGTCGCGTACCTGGGTACGGGCCATGGCCAGGGTGCCGCGCACGTTGTGCAGGCCGTTGTCGGCTTCGTTCTTGATCGGTGCCTGGGTATCTTTCTGCTGCATGTCGGCATCAAAACCGCCGCCTTGCACCATAAAGCCTGGAATCACACGGTGGAACTGGGTGCCGGCGTAGTAGCCGCTGTCTACGTATGCAAGGAAGTTGGCGGTGCTGATCGGCGCCTTGTCGGCATCCAGTTCGATCTCGATTTCACCGAGGCTGGTGGTCAGCAGCACTTTCGGGTTTTCTGCGGCCAGCAGGCTGCCGGCAAACAGGATGGAGCAGGCTGCGAGGGTGAGTGTCTTGAACATGCGGGGTAGTCCTTATTGTTGCGGGGCAGTGGGGGCGGCTTGTTCGACTTCGGCAAGGAAGGCTAGCAGGCTGCTGTTGAAATGTTCGGGTTGGTCCAGCGGTGTGGCGTGGCGCGAATCTTCAATCACCAGCAGGCGCGCATTGGGCAGCTCATCTACATATGCTTGCTTCTGCGCCACCGGGGTGTAATCGCGATCGGCCGTGACCACCAGGGTCGGACAGCTGATCCGCGCCAGGTGTTCCCGCACACCCCAGCCGATAATCGCATCCAGGCTGGCCAGGTAAGCACGCTTGTCGTTCTGCGGCCAGCGCACCAGGATCTTCTGCCGCAGCTCTTCCTGCTCCGGCTTGGGGAACAGAAGTTTGCCCAGGGCCTTGGCAATGGTGTCGAGGCTAAGCAGGCGCGACAGGCTCCAGCGCTTGGCGATCTCGATATAGTCGCGCGGGCTTTTCGCCTTTACTTCCGGGCCGCTGTTGACGATACACAGGCTCTTCAGCAGTTCGGGGCGATCGACGCCCAGTTGAAAGCCGATCATGCCGCCCATGGAAATACCCACCAGATGCACCTGCGGCAATTGCAGGTACTCGATCAGCGCCGCCACATCCTCGGCAAAGCCCTGGATGCTGTAGCGCTCACGGGGTTTGTCCGAACGGCCATGGCCGCGCACATCGAGGGCGATTACTCGGTAATGGCGGGCCAGCTCGGGTATCTGGTATTCCCAGTCGCGGGTGCTCGAACCGAGGCCGTGAACCAGCAGCACCGGCGCGCCATGACCGTATTCCTCGTAGTGCAGCTGGCAGTCGTCGTTATTGAAATAGGACATCTGCTGGACTCCTTATCAGGCCGGGGGCAGGGGCGCAGCAAAGGCTGCATTTAAAGGGGCGGCATCGAAGCGCTGGATCAGCTCGACGAGAATCTGCGTGGCCGGGCCCAAGGGTTTGTCCTTGTTCGAATAGAGGAGGAACAGTGGATTACGGTTGCCACCTTGTTCCAGTGGCAGGGGTTTGAGCAGGCCGTCCTTGAGTTCGCGCTCAATCATATGACGCGGCAGCCAGGCAAAGCCCAAGCCGTTGCTGACAAAGGTGGCGGCGGTGGCCAGGCTGCCGACGGTCCAGCGCTGTTCGGCGCCGAGCCAACCAGCGTCCTTGGGTTGCTGACGGCCTGAGTCGCGAGTCACCACCTGCATCTGTGCTTCCAGGTCTTGAAACGTCACCACCCGCTGTAGCCGGTGCAGTGCATGATCAGGGTGAGCCACGGCGACAAATTCCACGGTGCTCATTTCCGCGCCGAGAAAGCCGGGAATATTCAGCGCGCTGATGGCCAGGTCGGCCATGCCGTCCTTGAGCACCTCTTCCACACCGGACAACACCTCTTCACGCAGGCGCACGCGGCAGCCACGGCTTTGCGGCATAAACGCTGTCAGCGCGCGCACCAGGCGGGCGTTGGGGTAGGCGGCATCGACCACCAGGCGTACTTCGGCTTCCCAGCCCTGTTCCATATGGTGAGCGAGGTCTTCCAGCTGGCTGGCCTGTTTGACCAACTGCCGCGAGCGGCGCAGCAGCACGTCACCGGCTTCGGTCAGTACTGCCTTGCGTCCGTCGATGCGCAGCAGCGGCACACCCAGTTGCTCCTGCATACGTGCCACGGTGTAGCTGACCGAGGATTGCGAGCGGTGCAGCACCTCGGCCGCCTGAGCAAAGCCGCCATGATCGACAACCGCTTGCAGGGTGCGCCATTGGTCGAGGGTTACGCGGGGGGCTTTCATAATCGATTCCCGTACTTAGGGTGCAAATACCCACTCAATCAACCTAAACTGGCCGTCTTTTGCCGGAGACTGCCCTGATGAAAAAGCTCTGTTGTGCGCTGCTGGCCTACTTGCCGCTGACTGTTATGGCCTACCAGATCGAGCTGGAGAAACAGCTCAATGGTGCTGAGGTCTCGGCCACCACCCAGGAAATTGACCACAACATGGCCGCCGTACAGCTTTACAACTACGGGCGCAGCGACGCCAAGTGCACGGCTGTGTTTCGCAGTGGTCCCGAGGCGCCACGTACCCGTAAGGTCAGCCTGACAGCGGGTGAAAGCAGCAACCTGACGGTGAAGTCGACTCGCAGCATCATCAAGTTACGGGTCAAACTGACCTGCGAACTCATCTAGTCAGTACTGGACCCCAACAGCCCAGAGACTAAGCCTGGGTTGGCTATAAATCAAATTATTAGATTGTTTGGCGCAGGTATTTGCGCTTTTTAATCGGATTGTGCGCTCCTATTCTTTGTCCATCGACGTTCAACAACCCTTCGATGGAGCAAATAACATGGCAAACGTCCTGGTAATTGAAAGCAGCGCCCGTCAGCAAGGTTCGGTTTCGCGTCAGCTGACTGCACAATTTATCGCCAACTGGTCGGCTGCCAACCCGGTCGATCAGATCAAGGTGCGCGACCTCGCGGTGGATCAAGTGCCGCACCTGGACGCCAACCTGCTGGGCGGCTGGATGACCCCCGCTGCGCAGCAGAGCGAAGCAGAGCAAGCGGCGCTGGCGCTGTCCAACCTGCTGACTGACGAGCTGCTGGCCGCCGATGTGCTGGTGCTAGCTGCGCCGATGTACAACTTCGCCATCCCCAGCACTCTGAAAGCCTGGCTCGACCACGTACTGCGCGCCGGCGTCACCTTCAAGTACACCGAAACTGGCCCGCAAGGCCTACTCAGCGGCAAGCGCGCCTTTGTCTTGACTGCTCGCGGCGGCATCTACGCCGGCGGTACTCAGGATCATCAGGAACCCTACCTGCGCCAGGCGCTAGCCTTTGTCGGTATCCACGATGTCAGCTTTATCCACGCCGAAGGCCTCAACCTGGGTGGCGAGTTCATGGAAAAGGGCCTGAATCAGGCTAAGGCGCAACTGGCCCAGGCCATCTGATTTCCCGCTGCAACCTGCTCTCCTGGCGTCCGGTGCTCCTGGGCGTCTCTGCCCGCTCTGCTGATGCAGTGCGGGCTTTTTTATGGCCTGCATTTCTGCGCTGTACGGTTGTTTAAGTGCCTAGCTGTGCCGCTTTGTGGCTGTGGTCTTAACTACAAGCCAGGCAAGATGCTGAGGTCTGATTGAGCATGGTGGTGTGATGCAGCTGTCTGGGCGCGGTGTGGCGCTGTCGATTATTGCCTCGGGGCTATTTGCCCTGGTGCCCGGCTATGTGCGGCTGCTGGCGCCGCTCGATGGTTTGCAGGTGTTTGCCCAGCGGGTGCTGTGGTCGATACCGGCGGTGTTGCTGCTGATCACCCTGTCGCGGCAATGGCCGATGCTGCTCGCCGCCTGCGGCCGTGTGCGGCGCGAGCCGTTGCTGTTGGCCAGCCTGCCATTGGCTGCGCTGTTGATGGGGATTCAGTGGGCGCTGTTTGTCTGGGCGCCGCTGGCGGGGCGCATGCTGGAGGTGTCGCTGGGCTACTTTCTCCTACCGCTGGCGATGGTGCTGGCCGGGCGGGTGTTTTATGGCGAGCGGCTGCGGCCGTTGCAGCGCATGGCAGTGTTCTGCGCGTTGCTC
Organism: Pseudomonas sp. NPDC079086; assembly: GCF_044542155.1. NCBI lineage: Bacteria > Pseudomonadati > Pseudomonadota > Gammaproteobacteria > Pseudomonadales > Pseudomonadaceae > Pseudomonas > Pseudomonas sp. NPDC079086. Next base: position 645,412 of record NZ_JBITTY010000003.1, on the reverse strand, counting down.
GGCGTGGCACATGAGTTGTGGCTGACCCAGGCGTTCTCCTGGGTGGTGATGGTTACGGTGCTGGGTTACCCGCCATATTTCATGCTGCGCCGCTGGATGCGTCTGGACGCCTTGTCCGGCTTTGCCTTCGAGATGCTGTTTATGGCCCCGGTGGCGATCTGGCTGGTGCTGCAGTGGAGCCCGCCGCAGTTGTTTACCCAGGCGCCGCAGCTGTGGTGGCTGCTGCCGGGACTGGCGATCCTCAGCTCCCTGGCGTTTGCCGCGATGATGGCCGCTAGCCGTTTACTGCCGATGGGCCTGTTCGGCATTCTCAGTTATGTCGAGCCAGTGCTGCTGTTCCTAGTGGCGCTGCTGTTTCTTGGTGAGCAGTTCAATAGCGCGCAATGGCTGACTTATCTGCCGATCTGGTTGGCGGTGCTGCTGGTCGGCTGGGACAGTGCGCGGCTGTTGATCAAGCAGGCGCGACAAGGCTTATAGGAAGACATCCGTCGGGCTTCCGGTTGGAGCTGACCGCTGGAGAACAGTGCAATACTGACGCCCAGCAGCTAGGGCGCCAGACTAACTACCCGCTTATCGCGCAGGCCACTGCGGTCTGCGAGCTGCCTACCCGCCGGAGGCAGAGAGGGAAAAGTTTTCTGACGAGCTTCAGTCCAGCACGTTCTGCAGAATCTCGTAAATCAGCCCCGTAGCCAGGGTCACTAGCACCACGTCTGTGCCAACTTGCTGCCATTCGTAGCCTTCGTAGTGCGGCAGCTGGCCGAGCAAACGATTATCGAAGCGCTTGGCGATGCCGGGTGGCAGCGGCTTACCGCGCGCCAGGTTCTTGCGGATGCCCGGCGGCAGAGACTGGGTCGGGCCTATCAGCGAGCGGTTGTCACCAAGGACGATACGCACACGACCGATATCGATGCTCGGGCCGCGCAGGTCAATCTGTACATCGCCATCGCCACCATGCTTGTCATGCTTGTCGTGTTTGGGGGCGGCGCTAGCACTGTTCAATGCAAGTGCCAGGGCCAGGCTGGTGACGGTTAGCAACAAGGAACGGTACATGGCGTTACTCCGCGAGTGGCTAGGTCAATAGCTACTGCAGCCATTGGCTGCGCTTCCCTCAGTGTGGCCCAGAATCAGTCTGCTTGGCGGGTGTTGCGCTGTCATCGCGCCCTGCCAGCATGCGCAGAATGGCATTGAGCAACATACCGTAAAGTGGCACGAACAGTAGCAGGCTGACGACGAGTTTGACCCCGTAATCAACCGTGGCGATTTCCACCCAGTGCTCGGCCATAAACGGGTTGCTGCTGTTCCAGAAGGCCACCGAGAAGAACGCATAGGTGTCCAGCAGGTTACCGAAAATGGTCGACACGGTGGGTGCTACCCACCACAGCGACAACCGGCGCAGGCGGTCGAACACCTGGATATCGAGGATCTGCCCCAGCACGTAGGCAAGGAAGCTGGCGATGGAGATGCGCAGAACGAACTCGTTGAACTCCAGTAATGCGCCGAAGCCGCGAAAGCTGGCTTCCTGGAACAGTACCGAGACGATATAGGAAATCAGCAGTGCCGGCAGCATCACCCGGGCGATTACCAGGCGCGCCGTGCGTTTGCCGAGCAGGCGAACTGTCAGGTCGGTTGCCAGGAAAATAAACGGGAAGCTGAATGCGCCCCAGGTGGTGTGCCAGCCGAACAGGGTGATTGGCAGCTGCACCAGGTAATTACTGGCGATGATGATCAGGATATGGAACAGCACCAGTGCAACAAGCGCATTGCGCAGGCGCTGGGGGGAGGTAAGCAGCATGACGGCACCTTTTTGCTGAATGGGGTTAGGGAACCCATGCCATCCGGGATTGAACGGCGGCGCGCATTCTACCGGCGCGACGCGGTGCTTGCGTAGTGGCCTGACGGGAGGCGTCGATCTGTGCCGTTGCAGCGCCCAGTTGCAGGGCTGCAACTAGGCTACAGGCGCCGTTGGCCAGGCCGTTCGGGCTTTTAGCCGGCAGAACCGGTAATCTATGCCGCTGTATTGCTGATTTTTTGTCGAGGTATACCCGTGTTTTCCCAATTCGCCCTGCATGAACGCCTGCTCAAAGCCGTGGCCGAGCTTAATTTTGTCGAGCCCACCCCGGTGCAGATGGCGGCCATTCCGCTGGCGCTGCAAGGAAAAGACCTACGGGTTACTGCGCAAACCGGCAGCGGTAAGACCGCAGCTTTTGTGCTGCCAATGCTCAATCGCCTGCTCGGCGATGGCGCTTCCCAGCCACGCATGAGCGTGCGCGCGATGATCCTGCTTCCGACCCGCGAGCTGGCGCAGCAGACCCTCAAGGAAGTCGAGCGCTTCGCTCAGTTCACCTTCCTCAAAGGCGGTCTGATCACCGGTGGTGAAGACTTCAAGGTCCAGGCTGCCATGCTGCGCAAGGTCGACATCCTGATCGGCACGCCGGGTCGTCTGATCGAACATGCCAACGCCGGCAACCTGCTGCTCGATGAAGTCGAAGTGCTGGTGCTCGATGAAGCTGACCGTATGCTCGACATGGGCTTTGCCGAGGACGTGCAGCGTTTGTCCGAGCTGTGCAATCCCGACCGCCAGACCCTGTTGTTCTCCGCCACCAGTGGCGGCGCAGTGCTGCGCGAAGTGGTTGGCAAGGTGCTGAAAGAGCCTGAGCACCTGCAGCTCAACCGCGTCAGCCAGCTCAATGAAGGCACCCGTCAGCAGATCATCACCGCTGACCACAACCATCACAAAGAGCGCTTGGTCGAGTGGCTGCTGAAAAACGAGACCTACGACAAGGCAATTATCTTCACCAATACCCGGGTTCAGGCTGACCGCCTGTATGGCAAGTTGGTCGCCCACGACTTCAAAACCTTTGTCTTGCACGGTGAGAAGGACCAGAAGGATCGCAAGCTGGCCATCGACCGCCTCAAGCAGGGCGCGGTGAAGATTCTGGTGGCCACCGATGTGGCGGCTCGTGGTCTGGATGTTGACGGCCTGGATTTGGTGATCAACTTCGATATGCCGCGCTCCGGCGACGAATACGTACACCGCATCGGCCGCACCGGCCGTGCTGGCGCCGAAGGTCTGGCGATCTCTCTGATCTGCCACAACGACTGGGCGCTGATGTCGAGCATCGAACGCTACCTCAAGCAGCGTTTCGAGCGCCGCAATATCAAGGACCTCAAGGGCATCTACCAGGGCCCGAAAAACCTCAAGGCGTCCGGCAAAGCGGTTGGCCCGAAGAAGAAAAAGATCGACCCGAAAACTGGCAAGAAGCTCGCCACGAAAAAGCCGGCAGCCAAGGCACCGAAGCGCAACACCATCAACCGGCCGAAACCCGACGCACCGGTGCTGGTCAGCCAGGACGGCCTGGCCCCGCTGAAGCGCCGCACCCCAGCGGCTGAGTAAGCCAATGGTGTTGCGGCTGGGTCTGTTTGCCGCGCTCGCTGTGGCCGCGCAGGCGCAGGGCGCGGTGCACAAATGTGTGCAGCCTGACGGTGTGGTGCTCTACAGCGATCAGCCCTGCAGCATTGCTCACAGCAATCTGGCCTTGAGTGTCAGCGACTACGCCAGCTACCCGCCGTTACTGCAGGGTGTTGCGCAGCTTTGGCACGAACGGGTTCAGCCGTTGCTGGTCGGGGTCGATGTGCTGTCTGTGCTCGCGCTGGTTTACGGGCTGATGAGCCTGATCTGCTTTATCGCCTACTACCGCGACAAACAGTTCGCCATCAAAGGCCAGCAGCGCACACCCGAGGCGCGCCTGCATCTGTATGAGTTATTGGGCGGCTGGCCCGGCGGGTTGCTGGCGCAGCGGCTGATTCGCCACAAGAACCGCAAGCTGAGCTATCAGCTGCTGTTCTGGTTGATCGTCCTACTGCACCTGTCCCTGGCGGGGCTGGTGCTGTGGTTGATCAATACGCCAGCAGGCGGCTGAAGACAGCGGGCTATCCGCCGTCTGCCGCTTGATCCTTACTTCGGTACGATCAAGATCTTGCCATCGCGCTCGCCACTGGCGGCGGCTGCTACGGCCTGCTTGATCTCGCTGACGTCATAGGTGGCAGCAACGCGGGTGTGTAGCTTGCCGCTGGCGATCAGCTGTACCAACTCACCAAATACCTTCATTTGCTCGGCCTGGCTGGCGTTCTGGAACCACTTGGCCAACCAGAAGCCGCGCAGGCTGACATCGCGAAACACGAAGGACGCTGGCGATACCTGGCACGGCTGGCGGCTCATCATGCCGTAGTTAACCAGCACACCGCCTTCGCACAGGCTGGCGGCCAGGTGATCGGTCGCTTCGCCGCCCACGGCATCGATACCCAAACGCACGTCTGCGCCGCCAGTGGCTGCGCGCACTCGCTTGGCCAAGTCCGGGCCGTCGACCAGCACCACGTCACCGCCTTCGGCCTCAACGCCGGCCACTGCCGACTCACGGCGTACCACGTTGATGGTTTTGAAACCGCGCAGCTTGGCCAGCTGGATCAGGTAGCTGCCGACGCCTGAGTTGGCGGCGTTCTGGATCACCCAATCGCCGGGCTTGAGCTCGACGAATTCACTGAGCATCAAGGATGCGGTCGGCGGGTTTACCGTGAGCATCGCCAGTTGTTGCGGATCAGCTTCCGGCAGCGGGATCAATTTGTTCGCCGGCGCATTCAAATGGCTGACCCAGGTGCCGCAGCCAACCGGCAGCAACACCATCTGGCCGACCTTCAGGTTGCCGACCTCGGCGCCTAGCGCTTCTACCCGGCCAACACCTTCGTTGCCGCCAATCGCTGGCAGCGGCGGCAGCATGCCGTACTCACCTGTCAGGGTAAGTACATCCGACGGGTTGATCGGCGCAGCCAGCACCTTGATGCGCACCTGGCCGGCGCCAGGCTCTGCTAGCTGCACGGCAACGGCGGCGATTGCTTCCTGAGGAACGGGCCCGCGGGTTTGGTACTCGGCTTTAAGCATGGGAATTCTCCGGTTGAGGTTGAACAAAGTGGCTGAAGTCTAGACCGGAGTGGCCACGGTGCGACGAATCCTCCGTTATCGATCCGGGTGATCGGCAGCGGCCGAGTAAAGCGGGTGATTGCTAGTTCTAGTTGTCTTGCATCACACCGCCGGCTTCTTCCAGCATCCTTGATGCGCTGGTCGTAGCCTTCGCAAGCGTTTTCCATCTCGTCAGAGGAAGTCTCGGGTGAGGTTTCCTTCAGTTCTGCGCGCAGCTGTTCCGCACGAGCAGGACCTTTTTTGGTGATCTCTGCGACTTTGGCTGCGAGTTGCCTGGCTTTAGCGATCGCCTCCTCGGAACTACAGGAGGCGTAGGCCGTGCTTTGGGCAAATAGAGCGAAGGTAGCGCAAAGGCTCAGAGCGGTTTTACTGGGCAGAATGATCCTCATGGCAATGTCCTTGCGGGCGAACGACCTGACCTGTTCGGTTGAGTGCGGCTGTCCGGTGAAAGCTCAGGCTATTCATGCGAGTGCTGGAGCTACAGCTGGCCCTGACGCGCGCTGGCGCAGCTTTCTATTGCCAGCTGGTGGCCTTCCGTCAGAGCGGATGACTGCTGTGGGTGGGGACCTGATTCAGGCTGTGCTGCCTTGGGTGATTCAGCTTCGCGTCGAACCTAAGCGGGCCTGGGCGGGTCCGAAATTAAGAGGGCGGCGTGTAATGAAGCCCTCGCGCTTGCCATTGGGTTCAGCGCAACGCGAATGGGAGAGAACGATATGTCTTATAACTGGGATCTTATCGAGCGCTTGCTGCAGGAAGTGCAAAGTTCCGCTGGCGAAAATTTCGCGCCCCGTGCTTATGCCGAGGAACTCGCCCAGGAACTTGAGCGTGCAGGTGAGCACACCAACAATTTGGATGCGTTGAAAGCACAGGCGACGGAGTATGAATCGCTGTTGCTCGGCGCTGGCTTTATCGAACCGCGACCCGAAGATGAGGGCGGTAACGGCGAGAATTTCGTACTGACGCAACGAGGCCTGCAACTGCTCAGCATGATCGACAGTAGCATTCCTGGGGGAGAGCATTCCCGTGAGTTGCTTGACGACCAGGGCCAGGCTGCTTTGTCGCCGGAGGTTTTTGCCGATACGGCGGCTAGAGCTAACCTCGTTTAACGACTGTTGGTAAGGCCTGCTCAGCGGTTAGATCGCGGCTGTGCGATCAGGCTTTCACCTTGCGCTGAAGCTGGCTGGTGCGTGGTCTAGGCTCTAGTGCTTTGATGCGTCTCCGAGCTGCGCGGTTGGCAGTCAGTTCTGCGCATAAAGGCTTCCCACTGCGCGGCAACTGGTTTGCCGGAGTAGCCTGCGGCACCTGAGAGCTAATTACGATTAATCGAACTCCGCGATAGAGCAATGCATAGCCATGCTATAGCCGGCTATGCTGGGCGCTGGTTCAACTCGGGTATCGCTATGAAGTGGTTGTGGGTCTGTTGTTTGTTGTCATGCAGCCTTAACGTGTCGGCGCAAGCCTTGCGCGTAGGCTTTGGCACGCACAAACCGCCATATGTCTTTGAGAATGAAGCGCGTGGGCTGGAGTACGACATTGTGATGACTGCCGCGCAACGCGGCGGGCTGGAGCCAGTGGCGCATTACGCGCCGATGGAACGGCTAAACCTGATGCTGAGCAAGGGCCAGCTTGATGTTATTGCGACCACCAATGAGCGCAGTGGTGGTTCGATTTATTATTCAGACGTATATATCCGCTACCAGAATGTCGCAGTTGCTTTGCGCTCGCGAAATCTGGATATCCAGCGCATCAGTGACCTGGTTGGCTACTCGGTAAATGCCTTCCAGCGTGCACGCTTTTTGCTCGGTAGTGAGTTTGAGTCCATGGCTGAAAACAACCCGCGCTACCGCGAGGAAGCCTTCCAGATTGCCCGCAATCGCATGCTCTACAGCGGCCGGGTGGATGTGGTAGTGACGGATATGCGCATCCTGCGTTACTTCAATCGTGAGGTGTACACCCAGGTTGATGTGACCCAGCCACTGGCCCTGTATCCGATTTTTGCGGCCACTGACTACAAACTGGGTTGCCGTCTGCAGGCTCATTGCGAGCGCTTCAATCAGGGTTTGGCAGCCATTCGCGAAAGTGGCGAGTACACAACCATCGAGCGCCGTTACGCAGTGTACTGACAGGTGACTGGCGACCGTCCGTGCCTCAACTGCTTATGGCGTGGGTGCAGCCTTGTCGAGAATTTCCTGAGCGGCCAACAATTCCTCTTCGGTCGCCAGTGGCTTACTGCTGACGCTGAAGTCGACAATCTCAATAGCGCCCTGACCCTGACCCAGTAGGTGGAAGGAGAACGCCTTGCGCGCTTGTGGGTTGTCGAAGGTAAAGCTGACTTCGACTGGTTGGTCTCGGGTCAGCAGCGGCAGCTGCGGGATCGCCAAGTCGACGTTGCGGTCGTACTCCTTGGTTTTCAATTGCAACGTGGCGCCCTTTTTATCCATGCGCAGGGCACGGATTTTCAGGGTTACGGTGGTCTGCGTGTCCTTGCCCAGGGTCAGGTACTGCGCGCCCACCAGGTTGTCGGCCCAGTCATCACTGACGCTGGGTTTGAGTTTGACCGGCCGCTGGTTGGCAAACTGGTAGCGTTGCTCGGCCTGGCCGCCGTTGCTCAGCGATTGGTCAAGCAAGGCCGCCTGCTGGCTGATCAGGCGCGCTGGTTTGCCACTGAAGCGGCCCAGGTAACGTGCGCTGTCGGTAATAAAACCAGGGCTGGCATAGCGCCGACAGACATTCTGGAAGTCGCATTCGGTGAGCGTGCCCTTGCCGTCATGCTGACGCAGCAGGCCATTGGTGTAGGAGATGATCTCGCGGCCCGTGGCGTAGTCACGCAGCAATGAGCGGCCGGCGATATTGGTCGGCACTGGAAAAGCGAAGTAGTCGAGCACCGAAGCGGTCAGGTCGACATGGCCATATACGCCATGTTTGAGGGCTGGCAGCTGTGCCTGCTCTGGGGCCAAAAGCAAGTTGAAGCCCCAGGCCGAAGCCAGGCGTACGTTCTCCAATCCGTGGGATTCATCCGAGGTAACGATCACCAGGGTGTCTTTCATCACGCCCTGTTTTTCCAGTGCGTTGAGGAAGTCGGCGACGGCATCGTCCAGGTAGGCAATTGCCGCCAGTTTGGCGTTGGGTTGACGGTCCAGGTAGGCCTGCGGAGCGGAGTAGGGCTGGTGTGTGCCCACGGTCAGCAGGGTCAGCATCCAGGGTTGGCGCTTCTTGCGCAGCTGTTGCACGTAACCCAGCGCGCCTTCGAAGTAGGCCTTGTCGTCCATACCCCAGGGAAATTCGATATAGGGCTTGTTCTTGAACCAGTCGCGGCCGAGGGTCTGGTCGAAACCCATCTGCGGCATGATCTGGTCTTTGGCCATAAAGCGCAGTCCGGCACCTTGCAGGAAGTGCGTGCTGAGGCCGCGTTCACGCAGTTGTGCGGGCAGGCACTGACCGCTGCGCGCCGCGTTGTTGAGCAGCTCAACGCCTTTCGGGGTGCCTGAGTCGAGTTTGTTGTAGTCGCCGCAGAGCATGGCGTAGAGGCCGCGGATGGTCTGATGGCCATGCAGCACGTAATCAGTAGTGAGCATGCCGCGCTCTGCCCACTGGCTCAGGCGTGGCATCGGATCTTGCTCGTAGCTGCTGCCGATTGCCTGGCGGCTAGCTTGCAGGTAGGCGCCGGTTACGCCTTCGAGGGTAATGATCAGCACGTTGCGGGCGCTGCCAGCCTGCTTGAGCAGCGGCGTGCCGTTCAGGTCGAGCTGGTTCAGGCCGCTGATATTCGGTGGGCTGCTCGGTTCATCCCCCGCCAGCCAGTCGGCTAGGTGTTGCTGGGCGCTATTGGTACTTTCCGCCAGCAGCTTGTGCGGCAGATTGAACTGCAGCCATTGGTCCGCTTCGCTGGGTTTTAGTTGCTGGCCGACTGTGTGCAGGGCAAAGAGTGATAGCGGTAACAGCAGCCAGGCGCGTGATAGCGTTGCCGCGCGGCATGGCGTTTGTAAGCTGCGCAGGCCCAGATAGAGCGCCACCAGTCCGGCCATGGCCAAGGCCAATAGCGGCTGGCTTAAGCCGCTGCCCTGAGTCGAATGGCTTAGGAACTGTGCGTCGCCCAGGTATTGCAGGTCGGCCGGTTCCGGCATGCGTCCCACCGCATTGACGAGCTCGGCGGTGCTCAGGGTAAAGATGCACCAGGCCAGCAGCAGGGGGATGCTCAGCAGCCAGGAGCGTTGATAAAGGAGCACCACCAGCAAACTGCCGATTGCCAGGTCAGACAGATAGCCATAGGCATGCGACCAGCCCAGCGTGTAGCGGCTGAGTAACGGCAGGGCGAGTAATAACAAACCGAGGGTAAGCAGGGTGCTGGAAGGCTGTCGCAGCCAATTGCAGGTAACGCGCACGGGTACTCCTGGGGCGATTGCCATCGTTCAGCAGTGGCAATGCCGAAACAGCCGCAAGATGCGGGCTGACATGATTCTGAAACAAGGTTGTGCTAAGCGCCAGTGGGCGGGGCGTAAAAGGGCAAAACAACTGCTGTTGGGATGAGGGCGGACACGGGGGCGTGGGAGGGGTTATGCACTGGCCAGCGCCTTGTCATTGCGAGCAAAGCGCTGCATGGCCAGAAAGCGTTACTTTTTGCCGATGGTGATCTGCTTGGTGGTGCCGTACACCTGGCCGCTGACGCCTTTGGCAATTTGCTGAATTTCCCCGCCGGATTTCAGGAAGGCTTCGATTTGTGCGTCGATCGAGGCGCTGGTTTCCACGGCTGGAGCCGGCTTGGGTTTGCTGTTGGATGCTTTTACGCGCATGACGGCCATTAACCTATCTCAAAAATTAATTTGGCCGCGCATAATACTCGAAATGCTTGACAATTGCTTGATAAATAAAGCTCGGATGTAACGGTGTGCGGTGAAATTATTCTGTAAATAGTCTGGGTAATTAGCGGATATACCAGTAAGTGATTGTTTTAATAAGGACAGATAATTCGTGTTGGCGTCATATCTCGTGGCCTGCCCCATCGGTCGGATTGCCCCGTCAGGTCACCAGGCGGGCGCCGTGCGATGGCCGGTAGGCCGAGAAATTAACAGACGAGTCGGCTAGAATGCGGGCCTGGTAATGAGGGTAGGGCATCATGGCGGTAATTGGACGAATGAATAGTTTGCAGGTCGTGAAGCACACCGACTTCGGCCTGTATCTGGATGGCGGCGCGGATGGCGAGATTCTATTGCCCAAACGCTATATTCCGAGTGATACCCCAAGTGAAGTGGAAGACTGGTTAAACGTCTTTATTTACTTGGACAGTGAAGACAAATTGATTGCCACCACGGAAAAGCCAAAAGTTCAGGTAGGCGAATTTGCCAGCTTGAAAGTTGTGGATATAAACCGGGTGGGCTTGTTCCTTAATTGGGGTTTGCCGAAAGATTTATTGCTGCCGCACTCCGAAGAAAAACGCCCATTGCAGATCGGTGATTACTGCGTGGTGCATGTATTTCTCGATAAACGTAGCAAACGTATCACCGCCACCGCACGCCTGGACCGTTACCTGGACAACGTGCCGGCCAACTACACGGCGGGTGAGGAGGTCGACCTGCTGGTGGCCGAGTCCACCGATATGGGCTTCAAGGCCATCATCAATGGCAAGCACTGGGGCCTGATCCACAAGAATGAGCTGTTCAAGTTCGTGCGCAGCGGCATGCAGGAAAAAGGTTTTATCAAGGAAGTGCGCGCCGACGGCAAAATCAGCCTGAGCCTGCAAGCGGTTGGTCAGGAAGCCGCCAGCAGTCTGGGCGAACAGATTTTGGCCAAGTTGCGCGAGCACGATGGCGTACTCAAGGTGAATGACAAAAGTTCGCCTGAAGAAATTGCCGGGCTGTTTCGGGTCAGCAAGGGCAACTTCAAGAAAGCCATCGGCGGTTTGTACAAGCAGGGTCGCATCGTGATACACGAAGACCGTATCGAACTGCCGAGCAAGTAAGTAGCGGCGCGATGCATTTATGGCGCACTGCATTGCACAACTGTGCGCCGAGCATTCTGCAGTTGGCTTGCTAGGCTTGGGGGACGGCTTGAGTCGCGTTGCTAGTGATGTGCTGCGCGACTTAAGCAACAACTTGCCGGTGTAGCTCAGTCGGTAGAGCAGCGCACTCGTAACGCGAAGGTCGTAGGTTCGATTCCTATCTCCGGCACCATTTAAATTGAATCATATAGCCCATGCGTACTCATGTTGTAGCATGGCTATCACGTAAGGCCCGCCTAGTGCGGGCTTTTTCGTCTCATGTAGTCCATGCAGTTCACCAAAGCGCTTGCTGTCCGAGTACCCTGTAAAGTACCTTTATATCGTTCAATAATCTATGGGTACTCGGTATGCCTTTGACGGTCTTGCAAGTGAAGAACGCAGCGCCTCGCGAGAAGGATTTCGGTCTTGCTGATGGTGGTGGACTATTCCTTTGGGTTCGTACGGCTGGCGGGAAATCCTGGCGCTTTCGCTTCCGTCTGGATGGCAAGCAGTCGCATATATCACTCGGCACTATAGGCAAAGTAACGCTCGCACAGGCTCGCCAGTTAGCTTCGGATGCTCGCCAGCTTGTGGCGCAAGGTAGGCATCCGGGGCTTGAGCGCAAGACCATTCTGACTAATGCGGCTATGGCTCGTGCCAATACTTTTAAGGTTCTCGCGCTGGAGTGGCATCAGCACAAGACGCCGCGCTGGTCGGTGGGATATGCCGAGGACGTCTTGGAAGCCTTTGAGCTGGACATCTTTCCTCAAGTGGGGAGTCTGCCTTTAGCCAACATAAAACCAATGCAGTGGTTGCAGGTCTTTCGCCGTATTGAAGCGCGAGGGGCGCTGGAGAAGCTGCGCAAGGTTCGACAACGCTGCCAGGAGGTCTACCGTTTCGCGATTGCCACGGGGCGCGCAGATTACAACCCCATAGCGGACGTTGGTGGGGCGCTTCAGACCCCGACCTTAAGGCACTATCCATTCTTACCTATCGCTGAAATCCCCGATCTTATACGCCGCGTTAAGGCCTGTCCGGGTAACGATATGGTGAAGATTGCTACTCACCTTTTGATTCTGACCGGAGTGCGTACGGCTGAATTGCGGTGTGCACCTTGGTCAGAGTTCGACCTCGACCGAGAGCTTTGGCAGATACCTGCATCGCGCATGAAAATGCGTCGTGCTCATCTAGTCCCGCTCTCCAAGCAAGCTGTAGCGATGATGCGTGAGTTGGAAAGCATTACTGGTGGCTACACACTGGCGTTCCCTGGGCGTAATGATCCTGCTAAACCCATGTCCGAGGCTGCCATTAATCAACTGCTTAAGCGCTCTGGCTACGATGGGCGTGTCACCGGACATGGATTTCGTCACACGATGTCTACCGTTCTGCATGAGCAGGGATACCCCAGCGAATGGGTGGAAACTCAATTGGCGCATGTGGACAAGAACAGCATTCGAGGTACATACAACCACGCTCAATACTTGGACGGTAGGCGTGGGATGCTGCAGTGGTATGCAGATCAGCTGGAGCTCATTGATCTGGGTAAGGGTAATTCGGTCGGCCAGGGTGAAAATCATGAAGCGAACTGAGCCGAAACTGAGGCCTCTATTGCGCCTCAGTACCCTTATTGACGAGCTCCGAGCTGAATCTGCGTGTAGCAGCACTACAGCGGCTTATTTTTTCAATACTACCTTTCAGGCTATCAAGGACTCCACTGATGTAGCTTATGTGATGCCGCTTAATGTTTGTTGGGTAGGCCAATTGAATAGTTCCAAAACTAAAGGAAGTGATGCGGTTTTACTGCAGAGTCTGATTAAGTACTTCGAGTCAAGGATGTCCCCGTTTTCCACTCCAGAAGACTTCGTCTGTTTTATTGGTGCTCAAGCAAGCGTGCCGGATCATCTGATCTATTTTGACCGCGATCAATTCGCTCAACTTATCAGGCAATCGGGGTCAGAAGTTCCAGGCTTTCTTGAGACCAAGGCAAATATGGAATCGAAACCTGACAGCGATTCGATGGACATTCGACAGTGGAAAAATTCGCGCAAAATTGCGCGTTCACTCATAGAGATTCTTATCGCAGCGTCTCGGCATGATGGAGACAAGATACGTCGCTCTGCTCTTCAGCTTGGGCAGAAGGGACAGCCTTACACTGATGCGAGAATTTTGATGGAGATAGCTGAAACACTGGGGCTCGAAATGCCCAGAAAGCTTGATACCTTGGTCAAATTTATTTCTTCGCCAGAAGGGGGGGACGAGTAAGCCTATTCCGTTAAGTAGTTATTTATTCCTATTGGAACAAAGCTCACAGCTCGTGCCATTTAATCCATAGCCATCCAATCCAGTCTCGTGGAGAAATCGATGGCTACTCAATTCGTTACGCCAGCCCTGCTGCGAATTAAAAGCGTTTGCGTGCTCGTCGGGCTCAGTAGAGCTCAAATCTATAGGCTCGTCCGGTCTGGTGAGTTCCCTCCGCCTGTCCGTCTGAGCACTAAATCAGTTGCATGGCCATCTGAGCATGTGAACGCCTGGATTTCCCAAAAAATTAACCCTTCTCAGGGCTGATTCAATGTCGTCCCTGAGAACACGCATCCTTGCTGAGGCTCGACCCGGCGAGTCCTGGCTAGAGGCAACCACTAGGCTGCAGGCAATAGCGGAGGAGGGCGAGCGAGTCGATTGCTTTGTTTCGTCCGAGGGGGTTTCAACAAAAGACAACCGTCATTTTATGGATGTTGCGCTGTTTCGCATGTCCAAACGTGAAAGACGTGCCGGAGAGGTCATCCGCTACGACTTGCCAGATGGATACATCGAGGTAAAGGCGGGGCCAGATGGTATGGCGACTATCTGGGACTACGACGTCGTGCTCATGCTTATTTCGCATTTGACCGAGGCGATGAATCTATATCGGAGCGGCCGAGGTGCTATGCCTGGCCGTTTTTTTACGCCACACGTCTCGGATATTCTGAGGTTCTGTCGACGGGGCGATGGCGGTAATCAGGCGAGAAGGATTGAGTCAGCCCTAGATAGACTCAAGGGCACAACGGTTAAAAGCGTGCGAGAGCGTCCCTCGCGCGATGGCAAAGGCATGGCACGAGAAGTTAAAAGTGAAAGCCTTATTGGTGGCTATCTGGTGCTTTCACAGACAGACAGCGGCAGGCTCGATCGAGTTGAGATTGAGGTGCCGAACTGGATATACAGGGAGGTGATCGATAGTCATGGGGCTGCAGTCCTTACTGTAAGCCAAGCCTACTTTTTGATTGATTCCGCAATCGGCCGCTTCATCTATCGTTTAGCTCGACGTGCAGCGGGAAATGGCAGCGCGCGTTGGGGGTTTAGAACAATCTATGAGCGAAGTGGGGTGACCTCATTCAGGGAGTTCTGTCGCATCCTGCGCTGTCTCATAAAATCTGGAGACCTGCCTGACTATCATTTATGCGAAGAGGCGGGCCAGTCAGGGCCACAGCTGATCATGACTCGCATAAGCACAACTCCACGCTCCCATTAATGATTGATTCGATGCAAGCCAAGCCAGCCTGTGGATAACCCGTACATTGCCCACCGCGCTCCGTACATTACCCACCGACTCCCGTACATTACCCACGTCGTGAAAGTTTAAGTTATTGAAAAATATCAGTTTTAAGTAAAATAACCTGTCTAAATCTTTAAAATATGTAAAACATATTTAAAACGTGGTGCGTGAATGCATGACGATCTGCTCATCTCGAATCCTCCGACGACGCCAGGTCTTCATTGGTGGTGGTATGGGGCGATTATTTGTTTATCTGCTGTTTTACTCGGGGACTTCCTCGCCATTGTCGCAAAACAGTTGGGTGTTCCTAATTTTTTGGTTGATGTGTCGAGGCTGGCAGGCACTGCTCTGTTTCTGTGGGTTTTTCGACAAACACACCCCACTGATCCACCTTTGTGGGGACTGCCACGCTTCCGGCATCTGCTTGGATTCGGCTTCCTCTGTTGGCTACTGAGATTGTTCTGGACGAACGGGTTATTGTTTCCTGAGTTCGAGTGTGCAGAAAATAGACATAGCCTCTCTGGTTCGAAGCCTTATTTTTTTTGGCTTACAGTCGTTGTGGCGCCAGTCTTCGAAGAGGTGTTTTTCCGGTTCTTTTTGCTGCGTGCTTTCCCGTACGCACGCTCATTTAATTGGGCGCTTTTCTCTGTAATATTCACGTCGCTACTTTTCTCTGCTGTCCACATTCATTACTCCTGTGCTGTCTCATTCATCAGCCTATTTCTTATGGGGGTTTTGTTTGCTTATGCGCGGATTTTGAGCGGTGGTCTGGCGTTGCCGGTCCTGCTACATGCAGCGTTTAATGCCAGTGCATTTATCTGAGCCTCGAGCATGAAAATTCACCTGCTATCAGACCTACACAATGAATTCAGCCGTTTCGTGCCTGAGGTGCTAGATGCTGACGTAGTCATTTTGGCCGGTGATATCGATGTCAAAAATCGCGGGGTGGATTGGGCAAGGCAAACCTTTCCTGGCCCCGTTTTATATGTGCCAGGCAATCACGAGTTCTACGGCGGCCATCTGAGCCGCACACTAGAAAAAATGCGTATGGCTCAGGATGATCGAGTGCGGGTGTTGGATCGAGATGAAGTCATCATTTCGGGTGTGCGTTTCCTCGGCGTGACCACCTGGACCGATTTTTCAGCTACCGGCAATCAGCCGTTGGCAGTGATGGTCGCTCAGCAACGCATGAGCGACTTCCGTCAAATCCGAACAGATAACTATCGCCGAATCCGGGCCGCTGACCTGATCGAACAAGCCGCCCTGGCGAGGTCCTGGCTACGTTGCAAGCTGAGCGACGGGCACGCTGGCCCGACAGTCGTAATCACGCACCACGCGCCTCTGCTGCAGTCTCTACGTGAAAATCCGCACTCAGGCACTCACCTGGACGCGGCATATGCGAATCACTGGGATGATCTGATGGGTTACGACCAGGTTGCGCTTTGGCTTCACGGGCACTCGCACGTAGCGGCCGATTACAGTGCCGGCGGTACCCGCGTTGTTTGTAATCCGCGCGGATACCCAGGCGAGCAGACAAACTTTAATCCAGGCCTAGTGATCGATCTGTACGATTCGTAAACCGTTCATGTCCGCCTGGTGAAATCAGGCCAACATCTGTAAGCACCTCCCGAGCTGCCCGCAGTGTCGACTGTGATCTGGGCCATGCCAATGCAGGGTCTATGCAGGTAGGATTCGCCGCTGGATGCCTGATCGAAGGAACGATGAAATGAGTGGGTACGTAGCCAATGATAGAGGGAAGCGGCCCGCCCCGGTGATCGAACCCTACAACGGCGATTTTGACAAACAACCCCCGCGCCCTTTGGTTCTGGCTAAACAGCCAAATAACACCCCTGAAAAAGCTCTACCGGTCGGTTGTGTGTTTGCCAAGTCTTGCAACTTGCCGGATGGCGTAATCAATCACAACAACCCCGGTGGATTCGTCCCGCTTGAGCAGCTGAAGGACTATGGCGACTGGGCCGTTTTGGGTACCGGTACAGCCATCAGGGCAGGCGGCACGCCCCTGCAGCTGATAGGTAGCTCGACTGCTGCAACCACAATCGCCACCCGCTTGGGCGGTGCCTTGTCCCTGGGGTTGATCGAAGGGGGCGCAATGATGGCGGCCGGCGCGGTGCTTGGCACCATCGGCATGCTACTGCCCAACACTACCTCGGCCGACAGCGCGCTCTACACCAGAGAGCAGTACCACGCCCTCACCTTGGGGCGTACTCGTGTTCGCTTGCATGTCCAGCAGCTGTCGGCGGACACAATCAACGCCTACGGCTTTTACACGGGTCGCAAGCCGGAATGGGAGACCGCACAGGTCATCGCTGCCACCCCGCGTGGTGAGCAATTTGTGGCCGACCTGGGGCAGGGGGTCGAGGTAATTTGGACGCCGGCAGCTGACCCAAACGAGCTAGGTATCCCAGCGCTTGAAGGTGCGCCCCAACTACCAGCAGTGTGGATTTATCCGCCCACAGAGCAATCCAATATGGCCCTGGTCAACCCGGTCCATCCGCCCGACTACCAGGACGCCATTATCTGGTTCCCGGCAACGGATATTCCGGCGATCTATGTAGTGCTCAGCGTTCGTAATGAACCTGGCGTCGTCACCGGGCAAGGCCAGAATGTGACTGGGATATGGTTGGCGGGGGCCGGTAAGGAGTTGGGTGCACCAGTGCCTTCGCAAATAGCCGATAAGCTGCGTGGTCGTGAGTTCTCTCGCTTCGACGATTTCAGGGAAGCTTTTTGGACGGAAGTGGCTGCAGACCCTGAACTAAGCAGTCAGTTTTCTGCTGCTAACAGAAGGGTGATGCGCGGTGGTTCCTCCCCCTTTGTGCAGGAAACGGAGGCAGTAGGGGGGCGGAAGGTGCATGAGCTGCACCACATCGAACGAATAGTTGATGGTGGGGCAGTTTACGACGTAGATAACCTCAGGGTTACCACCCCTAAAAATCACATTAATATTCACAGTTCAAGGTAAGGGGGGGGCTATGGATTTCCTTAGTAAACGCAGCATTGAGGACTACACAGAGGCGGAATTTATGCTGCTTTTACGTGAGTTCTTTGAGGATACCAATGGCCTAAAAGGTGCGGCTCTAGAGTCCCATCTGAGCCAGCTCACTGATCATTTCGTGGGTATTGTGGGTCACCCTCAGGGCTCTGATTTGATCTTTTATCCTGGCCTGGGCGTCGATGACAGCCCGGAAGGAGTGCTATCCGAAGTGAAGAAATGGCGCCATGCCAATGGCCTGCCAAGTTTCAAGGCAAGCTAAGCCACCCATCGTAGTTTCCGATTGCGCCATGCATGTACCTGACCGACATACCGCCTGTTGTAACTACTTGGATGGCATTAAAGCGCGATCCCGTGCTGCGCTCGTATCAGTAGCTGATCCAGCTCCTTCAGGCGGCCGGCGTCATACAGGTCGCGCAGTGAGTGGCCGTTCAATTGCGCCATGGGTTTGTTCAACCAGCGGATGGCTTTGTCTGCTGCACCGAAGAAAGTGATCACGCGGGCCTGGTAATCAGTCCAGCTGCCGAATTGGCGAATCTGCTCTAGGCGCTCACGCAGCTGCCATTCTTCGGCGTAGGCGAAACCTGTCGTGTGGTCGCACAGCACTAACCTGGACGGCGAAAAATAGTGCGGTGCGTAGTCGTCCAGGGCGATCCACTGTGCTGCTGGATCGTAGCCATCAAGCCAGGCCAACGCCTCGTATTGGCGAGCGCCAGGACGGGGCTCATAGCCCGGCACAGCGGTAGCGCCAATAACTCGGTCGCGCAGGCCGACTGGGAAAATGGCACGCATATCTTCTAGGCTACGCGTGAGCCGCCATGTCGAGCTGATGACGATCAGAACCTCTGGGAAGTCCTGCAGGACATTGGCCAGCCTGGGCAGGCAGCATAGAGGCTTACGCTCGTGCTCAAGGAGTGGGTGTAGAACACCATCAACATCTAGAAAGAGGATCACAGGCACTCACCAGGTCGGCGGATATGCAGGCCAAGTCACCCACATATCGAGCGTCGGCAGGCTGTCAGGGGTGCGGCCCCACAGATAGAAACCGTCCAGGTAGTAAACCGGCGCGTCATCGAGTATCGCGATTGTCTTGGGTGTGCCCGCCTGCTCGCCCAGCACATCATTTACAGACATGCCAGAGCTAGCCGCCGCGCAGGCAATCAGCTCGCTACAGCTCAGCGCAGGCCCTTCTGCATAACGACGAAGTTGTTCGAACTCAGCGCTATCGAGCGTGACCAGGTGCGCGTGTACGATTTGTTTGAAGGCTGCAACAGTGGTTGGCGCTAACTCGACCATGGCCATTGCATCAGGCTAAATATGGGACGGCGCAAAGAGCTGCAGCGATAACCAGAAGGCTGAAAGTAGTCGCCTTCGAGTTCACGCCACTCACGTCAAAGTCCGCGCATTTCTCGTACACACCACCGGCTTCCCGCAGTAGCTTTTCTGACTGTTCACTACCGGCCATGGTTAGCAGAAGCAGCCCGAAAACAGCTGGCATGAAAAGGACAGTGACCAGGCCAACAATTGTCCATCCGGTCATTACACACCCCCTACGATTCGAGAGAAAAATTCGAACATTCCACCCAGAGCTATAAAGAACCCCAGAGCGCAACACCCTAGCCGGGTTTGCTGGCCCAATCGGATCGCCCTCACCCATAGATGAGCGAATCGGAAATACGAAATTGCGTGAGGCGCGAAGTAGAGCGCTAGCGCTGTAGAAAGCAGACCGCCGACTAGGTTGCAAAGCATCGTCTCTTGGCGACCTAGCCAGACCAGTAGCACGGCAGATACAACCACTACGATGTAGAGCAGCCAGGCGTTAACCAACCTGTAGCGCAGCTTGCCGGCGTTTTCCCGGCCAATGTATAGCTGCATATGCCCCGACTTCGACTCAGCAGCACCGAGCTTGCCGGTTCGGATTAATGCCAGCGCGCAACCCTGTTGCGTATCCTGCATTGGCACCTTCGACCAGGGCGGGCAGACTTCCACACCTACCGATGAAAGCTCTACGGCCGAGGCAAAGGCGTCTAGTTTTTCGTTTGCTGAATCGCCCCTGGTTTCGTAGACACCTCTAGGCCTCATAATACGGCCCATTAGGAGGTGCCATGAGCAACCCGCGTTATCCCGAAGAATTCAAAATCGAAGCAGTCAAACAGGTGACCGAGCGAGGTCTGCCGGTGGCTGAGGTAGCTGCTCGTTTGGGCATGTCGACACACAGCCTTTATGCCTGGGTGAAGCGCTACAGCAAGCCTCAAGAGCAGCGAGCGCAAGAAGACGACCAGCATGCTGAGCTGCGTCGTTTGCGCGCTGAACTCAAGCGTGTGACTGAAGAGCGAGACATCCTAAAAAAGGCCGCCGCGTACTTTGCCAAGGAGTGCGGCTGAAGTACGCCTTCATCAATCAGCTATCCGCAGACTATTCGGTTCGCCGCCTGTGCCTGACCCTGAAAGTACATGCCAGCGGTTACTACGCTTGGCTGGCAGAGCCGAACTCGGCACGAGCTAAGGATGATCAGCGGCTGCTGAGTTTGATCAAGCACTCCTGGTTAGAGAGCGGTGGAGTCTATGGCTACCGCAAAATCCATGACGACCTGCGTGAGCTTGGAGAAAAGTGCGGCAGGCATCGCGTTGCTCGACTAATGCGCCAGGAAGGCCTGCGTTCGCAGACGGGATATCGGCGGCGTCCAGGACGTTATGGCGGCAAGCCTTCAGCGGCCTCACCGAATCATCTTGAGCGTCGATTCAATGTCACCGAGCCCAACAAAATCTGGGTTACGGACATTACCTACATCCGCACCTATGAGGGTTGGTTATTTTTGGCGGTGGTGCTCGATCTGTTTTCGCGGCAGGTAATCGGTTGGTCGATGAAGCCACAGATGACCAGCGATTTGGCTATTGATGCATTGCTGATGGCGGTTTGGCGGCGTAAGCCAAAACAGGAAGTGATGATTCACTCAGACCAAGGCAGTCAGTTCAGCAGCGGTGACTGGCAGAGCTTCCTGAAAGCCAACAACTTACTTGGCAGCATGAGTCGACGTGGCAACTGCCATGACAATGCGGTAGCGGAAAGCTTTTTCCAACTGCTGAAACGGGAGCGGATCAGGCGAAAGATCTACAGCACCAGGCAGGATGCCCGCGCGGATGTATTCGATTACATCGAGATGTTCTATAACCCAAAACGCCGGCATGGTTTCAACAATCAGCTGTCGCCGATAGAGTTTGAAAAGCGTTATTTCCAGAGCCTGGAAAGTGTCTGAGAAACCAGGGGCGATTCAACCCACTGTAGGGTTCGACAACTCACGTACCTCCCTGTCGAGGTAGCGCCGCACATCAGACAGCTCGGCCATTCGACCAGAAAGCATGAACTGCAGCGCGCTTTGTCCGTTGAATGGTGTGGCCTGGTTTGGCTTGCTTATCCAGTCATAAGCATTCTCCACTTGGTTGCTGAAGATGATCCGTAGCGATTTATGGATACCCATCAGGTAGGAAATTCGCTCCATCAGGTCATGGCTCAGGTTCACCTCAGGCAGGCTCTTGAACTTGTGATAGGTGGTGTTGCCAACCGACCCGAGCAGTACCTTTTGCTCGGCTGCTGAGCAGCCCCACTTATCCATCAAGCTAAAGAAGAACGACAATGCTACTTTGCCCGCATATGGGGTATCAGTGGCCGCATAACTACCTTCAAGGTCGTTTGTCATGTGATGAACCCTTGCTGACGATTGCGCTGTTTATCCACTTTCGCAAACTCTCGGCCGTCTCGGCACCTCGCCAGGCCCCAGAACTATCGACTAGGTAACGCGAGTCATCGATCCCCACACTAAGCTGAGCCAGTGGCCGGCCAGGCAGCGGGACGCTCATGCTGCCGTCTTCATCCTGCCTGCTCTTCACGGCCTAGTTCATGAGAGTGATCCTTCGGAGGGGCAGCGCAAAACTGGCTCACTCATTAGGTTTTGTCAGATATTGCGAGGGCGGGCAAGGAGGCGTGATGGTCGCACAGTACGAGAGGCAGCCGAGCGCGAACGCATCAGAATGGCGTATTGACATCAGCGCGCCGGCTTTGGCCTACTCATAACATCTATGTATGCCTATCAGGTAATGTGGAAACAGCCGTCTTTCAGCGCTGAATTCACTTCAATGGGGTAGATCTAAAATGCTAGGAAGGGAGTTCTTTGCATGTTCCTGAACGACCAGGAAACGGCTACTGACCTGCTGTATTACACCCCCATCGCCAAAACAGTAGAGCGTCTACTTCGCGAATCACGAGGGGCACCGGTCACCATTGGCGTTCACGGTGACTGGGGGGCAGGTAAATCCAGCGTTCTGAAAATGACCCAGCAGATCCTCAATTCTGATGATCGCGTCTGCTGTATCTGGTTCAACGGGTGGACGTTCGAAGGTTTTGAGGACGCGAAAACTGTCGTCATCCAAACGATTGTCGACGAATTGAGGCGTGCGCGCCCTGGCTCAGTGAAGGTTGCTGAGGCTGCAAAGAAGGTCTTACGCCGAGTTGATTGGTTCAAGCTGGCCAAGCAAGCAGGTGGGTTAGGTATTACTGCGTTCACAGGCATCCCCAACCTCGATCAGTTAAGGGGGGCTGTGGAGTCGATTTCTTCCTTCGTGCAGAACCCCGGTGAACATCTGAGCCTTGAAAGGCTCAATGACCTTGCTAAAGAGGCTGGCGGCTTCATCAAAGATGCTGATACCGAGTCTGAGCAGCTTCCCGAGCACATGCATGAATTCAGGGCCGAGTTCGAAGAGCTCTTAACGGCTGCCGACATTGACCAGTTGGTGGTCATCGTTGATGACCTTGATCGATGCTTGCCGAAGACAGCAATCGCCACGCTTGAGGCCATTCGCCTTTTCCTCTTCGTAAATCGAACAGCATTCGTAATCGGTGCTGATGAGGCCATGATCGAGTACGCGGTACGCGAGCACTTCCCAGACCTCCCTCAAGGCGCGGGACCTGTGACGTACGCGCGTAACTACCTCGAAAAGCTCATTCAAGTACCGTTCCGCATCCCGGCCCTAGGGCTGGCGGAAACCCGTAGTTACATCACGCTGCTGCAGTTGGAGAGCTTCGTCAAAACGGATGACGATCGATTCAAGGCGCTCTTGAATACCGCCCAGCAGGACATGCTCCGTCCCTGGAAGAGCAGCGGCCTCGACCGCAAAGCCGTAGCTGGCGCTTTCGGCAACCCGCTTCCCGACTATGCCCAGGAAGCATTGGATACCAGTGCCTTGTTGGCCCGAATCTTGAGCGAAGGTACCAGGGGCAACCCCCGGCAGATCAAACGCTTCCTGAACTCCATGATGCTGCGTTACGCCATCGCCGAAGCTCGTGGATTTGCTGACGACATCCGGCGTCCGATACTTGCGAAAATCATGCTGGCGGAGCGTTTCCACCCTGATTTTTACGAGCAGTTGGCCCGGATCGCGAGCCTGGATGCGGGCGGTACGGTGCCTGCCATCGCCGAACTGGAAAAGCGGGCCAAGAAGTCCAATGGAACCGATTCAGAGCTGAATGAAGGGAAGGGCTCTGGGAAGCTCAAGGCAGTGGCCAACTCTGGCGATGTGAACGATTGGGAGAAGAGTGATTGGATCAGCAAATGGGCGGCGATCGATCCCGCGCTGACTGGCGTGGATCTGCGCCCCTACATCTTCGTGACTCGCGACAAACGCAGTTCCTTGATGGGGCAGGTCGCGGTGAGTCATCTCGAGGCGCTTGTCGACAAGCTCATGGGCCCACCATTACAGATCCGGCAAGCGACCACGAAGAAAGAAATTGTGGGATTGGCTGAGGTTGATGCCGAGAATGTTTTTGACGCACTCCGCGATCAGATAATCCAGGCGGACGATTTTTCGGATCAACCCAAAGGTGTCGCGGGGTTGATCGAGCTTGTCAAACAACGCCCCGCGCTGCAAAAGCGCCTGATCGAATTTATCGGATCTCTGCCCACGTCAAAACTCGGGATGTGGGCTCCTGCCCCATGGCATGAGTGCCTCAAGGATACAAATGCCATCCAGGGTCTCGATGCAATTCTGAGAGGTTGGAGTCAGCAGGTCGAGAACGGGAATCTTCAGAAGGCAGCCAAGCGCGTACTTACGCTCAGCGGGAAATCATAAGGATTGATATGGGTACCTCCAAAGGATATGGAGGCCCAAGCTCCGGCTTGGTGCCCTCCTGGATTGATGATGTGGCGCAGCCAGCCGCACCGGCTGCTCAACCGAACGAGCCAGGCCAAGCTAATCCATCTCCGCCTGGCTCTGCGCCATCTCAGCCTGGCTCAGCTCCGTCAGGGCCGGTAAACAATGACGGCACTGGCTCCCTTCGGGGGGCTCGCAGCAGCTTCACCCGGTTCGCCCGCACTGGAAGCCCCAGCGATTTGGGGAACGCCCTGTCTTCATATGTGCGTAAAGGCGTAGGGGGATCGTCGAGAGGAGCGCGCCGCATGGGGACATCCCGCGCTACTGCGGCAAAGTTGCTCAGTATCTTCGGAGATGTTCAGCGCGATGGAGCAGCGGAAACACTGCGGCGTTTGCAGCTCACCGTGGCACCAGGGCAACCGGCCTCACAGGTTCTGCTCACGCTGCTTGAGTTCATTTGCCCGCCTGGCGGCGCGATTGACGAAGGTGTTGCTCGCCAGGCTGCGTTGAATACGATCGCCGAACTGGACGAGGCAGGCAGCGGTAGCTTCGAAGACATGACCCAAGCTGATAGGCAGAACTTCTTCCTCGACTTCGTAGCGAACTCGATTGAGAGCATGATCATGGCGGACTTGGGCGGCCGGGGAATCACCATGCCGGATGATGTGGATGCAGTTGAGCGCATCCAATCTCAGCTGAGCTCCTTCATCACGGGCTGTACGCGGGGTCAGCTCGCCAATCGGATGGAGCAATGGCCGGCACCCACAGACCAGGAGGTCAATCAGGTCACCTCTGCGATCTATGAAGCGGCATTCGATCTTATCGCCACTGCAGCGGAGGGGATGGAATGAGGCACCACAGCATTATTTGCCGGCTTGGCCAGACGGATGACCAGGATCTGGCTCTGCTGGAGCCAAGCAGCGTCATTACCGAAATCCAGTTTCTTAACGGACTTGGGCGACTGCAGTTTGGGATTGGTCAAGCCATTCAGCAACTGGCTGAACTGGGTATGAGCCCAGGAGAAACTGCCATCGACCTAGCGCTTCTGGCAGCGACTCTTACGGCGGCGGACACCAGAGTCTCACGGGACACCGAGTCGGAAAACGCATGGACGAGAGAGATCGACCTCTACGTCCCCGTCGCAGACCCCGCACTGTGGACAGCAACGTCCGACATGTTGGCCTCGACATTGAAATTTCTTACTGGTGATCGCTGGCGTCTGGTCTTCCGCGAGCGGCCCAAAGATATCGATGAGCTATCTCCCGCTCCGGAGAGCTTGAGAACAGACGAGTCGGACAGCGTCTGCCTGTTCTCAGGGGGCATGGACAGCTTCATTGGGGCGATCGATCTACTCAGTGGCGGCGGTAAGCCATTGCTTGTGAGCCATTACTGGGATACCAACAGCACCAGTACCTACCAGAATGACTGCCGGGCAGCGCTGCAGGAGAGGTTTTCCGAGACGTCGATCAACCACGTTCAGGCCCGTGTGGGGTTCCCTCACGACCTCGTGGAGGGTGGAGGTAGTGAAGATACACTTCGAGCGCGCTCATTCTTGTTCTTCGCGCTGGCGGCCATGGCTGCGGAAGCGATCGGCGACTCGGTTACCATACATGTGCCTGAAAATGGCTTGATCTCTCTGAACGTCCCCTTAGACCCACGCCGCCTGGGTGCATGTAGCACGCGCACGACGCATCCATACTACATGGCGCGGATGAATGAGCTCTTTGGGCGTTTGGGCCTGAGCACGAGGCTGTTCAACATGTTCAGCCATCTCACAAAGGGTCAAATGGCAGAGCAGTGCTCTGCCCCTGAGTTCCTAGCGGCTTATGTGCATCTAACGATGTCATGCTCCTCGCCTGGAAAGGCCAGGTACCATCCCGACCCCTCGAATCGATCACCCAAGCACTGTGGGTTCTGCGTCCCTTGCATCATCAGGCGAGCAGCTATTCTCCGTGGGTGTGGCCCCGATCAGACCCGATATGTCATCCCAGATCTGCATGCGCAGGCGCTGGACACTAACAAGTCTGACGGCGAACATGTACGTTCCTTCCAACTCGCCATCGCTCGTCTCAAGCGTGCGCCTCACCGAGCCAAGTTCGCAATTCATGAGCCGGGGCCGTTGATCGACCATCCTGACCGTTTAGGTGACTTCGAACAGGTCTATCGAAATGGGCTGCTGGAGGTCGACGACTATCTCGAGGGTGTCACAGCCGTACCTCTATGAAACCGCAAAAAAGCTCGATTCCAAAGTGGGTGGATTTCCACTGCCATCTCGACCTGTATCCCGATCATGAGAGCCTCATCTTGGAGTGCGATCAGGCAGAGGTTGCCACCTTGGCCGTGACCACGACACCGAAAGCATGGCGGCGCAATCGTGAACTTGCGGCATCCTCTCGACATGTCCGTGTTGCATTGGGACTGCATCCCCAACTGGTGGCAGAGCGTGAATCGGAGCTGCCGCTCCTGGAGCGACTGCTTGAGGAGACTCGATACGTTGGAGAAGTTGGGCTTGATGCCGGGCCCCAGTTCTATCGAAGTTTTGAGGCCCAGGAGCGGGTGTTCAAAAGGGTGCTCGATGCTTGCTCGGAGCAGGGCGGGAAAATCCTCACTGTCCACAGCGTACGCAGTGTGGAAAAGGTGCTGTCCCATATCGAGCGCCTGCTTCCGATTGACCGGGGAACGGTGGTGCTCCACTGGTTCACTGGCTCCCCCAGCGAAGCCAGGAGGGCTGTGGAGCTTGGGTGCTATTTTTCGATCAATTCCCAGATGCTGACTTCAGCTAAACATCGCAATCTAGTTGCCTCACTGCCTCCTGATCGAATCCTCACAGAGACCGATGGCCCGTTCGTGCAAAGCGAGGGGCGGTCAACCAGGCCTGCTACAGATATTCCGAAAACTGTGCGAGCGCTGGCAACGCTTCGAGAGCAATCGCCAGAGCAAGCAGCCGCGCAGATTATTAGTAATCTGCGCGATTTAGTACGTAACTAGCGCCTCATCCTCGTAGGAGTCCCTGCTACTGGGAACTCCTGGCAATGGCGTCCTCACGCTTGAACCCGGTGGTAAAAAGATACGGCGTTACTTTATCAAGACAACTCTTTCTTGCGAGTTTTTCCGCCTAAAAAGTTCGGTCTCATAGATCAAGAAATTAGCAAAAATAAGCCAGGTGGAGTGCGTTTTTGCTAGGTAGTAGGTTTGGTTAAATGGCCGGAGTAGTGATGAAAAATCATACTAGTAGTGATCATCAAGGTAATGCTTTAGCGGTTTGGGCACGAAAGGTCGATTCATATGAGTCAATTGTGGAGAAAAGAGAAACCGCGCTACGGTTGGCTGTCGAGTGTGTTAATGATGGAACTTTAGACTCGCTTGATGGCGTTGGCTCTCCCTTGTCTAAAAAGATAATGGAAGTTCATGGTGTTGAACTGTTTGAAATGAATAGTAACTGGGTAGAGACCTCGCAGTACTGGAGGTGTCCTTGCTGTGATAGAAGTAAGATAGAAATATCTAGAGTTGGGAATAAAGGGCAGATACTTGCAAAGTTAGTTGAGCATCACGACCATATGAGTGATGCCCTTAAAGCGGCGTTTAATAAGGTCTTCGTTGAGAGTTGTACAAGAGTTCCAACTAAAACTGGGTTGGCAATGGTTGAGCGCATGTCTCCAGCCTTCTCGGCATATGCGCCTGTGTTAATTTGCGAGGACTGCAATAATTCTGATGCTGTAGCAAAGAGGGTTTTATCGGAGCAAGGGTGTAATGTTGAGTGGCAGTCGTTCTCAATAGGTCAAATTCGCCAATTCATTAGTGTAAGTAAGCATGCTTCGCATGAAATGGATGAGGCCAAGGTAAAATCACTCTGGCAAGTGATTCGGCCAGCTTATGTGGCAAGGATGAATCTGATCTATCAAGTTGCTAAGGCAGCTGTTTTGCAGGATTACTGGTATGAAAAATATCCGGTAGGGATGGTCGCGGTTCCAACGCTAACCAATGGGTATGGCAGGCACGGTGGGCTAGAGTTGGTGAATGCTGAGGCATTTGGGCATGAGATGACCAGAAATACTATTGCCCACCAAGCCAACCTGACCAGATGGCGCACTGAGAATAAGCCAGCAGGGGGGGCTCCTCCGGATAACTACACTGCGATCTTATTGTCGTTGCCAGGGTGTGCAAGAATGTGGAATGAATTGGACTCCACTTGGAAGTGCCCAATATGCGATCGATCTAAATTTGAGATTGTTACATTTATAAAGGGCAAGGTTAGCTTTCTGACTGATGCTCCAGATCGGCGAAGTCCAGCATGGGGGCGGATACGGCATATCTGCATGGGTTGTTGCAGTGTAGTGAGGTCTATGAAGTTGGAGTTAGAGAAGGGAAATGGGCTGAGTCTTGGCGGGACGTTCAGGTGCATTACACCAGATCAGTTGCGATCAATAATTACCCCTCGGCCCCATTCGTCTCCGTTGATTGACAAGCAAAAAGCAAAGGCGTTTGTTGATGCTTGGGTGTGCGCTGAAGCTACCTAAGTGACTGGTAGTGTAGGTTTTGCCGCACAGGTTGCATCGGCTGGAAACCGAGCGGATCTCGCTGCGTTTGGGCGGACGGGGCGGCAGGTTCTTGTATCCAACAGGGAGCAAAAAGAGCACTTGGTTTTGAGCAGCTTGCTGTCAGTTCAGTGGGGTGCGTAGCTTGGTGCCGCCGTTACCCCCCCCCCCACACATACGGCATACTGGACTTTTATGACCCGATCCATTGCGTTGCGCACTTACTGGGGCGATTGGATGAAGCTTTCGATGAGTGAAACCCAGCTCTTCAAGCTCAGGGCACATCTCCAAGCGGGTTCAACCAAAACAATCGCTTTGGGTGGACATGTTTTTCGGCCTCAGGGGGACGTACTGTTCTTTGCAAACAGCGGGACCCCGTCCAAGTACTATTTTGAGATGTCACCGCAGGAAGTCATCGCCGTCATCGAGGAGGCCTTGAGCTAGGTATCGCATCTTGGACGAAAAGACTGGCAGCACACTTCAGTCCCCTTTCAGATGAACGCGCATGTCAGAAACAAACACCTAGCGCCCGGCAGTTGAGCTACCGCAGAGCGCTACTTCGTCGTTCATTCTCTCATCTGCTCTGGCTGTCAAGCCTTACGCGAGTTTCTACGATCTATGTTCAGGTAGGTGGAGTGGTGACGGTTTCTGAGCAATTTATTCAAGAATAGTCTCCACAGTGAGCGAACGGGCATAATCGCCAGAATGTCGGATCGCTTTTGCCTAAGGTGACGAGAGCTAAGAGCTCGGGGAGCTATCGACCAAATGCTTTGCGCAGAAATTAAAGGACGGGCAGCAACACATGAATGCAGATTTTCTAGATGCCCATCGCAGGCACATGGTTGACGCTGAAACCCTTTTTCAGGCTTCCCGGCTTGCTAATGCAGATCAGCTTTATAGCTTCGCAGCTGAATGCGGCCTAAAAAAACTCATGAGCGGATTTGGAATGCTAGTCACGCCCGACGGTTCGCCAACTGACAGACTAGATCGCGTGCATGCAGATAAAGTATGGGGTCGTTACGAAACCTATCGTTTCAACAACCTCAGTGGTGCGAATTACGTCCTACCTAGTCCAAATCCCTTCCATGATTGGGAGGCGTCGCAGAGATACGCTAATAGCAACGACATCTTGCTCCCAAGCGTTCAGGCTCATAAAGGCGCTGCTGAGACTGTCGCAGCTATGGTCAGGAAAGCCCAGTTAGAGGGATTGATATGAGTACATTTGACGAGATTATTCCTGCGCTGCGGGAAATCCTTGCCAACCATACTGATTTCCTTCATCAGGTTGGCCCTGTGTACGTCAACAGAGATCTGAATGGACGAATTCGGCTGATCGTTTCGGCGAAATGGGAGAGAGAACAGAGTGCGCTGGATCAGCTTGAAGCCATCTCTCACCAGATACTTGGAAAAATCGGTAGGCATGCATTTCCTTCTGAACAGGCCGTTCTTTTCGAAGAAAATCCTGAAACTGTTGCGTTTGGTTCACCAGTTTATGTACTTGAGGGGGTCGCCGACGTTTTGCTGATTGATCGGTTAGCTACGCAGGGTAATTGGTCGATGATTACGCGTCCCTCGACCGGGGCCGCTCGAATTGTGTTTTTCTCTATCAAAGGCGGCGTTGGGCGTTCAACGGCGATAGCCGCAACGGCATGGTCATTGGCACAGAGCGGTAAACGAGTTTTGGTTCTAGACCTGGATCTCGAGTCGCCAGGCCTTTCTACGTCTCTGCTTCCATTAGACCGCCGTCCGAAGTTTGGCATTACCGATTGGTTGGTAGAGGACCTTGTCGATAATGGAGATGAGGTTTTCGAAAACATGGTCGCTTCTAGCGGGTTATCACATGACGGAGACATTTATGTCGTCCCTGCTCATGGTGATAAATCGGGAGAATACGTCTCTAAGCTGGGCCGAGTCTGGATGCCAAAAGTATCGGTGGAAGGCCAGGAACCTTGGTCGAAACGTCTGCAAAGGCTCATTTCGGCTCTTGAAGAGCGCTGGGCACCTGACGTCATTTTGATTGACTCACGAGCGGGAATAGATGAAGTGGCGTCTGCGTGCGTCACTGATTTAGGCGCTAATCTGGTGCTCTTGTTCGCGCTAGATGGGGATCAAACCTGGTCTGGCTACAAGATACTTTTCCGCCACTGGCGAACTACCGGTGTGGTTCGAGAAATTAGGGAGCGTCTTCAGATCGTTGGCGCGTTAATTCCTGAGTTAAACAGTGTTGACTACACGATTGGTTTGCGTGAAGAAGCCTGGAGCTTATTCGCAGACGAACTGTATGACGAGGTACCAGCTGGTACCGCAGTGATTGGGGATACTTGGAGCTTCGACAGCGCTGACGAAGGTGGTCCTCATTTCGCTTGGGCTGTCCGCTGGAATCGTGGTTTTAATTCCCTTCGTGCCGTCCATTCGAGACTGGACGACATCGATGCCGCTGAGGTCTCGGCGGTCTTTGGGCCAGTGATCGAAGGTATTTCTGGCGTTTTGCAAAGTGAGGAACACTCGTGATTTCACATGAACAGATCAGAGAGTCGCTTGTGCAAGCGATCCCTCTGACTACCTCATCTCATGGTGAGGCGCCCGATAGGCGGCACCTTTACATGCCTCCAGGTCATGCGAAAGCCTTGAGGCTTGAGTGCAACCTTGTGATCGGTGCTAGGGGAGTGGGTAAGTCCTTTTGGACAGCAGCGCTCCGCGCACCAGATCTGCGGCAAACACTTGGAAAATCCGTAAAAGAGCTACAAGCCACAGATGTTCATGTGGGTTTCGGGGTTGCGCCAGATATTGATGCATTTCCAGATATGGAGGTCTTTGCTCAGCTAATCGACAATGGCTATGAACCTTTTGAGATATGGAAGGGGGTGGTCGCGCGTTGGCTTTCTAAGCTTGAGCCAGTAACGATCCCAGCTGGAACATGGGAGCAAACAATCCATTGGGTCAGGGACAATCCCGAGTTATTAGCGAGGGTCGTTCAGGACACTAATAGCGCACTATCTAACAAGGGCCGGTTTGGCCTCATCTTATTCGATGCGCTTGATCGAACTAGTAATGACTGGGGGATGATGGATCGGATCGTAAAGGATCTGTTGAGAGTCGTTCTTTGGTTGAAGTCATACCCGCGCCTTCACGCTAAGGTCTTCCTGCGTGAGGATCAGTCTGATCGAACGATCACCGACTTCCCTGACGCATCGAAATTACTTGCCACAAAGGCAGAGCTGACTTGGGCATCACACGATCTGCACGGTTTGCTGTGGCAGACGCTTTGTAACTCTCCGGGAGACGACGGTGACAATCTACGAGCTCTATATGCCGCTGTGATTGGTGCCGCACCACGCTCGGAGAACAGCGTCTGGTTGATTGCCGAAGATGTCAAACGTGAAAGCACCAAGCAACGTGAATTATTTAACGCTCTTGCGGGGCCGTGGATGGGAAGAGATCGCCGCCGAGGTGTTCCCTATATCTGGTCGGTCAGTCACCTCGCTGACGGGCGGGGACGAACATCCCCTAGATCTTTCCTCGCTGCGATTCGTCAGGCAGCTGAAGACTCGCTGGAAACTTATCCAAGTTACGATCAGCCCCTTCATTTCGAAAGCATCAAACGCGGGGTTCAAAAAGCTTCTCAGATAAGAGTTCTTGAAATGGCTGAGGACTATCCTTGGGTGCCAAAAGTCATGGACCCGCTTCGTGGATTGACTGTTCCTTGCCAATTCGATTCTGTTGAAGAGCGGTGGAAATTGCATCTTCCTTTAGGTTTTTCGGACTTATCGGAACAACGACTTCCACCTCAGCATGCGGAACGGGGGTGGTCAGGCGTGCGCAGCGATTTGGAACGACTTGGGATTTTCGAGACGATGAAAGATGGACGGGTGAATTTACCTGACCTATATCGAGTTGGGTTTGGTCTAGGGAGGCGCGGCGGAGTGAAGCCGGTCAAGTGATCGTGTTAGTGCATGAAGTAAATGATTGCTTCTAACCGGTTGGGCATGGCATTGAGATTCGTTTAGAGGATCACATCACTGCGGATAGTGCGAATAGCCGTCTGACCTGTAACAAGTCGAATAGATTCTGTTAAACAGAGCTGTGCCGACGGCGGGAAGGCGGCAATGATGCAAGTACCTATTTAAGTGCCCTTTAACAATTCTGATCAAGGTTGTCTCTTATTATTAATGGTCTAGATGGTTCAGGTTCGATTCCTATCTCCGGCACCATCAAACCAATCGGTTAGCCGCCACCAAACTGGGAGAATGACGCCGTTCGGCTGGGCTTGGTTTTTTGCGGCACCGCAATTCTGCCGGCGTAGCGCCAGTCCCAGGGCGCGACTATAGATTCGGCGGGAAGCTGCCAGAGGCCTTTGCCCATATTTCTGGCCAGGGTCTCGGCATCCTTGAGCCGGTGATCCTTCAGCTGTTTGGTATAAGCCCAGGCTGCGCCTTGTGCGACTAAGGTGTAATTCACATCAACGCCGCCGACGTAAGCGCGCGCCAGCGTTCTGCCGTAACGATCTAATTCCTGCACATGCAGCACAACCTGCTTTTCCAACACCAGATCAGATAACGCCTGCTTGGCTTCGGCACCATAGGGCTGCTTTCTTTCCGGCGCGTCGATTTCTGCAAGGCGCACCCGCAGCCGCTTGTGCTCAGTGGTTAGGCAGCTAAAGGTGTCGCCTTCGCTGATGGCCACGGCTCGGCAGCTGAATTGATCAGCAAGTGCCAGGCCGGGCAGGCTGATAAGGAGCAATAGAGCGATGCGGATAGTCATCTGGTTGGAAGTACTCAGGCAAATGTATAACCGTCGATAGTAATGAATGCAGGCCAGACGAAGCGGGACGGGTATCGCGAAACAGTACGGCAGCTATACAAAGTGGGCGCCTGGGGTTGCTTGTGCTTTCCAGAGAGTCGAGTGATGATTGATCACTATTTGAGCGATTCAGCCGCTCGTGGAAGCGCCGCCTGGATCAATGCTCGAAACCGCAGGCGTGTTCCTGTTGCCATACATTCAGGTTCGTTTCGCGCCGATGGCGCAGAGGTTGTTATGACGATGTGCAGGTATGTGGTCAGTCTGCTGGGGGTGCTGCTGGTGACTCCGCTGTATGCCGAGCAACAAGCACCGCAGACGCTGCGGGTCATTCCGAAAACCTATATCAGCCCCGGTGCCAGCGGCAGTATCGGCAGTTCGCAGACCATCGAAAGTCATAACCTCTACGGCGGACAGCGCCTACCCGATGGCTTGCAGCGCCATGAGCAGCGCTACGGTAGCCAGTCGATAGAAAGTCGCGGGACGATCAAGCAAACGATTGAATACCCCAATGGTTACCGGGTGCAGCAGTATCCGGGGCAAAGCACTGAATACTTCGAGCGCAGCCGTTAGCTCAGGCCGCCATCACCAGACCCCAGCGCAGCGCCAGAAACGCCAGCAGGCCCAGCGGGCCGAACATCAGCGTTAGCACATAACAGGGCAGCAGTGCCCAGTGGCTGATGCCTGCAATGGCGCCTTCGTGGCGTATATACAACCCGACCATCAGATCGAATGCCAGGATATGAATCCAGGCTGCCAGCGCAGCTGTGGGTTGGCGTAGCAGTGAGAGCACCCCGCCCAGGCTGAAGAATCCGGGCCTGCCGCTTCCAGGCTCGGGACGTTGGCGCATCGCGACAAACAGCAACCAGCTATAGACGATTGCCAGCAGTACCACGCTGAGGCCCAGTACCAGTTCGTCGGTATAGGGCCAGAACGGCAGACAGACCAGCATCAGCCAGCCGCTCAGGGCGATCAGCGAGGTGAGTTTGAACAGTGGTTTTAGCGGGGCCATGGCGTGCTCACTGGGCAATGTGTGAGCTCAACCATAGCGGATACGGCGATTGTCGCCGCCTGGTATCAGCGGCTGAATACAATGCCATCAGCTGGCACGAGGGCCAGCTGATGGGCGTGGTTTACTGTTTCTTGCCCCACAGCTGTTGCAGGCGTTGGTCGCGGCCGCAGCCATTGCGGTAGTAGTTGTAGCGCAGCGGGTTACGTTGGTAGTAGTCCTGGTGATAGTCCTCGGCCGGGTAAAAGGTGCTGGCAGCGAGGATTTCCGTGACTACTGGAGCCGGCAAACGCCCGGACTTTTCCAGAGCATTCTTGGAGGCCTCGGCCAGTTGCTGTTCTTCTGCGTTGCTGTAGAAGATCGCGCTGCGGTATTGCGAGCCGCGGTCGCAGAATTGGGCGTTGGCGGTCACCGGGTCGATGGTTGGCCAGAAGGCTTCCAGCAACTTGGCGTAGCTGGTCTTGCTCGGATCGAAGCGCACCCGCACCGCTTCGATATGCCCGCTGCTGCCGGCCGAGACCTGCTCGTAGGTCGGGTTGTCGACATGCCCACCGATATAGCCGGAGGTGGTTTCAATCACTCCAGGGACTTTGTCGAAATCCGACTCGGTGCACCAGAAACAGCCGCCGGCAAAGATCGCCACGCCAGGGTTTTCCACTGCTGTCGTACTGACTTGTGGTTGTGGCGCCTGTGCGGCGGTAGGTTCACAGGCAGCCAGCAGACCGCCCAGAATGAGCATGCTGCTGGCCAGTAGATGACGGCGCCAGGTAGAGGTGATAGCAGTCATGTTCAGCTCCGCAGCTCAGGTAGGGCTTCGCCTTCGGGAATAAAACGCAAGGCTACGCCGTTGTTGCACCAGCGTTCGCCGCGCGGTTTCGGGCCGTCATCGAAGACATGGCCCTGATGCCCGCCGCAGCGTGCACAGTGGTATTCGGTGCGTGGGAAAAACAGCTTGAAGTCGCGCTTGGTGCCCATATGGCCAGCAATCGGCTGGGTAAAGCTGGGCCAGCCGGTGCCGCTTTCATATTTGTCCTGGCTGGCGAACAGCGGCAGATAGCAGGCGGCGCAGAGGTAGGTGCCGTCGCGTTTTTCCTTATTTAGCGGGCTGCTGCCAGGAGCTTCGGTGTCTTCGTCGAAGAGTACGGCATAGGCTTCGGGCGTCAGTAGTGCGCGCCAGTCATCATGGGGTTTATCCAGAGGCGTCACGCTGCTGGCAATGGCTTGCGCCAGGCTGAGCGGGGCGTGGCCGAATAGGGGTAGGGCTGGCAGCAGGGCCATCCCCTTGAGCAGGGAGCGTCTTTTCATAGCGGTGCTCTGTGTGAGGTGTGCCCAATAGACAGAGACAAAGCCGAGTTGTTACAGCCTTGCCTGCTACGCGCGAGAATTTTCCCGCGCAAGTTGTAAGCAAAGGTAAACCGCGCGGTCAGGTAATAGGCTGGGTGCTGTTTTTGTCGACGCTGTCATCAATAACGATACAGTCACGCCCGGCATTCTTGGCGCGATACAGGCGTTCATCGGCGCGCTGCAGCATGCTTTCCCAATGTTCGTCGCGGCGCAGGATGGCCCCACCGACCGACATGGTCACCGCTCCGCCAGGTCCACGCAGGTGCTGCGCCACTTGTTGCTGCAGGTGTTGCGCGGCCGCCAGCAGGCCAGCACGCTCGGTGTTGGGCAACAGCAGGAGGAACTCCTCGCCGCCGAAGCGGAACAGCCGGTCTTCCTTGCGCGAGGAGCTTTTGATCAGTTCGACAAAATCCACCAGCACCTGGTCGCCGGCCTGGTGGCCGTGGTTGTCGTTGATCCGTTTGAAATGATCCAGGTCCATTACCAGTACGCCATAGCTGTTGCCGTGGCGACGGTAAATAGAGGCGGCAATCTTCAGCTCTTCATTCATCGCCCGGCGATTGCGGGCGCCGGTCAGCGGGTCATGGATGGCCAGTTGTTGCAGTTGGTCGCGTTGGCTGCTGGTGCGGTAGGCAAATACGAAGCTGAGGATGCTGGCCATCATGCTGGTGACCAGGAATGAAACCATCTGGTAGTCGCTTTCAAACACCGCACCAGGGTTCAGCTGGCCGTAACCGACCAGGGTGGTGAGCACCAAAATAGTGGCCAGTAAGGCCTTGGCGGGCGACACCATAAAGAAGTTGAAAAGGATCAGCGGGTAGATCCAGAACAGGCCGTTGACCCCCAGGTTGATAGCGATCAGGGTTGCGCCGGCTGAGAAGATGGAGGCCAGGTAAATGCCGGGTTTAATCGTGTCGCCCGTACGCCAGGAATACAGCACGGCAAGCACGGTGGAGACGACAATCACGGTGTCGGCGGAGCCCACCAGGTAGTTACCGGTGGCTAGCCGGTAGGCGGCATAGGGGGTAATGCCAATCACGCCAAACAGGCCCATCAAGGTAATGATGGACAACTGGAAGTCGTTACGCAGACGCCTGAGCAACCGCGATATCCGCATAGGTAAAGGCCATTGTTGTCGTTGTTATGAGCTAAGCATGCAGAGCTTGCCCTGGCGATGGCAATAGTAAAATTGAGCAAAGTGCCAGTATGGGGTGCTATCTGCCGAATGGTGTTCGTATGATCCGGTACTACGGTTCCAGCCCTTGTGCCGTAAGGCCTGCGCAAGATGTACGGGAAAATGCCAGCAGGCTTTTGCTGCGCTGATAGCGGCTCAGGCGCTCAGCCAGCGGCTGAGGCAGGTCAGCGCAAGCTGCAAAGCCCAGGCGCAGATAGAAGTCGCTTAGCTGCGGGTGGCAGAACAGCCAGACCGGCGTGGCGCAATCAGCGAGCGCGGTTTCGATCAACTGGCGTGCTACGCCTTGCCCACGCCGCGTGCTGTCGACCAGCAGGCTGGTCAGCCAATGACCGTGGGCGAGGGTGTGCAGGCATAGCGCGGCGACGATTTCCTGATCTTCTGCCACCCATAGCTGTGCGCCGGCAGTGGCGCGCATGGCTGAGCGTTGGCTGCGGTAGAACTTGTCGGCAAGTGGTTTGAGCGGGGCGGGGAGTAGGCGGTAGTGCATAGCGGGTAGTTGTCATGCGGCTGATTGAATGTCTGAGCGCAAGCGCGATGCTTGCCTCAGACCGGTGGCTCAGACGTTGGCGGCGTGGCTGCCGAGCAGGGTTTTAGCACCTTGCTTGTCTTTCTTGTCCATGCGTTTTTCGCTGGCGGTTTTCAGCGGCTTTTTCTTCACTTGTTTCTTCGAATCCATACCTTTGCTCATGATCTTCACCTCTGACAATGTCGTGGTTGAACATTCTGGAGCGGGCCATCCCCTCGCGGTGAGCGAGGCTGGTGTTACGAGTCTACGCCCATGCTGGGCGAATAGCTGGGGAGTTATCCGGCCTGCGAGAGTGTCGCCTGGGTTCGACTGGTTAACAGTTCACCGGCAAACCCGGCGGCTGGCGGTGACAGTTTGATTGCGCCGCCGCATCATGGGCCACCTTGCGCCGCGTGCAGCCTGGCGGCTGTGCGCTTGTTGAACCCCTATGTCGAGACGGTGATGGAACAAGCACTGATTTACGCCGGCCACAGCGTGCCTGGACGGGTGCGTGGGCACAACGAAGATGCCTTGTTGTGCTGCCCGCAGCTGAGTCTCTGGGCAATTGCCGACGGCATGGGCGGCCACCAATGCGGCGAAGTGGCCAGCGCGCTGGCGCTGCAGACCCTGCAGGCGGCCTGCGCCGATGGCCAGGAATTAGTTGAAGCGGTGCATGCAGCCAATCGGGAGATTCTCGCTGTGGCGCGCGCCGATGAGCAGCGTGGCATGGGCACAACCCTGGTGGCGGTTCGCTTCGCTGGCGCCGCGTTCAGCATTGCCTGGGTCGGAGACAGCCGCGCCTATCGAGTGAGTGCCGGGCATATCGAGCGCCTGACCCACGACCACAGTTGGGTGCAAACGATGATCGATGCTGGGCAGATGAGCGCCGAGGCGGCGCGTAGCCATCCACAGCGCAATGTCATTTTGCAGTGCCTGGGCCGCGATGATCAGCCGTTGCAGGTGGGTTTGCAGCACGGCTCGCTAGGAGAACAGGAGTTGTTGCTGCTCTGCAGTGACGGCCTGACTGGCGAGTTGGAAGACGCGCAGATCCAGCAGCTGTGTAGCAGCGCCCAGACCCTCGATGAACTGGTGGACCAGTTGCTGGCGCAGGCCAACGCAATGGGTGGCAAGGATAATATCTCCTGTATCGTGCTCGGCCTTGATGCGGCTGCGCCCAGCGCCCCGGCCAAACCGCGCGGTTTGCTCAGCCGTCTGTTTACCTCTCGTAAGCCCTAATCTGCCGGTGCGCACTGACTCCCATGACTGAACAATTGCTCGAAATCCCCGGTTATCAAGTGCATGGGCGCCTGGGTAAAGGCGGCATGGCCGAGGTTTACCTGGCCACTCAGGCGTCGCTGCAGCGCAAGGTGGCGATCAAGGTGTTGCTGAGCGCGGATGATCAGGCGTTCAGCCAGCGCTTTCTCAAGGAAGGCCACATCGTGGCGTCCCTGCATCATCCCTCGATCATCACCATCTATGACATCGACCAACTGGCCGATGGTCGCCACTACTTGACCATGGAATTCGTCCCGGGTGGCGATCTGGCGCAGCACAAGGGGGAGGTGTTCGACCTGCCACGTGCCTTGAGTATCGTTCAGCAGGTGGCCAGCGGCCTGGCCGTGGTGCATGGCAAAGGCCTGGTACACCGCGATATCAAACCAGCCAACATTCTCTTCCGCAGCGATGGCACGGCGGTAATCACCGATTTTGGCGTAGCCAAGGAAGTCGAGCTGGACCATGACCTGACCCAGTTCGGCATCGCCGTCGGCAGCCCGTCCTACAGCAGCCCCGAGCAGGCGCAGTGCCAGGCGCTGGATGCGCGCAGTGATATCTACAGCCTCGGAGTGATCCTGCTGGAGATGCTCACCGGCAGTAATCCCTACCGAGCCACCAACTACCCCCAAACGGTGATGAACCACCTGCAGATGGACGTGCCGCAACTGCCGGCGCATTTGCAGAACTACCAGTGGTTGCTCGACCGCATGCTGGCGAAAGAGCCGGATGAGCGTTTTGCTGACTGCAAAGTGCTGCTGGCCAGCCTTGATGAGCTGACCCGCGATGACCCGGACAGCACGCGCATCGCCCCGGCGCTGAGCCTGGGCAAGTCGGCCAGAGGCAAAACTGCGCGCAGTACGCTGTGGGTCTGGCTGCTGGCGGGCATCGTGTTGCTGGCTGGGGCGGCCGGCGGTGGTTATTACCTGTATCAGCAGAAGCAGATCAGCGACTACCTGGCGCGCGCTGAACTGCGCCTGCAAAACGGCAGCCTGCTGGAGCCGCAGCAGGACAACGCCGATTACCTGTTCCGCCAGGTGCTGGCGCTCGATGCGGACAACCCAGCGGCTCTGGATGGCCTGGCGCGGGTGCTGCAGGCGCGGATCAATCAGTATCTGCAGCTGGCCGAACAGCGCCTGGCCGATCAGCAGTTGCTACTGCCTGAAGATGACAGCGCCACCCACTACTTCCGCCAGGTGCTGGCCTGGGAACCGGACAATCTGTTGGCTTTGGCCGGGATCAATCGGGTGGCGCAGCGCTATATCGAGCAAAGTGAGGACGCCTACAAGCGCCGCGAGTTTGCTCTGGCCTTGGCGCTGGTGCAGCAGGGCCTCGAAGTGGAGCCGGCCAACGAGCAGTTGTTGCAGTTGCTGGATGGTCACGAGCAACGTGTACGCCTGGCCCAAACACCTCGGCGCCGGCCGGCAGCGTCCGGACAGTCGGCACCGGTTAATCCGGTCAAGCGGCTGTGGAACAACCTATTTGATTAAGTCGTCATGCTGGCGTATTGCTACTTGGCTGATTGGCAGGCAGCATGCGCGCCTCGCTTATTACGCCGGCAGTTGATGCAGAGTTGTGGCGAGTTCCTGGTGGTTGGCTAACTGATTTTGCCGGAGTACGCAGATGCTCAGAATTCACTTCAGTGATAATCGTCAGGCGCCAATTTGGCTGGTCGACGAGCGATTCACCATCGGCCAGGACAGCCGCAACAGCCTGGTACTGGTGGACCCGAGCATCGCTCCGTTTCACGCGGAAATTCGCCAGGACCATGGCTTTTACTACCTGACCGATGTCGGCAGCCCGAACGGCTCCTTCGTCAATGACGAGCGGATCAATACGCGCTTTCAGCTACGTGCTGACGACCGTGTGCGCCTGGGCTCGGTAGAGCTGCTGCTGGTCGACCCGGCGCGCGGCAAAACCAAGGCCGAACAGGCCGCACGCTGGTATTTGCAGGTGATTCAGGGCGAGCACGAAGGTAAGAAATTCCATATCAATGGTTCCATGACCTTTGGCCG
Source organism: Pseudomonas sp. NPDC079086 (assembly GCF_044542155.1). Taxonomy (NCBI): domain Bacteria; kingdom Pseudomonadati; phylum Pseudomonadota; class Gammaproteobacteria; order Pseudomonadales; family Pseudomonadaceae; genus Pseudomonas; species Pseudomonas sp. NPDC079086. The sequence goes on along the minus strand of NZ_JBITTY010000003.1, from coordinate 605,109 downwards.
CTCGGTGAAGTGCGAGCTGTGCTTCAGCGATCAGGAATTGTCGCGCCGGCACTGTGAGTTCTACCTCAAGGATGACGTGCTGGAGGTCAAGGACCTGGCCTCAGCCAACGGTATGTTGGTCAATCAGCAGAAGGTCTCGACGGCGGTGTTGCAGCCTGGCGACCAGCTGAAGATGGGCTCGGTCAGCCTTCTGGTAATCGGCCCGAAAAGCACCGTGGCGCCGAGTGAGGATGAAGATGCCACGCTGTTTATGCGCGCCGTGGACCTGCCCAAACCACTCAAGCCGGCGGCTCCGTCCAGCTCGCCAAGCAGCCAGGCCAACCCGCTGCGCACAGCCGCGCAGGCCAATCCGATGCGCGCTGCGGCGGCGCCTGTCAGTGCACCAAGCAGCCTGAATAAACCTCTGCTGGCTCTGGCGTTGTTGATGGTGATTGGGCTGCTGGTGGCGGCTGCGGTGCTTGCGCTTTAGCCCGCACTGGTTGGGCAGGCAGCGTGCTGCTCGATTAGTGAATGGGCTGACTTGATACGACAGTGCCAGGTGACTGCTTTGGCGTTAGGCTACGCGTCTTTGCATTGCCATCTGTTGCCGGAGTTGCCGTGAAGCCATTGTTTCTATTGCTATCTGCCTGTTGCCTGGCGTGCCAACCGTTAAGCGCGTTGGCCTGGTCCAATCACTCGCTGGGTAGTCAGTTGGCGCTGCAGGCGCTGCCCGAACTGCAGCGTACGTTGAGTTACGAGCCGCTGGAGGCTTTTCTCGACGCTCAGGCCCCGGCCATCGAGCAGTTGCTGGATCAGCAGGAAGCCTTTGCCCGCGCACATTTTGCGGATTACCCGGCGCGTCCGGATGCCTTGCGCTTTAGCGCTGCGACAGTAACTGCGGATAACAGACGCCGCGCGTTTCTGCAGGCGCTACGGGTCAATCCGCAGATTCGCCTGGCCGGTTTCGTGCAGCAACTGCCGGGGCAGGCCGATGACGGTCGGCCGCGTCTGGCTGCCGAGCAGGTGCTGGTGTTTCGCAAAATCGGCCCCTGGAGTCACTGGCGTTATCTGGCCTTGCAGCCAGGTGAGGCGGTGAGTGCTGTGCAGGTACTCAGCAGTGCGGCCGATGAACCGGATTATGGTCACGACATCAACCTGTTCAGCGACAACCCAGGCGACGTCGGCGGGCAGTACAACTTTGGTGTGCAACCCTTTGGTGATGCGCGCTTCGAGTATTCCTCTCAAGCGCCATTTCATATCGGCTATTACCACGAGCCAGAACTGGTGTTGCAGGCCGCGCCCTATCTGCGCCGCACCCTGCCGCATTGGCGCATCTACCAGTACACCGGCTTGGCTCGGTTGGCTCTGGAAAGTGGGCATGATTACTGGGGCTACCGTTTTCTTGGCTGGGCACTGCACTACATGCAGGACCTGACCCAGCCCTACCACGCCAAGACCGTGCCGGGCTTTGCCACGGCTGAGCTGATGCTGATCGCGCTCAAAGGCGCCGCTGGTTATCCCGAAGATCGCCTGGCGGCGATTGCCCGTGTTGCGGATCGGCACACGGCCATCGAGGAGTATCAGCTTGAGCGCATGCAGCAACTGATGGACGAGCAGACGCCGTCACCCCTGCTACAGGCCTATACGCAGAACCCGCAAGGCAGCTATCCGGCTTATTCGGTGGACTACGCGCAGCAGGTGGTGGCGGCCGAATCCTATGCCAGTGCCGATGCCTTGGATGAGTTGATCGGCCAGTGGCTGGCACGCAAGCCTTCCGCAGCGCCAGGGTTTAGCGGTGGTAATCAGCTGGCTCAGGTGCAAGCTGACCCGTTACTGGAGCAGTTGCTGGTGGAGTTGTTCAAGCGCTTCGGCGCACACAGTCGTAACCTTGTGCAAACCACCCTGGCGCAGCCAGCGCCTAGCGTACCGGTGGTGCAGTGAACCACAACTCGCGCCGCTGCAAAGGCGTGGCGCTGGGCAGCAGCGGGTTATGCAACTCGATCAGCTGGCGCTGATCGAGTTGCGCACGCTGCAGGCTGGCGGCGAAGTGCTGTTGGAACAGGCGCTCGAATGAACCATCGGCAATCGCCTTCTCCATGCCTGTGCGCACGGTTTCTGCTAGTTCCGGGCGTTTGCGCGAGAAGAAGAAATACATCGCCGTGGGGTAGTGCAGCAGTACATGCGGATCAACGATCAGTTGTCTTGCGCGCGGGTGTTCCAGTTCGTCCCAGATTTCGATCACCGAACGCGGGAAATAGTCGAAGCGCTGCGCCTGCAGCATGTGAAACAGACTGCCGTAATTGGATGAAACCTTGATCGGCAAACCATGGCTGCGAAGGATTGCGCTGTCAGGCCAGTCATGGCCTTGGCCTGCGGAGAACTGGCGCAGGTCATCAAGGTTGCGTACATCCTTGAGCAGCTGCGCACGGCTTTTGGGCAGCAGGGCAATGCGCCAGCCGAACAGGCCCTTGTCCAGTGGAATACGCACCGGCAGCAGGCGCTGTTCGCGCTCGATGCTGGTCATGCTCCAGGCCACGTCAAGGCGGTCGTTGTGCTCCAGATTAACCAGCGCGCGTTCCTGCTCCATGCTGTAGTGCGAAGGCTCAAGACGCAGCGGGCTGCCGGCTTTATCCAGTGCCAGTTGCAGCTGCGCCAGGGCATAGATGGAGCGAAATTCATCGCCATCGGCCCTGCGCGGGTAGCGCAGGGTGCCGCTGTCATCGGCTTGAAGATGGGGTAGCAGGCTGGCCAGCAGCAGGCCGCAAAGCCAGCGCCAGGCCACCTGCGAAAGCGTGCGGGGCATTTCGGTTAGAGTCCTTTCAATCGCGGCCGGACGTTATGTTGCCGGGCTGTGCGGCGCGCATTATGCCAGCCTGGAGCGCCGCCGTTATGCCGTAGGTCGCATGCCCTGAAGTCAGGCTACGTGCTGCTGCGTAAAAACTGTCCGTAGCCGCGTACATGCCCCAGTTCGCTGGCGAACTCGCCCTGCTGAAAGGCGATGCGCCCGTTGATTAGCACGGCGTCCACCGCTGCACCGCGGTTGACCATGCGCTGCAGGCCGCCAAAGGCCTCCATGGGAGCCTCTTGATAACTGGCCAGGGATTCATCCAGTGCGCTTGGGTTGATGATCACCAGATCGGCCCGAGCGCCTTCGTAAAGCCTGCCGGCATCGATATCGAACCATTCACCCAGCTCGCCTGTCAGGCGCCAGATCGCGGTTTCAATCGGCATTACCGGTTGGCCGCGTAACTCGGCGTCGCGCACCAGTTTGAGCAAGCGCACACCGAAGTTGTAGAAGGCCATATTGCGGATATGTGCGCCGGAATCGGCAAAGCCGATCAGGGTGCTGGGCTCGCACACCAGTTTCTCCACCACCTCGGGGCGATGGTTGGCGATCAGGGTGCGCCAGCGCAGGCGCGGGCCGTGGGCCACCAGCAGGTCGAGAAACAGATCGGCGGGGTGTTCGTCGCGCGCTTTGGCCAGTTCGCCGACGCTTTTGCCGACCACGCTGGCGTCCGGGCAATCAACAATCCAGGCATCGTCGAAGTCGCGGTGCCATACCCGTGGGCCGAATTTCTTCTCCACGTCCTGGCGAAAGCGCAGGCGGTAGGCCGGGTCCTGGAACAGTTGACTGCGCATGTCGTGGTTGGCCAGGTGCAGGGCGGCTTGGCCAGCGGGAAACTCCTCGAAAACTACAAACTCCATGCCGTCGGCATAGGTTTCAAACGGCACCGGTAGGGTTTGCCAACGGAAGTCGGCATGGGTAAGGCGATTGATCCAGCGGGTCAGTGGGCCAAGTACCGGGGCGAGCCACGGGTCGGCTTTGACATCCATCAGGGTGATCAGGGTGGTCTTCAGCGGCTTGCGCCACCAACCGCCGATGCTGTCCCAGAGAAAGGCCAGCACGTTGAGTTTGGTCACCAGGTTCGGCGCGCCCTGATGGATGCGTTCGCGCCGGCGCAGGATCTTGTTCAGCCGCGCGTACTCGGCCCAGGGTGCATACACCGACGGCAGAGATTTCGAGCGCTGGCGGTCGCCATCGAGCTTGTCCCAAGGGTTGGTCATGCTCGACAGGCCGAGCAAACCGGCGTCCAACGCTTCTCCCAGCAGGCGTTCCATCTGCTGTAATTCACCCTCGGTGGGGCGTACGTTGGCGTCTACGGCGCGTTCCAGGCCAAGCACGGCAACGCGTAAATCAGAGTGGCCGAGGAAGGAGCAGATGTTCGGCCCCAGTGGATGCTGATCGAGAAAGGCGGCGAATTCGCTGGCGCTGTTCCAGGTCTTGCGCGCCTGCAGCAGCGGTAGCACATGTTCACGCGGCACCGATTCGACGCGGGTGAACAGGTCCGAGCAATCCTCGGGGCTGGACAACACCATGCTGATCGAGCAACTGCCGATCATCACGGTGGTCACACCATGGCGCACCGATTCCTTGAGCGCAGGGGCGGCCACCAGTTCGGCGTCGTAATGGGTGTGCATGTCGATAAAACCGGGTGTCACCCAGCGGTTTTGTGCATCAATCACCTGGCCGCAGCCATTTTCATCCAGGGCGCTGGCGCTGATGCAGGCCAGCTTTCCGTCACGGATGCCAAGGTGACGCACGACGCCGGGCGCGCCGCTGCCATCGAAAAACAGCGCGTTTTTGATCAGCACATCGAACATCGGCAAGCTCCTTGGCGAGTGATTCTGACTCGTCGAGCTTAGTCTGCCGTACGCCGTTGTTGTGAGGGTGTAAGTGAACAACCCTCGGTCAATTCGGCCACCTCGCCAAGCTGCTCAAGCGTTAAGGCGACGGCGTTCGGCGCTGATTTCCGGCATATCGGTACGCCGCATATAGGCCCGCAGCGGTTCGCTGATCGCAAGGCGGTCATCGATGTTCTGTTCCAGCAGCAGTTGCAGGCGCGCGCGGTCGAGGCTCATCAGATCGCCGTCAAAGGCACGCCAGACGAATTCGCAGGTAGGCGTGATGCTCTGTTCGAGCACGTCGAGGCCAAAAGAGTCTTCGGAAAAACGCACGATATAGCGCCCGGTCTTGGCATTGAAACCGACAAAACCCTGTAGTTGGTCGGCAGCCGCGCAGATGCTGGCAGAGGTGATGCTCATGGGACCCTCGTCGATGGCAATGGATGTCATCGGCATAGGCTAAAGCGCTATGAGCAGTGCATCTTGCGATGGATCAATAAGTGGGCGGATGGGCTGTTGGGCACCACGACCATTGCGGTCGTGATGCCTGGTGCGGTGTGGCTAGATCAACTTCTGCCGTGCGGCTTCTTCCAGGCTGCTCTGGGTCAGCTGGTTGAGGATGGGGTCAATCGACTCGTTGAAGGGCACCGCCACGATCAGCAGCAGTTGCATCCAGGTGGTGATGGTTTCGCGTTTCTCGATGCGCCCGAGCACCTTGCCGTCACCATCCTTGAAGGTGGTTTCCATGCTCAGTTCATTGCTGAACTTGCCCGGTATTACAAACAGGGTGAAGCCGGTGATAAAGGCGCTGGCCAGGCTGCCGCGCTCATGGTTGCTGACGCGTACGCTGATATAAATGTCGGCTTTCTGCTTGGCCGTGGTGACGTTGCTGAAACGCTTGCTGTCCTGGTACTGGGTAACGACCAGCTTTTCCAGATTGGCCTGGTTGAAGCCCCCTGCGCGAGTCTGATCATTGAACAGGTATTGGCTATCAACTTTGACGTAGGCCGACTGTGTAGGTTGCTCACTGGCGGTCAGCGGCCACTGTTCAACCTGGGCCAGGTCGTGGTGCGAGTAGGACAGACAGCCCGTTAGCGAAAGTAGGGCAGCGGCGAGTAGGGCGGTAAAGATGGCTTTCATGCGTGACATCCTTGTTAGGGGCGAGCGAGTTGACGGGTGCTGTCCTGCAGCAGTTGTTCAACCAGTTGGTTCAGCTGATCTGAACCGAGCGACATGTTGAAATAGTCGTTGTCCCAGAGGCCCGTGTTCTGGTCGAGCTTGACCTGCTGACGGCTGCTGGCGAGCAGCTTGCCCTGGACGTCGGTGATCGACAGTTCGCCGGCCAGGTCGTATTTGTCGACATAGATGGGGCCGTTGACCCAGATCCACATGGTCAGTGTCAGCAGGGCCCCGGGGAAATAGGCTGGATGCGGTGTGCGCTTGCCTTTGAGCGAAGTCAGGTTGAGTTTGAGCAGCAGATCCTGTTCGCCGAGGGTGGCGGGGAAGCTGATCACCTTGGCGAAGTACTCTCCCCGCGCGATGCGGTTACTCAGTTGTTCGGTGAACTGGCTGCTCAGGGTTTTGCGCAGGTTGTCGTTGATTTTGTTGTCGGCGATCTGTACGTCATCGACCATCACGGCGAGGGGCTGGGTGTAATTGGCGGGCTGCTTGGGGTCGCCAATCGGGCCGGCTGGGGTGAAGGATACGCAGCCGGTCAGGCTAAGGCTGAACAGCGCGGCTACAAGGTAATGCAGAGTTTTCATGGCTCATCCTTGATTGGGTGTTGCACGGCGATAGGCTACGCCAGGCAGCACATGGTTGCTGCCTGGCGTAGCGGGAAAGCGGGGGAGGGACTAACGGGTGCTGGAGAAGGCGCTGATCTTGCCAAACGGTGAGCTCTGCATATCAACCTTGACCGCCATCAGCGGCGAATTATTGACCCATACGTCGTCGATCACGATGGTCTGACCGAGGTCGTCGTTGTCCGCGGCTACCAGCAGGTAGTAGGTGCCGTCTTCGGTGGCTTCACCATCCCAGCTCAGGCTGAGCTGCCCAATCACGGCTTCGGCATGCGAGGGCTTGTCGGCAATCACTGCACCGTAGGCGTCCAGCAGCATGGCGCGGGGCTTCAGCGCGTATTTGCTGACGCCCATGCACGGCTCGTTGCACAGTGAATGCACATTGAGGGTGTAGCGCTCGCCTTTTTTCAGCTGCAGGGAAAAGATCCGGTAGTTGGAAATCGAACTGCCGAAATCCAGGCGCGGCTCATCTGCACTGATCGGCCATTGTGGGGCCAGCAGACCAGGGTTGAGTGGCAGCGGGATGGCCTGGGTGTTGTGGATGGCCTCAAGGGCGCTCTTGGCCATCGGGCTGTTGCCCGCCTTGACCTCTTGCTGGTAGGTCGTCTGCGGGTTGCTGGCGCAGGCGCCGAGCAGCAGGCAGGCGGCCAGAATCAGAAACTTGTGCACGGTGAAACTCCTGTGTGACAACGTCCTTGTGTACACGCCGGGCGCTGGTGGCGCGGCGGGCGCGTATTCTACTCGCTTTGTGCGATGCGCGGAGTGGTCAATCTGCCAGTACGACGAACTGCGCACGTTAATCTATGCCGCTCGTGGGCCCGCGGCGCATCCTGCGCGGCGGGCCTGGTCAGCCTGTAGTTAGCCGGAAAGCCCGACATAGACGTTCTGCACGTCATCATGAGCGTCGAGCGCCTCGAGGAAGGCTTCGACTTCTTCGAGTTGTTCGGCTGTCAGGCTGCTCACCGGGTTTTTCGGGATATAGCCGATCTTCGCCGAGTTGACGCTGAAACCCTGTTCCGGCAGCGCTCGGCACACGGCGTCGAGGTCGGTTGGTTCGGTGATGAACAGAGTGTTGCCGTCTTCGGCTGGCTCGAAATCCTGAGCGCCAGCTTCGATGGCGGCCATTTCCGGGTCGGCATCGCTCTCGGTGCTGGCTTCGATCATGCCCACATGGTCGAAATCCCAGGTTACCGAGCCGGAGGCGCCCATCTGGCCCTTGCGGAACAGCACGCGGACTTCTGCCACTGTACGGTTGATGTTGTCGGTCAGGCACTCGATGATTACGGGCACCTGATGCGGGGCAAAACCCTCATAGGTAGCGGAGTGAAAGGTCACGGTGTCGCCCAGCAGGCCGGCGCCTTTCTTGATCGCCCGGTCGAGGGTTTCCTTGGGCATCGAGGCTTTTTTCGCCTGATGGATCGCCAAGCGCAGTTTGGGGTTCAGGTCCGGGTCGGCGCCGTTACGGGCGGAGATCATGATTTCCTTGACCAAGCGGCCGAAGATCTTGCCTCTGGCGTTGGCGGCGGCTTCTTTAGGTTTGGCTTTCCACTGGGCGCCCATGGGGTCTCTCGTCGTTGCGGGTTAATGGGTGTATCTCGGATCTGCTGCGCGTCGGCGATACGGCGTTAAAAATGGCCTCGCTCGAGCTGCGCAAGATCCGAAACAAATGCTAAAGGCTGCGATTCTAGCCCTTCGAGGCGCTGGCGGCACCTGTGGCGCTGCAATCTGCCGATCAGTGTTGCGCTGTACGGCTTATTTGCTGGGTTTCTGTATGGGCGCTATGGCGCTGTGGGCCGCTTTAATAAGCGTTGATTGATTTATCTGGAGTACCCATGCAACCCAAGGATTTACTACTGGCCCTGGTGGTGATCATCGTCTGGGGCATGAATTTTGTGGTGATCAAGGTCGGCCTGCACGAAATGCCGCCGATGCTCCTGGGTGCGTTGCGTTTTCTGCTGGCGGCCTTTCCTGCGGTTCTGTTTATCAAGCGTCCACAGATTCCCCTGCGTTGGCTTCTGGCCTATGGCCTGACCATCTCGCTGGGGCAGTTTGCCTTTCTGTTTTCTGCCATGTCCGTCGGTATGCCGGCCGGCCTGGCGTCGCTGGTGCTGCAGTCACAGGCGATGTTTACCCTGCTATTTGCTGTGCTGTTGCTGGGGGAGCGCTTTCGCCTGGCCAACCTTTTCGGGTTACTGGTGGCGGCCGGCGGTTTGCTGCTGATCGGCTCGCAGGGCAATGGCTTGATGACGCTGGCTGGCTTTCTTCTGACGCTGTGCGCCGCCGCCATGTGGGCGCTGGGCAATATCGTCACGCGCAAGCTGGGTAAGGTGAATTTGGTGGGCTTGGTGGTGTGGGGCAGTCTGGTGCCGCCGTTGCCGTTCTTTGCGCTGTCCTGGCTGCTGGAAGGTCCCGAGGTGATCGAGTCGGCGCTGCGCGGCTTCACTCTGGATACGCTGCTGGTGCTGGTCTACCTGGCGTTTGGCGCGACCATCCTCGGTTATGGTCTGTGGAGTCGCTTGCTGTCGCGCTATCCGGCCAGCCAGGTAGCACCGTTCTCGTTGCTGGTGCCCGTCGTCGGGCTGACTTCTTCGGCATTGCTGCTTGATGAGCGCCTGAGCAGCCTGCAGTTAGTCGGTGCGCTGCTGGTAATGCTCGGCTTGCTGCTGAATTTTTGCGGCGGCTGGTTGCAGGAGCGTTTGCGCGCGCGCTTGGCCTAGACCTTATAAAACCTGTTTACGAGCTTGCGAGCTAGAGTCCTGCAAGGCAAAAACAGGCGAGGAGGCGGAGTGTACTGTTGTACATGAGCATTCTGAGTCTGTTTTTAACGCAGCAGGGCCGACGCGCAGCAGATCGTGAGGAGGTTTTTAACGTTTACCCATGGCGCGGCGAGTACCACTTGGCGCTGGGCCAATTTTCTTTTCGTGGGTCGACTTATTGCCCTTCTGGTGCCAGGGCTGGTCGTCCTGCTTGCCTGAAGCAGCCTTGGCTGCACCGAACAGTGAGGCAAAGCCGGCGGTTTTAGGTGAGCTAGTTGCGGTGTTTTCGCTAGCGGACGGCGCGGCGCTGTCGGCAGGCTGAACGGCGAGGGTGGGTTCAGCTGCTGGAGTTTGGGTCATGGCAAGGTCCGCGGGTGCGAGAGGAAAAGGCCGGCGAGTATACCTGGCTATTGCCCGAGGTTTGCGGTTGTTGGTCAGAGGCGCTGTACCTGGCGGTGCAGTGAGCAACGAAGGGGTTCGCCGGGCCTGGGTGGCCCAGCGAGCAGGCAGGATCAGTCCTGACGGCTGGTCACTTCCAGCAGGTGATAACCGAACTGGGTCTTCACTGGACCTTGCACCACGTTGACCGGTGCACTGAACACGACGGTGTCGAATTCCTTGACCATCTGGCCTGGGCCAAACGAGCCGAGGTCGCCGCCGCTGCGGCTGGACGGGCAGCTGGAGTTGTCTTTGGCGACTTGGGCGAAGTCGGCACCGCCTTCAATTGCGGCTTTCAGTTCGTTGCACTTGTCTTCGCTGGCAACCAGGATGTGACGGGCAGTGGCGCGGGCCATGAGAATTACTCCTTATAAAGAAGCGGCAAAGCCTACCGGAATCATTCGGCTATTCAAACGCTGTGCATGCGACGTTTATCGGTTGAATCATAAAAAAGGCCTACCCACGGGGTAAGCCTTTTGCTGTTTCAGCAGGCGTTTAGGCGTGTTGTTCGGCCTGGCAGGCAGCTGCGGTGAACAGCACGTCGGTAGAGGAGTTCAACGCGGTTTCCGCAGAGTCCTGCACGATGCCGATGATAAAGCCGACGGCGACTACCTGCATGGCCACCTCATTGGGAATGCCGAACAGGCTGCAAGCCAGCGGAATCAGCAGCAGCGAGCCACCGGCCACGCCCGACGCGCCACAGGCGCTGATCGAAGCGAGCAGGCTGAGCAGCAGGGCGGTCGGCAGATCGACGGCGATGCCCAGGGTGTGCACCGCGGCCAGGGTGAGTACGGTGATGGTGATCGCCGCGCCGGCCATGTTGATGGTCGCGCCCAGTGGGATCGACACCGAGTAGGTTTCTTCATGCAGGCCCAGGCGTTGGCAGAGTTGCAGGTTGACCGGGATATTGGCCGCCGAGCTGCGGGTAAAGAACGCCGTCAGGCCGCTTTCGCGCAGGCAGGTCAGTACCAGCGGGTAAGGGTTGCGACGGGTCTTGAAGTAAACAATCGCCGGGTTGGTCACCAGTGCGACAAACAGCATGCAGCCTACTAGCACTAGCAACAGGTGCAGGTAATCAAGCAGGGCCGACATGCCTGATTCGGCCAACGTTGCCGCAACCAAGCCGAAGATCCCGAGCGGTGCCAGGCGAATTACCAGTTTGACGATACTGGTTACTCCACTAGAAAGGTCGGCGAGCATCTGCTTGCTGCTCGGGCTGGCGTGACGGAAGGCAAAGCCCAGAGCGATGGCCCAGGCCAGGATGCCGATAAAGTTGCCTTTGAGCAGGGCATTGATCGGGTTATCTACCACATTCAGCAGCAGGGTTTTCAGCACTTCGCTGATGCCGCCGGGTGGCGATAGCTCGGCGCTGTTGCTCACCAGGGTTAGGCTGGATGGGAAGGCAAAGCTGGCAGCTACCGCGATCAGCGCTGCGCTGAAGGTGCCGATTAGGTACAGCAGCAGAATCGGTTTGATATGCGTCTGCTGGCCTTGTTGATGGTTGGCAATCGACGCCGCCACCAGTACGAATACCAGCACCGGAGCCACGGCTTTCAGCGCCGAGACGAACACCGTACCGAGGAAGCTGACGCTTGCCGCGGCTTCAGGCAGGAACAGCGCCAAGGCGATTCCGGCCACCAGGCCGATAGCGATTTGCAGCACCAGGCTGGTGCGGTTGAGCAGTTGTAAAAGCGGGTGTTGGGCAGTGGTCATGACATGCATCTCTACTTGGCGGGCAGGCCTGCGATCTCTTCCTATTGCCTGCCGGGCTCAGAGCGCCGGGGGCTGGATGCATGGCTGCGGTGCGCGTTATGAGGCTTTTCGCGGGGGATGAAACAAGGCCACGCTGAAAAATAGCGCGCGACTCTATCACAGTGACCCGCTGTTACGCGCAGTTGTAGCGCCAGCCCCGCCCAGCGGCGGTTATGCCTATTAACCGGCCGTCAGGCGGGCTAGGCTAGGGCCTTTGCGAGGCCATGAGGTTGTTATGTCCAACGAAGATGCGAGCGCACCGGCGGTTGAAACCCTGACGATCAGTGAGGCGCGGGTGTTGGGCTGCCTGATTGAAAAACAGCTGACCACCCCCGAAGCCTATCCCCTGACACTGAATGCGCTAGTGTTGGCCTGTAATCAGAAAAGCAGCCGCGAGCCGGTGCTCAACCTTACCGCCGGCCAGGTTGGACAGGCCCTGCGCAGCCTGGAAGGGCGAGAAATGGCGCGCCTGGTGATGGGCAGCCGGGCGGATCGCTGGGAGCACCGCTCCGACAAAGCACTGGAACTGGTGGCGGCGCAGGTGGTGTTGCTCGGTCTGTTGCTGCTGCGCGGGCCGCAGACCATCAACGAACTGCTTACTCGTAGCAGTCGCATGCATGATTTTGATGATGCCGAGCAGGTGCAACATCACCTTGAACGCCTGATCAGCCGCGAACTGGCCTGCCTGTTGCCGCGTCAGTCCGGGCAGCGTGAAGACCGTTATATGCACATGCTGGGTGACCCGGCGGATTTGCAGGCGGCATTGGCGTCCAGAGCCAGTGAGCCGCAGCGCGCTACTGCGAGTGGTCTGCAGGATGAACGGCTAGACGCTCTGGAGGCGCGCATTGCTGCGCTTGAGGAGCGCTTGGCTCAGTTGGAATCACCTGCGCAATAAACAACAAAGGTGCTCGTATGAGCACCTTTTGTGTTGTCGATTATCGCTGATCAGCTGTAACGCAGCCCTGGCGTGCGTTCGGCACCGCCTTCAGCGATGCGGTTAGCGCCAGTGCGTTCGGCACCGCCTTCAGCAACGCGGTTAGCGCCGGTGCGGTCGGCGCCACCTTCAGCGATGCGGTTCTCGCCAGTGCGTTCGGCACCGCCTTCAGCAACGCGGTTAGCGCCGGTGCGGTCGGCGCCACCTTCAGCGATGCGGTTCTCGCCAGTGCGGTCGGCACCGCCTTCAGCAACGCGGTTAGCGCCAGTACGGTCGGCACCGCCTTCGGCTACGCGGTTCGCGCCAGTGCGATCAGCGCCACCTTCAGCGATGCGGTTCGCGCCAGTGCGTTCGGCACCGCCTTCAGCAACGCGGTTAGCGCCAGTGCGTTCGGCACCGCCTTCAGCAACGCGGTTAGCGCCAGTGCGGTCGGCACCGCCTTCAGCAACGCGGTTGACGCCAGTACGGTCGGCACCGCCTTCAGCAACGCGGTTGACGCCAGTGCGATCAGCACCACCTTCAGTTTGCAGGTTGCTACCAAAGCCCATCAGGGTTTCTAAGCTGCTGTCTTGCATTTCACCCAGCAGTGGCTGTGGGTTGTTCTGTGGCAGGGCAAAGGCACTGATGGACAGGCTGCTCAGGATTACGGCGGTGAGAATTTGCTTTTTCATGTTCAGGCTCCTCGTAAGGGCGGGTAGTAAGTGAGTACGGAGCCAATGATACGGATGAAAATTTGATGAAGAAGTGCAGGCTGAGCATGGTAATCATCGATGGTATCGATAGTCGGTTTAATTATTTATTAATCATGAAGTTAGGTTTTTTATTGACGTCTGTTAAATGGTTTTTTGAAGCGAATGTACATGATCATTAATATCTAATTAATCGATGTATTTGGCGCTAGAGTCTGTGCTTCAGGTATCGGGTGTGGCTTTGCTTGAAATATCGAACGGCTGGTGCGTATTTTGTTCGCCTCGCCGTTCGACTACGGCCTCTTGCTCAATAAGGACAACAGCAAATGAGTACCCTCGACCGCACCACCTTGGCTGAACTGCTGCGTGGTGTTGATGAAATCGAATGCGTGACACCCGATCTCAATGGTGTGCCGCGCGGCAAGGTGATGACAGCTGAGGGTTTTCTGGAGGGGCGGCGCTTGCAGTTGGCGCGTGGGGTGTTGCTGCAATGCATCATGGGTGGCTACCCGGCACCGTGTTATTACGGCAGTGATGATGGTGACCTGGCCTTGAATGCCGAGCCGACGCAGATTCATCGGCTGCCCTGGAGTGAAACGCCGCGCGCGCTGGCCATCTGCGATGCCGATGAGTTCGATGGACGCAGCTCCGGCTTGTCCACCCGCGGCCTGCTCAAGCAGGTTATTGCGCGTTACGCCCGCCATGGCTGGCAGCCGGTGGTGGCGACCGAACTGGAGTTTTTCGTGTTTGCCCGCAATACCGACCCGCTGCAGTCGTTTCAGCCGCCGCTGGGTCTGGATGGCCGGCGTGAAGACGGCGGCTCGGCCTTCAGTGTGAGTTCCAACAACGGCCTGCGTCCGTTCTTTCAGGAGGTCTATCAATGCATGGCGGCCCTGGGCTTGCCGCGCGATACCTTTATGCATGAGATGGGTGTCAGCCAGTTCGAGATCAACCTGCTGCACGGCGATCCGCTGCTGCTGGCGGATCAGACCTTTCTGTTCAAGCACCTGCTCAAGGAGGTCGCGCTCAAGCACGGGCTTACTGTGGTGTGCATGGCCAAACCATTGGCGCATACGCCGGGCAGCTCCATGCATATTCATCAGAGCGTGGTGGAGCAGGGCAGTGGGCAGAATATCTTCAGCGCGGCCGATGGTCAGGCAACGCCGGCGTTTTATCAGTTTATTGCCGGTCAGCAGGCGGCCATGGCCGACTTCACCCTGCTGTTTGCCCCGCACGTGAATTCCTATCAGCGCCTTTGTCATCCTTATGCGTCGCCGAACAACGCCTGCTGGTCGGAGGATAATCGCGCCGCTGGCCTGCGTATTCCAGCCAGTGCGCCAGTGGCAAGGCGGGTAGAGAACCGCTTGCCGGGTGCTGATGCCAACCCTTATCTGGCCTTGGCGGCGAGCCTTGCGGCAGGTCTGTATGGGATTGAGCAGCAGCTGCAACCCAGTGCACCGATCCAGGGTGAGTTCGAAGTGCCGGATGAATTGGCGCTACCCTGTACCATGCATGCCGCGATTGAGCGTCTCAAACGCAGTACGTTGGCGCTGGAACTGTTCGGCTCAGAGTTCATCGAAGGCTACATTGCCAGCAAGACGTTGGAACTCACCAGCTTCTTTGACGAAATTACCCCGTGGGAGCGCCGTGTACTGGCAGCCCACGCCTAAGAGCCTGTTTACGATCTGCTGCACCTCAGCTCTTGAGATCATAAACAGGCTCTAAAACCTGACCGCCGAGCATGGTTTCGGCGGCCTTTCTGGAGCCATGTGTCGCCCCATGTCTGTGATCCTCAAGTCATTCAGTTCGCTGTATTTCGCCACCCTGTTGATGCTGTTGGGCTCGGGTTTGTTGAGTACTTACCTGGCGTTGCGGCTGGCGGAAACGGCCGATGGGCTGTGGGTAGGCGCGCTGATGGCGGCCAACTACCTGGGCTTGGTGCTGGGCGGCAAGATTGGCCATCGTTTGATTGCCCGGGTCGGCCATATCCGCGCCTATGTTGCCTGCGCCGGCGTGGTCACTGCGGCAGTCCTCGGGCATGGACTTAGCGACTGGCTGCCCAGCTGGTTGCTGCTGCGGATGCTGGTCGGCCTGGGCATGATGTGCCAGTACATGGTGATCGAGAGCTGGCTTAATGAGCAGGCGGAAACCAGCCAGCGCGGTCAGGTGTTTGCCGGCTATATGGGAGCCTCTTACCTCGGGCTGATCCTTGGCCAGCTGGTGCTGGTGGTGCATCCGACGCTCGGGCTTGAGCTACTGATGCTGGTGGCGCTGTGCTTTGCCTTGTGCCTGGTACCGGTGGCCTTGACCCGCAAACTGCACCCGGCGCCCTTGCATCCGGCACCGCTGGAAATGCGCTTTTTTATCGATCGCGTGCCGTTGTCGCTGACCACCATTGTGGTGTCGGGCTTGCTGATTGGTTCGTTCTACGGCTTGGCGCCGCTGTATGGCACGCGCATGGGCTTATCCACAGAGCAGATTGGTCTGTTTATGGGCTGCTGCATCATCGCCGGGCTGGTAGTGCAGTGGCCGTTGGGCTGGCTGTCTGATCGGCATGACCGCGTGCAGCTTATTCGCGGCTGTGCCGCGTTGCTGGCGTTGGCTGCGTTGCCCCTGGCGATTCTGCAGCAGGCCAGTTTGCCACTGTTGTTTGCCGGCGGCTTTGCGGTATGTGCCTTGCAGTTCAGCCTTTACCCGCTGGCAGTGGCGTTGGCCAATGACCATGTCGAGGCCGAACGTCGGGTATCACTGACGGCCATGTTGCTGGTGACCTTCGGTGTCGGCGCCAGTATTGGGCCATTGTTGGCAGGTGTGCTGATGCGTTTTCTCGGCGCGAACATGCTGTATGTCTTCGTCTGCGGCTGCGCCCTGATTCTGGTACTGCGTATCCGGCCGGAGCGCGTTACCCATCTGCATCAGGTCGACGATGCACCGCTGCACCACATCCCCATGCCGGACAGCACCACCAGCTCGCCGCTGACGGCAGCTCTCGACCCGCGTGTTGATGAGCAGGTGGTGCATGAGCAGATGCACGACAACAGCGCAGTGCAAGAGCCGGGTACCGAACCAGCAGGAGAGCCGCCCAATCAAACAGAGACGCGCGGATGACGCCGCTGCTTAGCGTGGTGATTCCGGTGCGCAATGAGGCTCAGGCGTTGCCGTGTTTGCTGAATGATCTTGCAGATCTGCGCGCCTCCTCTGCCGAGTTGATCCTAGTCGATGGCGGCAGCAGCGATGGCACCTGTGAGCTGGCTCTGGGGCGGGTTGACCAATTGCTGAGAACTGCCTCTGGCCGTGCGCTGCAGATGAATGCCGGTGCGGCGGCGGCGCGTGGCGAGTACCTGTGGTTTGTGCATGCCGATACACGAGTCAGTGCCGAGTCGCTCAGAAGTCTGCAGGAGGCGCTGAGCGAGCGGCCGCTGTGGGGGCGTTTTGATGTGCGTCTCTCCGGTCCTGGCCTGGCATTGCGCCTGATTGGCGTGATGATCAGCCTGCGCTCGCGCCTGAGTGGCATTGCTTCGGGTGATCAGGGGATTTTTGTTGCTCGCCGGCATTTCGAAGTCTTGGGTGGTTACGCGCCGATTCCGCTGATGGAGGATCTGCAGTTGTGCCGCCGTTTGAGGGCGCTGGCCCGCCCGCGTTGTCTGCGCCCGCCGTTGTCGACGTCCAGTCGGCGCTGGGAGCAGCGCGGGATCTGGCGTACCGTGGTGCTGATGTGGTGCCTGCGGCTGGCCTACTACTGTGGCGCCAGCCCGGAAAAACTAGCTCGTCAGTACCGTCGAGGGTCGCTGCTATGAACCTATCGATTTCATTGCACCTGCTTGCTCGCGCACCTGTGGCGGGGCGGGTGAAAACGCGCCTGATCCCGGCTCTTGGGGCTCAGGGCGCCTGTGATTTGCAGCAGTTGCTGCTGGAGCGCGCCTTGCAATTGCCGGCTCGCGGCTTTGCTGAGCGCTTTCTGTGGCTGGATGATTTGCCCGGTGCTGATTTGCAGCAGCTGGCGCAAAGCCTTGGCTGGACGCTGGTCGAGCAACCGGCTGGCGATCTGGGGGAGCGCATGCGCCGTATTGCCGCCCTAGGCCTGGCGGAAAGTGATGCCGTGATCCTGATCGGCAATGACTGCCCGGCGCTCGATGGCGGTTATCTGCAGGCAGCTTGTGATGCACTGCAGGAACAGTCCGTGGTAATCGGGCCGGCAGAAGATGGCGGTTATGTGCTGCTAGGGTTGCGCTGCATAGACGCGGCTTTGTTCAGCGATATGCCGTGGGGTACTGAGCGGGTCTTCGATATGACGCTGCAGCGCCTGCAGCAGCTGGACTGGCGTCCGGCGCTGCTGCCTGCGTTGTGGGATGTGGATCGGCCTGAAGATCTGTCGCGCCTGGCGGCGTTGAATATCTTGATCTAGAACAGACCGTCACTTTCAAAGCGACGCGCTTCACGCTGCAGCTGGTAAACGAAGCGTTCGACCAGGCGCTGCTCCTGGCCATTAATGCGGTGGAAGCGTGCGCCGACAAAGGTGGTGTCGAGCTTCTCTTCGTACTGCACATGACGCATCTCAATGGCGGTGGTCATGGCGCCGAAAGGAAACCGCGCGGTAAAGCGCTCGTACACCTGGCCGGCTTGCAGGCTGCTACTGATATTGCCAGGAAAGCGCAATTTGCAGCCGGTGGCAGAGATATCAAGCAAATGCCCAGGTATGGCCGTACGCAATTTATCGCCAGCCAACTCGATCTTGATCAGTTCGCTTTGCTTGAGTGGGGCGCGGAAGGCGCTGCGTCGTTGGTGGTAGATCACCTCAAGTGGCATCGGACTGAAGTAGCAGCGCGCGCCCTCATGCTCGGTGATACGCACGCTCTGTTCGCATTTCCAGGCCACGCGCACGCCGTCATGGAAGGCTTCAACACTGAACGCCTCGCCATTAGCCAAGTAGCGCTCGCCATCATTCGGCACTAACTCATCGAGAATCAACAGGTCTTTGTCGCGATCAACGTTGATCACGTAGCTCTGGAAGCGTTGGTTGCGTTCGTGGAAGGTGATGATCAGTGGGTCATGGTTCTGTTGCAGTTGGCGCAGGTTGGCAACTATTTCCACCGGTGCCTTGAGCACCTTGGGTGGCTGCGGGCCATCTTCCTGGCTAAAAGGACTGGACACGGTCCATAACTCTCCGAGCAAATGCTATGGCACTAGCATACTGGCTATATGACAGTATGTCCCCTGTGCCTTTTATAGGTTTCAGGCCTGGCTGAGCGGGCGCTGCTGGGCGATTCTAGCGGCACTGCCGCGGCTGTCATAGAGGCTTGGCGTCTCGTTGCCGCGCAGAATGCCGAGCATGCTGTGGGCCGAAGCCTGGCTGGAGCGAATCAGCCTGCCATTGCGCAGGTTGGCCGCTTGGCAGCGTTCAAGCAGGGCGTTGAGCTGATCCCCGCGCTCAAGCAGCAGTTCGCCGAGACTGGACTGTGCGGCAAGCGCTTGCAGGCCAGTGCGGTCGGTGCTGAGGTTGAGGTTTGCGAGTAGTTGGCTGCGTTCCTTGCTGTGCTGGTCGAGTAGCGTTAGCAGCGGCAGTTTTTCCGTCAGAATGCTCTGCAGGCGAGGGAGGTCGCGGTCACTGAGGGCTTGGAATTCGGTGTCGATCAATTCAAGCAACAGCTCGGCGGTGCCGATATCGTTGGTGAACAGTTCAAGCAGGCTGGTGTCGTGCATTGCGGGCTCTTCGGGGTAACAGACGCTGCAGTGAGTGGCATGCAGTGTCTATTGGGCGGCCAATTACCCCAGCGTAGCCCGGTGACTAGCGCTGGGATTCGAAATTAAGCAGTTTGCTGGCGACGCGCTGGCTATCGACTTGGTAGCTGCCGTCTTCGATCGCCTGCTTGAGCTGGGCGACACGTTCTTTATTGACGGTTGGCTGATCGCGCAGCTTTTCGCTGACTTTTTGCAACTGTTGGGCCTCGCGGCTCAGCTGTACCGACTCGCCGCTCTTGCCGGCTTGCTTCGCTTGCTCGACGGGGCTGGGTACGTTGCCGGGTTGTTTACCGCTGATGGCTTCGTTCTGGCCACCTGCCTGCGCACTGCCGGTCCGCCCCGAATTGGCTGGCGATGCGGCATTGTTGAGCCGGTTGATGTCAATGACCATGATGCAAAACCTCGAACAGTGTTTGGACGCTTGCCTAGCTTGTCGGCATTGCCCTGAAAAACTTTAGGGCAAAAAAGTGTGCGTCAGGTAACAGTCTAAACACAGTGTGGATAATCGTCAGCTCACCGAGTGCACAAAGTTAAAACAAGAATCATGCCTACATCGCTACTTCAACTTGTCCAGGCCCGATTACACGGGCTCTGATCACCCGATTGGAGCGCTGGTTACGCACGCTGATCTGCTTGCCGACTATGCCATCTGACAAGGCTTCGCCCGGCATGCGTACACTGATACCACCACTGTGGGCGCTGATCACGACCTGATCACCTTTGCGTATGGCTTCGGCCATTTGCACATGAATTGGCGCAAGCACTTGGTCGGGCAACAGTGGTCGCGTCAATTTTTTGCCGATTGCTTGCTTGAGGGCCGTGAGATAGCCCTGGTTGAGCAGGCCGACATCCCGTTCGGCTAGAACTACATCCATATCCGTCAGCAGATTGTCGCGTTTTAGCGGGCGACTGGCGATCACTACTTCGCGGTACAGGCGCACTTGCCCAGGCACAAACACTGTCCAGGGGGCGGCGCCTTCACAGCGTACACGCAGGGTTACGCGGCCAATAGGTTCGGCAGGGCTTTCCAGGGTCGTGGTTAATGGCTGCGGGCACAGCGGCAGGCGCAGGCGTGGGTCGAGCCGGTTGATTTGAATCTCATGGCGGCCAGCGATGTTGCTACGCTGTAAATAATCGCTCACCGCTTGCTCAAGAAAAACTTCGCCAGCGCCGATAAGTTGTTCAGGCCGCGTGGAGTTGGCTGTTGCCAAGACGCTATAGCCGAGTGCCAGCAAAGCGGGTACAACTGCCAGCCAGTAGCGGCATTTTGCCAGTGAGTGTCGGTTAGTTGTCGTTTCAGTGTTCATGTGGGTTGGGTAGCAAGGCGCGTGCCGCCTGCTACGCTGACAGCAATCTGTTACTCAAATAAGGAGTTTGGGTATGGCCGGTGTGATGGATTCGGTTAACCAGCGAACTCAGTTGGTTGGACAGAATCGTTTGGAGTTGTTGCTGTTTCGTCTGAACAGCAACCAGCTGTATGGGATCAACGTATTCAAGGTGAAAGAGGTGCTGCAATGCCCCAAGCTCACCATCATGCCGAAATCCAGTCCGGTTGTTCGCGGTGTCGCCAATATTCGTGGTGGCACTATTCCGATTCTTGATTTGTCCATGGCTACTGGCAGTGCGCCGCTGGCCAATATCGACAACAGCTTCGTCATCATCACTGAATACAACACCAAGGTTCAGGGCTTTCTGGTGCAGTCGGTCGAGCGCATCGTCAACATGAATTGGGAGTCGATTCATCCGCCACCCAAGGGCACTGGGCGTGACCATTACCTGACGGCGGTTACCCACCTTGACGACAAAATGGTCGAGATCATTGATGTCGAAAAGATTCTTGCCGAGGTGGCACCGACATCGGAAGTTATTTCTGAAGGCGTTCTGAATGCCGAAACCCAGGCGCGTGCGGTAAGCAAGCGTGTGCTGACTTGCGATGACTCATCGGTTGCGCGTAAGCAGGTAACCCGTTGCCTAGAGACTGTTGGTGTGGAGGTAGTGGCGCTGAACGACGGGCGTCAGGCGCTGGACTATTTGAAGGCGATGGTTGAAGAGGGCAAAAATCCTGCAGATGAGTTTTTGATGCTGATTTCCGACATCGAGATGCCGGAAATGGATGGTTATACGCTGACCGCAGAGATCCGCGCCGATCCGCGCATGCAAAAGCTGCACATCATCCTGCATACTTCGTTATCTGGCGTATTTAACCAGGCCATGGTGAAAAAGGTGGGCGCGGATGATTTTCTCGCCAAGTTTCGCCCGGATGACCTGGCGGCACGGGTAGCTGACCGCATCAATATTGCGGCAGGGGACTGAGGGCTTGGCCCTCAGTGAATCATATGTTTGTCGAGGCCTCGCGAGTGTCTACAGGTAATTTGGATTTCGAGCAGTTCCGGACTTTCCTGGAAAAAGCCTGCGGCATTCTGCTTGGCACCAACAAGCAGTATCTGGTTTCCAGTCGGCTCAACAAGTTGATGGAGCAGAACAGCATCAAGACCCTGGGTGAGCTGGTGCAGCGCATGCAGAGTCAGCCACGCAGTGGCTTGCGTGAGCAGGTGGTAGATGCCATGACCACCAACGAAACCCTCTGGTTTCGCGATACCTATCCGTTCGAGGTGCTGAAGAACCGTGTGCTGCCTGAGATGATCAAGGCCAGCCCGGGTCAGCGTCTGCGCATCTGGTCGGCGGCTTGTTCATCGGGTCAGGAGCCCTATTCGCTGTCGATGACCATCGACGAGTTCGAGAAGACCAATATCGGTCAACTCAAGGGCGGCTTGCAGATTGTTGCAACTGACCTTTCGCCAACCATGTTGATCAACTGCAAATCCGGTGAGTACGACAGCCTAGCGATGGGCCGTGGGCTTTCCCAGGAGCGTCTGCAACGCTATTTCGACCCCAAGGGGCCGGGGCGCTGGGTGGTCAAACCGGCGATTCGGAGCCGTATTGAGTTCCGCCCGCTGAACCTTTTGGACAGTTACGCCAGCCTGGGCAAGTTCGATGTGGTGTTCTGCCGTAACGTGCTGATCTACTTCTCGGCTGAAGTGAAGAAAGACATCCTCACGCGCATTCATGCGATGTTGAAACCGGGCGGTTATCTGTTTTTGGGGGCTTCTGAAGCACTCAATGGCCTGCCTAATCATTACCAGATGGTGCAGTGCAGCCCTGGAATTATCTACAAGGCGAAGTAATAGTCACAGGGTTCAAAAAACGGGAGGCCATTGGCCTCCCGTTTTTCATTGTCGGCAGTTTTTGGTGCCGACGCTTACAGCGTGCTGACCTGTGCTGCGGGTATGGGCGGTAGGCATTTGCTGTGGGCGTCCGGCTCAAGGTAAGGCTGAAGAATGGGCGCCATACCTTTGAGCACCTGCACCGGTAGCGCTGAGGTAAAGCGGAATCTCTCTGCGGCGCGGCCGGGGACGAAGGCGGTGAGGGTGCCGTAGTGGCGCGAGCCGAGGTAGAAGACAAAGGTTGCGGTGCGGTTCATTGCCCTTGAGCTGAGTACCCGGCCACCAGCTCCGACGGTTTCAATGCGGTTATCGCCAGTACCGGTTTTACCGCCGACCTTCAGCGGTTGGCCGTTAGCCTGAGTAAAACTGCCGAGCAAGCGCCGCGCAGTGCCGGCTTCAACCACATCGGCGAGGGCGCTGCGCAGCGCGGCCGCGACCTCCGAGGCCATGACGCGCTTGCCCTCGGTATGGTCGCGCACCACCAGGGTGTCGTAGGGCGTATCAGCGGCAAAATGCAGGCTGTCGATGCGTGCAGTAGGTTGCCGAATACCATCGTTCTGAATAATCCCGACCAGCTCGGCCAGCGCAGCCGGACGGTCGCCGGAGCTGCCGATGGCGGTGGCCAGTGACGGCACCAGGTGGGCGAAAGGATAGCCAAGGTTTTGCCAGCGCCGGTGAATATCGAGGAAGGCCTCTACCTCTAGCATGATGCGGATGCGACTGTCGCGGGCGCTCTTGTGCCGGCTGCGGAACAGCCAGCCGTAGACTTCCTGGCGTTCGTCCCGGCTGGCGGCCACCGCATTGCTGAAGGTGGCTTGTGGTTGTTCGATCAGGTAGCCCAAGAGCCACAGCTCAAGCGGGTGGACGCGGGCGATATAGCCCTGATCCGGCAGGCTGTAGGTGCCGGGACCGTAGCTCTTATAGAGCTCTGCGATGCGCTTATCGCTGAGTTTTTCCTGGGGCAGGTACTTGCGCAGGAAGGCGGCGAAGCTGGCTTCATCTGCATGTGGCATCAGGTAGCGGTGCACGGCGGCGAGCCGTACTGAGGTGTGGCGCAGGCCGTTGAGAAAGGTATCCAGGCGTTGTTGTTCAGGCTGGTCCTGGTATTTGCGCCAGAAGCGCAGCAAAAAGGTGGTGCCTTCGCGGTCGGCGAAGTCTTGCAGATAGGCCTGGCGGCGTGGGTCTTTGTCGTCCTTGAGCAGTTCGGCACTGTTGTTCGGGCCCTGATAGGTGCTGTAACGCACCAGATCACGCATCAGGCGGATAAACGGCAGGTTGAGCGACTCGCGCAAGGCTTCACGCATGCTAGCGATGCGCTGGTTATCCTCACGGCGGAAGTTGGCGAAGGTGTGAATGCCGCCGCCGGTAAAGAAACGCTCACCCGGGCTGGCGGAATATTTGCGCTCAAGCGCCGCATCCAGCATATCTGGCAGGCTGGCGTTGGGGGTGCTCTGCAGATAGCCGATGGCCCAGCGGGTGAGGTTGTCCTGGGCGTTGACTGCGCGCAATTCGCTAGCGCTTTGGCCTGCATGGCGCTGGTGCAGCTCGGCAATGATTTCCAGGTAGGTGGCCAGCACCCTGAGCTTGGCGGTAGAGCCCAGCTCCAGCTTGCTGCCTTCGTTGATGTCGAACGGCTGGTCGGTGCTGTCGGTTTGCACACGCACGACACTGCCGTTACTAGTGCGTTCGAACAGGGTGAAGCTGTAGCGCACGTCGGCGGTTTTTTCCGGCGACAGCAGGCGCTCGCCAAACAGGCCAACCTGTCCGGCAAACTCTGGGTCGGCCAATTGCTGAAGATAGTGGCTGGCGGCTTGTTGCAGCTCATTGTTCAGCGTGCTGGTGGCACTCAGGTCGAGGCGGTCGAGGTCATACAGTGGCATGTTGAGCATGGCTGAAAGCCGCGCCCGCGAAACGCTGATACCCTTGTTGCCGTCCACCACCTGCAGGTTGGGCTCTAGGGCCCAGTCGCGGTAGACCAGTGGCTGGTTCAGCGCGGCATCACGCAGCGATGCGTCAATCAGACCGCCGCCAGCCAGCAGGCGGATATGGCTATCGGTCAGCTCGGCCAGGTCATTGCGGCCCTGAGCCAGGTAATAGGACGGGCGGCGCTGGGCAATCATCAGGGCTAGCACTTGGCGTAGGGCCAGGCCGCGCTCGGCCAGGCTGGCATCCGGTGAACGTGCGGGGTCGAGCAGCAAATTGACTTGGGCGAAATCCGCGCCGAACCAGATGCGCAGGCCATCGGCCAGGCCATGCACTTCGCCATGCCCAGGGGCGGCAGACAGCGGCACGCTATTGAGGTAGTCGCGCACGATATTTTCCCGCGCGGCCAGTGTCTGTGGGCCGCTCTGGTAGGCGCGCACGCTGGCGGATAGCATCTGCCGCAGCTTCTCCGTGGCCGACAGGGTCAGACCGTCCGGGGAATGGCGGTATTTTTCCAGCTGGGTGGCCAGGGTGCTGCCGCCTGCCGATTGATCCTGCATATCCAGCAGCTTGCCGACCTGGGAGATGGCCGCCATGACAAAGCGTGGCCAGTCCACCGCGGGGTTGGCCAGTGGCTGCTCGGGGTCGAGCAGCTTGCGGTTTTCGATAAATAGCAGGCTGTCGGCTACCAGCGGTGGGATGGTGTTGAAGCTTGGGTAGCGCTGTTGCGGGTAGCGGAATTCATAGAACGGCGTGCCGCTGCAATCATTGATACTCAAGCCGCTCTGGATTTTTTCCGGGTAAGGCACAAACAGGCCGCGCTGGGCGTAGTCGAGCAGGGCAGGGGAAAATTGCGCCTGTTGTTGCACAATAAAATTTCGCTGGTTGAGACGCTCCAGCATCAAGGGTAGGTAGGTGTAGCCCTGGCGCTTATCGAAGGGGCCTTCCCTGGGGTAGATGATCGACGGGCTGGGGCCTGGCTTGACCCTGTAGCTGAGGGTTTGCGCATAACGGCTGAGTTCCTGAGCCTGAAAGCGTGAGGTGCGCACTTCTTCGGCAAGCAAAAAGCCGGCGGCGATGCACAGCAACAGAACCAGCAGCCAGAAAGTGACTTTCAGCTTACTGGTGCGCTTGGGCCGGTTGGTTTGCTCTCCGGCTGGCAGGGTGGTTATGTCGAGTTGCCATGGTGCGCCCATATTCATTTAGCCTGATGTACTCATCCATAGGTTTGACAGGTTGCTGAATAACATCAGCGGGCTTAAACACTGAGCTCCTCTCAGCTGGCCACTGTCTGCAGTTTAGTCGCTGGTCCATGGGCCGGCAGGGATGGGCTTGGCAGGCAGAGGATTTTTTTGCGGACTTTTATACGCTGGCACGTTGATTAAGTGATCAGCGGCAACACGGATGTGCGGTAACTGGCGCAGGATTGTCCCTGGCGCTGCGGGTACCTGCAGAGCGCTAGGATTTTGCCGTGACGGAACAGGCGACGAGTGAGCTATGCAACGCGACCACCGGGAGCAACTTAACCTCAGCTGGCAGGCCAATGCCGATGCCTGGACGGCGGCGGTGCGCGAGCAGCGTATCGAAAGCCGGCGGCTGGTGACTGATGCGGCGATCGTCCAGGCGATTCTTGCCCTGGCGCCCAAGCGTGTGCTGGATCTGGGCTGTGGCGAAGGCTGGTTGTGCCGTGGGCTGGTCGAGCATGGCATTGAGGCGGTCGGCGTGGATGCCTCCGCGCCGCTGATTGCCGTGGCGCAACAGGCGGCCGGCGACGCATCGCAGTATCGCGTGTGCGGTTATGCCGAGCTGGAAAGCCAGGCCGCGCAGCTGGGGCGTTTCGATACGCTGGTGGGCAATTTCGCCTTGTTGGAAGAGCCGCTGGCGCCAACCCTGAATGCTCTGCATGGCTTGCTGGCAGAGGATGGCCGGTTGCTGATCCAGACTCTGCACCCCTGGCGAGCCTGCAATGATGCGGGTTATCGCGACGGTTGGCGGGTGGAAACCTTTGCCGGCTTTGGTGAGGGCTTTGCTCAGCCGATGCCTTGGTTCTTCCGCACGCTCGAGTCCTGGCTTGGGCTGTTCAGCGAAACTGGCTGGCGCCTGCAATGGTTGCAGGAACCATTGCACCCAGAGAGCGAGCAGCCGGTGTCGTTGTTGATGCTGCTGAGCTCCGAGCGCAACTGATAAAGCCTTCAGTCGACGATAAACAGCCGCGCCCCGTTGATGGTGGATGAGCGGTGCGCCTCGCCCTGATCAGCGACCTGATAGCTCATGCCCGCGGTCATCACAAAGCGTCGACCATCATCCAGTTCAGTGTGTAGTTCGCCTTCCAGGCACAACAGAATATGGCCCTTCTGGCACCAGTGATCGGCCAGGTAGCCGGCGCTGTACTCGACCATGCGCACGCGGATGCTGCCAAACACCTGGGTGCGCCAATAGGCCATGCCGGTTTCGCCAGCATGTTCGCTACGCTCGACCTGGCTCCAGTCGGTGATGCCAAAGGGAATATCGCTGATGTTCATGTGCTCATCCTTTAATCGGGTCAATCAGTTGCGGCGCTGACGGTCTTCGGTATAGCGGCGCATCACCCACTGGCCGGCCGGGTGGGCGTGCAGCTCATCAAGAAAGGCCTGGGTTTTTGCATCATGCCCGGCGATGCCTTGCCACGGGGTACCTGCCGGCGTGAACAGCGGGGCGAACAGGGCGGCGGCGCTGATGTCGGCCAGGCTCAGTTGCTCACCGACCAGGTAGCGTGATGGGTCGCCGTGGATGCGCGATTCGATCAGCGCCAGGCCTTCAAGCAATTCGGCCTGGGATTTCGCCACGCGCGGTGGGGTTACGCCATACAGGCGCTGCACACCCTGGATCAGCACCGGTTTCATCAGGTCGCGCAGGCCCAGCAGCGGGCGGTAGACCTTGAGCATGGCGTGCATCACCGAATCCCACTGCTTGATCTGGCCATATAGCCAGCGCCGTACGTGCACGCCCAGGCGGTCGAACTGTTCCTCCAGCTCCAGTACTTCGGCGCGTTGTGCGGCATCAGCCGGCAGCAGTGGGCGTTCCGGGTAGCGCTGTTCCAGATAGAGGGCGATTTGCGTGGAGTCACCGATTACCTGTTCGCCATCCTTGAGGATCGGCAGGGTAACGATGCCGGCCAGGCGCTTGCTCTTCAGCCGATGCAGGCCGGGGAAGAGGTTGTCCACCTGAAAGTCGAGGCCCTTGTGATCCAGGTGCCAGCGAGTTTTTTCGCAGTAGTGGGAAATCGGAAACTGATAAAGCGTGCGCATGGTCGGCCCTCGGCAATGGTGCGCCGAGTGTACGGGCTGTTATGCCGACTACCCAGTCGTAACCGGCAGTCCAGGCTTTCGTTGGGGGGCAGTACTGATCCGGGTAGTACAAGGAAGAATCTGTTTACGATCTAGTGTGAGTTAGTGAGGTATTTGGCACAGGGAAGGAAACCGGTGGGATGAGCCGGGACGATGCGGGATAGGCCGGGAAAGCCAAGCCCGGCGCAGGGTTCAAGGTTCCGGGGTGGCCCTGGTTAGTGCCGAAGCCGTGCAAAGCCATAGAAACGCGAAATCCTACCAGAGCCCGCTTTTTAGCGGGCTCTTTGGCACCTACATCCAGCCGCCAGCCCAAACCACGCGGCCGATAATTTCTAGCTCATCCAGCTGCCCCTTGGGCACTAGCACTGGCGGGTAAGCAGAGTTCGCGCTGATTACCTGAAAGCCCCCGTCCAGCTGGAGCTGCAAGCGTTTGGCAAACAGGTGCCCGCCCATGCTGATGACGTACATGGCGTCACCGCGCATTTCCTTACGACGCAAATCGACCATGACCGTATCGCCATCACTCAAGATCGGCTCATTTGAGTCGCCATCAACCCGGAAAGCTGCCAACTGGGCAGGCTCAAGGCCCTGCTTACGGACGCTATAGCGCGTGAATGCCAGCATGGCCAACACCTTGGCGCTGTCGTTCCAAGCGCCGTGCCCTGCGCTCACCCTGGCGTCATAGAGCGGAATCTGTACATAGACATCATCCGGGGCCTGCAAAGGCTCGGCCCCCTTTGCAGCTGCAAACATTTCTCCCTTGCCAGTCGCAATCCAGTCCAGCGATACCCCTTTTCCCGCAGCCAGCAGGGCTACGGAGTCAAATGCTGGCATGCCTTCTCCCGCAATCCAGCGCTGCAAGGATGAAAGGCCGGCTCGCGCCGTAGCTGCGGCCTGTTTTCGGGACTCATAAAGGTCGGCTACTGCCGCGATTCGGGTTTCCATTCCCGAATATGGAAAAGAAACTTCACTTTCGGTTTCTTCAGCCGGTTTCTTTTCTTTGTAAGTCATTGATTTTGAAGCCTCAAATCTACTTTTCGGGATCAAACAATCAAAAACAGGAATGGAAACTCTCAAATACGGTTTACCGGTTCCCGTTTTCGGGTTATGTTTATCCGCAACAGGCAGTTAGACAGCCTAAAAAAACCACCCGCCAAGATGGTTGTTGCGATGAGTGCTACCGACATACCCGCCGTTATATCGGCTGACATACCTACCACCCCAGAAGCCCGCTGGGAGTGGATCAAATATCAGCTGCGCATCCGTGGCAGCTCCGCCGCAAAACTGGCCCAAGTGCTAAAGGTCACCGACCGCGCTATTCGTGCAACCAAGTCGCACCCATACCCACGCATTGAGCGGGCGATTGCAGAGACTCTGGAAGTCCTGCCCGCTGTTATCTGGCCAGAGCGATGGAATGCGGATGGTTCGCCACTGCGTCAGCGCCCAAACAGCGCGGAACACCGCCAAAGGTCGACGGCCAAGAATAGCCGTTACTGTCCTGTTTCGCACCGTAAAACCGGCACGGAGGCCTAGACATGCGTCACGGAAAAGACGACCGCACTTTAGACATCTTCGAGGTTCCACAACCGCGCCTCGCTGTTCCTGGTTGTGGCAACTACTCCGTTCAGGTCAGTGAGCTTGTAGCCCAAATGCTCAAGGGCACTGGCGATATGGATCGGTTTGAAGTGGCCGCACAAATGTCACGCCTGTCTGGCGATGACGTTAGCAAAGGCATGCTTGACGCTTGGTCCAGCACGGCCCGTACCGATCACAACCTGCCACTTTATAGGGTCGCCTTGCTTGAAGAGGTGTGCGCGAGCCATGCGCTGACCAATTGGCTGGTGAATCTTCGCGGTGGCCGCGTGGCTTATGGCCGCGAAGCTCTGGATGCTGAACTAGGCCGTCTTGAACGGTTGCGGGATGACGCTTCACGCAAAGTGCGGGCTCTCAAGCAACTGATGGGTGGCTCCGATGCATAACTGGTTTAGCCCCCAAGAGCTCGTTGGACTGCAGGGAATGCCTGGCACCGTCCAAGGTGTCCGCAAGCTCGCCACCCGCGAAGGCTGGGAAGGCCAGCGCCGCCTTGGTAGCAAGGCCATCGAATACGCCTTTGCCGTTCTGCCTGAGCAGACCCAGGCCGCACTGATTGCCACCTCGGTCAATGCTGAGCCAGCAGAAACCATCCCCGCACCTGTGCAAAAAGACGCAAAGCGTGACGCCGTTTCAGCGTCACGCTTGACCGATGAGCAGCGCTCAGTGATGACGGCACGTCTGTCTTTTGTGCGTGAAATTGAGCGCCTGTGCGAAATGGTCACCCAACAACGGGCCATCATGACGCTGGTAGGTCTGGCACGCGATGGACAGCTCAGTCCCTACTTGGAAGAGCGGGTAGCCCGCGCCAACGACCGCAAGTCCAGTGACCGTACCTTGTCCGAGCGCACCTTAAAGCGCTGGCTGGCCGACTACCGCGCCAATGGTGAAACCGGCCTTGCGCCCGTTCGCATCAAAAAAGACATGAGCGTTCCGGCCTGGGCCACGGACTTCCTGCGTTGCTACCAACGCCCGACCAAGCCCAGCGTTGAGTCGGCTTATGCCGAATATGCCGCGAAGTGCCAAGGCGACCGCCCGAGCATTCATGCGGTGCGTCGCTTCCTCAACAAACTGAGCCCGGAGGCCCGCGAGACTGGCCGCCGCAGTCCGCAGGAACTCAAGGCGCTGCAACCCTTCAAGCGCCGTACTACCCGCAACCTGCTGCCAGGTGATGTGTATACCGCAGACGGCCACAAGTTCGACGCCGAGGTGATCAACCCGCACACTGGCAAACCGTATCGGCCAGAAATCACCACGGTCATAGACGTTGCCACCCGCCGCGTACTGGGTGTGTCGATTGGTGAGGCTGAGAACTCCATCGACGTGATGTTTGCCCTGCGCGATGCAGTCACCCGTGGCGGCATGTTCGCCTTCTTCTATGTGGACAACGGTAGCGGCTTTGCCAACGACATGGTGCGTGAGGTGGTTGACCGTCTGGGCGGCACCATGACCCACGCACTGCCATACAACAGCCAGGCGCGGGGCCTAATCGAGCGCAGCCACCAGAGTATTTGGGTGCAAGCGGCCAAGAAGCTGACCAGCTTTATGGGTGCGGACATGGACAAACACGCTGGCACCAAGGTGCACCGCATTAGCCGCCAGCAACTGCGCGACACCGGCACCACTCGGCTGCTGCCGACTCACGCCGAGTTTATGGCCGCCGCTGAAATCGAGATCGAGGACTACAACAACCGGCCGCACCGTGGCCTGGACAAGGTGCGTGACCCGGTTACTGGCCGCATGCGCTACCCAAGCCCCAACGAAGCCTGGGAAGCCGCTCGCGGCAGAGGCTGGGAGCCGATGATTGCCCCGGCCGAACTGGTGGGCGACCTGATGCGCCCGCAGGTAGAGCGCAAAACCCACCGGGGCGAGATTGCCTGGGATGGCCACCGCTACTTTCTGGACGAACTACGCAACCTGCACGGCGAGACAGTCCGCGTGGCCTATGACGTGCGCGACGCCTCCCGCGTGTGGGTTCGCACGCTTGCCGGTGAGCTGATCGGCGAAGCACTGCTGGATGGCAACGCCAGCGACTACATACCGCTAAACCGCGTCGAGCAAGCCCGCGAGAAACGAGCGCAAGGCCAGATCAAGCGCACCATCGACAAGATCGAAACGCTGACCGGTGCCCGCGTGGAAATGATCGCACCGACCACAGCACCGAACGCGAACCTGGAGCCAGCACAGCTGCAAAGCGCCCAGCGCTACGCCGAGCAACTCATGACCGACCAGGGCGAACAGTTCGTGATTCCCGGCGACGCCATGGCCCGTTACCGCCTCTGGGAAAAACTCGATGGCCGCCAGGCCGCTGGAGACCACCTCACCGAAGACGAAGCCAAGTGGCACGGGCGCTACCCGAGCCACCCGGACTTTGCATCCATTCAACGCATGTATGAATTCGCGGACGAACAGGCCCGCGCTTGACCAAGGGAGCTACAAAAAATGAGCAACTCTAAAATCGTACCTTTGACCAATGTGGGCCTGCTGGCCAGCGCCATCGACCGTGCTGTGCAGCGTCCACGCGGCCTGCCTGGTTTGGTTGTGATGTATGGCCCAACAGGCTTGGGCAAAAGCGTGGCGGCGGCCTATGCCGCCAACATGCACCGCGCCTACTACGTCGAGTGCCGCGATACCTGGACGAAAAAAGCCTTTCTGCTGGCCATCCTGCGCGACATGGGCATCGTGCCAGGCCGCACCCTGAGTGAAATGGTTGACCAGATCGCCGAGCAGCTCAGCCGCAGTGGTCGCCCACTAATTGTTGATGACGTGCAGTACCTGCTCGACAAAGCAGCCGCCAACGTACTGACCGATCTGTACAACGCCAGCCAGGGCACCATTGTGCTGATTGGTGAAGAGCGTGTGCCCGCCAGCCTGTCCAAACTGGAGCGCCTAGACAATCGGGTGCTGGAATGGGTGCCAGCGCAGCCCGCTACCGTTGAAGACATGCAGCAGCTTGCCCGCGCCAGTTACCCGCACGTAACCATGGCCGACGACCTGCTAGCCGCGCTGCAACGTGAAGTTAAAGGCTGCCTACGCCGCGTAGCGGTCAACCTGTACCGCGTCCACAACGAAGCCCAGGCCATGGGGCTGGACAGCATCGACCTTGCCACCTGGGGTAAGCGCGATTGGTTTACCGGCCAAGCCCCGACTCGGAGGGCTGCTTGATGGCTACAGGACGCAAGCCGGCTGACCTGCAAATGCTTGGAGGCAAAAGCAACCGCCAGCGTATTTGGGAAGCCCTGCGCGAGCGCCGTGATGGTGCCAGCGTGTACAGCCTGGCCCGCGCCGCGAAGGTTGAAGACGACACCGTTCTGACCTTCCTGCGCTGCCTGATTGCCGGTGGCTACGTGCTGAAAAACGGCAAAACCTACGCGGCTGCTACTTACACCTTGCAAAAGGACGTAGGGGCAGAAGCGCCAAAGCTCAACCGCGACGGCACGCTCAATACTCAAGGCCAGGGCGTTGAGGCCATGTGGCGCGGCCTGCGCATTTTGCGTGAAGTGGACGCACGCGATCTGGTGCAAAGCACCGCTGCCTGTGGTGAGGCCGTTAGCCTGAGTACGGCCAGGTCGTACCTACAGTGGCTGCACAAAGCCGAGTACCTGGTAATGGTCGTGGTCGGCAAGCCGGGCACTCCCGCCACCATGGCGCGCTACCGCCTGGCCCATGGTGCCGACACTGGCCCACGCCCGCCGATGATCCAGCGTGTGGGTCAGGTGTTCGACCCCAACCTGGGTGAAGTCGTGTATCGCCAGCCTGCCGAGGTGGACGAATGAACGCCGCCCGCCTGGAAGCCTGGGGCGAGCAGCCCCCGCTGTTTGTGCAGCTGCTGGGTGCCGAAGTGGCCCGTAGCAACATGACCAAAACCGGCCAGCGCATTGGCATGAGCCGCACAGCTGTGAGCCTGGTGCTCGCGAACCGTTACCCGTCACCCAGCACGGCCGGCGTTGAACGCCGCGTGATGGATGTGCTGGGCCGCCTGGAGTGCGTCGCCCTGGGCGAAGTGGTTACCGCCTCGGAGTGCCAAAGCTACCGCGAAAAAGCAGCGCCAACGCACAACCCGATGGCTATGCAGCATTGGCGCGCCTGCCAGCATTGCCCAAACAACCCCAACTGCAACGCTCAGGAGAAAGCTCATGCACGCATCCACTGAACGACCGTTGAAAGTGCTTACCCCGCAACTGGCAGACCGCTTGCGCGTGTTCAACAGCGCCAGCCGCACCTTGCAGGCCATGGGTATTCGCCTGCACCGCATTGACCCAGTAGCGAACCTGCTGGTGGTCGGCCCCGAAGACGGCCAGCGCCTGGTGCGTGACCGCCTGACTGAGGGTTACCAGCGCCACCCGTCTGCTGGCAGCACCCGTTACACCGTGATGTTCCAGGGCGTGTCCCTGGAGTGGCGCGAACCGATTAGCTACCGCGACCTGGCTTACCAGGCCCCGGTCAGCCCCGACCTGACTTTTCACTGAGGACAACAGACATGCAGCAAGCACAACAAATCGTGATTCCTGAGGGCTGGGTGCGCAACGCCATTGGCAACCTGGTGCATGAAACTGAGATTCGCGAACAGGACAAGCTGCGCGATGGCGTCGTGACCGAGATTGCCAAAAAAGCAGTTGAGCTGAACGCCGCGCTCAAGTCGCTGAAAGAGAAAGCCCTGGCCGATATTGCTGACCTGATCAGCATTGCCGGCGAGAAGTACGACATGAAGCTGGGCGGGCCGAAGGGCAATGTCACGCTGACCAGCTTTGACGGCGGCTACAGGGTGCAGCGGGTGTGCGCTGACCGGATCACTTACACCGAAGAAATGGAAGTTGCGAAGGCCAAGGTATTCGAGTGCATCCGCTCCTGGAGCGATGTTTCGCATAAGCACCTGGTCACCATCGCTAGCAATGCTTTTCGCCTCAACCGCCAGGGTGAAATCAGCGTCGCGCGTGTTGCCGAGCTGATGCGTATTGAGATTGACGACCCCGAGTGGCGTAAGGCTATGGAGGCGGTCAAGGACAGCCTTAGCGTGGCTGGCAAAGCGGTCTATATCCGCATCCAGGAACGCCAGGCCGACGACTCCTACGAAACGATCATTCTTGATATTGCGGGGGTGTGAGATGGGCAAGTTCTTCGCTCTTTGCAACATCAAAGGACAAATCGTCGTTACTGACGAAAAGCCAGGTGAGGGTCAGTTTGCCCTAGCCATAGGTGAATTTGATGAGGTGGTCGACACCATCACCAAGACAAGTGGTGGCTATGCCGTTGCTGTTGTTCCAGGTGTGCTCGATGACGCTACTGATCGCGACAACCTGAGTGCAATAGCCCGTTATATCCAAGTCCTAGACAAGCACAACTCGCCCGGCTTCCGGGCGCTGGGGGCGTGAATGGACACCGTAGAAATTTCAGTGCGGTCAACCCACGCCGGCTACACCACCAACACCGTGCGCGGTAAGCGTACCTCTTGTACGCACTCGGATTTGTACGCCGTCGAGCGTTTGGCCGAGAAGCTGTTTCCCGACCAGGCCACCACGATTGTGCGTGTGCCAATTACCCCAATTGGCCGTTTGCACAGCAAGTGGCGCATCGCAGCGGAGAGTAAGTGATGCCGCAATACCACGTCCCACGCGTTAACCCGCTTCCTACCCGTTCAGCGCACCTAGAGGCTGAGGCGCGGCGCATCGAGCTAGCCGCCCAGGCTTTCCTGGCCGGTGGTGGGGAGATTGAGCAGGTCGGCTACCAAATGAGCGATGCGCCAACGACCTTTGTGATTAACCCGGAGAGAACGCCGGTCTATGCACACCTGTTCCAGGCCCCGGCTGGTGAGGTTGATGCGCCACAGGCAGAGCCAGCTAGCGATCTGGAAGCCAAGCAGGCCGCGCAGATCATGGCGCGCGCAGCCCTGGGCGAGCCGCCGAAGTGGATCGCCAAGCAACTGCACATGACCGAAAAACGCGTGCGCCAACTGGCCCGCGACTACCACATCAGCTTTCGTGCACAGCGTTAGGAGCATCAATGGCCAAGGTCACCATCACCCTGGAAGACAACACCGACCGCGTAACCGTATCTATGGATATGGCAGGCGCTCCGACCAATTTGCTGGGCATGCCACAACCAACGCGGGCTGTGCAGATGTCACAAACGCTGTTCGATCTGGCAGCAGTAGACGCCAAGCTCACCCGGTTACCGGCCTGCGCCCGCCAGCCATCGAACATGACCATTCACTAAGCGAAACCGCCCCGGCCTGGCCGGTGGTGGTCTGCCCAGCGTGGTTGCTGGGCACTGATGAGCAGCCGAGGACGATATGCAGCAAGAAGACTGGGACGAGCTTAAAGAGCAGATGGCCAGCCCTTACGGGAGCATGCGGTTTCAGTGCGACCAGTTCGAGCTGGCACTGCAACAGGCGGTCGATTCAAAGAGCAGAAAGTGGGTTACAGCCGTCTACGTCGACGGGTTCTTTAAAGGAGCCTGGACAAGCGCAACCAAAGAGGGCGAGCCAGAACACGAAGAGGCCCGCCGCTTCCTGCGCAAAGTTAGCAAAGCAGTATTCACAGCCAAAGAAGTTGAGCAGTACCGAAAAGCCCTGGGGAAACGCCGGGCAAACGAGGTAGCGGCAAAACGACACGTCTACTTCTTGCCGACCTGGAGCAGCTTCAACAGCCTGAAAAGGCACCTGATATCCAACAACACCAGCATCGAACGCATCCACTAAGCGAAACCTCGCCCAACAGGGCGACGGTCTGCCGGGTGTGGTTGCCCGGTACTGATGAGCAGCCAAGATGAGTGAAAGCAAAAGTGAACGCCGACGCCGCCTAAGCCGCGCCCGTTCCGCACGTTATCGCGCAGCCAAGCGCAAGCAGAAGCAAGTGATCAAGGCCGTTAAGTTCAAGGCTGAGTTGGGCGCTGGAACCATGGCCGACATGGAGGGCATCCGCCTGGCCGGCGACCTGACAACGGTTGAGGAAGGTTTGACCCTGGCTGTTCGCTACATGGCAGGCCTCGCCCGTCGCGACCCGCAGGCATTCCGCGATGCCATGAACCCGAGGAACCCGGTATGAGCGCAGGCAAACAGAAAATCCAGATCGCCCGCCGCCAGCTTGGCCTGGACGATGATGCCTATTACGCAATCCTGGCCCGCGTTGCTGGCGCGAAAAGCTCCAAAGACCTGACGCCGGGTCAAATCAGCCGTGTCCTGATCGAGCTTGAGCGCCTGGGGTTTAAGCCAAAACCGGCGAAGAAAACCAGCCGCGCAGCCCCAAAGCCAGCGCCTGACCGCTCCGCCCAGGTAGCCAAGATCGAGGCCTTCCTTGCCGAAGCCAAACGCCCCTGGAGTTATGCCGATGCCATGGCGCTGCGCATGTTCAAGGTCAAGCGTGTCGAGTGGTGCGACGCCGACCAGCTGCGCCGCCTGATTGCTGCGTTGACTTACGATGCCAAACGCCACGGGAGGCCTGTGCAGTGAGGATTGAACAAGCGCGGGATCTGTTGCCGCCTACTGTGCAGCGTATCGCCGAGGTGGTGGGCCTGCCTGCCACTATGAAACTGGTTGCCGAGTTGGGCGGTACATCCTGGTTCTTCGCCCAGGGCGTTGGCCGCAATGGCCAGGCCCGCGTTGCAGCACTGGCCGAGATTGTTGGCGAGGAAGCAGCCGAGAAGCTTGGGCGCTATGCCAGCGAGCGTGAAACGATCTACATACCTAAGTGCGATGCAGCATTGCAGGCGCTGCGCGATGCCGAGATTCACCGCCAGTTTGAACAAGCGACGCGCGAGGGTGTCAGTGCCAATACGGTTGTTGCCGAGCTGGCCCGCACATACAAGCTCAGTGACCGTCACGTCTGGCGCATTCTCAAGCGCCTGCCTGAGCTGGCCCAGCCGATCCGCGACCTGTTCAGCTAAGTTACTGACACCCGTTCCTTAATCCCCGCAACACGCTGCCGCTGACCATAGCGGCATGAACAATCAAGCCCCCGTATCCCAAGCGAACCCACGCGACCTGGCCGCAGCCATTCTGGCTGAGCCATCGCTGGAACAGCGCCCGTTGATGCTTGCACGCTGCCCGGCAGAGCTGCTGCCGCTGGTAAAGGAATACGTGCAGATGGGTTTTGATAAGGTCAAAAGCTACCGCTCGCACATCGTTGGCCGCGCGCAAAGCGCCCGCGAAACCCCACCAGCGGCACCCCGTCGCGAAGCCAAAAACAGCGTCATCCACCACACCAGTTCCGCGCCTGAGTTCGGCAACCAGCGCCTGGCCGAACTGCGCGCGTTGATCAGAGGTGTACCCCGTGGGCATTAAATCCCGTATCGCGTTGGCAATCGTTGCCGCCACACCTGTTGTCGCCCTCTATGAAGGACGCGATCTGCTGGCCCACCTCGACCCTGTTGGTATTCCGACCATCTGCGAGGGGTGGACGCGAGGCGTGCGCCTTGGTGATGTTGCGACGGATGCCGAGTGTGACCAGAAAACCCAGCTCGCCCTCCAGGAAGCGGCGGACGTTTTCGAGCGTTGGGTGCCTGCCAAGGTTATCGGCGGCATGGACACCAAAAGCATCGCGGCCTTTCTATCCTTTATCTACAACGTCGGCCCCGGCAAACCGGGCGTAAAAGACGGCTTTGTCTGGCTCAAGAATGGCCGCCACTCGACCATGCTGCTGCACCTCCAGGCCGGGCGAATTCAGCCGGCCTGCGCACAACTCAGCTACTGGGTGAGCGCGGGCGGTCGCAAGTTTCGTGGGCTTGAGCGTCGTCGTGCAGCAGAGCGCCAGCTTTGCGAGGCGGCCTTATGAACTGGTTAAGCCTGCTCCGGCCGCTGGTGCCGTTGCTGCTGATCGGCGCTTTGTTCTGGCTGCATGACTCAATGCTTCAGAACGCCCGCGACGCCGGTTTTGCCCAAGCCCAAAGCGATGGCGACTTGGCCCTAGAAAAGCTGCGCCGTGAGCATGTCCAGCTCGACCTGGAGCGAGCCGAAGCACGCGAAGCCAGTGCCAAAGCCGCCGCTAAAAAGCTTCTTGATGAGCAAGCCCGCAACTACAAGTTGGCCGCCGATCTGGCCGACCAGCAGCGCAGCAACCGCCAAACCATCGACCGCCTCACAGGGGAGATTGCCCGTGTTAACGACCTCTATCGCGACGCCCTCGACGCGCCGCCTAAGCCTCTGCCTGCTTGCGTGTTCACTGCTGGTTGGGTGCGCGTTTATGACGAAGCAACCGGAGCAGTCGCAGCCGGAATGCCCACGGCCACAGATACCGACCGAGCTGCTGCGCAAAGCACCGAAGGCCGAGCCGCTGAGCAACTCGATTCAGGCATCAGCCAGCGCGACGTCCTGGAACATCACACCCGCTACGCCGAGCAGTGCCGCAACACCGGCGCGCAGCTTGACCTTCTGATTGATGCCGTACAGGGGACGCACTGATGCAGATGGACTTTGCCGAGGCAGTCGGCTGGGCATTAACCCTGCTTGGCATCTTCACCACGCTGGTTTTCGGCTTGGTAAAGCTATTGCTCGCGCAGTTCGAGAAGCGCCTGGCCGAGCGATTTGCCGCACAAGACAAAGCCCGCCAGGAAGCGGGTAAGCACTGGGAGGACAACTTCGCCAAGGTTCTAGAACGGCAGGAAAAGGACGCCGATGCGCTCAAGAGCCTTGAACATTCCTTCCTGCGTTTTCAGGCCGAGCTACCCCTGCAATACGTGCGCCGCGAGGACTACGTGCGCAACCAAACGGTACTGGAAGCCAAGATCGACCGCGTATTCACCAAGCTTGAATTCATCCAGGAACGGAGCAACAAACAATGATCCCAATCGACGTAGCCAAGGTTCGCCGGGAGTCCATGCGCTGGTACATCCTGCTCACCCTCAACAATGCTCGCCCGGTAGACCCGCATGAGGCCCTGGTGCTTTCCACCATCCAGGGCATCTATACCGACGCCACCCAGCATGAGGTTCGCCGCGAGCTGGACTACCTGAAAGACCGCAGCCTAGTAACCCTGGATAAACAACCCAGCGGCGTCTGGATTGCTGGCTTGACCCATTACGGGGTGGATGTCGCCGAGTACACCATTGCCTGCAACCCCGGTATTGCCCGCCCAGCTCAGGGGGTATGAGATGGTGCAGCGCAGTAAGGTCGCCTCACTCCCCGCCGAGGTCAAAGCCTGGCTGGACAAAGCCTTGGCCGATAACAATTTCAGCGACTACGAAGCGCTCGCTGATGAGTTATCTGGGCGCGGCTTTGCTATCAGCAAGTCTGCCTTGCACCGCTATGGCCAGAACTTCGAGGAACGCTTATCTGCCCTCAAGATGGCCAGCGAACAGGCCCGCGCGGTGGTTGCTGCCTCCCCTGATGAGGAAGGCGCTGTCAATGAAGCACTGATGCGCCTGGTGCAAGAGCATCTGTTCAAGCTGTTGATGAGCGAGGGCGGACAAATCGACCTGCCCAAGGTAGCCAAGGCCGTGGCCGAGCTGGGCCGTGCATCTGTTGTGCAGAAAAAGTGGCAAAGCGAGGTGCGTACTAAAGCCGAAGCGGCCGCCAGCCAGGTAGAGAAAATCGCTAAGAAAGGCGGCCTCGATGCAGACACCGTGGCCGAAATTCGCCGAGAGATTCTGGGGGTGGCGCGGTGACTAGAGCGGCAATAAATACTTCGTCAGTCACCAGAGATTATGGACAATTTATTATCAGGCGGATCACACAGTATCTGTGTTTTGCAGTCGGGGCATTCAAGGGTAGAGGCGAAGGATTTATACGAGGTCTGCAAAGTAACTCGCTTGCCTTTCTCAAAGCAGTGGCTGCAAATAAAGTGATCAGGTTCGCTCCCTCGGAATGCTTCCGCCATTACATATGCGTAGGTACCCGTGAAAAATCGATGCAGCTTGTACTTATCCCTGTCCTGGCTCTTCAGCTGCAGAGTATCCAATTCACTTTCAAGCTCTGTAACCTTCCTCACCAGTTCCATTTGTTGAATTTGTGCAGTCATCAACTGCTGTTGCAAATCCATCAGACTGTTGGTCAGGTCAAAAACCTTGCTGCGGATCAACTCTTCGTCGCGCAAAGTCATCAGGCTCTGACTGATCTCTTTAGCAGCATTCGCACTAGCAACCGCACCGGCAAACCAATCAAGCATTTCAACACTCCTTTGCACGATATTTGGCACTGCGAGCGTATCACCAGCCGGTGGCCGGTATGAATATCTCCGTCGTCCTGGAAAGCACCGTCGCCATCGACGTACCAGCCGTACTGCTCGACTACCAGAAAGACTGGATCGGCCTGCGCTCACCACTCAAGGTGGGCGAAAAATCCCGCCGTATTGGTCTCACCTGGGCCGAGGCGGCTGACAACGTGTTGGTCGCAGCCAGCGCGCGCAACGCGGGCGGCCAGACAGTCTATTACCTGGGCTACAACCAGGACATGACGGTCGAGTATATCCAGGCCTGCGCCATGTGGGCGCGGGCCTTTAACTACGCAGCTGGTGAAATTCAAGAAGGTATCTGGCCTGATGAAGCCCCAGATAAACACATCAAAACATTCACCATCAGCTTTCCCTCAGGCTTCCGAATTGTTGCCCTTACCAGCCGGCCGTCCAACCTGCGCGGCCGCCAGGGCGT
This sequence comes from Pseudomonas sp. NPDC079086, assembly GCF_044542155.1. Taxonomy (NCBI): domain Bacteria; kingdom Pseudomonadati; phylum Pseudomonadota; class Gammaproteobacteria; order Pseudomonadales; family Pseudomonadaceae; genus Pseudomonas; species Pseudomonas sp. NPDC079086. The sequence continues at coordinate 564,700 of NZ_JBITTY010000003.1, read as the reverse complement.
CGTGGTAATTGATGAGGCCGCATTCCATGCCGACCTTTCAGAGCTGCTTAAAGCTGCGCTTGCTCTGCTGATCTGGGGCGGTGAGGTGCATGTGATTAGCACCCACAACGGCACCGACAACCCATTCAACGAGCTGATCGAAGAAATACGCGCCGGCAAACGCAAGGGGCTGCTATTCCGCTGCACCTTCAAGCAGGCTGTTGAGCAAGGCTTATACCAGCGCGTCTGCCTGCGCAAAGGCATCACCTGGAACGCCGAAGAGCAAGCCGCATGGGTACAGGGCGTTTATGACTTCTACGGCGATGCAGCCAACGAGGAACTGGACTGTATCCCAAGTCATGGCGGTGGGGCTTTCCTCAGTCTGGCCTTGCTGGAGCAGCGCAGCCGCCAGGGTGTTCCCGTGTTCCGGCTGGCCTACCCGCAGGGCTACGAAACTATTGCCGAGCATCTGCGACTAGCTGACAGCCTGGGGTGGTGTGAGCGTGAATTAGCGCCGCTTTTGGCACTGCTGCCACCAGGGGCGTGGAGTTCCTACGGCATGGACTTCGCCCGAAATGGCGACCTGTCGGTGCTCACCATCCTTTTGCAAGATCAGGACGGCCGCAAACGGGTCGCTTTTATGATCGAGCTGCGCAATGTGCCTTTCGCCCAACAGGAACAGATTCTGTTCTATGTGGCGGATCGTCTGCCCAATTTCATAGCCGGCGCTCACGACGCGCGAGGCAATGGCCAAGCTCTGGCCGAGGCCGCCGCAGTGAAGTACGGGCACCACCGCATTAGCCAGGTGATGCTCACTGAGGGTTGGTATCGAGACAACATGCCGGGCCTGAAGGCAGACCTTGAGGACGGCACCCTGTCTGACCTCCCGGCCGACCGTGATGTGATCGCTGATCTTCGCAGCCTAAAAATGGTTAAAGGCGTGGCCCGTGTTCCCGAGAGCCGGTCCACCGACAAGGACGGGGGAAAGCGCCACGGTGACGCGGCTATCTCCATTGCCCTGGCTCGCTTCGCTAGCCGGATGGAAATAGAGCAGTTCGCCTATGAGGCAGTTCGCCCTGACCGAAACAACAAACTTGGTTTTGATGATGATTATGCCGACCCAGTGAATACCTGGGCGGCTGGAGGTGTTCTGTAATGGATGAGTCGCCAATCCTGGACGCGAGCGGTAAACCGTTCCTCAAGAAGTCCATGCTGCAAGAGGTGATCCAGGCCACTACAACCGGCGTTCACCAGGCCTGGGGCGTTGACTCGGTATCGTCCTCGCTCGATCCGGCGCGCCTGCGCACCATCCTGCAGAACGCGGCTACCGGCGACATCTTGGAGTACCTGGTACTCGCCGAGGAAATGGAAGAGAAAGACCTGCACTATGCCTCGGTGCTGGGCACTCGTAAGCGCGCTGTAGCGGGCGTGCCAGTTAGTGTTGAGGCCGGTGGCGAGGATGCCCGCGCGGAGGAAATCGCCGACGCAGTGCGCAAGCTGGTCGAGGCCCCGGAGTTTTCCGACCTGGTGAGCGATCTGCTCGATGGTTTGGGTAAAGGCTTCTCGGCTGTTGAGCCTGGCTGGGAGCTGAAAGGCGAGCAGCTTTGGCCGGTGAAGTACGATCACCGCGACCCGCGCTGGTTCCAGTTCGACAAGCTGACCGGCCGTAAGCTGCTGATCCGTGAGGAAGCCGGTGAAGGTCGCGAGATTCCGCCCGGCCGGATGATTATCCATATCCCCAAGTTGAAGTCGGGCCTTCCGATCCGTGGCGGTTTGGCGCGCCTGGTGGCCGTGTCGTATATGTGCAAGGCGTTCAGCATTAAGGACTGGATGCGTTATGCCGAGTTGTACGGCCAGCCAATGCGTATTGGCCGCTATGGCCCTGGAGCGAAGCCGGACGATATTGCTGTTCTGCGCCGGGCGGTTGCGCAGCTGGCGGCTGATGCAGCGGCAATCCTACCCAAGGATATGCTGATCGAGTTCCAGAAAATCGCCGACTCAACAGGTGGTGCCGAACTGTTCGCGCGCCTGGCTGAGTGGCTGGACAGGCAAGTCAGCAAGGCCGTACTCGGCCAGACCATGACCACCGACGATGGGTCGAGCCAGAGCCAGGCCACCGTGCATAACGATGTGCGCCTCGACATTCTCAAGGCCGACGCCAAGCAACTGGCTGCAACGATCAACCGCGACCTGGTGCGCGTGTTTGTCGATTACAACTTCGGCCCTCAGGAAAACTACCCGAGCGTTGCATTCCAGGTTACTGAGCCTGAGGACTTGAAGGCCCTGGCCGATGCTCTGACGCCGTTTATTGATCGTGGCCTGCAAGTCGAGCAGTCGGCAATTCTGGAGCGGTTCGGCCTATCCGCCCCGGCCGAGGGCGCGCAGTTGCTCAAGCCAACAGGCCAGCAGCCAGTTGCCGGGCCGGCCCTCAATACTGAGCAGCGTTGCAGCTGTCCGGGGTGCGGTGGCCACCGTCAGGCACTCAACCAGGAACAGAAGACCCGCGACAGCCTGGACACGCTGGTTGATGAAGCCGCCGCCGACTGGGTGCCCGTGATGCGGCCGGTGCTCGATCCGGTGTTGCAGTTAGCGAAGGACTCCGACGACTTCGACACCTTCCGGGCTGGCCTGACCGGCTTGCTTGAACAAATGGACGATAGCGCCTTGATCGAGCAGCTCGCCCGCGCAGCTTTCAAGGCGCGCGGCCAAGGTGATGCAGGCGACGCGCTGTGACTGGCCCAACCACGGAGCATGTGCCCGTACCAGTGCCAAAGGATGCGCTGGAGTACTTCCGCGCCAAGGGTATCAAGGTCGGCTTTGATTACCGCGAAGTGTGGGCCGAGGAACACGCCACGTCCTGGACGGTGGCCAAGGCCATGCGCCTGGACATCCTGGAAGCGATCCGCTCGCACGTCGATGAAATGATCGAGTCGGGTCAAACCTTTGCCCAGTTCAAGCGCGAGTTGCAGCCGCTCCTGGAGAAGTTGGGGTGGTGGGGGCGTGGCGAACTGCTCGATCCGCTGAGCGGCGAAACCCGCGAGGTGCAGCTGGGCAGTCCGCGCCGCCTGCGCACCATCTATGACGTGAACCTGCGCCAGGCTCATGCGGCCGGGCAGTGGCAGCGCATCGAGCGCACCAGAGCGACACAACCCTATTTGCTGTACCAGCTGGGGCCAAGCCGCGAACACCGGCCGGAGCATGTGGGCTGGGCCGGCATCATCCTGCCAGCTGACCATTCATGGTGGCAGTCGCACTTTCCACCCAACGGCTGGGGCTGTAAGTGCTGGGTGCGCCAGATCAGCAAGCGCGAGGCCGAGCGGCTGACCGCAACGGGCCAGTACATGACCGATGCCCCTGACCTGGGCATGCAGGAATACATCAACCAACGCACCGGCCAGATAGTAAGCGTGCCCAAGGGCATCGAACCTGGCTGGAACTACAACCCCGGAGCCGTTTCCAGGAAGGCCAGGGCACAGCAGCTCCTGGAAGAGAAACAGCCAGAAAGTGACACCGCCTAAAACGCCTTCTAAGCGCTGTTTGGCAGTGTGGGTGCCACCATGGTGTAGGGCTGGGTGTGTTTTGCGTTTCTAACGGGGGTCTAACGGGGCTGTGGGGTGGTGAACGGTTGTAGCTCTGAACGGATATGGTCATGCAGCGACGTTATCCCGAGATTCTCCGCTGCCGCCTCTGCATAAAGAAGAACCAGCCGGACTGCCCACTCTGCGTTGGCAGAGTTCATCCAACCAAGACCAGGAGTATGGGCGAGGTGCCTACCAATGAAGGCTCCGAGCTCGGTTTCCTCCAAGTAGCCCGGACGGCACATTCCTGGTGTGCCCGTATCAAGCCACGCGGCGTTGTAGTGGACCATGTTGTTTCTGATGTCAACTAAGTGCTTCATATCTTGGAGGGGTCTGTTACCGCACGGTATTTGGGGCTTGTCTGCGGCCTTAAGCAGGGCCTTATATTTTTGGGTTATCGCACTCTTTTCAGCCCTCTGTAGCGCATCGACAATCTTGTGTCGTGCATCTTGCGGAAGATCTTTTAAATGCCCTCCATCTTGTTGCTCACAATCTGCCCACAGCTCGTTTAACAGCGCTTCGAGGAAAGCCACGGAGGTAAATATCGTGGCAGCGAAATTAGATTGGACGTGCACTTTCAATGAGGGGTTAAGAGGGTTATTCAAAGCACGCCGCTGTAGTCGGGCGGTTTGCTTGGCGAAATAAGCGGCCGACTGGATGTGTTGAATGGAGTAGTACGTTTGACTTCCCATGCCTAGTAAGACCGCTGACATACGTCCTCTAATAATTGAGCGTTCGATCAGCAACCATACCAGCATCGTTTCTTTGGTAGAGCAAAAAGAAAGGGCCGGCCGGCCAGGGTGTTCCACCACCCTGACCGGCCGCCGAACCGCAGAACCAGCCTGCAAGCCCAGCTAAGGCCCCCGCCTCGTCGACGAAGCGCGGGCAAATTAACACTGTTCACACATACAGTTAAAGGCTTGCCGTGATTGATATTCGTTGTGGTGGTTGTGGCCGCTTATTGGCCAAAGCTGCCGGTTTCACCCAGTTGCAAATCAAGTGCCCGCGTTGCCGGGTCATCAACAGTCAGACAGCCGTGAGCTGCCCGAATCCTGAGCGCCTTGGAGCGCCTCGATCCGAGGTAGCTCATGGCGACAAAGAAAGACCACCACCCAGCCCAGCCGGGTGAGTACACACCGCCGACCACTGACCAGGTTGGCTATTTCAATGGCCAGTTGGCGCTTGCAGGCTTTGGGTGCAGCGCCTTCTATATCGCGTTGATCCCACGCACCGAGGCAAACCGCATCATAATTGCCAACCACTACTCAGGCCGCATCGTAATGAACTCCTATATCCACTTAGGGGTGTGGGTCGAGGGTGTGATGCGTGGCGTCTTGCAGTTTGGCTATGCGCTCAACCCGGTGGCAGGCGCGCAGAAGATCGTGGCAGGCACCCAGGTTGATCAATACCTGGAGCTAAACCGCATGTGGCTGGATGACATAGCTCCACGCAACAGCGAAAGCCGCGCCCTGAGCTATGCGTTCAAGTTCATTAAGCGGGCTTGCCCGAAGGTGGCCTGGGTGCAGTCATTTGCAGATGAGCGTTGCGGGGGCTGGGGCGTGGTGTATCAGGCGGCCAATTTCCTGTATCTGGGCCACCACCGCACCAGCTTCTATGAGCTGGATGGCGAGGCCTACCACCCGATGCTGCTCACGGCCCATAAGAAGGCAGGCCAGCGCGGGGAATACCTGCGAGCTAACAAACATCGGGCGACCAAACGCAGCCTGTTGCAGTTCCGCTACATCTATCTGATCAAGCCAAGCTGGCGGACAAGGTTTAAGAAGGCACCGCTGCCGTTTCCGAAGCCTGGTCAAGCTCTGCCAGATCGGCGCAAACTCAGGGGGAGTATTTGAAGCAATGGAGACATCATGCGTAGAGACTGGGAGCTGGTTCGAACGATTTTGTTCGGAGTTGAGGAACTGAATGATATTTCTTCGGTGTATGTGCCGGATGATCTACCCGCAGGCATACAGCGCGCCACCTCCAAAGAGGATGAATCTCGCTTCTTTAAGCACTACGAGCATGTCGCTCTGCTAGTTGAAGCCGGTTTGATCGAAGGAACTAACGGAGGAACCTACATATTAGACGGCTCTAGAAAGAGATTCGATGTAATACGGCCGACCAGATTAACCTGGCGGGGACACGAGTTTCTGGACTCCATTAGAAGTGAGCAAGTCTGGAACCAGATTCAAGCAAAGACTGTCGACAAAGGCGGCGCGCTGACATTTGAAGTCATCAAAGAACTGGCGATTGGCTTAATCAAAAGCGCTGTAATCTAGAAGACTAGTTACTGACCCCCGTCCTCTAATCCCGCCCCCGTCATGCCGCCGAAACTGGCGGCATGAACACACAAAACGCCTCACACAATCGCACCACCTCCACAGCACTCTGCTTTGAGCTGAGCGCTGATGTTCCTGAATGGGTCGAGGTGCTTCCACCTGGCCCGTCCGTGGTTGGCCGTGATGGCCGCACCTGGTCTTATGACCCCGCCGAAGTTATGGCCAACACCCAGGCGCACAGCAAGGGTGCTGACCTACCGTTTGACTACCTGCACGCCACTGAGCTGAAAGCCCCCCTGGGCGATGACGCCCCTGCATCCGGCTGGGCGCGGGAGTACCGGGTAAACGAGCGCGGCGCGCTTGAAGCCCGCGTGGACTGGACGGCTAAAGCCCGCAATTCCATCAGCGAACGCGAATACCGCTATCTGTCGCCCGTCTTCACCTATGACGACACCGGGCGCATTCACCGCTTCTCCAGCTTCGGCCTGACCAACAAGCCGAACCTGTTGATCAAGGCGCTAAACGCCGAACAAGTCCCATCAATGGAGAACCCCCCGATGCTCGCAGAAGCCATCCGGGCAGCCCTCGGCTTGCCTGAAAACGCCACTGAGGAACAAGCCGTGGCGGCAATTAACGCGCTGAAAGAGGCCGAGAAAACGGCATTGAACAGCGAGAAACCCCCGTCCCTGCGACTGTTCGTGCCGCGTGACGATTACAACGCCCTGGAACAGCGCGCCCAGAACGCCGAGCAGGCCCTGGCAAAGCGCGACGAAAAGGAACTGGAAACCGCCATCAACAGCGAGATCACCGCCGCACTCAAGGCCGGCAAGATCACCCCAGCCACCAAGGATTACCACGTTGCGGCCTGCCAGGAAAAAGGCGGTTTGGAGCGCTTCCGCGAGTTTGTGAAAGCCGCGCCGTCCGTTACGGGCCAGGTGATCAGTGATGAGCTGCCAAAAACCACCACCGCTCTCAACTCCGAGCAACAGCAAGCTGCCCGGATGCTTGGCATGAGCGATGACCAGTACATAAAACACACCGAAGGGGGCAACTAATGGCCGTCACAATCAGCCCAGCACTGCTGGCCGCACTGTTCAAAGGTTATCGCGCTGAGTACCAGAAGGCGCTCGATGCTGCCCTTCAAGAAACCCAGTGGAAGAAAGTCGCCACACTGGTGCCAAGCGGCACGGCTGGGAATATCTACCCATGGCTGGGCCAATTCCCAGGTTTGCGCGAATGGATCGGCGAGCGCCTGTTGAAGAACATGGCCGCCCATGGCTACACCATCGAAAACAAGAAGTATGAAGGCACCGTAACCATCGGCCGCACCTTGGTCGAGGACGATCAGGCCGGTGTATTCCTGCCGATGTTCAATGAAATGGGCCGCGCTGCTGCTTACCACCCCGAGTCCCTGGTATTCGAATTGCTCAAGGCCGGTTTGACCACCGAGTGCTATGACGGCCAGAACTACTTCGACACCGAGCACCCGGTTTATCCGAACGTCGACGGCACCGGGGTTGCTCAGCTGGTTAGTAACTTGGACGTTCCAGGTAGCAACCCTGGCCCGACCTGGTTCTTGCTCGATACCTCGCGGGCCATTAAGCCGCTCATCTTCCAGGAACGCACCAAGCCCGAAATCACCAGCAAGACCGATCCGAATAACAGCGACCACGTGTTCACCCATGACGAATTCGTTCACGGCGTGCGCTATCGCTGCAACGCGGGCTTTGGTTTCTGGCAGATGGCCTACGCCTCTCGCCAGCCGTTGACGGGTGAGTTCTACGGCAAGGCTCGGGCCGCGATGCAGAGCTTCGTTGCTGACGGCGGCCGTCCGATGAAGATCAAGCCGACTCTGCTGGTGGTGCCGCCGCAACTGGAAGCCCAGGCCCGCAAGCTGCTGGTTAAGGACGAAAACGGCGGCAACGAATGGGCCGGCACTGCCGAGCTGTTTGTATGCGACGAACTGGTCTAACTGGGGAGCACCGCAATGATCGTTCGCATCAAGTCCAAGCGGCCCGTTTACCGCCGCTGTGGCATCGCCCACACCAAGGTCGCCACCGACCACCCGGCCGACCGCTTTACCGAGGCCGAGCTGGAGCTTTTGCAGGCCGACCCGGTGCTTACCGTCGAACTGCTCGATGGCGAGCTGGCCGATCCGGGCGCAGGTGGTGGCTCTACCTCGGCTGACCCTGGCAAGGATGCCAAACCAGCGGCAGCGCCAAAGTCCGTGAAGGCCCCAGCCGCGAAAGCGGCCAAGGCTGGAGGCAGTGCCAAAGCCGCCGCGAAAAAACCGGCTGCCAAACCAGCAGCTAAAGCCGCAGCAGCACCCGCTACTGCGCCTCAACCTGCTGCCCAGGACGGCGAGCAGAAAGATGCCACGCCGCCAGCTGATCCACAGGGCGGCGAGGCTTAACCCATGGCCTACGCAACCCTGGCGGGCTTTATCAAGCAGTACGGCGAGAACGCCGTGCTGCTGGTAGCTGACCGCGATGATGACGGGGTGATTGATGCCCTGGTGGTTGAGGACGCACTGGCCCGCGCCAGTGCCGAAATCGACAGCTACGTCAGCGCCAAGCACCGCTTGCCGTTGCCAGTGGTGCCTGAACGCTTCCCCGGCCTGGCCGGCGACATCGCTCTGTACCTGCTTTCGAGCGAGGGCGGTTCGCTGACCGAGGACAAGCGCAAACGCTATGAGGACGCCATTAGCTACCTGCGTCGGGTGGCATCGGGTGACGCAGGCCTTGGCCTGCCAACCCCGCCCGATCAGGAAAGCAGCGGCGAGGCCTGGTTTGAAAGCCAGCCAAAACGCTTTGGTGACCTGCTGTGACTGGGGCCGCCATCAGCACCAACCTGGCGTTTGAAGCACGCCTGGCGGGCCGGCTGGAGCGCTTGGCACAACTGGACACTGCGCCGCTCCTGGAAGGGATCGGCGCGGAGGTCGAGAGCCAAACGCGGCGGCGCATTGCGATTGATAAAGCCAGCCCAGGCGGCCAGGGATGGCCGGACTGGTCGGCCGAATACGCCGAGACCCGGCACAGCGGCCAGAGCCTGCTGCAAGGCAATGGCCACCTGCTGGACAGCATCACTTATGAGGTGCAGGGCGACAACGTGTTGGTGGGTAGCCCGCTGATTTATGCAGCGACGCATCAGTACGGCGACCCAGATCGAGGGATCGAGCAGCGCGAGTTCCTGGGCCTTGAAGGCCAAGACCGCGATGACGTTGTGGGTTTGATTGAGGACTACCTGGAGAGCCTGGCTAATGACTGAGTTAACCGCTGACCAGGTGCTGCAAGGCATCGAGACATGGGCTGCTGGGTTGTTCCAGGACGTAAAGCCGAAGGTTGAAGTCGCGCTGCACGGCGGCCGGTTCAGTCCGGCCGACCTGGAGCGCTACGCGACCAAGGCCCGTGCCTGCCGCATTGCCCTGGAGGGCTTGAAGTTTGAGGTCAATGGCCGTGGCCAGCTAATCACCCACGGGCATGCCGTTGTGGTGGTGCTGGCCGGCGATGCCAAAGACAAGCCCCGTGCCCTGAACGTGCTGCAGGTGGCCAGCACCCTACAGGCGGCGTTGCCGGGCAGCCGATGCGGCCTGGCACTTGAGGACAGTCTCAATGCCAAGGACGTGCGCGCCGCCAACCTTTACCACGCTGGGCTGGATAAAGCCGGCACCGCCGCCTGGGTGATCACCTGGCCGGTGAAATTTGAACACCCGCGCACCCGCTAGGAGGGGCACATGACAACCGAAGCAAAAGTCGCAGAAAAGGCGAAACAAGCCGAGCCAGCCAAGGTGAAGGTCAAGATCACCAGCAAGAACGGCCACCGCCATGCCGGCGAGAAACACCCCAAGGACAAGGTAATCAGCGTGTCCGAGGCTGACGCAAAACTCATCGTCGAAACCTTCAAGGTCGGCGAACTCGTAGAGGGCAAGTGACCATGGCACAGCCAAAAGTATTCAAGGGCGTTGGCGTTGTTCACGCCCAGCGCCTCGGCGTTACGGATGCACCGCTGCGCGACCTGGGCGACGTTGAAACCCTGAAATTCGCCAACCGCTCCAACCAGATGGCATGGAAGCAACACCGCAAGCCAGGTGGTGGGAACCTCGCCACCATGGACAACCTGGACGGCATCACGCTCGACGTCCAGATGCAGGAATGGACCGAGGAAAACCTCGCCATGGTGCTTCAAGGGCTGATTGTTGATCTGCCGCCCGAAACGGTGACTGGTGAGGCTATCGTGCTGCAACCGGGCAGCTTGAGCATGACCGAGTTCCCTGGCCCTAAGACGATCACCCTGACCAAAACCAGCGACAGCACCCCGATTGCATTGGCTGCGGTGAATGTTTCGGCGGCAGGCCTGAGCGTACCGAAGGACAGCGCGGTCATCACCGCGCCGACCCAGGCCACCATCGCCTACACCAGCACCCAGGCCACACGCATTGAGCCGCTAGTGGAGGCCGGGGCCGAGTACCGCCTGGTATTCGACGGCCTCAACGAAGCCGAAAGCGGTCGCCCGGTGATTGTCGAGGTATGGCGCTGGAAGGCACCACCAGCCGAGGAACTGGCGCTGATCGATGGCGAGAACCCAGGCAAGTTGCTGGCCAAGGGTGAAGTGTTGGCCGATTCGACCCGCAAGCCTGGTGAGTCGCCGTTCTGGCGCGCCACCTTCCTCTAACCCCACCGACAACGCCGGGCCATTCAGGCCCGGCATTGGAGCCTTTCGCAATGAGCATGACCCTGACTAAGACCATTCCCCTCGGCGCGCTGAACGTGACTGTTCGAGAGCTGACCGTGGGTGAGATTCGTGCCTGGTTGAAGCGCACCGCCGATGGCGCAGGTGACGACCTAGTGGGCGACACCTTAATTGCAGAAATCAGCCTGGCCGACCTGATGGCCATGACTGATGTGCAGCCCGGCGACCTGGACAACCTGACGCCCAACCAGGTGCGCGAGCTGTTCGATGCTTGCCGGGAGGTAAACAAGGATTTTTTCGGCCTAAGGGAGCGAATCACAGAGACCGGAAAACGGCTCCTGGATCGGCTCTCAAGCGACTTGAACGAAACGCCAGCGCCCTAATCAGGCACGGCCATACCCAGTTATGGAGTTACCCCTGGGGCACTTGGCTTGCTGCGTTGGATGAAGCGACTAGCGCGGCCGAGGCGGCGCAAAAAGGACGCTGAGGCACAGGGAGGTGGTGGCGACCAGTAGCCCGGCAATCACTACCAGGGCGACAGCTGACGCGACAAAGCGCGGAAACATCGCCAGGCAGAGCAGCAGGCCGGTGGCTAGCAGGATGGTTTTCAAGGGTTAGCGCTTTGGTGGCCGCGTTGCAAAGAGGTTGGCAAGCATTACTGGCCCGCCCATGAGCAACATTACAACCGCCGCTAAAAAGATCACGCCGCCTATCCACCAGATGAGCTTCGGAAACAGCAACGCCGAGGCAATAAGCACTAGGAAAATAATGTGGTGAAGTCTCATGTCTGATGTCCGTCTCTCAATTTCCGTTGATGCCAACCAAGGCCGTCGCCAGCTGCAGGAATTCCGCGCTGGTTACAAAGCCTTGGTCGAGCAGCTGAGTGCGCCCCTGGGGCAGCTCTCGGCGTTTCGTGACTTGCAGTCAAGCCTAGTCGAGAACGAAGCCCAGCTCAACGCTACCCGTGCGCGCATTCGTGAGCTTGCCGACGAATTGATCCGCACAGAGAAGCCAACCAAGGCGCAGCAGCAGGCATACCGCGCGCTGACAGGTGAAGCGCGGGCAATGGAACAAGCCATTGCCGGGCAAAAAAGCCAGCTCGCCCAGTTGTCCGGCGCACTGAAAAGCGCCGGGGTAGATACCAACCACCTGAGCAATGAGCAGAAGCGTTTAGCGGCTGATTTGGCACAAGCCAGCAAGGCCGCTGACCAGCAGGCGCGTATTGCCGGGGCGCGTGATGCACTGGGCGTTCGCCCGCATCGCGAGATCCGTGGCGAGATCGTCCAGCTGCAGCGCCAATACCAGATGCTGCAACGTACCGGAACCCTGACCACGGCCGAGCTGGCCCAGGCCAAGGTGCGCTTGCGCGAGCGCGTGGCCGAACTGGAGGTTGGCACCAACGGTTGGGCGCAGAGCCTGAGCCAAACTCGCCTGCAGGTGGGTGCAGCCGCCGCAGGTATGGGCGCTATGGTGTACGCAGGCGGTTCGCTGCTGAAGTTTTACGCCCAATACGCCCAGCGTATGGCCGAGGTGAACAGCATCACCAGCCTGAGCCAGGGCGAGTTCCAGAAGTTGTCCACAGACGTGCGGCAGTTGAGCCAGAACATGGGCAAGGAAGCGACCCAGTCGGCTGCTGCGTTGTACGACATTTTGTCGTCTGGGGTTAACCCGGAGAACAGCATCACCACCCTTGCGCTGGCCACCAAGGCGGCAGTCGCCGGGGTAACCGACACCGCCACGGCCGTGCGTGGTGGCCTGGCGGTGGTCAATGCCTACGGTGAGGGTATCGACAACCTTGGCATGCGTTATGATCAACTGTTCCTGGCCGTGCGCGACGGTGTGACCACCTTTCCCGAGCTGGCCAATTACATCGGCGACGTATTGCCCACAGCCAAGGCTGCCCAGGTTGAGTTCGGTGAAGTTGCCGCCGCTATTGCGCTGATGACTAAGGCCGGTATTCGCACACCTCAGGCTGCCACGGCACTCAAGGGCGCGATCAACGCCTTGGCCGCGCCGGGCAATGCAGCAAAAAACGCAATGGCCGAACTGGGTATTGAATGGCGCGGCCTGACCGCCACCCTTGAAGACATCGCCAGCCGTAACCTGGGGCTGGTCGCCTTGAGCGAGATTCTGCCGGATGTTGAGGCACGCACCGCCGTGCTGGCCCTGACGCAGAATATGGCCGGACTCAAGGGCCAGGTCGTTGCCATGGGCGATGCCAGCGGTGCACTGGACGCCGCCTACGCCAAGATGGCCAACACGCCCCAGGCCGAGCTGGACAAGTTCAACGCCACTTGGGATGAAATGCGTTTGCAAATTGGGGAGGCCGCAACTGCCTTCTTACCCTTGGTTGATGGTGCGCGGGAAGCCATTACGATTTTTAACGGGCTACCAGGGCCTGTTAAAAACCTCGCTGCCGGGGTGATTTTCCTCACAGGTAGTTTGCTTGCGCTGCGTGCAATTTATCTCGCTCTGCGTAACCCATTCGGCCTGTTCCTCGGTCACATGGCCGCAACTCCTGGTGCAGCAGCCGGAGCCGCCAGCGGCATGGGCAGCATCGGCAGCGCGGCCGGTAACCTGATCCCCAAGCTGAAGAACCTGGCGGACGTGGCCAAGCTAGCCAAGGGCGCTTTGGCGCTAGGTGTGGTCGCCTGGACGGGCGGCAAGCTGGTTGAGCTGTACGACACCATTGACGCCATCCGCGACCTGCAAAAGAGCCAGGCCGACTATCAGGCAAGCCTGCAAGCTACCGTCGCGAAAACCACTGAGTATGCCGATGCGGTGATTTTGCCGGCTGAGTCCCTTGCTCGGATGACTGACGCAGAACGCAAGGCATATGCCGAGCGCCTGCGTCTGGCAAATGAGCATTACCGAGCGCAGGGTGAGTTGATCAATCGGCAGAACCCTGGTGAGCAAATTAACCAGGACGCCTTAGCGGCACAACGTCGGGCCGGTGAGTACCGTAGCGCACTGACCGCAATGCAGAACGCCGTTAAGGATGAGCATGCCCAGCGCGAGGCCGCTGAAAGCCGCCACTCTGCCGCTGTTGCCAAGATCAAAGCCGACAACCTCAAGAGCATCCAGGAAGCGCTCGGCGGTGAAATCCTGGCATATGAGTCCGCGAACAAAAAGTTAGAAGCTGCCAACCAGAAAGCGCAGGCGGCTATGAAGGCTCGCGCCTCCCTGGCTAAGGAATTCGCTCAGCTTGTCAAAGACATGAGCGCCCCCTCCACCGAAGGCCCTGCCACCTTCGGTGATGTTACTGCCCTTAAAGCAGGTGCTCGACAATCGCTCCAGGCCGGCGACTCAGAAGCGGCTATCCGGCAGGCCCGCGAGGCGGCTGAGGTACTGCGCGAGCTGAAAGAAAGCGGTGCCAATAGCTATGGCTTTGCCGGGCTGGCAGGTGAGTTGGCGTTAATTGCCGATGAGGCTGCCAGGCTGGATGAACTGAAGGCAGATGTTGAGCGCATTGATGCAATGGGTCGCGTAGATGAGATCAAGGCGCGCATGGATGAGCTGTTGGCGCAGGCCGAGGCGTTCAAGCGTATCAACATCGAATTTAGCGGTTTTGAACAGTCTGCGGAGCAGCTGGAGCAGCAAGCCAAAGAGCTGGCTGACCGGCTTAAAAAATACATGGTAATCCCCGTCAATTACATCGGGGCCGGGGCTGACCAGGCGGCAGCAGCGGCGGCGGCCAATAAGGGGGCGGGCGACATCCTTAACCCCGAGCCTATTAAACGCGCTACTGGTGGTTGGATTGAGGGGCCAGGCAGCACGGTAAGCGACAGTGTGTTGGTTGCAGCGTCGCGTAAAGAATTCATGCTCAACGCCCGTTCGGCTCAGCGCTTGGGCGCGACAAACCTCGACTACATGAACCGTACTGGTGAGCTGCCAGGGCGTGAGCCATTCATTCCAGAGTTCCCCGACATGCCCTCCCTCGATCCTGTCGGTGAGCGTCAGCCGCTCAATCTAGCGATGCCCTGGGGAGGCAGCTACGCACTGCAAGGTGCTCCGTCCGAAGTGCAGAGATTCCAAGAAGACCTGGAACGCGCTCGGGTGAAGTTTGGGGGTACTCAATGACCAATTACATCCTGCCTCTCGTGCTGGGAGATGTACCTATTCCGCCAGCATGCGGGCCAATTCGTCAGCGCTACCAACCGTTTGGCGGCAGCAGTGAGCTGCGTATGGCTAGTGGTCGAGGTATGAAGCAAAGCCATTGGCGAAAGATGCAGATCAGCTCATCAGGCAGTGGCCCGCTCGATCCTGCGCTTACACAGCTGGATTACTCGAAACCGCTGGAGTTGTGGTGCATCAAGCCACTATCAGTCAGTGGTTCCGCGCTCAATTACGAGTTGCCTCTTGAGTCCGCGCGCCGCCCGGATGTTTCTCCATGGGCTTGGGCCTGGGCAAACGGTAGTTGGTTGGAAACTGCGTTGACTATGGAGGGTGCAATTGCCTCTGTAACAGCTGTTCCAGGTGCCGCGCTTTACCGGGTCAGTTGGTATCCACGCTATCTGGTTTTGACCGACGGTGTTGTCAGTGATTTTGATGAGTCGCGCGGCCAGTACGACTGGAGCTTAGAGGCGAGGGAGCGCTGATGCAGTTCAATAGCACCGCATTTAACAGCGTTGAGTTCAACGGCTGGGAGGGCGTCGAGCAGCAAGAGACAGTTGTTGTAGAGCTGGCCGATGGTGTCCGTTGGCGCCTGCGGGTGGTACTGGGCGGCGTTGATGTTTCCGAGCGGTTGACGGGGGTAGTGTCGATTGACCGTGAGGAAGGTGGTGCGCGTATGGCCAAGCTCAACCTACTACCGCCTCCTGGCGAGTTCGACGTGGATACGCTGACAGGCAAAGCGCTCTTTATTACTAGGCAGCGTCTTGATGGTGGGGTGATTGAGAGTGAAACCCTTCGATTCACGGGCGAAACACTGCGGCCGGGAATTGATGCATTCACTAAGGTGGTCAGTGTCACTGCGTCATGCGTGCTGCAAAAGCGCATAGAGCTGATGAGCATTGAGGCAATCAATGCACTTCTGCCAACAGGCTACTGGTCTGCTGCAGTTTTCGGTGAGCTAGAGAAGCACTGGCAGTATTGCAAAGATCGCTGCTCAACCATGCCTGGCAACCTCGATAGCGCCCCTAATGGAAGCCTGCGCTATACCCCGTGGCAGGCCTCCAGCGTGCCGCATTTTAGCCTTAGCGCAGATGAAATTATTGACGGCAGTATGAGCCTGCGTCCCGCTGATGCTTCGCAGCTGATCAACCATATTGAGATTGAGTTGGAGTATCGGTACACGCGGCTGCGCCATCGTTCGCATACGTTGTCGTGGACGCACCCTACATCGAGCTTTTGCGAGTGGTTGGCGGAAAGTACAGAGCTGCCGACGCAAAGCATGCTGGTTGAGGCCTTGGAGCAAGGTGGCTGGGCTGTTATCGGAGCGCCCATGCTGACCGTTCTCCCTCCGTCGATGCCTGATCCTTGTGGTTCAGGCGGCGCATGGATCAACCGTTTTACTGATGATCCTCACTTGCTGAGCTTCATTGCCACGGTCGCCAAACGCACCTCTCAAACGTTTACAGAGCGCTACCGGCTCACGCTTACAGCGTCCGGTTCAGTTGTGTCTTTTGGCATCCAGCCAAGCCGGGAGCGCTACAGCGACGATGTTGAGTTTGATGCGGGTAGCTGGGAAGACCTTCCGCCAACAAGCTCGCCAGATGGCGCAACCAGTGATGGTTCTGGCGACGCGGTTATCGACAAAGACGAACCCGGCCGCCGTGAAAATGCCTTAAGAACAGCAATGCACGCTGAGCGCGTGCGGATGCTGGCCTCGCACCGCCTGGCTCGATACGACTTCCAAACACCGATAACTGACGCGGTTTACGACACAACACATACCTTCCGTGCAGTGGCCAGCGGTTTAACGGTTCAAGGCAAAGCAGCGCGCGTGCAAGAGGCCTGGGATATGGATGCAGGCACTGAGATTGCCACTATAGAACTGGCCATCAGCCGGGGCGGAATGCCCGTGATTGATAGCGTCATTAGCCCCCCAGGCAGACCTGTCTTTGATCTTGGCCCTGCGCCGAGTGGCAGCACCGTGTTGGCCACCCAGTTGGGTGGCCGTGTGGGCGCGCCTGAATACGATGAAGAACTAGCCAGCTTTTCCGGTAACTACAGCTGGTCGGCCGACTTCGTTGAAAAGTATCCGCGCCGTTTGCAGTTTGATACGCCGGATATTGAAGGCCGCTATCGCGACCCGGTAGAGGCCGAGGCCGTGGCTGCATTCCAGGTAAACATTCCCACCGACCTTCTATTGGTGGAGGTTCTATGAGCGATCAGAGCCTGGTTAAAACGCTAAACCTGTTGGTCGATCCGCGCCGCCGTAAAACGCTCAAAGCGGGTGAACCGCGCGGTCCGATCCGTGGTAATCGCGTCGCAGTGGATTACACCCCGGTGTCAAAAGGCGGAGGTATTGCCAGCCCTCTCAATGAGGTTGAAGGCTCTCGCGAGTATTACGACCCAGTGTTGCTGCCCTCCACTGACGGTATGGCGTGGATTTTATGGAAAGTCATCAAGAAAACTGAGTTCACCGATGCAAATGGTGCGACAGAAGAAAGGAACTGGGTGAATGACAATGTTTAGCCCATTAGCGCGCCCTTTGGCATTCGGCTGGCCCTGGCATGGGTTGATCAGGAAGAGTGAGGCCGGCACCACTGAATTGATTTTGAATAGCGGAGGTGTCAAGGCGCTGGATGAGGATGCGTTTGGTGGCCCTGAAACCTATCTGTTTGATGCGGACATGCCACTACCAGACATTCCTTCGCCGCCAGAGCATGACTACTGGAATGTAGGCATTCGCCGTGGCTATGAAGGGTCAATGATTTGGGGCGGTGTGGGTGTGTTTAAGGGGTGCGTCATTGGCGGCAAGCCATATCCAGAAGAGATCGAGGTGTTCGGTTCTAGCACTGAGGCGCTCACCGTTATTGTGAGGCGTCGGGTCGAGGGGGTATGGCTTACGGTCGATCAAAAGACCATTACGTTGACTGGCTTAGGTGTTGATACATCACGCCTGTGGCCTGAGGGGACGCCAAGCTTCTGGGGCTTTCAGTACGGCAAAATTGATTGTTCGAAACTGGGTGATAAGTGGCTGTACGCCTTGAAGGTGGTGGATAACCGCGACGGATACCCCAAGCAGATTGCGATTGTTGAGCTGGCATATAACCCGATCACCGAAACAGTCAGCGTCCACGTTGTAGCCGACTTTGAGCAATGCTTCGTCGGGAGCCTGGTTAATGAACAAGACTCGATTGAGCCTCAGCAATGGCGTCGGTATAGCGTTGGCGGTATGCCTGTAGATGTAAGGGAAGGCGACCCGCCCCCATCAGGCGTTCCCGAGCATGACTACATCGGCTACACCCTTGGCGATTACACAGCATCGTATGAAATCGAGCGGGTTATCCATGCCTGGTACAGCGCCGATGGTTCTGTACGGTTGATCAAATTGGCGAAGCGCTCAACTACTCGCCGTAATTTGATAACCATGGAGTACAAAGAACTGTCCGAGCGCCGCGAGTGGTGGCTGGATGGCATTAAAGCCCATGACTTTCTTTTCGAGCAAAGCGTTGAGTACATCCCTGTAGGGGATGCAACAGGCTCCTGGTACTCACGCACAATCACCACAGAATTAATCAATGGCACCGCCTCTGAACCGGTCACCGTAGACCTCCCTGACGGCCTTGTACGTGAGTACCTGCTCGGGCCGCTTGTGGCGATCAGCCGCACGGCCTATCCAATTCCGCAGTTAGTGATGGATGACGACCGCCGTCACACCTTCATCTACCGGCGCTCAGTGACCGTTTTGCGCCTCTGCAACAAGATGCTGGCATTGCTCTCTACCAGTGTCTTTGGTGATGCGCTTTATGGTGCTCTGGATGGAGGCCCTAGCTTTTTGTATCCCGGTACTCGTGTTGTTCTTGAGCAAGCTCAAGCGATTCATCCGGACGGGGTAGATGAGGCACGCCACTCCAGAGAGTACAGCAATGGGGTCGCTATTCCGTTTGGTTGGTTTAGCGGCTCTCACAACCCCGTCACCGGGGAAACGATCAGGGCCGTTCCCGGCTTTATCCATACCTGGGTTTAAGGAGCAGCAGCATGCGGCGTTATGTGAACAACTGGCAGCAGCCTGTTGTGCTTGGTGAACAGGAGCTGAGTTTGGCTCTAGACCTTCCAGATGGCGAGTACCGCCTGACCTTAAGTGATGCACAGGTTTCGGCACAGCGCTGGGAAATCATCGACGCAGCCGTTTCCGCTGGTGTTGCAACGCTTGAGCGGGCGCTAGAGGGAACTAGCCAGCAAGACTGGCCCGCAGGCAGCGTGATCCGTGCGGGCCTCACGGCAGGAATGTTTGAAGCGCTTGTGAGCGCTATGGCTGACCTACAAGCGCGAGTAGTCGCTCTTGAAGGGGGCAGCACCCCTAACGGTGCTTTGGTCGATCAGGCCGGCACAATTCTGACGCACCAGTCGGGTGCAATCCTTACCTATGGAGAAACCCTATGACAACCGTACCCCATGTGCTCCACGGTGAAACACCACCACAGGGCACTCCGCCAAGTATCGGCGCACATTACATCGACACCGCATCTGGACGGCACTGGATCGCCGTTAGCACTGGAGAATGGCAAGAGCAGATGCGTCATATACACGGCTTTGGAGAGCCCACTGATCCACCAGTAGGGCCATCGATATACGTGTCATCGATCAGCCCATTCGGTGCATGGGTGGCAGTCTTTCGTAATGGCGAGTATTGGGCATGGACAGCTTTGGCAACTGCCGAACCAGCGCCTTGAGGCCAGGTGCGGTGGAGGTGGTAAAGTTTTGTGCCAAAACTCGCGCTAAAATATGGCCCCGAGCGCGGTTTGCTCTATGCCAAATACCGCGCGAACCGGTGCCAAAACCGGCGCGCGCTTACATCTAGGGAGCTAGAGCCCTGCAAGGCTCTACGTTAGTAACAGCCTTCGGCTGGTCAAAGCGGGCGAGGAAGCGGAGTGTACTTTTGTACATAAGCATTACTCGCTTCGCTCGCCCTTCGGGCCGCACTAAAGTGCGTTAACCGCTAGCGGCTTTCCGAGCCTGTTTTTAACGCGGCAGGACCGACGCGCAGCAGATCGTAAATAGGTTCTATGGCGTGCGTTGCAGCTCGGTCTTACCTGTCGCACTGGCCAGCAGGTGTTCTGGCAGGTCGAGCAGGTCATCGTCGAAGGTCTCCAGCGGTGGCGGGCGACGTTCGAAACGCGAGCCGAGAACCAACAGGCAAGGCGTCAGCAACAGGGTCAGGACGGTGGCGAAAGTCAGGCCGCCGGCGATGGCGCTGGATAGCTGGGTCCACCATTGCGTCGACGGTGCGCCAAGGCCCAGGCTCGGGGTGAGCAAGTCGACGTTGACCCCCACCACCATTGGCACCAGCCCCAGTACAGTGGTCACCGCAGTGAGGAGCACTGGACGCAGGCGCAGACTGCCGGTTTCCAGCGCCGCGGCGCGCGGCTCTAGGCCCTGACGACGCAGCTGGTTGTAAGTATCGATCAGGATGATGTTGTTGTTCACCACAATCCCGGCCAGGGCAATCAGACCCATGCCGACCATGACGACGCCAAAGGACTGCCCGTTAACCAGCAGCCCCATCAGCACCCCGGCCGTCGACAGGACGATGGCTGAGAGCACCAGCAGTGACTGATAAATGCTGTTGAACTGGGTCACCAGGATGATAAACATCAGGAAGATCGCCACCGCAAAGGCGGTACCAAGGAAGGTCGCCGCCTGTTTTTGGTCTGCGCCTTCGCCGGCCACTTTAAGCTGCACATCACTGGGGGGCGTGCCCATGGCTTTTTCCAGTGCGCTTTGGCGTT
This sequence comes from Pseudomonas sp. NPDC079086, assembly GCF_044542155.1. Classification (NCBI taxonomy): domain Bacteria; kingdom Pseudomonadati; phylum Pseudomonadota; class Gammaproteobacteria; order Pseudomonadales; family Pseudomonadaceae; genus Pseudomonas; species Pseudomonas sp. NPDC079086. Next base: position 544,276 of record NZ_JBITTY010000003.1, on the reverse strand, counting down.
CTGCCAATTGAGCGCCTTCGGCCAAATCTGCCTGCAGGGTGATGGTGCGGTTGCCATCGACCCGGCGCAGGGTGCCGACTTTGGGTGCCTGCTCTAATGAGACGAAGTTGCTCAGCGGGATCTGCCCGGCCGGTGTATTCAGGGTCAGGCGGCCGAGCTGGTCGAGGGAGCGCCAGTTGGCGGGCAGACGCACGCGGATATCGACTTCGTCGGTGGCGTCCTCTGGGCGATAAGTCGCTAGCTTGAGACCGTTGGTGACCATCTGCACCGCATTACCCACGCTCAGCACATCGGCGCCGAAGCGTGCGGCGGCTTCGCGGTCGACCTTGATCCGCCACTCGATGCCCGGCAATGCGCGGTCATCTTCAATATCCTTGAAGCCGCCAATGCGCTGCATGGTTTCGCGCAGCGTATCTACATACAGGTCAGCCTGCTGGAAATCATGGGAGCTGATTTGCAGCTTGAGTGGTTTACCGCTGCTCGGGCCTTCCTCCTGTTTGCGGAACTCCAGAACAATGCCGGGGATGTCGGCTGTACGCGTGCTCATGTCTGCGAGAATCTTGCTGGCCGAACGTCGATCGTGCCATTCGACGAACTGGAATTGCAGGGTGCCGATTACATCTGCACCGAGCTGGCCGTCCGGCTGTGCCAGGGAACGAGCATACAGCGCCTTAACCTCGCTCATGCCGAGCAGGCGTTTTTCCACCTGTTGCAGTAGGGCGTCCTTCTCCTGCACTGATAAATCACCACGAGCACGCAGCCAGATCTGCGCACTTTCCGGCTCGGTTTCGGGGAAGAATTCCACGCCATGATTGAAGCGGCCGTAGGCGGTATAGATCAGCGCAATGACCGCGAGAATACCCAGCAAGGTCAGGCCAGGTCGTTTCAGCAAGGTGCCTAGCAGCTTGCGATAACCCACGGCACCTCGGCCCGGCTGAGTCGATTGCGGCAGCGGTTGGCCGCCAGTGACCGCACCAAGTACCGGCAGAAACACCAGGGCCATGGCCAACGAGGCGAGCAGACAGACGATCACCGTGGCCGGCAGGTATTTCATAAACTGGCCGACCACGCCTGGCCAGAACAGCAGCGGCAGGAACACCACCAAGGTGGTGGCGGTGGACGCGATTACCGGCCAGGCCATCCGCATGGCGGCGTTGGCCCAGGCCTGGCGCGGCGTTTGCCCCTGATGCAGGTAGCGGTCGGCCAGCTCGGAGACCACGATGGCGCCGTCCACCAGCATGCCGGCGACCAGAATCAGGCTGAATAGCACAACGATGTTGAGGGTGAAACCGAGCATCCAGATCAGCAGGATGCCCGTCAGAAAAGCCCCCGGAATCGTCAGCCCAACCAGCAATGCCGAGCGCATGCCCATGCTCGCCACCACCAGAATCAGCACCAGAACGATGGCGGTTATTACGTTGTTGAGCAGGTCGCTGAGCATGGTTTTTACCTGCTGCGACTGATCCATGATGTAGCTGACCTTGAGTCCCTCAGGCAGCAGCGGCTGGGCTTTGACCATCAGCGCCTTGACCTGCTCGATGGTGTCGATGATGTTCGCGCCGCTGCGCTTGGAAACCTCCAGCACCACCGCTGGCTGGCCATTGATCCGCGCGTAGCCGGTGGGGTCCTTGAAGGTGCGGTGAATGGTGGCGACATCGCCGAAGGTCACCACGCTGTTGCCCACTACCTTGATCGGCATGGACAGCACGTCTTCGAGATTTTCGATCACCCCGGGCACTTTCATGCTCATGCGCCCGGCGCCGGTGTCCAGGCTGCCGGCGGCGACCAGGCGGTTGTTGCGGCTAACCAGGTTGAACAGCTCGTTGTAATCGATGCCGTAGCTGTCGAGCACCTGCGGGTCGACGACGATTTCCAACAGGTCTTCGCGATCGCCACCAATTTCAACCGACAGTACTTCGGCGATGCCTTCGACGTTCTCTTTCAGGCGACGGGCGATGTACACCAGTTCGGTTTCGGCAATTGGCCCGGACAGGCCAATCGATAGCACCGGAAACAGTGCCACGTTGACCTCATTGACCGTGGGCTCATCGGCTTCTTCCGGCAGCTTGCTGCGGGCGGTATCGACCTTCTCACGTACATCGGCCAGTGCCAGCTTGGCGTTGAAGCCGGCATCAAATTCCAGAGTCACCGAGGCATGGCCCTCGCTGGCCATGGAACGCATTTCCTTGACGCCTTCCAGGCTGCGCAGCTCCTGTTCCAGGGGGCGTACTAGCAGGCGTTCGGCGTCTTCCGGGCTGATCCCTTCAAGGCTCACCGATACATAGATGATTGGAATGCTGACGTCCGGGTTGGCTTCCTTGGGAATGGCGAAATAGGCTGCTATGCCCCCAAGCATCAGAAACAGCAAGACCAGCAGGCTGGTGCGGCTACGGTCCAGCGCCGCAGCGATCAGGCTATGCATATCAGCTGCCCCCTTTGGCCAGCTGGCTGATCACCTGCTGACCCGGCTCGACAAAGCCCTGGCCGAGGGTAATCAAGGCCACTTTGTGCGGCAGGCCGCTGACCCAGGCGCCCTGGTTGTCGACGCTGATCAACTGCACCGGGGTGAACTGCACCGTTTGCTCGTCATCGACCCACTTGACGCCATGCCGGCCGGCTTTATCCAGGCTCAGCAAGGCAGGCGACAGGCGATGGGCCAGGGCTTCGCCGGTTTGTACATGCAGGGTCGCGCTGGCACCCGCCAGGCGTAGGGCCTGCGGGTTATCGACCTTGACCTCAATGCGGAAGCTGCGTGAGCCGGGGTCGGCGGCTGCGGCTATAAAATGCAGCTCACCCTGTAATTCGCGGCCGTCGAGTAGTTCGACCTTAACCGGCTGACCAAGCTTGAGCTGGGTGACTTCCTGCTGAGCGATCTGCGCGCTGACCTTGAGCTGGCTGATGTCGACCAGGGTCAGCAAGCTTTGCCCTGGCTGAACAAAATCGCCGAGCTCGACCATGCGCTGGTCATACACCCCGGCAAAGGGCGCGCTGATTTGTGTATTGCCCAGCTGAATGCGCGCCAGGTCCAGCTCGGCGCGGGCCTTGGCCAACTCGCTCTGCAGGCGAATCAGCTCGTTGGTGGAAATCATGTTGCGTTCACGCAGGCGGTCGGCGGCGCTGGCATCGGCGGCGCGCTGACGTACATCGGCCTCACCCTTGGCCACCTGGGCTGGGCGGTTATCCGTGGACAGGCTGAGCAGCAGTTGGCCTTGCTTGACCGGGCTGCCCTTGTCCTGATCCAGACGAATCACCGTGCCACTGATCTGCGAGCGTAACTCGACCCGTCGCCAGGCTTCGATCTGCCCCTGTACCACATGCTGGCGCTGCATTGGGCTGGCTTCCAGCCACTGCACTTCAACCTTGGTCAGGCCCTTTACCTCTGCAGGCGCATCGGCTGAGGCAGTTTCCTGCGCCTTGAACAGCGAGCCGCTGAGCAGCCAGAGCACGAGCAATAGACTGATGGCGATGGCGATCAACCAGGGACGTTTGGACAGCTGAGTGAACATGGCGGTTACTCGTGACTATTAGAGGTGGCAAGTAGGGCGGTTGCCTGGGCGCACAGGCCGGCAATGATGAAGTCGGTGACGCGGGCGAAGTAGTCATCCAGGGCAATTGGCTCCGCCCAGTGGGCGAAGCCACCGGAGGCGATGCGCGCCATCACCCCGTTAACGCAGGCCTCGACGCCCCATAACAGGTTCTGACAATCGCTCTGGCTAAGGGCCTGGTTGTTCAGGGTGACGTTGAGCATGTCGCCGAAAAACAGCTGATATTCGTACTCGATCTCGAGGAACTGCTGGCGGTACGGAGCTTCCAGGCGTTCCTGAAACTCTGGGCGATCGCAGTGCAGGCATAGTTGCGCCTGGATCGGATTGGCCAGCATCTGCTCGAAAGCGCGGCGGATCACTCGGCGCATAGCATCCTGCGCTGGGCTGGCGGCATGCAGCTCGCGCAGTTCCAAGAGATTTTCGCGGCTGAGGTCGAGTACCAAGCGTGCATACAGTGCTTCCTTGCTGGGGAAGTGCTTGTACACCGTGCCTTTGCCGATGCCTGCGGCAATCGCCACTTCGGCAATGGTCACGCGGTCCCAGGGCTGCTCGGCAAACAGCTGACGGGCGGCGGCGAGGAGGGCGTGCTCGCGTTGTTCAAAGAGTTGATCTTGGTAGCGCATGGGCATTTATCAAAGGCTGTGACCGGTGGTCATGCTATGACTGTTGGTCACGATGAGCAAGCCAGCAGATGTAACAGGCTTTGCCGGGGCTCGGCTCGTCAGTAGATCGTTGGAAAGTCTAGGGGAAGGCAGCGCAGGCCGTTTTTCAACAACCTGCTAGGGCTGTCAGGGGGCGATGGGTGAGTTGAACTGATGCCAGATCTGCGCGTAACGGCCGCTGTCCTTGAGTTCACGCAGGCCTTGGTCGAACAGCTGCTGCAAGCGTTCACTTTCAGGTAGCCGGCGGGAGAAAATCAGGTGGTAGTCCCAGGTCTCGTAGCTTTGCGTGGTGGTCAGTTTTGCGCGCTCCTTGGCGCTGAGTTGGCTGAGTAGATGGCTACCTGAGCCTTTTACGATATCCACGGCATCGATGCGTCCAGCGGCCAGCTTACGCAGGTTGATCAGCTCATCTCCGCTGGCCTCGTACTGTACCCAGCCGCGCTGTTCGGCTTGTTCCAGTACCGGCATCTTTGCCGAGCCCAGCGGAATGCCGATGCGCAGGCCGTTGAGCTGCTCGGCCCCGGCTAGACTGCCGTCCCAGCTGATGGGCTTATCGCGGCGATAAAACAGCACCACTTCATCGCGATAGACCACTGCCGAGAACAGGCAGTCGGCCTCGCGCTCAGGCGTGCGGCCCCAGATGGCCGAGGCTTGCCAGCGTCCTTTCTTGACCTCCGTGTAGGCGCGCTTCCAGGGGAAGAAGCCATATTCCACACTCACGCCTTGGGTGGCGAAGGCTTCGTTGAGCAACTGCGGCACCACGCCATAGTGCGGCAGCGCCTCACCGATAAAGGGTGGCCATTCGCCGATGGCGATGCGGATCTGTTCCTGGCTTTGTGCAGGCTGGCAGAGGCCGGCGCAGAGCAGCAGAGTGGTGAGCAAACGGCGCATACAGTGCTCGATATTCAGGCGGCGGGATATACAAGCTTAGCCGCGCGCCACGCTGACGCCTTCCAAGTTGGCGAATGAGGTGTCCTTGGCCGTTAGCAGGAAGTCGCGCATAAACGGCGCATCGAGCATATCGGTACGGATGCCGGCATACAGGGTGGCGAACAGGCCTTTGTCGCCCAGGCGCTTGGCTGTTACGTAACCGCGCGAGCTGTATTCATGCAGTGCCCAGTTGGGTAGGCCGCAAACGCCACGGCCGCTGGCCACCAGCTGCATCATCATCACCGTCAACTCGGAGGTGCGTACCTGAGCGGGCTCAACATCCGCTGGTTCCAGGAAGCGGGTGAAGATATCCAGGCGGTCGCGTTCCACCGGGTAGGTGATCAGGGTTTCTGTGGCCAGGTCCTGCGGTTTGATGCTGGGTTTGCTCGCCAGCGGGTGCTGGTTGGCCACTGCCAGCATGGCTTCGTAGGTAAACAGCGGCACATAGGTGATACCGGCCAGTTCCAGCGGATCGCTGGTTACCACCAGGTCCAGATCGCCACGGGCCAAGGCTGGCAGTGGGGCAAAGGAGAAGCCCGAGGCCAGGTCCAGCTCCACCTCCGGCCAGGCATCGCGGAACTGGTCGATGGTCGGCATCAGCCACTGGAAGCAGCTGTGGCATTCGATGGCCATATGCAGACGTCCGGCAGTGCCACCGGCCAGGCGCGCCAGATCCCGCTCGGCACCGCGCAACAGTGGCAATACCGTGTCGGACAGTTGCAGTAGGCGCAGGCCAGCGCTGGTAAAACGCACCGGCTTGGTCTTGCGTACAAACAGCTGCATGCCCAAGCGTTCTTCCAACTCTTTGAACTGGTGAGACAGTGCCGATTGAGTCAGGTGCAGGCGCTCGGCGGCATCCACCAGGCTTTCGCTTTCGCGTAGGGCATGCAGGGTTTTCAGGTGGCGTAATTCGAGCATGACGGGCTCCAGGATATTTCGAAAATCTTCTTTACGCAGGAGCGGGCAATGCCCGCACAACACATCGAGTGCATGGTCGGCTCCCGCAAAATATGGGCTAGCAGAACATGAGTAAAACTATAGTTCAAGGCGAATAGATTGAGTTTGTCTCAAGCAGAGGCGGTGCCGAGAATAGCCACCATCTTGTTTATCTGCTGGAGCGTTCTGACATGGCCCTGTCCCATTCCCTTGGTTTTCCGCGTATCGGCCGCGACCGTGAACTGAAAAAAGCCCTGGAGGCCTTCTGGAAGGGCGAGCTGGATGAAGCCGGCCTGCAGGCGGTTGGCCGCGAGCTGCGCGCGGCTCACTGGCAGCTGCAGAAGGACGCCGGCATCGACCTGCTGCCAGTCGGTGATTTCGCCTGGTACGACCAGGTGCTGAGCCACTCGCTGACTTTCGGCGTCATCCCCGAGCGTTTCCGCCCGGCAAACGGTAAGCCAACCCTGGATACCTTGTTCGGCATGGCGCGTGGTGCCGTTGCAAACACGAGTGGCAACAGCTGCTGCGCTGGTGCGCATGCGCAGCCCGCGTCTGCACAAGAGCTAACCAAATGGTTCGACACCAACTACCACTACCTGGTCCCCGAGTTCACGGCCGATCAGCAGTTCCAGCTGAGCTGGGAGCAACTGTTTGATGAAGTAGAGGAAGCGCACGCCCTGGGCCACACCATCAAACCGGTGTTGATCGGCCCGTTGACCTATCTGTGGCTGGGCAAGGCCAAGGGTAGCGAGTTCGATCGTCTCGACCTGCTGGAGCGGTTGTTGCCGGTCTACGGCGAGATCTTGCAGCGCTTGGCCGCCCAGGGTGTGGAATGGGTGCAGATCGATGAGCCGATTCTGGTGCTGGACCTGCCGCAAGCCTGGAAGAATGCCTTCGAACGCGCCTACAACCTGCTGCAGCGTGAACCGGGCAAGAAGCTGATCGCCACCTATTTCGCCGGCCTTGAGGACAACCTCGGTCTGGCCGCGAGCCTGCCGGTGGATGGTCTGCATATCGACCTGGTGCGTGCTCCCGAGCAGTTCCCGACCATTCTCGACCGCCTGCCGGCCTACAAGGTGCTGTCGCTGGGTGTGGTCAACGGCCGTAACGTCTGGCGCACTGATCTGCAGCCGGTTCTGCAGATTCTGCAGCAGGCTCAGGAGCGCTTGGGTGAGCGCCTGTGGGTGGCGCCGAGCTGCTCGCTGCTGCACAGTCCGGTCGATCTGCACCGTGAAGACAAACTGGATAGCGAGCTGAAAAGCTGGCTGGCCTTCGCCGTGCAGAAGTGCGAGGAAGTCGCGCTGCTGACGACGGCCCTGAATGACCCGCAGGATGCCCGAGTGCAAGCCGCATTGGCGGCCAGCAATGCCGTGCAGGCCCGCCGCGCGCAATCGCCGCGTATCCACAAACCCGCGGTGCAGGCACGTCTGGCCGCGATTACTGCCGCCGACAGCCAGCGCCAATCGCCATTTGCCACACGTATCGAGCAGCAGCGCGCGCGTCTGCAGTTGCCTGCATTCCCTACGACCACCATCGGCTCGTTCCCGCAGACAGCTTCGATCCGTCTGGCGCGCCAATCGTTCAAGGCTGGCAAGCTGTCTGCCGTTGAATACACCGAGGCCATGCACAGCGAGATCCGCCATGCCGTCGAGGTACAGGAAAACCTCGGCCTGGATGTGCTGGTGCACGGCGAAGCTGAGCGCAATGACATGGTCGAGTACTTCGCCGAGCAACTCGACGGCTATGCCTTCACCCGTTTCGGTTGGGTGCAGAGCTATGGTTCGCGCTGCGTTAAACCGGCGGTGATCTATGGTGACCTGAGCCGTCCCAAGGCCATGACCGTGGCTTGGATCGGCTATGCGCAAACCCTCACCAAAAAAGTGATGAAGGGCATGCTGACCGGTCCGGTGACCATGCTGATGTGGTCCTTCCCGCGTGATGATATCTCTCGCGAGCAGCAGGCGCGTCAGTTGGCCCTGGCGATTCGTGACGAAGTGGTGGACCTGGAAACGGCCGGCATCAAGATCATCCAGGTCGACGAAGCTGCCTTCCGTGAAGGCCTGCCGCTGCGTCAGGCGCAGTGGCAGAGTTACCTGAACTGGGCCACCGAGGCCTTCCGCCTGTGCGCCTCGGGCGTGCGCGACGAAACGCAGATCCACACCCATATGTGCTACAGCGAGTTCAACGATGTGATCGAGTCCATTGCTGCCATGGATGCCGACGTCATCACCATCGAGACCTCGCGCTCGGACATGGAGTTGCTGGAGGCCTTCGAACGTTTCGACTACCCCAACGACATCGGCCCGGGTGTATACGACATCCACTCGCCACGGGTGCCGGACAGCAGCGACATGGTCAATTTGCTGCGTAAGGCCGCTCAGCGTATCCCCGTCGAGCGGCTGTGGGTCAACCCGGACTGCGGCCTGAAAACCCGCGCCTGGCCGGAGACCGAGGCAGCGTTGATCAATATGGTCTCTGCCGCACGTCAGCTACGTACCGAGCTGGCCTGATTGCTGGGTAGTCGCAGCTAAAACTCTGCCACTGTCCTAATCGGCTGTGGCAGGGGCTTAGCTCGCATTTGTTGTGGCAGCGGGAGACCGCTCGTCTCCCTTCATCAAACTGTCACGCTTGTGTGGCAGCGCGCCCGTACAAACATCATCACACTCGCGTCTTAATGGGGTGCTGCGTTCTGCTGTCCCGGGGCTGGGTGATGTTATGCGTGGGTTGATTCTTCTCGCTGCACTGTTGTGCGGCCTGCCGGTTTTTGCGGCGCAGCGGTGTGATGTTCAGGTGCCGACGCACACGGCTGACGTGGGTGAGGTACGTCTGGCGTATCAGAGCATTGGCCATGACAGTGATCCGGCGCTGCTGCTGGTAATGGGCCTTGGCGGCCAACTGATTCACTGGCCGGATGAAGTGGTCGAACGCCTGTGTCAGCAGGGTTTTCGGGTAATCCGCTTTGATAACCGTGATGTCGGCCTGAGCAGTTGGGCTGGCACGCCTCCGGCTATCAATCTGACTTATGAAGCGCTGCGCTATCGACTGGGGCTGTCGGTGGCGGCGCCTTATGGTTTGCGTGACATGGCCCGTGATGCTCTGGGGCTGCTGGATGCCTTGGCGGTGGATCAGGTGCACGTACTCGGGGCGAGCATGGGCGGGATGATTGCCCAGCATATGGCCGACCTTGCGCCTGAACGGGTGCAGAGCCTGACCTTGATCATGACCAGCTCCGGTGCCCAAGGCCTACCAGCGCCAAGCAGCGCGCTGCTGAGCCTGCTGGCCAAACGTGAAGCGCCCAACCGTGCAGTCGCCCTGGAACAGCAGGCCGACCTGCTGGCGGCACTGGGCAGCCCCACGGTCAGCGATGACCGGCAGTTATTGCTGCAACAGGCGCAGATCGCCTACGACCGCGCCTTCAACCCGGAGGGTGTTCAGCGCCAGCTGCTGGCGATCCTGGCTGAGCCGAGCCGGGTTGAGCTGCTCAACCGCCTACGTGTGCCGACCCTGGTGGTGCATGGTACGGCTGATCCGCTGCTGCCAGTGATGCACGGTGTGCATGTGGCGGCGCATATCAAAGGCAGCGAGTTGCGTTTGATTCCGGGTCTGGCTCATCGCTTTCAGGAGGCCTTCAAGGAGCCGTTGTTGGCCGCGGTGTTGCCGCACTTACAAGCGCATCGTCAGGATGGGCATTGGGCTCAGCTGTAGTTGATCTAAATGACTTCAATCGAGGCGCTTGTGTACCCGAGTAACGGCCAGGCTAAGCGTTAGTAGGGTAAACAGAAGTAGGGCTGCCAATGCTGGCCAGAGTTCGATGAGTCCGGCGCCGCGCAGCATGATGCCGCGTACCAGACGCAGGAAGTGCGTCAACGGCAGTAGTTCCGCCAGCCACTGAGCAGCTTTCGGCATGCCAGCGAAGGGGAACATAAAGCCGGACAGCAAGATCTGCGGCAGAAAGCTGAAGAAGGCCATCTGCATGGCCTGGAACTGGCTACGTGCCAGGGTCGAAACCAGGACGCCAAGGGCCAGGCTGGCGCAGATAAACACCAGAATCGCCAGGTACAGTTCAGCCAGCGAGCCGCGCATCGGCACGTTAAACAGCAGTTTGCCGAGTAGCAGCACCAGGCTGGCCTGAATCAGGCCGATGCCAACGAATGGCAAGACCTTGCCTATGGTCAGCTCCCAGGGCGACATGGGCGTGGTGATCAGCATTTCCATATTGCCGCGTTCGCGCTCGCGTACCAGGGCGATGGCGGTGAACATCACCATGGTCATGGTCAAAATCACCCCAATCAGCCCTGGCACCGTGTTGAACGGGGCGAGGCGCTGCGGGTTGTAAAGGTTTAGTACTTCGACCCCGGCCGGGCTGGCGCTGCTGCGTCCTGGTAAGGGGAATGCCGCCAGCTGGCGCGCCGCGGACTGCACCACCTGGTCGGAACCATCGACCACTAGCTGCAGCGCCGGGCGGTCGGCACGCTCCAGACGGGCTTCGAAGTCCGCCGGGACAACTAGAGCGATGCTGATCTTGCCTTCGCGCAGCAGGTCTTGCAGCTGCTTCTGTGTGCTTAACGAGTAGCGCAGGTTGAGCACCTGGCTGGCCCCCATCTCGGCGATCACTTCACGTGAGCGCGCTGTGTTGGCCTGGTCCAACACGGCGGCGTCGAGGTTGCGTACGTCCATGTTGATGGCATAACCGAACAGCACCAGTTGCAGGGTCGGGATGCCGATGATCATGGCAAACGTTAGGCGGTCGCGGCGTAGCTGGCGCAGCTCCTTGACCACGATGGCACCGAGGCGCCGCAGGTTCATACCGGCTGCTCCTTGGTATGTACCGGGCTGTGGGCGGGCCGCTGGGTGGCGCTGACGAACACATCCTCCAGGTTTGCCGTGGTACTTTCGACCTGGGCGCTGATACCAGCGGCGGCCAGGTGCCGGCGAATCAGCTCGCTTGGCTCGCCACTCGTATCGGCGTCGCGGGTGGTCAGCACGCGCAGCGAGGCACCGATCTGGGTCAGCGCCAATATTCCAGGCAAGCCTTGCAGGGCTTTCTGCGCCTGGCGCGGCTGACTGCATTCAACCAGCAGGGGCTGGCCGGGTAGTGCCGCCATCAGTTCGCTGGGACTGCCGTCGGCGACTAGGCGTCCGGCGTCGAGGATGCCCAGGCGGGTGCAGCGCTCGGCTTCATCCATGTAGTGGGTGGACACCAGTAGGGTCGTGCCGGCATCGGCCAGCTCGAACAGCGATTCCCAGAACTCGCGCCGTGACTGTGGGTCGACGGCGCTGGTCGGTTCGTCCAGGAGCAGCAAGTCCGGCTTATGCAGCACCGCGCCGGCCAGGGCCAGGCGTTGCTTCTGTCCGCCGCTGAGGGTGCCAGCCAGTTGCTGGCGGCGGTCGGCCAGCCAGTAACGCTCAAGCAGTTCCTCAATGCGCTGGCGCGCCTGGCGCCGATTCAGGCCCTGGATGGTGGCGAGAAACTCTAGGTTTTCACCGATAGTCAGGTCTTCATACAGCGAGAATTTCTGCGTCATATAGCCGATACGCCGCTTCAGCGCCTCGGCATCGCGGGGGATCTGGCTGCCGAGCACTTCGATGGTCCCGGCGCTGGGCAGCAGCAGGCCGCAGAGCATGCGGATGGTAGTGGACTTGCCGCAGCCATTGGGCCCGAGAAAACCAAACACCTCGGCGCGGCGCACTGTCAGGTTGAGCTGGTCAACCGCCAGCAGGTCGCCGAAGCGCTTGCTGAGGCCTTCAGCGCGGATCACCACATCATTACTGGGCATGGTCGGGCCGCTCGGCGTGCAGCGGTAAGCCTGCAGGCAGTTGCTGCGCCGCAGCGCCTTCCAGAACCACTTCGGCGCGATAGCTCAGGCGGCTGGCATCATCGCCCACCAGGGCGTAGTAGGGGGTAAAGCTGGCTTCGCTGGCGATGCTGCGGATATGTCCCTGGAATGGTTGGGCGATGCCTTCGACATGCACCAGCAGGCGATCGTCGATGTTCAGCGTGGCGCGCTGCGAGGCCGCGACGTACAGCCGCGCATAAGGTGCCTCACCGCTCAACAGGCTGACCACAGTGGCCCCCATGGGTGGCTGATCACCGGGTTTGAATGGCAGCGAATCGACCCGCCCGGCCCGCGGCGCACGCAGGCTTAAGCGCTCGCGGTTGAGCTGCTGCTGGAGCAGCGCCGCGCGGGCCCCAGTTAGCGTGGCACTGGCTTGTTCGAGTTGTTCTGGGCGGGTGCCAGAGGTCAGCTCCTGCAGTTGTGCGCTTGCCTTGTTGCGATCGGCGCTGGCGCTGTCGCGGCTGGCGCGGGCCAGGTCCAACTCGGCCATGGGCACCATGCGCCTGCGCTGCAGGGCTGCGATGCGTTGAAAGTTGCGCTCGGCTTCGTTCAGTTGCGCCTGGCTGCGTGCCAGTACGGCCTGAGCGGCTTCGATGCTCTCCAGGCGCGCGCCGTTGCTCAGTTCGCGCAGGCGCGCGGCTGATTGCTCGACCTCGGCTTGCGCTTGGGCGACGCGGGCGTCCTGACGGCGCGGGTCGAGTTCGAGGAGCAAAGCACCTGCAGCGACCTGTTCGCCTTCGGTCACGGCCCAGCGCAGAACGGGTTCTGACGCTTCGGCAGGTAAAGCGATACGGTCCCATTCCAGGGTGCCGGGTAGGCTTTCGGGCGTCTGTTGACCGCAGCCGGAACAGAGCACGACTAATAACGTGAGTAATTGACGGTCAAGGCACACGAGGCGTCTCCATTCCGCGCTCAAGCAAGGCGATGGTGTGGCGGGTCAACGCCTCGTCGTCCAGCTCTGGGGCGGTGAACAGGCCGCGCCAAATTGGGGCGGCGGCATAGGGGAATAGAGTCAGGCCGATCAGTGAAACCACCATCAGGCGTGGGTCGAGGTCGGGGTTAAGCGCGCCGCGGCGTTGTGCGCTGGCGAACCGCTCGGCCAGCATCTGCGCCACCAGCGGGCCTACGCGGCCCATCAGCATGTCGCGCAGACCGCCGCCTTCACACAGCACCTCGCGCACCCACAGCGGCGGCAGCCAGGGGTGGTCCTGGACGATGCGGCGCATGCCCTGGATAAAACCGGTGACCAACGCTAGGGGTTCATCGCCAACCTGGCGCAGGTTCTGCGCAAGCCCCATCAGTAGCGGCACCAGGCGTTCCTTGACCACGGCTTCGAGCAGCTTGGGTTTATTGCCGAAGTAATAGTTGACCAGCGCGGGGGTAACCCCAGCCTGTTGAGCGATGGCGCGCAAGCTGGAGGCCTTGATCCCGTCGTGGGCAAAGGCTTGCACGGCGATATCGAGCAGGCGTTCGCGTTGTAAGGGGGAGTCGCCAGTTGGGCGGCCAGGAGTACGGGATTGAGGTTTGGTAGTCGTCATAGATATTAATTAAACATATATTTAATTAATGGGCAAGCGATGGGATAGCGTCCATGATGGGGATGGATTATTGTTAGCAGGCTAATAGTTAGCCTGCTCTCAGGCTCGCCATTGATATTCCGCTACTGTTTAATTGAGCACTCACCGGTAACCGCCATGCGCGCGTCTCTGCTGGCCATTGTTGCGCCTAGCCCCCATGCCGTTCAGTTCGCCATTAAGACCCTGCTGGGCGGTGGTCTGGCGCTTTGGTGCGCCTTGCGCTTCGGTCTGGAACAACCGCAATGGGCGCTGATGACCGCCTTTATCGTCGCCCAGCCGCTGTCCGGCATGGTGGTGCAGAAGGGCTTGGCACGGTTACTTGGCACGCTTATCGGCACAGTCATGGCGGTGCTGCTGATGGGCCTGTTTGCCCAGGCTCCCTGGCTATTTCTCGGTGCCGTGGCGCTGTGGTTGGGTGTGTGTACGGCGGCCTCGACCATGTTGCGCAGTGCATGGGCCTACTCATTTGTCTTGGCGGGTTACACGGTGGCGATCATCGGCCTGCCGGCAATCGACCAGCCGCTGACGGTGTTTGATCAGGCCGTGGCGCGCTGCACAGAAATATCCCTAGGTATCCTCTGCGCCACGCTAGTTAGTGCGCTGCTTTGGCCGCAGCGGGTCGAACGCCAGCTGGCGCAACAAGCTCGGGTTGCTTGGCAGGCGGGGATCAAGGCGGCAAATCAGGCGTTGCGCGGCGAGACGGCGGCCAGGCAGGGATTGTTGGAGGTGCTCGGGCGCATCGTTGCGGTGGATGCGCAACGTGAGCACGCCTGGTTCGAAGGTGATCGCGGCCGTCAGCGGGCGCTGGCGCTGCGCGTACTGAGCCGTGATCTGCTCAGTGTGTTGCGCCTGGCGCGCGGGGTGGAGCGACAATGGCGCCAGCTTGATGCGGATGCCGCCCGTACGTTGCTGCCTTGGCTGGAGACCGTGCGCGAGTGCCTGAAAGGCGAGTTGCCTGACGATTTGTCGGTACTCATCGAGCAACTGCGCGAGGCTGCCCATGAGCCGCAATTGTCGGCCGAGCAGCAGTTCTGCCTGGAACGGCTAGCGCTGCTTTTAGTGCGTGTGCAGATGGCCAGCCAGGCGCTGCGTGCGGTGGAGCGCGGTGAGGCACCGGTCGATGCACCGTCTGCACTGTCCTGGCACCGCGACTGGCAGACGGCTGTGGTCTACGGTGCGCGCAGTGCACTGACTTTTCTCGCGCTGTCGGCATTCTGGCTGGCCACGGGCTGGACCGCTGCCAGCGGCGCCTTGCTGCTCGCGAGTGTGGTTTGCAGCCTGTTCGCTAGCCGCGAAAATGCGGCGCAGATCGGCATGATGTTTTTGCGCGGGATATTCGTTGCCTTGCCCGTGGGATTCTTCGTCGGCCAGATCGTGCTGCCGCAACTCAGCAGTTTTGCCATGCTTTGCCTGGCGCTCGGCGTGCCGCTGTTCTTCGCCGCGCTGGGCATGGCCAGTCCGGCACTGGGGGCGACGGCGACGTCCTTCAGCCTGCATTTCATCGTGCTCTGTGCGCCGCAGAACAGCATGCGCTATGACGCCGCTTTCTTCTTCAATGAGGCGCAGGCCATGCTGATCGGTGTCGGCTGTGCGGTGATGGCCTTTCATCTGATCGGTCTGCGCGATCCTGTGTGGCACGGGCGGCGCTTACTTAAGGCGACCCTTGGCGACCTCGCACGCCTTACCCGGCGGAGTCTTTCCGGTGCCGAGAACTGGTTTGGCGGACGCATCGCCGACCGTTTGCTGCTATTGGCGCGTCATTACCCAGCGCTGCCGAGTCCGGCGCGTAGCCGCTGGGACGACGGTATCGCCAGCCTAGATCTGGGCGACGAACTACTGCACCTGCGTGCTTGCTTGGCCGCCGCTGACTCACCACTGGGCGCGGCTGAGGAGCGGTTTTTACGCCGTTTCGAGCAGCTCCTGCTGCTGGGGCCCGCGCCTGAACAGGCTGACGCCTTGGACTCGGCTGTCGCGCAGCTATTGCAGGCGCTGCGCGAGTCGGCGCAAAGCATTGATCGGCGGCTGGCGCAGGCGGCGCTGCTGCAACTGCAAAACGGCTGGCGGTACTGGTGCCTGCAGCAGGGAGATGATTATGGCATTGCGTGAATGGTCGCTGGGCGGGGTTCTGCTCAGTCCGATGTTGATCTATGGATTGTTGGCGCTGTGCCTGACGGGCTTGCTGCGCCTGGGTTTGCAGCGAGCCGGGCTATCTCGCTGGATATGGCACGAAGCGCTGTTCGACTGTGCCTTGTTTGTTTGCGTCCTGGCCGCTGTTGTGGCGCTGCTGGGACATTGAGGAGGGAACTCTATGCGTTCGACCATTCGCGTCGGCGTCACCCTGGCCATGGTTGTGCTGGCGTTGCTGGCCGGTTCCTGGTTATGGCGCCATTACCTGTATTCGCCCTGGACCCGTGATGCGCGGATTCGCGCCGACGTGGTGACCATTGCCCCGGATGTTTCGGGTGCAGTGGTGGCCCTGGCGGTAAAGGACAATCAGCAGGTCAAGCGTGGTGATCTGCTCGTGAGCATTGATCCAGAGCGCTTTGAGGCGGCTTTGCAGCAAGCCAGGGCCGTGACCGAGACTCGCCAGCAGGAGTTGCGTTTGCGCGAGCATGAGGCTTCGCGCCGGGCCCGTCTCGGGCCGCAGGCGATCAGTGCGGAAAGCCGCGAGAACGCACAGATCACTGCGCAGATTGCTCGTGGTCAGTACCGCGAGGCCCAGGCAATGGAGCGTCTGGCTGAGCTCAATCTGGCGCGCAGCGAGTTGCGTGCACCGCGTGCTGGGCAGATCACCAACCTGCGCCTGGCTCAGGGCAACTACGTCAGTGCCGGGCAACCCGTGATGGCTCTGGTGGATGACGCATCCTTCTACGTGCAGGCCTACTTCGAGGAAACCAAGCTGCCGCAGATTCGCATCGGTGCGCCGGTCGAGGTCTGGTTGATGAGCGCGGGTGAGCCGCTGGAGGGGGAGGTGGAGAGCATCAGTCGCGGTATCACCGACCGCAACGCCAGCCCAGACGGCCAGTTGTTGGCCAATGTCGAGCCGACCTTCAACTGGGTGCGCCTGGCACAGCGCATCCCGGTGCGGATCAAGCTTCGGGATGTGCCACCGGGGTTGTTACTTAGTGCGGGAATGACTGCCAGCGTGCGCGTGGCCGACTAGCGGTCGTCGGCTTAGCGGGTGCCGAGGAAGTCACGCTTGCCAATGGCCACGCCGTTGTGGCGCAGGATGGCGTAGGCGGTCGTGTAGTGGAAATAGAAGTTCGGCATGACGTGGTCAAGCAGGAAAGCCTGGCCCTGGAAGTGGGTTTCCTTGTCGCGGCGCTTGAGGGTTACGGTGCGTGCCTCGCTGCCGTCGATCTGCGCAGCATTTAGGCTGGCGAGAAAGCTCAAGGTCTTGGCGATACGTGCTTGCAGTTCGGCAAAGCTGGTTTCGTCGTCGGCGTGGCTCGGTGCTTCCACCTCCGCGAGCAGTGCCGCGCCGGCCTTGGCGCCATCACAGGCGATCTGCACCTGACGGCTCAGCGGGAACATATCGGGAGCCAGGCGCGCGTTGAGAAATACGCTCTGCTCGATCTTCTTCTCTTCGGCGTAGGCGGCGGCGATGCCGAGGATGGTCGACAGGTTGTTGAGCTGACGGGTGAAGACTGGGATGGATGTTTGGTACATGGACATGAATATCTCCAGCAGCGCCGAAACGGATTGCCCGGACGCGATTAGGTAGAAGGGCAGTGCACCGCCGCAGTCGGCAGCGGTGACTTGAAGGCGCAAGCTTAGCCGATGGTGATCGGCGGCAGCTTGGTCAGCTCGACGGTCTGCGCTTTGCGCGGGGCGAGGATTTCTGCTTCGCCATCGACCACCAGTTCATCGTTCTGGTTGAACACGCGAGTGGCCACGCGTACGCGGAATTTCGGCAGCTTTTCGAGAATTTCCAGGCGCACAGTCAGGGTGTCGCCGAGTTTTACCGGTGCGGTAAAGCGCATGCTCTGGCCGATGTAGATGGTGCCTGGGCCAGGCAGTTCGCAGGCCACGGCGGCGCTGATCAATGCGCCACTGAACATACCGTGGGCGATACGCTCCTTGAACATGGTGGTGGCGGCGTATTCGGCATCCAGGTGCACCGGGTTGTGGTCGCCGGACACCTCGGCAAACAGCTGGATATCGCGTTCGCTGACGGTTTTGCTGTAGCTGGCGGTCTGGCCTACTTCAAGAACGTCGTAGGGCGTGTTGCTGCTTTGGCTCATGGATGACTCTCTTGGCTCTGGAGGTGGCG
Organism: Pseudomonas sp. NPDC079086; assembly: GCF_044542155.1. Classification (NCBI taxonomy): domain Bacteria; kingdom Pseudomonadati; phylum Pseudomonadota; class Gammaproteobacteria; order Pseudomonadales; family Pseudomonadaceae; genus Pseudomonas; species Pseudomonas sp. NPDC079086. Next base: position 526,516 of record NZ_JBITTY010000003.1, on the reverse strand, counting down.
CTGGCGCGGTTGGCTAAGGGCTTGTTGCAACCAGTCGATGATGTAGGCGGTCACTTCGTCGCGGTTGCTTTCGTTGAGCAGCTCATGACGGGCGTCCGGGTAGATTTTTACCTGCACATGCGGGTTGCCGGCAGCTTGCAGGGCATTGCCCAGGTCTTGCTGACGATGGCCGTCACTGACCGGGTCACAGGCGCCGCCAATCACCAGCAATGGCAGGCTGCTGTCGACCTGCGCCAGGCTGTGCAGTGGGGTGATCTGTTGCAGGCCGCCGAGCAGGTCGACCCACAACTGGTTGCTGCAGCGGAAGCCGCACAGCGGGTCATTGATGTACTTATCGACTTCCTGTGGGTCGCGGCTCAGCCAGTCGAAGGCAGTGCGATTGGGCTTGAAGGTCTTGTTGAACGAACCGAACGAAGCAAATTCGAGCAGGGCGCTACGCCCCTGCGGGCCTTGTCGCCAGCGCTCGAAGCGCGCCAGCAGCTGGCCGACGCGGTACAGCGCCACAGGCTGGTAGTTGGAGCCAGAAAGAATCGCCCCCTGCAGGCTGCAGCTGCGTTGCATCAGGTAGGCCTGAGCGATGTAGCTGCCCATGCTGTGACCGAGCAAAAAGATTGGGGTTTGCGGGTGAGTCTGGCGCATATGGTGGTTGAGGTTGGCCAGGTCGTTGACCACCAGTTCCCAACCTTTGCTGTCGGCGTAGTGGCCGAGCAGGCCGTGTTCAGCCGTCTTGCCATGCCCGCGCTGGTCATGTGCATATAGCTCAAAGCCCTGCGCCACCAGCGCTTCAGCCAGGCGGGCATAGCGTCCGCTGTGTTCGGCCATGCCGTGAGCGACCATCAGCAACGCTTTCGGCGGCTGTTCGGCGTACCAGCGGTTGACAAAGAGGGGCGCTGCATCGGTGCTATTGAGCCAGAACGCTTGGTGGAGCATGGCGAATCCCTTAAGCCTGCAGAAGCTGCGCATTGTGCACCCCGCGCGGCGCGGCGCAAAGTCCGCGCGAATTTAAGGGTTATGGCTGCGCAGTATCCGCATATATTCGCCGCTGCTGTGCAGATCACGCAGGCCCTGCTCAAACACTGCGCTCCAGTCCGGCTCGCCGGCTTTGGCCGGGACAAAGCCGACCAGCAGCGGAATGCGTTCCAGCACATTGCCGTGCCAGCTGAGCTTGCCGCGTAGCTGCTCATCGTTGGCGATCAGGTGGTTACCGACGATGCGCTCAAGCAGGACCATGTCGAAGCGCCGAGCATTGAGTTTGCGCAGGTTGCTGGTGTCGTCCACGGCGTATTCGAGTATCAGCCCTGCGTCGAGAAGGTGCTGGGGGTAGCCATAACCGCGCAGGATGCCCAGCGTTTTGCCGCGCAGCTCCTGTAGTTGGCTGAACTGCAGCGGGTAGTCGTTGCGGATAAACAACCCCAGCTCGCTGTAGAACAGCGGGCGTGAGGGCTGTAGGCCTTCCTCATTGATCTCCTTGGGCCACAGCGCCAGCGCGCCCAGGGTAGAAAGTCGATCTGCACCGGATAGCCGCGTACGGCAAAGGCACGGCGGGTCAGGGCGACAATGCTGCCGCCATCCGGCAGGTGTTCAGAGCTGTAGGGCGGGTATTCCAGGGTAGCCATGCGCAGCTGTGGTTCGGCCTGCGCCAATTGCGCGAAGAGAAATAGCAGTGTCGCAGCGAATAGAACGATAGGCATGGTATGCCGCAAGTGCAGGGTGCAGATTGGTTATAGGTGGCGCAGCTGGATAGTTCCACACAGAGCGGCAAGATTCAGTGCGTCAATGAAGCTGCCCGGCTATTTGCCTGTTTGGCGTTAGCTGTTAACTTCCAGCCAACTCCGCAGCGCGGATCAGACCATCTCAGGGCAAGAGGATAAAAATAATGCAGCCTGATTTCTGGAGCGACAAACGCCCGGCCGGCGTCCCCAATGACATCGACCTGGGTGCTTACAAGTCGGTGATCGAGGTGTTCGAGCGCTCGTGCAAGAAGTTCGCTGACCGGCCCGCTTTCAGCAACCTGGGCGTAACCCTGACCTATGCCGAGCTTGATCGGCTCTCGGCGGCCTTTGCCGCTTACCTGCAAAAGCACACAGGCCTGCAACCAGGTGACCGCATCGCCGTGCAGATGCCCAACGTGCTGCAGTACCCGATTGCCGTGTTTGGTGCCATGCGCGCCGGGCTGATTGTGGTCAACACCAACCCGTTGTACACCGCCCGCGAGATGCGTCACCAGTTCAAGGATGCCGGCGTACGCGCGCTGGTGTACCTGAACATGTTCGGCAAGCTGGTGCAGGACGTGCTGCCGGATACCGAGATCGACTACCTGATCGAAGCCAAGATGGGCGACCTGCTGCCAAGCCTCAAGGGCTGGCTGGTCAACACCGTGGTGAAGAAGGTCAAGAAGATGGTGCCCGACTACCACCTGCCGCAGGCGGTGTCGTTCAAGGATGTGCTCAAGCAGGGTCATGGCAACGCGCTGAAACCGGTCAAGGTCGGCCAGGAAGACATCGCAGTGCTGCAATACACCGGCGGCACTACGGGCGTGGCCAAGGGCGCGATGCTCACCCACGGCAACCTGGTGGCCAATATGCTGCAGGTGGATGCCTGCCTGTCGCAGCTGGGCAACGATGGCACCCCGCTGATGAAGCAGGGCCAGGAAATCATGATTGCGCCGCTGCCGCTCTACCATATCTATGCGTTTACCGCGAACTGCATGTGCATGATGGTCAATGGCAACCACAACGTGCTGATCACCAACCCGCGTGATATCCCCGGTTTCGTCAAGGAGCTGGGCAAGTGGCAGTTCTCCGCATTGCTCGGGCTCAACACGTTGTTCGTTGCGCTGATGGATAACCCCGAGTTCAAGAACTTGGACTTCTCTCATTTCAAGCTGACTAACTCAGGCGGTACAGCACTGGTCAAAGCCACTGCTGAGCGTTGGCAGGCGATGACCGGCTGCCCCGTGACCGAAGGCTATGGCCTGACCGAAACCTCACCGGTGGCCAGTACCAATCCCTATGGCGACCAGGCGCGTCTGGGCACGGTAGGCATTCCGGTGCCGGGCACAGCGTTCAAGGTCATTGATGATGATGGCGTTGAGCAAGCGCTGGGCGAGCGCGGCGAGCTGTGCATCAAGGGCCCACAAGTGATGAAGGGCTACTGGAACCGCGAAGAAGCCACCGCCGAGGTGCTAGACGCCGAGGGCTGGTTCAAGAGTGGTGACGTGGCGGTGATCGACCCAGATGGTTTCGTGCGTATTGTCGACCGCAAAAAGGACATGATCATCGTCTCCGGTTTCAACGTGTACCCCAACGAGATCGAAGATGTGGTCATGGCCCACCCGAAAGTCGCCAGCTGCGCGGCCATCGGCGTGCCAGACGAGAAGTCCGGGGAAGTGGTCAAGCTGTTCGTCGTGGCCCGCGACAGCAGCCTCAGCGCCGATGAGCTGAAGGCCTACTGCAAGGAAAACTTCACCGGCTACAAGGTGCCCAAGCAGATTGTCTTCCGTGATTCGCTGCCAATGACCCCCGTCGGCAAGATCCTGCGTCGCGAGCTGCGCGATATCGCCTGATCGATTGAAGACCGTGACTGTTTCAGCGCATGCCGCAGACCAACTGCGGCTGCGCTGAAGTCTCTGCAAGCCCTACGCAACGCCTATAGCCCGCTACTTTCAGCGAAATCACGAAGGTGACCAGATTGTTAGCGCGGGTCACTTTTGTGACTGCTGCGGCGCTTATTGGTGCTAGTCGCTGTTTGGCAAAGCTGCTACTCTCGGGCGGCTTTTTTGTGATCCGCCATCCATAGTGACCATCCTTTCAGGCCGTCGCTGTGCGACGTCAAAAATTGCTCCCGGCAATTTTTTTGCCGTTCAAGTCGCAGAAAACACGCAAATCTACAATAAACAACCGTCTACGCGCGGTGAAGATCAAGCTGTTGCTGAGGAGTGGGCTTCCATGACCGAAAACTTTTGGAAGGATAAGTATCCCGTTGGGATTGCTGCCGAAATCAATCCTGACCAGTACCCGAACATCCAGGCGGTACTGAAAGAGTCCTGCCAACGTTTCGCCGACAAGCCAGCTTTCAGCAACATGGGTAAAACCATTACCTACGGTGAGCTGTACGAGTTGTCCGGCAACTTTGCCGCCTACCTACAGCAAAACACTGATCTGCAGCCCGGCGACCGCATCGCCGTGCAACTGCCTAACGTGCTGCAGTATCCAGTAGTGGTCTTTGGTGCCCTGCGTGCCGGCTTGGTGGTGGTCAACACCAACCCGCTGTACACCGCCCGCGAACTGGAACACCAATTCAATGACTCCGGTGCCAAGGCCCTGGTCAGCCTGGCCAACATGGCTCATTTGGTTGAGCAAGTACTGCCGAAAACCGCAATCAAGACGGTCATCATCACTGAAGTCGGTGACATGCTGTCGCCACTCAAGCGCCTGCTGGTTAACAGCGTGGTTAAGCACGTGAAGAAAATGGTGCCGGCCTATAGCCTGCCGAACGCCGTCAAGTTCACTGCCGCCATGGCCAAGGGCCGCGATCAGGCGTCCAAGGACGCCGCGCCGAACAATGGCGATATCGCCGTGCTGCAATACACCGGTGGCACCACCGGCGTGGCCAAGGGCGCGATGCTGACCCATCGCAACCTGATCGCCAACATGCTGCAGGTCAAAGCGCTGATGGGCGCGGAAATGAGCGAAGGCAGTGAAGTGCTGATCGCGCCGTTGCCGCTGTATCACATCTACGCATTCACCTTCCATTGCATGGCGATGATGCTGATTGGTGGGCACAACGTGCTGATCACCAACCCGCGTGATCTGCCAGCCATGACCAAGGACCTGGCCAAGTACAAGTTCACCGGTTTTGTCGGTCTTAACACCTTGTTCGTTGCCCTGTGCAACAACGAGGACTTCCGCAAGCTGGACTTCTCCACCCTGAAGGCCACCTTCTCCGGTGGTATGGCTCTGCAGCTGGCGACCGCCGAGCGCTGGAAGCAGGTCACGGGTTGTTCGATCTGCGAAGGCTTCGGTATGACCGAAACCAGCCCTGTGGCCTCGGTTAACCCGTTCAGCAATATCCAGATCGGTACCATTGGCATCCCGGTTCCCTCGACAGTGTGCAAGGTGATCGACGATGAAGGTGTCGAGCAGCCGCTGGGGTCGATTGGTGAGCTGTGTGTGAAAGGTCCGCAGGTGATGAAGGGCTACTGGCAGCGCCAGGAGGCCACCGACGAAATCCTCGACGCCGAAGGCTGGTTGAAGACCGGTGATATTGCGGTGATCCAGGAAGACGGTTACATGCGCATCGTCGACCGCAAGAAAGACATGATTCTGGTGTCCGGCTTCAACGTCTATCCGAACGAGCTGGAAGACGTGCTGGCCACGCTGCCAGGCGTGCTGCAATGCGCCGCGATTGGTGTGCCGGATGAGAAGTCGGGCGAGGCGATCAAGATATTCGTGGTGGTCAAGCCGGGTGAAACCCTGAGCAAAGAGCAGGTCATGGAGCACATGCGTGCCAACGTCACCGGTTACAAGGTGCCGAAAGCTGTCGAGTTCCGCGATGTGCTGCCGACTACCAACGTAGGCAAGATCTTGCGCCGCGAGCTGCGTGATGAAGAGTTGAAGAAACTGGGCAAGAAGTAAACGTCCGGTTAAACAAAACCCCGCCTAGGCGGGGTTTTTTATGCTCGTCTATAAACCGGTCGTTGAAAACGTAGCGAGCGATGGCTAGGCAAGGCGGAAGTAGCCGAAAAAGCGGAGTGTACGTCTGTACATGAGCATTTTGAGGCTGCTTCCAGCGCTGAATAGCCGAGTACAGTAGTTTTCGGCGGTCGGTTAAGCGGTGCGCCAGGTAATTTCCTCAACGCCATCGGCGCTGATGCGCATCCAGCGGTCGGCTTGCTCGTCACTTTCTTCTTCCTGCCAGCCGCCCGGTGCGCAGCGTACTTCGACATTCAGCGCAGCGAAGGCGGCCTGAGCACAAGCCAGGTCATCGGCCCATGGGGTGGCGTCGCTTTCCAGGAACAGGCTGTGCCATTTGCCGACTGCCTTGGGCAGCCAGGTGATGGGTACGTTGCCGGCCATGCATTTGTAGGTCTGGCCTTTCTGCTGCCAGGGCGTGCAGCTGCCCAGTGCGCTGCTCAGCCACTCACCGATAGCGTTGTGGTCGGCGTCTTTCAGGTAAATCTCGATATCCGGTTGGCGCATGGTCATAGCTTCTCGATCCAGTCGTAGCGGATGGCAACGGTCACTTCACACGGTTCGGCAATGACTGCCGCACGGCGTTCGGCACTGGCGCGCCAGCCGTGTGGGGTCATAGCCAGCAGGTCGGCGCGGGCTTCACTGCTATCCAATTGCAGGTTGAACGTCAGGGTTTCGCTGTGGGCCAGGCGCATGCCTTCGGGGATCAGCTCCAGGTGTTTCTGATCATCGTAGTCACGCACTTCGTCATACAGCTTCTGTCGTAGCTGCATCAGGTGTTCGCGGGTCGGGCCCATGCGCAGCAGGCCACCGCCGGGGGTGAGCAGGCGTTTGGCTTCCTGCCAGTCTAGCGGGCTGAAAACACTGGCGAGCAGCTGGCAGCTGGCATCACTCAGCGGTACGCGGGCCATGCTCGCCACCAGGCAGGTCAGCTGGGGCGAACGTTTGCAGGCGCGCTTGACCGCCTCGCGGGAGATGTCCAGGGCGTAGCCGTCGGCTTGCGGTAGGGCATCTGCAAGCTGCGTGGTGTAGTAGCCCTCGCCGCAACCGATATCCAGCCAGCGGCTCGGGTTATAGCTCGCTGCTAGCTCTGCCAGGCGCTTGGCCAATGGTGCGTAATGGCCGCCGTCGAGGAAGCGCCGGCGTGCTTCGACCATGGCGGCATTGTCGCCAGGGTCGCGGCTGTTTTTATGCTGCACTGGCAACAGGTTCAGGTAGCCCTGGCGTGCACGGTCGAAACGATGGTTGGCCGGGCAGGCCACGCCATTTTCAACCAGGCTCAGTGCACCTTGGCAGATAGGGCAGGTCAGGCTCATGCGAGCAGGTTCACCAGGGTTTGATAATAGATTTCGGTGAGCACATCCAGATCACTGGCCAGTACGCGCTCGTCGACCTGGTGAATCGTGGCGTTGACCGGGCCGAGCTCGACCACCTGGGTGCCGAGGGTGGCAATAAACCGACCATCGGAGGTGCCGCCGCTGGTCGATGGCTTGGTGTCACGGCCGGTTACTGCTTTGATGCTGGCGGCAACGCCGTCAAGCAGGGCGCCGGGTTCGGTGAGAAATGGCATGCCCGACAACGCCCAGTCCAGGTGATAGTCCAGGCCGTGTTTGTCGAGAATCGCTACAACCCGCTGCTGCAAGCCTTCCACTGTGGATTCGGTGGAGAAGCGAAAGTTGAAGATCGCCGTCAGTTCACCAGGGATCACGTTGGTCGCCCCGGTGCCAGCATTCAGATTGGATACCTGGAAGCTGGTCGGCGGGAAGAACGCATTGCCTTCGTCCCAGTGTTCGGCAGCCAGTTCGGCCAGCGCGGGTGCAGCCAGGTGAATCGGGTTACGGGCCAGGTGCGGGTAGGCCACGTGGCCTTGCTTGCCGCGCACAGTGAGGGTGCAACCGAGCGAGCCACGGCGGCCGTTTTTCACCACGTCACCAACCAGGGTGGTACTCGACGGCTCGCCAACGATGCACCAGTCCAGGCGTTCATTACGTGCGCGCAGGCGTTCAACCACGGCCTTGGTGCCGTTGTGCGCCGGGCCTTCTTCGTCGCTGGTGATCAGAAAGGCGATACGGCCCTTATGGTCCGGGTATTCGGCGACAAAGCGTTCAACGGCGATGATCATCGACGCCAGGCTGCCTTTCATGTCCGCCGCGCCACGGCCACAGAGCATGCCGTCTTCGTCGATCAGGGCATTGAATGGCTGATGCTGCCACTTCTGTACCGGGCCGGTTGGCACCACATCGGTGTGTCCGGCAAAGCACAGTACGGGGCCCTCTTGGCTACCGTGGCTGGCCCAGAAGTTGTCCACTTCCTCGATCCGCATCGGCTCGATAGTGAAACCGCAGGCGGCAAGGCGGCGCGTCATCTGTTCCTGGCAGCCTTCATCGAGCGGCGTAACGGACGGGCGACGAATCAGCTCGCAGGCAAGCTCCAGCGTCGGAGAGAGGGGCGTGGCGTTGGCGGTCATTGCGGCTCCAAGGCGGCATCAAGCGGAAAGGCCGCCATCTTAAAGCAAAACGGCGGCCATTGGCCGCCGTCTGGCATTCAAGCCCGCCTCTGATCAGCCGGCAGCGACAGTTTCCTGCGGACTTGCCTGCGGCGCCGGCAACGACGACAGCAGAGCCATGATCAGCGCTGCCAGGTAGGGCAACGACTGCACCAGGAGCATGGCCACCCAGAACTTTACGTCGGCGCTGGGCAGGCCCTGAACGACGCTGATACCGATGGCCGAACCCCACAGCAGCAGCATGATAAAGACTTCTTCACGCGCCTCTGCCAGGGCCACCAAGATGCCGTGGTTGCTGGCCATCTTCGGTGTTCGGAAGAACGGGATGGTCTTGGTAAAGGTGCCGTAGAGCACCGCCTTGGCAATCGTGTGCGACAGCGCGAGGCCTGCCAGAGCCGCTTGGAATGAACGCACCAGATCGACGCCCATGGCCTTGCGGTAGAGGAACAGGATCTTGCCCAGCTTGAAGAAGAACAGCGCCAGTGGCGGGATGGCGAAGATCATCAGTGGCGGGTCGACCCGCTGCGGCACGATGATCATCGCCGCCGACCAGAGCAGCGCGCCGGCGGTGAAGAAGATATTCAGGCCATCGGCGATCCATGGCAGCCAACCCGCGACGAAGTGGTAGCGCTGGCCGGTTTTCAGTTCGGAGTTCTTGCCGAGGAACAGGCTGCGCGCGTGGCCCTTCATGATCTGAATGGCGCCGTAGGCCCAGCGAAAGCGCTGCTTCTTGTAGTCGATAAAGGTGTCCGGCATCAGCCCCTGGCCGAAGCTCTGGTTGGCATAGGCGGCGGAGTAGCCTTTCTCGAACACCCGCAGGCCCAGCTCGGCATCTTCACAGATGGTCCAGTCGGCCCACTTTAACTCGTCCATCACGGTGCGGCGGATCATGGTCATGGTGCCATGCTGGATGATCGCGTTGCGGTCGTTGCGGGTGACCATGCCGATATGGAAGAAGCCCTTGTATTCGGCGTAGCAAAGCTTCTTGAAGATGTTTTCGTTGCCGTCGCGGTAATCCTGCGGCGACTGCACCACAGCGATCTGCGGGTCACTGAAGTGCGGCACCATGTATTTGAGCCAGTTCTTGTCGACGCAGTAATCGGCGTCGATCACCGCCACCACTTCGGCATCCGCTGCGGTGTGCGGCAGGATGTAGTTCAGCGCGCCGCCCTTGAAGCCGGCAATCGGTGCGACGTGGAAGAAGCGGAAACGCGGGCCCAGTACTTTGCAGTAGGCCTCTACCGGCTCCCACACGGCCGGGTCCTTGGTATTGTTGTCGATGATGATGACTTCGTAATCCGGGTAATCCAGCGCGGCCAGGGCGTCGAGGGTCTGTTTGACCATCTCCGGTGGCTCGTTGTAGCAGGGTACGTGGACTGACACCTTGGGTCGGTAGGCGTTGTCGGCGACGACTGGCTGGAAGGGCCGGCGGCGCGCGCGGGTCCAGGCTGTTTCGGCCAGTTCATGGGCTTCGGTGAGCAGCACGATAAATACGCCGAAGGCACCGATACCCAGCAGCAGGCCGACCAGGGTGCTGAACCAGGTGCTGTATTGCTGGCTGTAGTCGTAGCCGATCCACACCAGGGCCGAGCCGCCGGCGAAGGCAACAATGGTCAGGAACGTACGGCCGCGCTGGCGCAGGGCGCTGCCGTCGATCAGCATCAGCGCCAGGCTGAGCAATGCCAGTACCACGGAGCCGATAGCCAGCAAACGCCACTGCGGAATCGCCACTACCGGCCCTTCGAAGGCGAACTTGGCCTGGCGGTCGAGGTTGTAGACGCCCCAGTAAGCACCGACCGAGCCTTCATCGCTGGCCTTCCACGGTTGGTCGAAGGCTTCGATCACGAAGTAGTTATAGCCCTTGGCGTTCAGCGCATTGACCAGGGTGCGCAGGTAGATCGCCTGATCGGCTTGTGAGGCATCGGCGCCGCCGCGCATGCGGCCGTTGCTCGGCCAGCCGACTTCGGAGAGCAGCAGAGGTTTTTTCGGAAAGAGTTTTTTCAGGTCCTTGGCGCGTTCGAGGACGAAGTCGGTGGCATCCTCCATCGGCACGAATTCCCAGTAGGGCAGCACGTGGGCCGCGATCAGGTCGGTGTGCTGCGCCAGTTCCGGGTATTCCTGCCAGATGTGCCATTGCTCGGAGGTGGTTACCGGCACCTTGACCGCCGCGCGCACGCGGTCGATATAGGCAATCAGGTTCTCTGGCGTCACTTCACTGCGGAACAGCGCTTCGTTGCCGACCACCACGCGCACCACGCTGCGTGAATTGTTGGCAATTTCGATGGCCTTGGTGATTTCCCGTTCGTTGCGTTCCAGGTCCGGGCTGATCCAGATGCCCAGGGTCACGCGCAGGCCGAACTCTTCGGCCAGCAAGGGGATAGTGCCCAGTGGGCCGTCTACCGAGTAGGTGCGGATGTTGTCGGTCTGCGTGCTCAGCAGTTCCAGGTCGGCACGCATCTGCTCATCGCTGGGATAAGTGTCCTGTTGCGGGTTCTGCCCGGCGCGGAAGGGCGAGAAGGAATACCCAGAGATCTGTTCCGGCCAGTCCGGCGCCGTTAACGGGCGGTTGTACAGCGCCCAGATACCGGTAAACACGGCGGCAATTGCCAGGAACATGACCAGGTTCAGTCCAAACTTACGCGAAGGCATAGGGAGCAGGTCCAGCGAAGGGGCAAAAAAGCGACGAGCGTCGGGTGGCGCATGCTACGCCGCCGCCATTGGGCTGTATAGCGGGGTGGGGCGGCATATTGATAGGACGATAGACGGCCTTGAAGGTTCCGCTAGTGGCTATGTGCTACTGCTGTTCATCGGTTAACGAGGTCGCGACCAAGACAATGCTTGGGTGCAGCTCGCCAGCTACCTATAATGCGCGCCGCTTGTGGCTTGCGAGAGAGAAGAATGCCTGTGGATGAACAACGCTTTGCCGGGATCGCCCGCCTGTATGGTCGTCAGGGCGCCGAGCGGCTGGCGGCTGCGCATGTGGCGGTGGTCGGCATTGGCGGTGTGGGTTCCTGGGCGGCTGAGGCGCTGGCACGCTCCGGGGTGGGCGAGATTTCCTTGTTCGACCTGGATGATGTCTGTGTCAGCAACAGTAACCGCCAGCTGCATGCGCTGGACAGCACAGTCGGCCAGCCCAAGGTCGAGGTGATGGCCGCGCGCATTCGTGCAATCAATCCGGGCTGCGTAGTACATGCAGTGGCGGATTTCGTCACCCGCGAGACCATGGCCGAGTACATCACAGAGCAGCTCGATGCGGTGATCGACTGCATCGACAGCGTCAACGCCAAGGCCGCGCTGATTTCCTGGTGCAAGCGGCGCAAGATTCAGGTGATTACCACCGGCGGTGCGGGTGGGCAGATTGACCCGACGCAGATTCAGGTCGGTGACCTGAACAAAACCTGGAACGATCCGCTGGCCTCAAAGGTGCGCTCCACCCTGCGCCGCGATTATGGTTTCTCGCGTACTCCGGGGCGTAATTACAGCGTGCCGTGCGTGTACTCCAGCGAGCAGCTGCGCTATCCCAAACCCGATGGCACGGTGTGTCAGTACAAGGGCTTTGTCGGCGAAGGGGTCAAGCTCGACTGCGCCGGCGGTTTTGGCGCGGTGATGATGGTGACCGCGACGTTCGGCATGGTCGCCGCGGCGCGCATCGTCGATAAATTGGTCGCCGGTACGCGCCGACCGGCGGAGCGGTCGCGCTCGCCTGATGCATAGCCGCGCGTGTTGACTAATCTGTAAAAACGACTGGTTACGGTCGCTGTTCAGCAGGGATTTGCTGTTTCTCGCGTTATTGAGGTGTGCTGTGTTGTCCCTGCTGCGTCATGTGTTGCGTCATATCCCGCGATTTGCACTGCTGTTTGCAGCGTTTTTTGCCTGTCTGAGTGTTCAGGCTCACCCGGTTGTGCGGATTGGCACCGGTGACTGGGTGCCCTATGTCGATCAGCAGCGCGAGGATGGCGGCGCCTTGTCGCGGCTGGTGCGCGACATCTTCAAGGCGGCGGGTTATCAGGTCGAGTTCGTCTATTACCCCTGGGACCGCAACCTGCTGATGCTCGAGCAGGGCGGTCTGGATGCGGTAATGCCGTATTCCTGTTCAGCCTCGCGGCGTCGCATCAGTGAATGCAGTGATCCCGTGGTGCAGGGCGAAATTGTGCTGTTTCAGCGTACCGACCGGCAGTTGAACTGGGCGCGTATCGAAGACCTCAAGGCGTTCAGCATCGCCACCACCCTTGGTTACTCCTATGGTCCGCAGTTCGATGCGGCGGTGCAGGGCGGGCAGTTGCAGGTGCAGCAAAGCGGCAAGGAAGACACCGGCTTTCGCCTGCTGGAGTTGGGGCGCGTGGATTTTCATCCGCAGGATCGGGCGGTGGGCTATGCCATGCTGCGGCGGATGTTTACCCCCGAAGCGCGGGCTGCAATCACCTATCATCCGCGTGTATTGAATACCGAACCGCTGCACCTGTTGTTTCGCAAAGGTGATGCCCAGGCCGATCAGTTGCGTAAGGTATTCAATGCCGGTTTGCGCCGCTTGGCCGAGAGCGGTGAGTTGGAGCGTTTGCAGCAGGCCTTGTATTCCGGGAATGCCGATCAGTGGCGCGCGGCACCTTAATCGCCTGCATCCAGCACTTGCTGCATCCGCGTCAGCACAGCCTGCAGGCCATTGCTGCGTGAGGGCGACAGGTGGCGGGCGAGGCCAAGCTGGGTAAACCAGTCCGGCAGATCCAGCTGTGCCAGTTCGGTCTGTGCCAGGCCATTGACCCGTGCCAGCAGCAGCGCAAGCAGGCCACGCAACAGGCGTGCATCACTGCTGGCGCGAAACTGCCAGTGTGCGCCGTTGCACTCGCCCACTAGCCACACCTGACTTTCACAACCCTGTACTCGGTTGGCTTCACAACGTTCGTCGTCGCTGAGCGGGGCAAGCTGGTCGCCCCATTGCATTAACAAGCGTGCGCGCTGTTCCCAGCTGGGGCAGGCGCTAAAGGCTTGCAGCGCAGTCTGGGCGCTGGCGGGTAGGTTCACTGCAACAGCTCCAGGGCCTGATCCAGTGCGTTGAAAAAACGCTGCAGGTCACTGGCGTCGTTATACAACCCCAGAGACACGCGAATCGCTCCGCTCAGGCCTAGGCCCTGCAGCAGCGGCATGGCGCAGTGATGGCCGGCGCGCACGGCGATGCCTTGTTCGGTCAGCAGGTGAGCAAGGTCAGCGTGGTGCACCCCCCCGACCACAAAGCTGGCCAAGGCGACAGTCGGTGTGCCGAGCAAGCTCAGGCCCTGGCGCTGCTGCAGCCCAGTGATCAGCTGGCTATGCAGGGCCGCTTCATGGCTGCTGACGGCATTGGCGTCGAGGTTGCTCAGGTAATCCAGACTGGCGCCTAAGGCGATCACCGAGGCAATTGGCGGCGTACCGGCCTCAAAGCCTAATGGCGCAGGGCGAAAGCTGGCGTTGTAGTAGTCGGTGTGCAGCAGCATCTCGCCGCCAAACTGCCAATGCGCCAGCTGTTCCAGGGCCTGCGGGCGGCCATAGAGCAGGCCTACACCGTCCGGGCCATAGAGCTTGTGACTGGAGCAGATATAGAAATCGCAGCCCAGCGCTTGCATATCCTGGCGGCCATGTACCACACCTTGGCTGCCATCGACCAGGGTCAGCGCGCCCTGCGCCTGTGCAAGGGCCAGTAACGGCTCCAGCGGCTGCCAGCAACCAAGCACGTTGGACAACTGACTGACCGCCAGCAGGCGAGTGCGCGGGCCTATCAGCTGAGCGGCGTGCGCAAGATCGATCAGGCCGTGGTTATCCAGCGGCAGCACCACCAGCTTGAGCTGCCGACGCAGCGCCAGTTGTTGCCAGGGCAATAGGTTGGCGTGATGTTCTAGGGCGCTAATGACGATTTCATCGCCCGGCTGAAACTGCTGTTCCAGGCCATAAGCCAGCAGGTTGAACGCCTCGGTGGCGCTGCGGGTAAAGAGGATCTGCTGCGCAGCGGGCGCATTAAGCCAGCGTGCAGCCTTTTCCCGGGTGGCTTCGAAGGCGCGGGTGGCGCGCTCGCCCGGTAGATGCTGAGCGCGATGCACATTGGCTGCGCCACCGGCGTAATATCCGAGCAGGGCATCGAGCATGGTCTGGGGTTTTTGCGCAGTGGCGGCGCTGTCCAGATAGTTCTGGCCTTCGGCCGCAAGGGCCTGGATACCAGGGAAGTCAGCGCGCCAGGGGGAAGTCAGTGACATGGATTTTCCAGAGATTATCTGGCGACTAAAAGTTGGGTTTAGCGCGTTGCGAGCGAAGCCCAGGCAAGGCGCAATAAGGCGAGGACGCGGAGTTCACTGGTGTAAATGAGCGTTCGAGCCTTAGTGCAACGCAGTATGGGCGAGCGCAGCCGCGCTAAACCAACTTTTTAGTTGTGCGCGTGCAGGGCTTCGTTCAACTCGATAGCCGATTTGTGGGTTTTGCACTCCACGGCACCGGTTTGCGAGTTACGGCGGAACAGCAGGTCCGGCTGACCCGCCAGGTCACGGGCTTTGAGTACCTTGACCAGTTGGTTGTCCGAATCGAGCAGCGCCACCTTGGTACCTGCGGTGATGTACAGGCCGGATTCCACGGTGTTGCGATCGCCCAGCGGAATGCCGATACCGGCATTGGCGCCGATCAGGCAGCCTTCGCCGACGGAAATCACGATATTGCCGCCACCGGACAGGGTGCCCATGGTCGAGCAGCCGCCGCCGAGGTCCGAGCCCTTGCCGACGAATACGCCCGCAGACACGCGGCCTTCGATCATGCCTGGGCCGGCGGTACCGGCATTGAAGTTAACGAAGCCTTCGTGCATCACGGTGGTGCCTTCGCCCACATAGGCGCCCAGACGGATACGGGCGCTGTCAGCAATACGCACGCCAGCCGGTACCACGTAGTCGGTCATTTTCGGGAACTTGTCCACCGAGAACACTTCCAGCAGCTCGCCCTTCAGGCGGGCTTCCAGTTGGCGCTCGGCCAGCTCCAGAAGGTCGATTGCACCCTGGCTGGTCCAGGCCACGTTGGGCAGTAGTGGGAAGATCCCCGTGAGGTTCAAACCGTGCGGCTTAACCAGGCGATGCGACAGCAGGTGCAGCTTGAGGTAGGCCTCAGGGGTGCTGGTCAGTACGCTGTCTTCGGCGATCAGAGTGACTACCAGCGGCTTCTGACTCTCGGCCAGGCGCGTGAGCAGGGCAGATTGTGCGGCATCGACATTTTTCAAGGCTTCGGCCAGGTCACCGGCCTGGTTGTTGCTAATCATGATGGCGTGGTTGCCGCCCTGGTAATCGATTTTCTCGATTACTTTGGCGACCAGTTCACTGGCCGGGTTGAGCAGTGGCTGGGCGTAGAAGACTTCCAGCCAGTTGCTCTGACGGTTCTGGGTGCCAACGCCGAAAGCCAGGCTGAAGAGGGTTGTGCTCATGCTGTTTTCCTTACCGCAAATTCGTGTGGGCCGACGGGTTCAAACCAGTTCGGCGGCATAACGGTCGGCTTTGAAGCCAACCAGGGTCTTGTTGCCGAGATCCAGCACCGGGCGTTTGATCATCGACGGTTGGGCGAGCATCAGTTCGATCGCCTTGTGCTGATCGAGGTCGCTTTTCTGCGCCTCGTCCAGCTTGCGGAAGGTGGTGCCTGCACGGTTCAGGATGGTTTCCCAACCATGCTCATTGCACCACTTTTCCAGGTTGCCACGGTCAATGCCGCAGGCTTTGTAATCATGAAAGGCGTAGCTTACCCCGTGCTCGTCGAGCCAGGTGCGGGCTTTTTTCATGGTGTCGCAGGCTTTTATGCCAAACAGGGTCTTACTCATCAGAGGCTCTTCACAAAATCGCGGATACGTTCGGCTGCTGCCACACACTCGGCCAGCGGTGCGACCAGGGCCATGCGCACGCGGCCTGCGCCTGGGTTGTGGCCGTCCACTGCGCGCGACAGGTACGAGCCGGGTACCACAGTGACATGCTCGCGGGCAAACAGCTCGCGGGTAAATGTTTCATCGTCTATCGGGGTTTTTGCCCACAGGTAAAAGCCGCCATCCGGGCGCTGTACATCCAGTACGCCATCGAGAATTGCCAGCACCGCGTCAAACTTCTCGCGATATAGATCGCGGTTGGCTTTGACGTGGGCTTCGTCGTTCCAGGCGGCAATGCTGGCCAGCTGGGTTTGTACCGGCATGGCGCAGCCGTGGTAGGTACGGTACAGCAGGAATGATTTCAGAATGTCGGCGTCGCCAGCGACAAAGCCCGAGCGCAGGCCTGGCAGGTTGGAGCGCTTGGACAGACTGTGGAACACCACGCAGCGTTTGAAATCACTACGGCCCAGTTCGGCGCAGGCGCTCAGCAGGCCGGCCGGCGGGTTGCCTTCATCAAAATACAGTTCGCTGTAACACTCATCCGCAGTGATCACGAAATCGAACTTGTCGGCCAGGGCGATCAGCCTCTTCAGCGTCAGTAGCGGAATCAGTGCGCCAGTCGGGTTGCCCGGCGAGCAGAGGAAAAGAATCTGACAACGCTGCCAGATTTCATCGCTGACGGCGTCGAAATCCGGATTGAAGCCGTGCTCTTCCAAACAGGGCAGGTAGTGCGGCTGCGCGCCGGCGAGGAAAGCTGCGCCTTCGTAGATCTGATAGAAGGGATTGGGGCTGACGACCAGGCCATCGACATCGCGTTTGACCACGGCCTGGGTAAAGGCGAACAGTGCTTCGCGGGTGCCATTGACCGGCAGCACATGGCGCGCTGGGTCAAGCACGCCGGCCGGCAGACCAAAGCGTTGGCCGCACCAGTTGGCGATGGCTTCCCGCAGGGCCGGGATGCCCAGGGTGGTCGGGTAGACCGCAAGCTGATCAAGGTTAGCGCGCAACGCCTCGGCGACAAACTCCGGCGAACGGTGCTTGGGCTCACCAATCGACAGGGCAATCGGGCTTTTGCCAGCGGTTACCTGCACGCTGCCTAGCAGTGCGCGGAGCTTTTCAAACGGGTAGGGCTGCAGCTGGTTTAACGCGTCGTTCATTGTTGCTTCCTGAGGTCTGCCAGCGCCCGCATCGAGGATGGTGGGCGGCTCAAGGGTAATAAGGGGCTTTAAATAACGATTCGGCTTGGTTCGGCCTGCGTGCCTGGCGCATCGGACAGTTGCGCAACCATGGTTTCCTGCAGGCGCATGCACAGCTCGGGGTCGGACAGCGGCTGGTTATGCGCATCGGTGACGAAGAACACGTCTTCCACCCGCTCGCCCAGTGTGGCGATCTTGGCGTTCTGCAGCGACAGGTCGAAGTCGAGGAAGATTCGCCCGATCCGTGCCAGCAAGCCGGGACGGTCGGGGGCAGTGACTTCGAGGATGGTCACTGGTCGGTGTGCATCGTTATGGATGGTTACCTGCGGCGCAAAAGCAAAGTGCTTGAGCTGGCGCGGTACGCGGCGCTGAATGATGTTCGGGTAGTCGTCTGGATTTTTCAGGGTGTCGATTAGGCCCTGGCGAATCTCTTTGATTCGCGCCGGGTTCTCGCCAATCGAGCCGCCTTCGCCTTCGAGCACGATGTAGGTATCGAGGGTGAACTGGCTGGTGGAGGTGAGAATCCGCGCGTCATGGATGTTCAGGTTGAGCTGGGCCATAGCGGCCACGGTCACGGCGAAGAAGTCGTGCTGATCCTGGGCGTAGATGAATATCTGCGTGCCGCCCTCGAACTCGCGTTGAGTGGTTTCCTTGATCAGCACCAGCGGATCGCTGTTGTTGGCGTGCTGCAGGATCGCTTCGCTGTGCCAGGCCACGTCAGATGCCGTGTGGCGCAGGAAGTAGTCGTCACCCAGTTGCGACCAGAGTTGCTCGGCGTCATCTGGGTCGGTGCCGCCGCGCACCAGGATGTCCAGCGCAGCAATTTGGGTCAGGCGAATCTGCTCTTCGCGGTCCAGCGGGTTTTCCAGGCCGCGGCGCAGTGCACGCTTGGTCTCGGTATACAGCTGGCGCAGCAGGCTGGCGCGCCAGGAGTTCCACAAGCTGGGGTTGGTGGCGTTGATGTCGGCCACGGTCAGCACATAGAGGTAATCCAGGCGGGTCTGGTCGCCGACCAGGCGGGCGAAATCGAAAATTACCTGCGGGTCAGACAAGTCTTTGCGCTGTGCGGTGGTGGACATTACCAGGTGGTGCTGCACCAGCCAGACGATCAACTTGGAGTCCCAGTTGGGCAGCTGGTGGCGCACGCAGAAGGCTTCGGCATCCACTGCGCCGAGTTCCGAATGGTCGCCGCCACGGCCTTTGCCGATGTCGTGGTACAGCCCGGCCATGTAGATCAGCTCGGGCTTGGGCAGCTTGTCGATCAGCTTGCTGGCCAGGGGGAATTTTTCCGCGAGCTCGGTCCACTTGAACTTACGCAGGTGCTTGATCAGGTTCAGCGTGTGCGCATCGACCGTATAGATGTGGAACAGGTCGTGCTGCATCTGTCCGACGATATGGCCGAACTCCGGCAGATACAGGCCGAGGATGCCGTAACGGTTCATCCGCCGCAGGTTGCGGTGAATGCCTTGCGGGCTTTTGAATAGCTCGACAAACAGACTGGTGTTGCGGATGTCGCGGCGGAAATCGTCGTCGATCAGGTGACGGTGTTCGCGCAGCAGGCGAATGCTGTTGGCGCACACGCCTTTGATATCCGGGTGCTGCGCCATCAGCACGAAGATTTCCATGATGGCGAACGGCGTACGTTTGAACACATTGGGGTGCGCGACTTCGATATAGCCATCACGCAGCAGGAAACGACTGTTAAGCGGCGTGGCCTGGCCGATTTCGCCAGCGTTGAGGATCTGCTCTTCAAAGTGCTGGACGATCAGGTCGCTGAGCTCGGCAATCGCCATCACCACGCGGTAGTACTTCTGCATAAAGCGTTCGATGGCACGCTTGCTGTCGCTGTCTTCATAGCCGAGCAGGGCGGCAACCCGGCTTTGGTGATCGAACAGCAGGCGGTCTTCGGCGCGGCCGGCGAGCATATGCAGGGCGTAACGCACCTTCCAGAGGAATTCCTGGCTGGAGGCGAGCAGGGCGTATTCGCTTTCCAACAAAAAGCCCTGGCCGACCATGGCGTGCAGGTTCAGCGTGCCGAAATGCCGGCGCGCGACCCAAAGAATGGTCTGGATATCGCGCAGGCCGCCAGGTGAGCCTTTGACGTTAGGCTCCAGGTTGTATTCGGTGTCGTTGTATTTGCCGTGACGGGCGCGCTGTTCTTTGTGTTTGGCCAGGAAGAACTGCTTGCTCGGCCACATCTGCTCGGTGCTGGTGACCGCCTGCATGCGCTGGCGCAGGCGCTCGGGGCCGGCGATGGTGCGGCTTTCCATCAAGTTGGTGATAACTGTCAGATCGGCGCGCGCCTCTTCGGCGCACTCGTCAACGCTGCGCACGCTTTGCCCGACTTCCAGGCCGATGTCCCAGAGCAGGGTAAGGAAGCGCTCGATGGGCTCGCGGAAGGTCTCGTGGTCGGCGTTGTCGAGGAGGATCAGCAGGTCGATGTCGGAGAAGGGGTGCAGCTCGCCACGGCCATAGCCGCCGACGGCGAGCAGAGCGATATCGGCGTCTTCACTCCAGGACAGACGGTCCCAGGCTTCGCGCAGGATCTGGTCGACAAACCAGGCGCGGTCCTCGACCAGGCGACGTACGTCACGGCCGCTGGTAAAGCGCCCGTCGAGTACTTCACGGGCGTGGCGGATGGCCTTCTTGAATGCCGCAATAGGGCTGGCCTTGAGGGCCAGTTCCGCCTGGAACTGGCCGCGGTCGAACAGCTCGGGATCTACCTGCGGCATTGCGGCCTTCCTTCTATCTATACAGCAGACTCAGCGAGAGGCTCAGGCCGATGTGCGGGCGATGGTGTCATCACTGCGCAGGGTGAAGATTTCGTAGCCATCAGCGGTCACTAGAATGGTGTGCTCCCACTGGGCTGAGAGCTTGCGGTCCTTGGTAATCGCGGTCCAGCCGTCACCCAGGGTGCGGGTTTCCGCGCGGCCCTGGTTGATCATCGGCTCAATGGTGAAGGTCATGCCTTCTTTCAGCTCCATGCCGGTGCCGGCGCGGCCGTAGTGCAGCACTTGCGGCTCTTCATGGAACACCGCACCAATGCCGTGGCCGCAGTATTCGCGCACCACAGAGAAGCCGTTCTTCTCGGCGTGCTTCTGGATTACTTCGCCGATATCGCCCAGGCGCGTGCCGGGTTTGACCAGCTCGATACCTTTATACATGCACTCCTGGGTGATCTTGGCCAGGCGTTCGGCCCACTCTGGCACTTTGCCGACCATAAACATCTTGCTGGTATCGCCGTGGTAGCCATCTTTGATCACGGTGATATCGATGTTGATCACGTCACCTTCTTTCAGTGGCTTGTCATTCGGGATCCCGTGGCAGACCACGTGGTTGACCGAAGTGCAGATCGACTTGGGGAAACCTTTGTAATTGAGCGGCGCGGGGATGGCCTGTTGTACGTTGACAATATAGTCATGGCAAATACGGTCGAGCGCTTCGGTGGTGACGCCGGGCTTGACGTGCTCGCCAATCATTTCCAGAACTTCGGCAGCCAGGCGACCGGCTATGCGCATTTTCTCGATTTCGTCGGGCGTTTTGATGGTGACGGTCATGTGCGGCTCTCGAACGCGAACAGAAAGGGCGTCATCTTAACAGCTACAAGTCGCCGGTCATAAGCGTCACGTAAAAACCCGCAGCTGAGTCGGCTGCATATGTTGCTGTCTGCGAGTAGCTTGCCCCCGACTTTTATGGTATAAAACGCGCCGCTTTACGGGCTGTGTGCCCTAAAGCTTAAACCCACACACGTATCGACACGGTTTCCTGGGTGCCTTGCGACAAGTTCGCCGGGTTGGAGATCGGGATACGTGGAGGCCTAACCCGACTTATCAAGGAACTATCATGTCCCAAGTCAATATGCGCGATATGCTGAAGGCCGGTGTGCACTTCGGTCACCAGACCCGTTACTGGAACCCGAAAATGGGCAAATACATTTTCGGCGCGCGCAACAAGATCCACATCATCAACCTTGAAAAAACCCTGCCAATGTTCAACGAAGCGCTGTCCTTCGTTGAGAAGCTGGCTTCGGGCAAAAACAAGATTCTGTTCGTGGGCACCAAGCGTTCTGCTGGCAAGATCGTTGCTGAAGAAGCAGCACGTTGCGGTTCGCCGTACGTCGATCATCGCTGGTTGGGCGGCATGCTGACCAACTACAAAACCATCCGCGCCTCGATCAAGCGTCTGCGTGATCTGGAAGTTCAGTCTCAGGACGGTACTTTCACCAAGCTGACCAAGAAAGAAGCCCTGATGCGCACCCGTGATCTGGAAAAACTGGATCGCAGCCTGGGTGGTATCAAGGACATGGGCGGTCTGCCAGACGCTCTGTTCGTGATCGACGTTGACCACGAGCGCATTGCTATCACCGAAGCCAACAAGCTGGGTATCCCAGTTATCGGCATCGTCGATACCAACAGCAGCCCGGAAGGCGTTGACTACATCATCCCAGGCAACGATGACGCCATTCGCGCCATTCAGCTGTACATGGGTGCAATGGCTGACTCGGTAATCCGTGGTCGCACCAACGCTAACGGCGGCACTGACGAATTCGTCGAGCAAGCCCCGGCTGTAGAAGCTGCTGAAGGCTAAGTAAAACGCGCTTAGCGTTTGCTTAGTTCGCAAAAAGGGGGCTTGGCCCCCTTTTTGCCACCTTTAAAACCATCGCCGACGTGCAGTTGCAATCGTTTCTGATCATTGTCGGCAGTGCGTTACGAATTGAGCGCCCGTTTTTGGCGGGTGGAATGGTTAACAACCTATCCAGAGGATTTTGAAATGGCAGAAATTACTGCAGCGTTGGTTAAAGAACTGCGTGAGCGTACTGGCGAAGGCATGATGGATTGCAAGAAGGCCTTGACCAAGGCTGGCGGCGACATCGAAAAAGCCATCGACGACATGCGTGCTTCCGGCGCGATCAAAGCTGCCAAGAAAGCTGGCAACGTGGCCGCCGAAGGCGCCATCAGCATCAAGGAAGATGGCAAGACTGCCGTTATTCTCGAAGTTAACTCGCAGACCGACTTCCTGGCTCTGCAGGACGATTTCAAGAGCTTCGTTGCTGCCAGTGTCGAGAAAGCCTTCGCTGACAAGCTGTCTGAAGTTGAGCCGCTGATCGCTGCTCAAGAAGAAGCCCGTCTGGCTCTGGTTGCCAAGTGCGGCGAGAACGTCAATATCCGTCGTCTGGCGCGTATTGAAGGTGACGTTCTGGGTTCTTACCTGCACGGCAACAAGATCGGTGTTGTGGTTGTGCTCAAGGGCGGCACCATCGACCTGGCCAAAGACATCGCCATGCACGTAGCTGCAAGCAACCCTGAATTCCTGCTGCCTTCGGAAGTTTCCGCTGAAGCCATCGAGCGCGAGAAAGCCGTGTTCGTCAGCCTCAACGAAGACAAGATCAAGGGCAAGCCGGCCGAAATCGTCGAGAAGATGGTTGCTGGTCGTATCCAGAAGTTCCTTGCTGAAGCCAGCCTGGTTGAGCAAGCCTTCGTTAAGGATCCGGAAATCAAGGTCGGTGCTCTGGCCAAGAAAGCCGGTGCTGAAATCGTTTCCTTCACCTACTTCAAGGTTGGCGAAGGCATCGAGAAGCCGGTCGACAACTTTGCTGAAGAAGTTGCTGCGCAAGTAGCTGCTGCCAGCAAGCAGTAAGACGGCTAACCGCTGTTGCCCCGAAGAGGCTGCCCGCTAACGCGCGCGGCCTCTTTGTCAAATTGAGGGCACAGCTAAGCTGTGGGGTGGTTGGCGCTTTGGCACCAATGACTCGGGGCGCTGTCGAAGCGCTCGATAAAAGCGAACCGAAGGTTTGCACAGAATTCAAACGCCGCAGGAGAGACTCGCAATGGCTCAGCAGATGAGTGGTCGTCAACCGCGCTACAAGCGCATTCTGCTCAAACTTAGCGGCGAGGCCCTGATGGGGTCGGAAGATTTCGGCATCGATCCCAAGGTGCTTGATCGTATGGCGCTGGAAGTCGGCCAGTTGGTCGGTATTGGCGTACAGGTCGGTTTGGTGATCGGTGGTGGCAACCTGTTCCGTGGCGCAGCGCTGAGCGCGGCGGGTATGGATCGGGTAACCGGCGACCACATGGGCATGCTGGCTACCGTGATGAACGCTTTGGCCATGCGCGACGCGCTGGAACGTTCGAATATCCCGGCAATCGTTATGTCGGCCATCTCCATGGTTGGCGTGACCGATCACTACGATCGGCGCAAAGCGCTACGTCATCTGAAAACCGGTGAGGTGGTGATTTTCGCCGCTGGCACTGGTAATCCGTTCTTTACCACCGACTCGGCCGCTTGTCTGCGCGCTATCGAAATCGATGCTGACGTGGTGCTCAAAGCGACCAAGGTGGATGGTGTGTACACTGCCGATCCATTCAAAGACCCGCATGCCGAGAAGTTCGAGCGCCTGACCTACGATGAGGTACTCGACCGCAAGCTGGGCGTAATGGACCTGACGGCCATCTGTCTGTGCCGCGACCATAATATGCCGCTGCGTGTTTTCAACATGAATAAGCCTGGCGCCCTGCTGAACGTTGTAGTCGGCGGCGCTGAAGGCACTCTGATTGAGGAAGATAAACATGATCAATGAGATCAAGAAAGACGCCCAGGTACGCATGCAGAAGAGCCTGGAATCGCTGGTTCACGCCTTCAGCCGAATCCGCACTGGTCAGGCCCACCCAAGCATCCTCGGTGGCGTGATGGTGCCTTACTACGGCTCTGACACCCCGCTGAACCAGGTCGCTAACGTCACCGTCAAGGACGCCCGCACCCTTCAGGTTGTCGCCTTCGAGCGCAACATGCTGGCGGCTGTCGATAAGGCGATCCAGAGCTCCGGTCTGGGCTTCAACCCGACCAATCTGGGTGAGCTACTGCTGATCTCCATGCCAGCGCTGACCGAAGAAACCCGCAAGGGCTTCACCAAGCAGGCGCGTGATGCGGCTGAAGATGGCCGCGTAGCCGTGCGCAATATCCGTCGTGATGCCTTGAGTCAGTTGAAAGACCTGGTCAAAGAAAAGGAAATCAGCGAAGACGAAGAGCGCCGTGCCGCCGACGAAATCCAGAAGCTGACGGACAAGTTCGTGGCGGAAATCGAAGTCGCAGTGAAGCAGAAAGAAGCGGATCTGATGGCCGTTTAACGGCCAGGACATCGTCATGGAAAAGACCAAAGACGGTAGTCTGTTCGCTGTGCCGCGGCATGTGGCGATCATCATGGACGGTAACAACCGCTGGGCGAAGAGGCGTCTGCTGCCCGGCGTGGCCGGCCATAAAGCCGGTGTCGATGCGGTGCGTGCAGTGATCGAGGTGTGCGCCGAGGCGGGTGTCGAGGTGCTGACGCTGTTCGCTTTCTCCAGTGAAAACTGGCAGCGCCCGGCTGAAGAGGTTAGTGCACTGATGGAGTTGTTCCTCAGTGCGCTGCGCCGCGAAGCGAAGAAACTCGATGCCAATGACATCAGCCTGCGCATTATTGGTGATCGTTCGCGCTTTCACCCTGAGCTGCAGGCCGCGATGCGTGAGGCTGAGGCGCAGACTGCCGGCGACAAGCGCTTTGTTTTGCAAGTGGCGGCCAATTACGGCGGCCAGTGGGACATCGCCCAGGCTGCCCAGCGCTTGGCCCGTGAAGTTCAAGGCGGCCATTTGCGCGCCGAGGACATCACCCCCGAGTTGCTGCAGAGCTGCCTGGTAACCGGCGATTTGCCGCTGCCGGACCTGTGCATCCGCACCGGTGGCGAACACCGCATCAGTAATTTCCTGCTCTGGCAGCTGGCCTACACCGAGCTGTATTTCTCCGACCTGTTTTGGCCGGATTTCAAACACGACGCCATGCGCAAAGCCTTGGCCGATTTTGCTAGTCGCCAGCGTCGCTTTGGGAAAACCAGCGATCAGGTGGCTGCTGAGGCCCGTAGCTGATGCTCAAACAACGAATTATCACCGCGCTGGTGCTGTTGCCATTCGCCCTGGGTGGCTTCTTTCTGCTTGATGGCGCGCTGTTTGCGCTGTTTATCGGCGCTGTGGTCAGTCTGGGTGCTTGGGAATGGGCGCGTCTGGCAGGTTTTACTGCGCAGGTGCAGCGCGTGGCCTACGCCGCGCTGGTGGCCGCGCTGTTGTTCGGTTTGTATTTGCTGCCCGCCTTGGCGCCTTGGGTGTTGTTGCTTGGGGTTGTCTGGTGGGGCGTGGCGACCTTTCTGGTCTTGGGTTATCCAGCCAGCAGCCGTTACTGGGCGCGGGCTCCAGTCAGATTACTGATCGGTTTGCTGATTCTGCTGCCGGCCTGGCAGGGCTTGGTGCTGTTCAAGCAGTGGCCTGAAGCAAACTGGCTGATTCTGGCGGTGATGGTGTTGGTGTGGGGCGCGGATATCGGCGCCTATTTCGCCGGCCGGCGCTTCGGCAAGCGCAAGCTGGCTCCGCAGGTCAGTCCCGGTAAAAGCTGGGAAGGGGTGTTTGGTGGCCTGCTGGCGACACTGCTGATCTGCGTTGGCGTGGCGATCTGCCGTGACTGGTCGTTTGCCAGCCTGCTGCTGGGCTTGGTCGGTACTGCCGTGGTGGTGTTGATCTCAGTGGTCGGCGATCTGACCGAAAGTATGTTCAAGCGCCAATCCGGGGTTAAGGACAGCAGCAATCTGCTGCCGGGCCATGGCGGCGTGCTTGATCGTATCGACAGCCTGACGGCGGCGATCCCGGTGTTTGCCGCGTTGCTGTGGCTGGCGGGTTGGGGCGCTCTGTGAGTCACTTGCAGCAGATTACCGTGCTGGGTGCGACCGGCTCGATCGGTCTGAGCACCCTCGATGTCATCGCTCGCCACCCTGAACGCTATCAAGTATTCGCGTTGTCCGGTTTCAGTCGCATGACTGAGCTGGAAGCGCTGTGCATGATCTACCGCCCGCGCTTTGCTGTGGTGCCGCAGGCTTTGCAAGCTCGCCACCTGCAGGAAGGCTTACGTGCTGCCGGTTTGGCCACTCAAGTGCTGCATGGCCCCGAGGGGCTGTGTGAAGTGGCAGCGCATCCTGAAGTGGATGCGGTGATGGCGGCCATCGTTGGTGCCGCTGGCTTGCCGCCGACCCTGGCGGCGGTCGAGGCCGGCAAGAAGGTGCTGCTGGCCAACAAAGAAGCCCTGGTAATGTCGGGCGCACTGTTTATGCAGGCTGTGCGTAAAAGCGGCGCTGTGCTTTTGCCGATCGACAGTGAGCACAATGCGATTTTTCAGTGTCTGCCGGTTGACTACGCCCGTGGCCTACAGCATGTTGGCGTGCGGCGCATTCTGCTGACCGCTTCTGGTGGTCCCTTCCGCGAAATGCCACTGGAGCAGCTGCATGCGGTCACTCCCGGGCAGGCGTGCGCGCATCCCAACTGGTCGATGGGGCGCAAGATATCGGTCGACTCGGCGAGCATGATGAACAAAGGCCTGGAGCTGATCGAGGCCTGCTGGTTGTTTGACGCCACGCCAGCGCAGATTGATGTGGTGGTGCATCCGCAGAGCGTGATCCATTCGCTGGTCGATTATGTCGACGGTTCGGTGCTGGCCCAGTTGGGTAATCCAGATATGCGCACGCCGATCAGTCACGCCCTGGCTTGGCCGGAGCGAATCGACTCAGGTGTCGCGCCGCTGGACCTGTTTGCCATTGCTCGGCTGGACTTCCAGGCGCCGGACGAACAGCGCTTCCCTTGTCTGCGTCTAGCGCGTGAGGCGGCGCAAGCTGGCGGAACTGCGCCGGCGATGCTCAATGCGGCCAATGAAGTGGCAGTTGCCGCGTTTCTTGAGCGGCGCATCCGCTTTCCCGAGATCGCGAGTATCATCGAAGACGTTCTGCACACTGAGCCCGCCCTGGCGGTTGAGAGCTTGGATACGGTGCTGGCTGCTGATGGCCGGGCCCGTCATCTTGCCGAACAATGGCTGAGTCGGCGCTGATCGCCGACGCGGAGAAGTTTGATGAGTGCGCTTTATATGTTGGTCGGCACCCTGGTTGCACTTGGGGTGCTGGTAACCATCCACGAATATGGGCACTTCTGGGTCGCCCGCCGTTGTGGCGTCAAGGTGCTGCGGTTTTCCGTCGGCTTTGGCAGCCCGTTGTTGCGTTGGCATGACCGTCAGGGAACCGAATTTGTAGTGGCCGCCATCCCGCTGGGTGGCTACGTGAAAATGCTCGATGAGCGCGAAGGTGATGTACCTCCGGAGTTGCTCGATCAATCGTTCAATCGCAAGTCGGTCCAGCAGCGTATTGCCATTGTGGCGGCTGGTCCGGTGGCAAATTTCCTGCTTGCGCTGCTGTTCTTCTGGGTTGTAGCGATGCTGGGCAGCCAGCAGGTGCGCCCGGTTATTGGTGCGGTCGAGCCGGGCAGTCTGGCTGATGTGGCTGGTTTGCAGGTCGGGCAGGAAATTGTCGCGATTGATGGCGAGCCCACTACGGGCTGGGCTGCGGTGAATCTGCAGCTGGTCAGTCGGTTGGGTGAAAGTGGTCGTCTGGAGCTGGCGGTGCGTGAGCCGGGTTCGTCGGTCGATAGTCCGCGGCAGGTCGTGCTGGATAACTGGCTGCGCGGTGCCGATGAGCCAGACCCCATTTCCTCGTTGGGTATTCGCCCTTGGCGTCCGGTGTTGCAGCCAGTGCTGGCGCAGCTTGATCCTGAAGGACCGGCATTTGCGGCAGGCTTGCAAGTTGGCGATCGTTTGCTGGCGCTCGACGGCCAGCCTTTGGCTAATTGGCAGCAACTGGTTGATCAGGTCCGCGGCTTGCCGGGTAAAAAAATCAGCCTACTGGTAGAACGTCAAGGTCAGCAGCTGGATGTGCCGCTGACTCTGGCCGCGCGCGGTGAGGGTGAGGCCCTCAGTGGCTATCTGGGTGCTGGCGTAGCGGGTGGCGAATGGCCGCCTGAGATGCTGCGCGAAGTCAGCTATGGCCCGTTAGAAGCCATCGCTGAAGGTGCCAAAAACACCTGGACAATGAGCGTTCTAACCCTTAATTCCCTGAAGAAAATGCTGTTTGGCGAGCTCTCGGTAAAAAACTTGAGCGGGCCGATAACCATTGCTAAAGTGGCGGGCGCTTCTGCTGAGTCAGGTTTGAGTGATTTTCTTAAATTTCTCGCCTATTTAAGTATTAGCCTGGGGGTTCTTAATTTGTTGCCTATCCCCGTGCTGGATGGGGGGCATCTGCTTTTTTATCTGGTCGAGTGGGTGCGTGGTCGCCCGCTGTCGGAACGGATACAGGGTTGGGGGATGCAGATTGGCATCAGTTTGGTCATCGGGGTCATGTTGCTGGCCCTGGTAAACGACTTGGGTCGCCTGTAGCCGCTACTGAATTACGCTCTCGGTACGTACAAGACGTGTCGCACTAAGCGGCAGATTTTTTATTGTCAGTTGGAATAAGAAAGGACTTCATGAAACGTCTGCTGCTACCTGCGGTGCTTGCCGCACTGATGATCACCGAAGTTCACGCCGAGTCCTTCACCATCTCCGATATCCGGGTTACCGGTCTGCAGCGCGTTTCCGCTGGCAGCGTATTCGGTGCCTTGCCCCTGAATGTGGGCGCGCAAGCTGATGACCGGTCGCTGGTTGAAGCTACCCGCGAACTGTTTAAAACCGGTTTCTTCCAGGACATTCAGCTCGGTCGCGATGGCGATGTGCTGGTTGTCACCGTGGTTGAACGCCCATCTATCTCCAGTATCGAAATTGACGGCAACAAGGCCATCAGTAGCGAAGACCTGCTTAAAGGCCTGAATCAGTCGGGCCTGGCTGAAGGTGAAATTTTCCAGCGGGCTACTCTGGAGGGCGTGCGCAACGAGCTGCAGCGCCAGTACGTTGCTCAGGGCCGTTACTCCGCAGAAATTGAAGCCGAAGTGATTCCGCAGCCGCGTAACCGCGTGGCACTGAAGATCAATATCAATGAAGGTTCGGTCGCTGCCATTCAGCACATCAACGTGGTGGGCAACTCGGTCTTTTCCGATGAAGACCTGATCGACCTGTTCGAGCTGAAGACCACCAACTGGCTGTCGTTCTTCAAAAATGATGACAAGTACGCCCGTGAGAAACTCTCTGGCGACTTGGAGCGTCTGCGTTCCTATTACCTGGATCGCGGCTATATCAACATGGATATCAGCTCCACTCAGGTATCTATCACCCCCGACAAGAAGCACGTCTATGTCACGGTCAACGTCGACGAAGGTGAGAAATTTACCGTTCGTGATGTCAAGCTCAGCGGTGAACTGAAGGTGCCGGAAGAAGAAGTCCGTGCTTTGCTGCTAGTTCAGGAAGGCCAGGTATTCTCGCGCAAAGTGATGACCACCACTTCCGAGCTGATCACTCGCCGCCTGGGTAACGAGGGCTATACCTTCGCCAACGTCAACGGCGTGCCAGAAGCCCATGATGATGGCACTGTGTCGATTACCTTTGTGGTCGATCCGGGTAAGCGTGCTTACGTCAACCGCATCAACTTCCGCGGTAACACCAAGTCGGAAGACGAAGTGTTGCGCCGTGAAATGCGTCAGATGGAAGGTGGCTGGGCTTCGACCTACCTGATTGACCAGTCCAAGACCCGTCTGGAACGTCTCGGCTACTTCAAGGAAGTCAACGTCGAAACCCCACAGGTGCCGGGTACTGACGATCAGGTTGACGTCAACTACAGCGTTGAAGAGCAGGCTTCCGGCTCCATCACTGCCAGCGTCGGTTTTGCGCAGAACGCCGGCCTAATTCTCGGTGGCTCGATTACCCAGAACAACTTCCTGGGTACTGGTAACAAGGTCAGCGTCGGCTTGACCCGTAGTGAGTACCAGAGCAGCTACAACTTTGGCTTTGTTGACCCCTACTGGACGCCTGATGGCGTCAGTCTGGGTTACAACGCCTTCTTCCGTGAAACCGATTACGACGAACTGAATACTGATGTATCCAGTTACTCGGTGGACAGCTACGGTGCGGGCGCCAGCATTGGTTATCCAATCAGCGATACCTCGCGTCTAACTTATGGTTTGACCATCCAGAACGACAGCATCGGTACCGGTTTGTATACCGTTGATGAAATTTTCAACTTTATCGAGGCCGAGGGTGACAGCTACCTGAACCTCAAAGCGTCGATTGGCTGGTCTGAATCGACTCTGAATCGTGGTGTGCTGGCTAACCGCGGTCACTCGCAAAGCCTGGTATTTGAAACCACAGTGCCGGGCAGTGACCTGTCGTTCTTCAAGGTGGATTACCGTGGCCAGATCTTCAAGCCTCTGAACGACACCTATACCTTGCGTCTGCATACCCAGCTGGGTTACGGCGAAAGCTATGGTTCTACTTCAGATCTGCCGTTCTATGAGCATTACTACGCGGGTGGTTTCAACTCCGTACGTGGTTTCAAAGACAGCAGTCTTGGGCCACGTAGCACGCCGAGCCGGGGGACTAACCCTGGTACAGCCTTCGATCCAGATCAAGATCCGCTTCCGTTCGGTGGTAACGTCCTTATCCAAGGTGGTGCTGAGCTCCTGTTCCCCATGCCGTTCGTAAAAGATCAGCGTTCCCTGCGTACTGCACTGTTTTGGGACGTGGGTAATGTCTTCGACACCAATTGCGGTAATTCTCAAGCAGATTGCAGCAGTATCGATCCTGGCAACTTGGCCAGCTCGGTGGGTGTTGGCTTGACCTGGATCACCGCATTGGGTCCGTTGAGCTTTAGTTTGGCTATGCCGATCATCAAACCGGATGATGCTGACACGCAGATTTTCCAGTTCTCTCTCGGTCAGACGTTCTAAGCGTCAGATTTTTGAACACCAACAGTTTTGCAGGAGTTGCACCGTGCGTAAGTTGACTCAACTGGTTTTGTTAAGCGTTGCCCTGCTGGCAACCCCGGCGTTTGCCGAGATGAAAGTTGCGGTATTGAACTATCAAATGGCCTTGCTGGAGTCTGATGCTGCTAAACGTTACGCCGTTGATGCCGAGAAGAAATTCGGCCCGCAGCTGAACAAGCTGAAAACCCTGGAAAGCGAC
Source organism: Pseudomonas sp. NPDC079086 (assembly GCF_044542155.1). Taxonomy (NCBI): domain Bacteria; kingdom Pseudomonadati; phylum Pseudomonadota; class Gammaproteobacteria; order Pseudomonadales; family Pseudomonadaceae; genus Pseudomonas; species Pseudomonas sp. NPDC079086. Next base: position 495,333 of record NZ_JBITTY010000003.1, on the reverse strand, counting down.
GCCAAGCGCATTCAGGATCGTCTGGTCAAAGACGGTGAAAAAATGCAGACCGCTGAGCGTGAGCGCCTGGAGCTTGAGTTCAAGCAAAAAGCCCGTGACTTCCAGTTCCAGTCCAAGGAATTGAACGAGTCCAAGGCTGTGGCGGATCGTGAAATGCTGAAGAAGCTCAAGCCCAACCTGGACAAGGCTGTGGAAGAAGTGATCAAGACTGGTAACTTCGACCTAGTGCTGGAGCGCGGCGCGGTGATTGATGTCAAACCTCAGTTCGACATCACCCGCCAGGTTATCGAGCGCATGAATCAGCTGCGCTGATCATGAGTGCAACGGTTTATACCCTTGGCCAGTTGGCCGAGCGTCTGGGCGCCACCTTGCATGGTGCCACGGACAAGCCGATCAGCGGCTTGGCTACCTTGCAGGAAGCCGGCGCTGATCAGCTGAGCTTTCTTGCCAATGCGCAATACCGCAAGTTTCTCTCGGGCTGCCAGGCTGGTGCGGTGCTGTTGACCGCTGCTGATGCTGAAGGCTATGCCGGCAATGCCTTGGTCGTTGCTAACCCTTACCTGGCGTATGCCGAGCTTTCCCATTTATTTGACCGTAAGCCTCGGGCCTTGCCTGGCGTGCATTCCACCGCCGTGGTGGCTGCGGATGCGCAGGTCGATGCGAGTGCGAGCATTGGCGCCTATGCGGTTATCGAAAGTGGCGCGCAAATCGCTGCAGGTGTAACCGTCGGAGCGCAGTGCGTTGTCGGTGCGCGCTCGGTGATCGGTGAGGGCGGCTGGCTCGCTCCGCGAGTAACGCTGTATCACGACGTACGCATCGGTAAGCGTGTGGTTATTCAGTCCGGTGCAGTGATCGGCGGCGAGGGCTTCGGCTTCGCCAACGAGAAAGGCGTTTGGCAGAAAATCGCGCAGATCGGTGGGGTGACCATTGGTGATGACGTCGAGATCGGTGCCAATACCACCGTTGACCGTGGCGCGTTGTCAGATACGTTGATTGGCAATGGGGTCAAACTGGATAACCAGATCATGATCGCGCACAACGTGCAGATCGGCGACAACACGGCCATGGCCGGTTGTGCGGGGATTTCCGGCAGCACAAAGATTGGTAAGAACTGCATGATTGCTGGCGGCGTTGGCATGGTTGGGCATATCGAGGTGTGCGACAACGTGTTCGTCACCGGTATGACCATGGTCACCCGTTCGATCACCGAGCCTGGCTCCTATTCCTCGGGTACCGCCATGCAGCCAGCGGCTGAGTGGCGCAAGAGCGCGGCACGGATTCGTCAGTTGGATGATATGGCGCGACGCCTGCAACAGTTGGAAAAGCAGCTGGCCGCCGTGACCCCAGCTGCTGATACCTCATCTGATGCCTGATCCGGTATTTACCGGCTTCTCTTTTTTCTCTTACAGGCTTCTCTGCACATGATGGACATCAACCAGATTCGCGAATACTTGCCGCACCGCTATCCGTTCCTTTTGGTGGACCGGGTCGCTGAGCTGCATATTGAAGGCAAGCGCATTCGTGCCTACAAGAATGTCAGCATCAATGAGCCGTTCTTCAACGGGCATTTTCCTGAGCACCCGATCATGCCGGGAGTGTTGATCATCGAAGCCATGGCCCAGGCGGCCGGTATTCTTGGCTTCAAGATGATGGATCTGAAGCCATCCGATGGCACCCTGTATTACTTTGTCGGCTCCGACAAGCTACGCTTTCGCCAGCCAGTAGTGCCCGGTGATCAACTGATCCTCGAAGCCCGTTACCTGAGCAGCAAGCGCAGCATCTGGAAGTTCGAGTGCAAGGCCAGCGTCGACGGCAAGGAAGTCTGCTCGGCAGAAATCATCTGTGCGGAACGCAAGCTATGAGTTTGATTGACCCTCGCGCCATCATCGACCCCAGCGCCAAGTTGGCTGACGACGTCGTCGTCGGCCCTTGGTCGATAGTCGGGGCTGATGTAGAAATTGGTGAGGGTACAGTGATCGGCCCCCATGTGATCCTCAAGGGGCCGACCCGGATCGGTAAACACAACCGCATCTATCAGTTTTCCTCGGTGGGTGAAGACACTCCCGATCTCAAGTACCAGGGCGAGGCGACTCGTCTGGTAATTGGCGATCACAACGTGATCCGCGAGGGGGTCACCATTCATCGCGGTACCGTACAGGATCGCAGCGAAACCACCCTGGGTGATCACAACCTGATCATGGCCTATGCCCACATCGGCCATGACAGCGTGATTGGTAACCATTGCATCCTGGTCAACAACACCGCGTTGGCCGGGCATGTGTGGGTCGATGACTGGGCGATTCTCTCCGGCTACACCCTGGTCCATCAGTTCTGTCGTATCGGTGCGCACAGCTTTTCCGGTATGGGCACGGCGATTGGCAAGGACGTACCGGCATTTGTCACCGTGTTTGGCAACCCGGCCGAAGCGCGCAGCATGAACTTCGAGGGCATGCGTCGCCGTGGTTTTAGCGCCGAGGCGATCGCGGCCTTGCGTCGTGCCTACAAGATTGTCTATCGCCAGGGGCTTACGGTTGAGCAGGCGATGACTGAGCTGGCCGAGTCGTCCGCAGAGTTTCCCGAAGTCGCGATCTTCCGCGATTCCATTCAGGCTTCTAGCCGCGGCATTACCCGATAATTTATGACTGACCTGATGCGTGTCGCGCTGGTCGCCGGCGAGGCGTCTGGCGATATTCTCGGTGCGGGCCTGATGCAGGCCCTTAAAGCCCAGTACCCACAGATCGAATTTATCGGTGTCGGTGGTCCGCTCATGCAGGCTCAGGGACTGAACTCCTATTTCCCGATGGAACGTCTCTCGGTGATGGGCCTGGTCGAGGTGCTGGGTCGTCTGCCTGAGCTTCTGTCACGGCGCAAGCGGCTGATCAGCAGCCTGATCGAGGCCAAGCCGGACGTGTTTATCGGCATTGATGCGCCGGATTTCAACCTGACTCTTGAGCTCAAATTGCGTCAGGCGGGTATCAAGACCGTGCATTACGTCAGCCCGTCCGTGTGGGCTTGGCGGCAGAAACGCGTGCTGAAGATTCGCGATGCTTGCGACTTGATGCTGACTCTGTTTCCGTTCGAAGCGCAGTTCTATCAGGATCATCAAGTACCGGTGCGTTTTGTCGGTCACCCGCTGGCCGATACCATCCCGCAGCAGGCGGATCGCGCCGCAGCACGTGAGACGCTGAGCCTGGCGCAGGATCAGCCAGTGGTGGCCTTGATGCCGGGCAGCCGTGGCGGCGAAGTGTCGCGCCTGGGCAGTCTGTTTCTCGATGCCGCCGTGCGTTTGCGAACCTTGCGCCCCGGCATCCAGTTTGTCTTGCCCTGTTCCAGCCCCGAGCGCCGTGCGCAGCTTGAGCAGATGCTCGTGGGCCGCGATCTGCCGTTGACCTTGCTCAATGGTCGCTCCCACGAAGCGCTGGCGGCGTGCGATGCAGTATTGATTGCCTCCGGTACGGCGACCCTTGAGGCGCTGCTATACAAGCGGCCGATGGTGGTGGCGTACAAGGTGGCGCCATTGACCTATCGCATCCTCAAGCGCCTGGTTACCAGTGCCTATATCTCCCTGCCGAATCTGCTGGCCGAGCGTTTGTTGGTGCCGGAAATGATTCAGGACGCCGCTACGCCTGAAGCGCTGGCCCACTTACTGGCGCCACTGCTTGATGGTGGCGAGGTGCAGACGGAAGGCTTTGATGTGATTCACCGCGCGCTGCGGCGTGATGCCTCGGTACAGGCCGCCCAGGCTGTGCTGCAACTGACAGGGCGCGGCTGATGCAACTCGGGCTGGATTTCACCCTGGTGCAGGAGCTGGTGGCCGGTGTTGATGAAGTCGGCCGTGGCCCGCTCTGCGGCGCAGTGGTGACGGCGGCGGTGATCCTTGATCCGGCGCGACCGATTCTCGGCCTGAACGATTCGAAAAAACTGACCGAGGTGCGTCGGGAAAAACTCTTCGACGAGATTTGTGAAAAAGCCCTGGCTTGGTGTATTGCCCGGGCCGAGGTCGAGGAAATCGACCAGCTGAATATTCTCCAGGCCACCATGCTGGCTATGCAGCGCGCGGTCGAGGGCTTGAGTGTCACGCCCAAACTGGCGCTGATTGATGGTAATCGCTGTCCGAAACTGCAGGTGCCCAGTGCCGCTGTGGTCAAGGGCGATAGTCAGGTGCCGGCGATTGCTGCGGCGTCGATCCTGGCCAAGGTCAGTCGTGACCGCGAGATGCAGCTGCTTGATCAGCAATACCCCGGCTACGGAATCGCCGGGCACAAAGGCTATCCCACGCCGGCACACCTTGAAGCACTACGGCGCCTTGGGCCTACACCGATTCACCGGCGCTCCTTTGGTCCGGTACGTGCGTTATTGGGCGACTGATACAACGCTCAAAACATTCCCTCGTTATCCTCTGCCCGGTAGCGCTTGTCGCGCGCTGCTGCGGTTGTACAATCCCTGCCTTGTCGTTTTTGTGTTTTGTATAGGACTGCCATGACCGCTTCGTTCGTCCACCTGCGTTTGCACACCGAGTTTTCCCTGGTCGACGGGCTAGTGCGGGTCAAGCCACTGATCAAATCGGTGGCGGCAACCGGGATGCCGGCAGTTGCGGTCACTGACATGAGCAATATGTGCTCATTGGTGAAGTTCTATAAGGCAGCCATGGGCGGTGGCATCAAGCCGATCTGCGGCGCTGATATCTGGCTGGCCAGTGCCGATGAAGATGGTCCGCTGAGCCGCATGACTCTGCTGGCGATGAATGCCAAGGGTTATCGCAACCTCACCGAGCTGGTCTCGCGCGGCTGGAGCGAAGGGCAGAGCAATGATCTGGTCATCATCCAGCGCGACTGGGTTAAACAAGCGTCCGAAGGCCTGATTGCCTTATCCGGTGCAAAGGAAGGCGAAGTCGGCCATGCCTTGCTTGATGGCGAGCAGGCGCAGGCCGAAGCTGTTCTGCGCGAGTGGATGGCAGCGTTCCCCGAGCGCTTCTACCTGGAAGTACAGCGCACCAACCGGGTTAATGATGAAGAGCATCTGCACGCCGCCGTCGCCCTGGCCGACAAGGTCGGCGCGCCGCTGGTCGCGACCAACGATGTGCGCTTTATCAAGCAGGACGACTTCGCCGCCCATGAAACCCGTGTGTGCATCGGCGAAGGCCGTAGCCTGGACGACCCGCGCCGTCTGCGCACCTACTCCGATCAGCAGTACCTAAAAAGCCCGGAGGAAATGGCCGAGCTGTTCAGTGATTTGCCCGAGGCGCTGGAAAACACCATCGAGATTGCCAAGCGCTGCAATATCGAGGTGCAACTGGGCAAGTACTTCCTGCCAGATTTCCCCGTGCCGGCCGGCCTGACCATGGACGAATACTTTCGCCAGGTTTCGTTCGAGGGCCTGGAAGAGCGTCTGGCGGTGCTGTGGCCGAAGGACACCACTCCGAATTACGAAGAGAAGCGTCAGGTCTATATCGATCGGTTGAATTTCGAGCTGGATATCATCATCCAGATGGGTTTTCCCGGTTACTTCCTGATCGTAATGGACTTTATCAAGTGGGCGAAAAACAACGGTGTGCCGGTGGGCCCTGGCCGTGGGTCGGGTGCCGGTTCACTGGTGGCCTATGTGCAGAAGATCACCGACCTTGATCCGCTGGCCTATGACCTGCTGTTCGAACGTTTCCTCAACCCGGAACGGGTCTCCATGCCCGACTTCGACGTCGACTTCTGCATGGACGGTCGCGACCGAGTAATCGACTACGTGGCCGAGAAATACGGCCGCAACGCTGTGAGCCAGATCATCACCTTCGGCACCATGGCAGCCAAGGCGGTGGTGCGTGACGTGGCGCGGGCCCAGGGTAAGTCCTACGGGCTGGCTGACCGTCTGTCGAAGATGATTCCCTTCGAAGTCGGTATGACCCTGGAAAAGGCCTACGAAATGGAGGAGCCGCTGCGCGACTTCCTCAAAGTAGATGAAGACGCCCGGGAAATCTGGGAAATGTCGCTCAAGCTCGAAGGCATCTGTCGCGGTACCGGCAAGCACGCTGGTGGCGTGGTGATTGCGCCGACCAAACTCACCGACTTCTCGCCGATTGCCTGCGATGACGAGGGTGGTGGCCTGGTCACCCAGTTCGACAAAGACGACGTGGAATCCGCCGGGCTGGTGAAGTTCGACTTCCTCGGTCTGCGCACCCTGACCATCATCAAGTGGGCGATGGAAACCATCAACCGCGAGCAGGCCAAGCAGGGCCTGCCTGATCTGAACATCGACTTTATTCCGCTGGACGACAAGCCTACGTTCAGCATGCTGCAGAAAGCCGAGACCACTGCGGTGTTCCAGCTTGAATCGCGCGGTATGAAGGAGCTGATCAAGAAGCTCAAGCCAGACTGCCTGGAAGACATGATCGCTCTGGTGGCTCTGTTCCGTCCGGGGCCGTTGCAGTCGGGCATGGTGGATGACTTTATCAACCGTAAGCACGGTCGCGAACCGATTTCCTACCCGCATCAGGACTACCAGTACGCGGGTCTGGAGCCGGTGCTCAAGCCGACCTACGGCATCATCCTGTACCAGGAACAGGTGATGCAGATTGCCCAGGTTATGGCCGGCTACACCTTGGGTGGTGCGGACATGCTGCGTCGCGCCATGGGTAAGAAAAAACCCGAGGAGATGGCCAAACAACGCGGCGGCTTTATCGAAGGCTGCGCTAACAACGGTATCGATGCGAACCTGGCGGGCAACATCTTCGATCTGGTAGAGAAATTCGCGGGCTACGGCTTCAACAAATCTCACTCCGCTGCTTATGGCTTGCTCTCGTATCAGACCGCTTGGCTTAAAGCTCACCACTCGGCGGCCTTTATGGCGGCGGTGTTGTCGGCGGATATGCACAACACCGACAAGGTAGTCACCCTGATCGAGGAGTGCCGCAGCATGAAGCTGCGCCTCGATGCGCCGGATGTGAACATCTCCGAGTTCAAATTTACAGTTAATAACGAGGGCTGGATTGTCTATGGCCTGGGCGCGATCAAGGGCGTCGGCGAGGGGCCGGTGGAGGCCATCGTCGAGGCGCGTCAGGCAGGACCGTTCAAGGACCTATTCGATTTCTGCTCGCGGGTCGACCTCAAACGCATCAACAAGCGCACCCTCGAAGCGCTGATTCGCAGCGGTGCGCTGGATCGCCTGGGGCCGCACTTCCATGAAGAGCTGAAAGCCTACAAGGCCAATATCGACCGCAATCGCGCGGTATTGCTGGGTGCGATGGAGGAGGCTGTGCAGGCCGCCGAACAGACTGCGCGCAGTGCAGAGAGTGGGCACATGGACCTGTTCGGTGGGGTATTTGCCGATGCCGAGGCGGATGTCTATCTCAATCATCTGCGTGCTCGCGAACTGACGTTGAAAGAGCGCCTCAAGGGCGAAAAAGATACCCTGGGCCTATACCTGACCGGCCACCCGATTGATGAGTATGAAGGTGAAGTGCGGCGTTTTGCTCGCCAGCGCATCGTCGATCTGAAAGCCGCGCGTGGTGATCAGACGATTGCTGGGCTGGTGGTCGCCCTGCGGGTGATGAAGAACAAGAAGGGCGACAAGATGGGCTTTATCACCCTCGATGATCGTTCCGGACGGATTGAGGCCTCCTTGTTTGCCGAAGCGTTCAACAGTGCTCAAGCCCTATTGCAGACCGATGCCCTGGTGGTAGTGGAGGGCGAGGTGAGCAACGACGACTTCTCCGGCGGCCTGCGCTTGCGTGCCAAACGGGTGATGAGCCTGGAAGAGGCGCGCACCGGTCTGGCCGACAGCCTGCGTCTGAAGCTTGCCAGCAGCGCCCTGCAGGGTGATCGGCTGCGCTGGCTGGCTGACTTGTGCGGCCGCCATCGTGGCGCGTGTCCGATCACCGTTGACTACAGCGGCAGCGACGCCAAGGCGCAATTGCAGTTTGGCGAAGGCTGGCGTATCGAGCCGGCTGACAGTCTGATTCAGGCATTGCGTGACCAGTTCGGCCGCGACAACGTCTTTTTGCACTACCGCTGATTTGCGAGGCTTAGGCTTCGCCGGTCGGTCGTGATACCCGGTAAGTTCTGTATTGAAGGCTTTCGTACAGAGCCGGGTGTCGACCTGAATGCGCCTGCTGCTATAAGGTAGGGCGCGATAACGGATACAGCTCCCGGCCACTTGGCCGTCGACGCAAGACGGATGACTATGAACCCGAATTTTCTCGATTTCGAACAGCCGATCGCCGACCTGCAAGCCAAGATCGAAGAGCTTCGCCTGGTCGGTAACGACAACTCGTTGAACATCAACGATGAAATCGCCCGCCTGCAGGATAAAAGCAGCTCGCTGACCGAAACTATTTTCGGCAACCTAAGCAGCTGGCAGATCGCCCAGCTGGCGCGCCACCCACGCCGTCCTTACACCCTGGATTATCTGCAGCACATCTTCACCGAGTTCGATGAGCTGCATGGTGATCGCCACTTCTCCGACGACGCGGCCCTGGTGGGCGGTGTTGCCCGCCTGGACGGTGAGCCGGTGATGGTCATCGGGCACCAGAAAGGCCGTGAGATCCGCGAAAAAGTGCGCCGCAACTTCGGTATGCCGCGCCCGGAGGGCTACCGCAAGGCGTGCCGCCTGATGGAAATGGCTGAGCGCTTCAAGATGCCGATCCTGACCTTTATCGACACCCCAGGTGCCTACCCAGGTATCGACGCCGAAGAGCGCAACCAGAGCGAAGCCATTGCCTGGAACCTGCGTGTTATGGCGCGTCTGAAAACCCCGATCATCGCCACCGTCATTGGTGAAGGTGGTTCCGGTGGCGCACTGGCGATTGGTGTGTGCGATCAGTTAAATATGCTGCAGTACTCCACCTACTCGGTGATCTCGCCGGAAGGCTGCGCCTCGATTCTGTGGAAAACCGCAGAAAAGGCCCCGGATGCCGCCGAAGCCATGGGCATTACTGCCGAGCGCCTGAAAGGCCTGGGCATTGTTGATCAGGTGATCGGTGAGCCACTCGGTGGCGCACACAGCGATCCAGCTGCTGCTGCTGAGTCAGTACGTCAGGCGCTGCGTATGCAATTGGACATGCTCAAGGCTTTCGATACCGACGCGCTGCTCAAGCGTCGTTATGAGCGTCTGATGAGCTACGGGATTGCCTGATTGCTCGGCGGTCGCGCATACAACGGGCCTTCGGGCCCGTTGTTGTTTTAAGCTTGGCCGATGACTCCTGTGCATATTCGTTTGCGTGATGCCCTCCAGCCCTGGCGTAGTGCCCCTGGCTGGTGTGTGGCCCTGTCCGGCGGGCTGGACTCCACGGTGTTGTTGCACCTGCTGGCCAGCCTCGCGCAACGTGAGGCATTGCCGCCTCTTTCCGCTATCCATGTCCATCACGGTTTGCAAGCCTCTGCCGATAACTGGCCGGCGCATTGTCGTGCGCTGTGCGCGGCATTGTCCGTGCCGCTGCAGGTTGAGTTTGTGCGCGTTGCCCCAGGCGCCAGTCTTGAGCAGGCGGCGCGCGATGCTCGTTATGCGGCCTTTACGGGTCGTCTCGGCGCAGATGAACTATTGCTGACCGCGCAGCATCGCGATGATCAAGCAGAGACTCTATTGTTTCGTCTGTTGCGCGGTGCCGGCGTGCAGGGTTTGTCAGCCATGCCGGTGAGTCGAGCGTTGGGGGCAGGGCAGCTGGTTCGGCCGCTGCTTAACTGCTCGCGCGATGAGCTGTTGGCTTATGCCCGTGAGCACAAGTTGTCCTGGGTCGACGATCCGTCAAATGCTGATGAGCGCTTCTCACGTAATTATCTGCGTCGCCAGGTCTTGCCTGCGTTGCTTGGCCGCTGGCCGCAGGCCGCCACCAATATGGCACGCAGCGCTGCGCACTTGAGTGAGGCTGCGCAGTTACTCGATGAGTTGGCACAGCAAGATGTGGCTGCCGCCGAAGTGTTTGGTGAGTTTGCCTGGTTGCCATTGCCGGTTCTGGCACTACCTGTGCTACGCAGTTTGAGTGAGCCGCGTCAGCGTAACGCTCTGCGTTATTGGCTGCGACCGCTAACGGCGATGCCTGACAGCGAGCACTGGGCCGGCTGGCAGGCGCTGCGCGATGCTGCGCAGGATGCTGTACCCGTCTGGAAGCTGGCAGCGGGGGAGTTGCGCCGCGGTGATGAGCGTCTGTGGTGGTTGGCGGGTGACTGGCTGTGCTCGCCGGTGTCGGTCAATGTAACGGTTCAAGGTAATCAGCATGTGCTGTTGCCGGTTAATGGCTCTGTGCGAATTGACGGCCAGCTGCCTGCGGGTAACTGGCAGTTGGGCTATCGCCAGGCTGGCGATCAGATACTGCTGCCTGGGCGCGGGCACCGCGATCTCAAACGCTTGTTCAATGAATTGCGCGTGCCAGCTTTTGTGCGAAATCGCCTGCCGCTGCTGCGTCTGGATAACCAGGTTGTGGCAGTCGCCAACCTGCCAAGTATGCAGGGCGCCGTTGATGGCAGCTGGCAATTGCATTGGCAGCCACCGACGAATGATCAAGGTTTGAGCTGATAAGCCCTTTCCGGTAGACTACGCTCCCGTCTTACTACAGCTTTTGTTGACTCCCTTTGGGAATCGGCAGGGCTAGCTAATTGCGGTGTATTGCAATTGGTCGCTTCGGCATTCCTTCGCTTTCCCCGGCGGCACTGACCGCTTAAACGCAGACTTCTAGGGTTTTTCATGACGCGCTACATATTCGTCACGGGTGGTGTTGTTTCTTCATTGGGGAAAGGCATCGCCTCGGCTTCATTGGCGGCTATCCTGGAGGCGCGGGGCCTGAAGGTCACCATGCTCAAGCTGGATCCCTATATCAACGTCGATCCGGGCACCATGAGCCCGTTCCAGCACGGTGAGGTGTTCGTCACCCACGACGGCGCTGAGACCGACCTCGACCTGGGCCACTATGAGCGGTTTATCCGCACCACCATGACCCAGAACAACAACTTCACCACTGGTCGCGTCTACGAAGACGTGCTGCGCCGCGAGCGCCGTGGTGATTACCTGGGCGCGACCATTCAGGTCATCCCGCACATCACGGACGAGATCAAGCGCCGCATCATCAAGGGTGCTGGCGACGCTGACGTGGCCATGGTTGAAATCGGCGGCACGGTGGGTGACATCGAGTCGCAGCCGTTCCTCGAGGCCATCCGCCAGCTGCGTGTGGAGGTAGGCGCCAAACGCGCTATGCTGATGCACCTGACTCTGGTGCCGTATATCGCCACCGCTGGCGAAACCAAGACCAAGCCGACTCAGCATTCGGTGAAAGAGCTGCGTTCCATTGGCCTGCAGCCTGACGTGCTGATCTGCCGTTCCGACCATCCGATTGATATCTCCTCGCGCCGTAAGATCGCGCTGTTCACCAACGTTGAAGAACGTGCGGTGATTTCTCTGGAAGACGTCGACACCATTTACAAGATTCCAGGTGTGTTGCATGCCCAGGGTCTGGATGATTTTGTCGTCGAGCGCTTCGGCTTGGAATGTAACGGTGCTGATCTGTCCGAGTGGGATCGTGTGGTTGATGCCAAACTCAACCCGGAGCACGAAGTCACCATCGCCATGGTCGGCAAGTACATGGAGCTGCTGGACGCCTACAAATCGCTGATCGAGGCGATGAGTCATGCTGGCATCCAGAACCGCACCAAGGTCAACCTGCGCTATATCGACTCCGAAGACATCGAGAACAAAGGCACCGCGCTGCTTGAAGGTGTAGATGCCATTCTGGTTCCGGGCGGCTTCGGTCTGCGCGGCGTGGAAGGCAAGATCAAGACTGTGCAATACGCCCGTGAGAACAAGATTCCCTACCTGGGTATCTGCCTCGGTATGCAGGTCGCGGTTATCGAGTTCGCCCGCAATGTGTTGGGCTGGACTGATGCCAATTCCACCGAATTCGACACCGTAAGCACTCATCCAGTGGTCGGTCTAATTACCGAATGGCAGGACGCAACCGGTGTAACCGAACAGCGTACAGACGTTTCCGATCTTGGCGGCACCATGCGTCTGGGTGCGCAGGATTGTCAGCTGATGGCCGGTTCCAATGTCCGTGACTGCTACGGCCAAGATGTAATCGTTGAGCGTCATCGTCATCGTTATGAAGTGAACAACAACCTGTTGCCGCAGCTGATTGAAGCTGGCCTCAAGATTACTGGTCGCTCCGGCGATGGCGCGCTGGTTGAAGTGGTAGAAGCACCGGATCATCCATGGTTCGTCGCGTGCCAGTTCCACCCCGAGTTCACTTCCACGCCGCGTGATGGTCATCCGCTGTTCAGTGGCTTTGTGACTGCCGCGCTGACGCAGAAAGCCAAGAAGGCCTAGGAATATGACGCAGAAAATCATCAAGGTTGGCGCTATCGAAATCGCCAACGACAAGCCGTTCGTGCTGTTCGGTGGGATCAACGTAATCGAATCCCGCGACCTGGCCATGCGTGCTTGTGAAGAGTATGTGCGGGTTACCGAGAAACTCGGCATTCCCTACGTGTTCAAGGCCAGCTTCGACAAGGCCAACCGCTCGTCCGTGACCTCGTTCCGTGGCCCAGGCCTGGAAGAGGGCATGAAGGTCTTCGAGGAAATCAAAAAGACCTTCGGTGTGCCGGTAATCACCGACGTTCATGAGCCTGAGCAAGCAGCTCCAGTGGCTGCGGTCTGTGACATTATCCAGTTGCCGGCGTTTCTTTCGCGGCAAACCGATCTGGTCGTGGCTATGGCCAAGACCGGCGCGGTGATCAATATCAAGAAAGCCCAGTTCCTCGCGCCCCAGGAGATGAAACACATCCTGGCCAAGTGCGAAGAGGCGGGCAATGACCAGCTGATTCTCTGCGAGCGCGGCTCCAGCTTCGGCTACAACAACCTGGTGGTCGACATGCTCGGCTTCGGCATCATGAAGCAGATGAATTACCCGGTGTTCTTCGACGTGACTCACGCTCTGCAAATGCCGGGTGGCCGCGCCGATTCCGCTGGTGGTCGCCGCGCTCAGGTCACCGACCTGGCCAAGGCGGGCATGAGCCAGGGCCTGGCCGGTCTGTTCCTCGAGGCCCATCCGGACCCGGACAATGCCAAATGCGACGGCCCTTGCGCCCTGCGCTTGGACAAGTTGGAGCCGTTCCTCACCCAGCTCAAGCAACTGGATGATTTGATCAAGAGTTTTGCGCCGATTGAGACTGCCTGAAACGGCAAATCTCCGGTAAAGTGCCGTTTGTATACAATCTGACTAAATAGTCGGTACATGTTGTGCGCTGGGCTAACCCTTGGCGTGCAATGAGTGTGCAACTCGGTACTACCCTTTTCGTCAATTTTTTGGAGTGCTACACGCAATGGCAAAGATCGTCGACATCAAAGGCCGTGAGGTTCTCGATTCCCGTGGTAACCCAACTGTGGAAGCCGATGTAATTCTCGATGGCGGCATCATCGGCAGCGCCTGTGCGCCGTCCGGTGCCTCCACCGGTTCGCGTGAAGCGCTGGAATTGCGTGATGGCGACAAGAGCCGTTACCTGGGCAAGGGCGTGCTGAAGGCCGTGGCCAATATCAATGGCCCGATCCGCGATCTGCTGTTGGGCAAAGATGCCACTGACCAGAAAGCCCTCGACCTGGCGATGATTGCTCTCGACGGTACCGAGAACAAAGCCACCCTGGGTGCCAACGCCATCCTCGCTGTGTCCCTGGCCGCTGCCAAGGCTGCCGCTCAGGCCAAGGGCGTGCCGTTGTACGCGCACATCGCCGACTTGAACGGCACTCCGGGTGTTTACTCGATGCCGGTACCGATGATGAACATCATCAACGGCGGCGAGCACGCCGATAACAACGTCGATATTCAGGAGTTCATGGTTCAGCCGGTTGGCGCCAAGACCTTTTCCGATGCGCTGCGTATGGGCACCGAGATTTTCCACCACCTTAAAGCTGTGCTGAAGGCCCGTGGCCTGAGCACCTCGGTGGGTGACGAAGGCGGCTTCGCGCCGAACCTGGCGTCCAACGAAGACGCCCTGGCTGCTATCGCCGAAGCTGTTGCTAATGCCGGTTATACCCTGGGCGACGACGTCACCCTGGCGCTGGACTGCGCTTCCAGCGAGTTCTTCAAGGACGGTAAGTACGATCTGGATGGCGAAGGCAAAGTCTTCAATGCCGAAGGTTTCGCCGATTACCTGGCCGGTCTGTCCGAGCGTTACCCGATTATCTCCATCGAAGACGGCATGGATGAGTCCGACTGGGCTGGCTGGAAAGTCCTGACCGACAAGATCGGCAAGAAAGTGCAGCTGGTTGGCGACGACCTGTTTGTGACCAACACCAAGATCCTCAAGCGCGGCATCGACGAGTCGATCGGCAACTCGATCCTGATCAAGTTCAACCAGATTGGCACCCTGACCGAGACCCTGGAAGCCATCCAGATGGCCAAGGCCGCCGGTTACACCGCCGTGATCTCGCACCGCTCGGGTGAAACCGAAGACAGCACCATCGCCGATCTGGCTGTTGGTACTGCTGCAGGCCAGATCAAAACTGGTTCGCTGTGCCGCTCGGACCGTGTGTCCAAGTACAACCAATTGCTGCGTATCGAAGAGCAACTGGCAGGCAAGGCACCCTACAAAGGCCGCGCCGAGTTCCGTGGTTGAACCCAGGCATGGTAAAAGAGGGGCGGCGCGAGTCGCCCCTTTTTCGTTCGGAAGCTTTTTACGCTATGCGCAATAATTTTTACTGGGTTTTTATCGTGCTGATTGCCGTGCTGGCGGGTCTGCAATATCGCCTGTGGGTCGGCGATGGCAGTCTGGCGCAGGTGGCCCAGTTGCAGCAGCAGATCGCCGATCAACAGGGGGAAAACCAGCAGTTGCAAGAGCGTAACCGGATTCTCGAAGCCGAGGTTCTGGAGTTGAAAAGCGGGATGGAAACCGTCGAAGAGCGCGCGCGGCATGAGCTGGGCATGCTTAAAGAGGGTGAAACCCTCTATCAGTTGGCTGAATGAATACCTCTGCATTACCCCCTTTCTGGGCGTTGCTGCCAGCTGCCGGTATTGGCAGCCGGATGCGCGCCGACCGGCCCAAGCAGTACCTGCAACTGGCCGGCAAAAGCATTATCGAACACACCCTGGCGTGCTTTCTCGAGCATCCGCAGCTGCGTGCGATGGTGGTCAGTCTGGCGACGGATGATCCCTACTGGCCGGCCTTGAGCTGCGCCCATGATCCACGCATCCAGCGCGCAGATGGCGGTGCCGAGCGCGCTGATTCGGTGCTCAATGGTTTGCTGCGTTTGAGTGAACTGGGTGCCCAGGAGCAGGATTGGGTACTGGTCCACGATGCGGCGCGACCTAACCTCGCGCGCAGCGACCTTGATCTGCTACTCAGCGAATTAGCTGATGACCCGGTGGGCGGCTTATTGGCCGTGCCGGCGCGCGATACGCTCAAGCGTGTTGGCGCCGATGGCCGGGTACAGATGACGGTGGATCGTTCGATCATCTGGCAGGCCTTTACCCCGCAGATGTTCCGTCTAGGCGAATTGCAGCGTGCGCTGGCCGATGCGCTGATTGCCGGTGTGGCGATTACCGACGAAGCCTCAGCTATCGAGTGGTCCGGACAGGCGCCGCGTCTGATCGAAGGCCGTTCGGATAACCTCAAGGTCACGCGTCCTGAAGATTTACGCAGCTTGGCCAGCCTTTGGCACCTGAAAAACTAGCGATACTCGCTGCGCTGCGCCAACCCCTGTTTAAGAAACTCCACCAACTGCCGCACCTTCGGCGACAGGTGGCGTTGCTGGGGGTACAGCGCCCACACGGCAGTGTCCGGCGGCTGCTGGTTGTCTAGCAGGGAGACCAGCGCGCCGCTGCGCAAATGCTCCAGCACGTAGTAATCCGGTAGCTGACACAGGCCAATGCCGCGCAGCGCCGCTTCGAGCACCGCCTGGCCACTGTTGCAGCGCCAGTTACCCTGCACACGCAGGCTTGAATCGCGGCCGTTGGCCTGAAAGCTCCAGAGATCCGAACTGCCGATCAGGCAGTTGTGCCGCGCCAGTTCTGACAGCGAATGCGGCCGGCCGTAGCGTTGCAGGTAAGCGGGGGCGGCGCACAGGTACATCTGCCGGGGTGCTAGGCGCGTGGCGACCAGGCGTGAGTCTTGCAGGCGACCCAGGCGGATGGCCAGGTCGAGGCCATCATGCAGCAGGTCGATGGTGTGGTTGCTCAGTTCGATGTCCACCCGCAGTTGCGGGTGCTGCACCATAAAATCAGTGACCAGCGGCACGATAAAGCGTTCACCGTAAGCCACTGCGCAGGTCATGCGTAGCAGGCCTTTGGGCTCGCTGCCCAGATCGCCCACGGCGCGCAGGGCTTCCTCACGGGCATCCTGCAGGCGCTGGCAGTGCTGCAGAAAGGTTTGTCCCGCTTCGGTCAGTGCCACGCGGCGGGTGCTGCGATAGAACAGGCGGGTTTGCAGGCGCTCTTCCAGGCGGGCGATCTGCCGGCTGACCTGGGAGGATGACAGACTCATGCGTTCGGCGGCAGCGGTGAACTGGCCGCATTCAGCCACGGCAACAAACTCGTCGAGGCCTTCCCAGCGATTCATGGTGGATGTCCTTGGTACGGGTTGATTGTCCCTGTATAGCAAGAATGTTTTGTTTTTTGGCGGATTATTTATCTGAATCACTGATCTACACTCTGCGCCACTGTTGAGTCCGCTGGAGAGCGATCATGATCAAGTCCCGTGCTGCCGTAGCCTTTGCCCCCAATCAGCCGCTGCAAATCGTCGAAGTCGACGTAGCGCCGCCCAAGGCCGGGGAAGTGCTGGTGCGCATTGTCGCCACTGGCGTGTGTCACACCGATGCCTACACCCTGTCCGGTGAGGATTCCGAAGGTGTGTTCCCGGCGATTCTCGGCCATGAAGGCGGCGGTATCGTCGAGGCCATCGGTGAGGGCGTGACCTCGGTGCAAGTCGGCGACCACGTGATACCGCTGTACACCGCCGAATGCCGCGCCTGCAAATTCTGCAAATCCGGCAAGACCAACCTGTGCAGCTCGGTGCGTGCGACCCAGGGCAAGGGCCTTATGCCCGATGGCACCAGTCGCTTCAGCTACAACGGCGAGCCGATTTATCACTACATGGGCTGCTCGACGTTTTCCGAATACACCGTGCTGCCGGAAGTCTCCCTGGCGGTGATTCCCAAGGATGCGCCGCTGGAAAAGGTTTGCCTGCTCGGCTGTGGCGTGACCACGGGCATCGGTGCCGTGCTCAACACCGCCAAGGTGGAAGAGGGCGCCACTGTGGCGATCTTCGGCCTCGGCGGCATCGGCCTGGCTGCGATTATCGGCGCGAAGATGGCCAAGGCTTCGCGCATCATCGCCATCGATATTAACCCAGCCAAGTTCGAGGTGGCCCGTGAGCTGGGCGCGACCGATTTCGTTAACCCGAAAGATTTCGCCAAGCCGATTCAGGAGGTCATCGTCGAGATGACCGACGGCGGTGTGGATTATTCCTTCGAATGCGTCGGCAATGTGCAACTGATGCGCGCTGCGCTGGAATGCGCGCACAAGGGCTGGGGTGAATCGGTGATTATCGGTGTGGCCGGTGCCGGCCAGGAAATCAGTACCCGTCCGTTTCAGCTGGTGACTGGGCGCGTCTGGCGCGGTTCGGCGTTCGGCGGCGTTAAAGGCCGTACCGAACTGCCGAGCTATGTGGAAAAGGCGCAGAAGGGCGAAATCCCGCTGGATACTTTTATCACCCACAACATGCCGCTCGAAGACATCAACAAGGCCTTTGACCTGATGCATGAAGGCAAGAGCATCCGCACCGTTATCCACTTCTGATCACGCTGGGCGGCTGTCACGGCCGCCCACTGGAGGCCTCATGACCTTGGAAAATATTTCCTGCCAGAAGAGTGCCGGTGGCTGGCATAAACGCTACCGCCATCGCTCGGCGGTGCTGGGCTGCGATATGGTGTTTGCCGTGTACCTGCCTCCACAGGCCGAGCAGGGCGGCAAACTGCCGGTGCTGTATTGGCTGAGTGGACTGACCTGCACCGATGAGAACTTTATGCAGAAGGCCGGCGCACATAAGTTGGCGGCCGAGCTGGGGATGATCATCGTCGCGCCGGATACCAGCCCGCGCGGCGCCGATGTACCGGATGATCCGGACAAAGCTTGGGACTTCGGCCTCGGGGCGGGCTTTTACCTGAACGCCACCCAGGAACCCTGGGCGCGGCATTACCGCATGTACGACTATGTGGTGCAGGAACTGCCGGCGCTGATCGAGGCGAATTTCCCGGTATCCGACAAGCGCGGCATCAGCGGCCACTCCATGGGCGGGCATGGTGCGTTGGTCTGTGCGTTGCGCAACCCGGGGCGCTATCAGTCGCTGTCGGCCTTTGCGCCGATCAGCAATCCGAGCAACTGTCCCTGGGGCGAAAAGGCGTTTTCGCGCTACCTGGGCGACGAGCGCTCGCGCTGGCGCGAATGGGATGCCTGCGCCTTGCTTGCCGAGGCGACGGAGAAACTGCCGATTCTGGTGGATCAGGGCGATCGTGATGATTTCCTGGAAAACCAGCTTAAGCCGGATGCCCTCAAGGCTGCGGCGCAGGCCGCTGGCCATCCGCTGACTCTGCGCCTGCAGCCGGGCTACGACCACAGCTACTACTTTATCGCCAGCTTTATCGATGACCACCTGCGTCATCATGCCAAGTCGCTGCTGAGCTGAACCTGCGCTGGCGGACGACGTTCGGCTCGCCAGCTAGCCGGCTCCTATAGGCAGCTTTCAGTTAGAATCACGCCCTGACTTTTTCAGGGCGTTGTTTTTTATGCGTATTGGCCACGGCTACGATGTGCACCGTTTCGGTGAGGGCGACTTCATCACCCTGGGCGGCGTGCAGATTCCCCATAAATTCGGCCTGCTGGCCCATTCCGATGGCGACGTGCTGCTGCATGCCTTGAGCGATGCCTTGCTCGGCGCGGCCGCGCTGGGCGATATCGGCAAACACTTTCCCGATACCGATCCGACCTTCAAGGGCGCGGACAGCCGTGTGTTGCTGCGCCATGTGCTCGGCCTGATTCACGGTAAAGGCTGGCAGGTCGGCAATGTCGACGCCACCATCGTCGCTCAGGCGCCGAAAATGGCCCCGCATATCGAGACCATGCGCGCGCGGATTGCCGAAGACCTGCTGGTGAGCCTGGATCAGGTCAACGTCAAAGCCACCACCACCGAGAAACTCGGCTTTACCGGGCGTGAAGAAGGCATTGCCGTGCATGCCGTCGCGCTGTTGGTCGCTCGATGAACGAACTCGAATTGCTGGGCCCACGCGCCTATGGCGAGCCTTGCGGTACGGCGGTACTCAAGGCCGTGGCGGAGGACTTTCAGGTCGATGAGGTGCTGGATATTCCCCTGGCGGGCGAGGGTGAGCACCTTTGGTTATGGGTGGAAAAGCGCGAGCTGAATACTGAAGAAGCCGCCAAACGTATTGCCCGCGCCGCCGGCGTGCCGCTAAGGCTGATCAGCTATGCGGGGCTCAAGGATCGTCAGGCCCTGACCCGGCAGTGGTTCAGTCTGCACCTACCGGGCAAGCTCGATCCCGACCTGAGCGCCGCCGAAGATGCCAGCCTGAAAATCCTTAAGCAGGTGCGTCATACCCGTAAGTTGCAGCGCGGTGCCCATGCGGCCAATGGCTTTACCCTGCGCTTGACCCAGCTGGCTGCGGATCGCGACGCGTTGGATCAACGCCTGACGCAGATCGCCGCTCAGGGCATTCCCAACTATTACGGCTTGCAGCGCTTCGGCTTCGAGGGCGGCAATGTCGCCCATGCCCGGCATTTTGCGACGAACAAGAGCCTGCCGGAGAAGCGCAATGTGCGCTCGCGAGTACTCTCGGCGGCGCGCAGCTATCTGTTCAATCAGGTGTTGGCCGAGCGGGTCGCCGCCGGCACTTGGAATCAAGCGCTGCTCGGCGATCTGCTGGCCTTTACCGATAGCCGTAGCTTCTTTGCTGCTGGCGAGGCCGAGTGCAGTGATCCGCGCCTGGCGATTCTCGATCTGCATCCTACGGGGCCGTTGTGGGGGGCAGGTGTCTCTACCGCTGGAGGCGTGGCGCAGGCGCTGGAGCAGGATCTGGCCGCACGCGAAAGCGTTCTGGTCGACTGGTTGGCAGAAGCGGACATGACACACGAACGGCGTATCCTGCGCCTCCCCATTGGCGGCCTGTCGTGGCATTATCCAGAGTCTGACATTCTGCAACTGGAATTCGTCCTGCCGGCTGGATGCTTCGCCACCGTCTTGGTGCGTGAGCTCGTCGATCTGTTGCCTGCAGGGCAGACGGACAACCCATGCGTATTCTGATTTCCAACGATGACGGCGTTGCTGCGCCAGGCCTTGCTGCGCTGCATGCGGCGCTGGCTGATTATGCCGAGTGCACGGTAATTGCCCCCGATCAGGACAAGAGCGGCGCGAGCAGCTCGCTGACCCTCGACCGGCCCTTGCACCCGACCACGTTGCCCAATGGCTATATCAGCCTCAATGGCACGCCGACCGATTGTGTGCATCTGGGCCTCAATGGTCTGTTGCCGCAGGTAGCTGACCTGGTGGTCTCAGGCATTAATTTGGGCGCCAATCTGGGCGACGACGTGCTGTATTCCGGCACCGTGGCCGCGGCCCTTGAGGGGCGCTTTCTTGCCCGGCCGGCGTTTGCCTTTTCCCTGCTCTCGCGTTTGCCGGACAACCTGCCGACTGCCGCCTATTTCGCCCGCAAGCTGGTGGAAGCCCACGAGCAGCTTGACCTGCCGCCGCGCACCGTACTTAACGTAAATATTCCCAATCTGCCGCTGGAGCATATCCGCGGCATTCAGCTGACCCGCCTGGGTCATCGCGCCCGCGCTGCTGCGCCGGTCAAGGTGGTCAACCCGCGCGGTAAAGAGGGCTACTGGATCTCGGTGGCCGGTGATGCGGAAGACGGTGGCCCCGGTACGGATTTCCATGCGGTGATGCAGGGCTATGTCTCGGTCACCCCGCTGCAGCTGGATCGCACCTTTGCCGACGGTTTCAATAGCCTGCAACCCTGGTTGGAGGGGCTGCTGTGATCCGCCGTGAACAGGATGAGTTGCAGCATCGCGGTATTGGCATGACCTCGCAGCGTACCCGCGAGCGGCTGATTCAGCGGCTGTACGAGGAAGGCCTGTCCAACGCTCATGTGCTGGAAGCCATCCGCCGTACGCCGCGTCATCTGTTTGTCGATGAGGCGCTGGCCCACCGTGCTTACGAAGACACCGCGCTGCCGATT
The DNA here is from genome assembly GCF_044542155.1 of Pseudomonas sp. NPDC079086. Taxonomy (NCBI): domain Bacteria; kingdom Pseudomonadati; phylum Pseudomonadota; class Gammaproteobacteria; order Pseudomonadales; family Pseudomonadaceae; genus Pseudomonas; species Pseudomonas sp. NPDC079086. Next base: position 474,123 of record NZ_JBITTY010000003.1, on the reverse strand, counting down.
GGCAACAACCAGACCATCTCGCAGCCTTATATGGTGGCGCGCATGAGCGAGCTGCTATTAGCCGCTGGACCCTTGGACAAGGTGCTGGAAATCGGTACGGGCTCGGGTTACCAGACCGCGATTTTGGCGCAGCTGGTCGAGCGCGTATTCAGTGTTGAGCGGATCCAGAACCTGCAGGAAAAAGCCAAGGAACGCCTGGTTCAGCTCAATCTGCGCAATGTGGTGTTTCGCTGGGGTGACGGTTGGGAAGGCTGGAATGCCCTGGGCCCATATAACGGCATCATCGTTACTGCGGCGGCGGCCAATGTGCCACAGGCCTTGCTCGACCAGCTGGCTCCGGGCGGGCGCCTGGTGATTCCGGTCGGCGCTGGGGATGTGCAGGAGTTGCTACTGATCGTCCGTGAGGACGACGGTTTCTCTCGGCATGTGCTGGATGCAGTGCGTTTTGTGCCCTTGCTCAACGGGCCCCTGGCCTGATTTCGATTGTTTACGGATGAACCCATGAAGAAGTATTTCCTGCTCTACGCCAAAGGCATTGCCATGGGCGCTGCCGACGTCGTGCCCGGCGTGTCGGGTGGCACTGTGGCATTTATTAGCGGTATCTATGACGAGTTGCTGCGCTCGATTGCCAGTGTGCCGGTGGCCCTTGGGCTGTTGCTGCGGGGGCGGATTGTCGAGGCTTGGAAGGCCGCCAATGCGACCTTTTTATTGGTGTTGCTGCTGGGCGTCATGACCAGCGTGCTCAGCCTTGCGCGGTTGATTACCTACCTGCTGGTCGAGCAGCCGATCCCCGTGTGGTCATTTTTCTTTGGCTTGATCCTGGTTTCCACTCACTTGGTCGTGCGCGAGATCAAACACTGGAACTGGACGCGGATTGTCAGTCTGGGGTTGGGGGCGGCATTCGCCTACTGGATTACCGTGGCCTCGCCGCTGCAGTTGGGGCATGACCCCCTGAGCCTGTTCTTTGCAGGTGCCATCGCTATCTGCGCAATGATTCTGCCAGGTGTTTCCGGCAGTTTTATTCTGGTTCTGCTGGGCTTGTACAGCTTTGTGCTGACGGCGGTGAAGGGGCTGGATATCACTGTATTACTGATTTTTGCCAGCGGTTGCCTGGTTGGTCTTGTCAGTTTCGCTGGGATTCTGCGTTGGCTGCTGGCGCGCTGGCGTGACCTGACCCTGGCGTTTCTGACCGGGCTGATGGTTGGCTCGCTGAATAAGATCTGGCCTTGGAAGGAAACTCTGACCTGGCGCACTGATAGCCATGGTGAGCAGGTGCCGCTGCTGCAAGCCAATCTCTGGCCCGCGCAGTTCGCCGAAATCAGCGGCCAGGACCCACAGCTGTTGCTGGCAATTGCCTTGGCACTCGCCGGTATCTTGTTGGTACTGGGCCTCGAATGGCTGGCTGGACGTAACCCGCAAAGCGCTGGTGATCGCCCATAATTGCGGCACAATGCATGCCAGCAAGATGTAAGCAGTTTTACCCGAGGGAGATGCAGGTGAGTTTCACAGCCATTCAATTGCCGATTCGCGCCAGCAGTGCTCGTACCCTGTTGAGTGGCCTTGTCCTCGGTGCCTTGCTTAGTGCCTGCGCGAGCCCGCCGCCGGGTGGGGTAAAAGTGGTTGATCGCAGCCATGGCGGTGGGGCCAGTCAGGCGCCGCAACGACAGCCGGTCCGCAGTGGCCAGTACCAGGTGCAACGTGGCGATACGCTGTACTCGATTGCTTTTCGCTTCGGCTGGGATTGGAAGGCGCTTGCCGCGCGTAACGGCATTGCGCCGCCTTATCTGATCCGCGTTGGCCAGATCATTCGCTTTGATGGACAGCCTGCCAGTCGCCCGCCTGTGGTAGCGAAGGCTCCTGTAGTTGTCACGTCGCCCGGTCGGCCGACTACACCCATTCAGACTCGGCCAGTGCAAACCCAGCCGCCAGCGCCAGTGAAAACCACCCCAAGCGTCACCTCGCTACCGCCAACCCAGCGCTCTGCATCGGGTTGGTTATGGCCTTCCAATGGGGCGGTTATTGGGCGTTTTTCCTCAAACGGCAGTTTGAATAAAGGCATTGATATCGCCGGGGAATTGGGCCAGCCTGTTTTAGCTGCGTCTGATGGTTCAGTGGTCTACGCCGGGAGTGGTTTACGGGGCTACGGCGAATTAGTGATCATCAAACATAGCGATACCTACGTAAGCGCCTACGGTCACAACCGCAGGTTGTTGGTGCAGGAGGGGCAACAGGTCAAAGCCGGGCAGAAAATTGCCGAAATGGGTTCCACAGGAACCGACCGGGTGAAACTTCACTTTGAAGTGCGCCGCCAAGGTAAACCTGTCGATCCACTGCAATACCTGCCGCGACGTTGATCTAGCGCTAGCCTGTCTCCATCACGTGGGAGGGACAGGCTTTGGTGTACCAGGGACTTGGTCGCGCTAGGGCTTGCTGTTGAACTCAGCAAGGAATAACAAAAATGGCTCTCAATAAAAAAGAAGCGCCGGAGTTTGACGTCGATGATGAAGTGCTCCTGATGGAGCCTGCTATCGTCCTTGACGATGATTCAGACGAAGAAGCGCAACCGCCACTTTCCCGCAGCAAAGCAAAAGCTTCCACCGCTAGCAGCAAGCAGCATAAATATATCGATTACACCCGCGCGCTCGACGCCACTCAGCTGTACCTCAACGAAATCGGCTTTTCCCCTCTACTGACCCCTGAAGAAGAAGTGTTCTTTGCGCGCCTGGCGCAGAAGGGCGACCCTGCCGGCCGCAAGCGCATGATTGAAAGTAACTTGCGCCTGGTGGTGAAGATCGCTCGCCGTTACGTCAATCGTGGTTTGTCTCTGCTGGATCTGATTGAAGAGGGCAACCTCGGTTTGATCCGTGCGGTAGAGAAATTCGATCCCGAGCGCGGTTTCCGTTTTTCGACCTATGCCACCTGGTGGATCCGCCAGACCATCGAACGGGCGATCATGAATCAGACCCGTACAATTCGCTTACCGATTCATGTGGTTAAAGAGCTCAACGTCTACCTGCGTGCAGCTCGCGAATTGACCCAGAAGCTCGACCATGAGCCTTCTGCAGAAGAAATTGCCAACCTGCTGGAAAAACCGGTGGGCGAAGTCAAACGCATGCTCGGCCTGAATGAGCGTGTTTCCTCGGTTGACGTCTCACTGGGTCAGGACTCGGACAAAACCCTGCTTGATACCCTGACCGATGATCGTCCGACGGACCCCTGCGAGTTGCTGCAGGATGATGACCTGTCGCAGAGCATCGATCAGTGGTTATCTGAGCTGACCGACAAGCAGCGTGAGGTGGTGATTCGCCGCTTCGGTCTGCGCGGCCATGAAAGCTGCACCCTGGAAGAGGTTGGCCAGGAAATCGGCCTGACCCGTGAGCGCGTTCGACAGATTCAGGTCGAAGCCCTTAAGCGTCTGCGGGAAATTCTGGAAAAGAATGGTTTGTCGAGCGACTCACTGTTTCAGTGAGCTTGATGCATTAACACTCAACCCGGCCTTGGCCGGGTTTTTTGTACCTGAGTTTCATGGCAGCCACTCTCTAGTAAGCATTTTGTTCATCAGAACTTACGCCTGGCGGTTTTTGTGAGTGCTCATGTAAGTGATTGCTTACAGGGTGCGTAAGCCATTGGTGGAAAAGGCAACCGGAGAAGTGCTCTTAACTATTTCAACTTATTGTTTTTAAAGGTAATTTTATTTTTTCGGATATGGCTAAACACCACGTGGGTGGAGTTCTCAGCGCTTGTTAGGAGGGAGGAAATCGCTAGTATTACACCTGTGCTCAGGGACAAGCACAGGTTGTCAGGAAGACAGTCAGGACATCGCAAGACGCGATTCATCAGGATGATGAGCTGGGAAATACAGGGACTAGGGACAAAAGAGTGGGCGACGCGAGTCGCCCCTTTTTTTGTCCGCGTTTTATGTACCTGTTATTGATCGGGCGCTCTGTAGGTCTTGTTCCAGAGAGTTATGGCTCGCAGAAAAGGAAAAACCCGCGCAAGGCGGGTTTTTGTGCAGTCTGTGAAGCTAGGTACTAGCGCTCCAGATACTGCAGCTTGTCCTTCACGCCATCCCACTCTTCTGCGTCAGGCAGGGACTCTTTCTTCTCGGTGATATTTGGCCAGACTTCGGCCAGATCAGCGTTAAGTTCGATGTATTCCTGCTGATCTTCCGGCACCTCATCTTCGGAGAAGATGGCTTGTGCAGGGCACTCAGGCTCGCAGAGTGCGCAATCGATGCACTCGTCCGGGTGGATCACCAGGAAGTTCGGGCCTTCGTAGAAGCAGTCCACCGGGCAAACTTCTACGCAGTCGGTGTATTTGCATTTGACGCAGTTGTCGGTAACGACGAAGGTCATGTCTGATTCTCTCCTCGGGCGCCAGCCTGCCCCATTCTATGTGGGTTTCAGCAGGCTAGGTAATGGCCACGGCTCAGGCTTTAAGTCGGGCAGTCATAAAAATGCGCGCGATTCTAACAGTTTGCGCGCAATAACGTTAGAAGCGTGTCTTCCATGTATATAACAGTTCCAGCGCTTTACGCGGAGTCAGATCATCCGGGTTGATCTTGCGTAATTCCTCCTGCAGTGGGTGCGGCAGGCTGGCGAACATGTCGCTCTGCATCGGTGCTGCGGTCTGACCAAGCTGCGTCGGTGGCAGTTCGTGGGGCAGACTGGTGGTTTCCAGCCGTGCCAGGTGCTCGCGGGCGCGCAGGATCACCTCGTTCGGCACACCCGCCAGTTGTGCCACAGCCAGGCCGTAGCTCTGGCTGGCAGGGCCAGGCAGCACGTGGTGGAGGAACACGATGCGCTCATTATGCTCGGTGGCGTTGAGGTGCACGTTGGCTACGATTGGCTGGCTTTCCGGTAGCACGGTCAGCTCGAAATAGTGGGTAGCGAACAGGGTGTAGGCGCGCAGCTTGGCCAGTTGCTCGGCAGCCGCCCAGGCCAGTGACAGGCCGTCAAAGGTGCTGGTACCGCGGCCTACTTCATCCATCAGCACCAGGCTGCGTTCTGTTGCGTTATGCAGAATATTGGCGGTCTCGCTCATCTCCACCATAAAGGTCGAGCGGCCACCAGCCAGGTCGTCGCTGGAGCCGATACGGGTGAAGATGCGATCAACCAGAGACAACTCACAGCTTTTTGCAGGCACGAAACTGCCGATATGCGCGAGCAGCACAATCAGTGCGGTCTGGCGCATGTAAGTGGACTTACCACCCATGTTCGGCCCGGTGATGATCAGCATGCGCGTGTCATCGTCCAGGCTCAGGTCGTTGGCCACAAACGGTGTGGTCAGTACCTGCTCGACCACCGGGTGACGCCCCTGGTCGATGCGCATGCAAGGCTCGTCAACAAAGCGTGGGCGATTCAGATCCAGATTCAGCGCGCGCTCAGCCAGATTGCTCAGTACATCCAGCTCGGACAGGGCCGCAGCGCTGTCCTGCAGTGGGCCGAGGTGGCCGATCAGGCGCTCCAGTAGCTCTTCATAAAGCATCTTCTCCCGGGCCAGAGCGCGGCTCTTGGCCGATAGCGCTTTGTCTTCGAACTCTTTCAGCTCGGGAGTGATAAAGCGCTCAGCGCCTTTCAGGGTCTGCCGGCGGATGTAGTCGGCCGGGGCCGATTCGGCCTGCTTGCTTGGCAGCTCGATAAAGTAGCCGTGCACGCGGTTGTAGCCGACCTTGAGGTTGGCCAGGCCGGTGCGGGCCTTCTCGCGGGTCTCCAGGTCCATCAGGTACTGGCCGGCGTTTTCGCTGAGCGATTGCAGCTCGTCCAGCTCGGCGTCGTAGCCGGTTTTCAGCACGCCGCCATCGCGGATCACCGCCGGCGGGTTGTCGATAATCGCCAAAGCCAGTAGTTCGGCTAGCTCCGGGTAGGTGCTGACTACGCCCGCAAGATCAGCTAGGTGGGGCGCTTCCAGATTGGTCATGACCATCTGCAGCGTGGGCAATGCGGCCAGGGCGTCGCGCAGGCGCGCCAGGTCCCGCGGGCGAGCATTACGCAGACCGATGCGGGCGAGGATACGTTCCAGGTCGCCGATTTCCTTGAGCTGCGGCTGCAAGGTTTCGAACCGGTAGCGTTCCAGCAGGCAGGCAATCGATTCCTGGCGCGCTTCCAGAATGGCCTGGTCACGCAATGGGCGGTTCAGCCAGCGGCTGAGCAAACGGCTACCCATAGCGGTCTGACAACGGTCAACCACTGACTGCAGGGTGTTCTCGCGGCCGCCGGCGAGGTTGATATCCAACTCCAGATTGCGGCGGCTGGCGCCGTCGAGAATTACCGTGTCGTCCAGGCGTTCGTGACGCAGGCTGCGCAGGTGCGGCAGGGCTGTGCGTTGGGTTTCTTTGGCGTAAGCGAGCAAACAGCCAGCCGCGCCGATGGCCAAAGTCAGGTTCTCGCAGCCGAAGCCTTTCAGATCCTGGGTAGCGAATTGCTGACACAGACTTTTGTGTGCAGTGTCGCGTTCGAAGTCCCAAGGCGCGCGACGTTTTGCACCACGACGCTTCTCGGCTGGCAGGCCTTGTGGCCAGTCATCAGGAATCAGCAGTTCAACTGGATTCAATCGTTCCAGTTCGGCCAGCAAGTTCTCCCAGCCCTTGATCTCCAGCACGCTGAAGCGGCCGCTGGTGATATCCAGCACGGCCAGGCCGAACAGGCGCTCGTCACCCAGCACCGCCGCCAGTAGGTTGTCACGGCGTTCATCGAGCAGCGCCTCGTCGCTGACGGTGCCCGGGGTGATGATGCGCACCACCTGGCGTTCCACCGGGCCTTTGCTGGTGGCTGGGTCGCCGACCTGCTCGCAGATCACCACCGACTCGCCGAGCTTGACCAGCTTGGCCAGGTAACCCTCCAGCGAGTGGTAGGGAATCCCGCACATAGGAATCGCCTGACCGGCGGACTGGCCGCGTGCGGTCAGGGTGATATCCAGCAGTTTGGCGGCCTTTTTCGCGTCCTCGTAGAAAATCTCGTAGAAGTCGCCCATGCGGTAAAACATCAGCTGTTCCGGGTGCTGATTTTTCAGCTTCCAGTACTGCTGCATCATCGGCGTGTGAGAACTGAGGTCGCTTTGGCTCATCGTTTTAACTGTCCGGCTGAATCGCAAAAGCGCCTAGTGTACGGTATCGGCCTGGCTGGCTTTAACCCCGGAGTGCAGATGACTGCTAATGAATATTCCCTGACCCAATTGGCTGCCGAACTGGGCGCGCAACTGATTGCCGCCAAGGCCCAGGTGACGACCGCCGAATCCTGCACCGGTGGCGGCATTGCCGAGGCGATTACCCGGGTTCCTGGCAGCTCGGCCTGGTTTGAAGCCGGTTATGTCACTTACTCCAACAGGCAAAAGACTAAGCAGCTGAGCGTGCCTGAGGCGCTGTTCGCCACTGTTGGCGCGGTTAGTCAGGAAGTGGTCGAGGCCATGGTGCGGGGGGCGCAGGCCAATAGTTGCGCGCGTTTTGCGGTGGCAGTCAGCGGTGTTGCCGGGCCGGATGGTGGTTCGCAGGAGAAGCCGGTAGGTACGGTTTGGTTGGCTTGGGGTGATGGTGCGCAGCTATTTAGTGTGCGCCGGCAGTTTGCCGGGGATCGCAGCGAAGTTCGCCGACAAACGGTCGAGGCCGCACTGGCTGGGCTGTTGCGCCTGCTTGCGCAAGAAAATCCAAACGCGGGGTAGGCGGGCGACTTGCCCTGTGGAATAATACTGTCTACTTATACAGTTGTTGGTGGCCGCTAGCTGGCCCTTCTTGATTACGTGAGGACTTAAATGGACGAGAATAAGAAGCGCGCCTTGGCGGCAGCCCTGGGCCAGATTGAAAAGCAATTCGGCAAGGGCGCGGTGATGCGCATGGGCGATCATGATCGTCAGGCGATCCCGGCCATCTCCACCGGCTCGCTGGGGCTGGACATCGCGCTGGGCATTGGCGGTCTGCCAAAAGGCCGTATCGTTGAAATCTACGGCCCTGAGTCTTCCGGTAAAACCACCCTGACCCTGTCGGTGATCGCTGAAGCACAAAAGCTCGGCGCCACCTGCGCTTTCGTCGATGCTGAGCATGCGCTCGATCCAGAGTACGCCGGCAAGCTCGGTGTAAACGTTGACGACCTGCTGGTGTCGCAGCCGGATACCGGCGAGCAGGCCCTGGAAATCACCGACATGCTGGTGCGCTCCAACGCCATCGACGTGATCGTGATCGACTCCGTAGCGGCCCTGGTGCCGAAGGCGGAAATCGAAGGTGAAATGGGCGATATGCACGTAGGTCTGCAGGCCCGCCTGATGAGCCAGGCGCTGCGTAAGATCACCGGCAACATCAAAAATGCCAACTGCCTGGTGATTTTCATCAACCAGATCCGTATGAAGATCGGCGTGATGTTCGGCAGCCCGGAAACCACTACCGGTGGCAACGCACTGAAATTCTATGCTTCGGTTCGCTTGGACATCCGCCGTACCGGCGCGGTGAAGGAAGGCGATGAAGTGGTCGGCAGCGAAACCCGCGTTAAGGTAGTGAAAAACAAGGTGGCGCCGCCGTTCCGTCAGGCTGAATTCCAGATTCTTTACGGCAAGGGCATCTACCGTAACGGCGAAATCATTGACCTTGGCGTACAGCTCGGTCTACTGGAGAAATCCGGTGCCTGGTACAGCTATCAGGGCAGCAAGATCGGTCAGGGCAAAGCCAACTCTGCTAAGTACCTGGAAGACAACCCGGAAGTGGCACGCACCGTTGAAGGGTTGATCCGCGAGAAGTTGCTGGTGGTCAGCCCGGCGGTCAAGGCCAACTCCACGGCCGATGATCTGGCTGACGCCGACGCCTGATTTGTCTGCTTATGTCCGTTGCTCTGGATAATCCCGTCGCAGTGCGGCGGGCGGCCATGGATCTGCTGGCGCGGCGCGAACATGGCCGGGTCGAGTTGACCCGTAAGTTGCGCAGTCGTGGGGCGGCGGATGAGTTGATCGAAGCCGCTCTCGATCGTTTGGCAGACGAAGGCTTGCTGTCTGAGGCGCGTTATCTGGAAGCCTTTGTTAGCTACCGCGCGCGTTCCGGCTATGGGCCGTTGCGTATTCGTGAAGAGCTGATCCAGCGTGGCCTGGCTCGCGGCGATGTCGAACAGGCTTTGCGCGACAGCGGTATCGACTGGCGTGAACATCTGCAGGATACCTGGCAACGCAAGTTTGCCGGTGAGCTACCCCGTGATACCCGTGAGCGTGCTCAGCAGGGGCGCTTTCTCAGTTATCGGGGTTATCCGCCTGAGCTGATTGGGCGGTTGCTACGCGGTGCATTGGACGATTAGGTCGCAGCTGATTGTTGCTCGGTTCGTCTCTATCAGTCCTCCGTTTTCCCCATTCGCTACTTCCACAAGTCGATGCTGCTGCAGTACTGGAGGCAAATGCTTTCTGGACTGAAGTCCGTGTGGCTGATCTTTCCTGTTAGCCGGCTGAGCCGCGATTACCGATAGCCTGCACGCAGGCTATCGGCCGGGCGATAGATCAGGCGTTTTCCGCCCAGTTGTGTGGCTGATTGATCAGGTCGAGCAATTCGCGCAAACGGCCGTGGTTGCGGCCGTTAAAGGCGAAGGCCAGGCGCATCATATGGCATAGCTCTGGCTCGTCCTGCTCGGAGTCGCAGCGTACTTGCTGCTGGAAGTCGCCGTGAGTGCACAGGTCGCGGAACTCATCGTTCAACTGCCGCATGGCCACCTCGTTCAGCGCATGGTTGAGACGAACCACGTAGCTCTCCTTGAGCCAGCGGCTGGAGTGGTAGTTGCGGTAAAACTGGGCGATTTCCTCAGCTGCCTCTTCGGCGCTGTGCACCAGGCGCATCAGGCGCATATCGCTGGGCAAGATATAGCCGTTGTCCTGCAGCTGCTCCTGCAGAAATGTCAGGGCGCTGGTCCAGAAGGTGCCGCCAGGCTGGTCGAGTAGCACCACCGGTACCAGTGGGCTTTTCCCGGTCTGGATCAGGGTCAGCACTTCCAGCGCTTCGTCTAGGGTGCCGAAACCACCCGGGCAGAGCACGAGGCCGTCGGCTTCCTTGACGAAGAATAGTTTGCGCAAAAAGAAGAAGTGGAATGAGAGCAGGTTGTTGCTGCCTTGCACGGTGGCATTGGCGCCTTGCTCAAAGGGCAGGGTGATGTTGAAACCCAGGCTGTTTTCCAGGCCGGCACCTTCGTGGGCGGCCGCCATGATGCCGCCACCGGCTCCGGTAATGACCATCAGATTGTGTTTGGCTAGGGTCGCGCCCAGGTCACGGGCCAGACTGTAAACCGGGTGGTTAGCCGGGGTTCGCGCCGAGCCGAATACGGTCACTTTTCGCCGTCGTTTGAACTGTTCCAGCGTGCTGAAGGCATGTTCCATTTCGCGCATAGTCTGCAGCATGATCTTGGCGTCCCAGCGGTTGCGGTCGGCCTGCGCCATGCGCACAACCGTGCCGAGCATGGCCTGGTAGAGCTTGGTGTTGGGGCTGTCGGGCGGTGCGGCGAGGATGCCCAGTTCTTCCACTCGGGTGGTCAGGTCGACGCCACTGGTCTGAAAATGCCGGGACAGAAAATCGTCCGATTCATAGGGCATACAACTTCTCCTTCTGGTTGCCGGCCGAGCAGCTTAGTGCCGTGTCGGCCTTGTCCTGAGTATGGCTGTTGGCTGCCGGTTTGTGTGACGCATGCCCATGCGTGACAACCGACAGCCCATGCCAGGACTGCATCAGAGGGCGATTTGCTCGCCTGGTTCAGGGATGTTGGCGATCCAGTTCAGACGCTCGCGCAAGGCCAGTTGCAGGGCCTGCATCTTCTCCAGCTCGCCATGCACCAGGTACAGCTCGGGGTGGTGCTCGAAGTGGCTGACCCAGTCGAGCAGCTGCGATTGCCCGGCGTGCGCGGAGAAGCCGCCGAGGGTGTGTACCTTGGCTTTTACCGCGATGCGCTGGTGGAGGATTTTCACATTCTCGGCGCCGTCGACGATATTGCGCCCCAGGGTGCCCTTGGCCTGGAATCCGGGAAAGATCAGGTGGCAATTCTCGCGCCAGAGGTTGTGTTTGAAGTGGTGAACGATGCGCCCGCCGGTACACATACCGCTACCGGCGATGATGATTGCGCCGCTCTGTATCCGGTTTATCGCCATAGACTCTTCCGGGCTCGGCGTGCAGCGTAGGATCGGTAGCCAGTCTTCGATACGCTTGACCTTTTTGGCCGCCAACGCCGCGCGATCTTCGGCGGCAAACTGGTCCTGGAAACGCGAATAGATGGCATTGGCGCGTATCGCCATAGGGCTGTCGAGAAACACCGCCTGTTGCGGCAGGCGGCCTTCCTGATAGAAGCGTCCCAGGTAGTAGATCAGGTCCTGGGTGCGGCCCACGGCAAATGAGGGGATCAGCACGTTGCCGCCGTCGCGATGGGCCTGCTGCAGAATCTCCACCAGTTCGTCCAGGGTGTCCTCACTGCAGCGGTGATCGCGGTCGCCATAGGTGGACTCGAGTAGCACCACATCGGCTCGCTTGAGGATGGCCGGATCATGCATGAGCGGCGAGCAGGTATTGCCCAGGTCGCCGGAGAACACCAGGCGGCGGGTCAGGTGATGGTCCTGCACTTCGATTTCGACAATCGCCGAGCCGAGGATATGTCCGGCATCGTGAAAGGTGACCTGCACGCCCTTGGCCACTTCGCGACTTTCGCCATAAATCATCGGCCGGCGTTGGCTCAGCGCCTGTTCAGCGTCGGCGGTGGTATATAGCGGGATGATTGGCGTCTTGCCCGTCCGCGCGCGCCATTTGTTTTCCCACTCGGCGTCTTTCTCCTGGAGAAACGCGGCGTCGAGCAGCATCAACTCCATCAGTTCACAGGTTGCATCGGTGGCAAATATTGGCCCGCGATAGCCGGAGGCCGTGAGTTTCGGTAGCAGGCCCGTGTGGTCGATGTGCGCGTGGGAAATCACCACGGCATCCAGGCTGCGTGGGTCAAAGGCAAACGGTGCGCGGTTGCCGTCTTCCTCTTCGCGACGGCCCTGGCGCATACCGCAGTCGAGTAACACCCGTGCGCCGTCACGGCTTTCGATCAAGTAACAGGAACCGGTGACTTGTTGAATTGCGCCGAGGAAGTTGAGCAGGGCCATGGCTAATCCTTGAACACGTTGAATGGGTGGCGCTTAAGGCTGTCCCATCAGGTAACCGGGGGTTTTGATACAGGTCAGCATCTGCCTGTATCTCGCGCTCTAAGCTGACTAAAACTATCGGAGCCGCATATGACCCAGTTATTTCCCAGCGCCAGCGAGTTGGCCGAGCATGCCCGCCATGAGCCAACCTTTGCCGCCTGGCAGCGTGGTTATGGTCCTTTGCAGCATAGTCCGCAGACCTGTGCAGCGGTCTACCGTATGGCCCATCAACTGGTGCAGGCGGGTGTGCAGGCGGATCTGCCGAGTGTCTACCGTCACTTTTATGCGCTGGATCGGCTGACAGCTGCCGGGCTGTGGCTGGTGGTACATATGACCTATGCCCAGCGCGTGCGCCTCGATGGTGTGGCGTTGGCTGCAGAGGACTTCAAGGCGTCGCCCGAAGGGCATACCGGCGGCGCGCTGAATATGGTGCCGGCCTACGCCGGTTATCTGGCGTTGAATAACCTGACCGGCGAAACCCGTGGCTGGCTGATGGGCCAGGGCCACTGCGTGGCGGCCATCGAGGCGCTCAATATGCTGACAGCCAATCAGCATCCGGAGCAGGCCGAGCGTTACCCCTGTGACGAGGCGGGGATGAGCCAGCTGGTGGCGGACTTCTATAGCTATGTGCAGAACGCCGCCGGCCAGGTCAGCGCGCCGCTGGGCAGCCACGTCAACCCGCACACCGCGGGTGGGATTGCCGAGGGCGGATACCTGGGCTTTGCCGAGCTGCAATATGCCCATCTACCGTTACCCGGCGAGAAGCTGGTGGCGTTTCTCTCCGATGGCGCGGCCGAGGAGCAGCGCGGCAGTGACTGGATGCCGCGCTGGTGGCGTGCCGAGGACTGTGGCGTGGCGTTGCCATTGATGATCGCCAACGGCCGGCGCATCGAGCAGCGTACCGAACTGGCGACGCCCGCCGGGCTGGAGAATTTTCGCGAGCACCTGCGTCATTGCGGTTTTGATCCGGTGAGTTTTGATGGCCGCGACCCGGCGGCCTTTGTCTGCGCATTGTGGGATATGGAGCAGCGCCTGGGCCGGCGTGTGCAGGAACTGCACGATGGCGTGTTGAACTATCCGCTACCGATGCCCTACGGCATTGCTGAAACGCTCAAGGGTTTCGGCTTCTATGGCGCTGGCAGCAATGCGGCGCATAACCTGCCATTGCCGGCCAATCCGCATACCGATAGCGGCGCCCGTGAGCTGTTCAATCATTATGCGGCGCAGCTTTGGGTCGCCCCGGATGAGTTGCGCGCAGCCTGCACGCTGTTTGCGGATCGAGGTTCCCGCGCGCTGGAACGCGATAACCCGCAGGCGCTGCGTCACCCAGCGCTGCCGCAATTGCCCGCATTGCAGTATCAGGAAAGCGCCTGTTCGCCGATGCTGGCCCTGGATCGCTTTTTTGTCGATCTGGTGCAGGCTAATCCGCAGTTGCGTCCGCGTGTCGGTAACCCCGATGAGCTGGCCAGCAATCGCTTGGGCGGTGTGCTCAAGGCACTCAAGCATCGGGTGACCGCGCCGGAGAGCGAGCTGGAAGCGCTGGATGGCGCCATTATCACTGCGCTCAACGAGGAGGCCGTGGTCTCCGCCTGCCTGGCCAACCAGGGTGGCCTGAATTTGGTGGCGAGCTACGAGGCCTTCTGCGTGAAGATGCTCGGCGCAGTGCGCCAGCGGGTCATCTTTGCCCGTCAGCAGAAAGAGTCCGGGCGCCCGGCAGGCTGGCTCGGCTGGCCGCTGGTGGCTACATCGCACACCTGGGAAAACGGCAAGAATCAGCAATCGCACCAGGACACCACCTTCTGTGAGGCATTGCTCGGTGAGATGAGCGACATGGTGCGGGTGGTGTTTCCAGCCGATCACAACTCGGTATTGGCGCTGCTGCCAGGCATCTACCAGGCGCGCGGTCAGATCGCCTGCATGGTAATTGCCAAGCGTGAGCGGCCTTGCGTATTCACCCGCGAACAGGCCGAGCAGCTGGCGCAGGATGGCGCCGTTGTGCTGGCCGAACATGTGGGTGAGCAGCCTTTGCTGCTGATCGCCACCGGCAGTTATCAGTTGGCAGAAATGCAGCGCGCGGCCGTTCGTCTGAGCGCGGCCGGATGTGCCTGGCGTCTGGTTTACTTGCAAGAGCCGGGGCGTTTTCGTGCGGCCCGCGATACCTGGGAACAGGCGGTGATTGTCGATGCCGAGCGGGTTGAACGGTTATTCCCGGCTGCCAGCGTACGGCGCGTGCTGCTGACCCATACGCGTCCGGAAGTCGCCCGTGGGCATCTGTGGCCGCTGCTGGGTGACGCTCGTCACAGCCGGGTGCTGGGCTACCGTAATCGAGGTGGCACCCTGGATGAAGCCGGCATGTTGTTCGCCAATCAGGCGAGCTGGGCGCATGTGCTGGAGGCCGCTGCCGCGTTGCTGGAAAAGCCGCTTGGCGATTTGCTCAGTGCCGAGGAGCAAGCAGCTGTGCAAGGGCGGGGAGAACCACACTGTCTGCGTTAGCGCAGGCCAGTGGGTGCGGGAAAAGGAGGGGCAGGTATGCCTAAGTTGACCTTGGATCTTGATGTGGATTTGTACCGCCTGCTGCAGCAGGCCGCGCGCAATAACCAGATAAGCCTGGAAGAAGAGTGTTTGCAGCGGCTTGACGGTGCGGCGCGGCGTTCGCGTTATATGCACGCCTTGTTGGCGGATCTGCGCGCCGATGATGAGCAGCGCGCGCAGCAGGGTGGTCGTTGAGGCTTATAGGCCGCAATCCGCTTTGCTGAACCGCTCGGTGGTCACCGGGCGGTTGCTCTTGTATTCGCTGAATTCATAACGCAGCGCGGCGCCGCGTGCGAGCAACTGGCGATAACCGGCATTGCGGCACACGCTGTTGGCCAGTTGTGCGCGGACCACGTCCGGGTTGCCGCGCATCTGCGCTGCATGCTCGCTGCGTACGCTTAGGTGGTTGACCAGCTCACTGCCGTCAACGGTGTAGCCCTGATCGAGAATGTCTTCGTTGATCGCCCGTGGTGTGCCCACGCTGCTTTCGCGCGCGACTTTCTCCAAGGTCTTGCTCAGTTCAAAGTCTTTCAGGGTCGCAGCATGGGCAAACAGGGGCAGGCTCAAGGCCAGGGTCAGGCTGGTCAAACGCAGCATGGGGTTCTCCAAAGTCGATTTGGACCTTCTGACCGGCAACGCCGAGCAGAGGTTCAGTGCTGGCTATCTTACTCGCCTGCCGGCACATACGCAGTTCTCACGGCAGGTGGCGCAAGACGCACGGTTGAATAAGCCGCTGCGGGCTTTGATAGACTGCCGCGCCTGTTGACCCCTGGATGCCCCATGCTGCTTCGTCTTATCTGTCAGGTGCCCGCCTGATGAGCCACGCTGTCGCGCGTTTGCGGGCTGCGCGGATTGCCCGCAGTGCCAAACCTTTTCTTGCCCGTGGCAGTCGCTCGGTGCGTTGTGATGATTGCCGTCTGGTCATAACTCACTGCCTGTGTGCCTGGCGCCCGCGTATTGCCGCAACGTCTGCGGTGTGCCTGCTGATGCACGATGTCGAGGCGCTCAAGCCGAGCAACACCGGCTGGTTGATTGCCGATGTGCTGGCCGATACCTCAGCATTTGGTTGGTCACGGGTTGCTGTGGATGCCGAGTTGCCAGCGCTGCTGCGCGATCCGCAGTGGCAGCCTTATCTGGTGTTTCCAGGCGAATATGTTGCCGCCGAGCGTGTGGTCAGTGAGGTACAGCCAGCAGCGGGTAAACGGCCGTTGTTTGTGCTGCTGGATGCCACCTGGAACGAAGCGCGCAAGATGTTTCGCAAAAGCCCCTACCTCGACAGCCTGCCGGTGCTCAGCCTGCAAGCCGAGCAGCTGTCACGCTACAAGCTGCGTCGCTCGAAACGCGACGATCATTTCTGCACCGCCGAAGTCGCTGCTCTTTGTCTGGAGCTGGCCGGCGACCAGCGCGCGGCCGATGGCTTGAATGCCTATCTGGATGTTTTCAGTCAGCACTACCTGGCTGCCAAGGCGCCGCGCGCGGTGCCGCTGGATGATCCGCTGCATGACCGTCTGCGCGAGTTTCTTTAGCCGGTCGTTGAAAAACCACCTGCGTTACCGATACGGCGCTGAAAGCAGGCCGGGACGCGGCGGCTCGGATGCTCATTTACATTCGCGTCCTTGGCTGTTTGACCAGCCTTCGGCTGTTACTTCGTAGCGCCTTGTCTCGGCGGAATCGCCTAGGGTTTTAAACGACCTGCTTTTCGGCCAGTTTCTTTGGCCACAACTGCGCCAACAGCATGCCGGCAAACATCAGCGCACAGCCGAAGTAGCCGCGCAGCTCCAGTGATTCACCGAGCAGCCAGGCTCCGGCGATGGCGGCAAATACCGCCTCAAGCGAGAGGATGATAGCGGCGTGGGAGGCGATGGCGTCTTTCTGCGCCACCACCTGCAAGGTAAAGCCGATAGCTACACCGAAGATGCCGCCGTAAAGAATCGCCGGTCCGGCGGCGATGATCGATTGCAGCTGGATTTCCTCGAAGATCACCGCCAGCACCAGGCTGATCACCGCGCAGGTGATGAATTGCACCAGGGCCAGACGCAGCGGATCATGGCGGCCGGCAAAGAAACCCACCAGCAGCACATGCACACCCCAGACGAAAGCCCCAGCCAGTTGCAGCCAATCGCCGGAGGCCACGGTAAAGCCCTCGCCCACGCTGAGCAGGAACATGCCGACCACCGCCAGGCTGGCACCCAGCCAGATGCCCAGGCCGGTCTTGTGGCCGATAAACAGGCCTAGCAACGGCACGATGATCACATACAGCCCGGTGATAAAACCGGAATTGGTTACGCTGGTAAATAACAGGCCAACCTGCTGCAGGTTGATCCCCAGAGCCAGTGCAAGGCCCATCAGCACACCGCCACGCAGCAACTGGCGGTTCAGTGGTGCGACTGTCGCGCTGCTGCTGCTGCGACCTTCCAGCAAGCGCAGCACTGGCAGCAGAATCAGCGCCGCCAGGCCAAAGCGTAGGCCGGTGTAGAGAAACGGGCCGATGGAGTCCATGCCCAGGCGCTGGGCGACAAACGCCGAGCCCCAGATCATTGCAGTCAGCAGCATTAACAGGTCGGCGCGCAGGGCGTGGCTTCGCATTTCAGGCTCTCGTCGGCAAAGCTGCGAACTGTGCCGCAAAGCGTCGTGCTTGACCACCCCGTCAGTGCTGGGCATGCTTGGTCGCTTTTCTGCGTTTTCAGGCTTGGTTGCGCGGCAACCCCGCGGCCTGCGCGCACTGTTCACCGTGCCCTGGACAGTACCCCTGGCGGGTATCCACATAACAAAAACAGGATTCACCATGGCCGTTTTTGAAATCCTTATTGCTGATGATCACCCCCTGTTTCGCAGTGCCTTGCAACAGGCGTTGACCCTGGGATTAGGGCCGGATGTACGGCTGGTCGAAGCGGCCAGCATTGCCGAGCTGGAAACCTGCCTGGCGCAGAAGACTGATTGGGATCTGGTTCTGCTCGACCTCAATATGCCCGGCGCCTATGGCTTCTCTGGTCTGGTGCTGCTGCGTGGGCAGTACCCGCATATTCCGGTAGTGATGATCTCCGCTCAGGAAGAGCCGTCCATCGTCGCGCGTTCGCGGGAGTTCGGTGCCAGTGGCTTTATCCCTAAATCCAGCCCGCTGGAAACCATCCAGCAGGCGGTACGCCTGGTGCTTGATGGCGAGGTCTGGTGGCCGCAGCAGACTCAGGAGGCGATTGCCCTGTCGGCTGAAGCCAAGGCTGCCAGCGCTGGCCTGGCCAGCTTGACGCCGCAGCAGTTTCGCGTGCTGACCATGGTCTGCGACGGTTTGCTGAATAAGCAGATTGCTTATGAGCTGAGCGTGTCGGAGGCAACTGTAAAGGCCCATGTCACGGCGATTTTCCGCAAACTCGGAGTGCGTACTCGCACGCAGGCGGCGCTGCTGTTGCAGCAACTGGAATCGATTCCGTCTAACTGAAGTGCTTTTATCCCGGGCTTGGCGTAGCCTGCCGGGCTTTCTCGCATGTGGTTGTGATGATGTCGCCATTCAAAGGCCAGACCGGTTTTAAACGTATTCTCAATGCCACCGGTTATTCGTTGGCCGGCCTGCGCGCCGCCTTTACCGGTGAAGCCGCCTTTCGCCAATTACTGCTGATCAACCTGGTGCTGGTGCCTTTGGCCTTCTACCTGGATGTCAGCCGCGTCGAGCGCGCCTTGATGGTCGCGGTGTGTCTGTTGGCGCTGATCGTCGAGTTGCTCAACTCGGCAGTGGAGGCAGCCATCGACCGCATCTCGCTGGAGCTGCACCCGCTGTCGAAGAATGCCAAGGATATGGGCAGCGCAGCCCAGTTCACCGCCCTTAGTCTGATTGCTCTGGTGTGGGCAATTATCCTGCTCGGTTGACTCTGCCGTTCTCAGGCTATGGTCGGCAGGACAATCTGATCGCTGCGCGTTACGCCCGCAGTCAGGGCGCGGCACAGTTCGATAAATTCACGCATGGCGGCGGTCTGGTACTTCTGTTTGTGCCAGATAAAGTAAAACTGCCGGCGTAGATCCAGTTCGGGGGTTTCCACCGCCACCAGGCTGCCGCGGCGAAACGCATCGCGCAGCGCCAGGCGGGAAATGCAGCCAATTCCCAGGCCTGACTCCACCGCACGTTTGATCGCCTCGGTGTGCTCCAGCTCCAGGCGGATATTCAGGCTGCTGGGGTGGTGACGCATGGCCTGGTCGAAGGTCAGGCGTGTGCCGGAGCCTTGCTCGCGCAGAATCCACGCCTCGCGCGTCAGCTCTTCCAGGCTCGCCTCACCACGCTGCGCTAGCGCATGTTGAGGCGCGCAGAACACCACCAGTTCGTCTTCAACCCAAGGCTGCACCTCAATATCCGGGTGCTGGCAGTCACCTTCGATCATGCCCATATCCAGCTCGTAGTGGGCAATCTGCTGCACCACGTAGGCGGTGTTATGTACTTGCAGCTTGACCCGGCATTCCGGGTGGCGCTGCATAAAGCTGCCTATCAGCAGGGTGGCCAGGTAGTTGCCGACGGTCAGGGTGGCGCCGACATTCAGCGAGCCGTAGCCACTCTTGCCACCCAGCAGGCGTTCGATTTCCTTGGCCTGATCGAGCAGCGCCACCGCTTGCGGCAACAACTGCAGGCCAAGGGCGTTAAGGCACAGGCGTTTACCGGCGCGGTCGAACAACTGGCAGTCGGATTGACGCTCCAGTTCGCTAAGTGAGGTACTGGTGGCCGATTGCGATAGGGCCAGGGAATCAGCGGCGCGTGACACGCTTTCATGCTGGGCCACGGCGACGAAGACTTGCAGTTGTCTGAGGGTAAAACGCATATCTATATAACCGATAACCTATATCTTGATAATCAAGTTAACAGATATTCTGCCGCTCATTACAATGCCGTGCAATTGCGCACAGGTGCGCAGGCGATAGTCCATTCTTCGGAGCCCCCGGCACATGAGCAACCTTAACTCCGAGCGCATTCTCAGCGTTCATCACTGGAACGACACGCTGTTCAGCTTCAAGTGCACCCGTGATCCGGGTCTGCGCTTCGAGAATGGCCAATTTGTGATGATCGGCCTGCAGCAGGAAACCGGCCGTCCACTGATGCGCGCCTATTCGATCGCCAGTCCGAACTGGGAAGAGCATTTGGAGTTTTTCAGCATCAAGGTGCCGGATGGCCCGCTGACCTCGCAGTTGCAGCACCTCAAGGAAGGTGACGAGGTGATCATCAGCAAGAAGCCCACCGGCACCCTGGTACTCGATGATCTCAATCCTGGCAAGCACCTGTACCTGCTCAGCACCGGCACTGGCCTGGCGCCGTTTATGAGTGTGATTCAGGACCCGGAAACCTATGAGCGCTTTGAGAAGGTGATTCTGGTTCACGGCGTGCGCTATGTGAACGAAGTGGCCTACCGTGAATTCATCACCGAGCACCTGCCGAAGAATGAATTCTTCGGCGAGGCGCTGAAGGACAAGCTGATCTACTACCCGACGGTGACCCGTGAACCATTCGAAAACCAGGGCCGTCTGACCGACCTGATGCGCAGCGGCAAACTGTTCCAGGACATCGGCCTGCCACCGATCAACCCACAGGACGACCGCGCGATGATCTGCGGTAGCCCGAGCATGCTTGATGAAACCAGCGAAGTGCTCAACGAGTTCGGCCTGAAAATCTCACCGCGCATGCGTGAGCCGGGCGATTACCTGATCGAGCGCGCCTTCGTCGAGAAGTAAGCCTGCCGTAATAAAAAGCCCGCCAATTGGCGGGCTTTTTTATGCGCGCTTATTCAAGTTCAAGGGCGCTGTGCGCGCGGTTGCCGCCTTTCTGTTTGGCCCGGTACATGGCGTTGTCGGCGTGGTGCAGCAGTTGTTGTTCATCCTGGGCGTGCTGCGGATATAGGGCGATGCCAATGCTCGGCAGGATGGTCTGGCTCTGCCCGCACAGCTCGAAGGGATGATTGAGGCTCTGGCGGATTTTCTCGGCCACCACGCTGGCGTGGTCGGCTGAGTGAAAGTCCTCCAGCAGCACGACGAATTCGTCGCCGGCAAAGCGCGCCACCGTATCGGCCTCGCGCAGGCACAGCTGGATACGCTGGGCGACGCCTTGCAGCAGTTGATCGCCTGCTGCATGGCCGAGGCTGTCGTTGACCTGCTTGAACTTGTCCAGATCGAGAAACAGCAGTGCCACCTGCGATTTTTCGCGGCGCGCGCGGGCCAACGCCGTGTGCAGGCGGTCGCGCAGCAGTTCGCGGTTGGGCAGCTGGGTGAGCTGATCGTACTGCGCCATAAACTGCAGGCGGCTAAGCATCTGCTGTCGCTCAATGGCTGTGGCTACCTGGGTCGAGACAAATTGCAGCAACTCCTGCTCGCGCTCGCTGTAGCGGGTGGATGCGCTGCTCACCAGGAGCGCGCCAATGATCCCGCGATGTGAGCGCAGCGGTACACCCAGCCAGCTGTGTGACGCGTCGGTCTGCGTTTGGCAGGCGTTGGGTAGCAGCAGGGTGTTGCCGCTCCGAATCACCTGCGCACTTAAGGTGGTGGCGTTCAGTGCTGTATCAGCAGCTGTTGCGGGCGGTTGTTCGGCGGGGTAGGGGAAACTCAGTTCGTCGTTCTGCTCATCGTACAGCGCCACGGAGAAACTGATGGTCGGCAACAGTTCGCCAACGATCTGGTGTACCTGCTGAAACAGCCCGAGCAGGTCCTTGGCTGAATGGGCAGCTTCGGAGATGCCGTACAGCGCGTTCTGCAGGGCTTCGCTTCGCTTGCGCTCGGTGATGTCATGGGCGACGGCGATACGCACCTCGTCGTCTTCAGACCAGCGTGCGGACCAGAGAATGTGTACGGTGCTGCCATCCTTGCGCAGGTAGCGGTTCTCGAAGTGCGGTTTGTGTGCACCGGACATCACTTCCTTAGCGGCCTGTAGGGTTTTGGCGCGGTCTTCAGGATGCACCATGTCGATCATCACCTGGCCAATCATCTCGTCTGCGCCGTAACCGAAAATGCGCTGGCAGGCGGCGCTGACAAAAACGAAGCGCCCGCGTTTGT
This sequence comes from Pseudomonas sp. NPDC079086, assembly GCF_044542155.1. Taxonomy (NCBI): domain Bacteria; kingdom Pseudomonadati; phylum Pseudomonadota; class Gammaproteobacteria; order Pseudomonadales; family Pseudomonadaceae; genus Pseudomonas; species Pseudomonas sp. NPDC079086. Next base: position 452,460 of record NZ_JBITTY010000003.1, on the reverse strand, counting down.
CGACCACACAGATGGCGTCGAGCAGCAGATCGACAAGGTTTTCGCTCGGTGCGTAGGTGCTGGCTTTCATACGTTCACAGTGTGTTGATGTTGATGACGGCTCATCGGGCCGCTTACTGGCGATTTGGCAGTATGGCCCTTGCACCCACCATACCCGCAAGGCGCCCTACAGTGAACGCCTGTTTGCCGCCTGCAGAACTCCGCCGAGCGCTGCTGATGGACGTCTGCTCAGTGTAGAACGCTGCGGGGACGGCGTACTGCCGGTTATTGCGCGCTACTGAAGCGCTGCCCGGAAACGGCCGGATGGTAGATCGGCTGCACCTTGTTGCCGGCGGGGTCGAGCAGATGGAAGCTGTGCGCACCGTCACCATGGGCAAAGGGTCGGTCGAGCAAAGTCACGCCCTGAGCCTTGAAGTAGGCGTACCAGGCGTGCAGCTCATCGATGCTGTCGACGATAAACCCGTAATGGTCCACCGCCTGCTCGCCACTGCTGGGCACACTGGCGCGGCCCAGCGACAGGTTGTCGTTGCCGCAGGTCAGGTAGACCAAGTCTGGATTGGCGCGGTGCAGTACCTGCATGCCGAGAATGTCCACGTAGAAGCGTTCGCAGGCTTCCAGGTTGTGGACCAGCAGGGCGATATGGCGCAAGCCATTGAGGCGACCAGGGCGTTCGAGCATGGTGAGCATCCTATTTTGTATACATTTATCTGGTAAATATAAGACAAAATAGCTAGTCAGCCTATCCGCGCGAACGAAGTGGCGCGAACTAGATCAGTTAGCGGGCACAACTTCCAGCACGCAGATGCTGCCAGGCTGCGGGTAATGCCAATGTACGTCGACATCCCAGAAGCGTACGCCATAGCGGCGTTCAGGGCTGGGTTGCTGGTAGGCCGGGCGCGGGTCCTGGGCCAGGCATTGCTCGATCAACTCAACCAGAGGTTCACTCAGGCGCTGCCCGTGCTCGTGGGCCTGGATCAGTGCGCTGTTCTGCCAGCTGACTTCGATCAATGCCGGTGCACTGTCGGCGATGCGGTTATAGGCACCGACAACGCTGTCGGCATAGGGCACGTAGGGTTTGATATCCAGCACCGGGGTGCCGTCGAGCAGGTCGATACCAGACAGCCACAGCTTGCCGGCTTCGACTTTATCCAGTTTGACCACCGACTGGCCGATGCCATTGGGTCGGTGGGTGGCGCGAGTGCTGAATACGCCGACCGACTGATTACCGCCCAGGCGCGGCGGACGCACCTTGAGACGCGGTTTGTCTTCCAGCGCCTGGTGAAACAGAAACAGCAGCCAGACATGGCTGACCTGCTCCAGCCCCTGCACGGCATCGCCGTTATCGAAGGGCGCGACCAGCTCCAATATGCCACGGGCCGCCGGGGCCAGTTGCGGCTGACGGGGAATGGCGAACTTCTCCTTGAAGCAGGAGCGGACAAAACCGATGGGTGAAACGGAGTAGGGCATGGCGGCGTGATCGAATGAAAACGCCGCCATAGTACCTGACTAGAGGTGAAAACCGCCGTCGATGGGGATGATCGCGCCGGTCATATAGGCCCCGGCGGTGCTCGCCAGGCTGATCGCCAGGGCGGCCATTTCTTCTTCACGGCCCCAGCGCTGCATTGGGATCAGTGCGCAGTCTTCGGCCATGGCGTGTTCGTCCTGGGCGATGAACTGGGTCATCTTGCTCGGGAAGCGCCCCGGCGCAATCACGTTGACGTTGATATGTTGACCGACCAGCTCGCGAGCGAGCATGCGCGACAGCTGATGCAGCGCCGCCTTGCTCGGGCCGTAGGCGTAAGCGTCTTCGCCGTGGGAAGTGATGCCGGCAACCGAGCCGATATTGATCACCCGTGCAGGGCTAGCCGCACTGCCGGCCTTGCGCAGCAGCGGCAGCAACTGCTGGATGCAGCTGAACACCGAGGTCACGTTGAGCTGCATGACCTTTTCCCAGCCCTTGGCCGGGTAACTTTCCAACGGTGCGCCCCAGGTGGTGCCGGCGTTGTTGACCAGAATATCCAGGCTGTCGATCTTGCCGGCCAATTGCTCTGCAAGCACCTGCACGCCTTCTTCGCTGGCCAGGTTGGCGGCGAGGCCGTGGCATGTACCAAAGGCTGACAGTTCGGCAGCGGTTTGCGCGCAGGCTTCGCCGTCACGGGCGCAGACGTACACCGTGGCGCCGGCTTCAACAAAGGCTTTGGCAATCATCTTGCCGATACCGCGGGTGCCGCCGGTAACCAGGGCAGTGCGGCCTTGCAGGGAGAAGTAAGGGTGCATGGCAGATCCTTGTTGGGATGAATGCCACTACCCTAATCGTCTGCCCGCTGCGCGGCAGGCACTATTGCCGGTGGAAATACGCTGCCATGCTGGCAGGCGTGGCAGCGAGGCGGCGCAGTCTTAGCCGCGAACGCGCAGAGTCAGGCCCTTGAGGAAGTTGCGCAAAAACTGATCGCCGCAGGTGCGGTAGTTGCTGTGGCCGAATTTGCGGAACAGCGCGCTCATTTCGGGTTTGGATACCGGGCAGTCGACGCTCTGCATGATTGTGTGCATGTCGTCTTCCTTCAGCTCGAAGGCCACGCGCAGTTTCTTCAGCACCATGTTGTTGGTGATCGGCAGTTCTAACGGCTGGGCCGGGCGGCTTTCGTCTTTGCCGCGCTTGAAGTACACCAGGCCGTCGAGAAAATGCGCCATTAGCTCGTCGTCGCAAGGCGTATAGCCTTCTTCGTCGTCCTTCTTCAGCATTGCTGCGAGGTCGTCGAGTTCGACCTGCTTGCCGCTGAGCTGGATGATTTTGACCATATGCGCGTCGCTGATGTCGAGGGTGTAGCGCAGGCTGCGCAGTACGTCGTTGTTAAGCATTGATAGATCCTGAAGAGGGCGGATGCCTGAGAGCAGCCGCTGAAAAAATAGTTAGAAGCGTTCTTTGCCTGCCAGATAGCGCCACTGGCCCGCAGGGACCTTGGCCATCGGCACGCCACCGATGCGGATGCGCTTCATGCCCAGCACCTTGAGGTCGACACTGTTGCACATAAACACGATCTGCCCAGGTAGCGGGTTTTTCAATGCAAAGCGCAGGCGGGTTTCGTTCTGCCAGCTGACCTTGCAGGGGGGCAGGGCCACACCGTTGAAGGTTAGACCGTGAGCCAGGCGTTTGAGCTGGCTGGCGCTCAAGGTGCCGACGACTTCGACCACATACTCCTGCTCCAGTTTGCTCAGGTCTTCCTTGAGCTTACGCTCGATGCGCCAGTCCTGGGTCAACACGTGCAAGCCATCGGCGCCAGCTTGCAGGGGAGTGCAGGAAATAAGTCGGGCGAAATGACCTTTCAGCGGACGAATGCCCGAGCCGTCTTCCGGCCAGTGGCTGGTTGAGCTGATGCCTTCCGCTGCGCGTTCCGCGTTGTGACCATTGGGCACATTGAGCAGCAGGGTGACCGGCTCGACCGGAGCCAGCAGGGCGTTTGGCAGCAGTTCCACGCGCTGATCGGCGACCTTGAACTGCGGCTCTTCGACTACCACACCATCCACCGTAACCCAGCCGCCTTCGATATAGAGTTCGGCCTCGCGGCGTGAACAGCCAATCACTTCGATCAGGCGTTTGGACAGGCGAATGGGTTCGGTCATAAAAGCAGTCATCGGCAAAAAAAGGGCCGCCATTGTAACCGGACAGGCCCCTCGTGCGCGGAACATCGGGCGAACGGCTGCGATAAAAGCGTCTGTCGGAAGCGAGCTCAGGATTACGGTCGTAGGATGGGTGACAACCCATCGAGTGCAGCTTTGCCAAGTGCATAAAAAAACCGCTCCGAAGAGCGGTTTTCCTCACCTAGGATGCCTAGCCGCCGAGGTAGGCGTCACGCACCTTAGGATCGTTCAGCAGGTCGTGCCCGCTGCCCTGCATAACGATCCGGCCGTTCTCCAGCACATAGCCGCGGTCGGCCAGTTTGAGTGCCTGGTTGGCATTCTGCTCGACCAGGAACACCGTTACACCGTCCTTGCGTAGCTGTTCGATGATGTCGAAGATCTGCTGGATGATGATCGGTGCCAGACCCAGCGACGGCTCGTCGAGCAGCAGCAGCTTGGGCTTGCTCATCAGCGCACGGCCGATGGCGAGCATCTGCTGCTCACCGCCGGACATGGTGCCGGCGCGCTGGGCAAAGCGTTCCTTCAAGCGCGGGAACAGGTGCAGGACCTTATCCAGTTGCTCCTGATTGTCGGCCTTGCTGCCGAAGAAACCGCCCATCACCAGGTTTTCTTCCACGGTCAGGCGGGAGAACACCCGACGGCCTTCCGGTACCACGGCAATGCTCTTGCGCATGATGTTCGGAGTTTCTTGGCCGATCAGCTCTTCACCCTGGTAGCGGATGCTGCCGCTGCTCGCCTGGGGCGAACCGCAGAGGGTCATCAGCAGCGTCGACTTGCCGGCGCCGTTGGCACCGATCAAGGTGACGATCTCACCCTGACGGACTTCGACGTTGACGTCATGTAGCGCCTGGATCTTCCCGTAGAAGGTGGAAACGTTCTCGAAATACAGCATCACGCTTCCCCCAGGTAGGCTTTGATCACGTCCGGGTTGGCGCGGATCTGCTCCGGCGTACCGTCCGCCAGGGGCGTGCCCTGGTTGATCACATAGATGTGGTCGGAAATGCTCATGACCAGCTTCATGTCGTGCTCAATCAGCAACACGGTGACATTGTGCTCATCGCGCAGCACACGGATCAGCGCCTTGAGATCGTCGGTTTCCCGTGGGTTGAGGCCTGCGGCTGGCTCGTCGAGCATCAGAATGCTCGGGCGGGTCATCATGCAACGGGCGATTTCCAGGCGACGCTGCTGACCGTAGGCCAAGGTGCCGGCTGTGCGGTTGGCAAACTCGGTCAGGTTGACCTGGTCTAGCCAGTACGCAGCGAACTCCATGGCTTCACGTTCGCTTTTGCGAAACGCGGGAGTCTTCAGCAGGCCCGCCAGGTAGTTGGTGTTGAGGTGGCGATGTTGGGCCACCAGCAGGTTCTCGACCGCCGTCATGTCCTTGAACAGACGTACGTTCTGGAACGTGCGCACCACGCCTTTGCGAGCGATCTTGTGGCCGGGCAGGCCTTCGATCTGTTCACCATTGAGGCGAATATTACCGCTGGTAGGCTGGTAGAAACCGGTCAGGCAGTTGAATACGGTGGTCTTGCCGGCACCGTTCGGGCCGATCATTGATACCACTTGTTTTTCGTTAACCTGCAGGCTGACCCCGTTGACGGCCAGCAGGCCGCCAAAGCGCATGGACAGGCCGCTTACTTCTAGGATCGGGCGGCTCATTGCTTCAGCTCCAGGTGCGGGCGTTGCATGGGCAGCAGACCCTGCGGACGCCAGATCATCATCAATACCATCAGGGCGCCGAACATCAGCATGCGGTATTCGTTGAATTCGCGTGCCAGTTCCGGCAGCAGAATCATCACGATGGCCGCCAGGATAATGCCGAGCTGCGAGCCCATGCCGCCCAAAACGACGATGGCGAGGATGATCGCCGACTCGATAAAGGTGAAGGACTGCGGGCTGACCAAGCCTTGGCGCGCGGCAAAGAAGCTACCGGCGAAACCGGCGAAGCAGGCGCCGATGGTGAAAGCTGAGAGCTTGATCGCGGTTGGGTTCATGCCCAGGGCGCGGCAGGCGATTTCGTCTTCACGCAGGGCTTCCCACGCACGGCCGATTGGCATGCGCAGCAGGCGGTTGATCACGAACAGGGTCAGCAACACCAGCAGCAGAGCAATCAGGTAAAGGAAGATCACCTTGTTGATCGAGTTGTAGGCCACCCCGAAGTATTCGTGGAAGGTCTGCATGCCTTCGGCGGCCTTGCGGTCGAACGACAGGCCGAACAACGTTGGCTTGGGAATCGAGCCGATGCCGTTGGGGCCACCGGTCAGCCAGGTCATGTTGTTCAGCATGATGCGGATGATCTCGCCAAAACCCAGGGTGACGATGGCCAGGTAATCGCCGCGCAGACGCAGCACCGGGAAGCCCAGGATAAAGCCGAAGGACGCCGCCATCAGGCCGGCAATCGGCAGGCAGATCCAGAAGCTCAGGCCGAAGTAGAACGACAGCAGCGCGTAGCTGTAGGCGCCCACGGCGTAGAAAGCCACGTAGCCCAGATCGAGCAGGCCGGCCAGGCCGACCACGATGTTTAGGCCGAGGCCGAGCATCACGTAGATCAGGATCAGTGTGGCGATATCCACCGCACCGCGCGAGCCGAAGAACGGCCATGCCAGAGCAACGACGATCAGGCCGAGAACGATCCAGCGCTGGGTCGAAGGCAGGGTGAGGAACTCGCTGGCTTTGCCCGGCATGCTTGGCAGCTTGGGCGCATGGCTCCAGGCGGCGCTCAGGTGGTTACGGAACAGTTGCCAGAAGAACATGGCAATCGAACAGCCGAAAATCGTCCACAGAACGGCCGGGCTGGCGCCTTGCACTTCGAGCTTGATGCCGACAGTAGAGAGCTTCAGGCCGATAACCGGGTAGGCCACGGCGAGCACTAGCAGGGCGCTGAAGATCGCAGTCTTGAGATTTTTAGTGATGGAGGTGTTCATACTTTTTCAACCTCCGGACGGCCGAGAATGCCCGTCGGGCGGAACAGCAACACCAGTACCAGCAGGCTGAACGCCACCACATCCTTATATTGGTCGCCGAAGATATCGGCGCCAAAGGCTTCGGCCACGCCTAACAACAGGCCGCCAAGCACTGCTCCGGGGATACTGCCGATACCGCCCAGAACTGCAGCGGTGAAAGCCTTGATCCCGGCGAGGAAGCCCAGGTGCGGGTTGATCACACCGTATTGCATGCCCAGCAGCACGGCCGCTACGGCCGCCAGAGAGGCGCCGATAACGAAGGTCAGGGCAATGATGTTGTTGGTGTTGATGCCCAGTAGGTTGGCCATTTTCAGGTCTTCAGCACAGGCGCGGCAGGCGCGGCCCAGGCGTGAGCGAGAGATAAACAGCGTCAGGCCGACCATGACAAAGAAGGTGACGACGAAAATCAGCACCTGCATATAGGAAATCACCACGCCATTCATGGTGCTTTCGCCAAACACGAAGTTGCCCGGTAGCAGGTTGGGAATCGACTTGTCTTTGGAGTCCTGTGCCAGCAGTACCTGGTTTTGCAGGAAGATCGACATGCCGATGGCGGAAATCAGTGGGATCAGACGGTTGCCGCCGCGCAGCGGGCGGTAGGCGACTCGTTCGATGCTGTAGCCATAGGCACTGGCGACAATGATGCTGGCGGCAAAGGCCGCAATCATCACGATGGGTAAACTGTCCAGGCCGTACATGGCCAGGCCGGCGACCACGATGAAGGCTACGTACGAGCCAATCATGTAAACCTCGCCGTGGGCGAAGTTGATCATGCCGATAATGCCGTAAACCATGGTGTAGCCGATGGCGATCAAGGCATAGGTGCTGCCAACGGTCAGACCGTTAACCAGCTGTTGCAGGTAGTGATAAAGATCAGGCATTGCCTAACTCCTGGGTTGTCACGCAAGGCAGCGCTTATGGCGCAGCATGCAACCGGAATTCTTCTAATAAACAAAACCCACTGCCGAAGCAGTGGGTTTTGGGTTCAGGCGAAGAGCTTACTTGGCTTCGGTTTTGGTACCGTCCTGGTGCCATTCGTAAACCACGAAGCTGAAGTCTTTCAGATCGCCCTTCTCGTCGAAGGACAGGCTGCCAGTCGGGGTGTCGAAGCTGTTGGCGCGCAGGGCTGCGGCCACTTTAGCGGTATCGGTACCGCCAGCCTTGGTGATGCCTTCAGCGATGACTTGTACCGCGGCGTAAGCCGGGAACACGAATGGGCCGCTGGAGTCTTCATTTTTGGCTTTGAATGCATCAACCAGCGCCTGGTTGCGTGGATCCTGGTCGAACGACTTCGGCAGGGTCACCAGCAGGCCTTCGGAAGCCGGGCCAGCAATGGCCGAGATTTCCTTGTTGCCTACGCCTTCAGGGCCCATGAACTTGGCGCTCAGACCTTTCTCAGCCGACTGACGCAGCAGCAGGCCCAGCTCTGGGTGGTAGCCACCGTAGTAGATGAAGTCCACTCCGGCTTGCTTGAGCTTGGCGATCATTGCGGAGAAGTCCTTGTCGCCGGCGTTGATGCCTTCGAACAGAACAACCTTGGTGCCTTTGCTTTCCAGGGTCTGCTTGACCGCGGTAGCGATGCCTTCACCGTACTGCTGCTTGTCGTGGATCACGGCAACAGCTTTCGGCTTGACGTGGTCAGCGATGAAGTTACCGGCGGTTGGGCCTTGCAGGCTGTCCAGACCGATGGTGCGGAATACCAGCTCGTAGCCACGAGCGGTGATGTCCGGGCTGGTGGAAGCCGCAGTGACCATCAGGATGCCTTCGTCTTCGTAAATGTCGGACGCTGGCTGAGTGGAGCTGGAGCAGAGGTGGCCAACCACGAATTTAACTTCGTCGTTGACGATCTTGTTGGCAACAGCAACCGCTTGTTTCGGATCGCAGGCATCGTCATACACCACGCCTTCGAGCATTGCGCCGTTCACCCCGCCGGCCTTGTTGATCTGCTCGATAGCCATTTTGGCACCGATGAACTGCATTTCACCGTATTGCGCGACGGCGCCGGTGACTGGGCCTGCCAGGCCAATTTTGATGGTGTCAGCCGCTACCGAGTAGCTGGCAACGCCAGCCATGGCCATGGCGGCAAACAGTTTGGAAATCTGCTTAGTAGCCTTGTTCATAGTGCTCCACTCTTATTGGTTTTGATTGTTGTAGTTCTGGCGGCCAAAGCTGCAGAACCGGGTTGTTTCCCCGGCCATCCCCCCGGCAACTGTACCGGTGCAGTGTAGAGCGCGGCTTTGCGGCTTGAAAAGCGGCTTGCTGGGGGCAAAACCCTGGGGTGTCGCTTTAATGCAATAAACGTATAGAAAAACGGCGTGTCTTGATCGCTGCTGGCAACGTCGCGAACAGTGTTGCGAATTTGCCAGCGGGCTGGTCGACGCTATCATGGCGGCCGATTAAAAAAGCGGCCATCTATGACAGGGCAATCCATGACAGAACAACCTAGCACCCTCTATGCCAAGCTGCTTGGTGAAACTGCAGCTATTACCTGGCAGGAGCTGCAACCTTTCTTCGCCCGTGGCGCCTTGCTGCTGGTCGACGGCACTCAAGATCTGATCGAGGTGGCGCAGGCCGTGGCGCAGAATGATAAGGATAAAGTCGCCGCCTGGCTGGCAGCAGGTACCTTGAGCAAGGCTGACGACAGCCGCGCCGAAGACCTGCTAAACCGCGATCCAGAGCTGTGGGCGGTGGTAGTGGCGCCCTGGGTGCTGGCGCAGGAACGCAGTGAGCGCGCGCCGCTGCACTGATCTGGCGCGTGCACCTTGGGTCATCCTGAGTAACTATGCTGGCAGCACCACGGACTGATTGCAGGAGCTGCCAGCATGTTTGAACCCGGACATTTGCATCGCGCTAATACTTTGGCCTCGGCCGAGGAACCGCTGTTCAGCGTCGACCTCCATTACGAAGTACGTCAGGACCCGGCCGAAGGCCCGATGTTGCATATGCGTATGCAGGGTCAGGTGGATGGCAAGGCGTTTGAGGAAGTCTTCGAGCTGCACCGCGACACTGCCTACAACTTCGCCAGCGTGGCCACACGCCTGGCCCACAAGCATGGGCTACCTACCAACAGCAGCCTGATCATGCGCAGCCACGCCGAATACGACCTCATGTTCGAAGATATTCGCGCCAAGCTCGGTGCGCATAGCGGCGAACCGGTCAATCTTGATCACCTGGAAAAAGACGGCCTGTAGGCCTTTTATTTGGGCGCCGGCAAGGCGGGGCAGGCTCTGGCGCCGTTCGGTTAAGATGGCGGCCATCAATGAGTCGGAGTCTGCCTATGTCCACCTCCCTTCCTACTTTGGCATTTGCTGGTGTTGGCCTGATGGGGCTGCCTATGACCCAGCGCTTGTTGGCCGCCGGCTATCCGCTGAGCGTGTGGAACCGTTCCTTCGATAAGTGCGCGCCGCTGCAGGCGCTAGGCGCGCAGGTTATGGCGAGCCCGGCGCAGCTTTGTGCTCAGGCCGATATCGTGATGCTTTGCCTGGCCAACACTGAGGTGGTGCGCGAGGTGGTATTCGGCCCCGGCGGCATTGTGGAAACGGCCAAGCCCGGACAACTGCTGGTGGATTTTTCCAGCCTGGAGCCAGCGGCCACCCGTGAGATGGCTGCTGAGTTGCAGGCTCGATGTGGCATGCACTGGGTCGATGCGCCGGTTTCCGGCGGCACACCAGGTGCGGCCAACGGCACGTTGGCGATCATGGCCGGTGGCCGGGTTGAGGACATCGAGCGGGTGCGGCCGATCCTCGCGCACCTGGGGCAACGCCTGACGCGCATGGGCGATGTCGGCGCCGGCCAGGTGACTAAGGTGTGCAATCAGATGATCGTCGCCTGTAACGCCTTGGTGATTGCCGAAGTGGTCGCCCTGGCCGAGCAGGCCGGGGTCGATGCCAGCCTGATCGCTCCGGCGTTGGCCGGCGGCTTTGCCGATTCCAAACCGCTGCAGATTCTCGCGCCGCAGATGGCCGAGAGTCAGTTTGAGCCGGTCAAATGGCATGTGCGCACCCTGCTCAAGGATCTCGATACGGCGGTCAAGTTGTCGCAACAAGTCGGCTCGGCCACGCCACTCAGTGGTCTGGCCGCGCAGTTGATGCGCCAGCACGGCAGCCAGGGCAATCTTGAGCATGATCCGGCCACCCTGGTGCAGATGTACCGGAAGCCACAGCATCAAGGGTCACAGCCATGAAGATCGCAGCCAACCTGTCGCTGCTGTTTACCGAACTGCCGCTGATCGAGCGAGTAGTGGCCGCCGCCGCTGCGGGCTTTGATGGCGTGGAAATTCAGTTTCCCTATGAACTGCCGGCCGTTCGCCTGAAAGAGGCGTTACAGGCTGCCGACATGCCGCTGCGCCTGATCAACCTGCCCGCCGGTGACCTGATGAGCGGCGGACCAGGTTTGGCCGCTGTGCCCGCGCGACAGACTGAGTTTGATGCCGCGTTGCAGCAGGCCTTGAGCTACGCCGCGATGGTGCGGCCGGCGCTGGTCAACGTACTGCCTGGACGCCAAGCCGAAGGTGTTGAGCCTGAACAGGCGCTGGCTTGCTTAGTCGACAACCTGCACAAGACCGCCGAAGCCTTTCAGTTATTGGGTATTGGTGTGGTGGTGGAGGCGATCAACCCGCTGGATATGCCGGACTTTCTGATCAATACCCCGGAACAATTGGATGCGCTGCTCAAAGCCGTGGCTCATCCCAATCTGGCTGTGCAGTACGACCTCTACCATATGGCGCGGCAGGTGCTGGATATACAGGCCGGTATCACTTTGTTGGCCGGGCGTATTGGCCATGTGCAGTTTGCCGATTACCCGGGGCGCGGTGCTCCGGGCAGTGGGGAATTGCAGTTCGCGCCGTTGCTCAAGGCTTTGCGTGATGGTGGGTATCAGGGCTGGCTGGCGGCCGAGTATTGGCCGGGAGCGGCGGGCACCCAGGCCAGCCTGGGTTGGTTGAGTGAGTGGCGAGCGACCTGAGGCGTCCGCCTGCAACCCGACTGCTCGGGTTGCAGGCGGCAGTGGCTTACTCGGGTTTGTCCTCATTGTACTTGTTGAGCGAGATAACCCGGGTCTTGCCGATGCGGTGGCGGTAGATCTCGCGCAGGTACTTGATCGCCTTTTTCACGCTGTCGCGTGACAGGCGGATGTCGTTGATCGAGACGAACTTGTCCTGATCGTGGATCAGCTCGCGGTACTTCTTCTCGTACATCGGCTTGATCGCGTACCAGTTGGTGTCGAGGATCTTCGCCGGGTTCTCAAACTCGTTGAGCATGGCGTCGACCCGTACTTCGTCAAACTCGTCGCTCATGATGAACTCGAGAATGGCGTTGTCCAGGCTTTCATCGAAGCGGTGCGGGTCGCGGGCGAAGCAACGCTTGATAAAGGCCACAATCAGCGTCAGGAAGTCATCCGACAGGCACGGGCTCTTGGCTATCAGGGTGGTCAGCGACAGGTTGGCCGAGGCGCCGATCACCAGCGCATAGCGCTTCAGCGTGGTGTTGGGGAACAGGCTGTTGAGGTGGGTCTTGAGCCGGTTCAGGTCCATATAGGACAGCTTGTAGTCTTTCGGCAGCGAGACAATCGACACCACCGAGGAGCAGTTCTTGAAGAAATGCAGGTCGCTGAGTTTGGCGGCGTTGTAGTCGGACTTCTTGTACTCATCCAGCGCTTCGCGGTAACGCTTGGACTCGATGGGCAACAGGCTGATGCCTTCGATGGCCTGGGTCACCTTGTTGAAGTGCGGCAAGTCGATGGAGCGGAAGAACAGATCATCGATATTCAGTCGCGACGGCTCCTTGTCCAGCACGCGGAACTTGTCCAGCGCGGCAGCGCTCTGTTCCGGCACCACTGATTCGGCGTAGGCCACGGCCACCGGGCCGGCCAAGCTCATAAACAGGTCGTTGGCGTCCAGGCGGATGGTTTCGCCAATGTCGATGCCGGCGCGGCGGAAGTAGTTCTGGTCGTAGTCGGTAGTCACTGCCTGGGCGGTGAGTATGTTGAAGATCTGCTGCGAGATGTACTGGTTGGCGTGACGCTCCATGGCGTTGACGTCGATGTTCTGGATATTGCCGTCATCGCTTTCTTCGGCGTAACGCATGATGTCGTTGGAGATCAGCATCATGGCGTTCCATGGGCGGATGCGGCGCATCACGCTTTCTTCGCTGTTCTCTTCATTGTCGAAATTGTAGGAAAAGTCCCACTCCTCGGCGAGGTACTTGCACAGCAGGCGGCCGGCGTTGATATGCAGGGCCTCGGACATCTCGCTGCGCTGGTCGGAGATGTTCGGCAGGATGCAGATGCCGCTGGTGAAGATCGGCTCGAAGACGAAGCTGTGATCGCGGTTTTCCGGGCTTTCGTCGAAGTTCTTGGTATCGAAGGTCTTGCTCATGTAGGCGAATTGCTGGGCCAGGCCGAACTCCGAAGCCATGCCCGATCCGGTGCCGCCGCCAGCGCTGAAAATATAGAAGTACAGGCGCGACTGGTTGGCTTTGATGCCGCAGGAGTCGATCAGGTAGCTGTGAATAAACTTCCAGTCTTCATTGGTGAAACGCTGGGTGTCCTTGTTGAGGATGATCTTGGCCAGGTATTGGCCGAGGATCGGCGCGTTACCGGCACCACCGGCATGCACCTCGGAGAGGTCCATGATCTTCATCTTGCTGTAGTCGCTGAGGAAGCCGCTGGTTTCGCCCTTGCGCGAGAAGCGGATGCGGCCCTCGATGTCCTTATCCAGATCGCCAAGCATCACTAGTGGCTCGATCAGGAATACCGGTTTGCTGTCTTTGCTCGGCGCGCGCAGCAGGTTGCTGCGAATCCAGCGGGTGGGGCGGAAATCCTGCTCGGCCACGGCCTTTTCTTCGTTGTTGAATTCGCTCAGGTAGAACTGCCGGGCGTTGTAGACCAGGGATGCGACATCCAGAGCGATGTTCGAGCCGCAGCGGCCAAGGCCGATCAGGCAAACAGAGGGGAAGTGCTGCACCCGTCGCTCGCTGTCGTCATCCTGCGGGGCTGGGGGGAACACCAGGCTGCGCAGGCCGTCGAGGTTGTCGAGGATGCGATCAATGTCGCGCTCGGTGAAATACATGTACTGCTCGCCGCTGCTATCCAGCCGCATGGGGGGCTTTAGCGGGGAGGGGCGCTCGAGCGGGGCGAGTAGGGTATCAGCCAGGTCAGCCAGTGTGGCTTCGGTCGCGGGGGTGGTCACAGCGTCTTTTTTTGTTTTCATTTAGAGACAGTCCGGCGGCTAACGAGGGTGGAGAGGCAAATGGCCACATGTCACTCAACAAGCTTGTTTGTAGCATGAAAAATGAAAAATCTCGCTGTTTCACCCGGTTTTACTGAGGCATATCCGGAGTTTTTCCGATGCGCTTTGTGACCTGGGTGCTTGCCCAAGCGCCCATTACCCGGCATACACACAACAAATAGTCACAGACAGCATAGACGCAAGGCTCTAGATTGCGCCTGCACATGCTGGATGCGGCGGCTGGCCAAGTGCCACCGACCTGCTTTGATAACAACAAATAGAGATGGATCCCATGCAGCAGCAGTCCCTGCAAGCGACGAATGCCTGGCGCATTTTGTTCCTGCTTTTTCTCGCCAATCTTTTCAACTTCTTTGACCGCACCATCCCGGCGATCATCATCGAACCGATCCGCATGGAATGGGACCTCAGCGACCTGCAGCTGGGCTTGATTGGCACCGCGTTCACCATCGTCTATGCGATTGCTGGCATTCCGCTGGGGCGTATGGCCGATACCGGTGCACGTCGCAAGATCATGGGCTGGGGGCTGGCAGTCTGGAGCGGGCTGACTGCGGTCAATGGCCTGGCTTGGAACTTCTGGAGCTTCCTGCTGATTCGCATGGGCGTCGGCATTGGCGAGGCCAGCTATGCGCCGGCGGCCAATTCGCTGATTGGCGATCTGTTTCCTGCGCACAAACGTGCGCGGGCGATGGGCATCTTTATGCTGGGCCTACCGATTGGCTTGCTGCTGGCGTTCTTCACCATTGGTGCAATGGTCAAGGCCTTCGACAGCTGGCGTGCGCCGTTCTTTATTGCGGCGGTGCCGGGGGTAATCCTGGCGCTGTTTATGTTCTTTATCAAAGAGCCCAAGCGCGGCGCGGCCGAGCTGGTGCAGTCGCGCACCACGCCGGTGGAGAAACCCCTGCGCAAGGTGCTGGCGATTCGCACCTTCTGGTGGTTGATGCTGGCCGGCCTGGCCTTCAACTTCGCCACCTATGCCTGTAACTCGTTCATGGTGCCGATGCTGCAACGCTACTTCCTGATGCCGTTGGAGCAGGCGGCGATGGCCACCGGGGTAATCGTCGGGTTGACTGGTCTGGTCGGCCTGACCTTGGGCGGTTGGCTGGCGGACAAGATTCACCAGCGCTGGCAGAGCGGCCGCTTGCTGTTTGCCGCACTGAGCATGTTGATTGCCTCCGTGGCCACGGGCTATGCCCTGATGGCTGGACGGGTCGAAATCGCCGTGTTCGTGGCGCTGTTCAGCATTGGCTGGCTGTTTGCCTACAACTTCTATACCTGCGTCTACACCGCGATTCAGGATGTGATCGAGCCACGCCTGCGCGCCACGGCCATGGCACTGTTCTTCGCCGGCCTCTACCTGCTCGGCGGCGGCCTTGGCCCATTGGCGGTGGGTATGCTGTCGGATCACTATTCCCATGCGGCGATGCTTGCCGCCGGGGCCAGTGAAATGAACGAGACCTTCAAAGCTGTCGGCCTGCACAATGCCATGTACCTGATTCCCGTGGCCTTGTTTTTGACCATGGTCGCGCTGCTGCAAGCCTCGCGCTGTTTCGTCGTCGATGCCGCCAAGATGCAGCAGGGCATGCAGTTGCAACCCGCCAGCTAATTGGCTTATCGGGCGCTGCCGGACGGCCGGGCAGCCGCTAAATCCTGTGCAATACTCAGTCGCACTGCTCTACGCAACTGCGACTGAGGACAACCATCATGGGCACTACCCGCCTTGTGCTGGGCCACAGCAATGCGCTTGGCGAACACCCCTTGCACGACTTCCTGGCCCAGTGCCCGCTGAGCTTTCAGCCGATTGATGCGTCTGTCCCATTGCCGGATGAGCTGGCGCTGGTGCTGCTTGATGAGCGGCTGCTGGCGCTCAGGCCGTTGGCTGACTGGCTGGATTGTGGCGCGATTTTGGTGGGCTGCATGGACCAGCCTGGCGTCTTACCCTTGCCGCCCCACGCCAGTGTCGAGGAACTGGCGGCGCTGCTGCGTTTTGCCGGTGAGCAGTACAGCCTGCGTCATCAGACCGAACAACTGGCTGCCGCCCTGGCGGGCAAGCATGATGACCTGAGCAAGTTGGTGGACGTGGGCCTGGCGCTATCGGCCGAGCGTGACCTTGACCGTCTGCTGGAAAAGATCCTGATCGAGGGGCGGCGTTTGTCCAACAGCGATGCTGCCTCGCTGTTTTTGGTCAGCCGCCGCCCGGATGCGCCGGCGCAGCTGATCTTCAAGCTGACGCAGAATGGCACGCTCAGCCAGAACAGCTTTCAGGACCAGCGCATGCCGCTGAGCAAGGCCTCGATTGCCGGCTATGTGGCGCTGACCAGCACCGAGTTGAATATTGAGGACGTGTACGCGATTGCTGCCGATGCGCCGTATCGCTTCAACCGCTCCTTTGACCTGCAGATGGGCTATCGCACCATGTCGATCCTGGCGATCCCCATGCGCAACCATCGCCATGAAGTGGTCGGTGTGCTGGAATTTATCAATCGCCAGCGCAAAGGCAGCGAGCAGCTTGAGCCGGAGCTGATTGCCTTCGACGAAGAAACCGCTGTATCACTGCGTGCGCTGGCCAGTCAGGCGGCGGTGGCCATTGAGAATCGCCAGTTGCTGGATGACATCAGTCGGCTTTTCGACGGCTTTGTTCAGGCCTCGGTGTTTGCCATTGAACAGCGCGATCCCACCACCAGTGGCCATTCTTTCCGCGTGGCCGAGCTGTGCCTGACCCTAGCCAACCAGTTGCCCCATGCTCCGGAAGCCCGGTTGCGCGAGCAGGCGCTGAGCGTCGATGGCTTACGCGAGCTGCGCTACGCGGCCTTGTTGCATGACTTTGGTAAGGTAGGCGTGCGCGAGCACGTGTTGGTCAAAGCCAAGAAATTGCCTGAGCCGGTGCTGGAAAACCTACGTTATCGCGTGGCCCTGGCTCAAGAAAATCTGCACAACCAGACCCTGCGCAAGATGCTGCATGCCTACCGCCATCAGGGCGGTTTGAGCGATGAGCGGCGCCTGCAATTGGAGGCCGAGCTGGCCTATGAGTGCGAGCGCCTGGAACGCTACCTGAGCAACATCATTCAGGCCAACGAGCCGAGCATGCTCAGTGAGGGGGATTTCCAGCACTTGCAGGAGGTGCAGGGCGAGTTGGTCAAGGCGCCCGGCAATTGCCTAGTCAGCCTGCTTAGCGAGGGCGAGTTCAGTGCTCTGGCGGTGCGCAAGGGCAGCCTGACCCTGGCTGAGCGCGAAGAAATCGAGCGGCATGTAGTGCATACCCAGCAGTTTCTCAGCCTGATTCCCTGGACCCCCGATCTACAGGGCGTACCGCATATCGCTGGCGCGCACCATGAGAAACTCGATGGCAGCGGTTACCCCAAAGGCTTGATTGGCGATGCGATTCCCTGCGCTTCGCGGATCATGACCATCTGCGATATCTACGATGCCTTGACGGCGGCTGATCGCCCCTACAAGCCGGCGATGCCACTAGAGCGTGCGCTGGATATCCTCAAGAGTGAGGCGCAAAGCGGTTTACTCGATGCCGAGCTGGTGCAGCTGTTTATTGCCAGCCGCTGCTTCCAGGTGACGGGGGCGCCGGGTTCGCACACCACGTCACCGTTCAGCCATCATGTGTGTGATTACGAGCCGTCCTGTACCCGCGAACATCCCCACACCCACTGAGAACCTGCCTTGGATCTGCTGCGCGTCGGCGATACTGCGTTAAAAACAGGCTCGCTTTAGCTCGCGAGATCCAAAACAGGCTTTGAAATGGCTGTCTGCCGCTATCACTTGCTTCTAAGTGCCTGCTGATAGCGGGCATCTAGGCCTTGGCTCGGGCCACTGGCGTTCTTGTCGATATACAGATAGACCGGCTGCAGGCGTTGCAGGCGGTCGTCGATGCCTGGGTGCACCTTGAGAAAACTGGTTAGCGCCGCATCGTTCTGCCGGGTGGTGCCCAATGTCTGTAGCACGCCTGCCAGGCCGTAGGCGTCATAGCCGGCACGGGTGGCGATTACTGCGCCCATGGCGTCGGCTTCATACTCATCGCCACGGTCCAGGCCGCGGCTGTAGAGGTCGCTAACGCTGCGGCTAAAACGATCGGTCAATTCGCCCGCCTGGCTGCCGCCTTTGCTGGCCGCTCCTGCTTGTACCGCAAGGGTGGCGAGGTCGGTGAGCAGGCCGGTTTGTGCTTGCTGTTGAATCGCCTTGAGGTGATGCTGTTGCACCACATGCGCCACTTCATGGGCGAGTACGCCGGCCAGTTCGGCTTCGCTGTTCATCCGGGTGAGCATGCCGCTGGTGATAAACACGTAACCGCCGGGTGCGGCGTAGGCGGCCACCTGCGGGCTGTCGAGCACGACGAAGCGCCAGGGCAGGTCGGGGCGCTCGCTATGCTGGGCGACCCATAGGCCGACGCGGTTGACGTAGGCCTGCAGCGGCGGATTGTTCAGCACTGCAGCTTTGCTCAGCAGGATGGTGGCGGTGTTCTGCCCGATCACCCGCTCTTCATCGACGCTTTTCTGGCCCATGTTGGTCAGGTGCTGGCCAGCGCTGGCCAGTTTGCCCAGATCGACGCCTTGAATCTGCATGCCTTCTAAACCCTGGCAGGCGCTGAGGCTAACAATCAGGCCGAGCAGGCTG
Source organism: Pseudomonas sp. NPDC079086 (assembly GCF_044542155.1). Classification (NCBI taxonomy): domain Bacteria; kingdom Pseudomonadati; phylum Pseudomonadota; class Gammaproteobacteria; order Pseudomonadales; family Pseudomonadaceae; genus Pseudomonas; species Pseudomonas sp. NPDC079086. The sequence continues at coordinate 433,992 of NZ_JBITTY010000003.1, read as the reverse complement.
ACGCACTTGAGTAATGTGGCTGTTTGCATGACGCTCTCCTCGCGGCGTGTTAGCGGGCGTAGGGCAGGTTTTGGCTGCGCAGACCGCCTTGCTGGGCGAAGCTGCGCGCCTCACTCGGGCTGGCGGCGAAAGCATCCAGGCTCTGCACGCTGGCCGAGGTGTTGGCACTGCCGCTGCGCAATTCTTCGTCGCTGATGCCACGAATCCCGGTGGCTACGCCGCTTGCGGGGGAGGCCTGATTGCCGAGCTTGAGCAGGCTGCCCAGATTATTGCTGCGGCTGGCTTGCGCATCCTTGGCAAAGCGTAGCCTGAGCAGTGGCAGCCAGCCGCGCTGACCGCTGGAAGTCTCCACCTGATACCAACCGCCCTGGCGTTCCAGGACTACTACTTGGGACTCTTTGCCGACCTGGCCAACACTGGCCGCCGAGGCGCTGGGCTCGGCGTGCAGTGCGCTGTCCTGCAGGGTATGCGCCTGGCGTACCTCAGCCAGTACCGAGAAGCCGTAGAAGCTGAATATCAGCGCCGCAAGGGCACTGCAGAGGCTTTTATTCATCATGTCTCCTTCGCGGTTCGTAGAGCATTACGGCTTCGGCGCGGCCTTTTACCTGGTGTTCGCCTTGGGGTACGAAGTCCAGATCGAGCGTGCAAGCCTCACGGGTGGCGGCAGAAATCAGCAGGTGGGCGCGGCCCTTGGTCAGCCCTTCGATGCGGCTGGCTAGGTTCACCGTGTCGCCTATTGCAGTGTAGTCATAGCGCTGCTTTGCGCCGACCAAGCCGACGACCGCTGGTCCCGTGTGCAGGCCGATACCGATGTCGAAATCCGGGCAGTTGTAGTCGCGGCGAAAGGTGTCGAGGTTTTCCAGCATTTCCATGGCGGCGAGGATGGCTTGGTTGGCCTGCTGAGGGTTATCCAGCGGCGCGCCCCAGAAGGCCATGATGGCGTCGCCGATAAACTTGTCGAGGGTCGCCTGGTGTTTGAACAGCACCTCCACCTGACTGCTGAAATAGCCCTCGAGCAGGTGCACGATTTCGCTCGGTGTGTGCTGCTCGGAGAGGGTGGTAAAGCTGCGGATATCGGAAAACAGCACGGTCAGCTGGCACTCCTTGCTCGCCAGCAAGGCTTCCGGGTCATCGCGGGCCACCAGTTGGTTGACTACTACAGGGTCCATAAAGCGGCTGAACAGGCGAATGGTGTCCTGCAATTGCTGGCGTCGACGCAGGTAGAGCAGCGCTAGCGCAGCGGCCAGTAGCAGCCACAGGCAAATCAGCCCCGGTAGTACACCGAGCAGCAGGCCCTGCAAGGCCAGCCAGTAGCTGCCGGCAAACACTGCCAGGCTGCCTAACAGGCACAGAGCAAAGGCTGCCGGTAGCTGTTCGCGTAGCAGCAGAGTGCTCAGGCCGAGTAACAGCAGCAGCGGGCCGAGCAACTCCAGCCAGCTGTCCGCTTCACGCAACTGGCTGTTGTTGAGCAGGTTGTCGATGGCCGTCATCAGGATAAATGGCGCCGGATAGAGGGTGTCCAGCGGGGTGGGACGCAGGTCGTGCAGGCCAGCGGCGGTGGTGCCGATAACGATGATGCGGTCTTTAAATAGTTCGGCTGCCAGCGGCTCGCCCTGATTGCGCGCCGCCGCCAACACGGCGGCGTAGGGTAGGCGTGGGTAAGGCAGGCGGCTGGTGCCGGGCCAGTCCAGCAGTAGGCTCTGTTGCTGCGGCAAATTGCCGGTCAGGTCATGCACGATGCGCGCAGGCAGGCTGGGCAAGTGCCAATCGGCAAAGCTGCGGTACAGCTCATAGCGGCGGCCGATGCCGTCACTGTCGGGGCGAAAATTGATACTGCCCAGGCGCCACAGTTCGCTGGGGACGGCGTTGGGGAGTAGTAGCAAGCCGCGCTGATCCTCGCTGCCGCGTTGGCCCGGTGCTTGCCAGGTGGAAGCAGGATAGTTGCGCAGCAGTGGTAGCTGGCTGCTTTCATCGGCTTGTTGAACCAGGGCTGCGAGGTAGGTGTTGGCGCTGCGCTGCAGCACTTCGGCAAAGTAGCTGTCGGCGTCCGGATTGAACTGGTCGGGCTCACTGAACAGGATGTCGAAGGCCACCGCCTTGGGCTGTTGGCTGAGCAGGTATTCCAGCAGTTCGCCGTGCAGCGAGCGCGGCCATGGCCATTTGCCGGCTTCACCGGCCAGCACTTGCAGACTCAGGTCGTCGATATCGATGAGCAGCAGGCGTGGGTCGGCTGTCTGTTCGGCGGCGCGCTGGCGGATCAGCCAGTCAAGGTGGGCATTATTCAGCCCGTTCAACGCTGGCCAAAGATGCAGCAGGGGAAGTAGAAGCAGCGCCAGCAGGCAGAGCCCGCCGAGGCTATGGCGAAACCGGTGCGAGGCGGCGCGTGCAGGCACAGAAAGCTCCTGTGAGCTGGAGTGACAGAAGTATTGCTTCTGACTCTAGCAGCCCGCAGGCAGTTACTCAGGTAGACCCGGCAGAGCCTGTTTTTAACGCAGCAGGGCCGACGCGCAGCAGCCTTTTAGCCAGCAACCAGTACGCGGATGGCCTCAAGTCGCAACGCTGCCTTGTCGAGCATGGCCAGGCCTTGCTCACGCTGCTGGCGCAGGGCGTTGAGCTCGTTGTCACGTACGCTCGGGTTGACCGCTTGCAAGGCGATCAGGCGGGCCAGCTCTTCATCGGTTTCGGCCGCCAGACGGCGCTTGGCTTCGTCGACGCGCTCGCTATGGCGTGGTGCAACCTTGCTTTCGCCGGCGTTGATCAGCGGGTTGAGGCTGTCGCGCTGGGCCTGGACGAACTTGTTGGCGCTGGCGCGCGGCACGGTTTCCAACTGCTCATTGAGCTTCTCGAACGAAACCTTGGCGGCTAGGTCATTGCCATTGGCATCGAGCAGGCAGCGCAGGGCGATCGGCGGCAGGTAGCGACCGAGTTGCAGCGCGCGCGGGGCTACCACTTCACTGACGTAGAGCAGTTCAAGGAGGACGGTGCCAGGTTTCAGCGCCTTGTTCTTGATCAGCGCGACGCCGGTGTTGCCCATCGAGCCGGAGCGCACCAGGTCCATGCCACCTTGCACCATGGGGTGTTCCCAGGTGAGGAACTGCATGTCTTCACGGGCCAGGGCCAAGTCGCGGTCATAGGTGATGGTCACGCCTTCGTCGTCGCCCAGGGGGAAGCTGGCATCCAGCATCTTCTCGCTAGGGCGCAGGATCAGGGCGTTGTCGGAATGGTCTTCGCTGTCGATGCCAAAGGCGTCGAACAGCTGCTCCATATAGATCGGCAGGGCGAACTGGTCATCCTGCTCAAGAATCGCTTCAACCAATGCCTCGCCTTCGCCAGCACCGCCGGAGTTGAGCTCCAGCAGGCGGTCGCGACCGGCGTGCAGCTCGCCTTCTAGGCGAATGCGCTCGGCACAGGCTTCGTCGACCAGCGCTTGCCATTCGCCATCGTCGCCGCTTTCCAGCATTGGCAGCAGGCGGCTGCCGAACTGGTGTTGCAGGGCGTTGCCGGTCGGGCAGGTAGCGAGGAAGGCGTTCAGCGCCTGGTGATACCACTGGAACAGGCGCTCTTGCGGGCTGTTTTCCAGGTACGGCACGTGCAGCTGGATGCGGTGCTTCTGACCAATACGGTCGAGACGGCCGATACGCTGTTCGAGCAGGTCCGGGTGGGCCGGCAGGTCGAACAGTACTAAGTGGTGGGCGAACTGGAAGTTGCGACCTTCCGAGCCGATTTCCGAGCAAATCAGCACCTGGGCGCCGAACTCTTCATCGGCGAAGTAGGCTGCTGCGCGGTCACGCTCAAGGATGCTCATGCCTTCGTGGAACACGGTAGCTGGGATGCCTTTGCGCACGCGCAGCGCGTCTTCCAGGTCCATGGCGGTTTCGGCGTGAGCGCAGATCACCAGTACCTTGAACTTCTTGAGCATCTTCAGGGTGTCGATCAGCCACTCAACGCGCGGATCGAACTTCCACCAGCGCTGTTCTTCGTCGACATCGGGTTGCGCCTGGTAGCTGACTTCCGGGTAGAGGTCTGCGTGCTCGCCGATGGGCAGCTCCATGTACTCGTCTGGGCTGGCCAGCGGGTAGGGGTGTAGTTCGCGATCAGGGAAGCCTTGCACCGCTGCGCGAGTGTTGCGGAACAGCAGGCGGCCTGTGCCATGGCGGTCGAGCAGTTCGCGCACCAGGCGCGCCGAGGCTTCGTTGTCGCCGTTGTTGACGGCGTTCAGCAGCTCTTCGCCGCTGTCGCCGAGGAAATCATGGATGGTTTTGTGTGCCGCGGCGGACAGGCTGCCTTTATCCAGCAGCTCCTGCACGGCTTCGGCAATCGGCTTGTAATGCTCGCTTTCGGCGCGGAAGGCGGCCAGGTCGTGAAAGCGGTTCGGGTCGAGCAGCCGCAGGCGGGCGAAGTGGCTGTCCTGGCCGAGTTGCTCTGGGGTCGCGGTCAGCAGCAGTACGCCTGGGATGACTTCGGCCAGTTGCTCAACCAGCGCATATTCGGCGCTGGCGTTTTCCGGGTGCCAAACCAGGTGGTGCGCTTCGTCGACCACCAGCAGGTCCCAGCCGGCGGCAAACAGCGCGTCCTGGGCCTTTTCGTCTTCGCACAGCCATTCCAGCGCTACCAGCGCAAGCTGGCAGTCTTCGAACGGATTGCTGGCGTCGCTTTCGATAAAGCGCTCTTCATCAAACAGCGCGACATCCAGGTTGAAGCGTCGGCGCATTTCGACCAGCCACTGGTGCTGGAGGTTTTCCGGCACCAGGATCAGTACGCGGTTGGCGCGCCCGGAGAGCAGCTGACGATGGATCACCAGGCCGGCTTCGATGGTTTTACCCAGGCCCACTTCGTCTGCCAACAATACGCGCGGGGCGATGCGGTCGGCAACTTCGCGGGCAATGTGCAGCTGGTGGGCAATCGGTTGCGCGCGTACGCCGCCAAGCCCCCAGAGCGTGGATTGCAACTGGCGGCTGGTGTAATCCAGGGTGTGGTAGCGCAGGGCAAACCAAGGCAGCGGGTCAATCTGCCCGGCAAACAGGCGATCACTGGCCAGGCGGAACTGGATAAAGTTCGACAGCTGGGTTTCCGGCAGGGTGACGCTTTCGTGCTGTGCATTGAGGCCGTGATAGACCAGCAGGCCGTCGACGTCGTCGACTTCCTGTACGGTCAGCTTCCAGCCTTCGAAATGGGTGATTTCATCGCCCGGCGAGAAGCGCACACGGGTCAACGGCGCATTGCGCAGGGCATACTGGCGAGTTTCGCCGGTGGCCGGGTAGAGCACGGTGAGCATACGGCCGTCCTGCATCAGAACGGTTCCCAGCCCCAGCTCCGCTTCGCTGTCACTGATCCAGCGTTGCCCCGGTTCATACTGCGCCATGCTTGTCTCCCGCGTGAAAAAGCCGACTATGTTAACGCAGCGTCGGGCCGTGGCCAAAGGCGCATTGCAGCGCATCGGGCACTTTGTGTATTTAGATGGATCAAAAGTGTAGCGAGGCGAGGCTCAAGTCGCGGCTTGGCTGGCCGACAGTCTGACCAAAGGAGGGCTAATAAATGCTGCCGCCGATTCCTCACAGCCTGGTTCCGGTAACCGTCCAGCAGGACGTGGTCAAACCACGCCCGGAAATCCCGCCGGTTACTGCCACAGCCGAAAGCTCCAAGGAAAGTGGCGTGAGCCTGGACAAGCGTCACCCGCAGGAAGCCGAGATGCTGCTGCGTGAAGAGCAGCGCCGCCGACAGCGCCGTCATGGTTACACCCCGGAAGAATTGGCCGAAGGCGAAGTGGCCGAGGCAGATGAAGCGGAGGTGGGCGAGTTGCCCCGGCAGGGGCTGTGGGTGGATGTAGAAGTTTGAGTGATTTATCAGTGGATCTATTTGCCGACAGCCCTTTGCAGTTGCCTGATGCTGACTTGCAGCTACATGCACAGTGGCTGGATATAGCGACTGCCGATCACTGGCTGGCCGAATTGAGCGCGCAAACGCCCTGGCAGCAGCCGCAAGTGCAGATTTACGGGCGGCAACTGTCGGTGCCGCGCTTGGTGGCTTGGTATGGCGATGCTGAGGCCAGTTATCGCTACTCAGGGTTATCTCACCAACCGCTGCCTTGGACAGCGCTACTGGCGCAGATTCGCGCGCAGGTGGAGCGCGCTGTGGGGCAGTCACTGAATGGTGTATTGCTCAACTATTACCGGGATGGCCAGGACTCCATGGGCTGGCACAGTGATGATGAAACCGAGCTGGGTGCTAATCCGCTGATCGCCTCGCTGAACCTGGGAGGCACCCGACGCTTCGATCTGCGCCGTAAAGGGCAGAGCCGCATCGAGCACTCGTTGCCGCTGCAGCATGGTTCGCTGCTGGTCATGCGCGGCCCAACCCAGCATTATTGGCAACACCAAGTGGCGAAGACGCGCAGACCCTGCGCGCCACGTCTGAACCTGACTTTTCGTTTGATCAAGCCAAGCCCATGAGCAAAGACGACAAACTGATTGATTTCGCGGCTGAGCGCGACAAACGCATCCACGACCTGCGTGACAAGAAACTCAATGAAATGCGCGATGCCTTTGAGCAGGCTTTGCCGCTGCCTAAAGGCAAGAAAAAGCCCAAGGGCAAACCGAAAAAATCCTGAGGCAGGCACGCGCTAGGCTGATTTGTTGATCTGGATCAGCTAAGCACTGCCTCATCCGGCCAGCGCTCGCCGGTTGTTGATCTGGATCAATAGCGCCCCTGCAGCCCCTGTTAACGTGAAGCCATACCCACACAGGCTTCATAGCAGGAGGCAACCATGTTTATCGATGTCGTAGTTCTCGCCGGTATCGGCACCGTCGGTCTGATGGTCGCCTTCTTCGCCGGTGTCGGTTATTTCATCTGGCAGGATTCGCACAAGCGCAAGCAAGGCTGATTCTGCTGTAAGGGGCACGCAAGGCAATTTGGGCGACTTCGGTCGCCTTTTTTTATGGCCTGCCATCCATGGCGGCCATCCTGCGGGCCGTCGCTAGGCGATGTTGAAATAAATCCCGACCATTTTATGGCCTGGATTTATGAGGGGGATTTACGCCGCGTGAGCATCTTCCGGGCTGCGCGGTGATTCGATGCGCAGGTAGCTGTTGAGTTTGGCTTGCTGCGCTGGGGTGGTGAACAGGCCGAGCTTGCTGCGCCGCCAGAGAATATCGTCAGCCTGTATGGCCCATTCTTCCTGGCACAGGTAGTCGACTTCGCGGGTGTACAAGCCACCGCCCAAGTGTTCGCCCAGGTCGCTGAGGTTGTTGACGCCCTTGAGCATCACCCAGCTGCGACTGCCGTAGCTGCTGGCCCAGCGCCGCGCCAGTGAGGTGGGCAGCCAGCCAAAGCGTGCGCACAGCGCTTCAATCAGCGCGCTCTGGCTGTCCAGTTGCTCTGCGCCAGGCAACAGGCTGCTGGCGGTCCAGCTTGGACCCATTTGGGGGAAGAAGGGCGCCAGTTGCGCCAGCGCCGACTCGGCCAGCTTGCGGTAGGTGGTGAGTTTGCCGCCAAACACCGAGAGCAGTGGTGCCTCGCCAGGATTGCCGGACAGCGACAGGGTGTAGTCGCGGGTGACTGCCGACGGATCATCCGATTCATCGTCACACAGCGGTCGCACGCCAGCGTAGGTGTGCAGGATGTCGCTGCGCTGAATCTGCTTTTTGAAGTGAGCGTTGACCACATTCAGCAGGTAGTCGGTTTCTTCGTCGCTGATCGCTACCTTGGCTGGGTCGCCCTGGTATTCCCGGTCTGTCGTGCCAATCAGGGTGAAGCGCTCTTGGTAGGGGATGGCGAAGACGATACGGCGGTCTTCGTTCTGCAGGATGTAAGCCTGTTCGCCTTCGAACAGTTGCGGCACGACGATGTGGCTGCCCTGGATCAGGCGGATGCCATAGGGCGACTCCTGCTTCAAGTCCTCGCGGATAAAACGCGCTACCCAAGGCCCGGCGGCGTTGATCAGGGCGCGGGCGCGAATCGAGAACAAGCTGCCGTCGCTGCGCTCCAGATGGATATGCCATAAGCCCTTGCTACGCCGTGCGCTGACACAGCGGGTGCGGCTGTGTACATGGGCGCCTTGTTCACGCGCAGCCATGGCATTGAGCACCACCAGTCGGGCGTCATCGACCCAGCAGTCGGAATATTCGAAACCGCGGCTGATCTCGGCTTGCAGTGGGCTCCCTGCGCCGAAACGCAGGCTGCGCGAGCCCGCGAGCTTCTCGCGCTTGCCCAGGTGGTCGTAGAGAAACAGCCCGGCGCGGATCATCCAGGCCGGCCGCAGGTGCGGGCGGTGCGGCAGGATAAAGCGCATGGGTTTGACTATATGCGGGGCTTTGCTCAGTAGCACTTCACGCTCGGCTAGAGCCTCGCGCACCAAGCGAAATTCGTAGTGCTCCAGGTAACGTAGGCCGCCATGGATCAGCTTGCTGCTGGCCGATGAGGTGTGTTGCGCCAGGTCGTCCTTTTCGCAAAGGAACACCGATAAACCGCGCCCGGCTGCGTCGGCGGCGATCCCGACACCGTTGATACCGCCGCCAATTACGGCAAGGTCATAGACTTCAGCGAGTGGGGTGTTGCTGGCAGGGCGAGTAGACATGGCGGCACCGAAAGTCAGTATTGAACTTTGAATGTTCACTTTCGAAAATATGCTAGTCGAATAACCATGGCTTCGCCACCCCGAAATACGCTTTCGTGCCCAGTGGTCGTCGGATTTCGTCAGGGGAGTGTGGGCTGCGCAGAGACCAGGCCGTGCAATGAAGTGCTTACACCAGGTCGAGCTGCACCTTGTGTTCGGCCAGCAGGCGGTTGATTGCCGCCGAGGGTGCGGCGTCAGTAAACAGGCGATCAACCAGGGCAATCGAGCCCAGGCGAACCACCGCATTTCGGCCGAACTTGCTGGAGTCGACGGCCAGAAATACCTGGCGCGCATTGCTGATGATGGCCTGAGAGACCCGCACTTCCTGGTAATCGAAGTCGAGCAGGCTGCCGTCTTCATCAATCCCGCTAATGCCGACCAGAGCGAAGTCGACCTTGAACTGCTGGATAAAATCCACCGCCGCCTGACCGACCACGCCGCCGTCGCTGCGGACTGTGCCGCCAGCCAGCAGCACTTCGAAGTCGGCCTTGGCACTGAGCTGGGCGGCCACGTGCAGGTTATTGGTGATGATCTTCAGGCCCTTGTGGCCGAGCAGTTCGCGGGCAATCGCTTCGGTGGTGGTGCCAATATTGATAAACAGTGAGGCGTGGTTGGGAATCTGTGCGGCAATTGCAGCGGCGATGCGTTGCTTCTCATCGCGCATCAGTCCGGCGCGCATGCTGTAGGCGGTGTTCTGCGTGCTCGAGCTTTCACTGGCGGCACCGCCGTGGGTGCGGCGCAGTAAGCCTTGTTCAGCGAGCTGATTGATGTCGCGCCGTATGGTCTGCGGGGTGACGGCAAACGCCTGGGCCAACTCGTCGATGCTGACATAGCCGCGCTCGCGGGCAAGTTCGAGAATGTCGTGTTGGCGGGGCGGCAGGGTCATGAAAACTCCTTGAAAGTGCGCGCCATTATAGGCTGTCGTCGCGGCCAATTTGGGCTAAGGTACGCCAACTTTGTCAGATTGTTTTCACATTCGAACATGACCCCTGCCATCGATCTGCTGAAAAAAGCCAAGGCTGTGCACCAAGTACACAGTTATCACCATGACCCCAAGGCGGCTTCCTATGGCCTGGAAGCGGCGGAAAAGCTCAATCTTGAGCCTGCTCAGGTTTTCAAGACGCTGCTGGCCGCCAGTGAGAAGGGTGAGCTATTGGTCGCGGTGGTGCCGGTAGCCGGCACGCTTGATCTGAAAGCCCTGGCTCATTCTGCTGGGGTGAAGAAAGCGGATATGGCTGACCCAGCCGCAGCACAGCGGGCCACTGGTTACCTGCTCGGCGGTATCAGCCCATTGGGGCAGAAGAAACGCCTGCGCACCTTTATCGATGAGTCGGCGCAGCGGTTCCCCAACATCTATGTCAGTGCCGGACGGCGCGGTCTGGAAGTACAGCTCACCGCAGGCTTACTGGCGGAACTGACCCAAGCGTTATTTGCACCTATCGGTCGCGGTTAGTCGTTCAACTTTTAAACTTATAAAAACAAGGAAATCTGCATGTCTCATTACCTGCTTGCCATCGACCAGGGCACCACCAGCAGCCGGGCGATTGTTTTCAGCGCCCAGGGTTTGCCCGTGGCGCGGGCGCAGCAGGAGTTCAAGCAGTATTTTCCTCAGGATGGTTGGGTTGAACATGATGGTGAAGAGCTGTGGCTAAGCACCCTCAAAGTCTGCCGTGAGGCGCTCAAACAGAGCGGCCTGAGTGCCAGCGATGTAGCCGCTATCGGTATTACCAATCAGCGTGAAACCACCCTGGTGTGGGATGCGCAAACCGGTACGCCGATCCATCCGGCGATTGTCTGGCAGGACCGGCGCACCGCCGACTACTGCGCCGAGCTAAAAGAAGCCGGGCATGAATCCGCTGTCGCTGCCAAGACCGGGCTCTTGATCGATCCGTATTTCTCGGCAACCAAGCTGCGCTGGATTCTGCATAAAGTGCCCGGCGCCCGCGAGCGTGCCGAGCGCGGTGAACTGCGTTTTGGCACTGTGGACTCGTTCCTGCTGTGGCGCCTGACCGGCGGCAAGTCGCATAAAACTGACGCCAGCAACGCCTCGCGCACCTTGTTGTTCAATATCCATACCCAGCAGTGGGACGAGGAATTGCTCAAGCTGTTTGAGATTCCCGCCAGCCTGTTGCCGGAGGTGCTTGATTGCGCTGCTGATTTCGGCAGCACCGAGGCCAATCTGCTCGGTGCGGCCATCCCGGTACTGGGCATGGCCGGTGATCAGCAGGCAGCGCTGATCGGCCAGGCGTGCTTCGAACCCGGCATGGTCAAGAGTACCTACGGCACTGGCTGTTTTATGATCCAGAACACTGGCAGTACGCCGGTGACCTCGAAAAACCGTCTACTTACCACGGTCGGTTATCGTCTTAATGGCCAGGTCACCTATGCGGTGGAAGGCAGTATTTTCGTCGCCGGCGCAGCTGTGCAGTGGCTGCGCGACGGTATCAAGCTGATCAGCCATGCCCGTGATACCGAGGCCATGGCCGAGCAGACCGGCGATGCCTGCGGCGTGTACCTAGTGCCAGCGTTTACCGGCCTTGGGGCACCGTACTGGGACCCGAAAGCCCGCGGCGCAATCTTTGGTCTGACCCGCGATACCGGGATCAAGGAAATCGTCACCGCTGGCCTACAGTCGGTGTGCTATCAGACTCGCGATTTGCTTGAAGCCATGCGTCAGGACGGCGCGGCCGAACCGAGTGCGCTGCGGGTGGATGGCGGCATGGTGGAGAATAACTGGGTCATGCAGTTTCTTGCCGACATCCTCGGGGTGCCGGTGGAACGTCCGGAAGTCACGGAAACCACAGCGCTCGGCGTGGCCTATCTGGCCGGCCTGCAAGCCGGGCTATACAAGGATTTGGCGAGCATCGCCCGGCATTGGCATCGTCAGCAGCGATTCGACCCGCGCATGGCTGATAGCCACCGCAGCAAACTCTATGACGGTTGGTTGGATGCGGTGAAAAGGGTGCGCAGCGAAGGCTGAGGGTGGTAAAACTCCCTGCAACCTTATTGGTCTTGGAGCCCTGCATGTCGATATGCCGTCAGCTGGTCGCTCGTGGAGTGTTACTCGCGCTGCTGGGTTCTGTCGGCTGGGCGCGGGCAGAAACGCTGGTGATTGCTGGGGATATCTGGTGCCCAGTGAATTGCCAGCCAGGTTCTGAGCGGCCGGGCATTTTCGTTGAGTTGGCGCGGGAGATCTTTGCCGAATCCGGTATCGAGGTGCAGTACCAGGCGCTGAACTGGGCGCGCACATTGCAACAGGTGCGCCGCGGGCAATTGAATGCTGCTATCGGTGCGGGCGTTGAAGATGCTCCGGACTTTCTCTTTGGCGCCACGCCCGTGGCGTCGTCACGCAACTGCTTTTTTACCCTGCCGGACTCCACCTGGCGCTTTACCGGCACCGCATCGCTCGCGGGGCAGCGCCTTGGGGTGATCAATGACTACAGCTACGGCGATGAGCTGAATACCTATATCGCCCTGCATCACGGCGACAGTGAACGCATCCAGATCGCCGCCGGTGATACCGCGCTGACCTTGAACATCGGCAAGCTGATGCATGGTCGGGTGGATGTGGTGCTGGAAAACGCCTGGGTGATGCAGGCCATGCTGGCCAGTCAGGGCCAGGCAGGAGGCTTGCGTGAGGCCGGGTGCCGCACTCCAGATGTGCCGATCTACCTGGCGTTCTCCCCAGCGTTAGAGTCCAGCCCCCGCTACCTCGCATTGTTCGAGCAGGGCGTGCAGCGCTATCGCGCCAACGGCCGTCTGCAGGCCTTGCTGGCAGCCTACGGAGTTCAGTCACCCTGACAGTCTGCGCGCTGTGCTGCCACAGCCAGGGCCACGACAGCAAGCTGTATGGCTGTAATTGGCCGTCGCTGTAGTGGGCGTGCCGGGCGTGTTTTCGGCATGCTTCAACGCACGATGAGTCCGGAGTTAGCCCCATGCAGCTTGAATTTCACCAGGTCGATGCCTTTGCCACGCAGCCGTTTACCGGCAACCCGGCGATGGTCTACCGCTTGGGCAGCTGGCTTGAAGATACGCTGATGCAGCAGATTGCCGCTGAGCACAATCTGGCGGAAACCGCCTTTGTGGTGAAGGAAGGCGCGGTCTGGCATATCCGTTGGTTTACCCCGACGGCGGAGGTGCCGCTATGCGGTCACGCCACCTTGGCCAGTGCCCATGTGCTGTTTGAGGTGTATGGCGAACCGGGTGATGTGCTGGATTTCACCTGTTTGTCCGGCGCGCTGCGGGTTAGCCGCGCAGGCAACAAACTGGTGCTGGATTTCCCTGTGCGCCGCGCGCAGTCGTGTGACTTGCGCGCAGAAGTTGAGCAGGCGTTGGGCCTTTCGGTAGAAAGCGTGTTGGCGCTGTATGAAGGGCAGACGATTCAGGAGCTGCTGGCGATTCTGCCGAACGAGGCTGCAGTGCGGGCTTATCAGCCTGATCTGGCCGCCGTGGCCCGCTTGCCGGGGCTGGGCTTGCTGATCAGTGCGCCTGGGGCTGAGCACGATTTCGTCTCGCGCTACTTCGCCCCTTCCATTGGTATCGATGAAGACCCGGTGACCGGCTCGACTCATTGCATCCTGACGCCCTACTGGGCGCAGCGTTTGGACAAGTCCCGGCTGAGTGCCCTGCAGTGTTCGGCGCGTGGCGGCGAGTTGCACTGCGAGCTGGCTGGTGAGCGGGTGAAGATCGCCGGTCAGGCGCTATTGATTGCCAGTGGCCGGCTATTGCTGGCGTGAGTCAGCTGTCGCTGCTGTAGCGGCGTACGCCCGACTCACCCAGATTGACCTGGGCGGCGATGCTGCCTGGAGCGGGAAATACCACCAGATGGTCGGCAGCGACGCGAATGCCGACCTGTTGGCCTGGCAGGTGGTCGGCGTGGCTGGGGAAGATTGACTCCAGCTGGCTGCCAGTGGGCAGCTGCAGGCGGTAGAGAGTCGCCGCGCCGAGGAAGGTCTTGCCGACGATCAGGGCCTTTTGCGGGCTGTCTGGGTCATAAACGATATCGTCCGGGCGCAGTAGCACGTCGACGGCGCTGCCGGTTGGCCAGGTGTAGGCACGGTTGCCGCGAATCAGGCCCAGTTCGGTTTGCACCGAGTCAGGGCTGAGCAGCTGGCCGCGAATAAAATAGCCTTGGCCGATAAAGCTCGCGACAAACGGCGTCAGCGGCTCATGGTAAAGGTTGAATGGGGTGTCCCACTGCTCCAGCTTGCCTTCCTTGAACACGCCGACGTGGTCGCTGACGGCAAAGGCTTCTTCCTGGTCGTGGGTGACCAGAATCGCGCTGGTGCCGCGCGCCTTGAGGATGTCGCGCACTTCATGGCTGAGACGCCGACGCAGCTCTCCATCCAGATTAGAAAACGGCTCATCAAGCAGCAGCAGTTGCGGTTCCGGGGCCAGAGCGCGGGCCAGGGCTACGCGCTGCTGTTGGCCGCCGGACAGCTCGTGCGGGTAGCGCTTGCCCAGGTGGCCAAGTTTGACCAACTCCATCAGTTCCTGTGTAACACGCTCACAGTTGGGCTGCTTACGGATGCCGAAGCCGATGTTCTCGGCCACGCTTAGGTGCGGGAACAGCGCGTAATCCTGGAACACCATGCCGATCCGGCGTTTCTCCGGGGCCAGGGTAAAACCAGCCTTGGAGATAACTTGGTCGGCCAGCTGAATTTCGCCTTCCAGCACCGGCTCGAAACCGGCAATCGCGCGCAGTGTTGTGGTCTTGCCACAGCCCGAAGGGCCGAGCAGGCAGCCGATATCGCCGGCATTGAGGTGCAGATTGAGGTTCTGCACCACCTTGTGCCCAGGGTAGCCGCAGCTTAGTTCGTGCAGGTTCAGCAGGGCTTGGCTCATGCGTGGTGGTACGCCGGCTCAACCAGAAATTCGAGCAGCGCCTTCTGTACATGCAGGCGGTTTTCGGCTTGATCCCAGGCTGCCGAGCGCGGGTCGTCGAGCAGATCCTCGCTGATTTCTTCGCCACGGTGGGCGGGCAGGCAGTGCAGGAACAGCACGTTTTCTGCGGCGGCATCGAGCAGGGCACGGTTGACCTGGTAGGGCTGGAACAGCTTCAGGCGCTCGGCGGCTTCGTCTTCCTGGCCCATGGAGGCCCACACATCGGTGCTCACCAGATGGGCGCCAGCTACGGCGGCAAGCGGGTCACGCAGAATCTGTACACGCTCGCCTGCAGCTGCAAGGAACTTGGCGTTCGGCTCATAGCCCTCAGGGCAGGCGACGCGCAGCTGGAAGTCAAACTGCATGGCCGCTTCTATATAAGAGTTGCACATATTGTTGCCATCGCCGATCCAGGCCACGGTCTTGCCCTTGATGCTGCCGCGCTGTTCCTGGTAAGTCTGCATGTCGGCCAGCAGCTGGCAGGGGTGCAGGTCGTCGGACAGGCCGTTGATCACCGGTACGCGGGAGTTGGCGGCAAATTCGGTCAGGGTGCTGTGGGCGAAGGTGCGGATCATCACCGCATCGAGCATGCGCGACATGACGATGGCCGCGTCGCCAATCGGCTCGCCACGGCCCAGCTGGGTGTCACGCGGCGAAAGGAAGATGGCCTGGCCGCCGAGCTGGATCATGCCGGCTTCGAACGACAGCCGGGTACGGGTCGAAGCCTTCTCGAAGATCATGCCCAGTACGCGATTCTTCAGCGGCTCGAACAGTACGTCGCGGTTACGCAAGTCCTTCAGCTCCATGCCGCGGCGGATCAGACTCACCAGTTCGTCCGGTGTGCAATCCATCAGCGAGAGAAAGTGTCTTGCGCTCATCGTTAACTACCTTTTGACAGCTGGGCGCAGGTTCAATGGCCTAATTAAATAGAAGAAACGGCAGAACCTACGGCTGGGGGGCCGCACTATGCGACGAAACGGGGAAGGCGCGATCTTATAAGGAAATGACGAGCAGGCGCAAACTACTCGCGAATACACCGGCTTTAACTGTTTTGTAAGCCTGAGCCTAGATCACTGTGAGAGATGTCATAAAAACGACATCTGCGGTTGAGTTCGATATATCCATTACTTAGGATGCCCGCGCCTTTTCGAGGCAATGCATTGCCCCGCAATGGGGTATCCATGGAACGTTATGAAACGGAGTTTCATTCGAATGAAACATTTTGCATCTATCGCCGCTATCTCCGCTTTTGCCCTGCTGACTGGCTGTGCCAGCCAGAACGTCAGCCAACCAACTCTGCCGCTGGGCGGCGCAGTTAAAACTGGTTTGAAAGCAGATGTGAAAGTCGGCGAAACCATCACCGGTGAGTCTTCGGTAAACATCCTGTTCAGCGTATTAAAGCTGGGTGGCGATACTCAGTTTGCTGACGGCGTAACTTACGGTGGCGGTGAAGGTGGTTTTGCACTGGGTCTTGATCCGGTTGCTTCCGCTAAATCCGCAGCAGCCTACAAGGCTGTCAAAGCATCGGGTGCTGACGTGATCGTTGCCCCGCGTTACGAAGTAAACGTGCAGGACTACTTCGTATACAAGACTGTTAACGTCAAAGTGACTGGCAACAAAGGCACTATCACTTCGATCCGTTAAGGTCTCGATGCTGTGATGAATCGGTGGGCATGATGCCTGCCGATTCATAGAACAAAGCCTACTGGTGTCCTTTCATGGCTGGCACCATAGTTCAATTCTGGCGACCCGACTGGTCGTCTCGAATCAGAACAAGAGGCCAGGCCATGAGCAAGTCCCTTCATCACCGTGCATGTCATCTCTGCGAGGCTATTTGCGGCCTTAGCATCGAAACCGAAACACAGTCTGACGGCAATGTACTGATTCGCTCGATCAAGGGCGATGCCCAGGACAGCTTCAGCCGTGGTCATATCTGTCCCAAGGCAGTGGCCCTGCAGGATATCCAGAGTGATCCCGACCGTCTGCGCCAGCCCATTCGCCGCGTTGGCAATGAATGGCAGGCAATTGACTGGGATGAAGCTTTTGAGCTGGTAGCCGAACGCCTGAGTGTTATCCAGGCAAGACATGGGCAGAACGCCGTGGCGGTCTATCAAGGCAACCCGAGCGTGCACAACTATGGCCTGATGACCCACAGCAACTACTTCCTCGGTCTGCTGAAAACCCGTAACCGCTATTCCGCCACGTCGGTCGACCAGCTGCCGCATCACCTGACCAGCCACCTGATGTACGGCCATGGCCTGCTGATACCGATTCCGGATATCGACCACACTGACTTTATGTTGATTCTCGGCGGCAACCCGCTGGCTTCCAACGGCAGCATCATGACCGTGCCGGATGTGGAGAAGCGCCTGAAGGCCATCCAGAAACGCGGCGGCAAGCTGGTGGTGGTCGATCCACGTCGTAGCGAAACCGCCGCGATTGCCGATCAGCATGTGTTTGTCCGCCCGGGGCAGGACGCTGCGCTGCTGTTCGGCCTGCTCAATACTTTGTTCGATGAAAACCTTGGCCGCGCCAGTTATCTGGTCGTCGATGGGTTGGAGGAGGTGCGTCAGGCGATTGCCGGCTTTACCGCCGAAGCAATGAGCGTCCGCTGCGGCGTGCCAGCGCAGACGATTCGCCAGTTGGCGCGAGACTTTGCCGCTGCCGAGTCGGCTGTTTGTTATGGCCGGATGGGCGTGTCGACTCAGGCTTTCGGCACGTTGTGTCAGTGGCTGGTGCAGTTGATCAACCTGGTCACCGGCAATCTTGATCGCGTCGGCGGCGTGCTCTGCACCGAGCCGGCCGTGGACCTAGTGGCCTCGACGTCTGGCGGGCATTTCAATCGCTGGCAGAGCCGCGTCTCCGGCTTGCCGGAATACGGCGGCGAATTACCGGTGTCGGCCCTGGCCGAGGAAATGCTCAGCCAGGGTGAAGGGCAGGTGCGGGCGCTGGTCACGGTGGCGGGCAACCCGGTGCTGTCCACCCCCAACGGTCGGCAGCTGGAGCAGGCGCTGGATGGTCTGGAGTTTATGCTCAGCATCGACTTCTACATTAATGAAACCACCCGCTATGCCGATCTGATCCTGCCGCCGACCGGGCCGTTGGAGCACGATCACTACGACACAACCTTCAATATGTTTGCGGTGCGCAACGTCACCCGCTTCAACGAGGCGGTACTGGCTAAGCCTGCCGGCGCGCTGCATGACTGGGAAATTTTCGTCGGCCTGGCCAAGGCCTTTGCTGCCAAGACTGGCGTGGAACTCAAGCCGACCATGGCGCCTGAGCAGATGATCGACATGGGCCTGCGCTTTGGTAGCTACGGCGATAAGTCGGAACATAAGCTGTCGTTGGCTGCGCTGCGTGAGCATCCGCATGGCCTCGACCTGGGCGCGCTCAAGCCCAATTTGGCCAATCGCCTGAAAACAGCTAATAAGCAGATCCAGGCTGCGCCGGCGGTGATCATGGCTGATCTGCAACGCTTTGCTGCGCAGCCTACAGCCAAGGCGGACGAGCTGCTGCTGATCGGTCGACGCCATTTGCGCAGCAATAACTCCTGGATGCACAACTACCACCGCCTGGTTAAAGGCAAGCCGCGCCATCAGCTGCTGATGCACCCGGCGGATCTGAGTCAGCGCGGGCTGAGCGATGGCCAATTAGTGCGCGTGCGTTCGCGGGTCGGTGTCATTGAGGTGGAAGTGGCCGCCAGTGAAGACATGATGGCCGGTGTTGTCAGCCTGCCGCACGGTTGGGGGCACGCCCGGCCTGGCGTGCAGATGAGCATCGCAAGCGAGCAGCCAGGCGCCAGTGCCAATGACCTGACTGATGAGCGGCAACTTGATGCCTTGTCCGGCAATGCCGCGTTGAACGGTGTTCCGGTGCAGGTTGAGGCCGCTTGACCAACTGATATTTGGCACAAGGAAAGTGGCAGGGAAGGCCGAGCATTGCGCTCGGCTTTTCGCTACAATGCCCCGCTACCGTGCCGACCCGTGAGTCGGGAAGTTAAGTCCTGAGGTGCCCAATGGATATCATCGAAACCATCAAAGAGCAGATCGCTAAAAATACCGTTCTGCTGTACATGAAAGGCTCGCCGAACGCTCCGCAGTGCGGCTTTTCCTCCAAAGCTTCGCAGGTTGTGATGGCCTGTGGCGAGAAATTCGCCTACGTCGACATCCTGCAGAACCCGGAAATTCGCGCCAATCTGCCTAAATACGCCAACTGGCCAACCTTCCCGCAGCTGTGGGTCGGTGGTGAGTTGGTCGGCGGCAGCGACATCCTCGCGGAAATGTTCGATAAGGGTGAGCTGCAGACCCTGATCAAGGACGCTGTGCAGAAAGCTGATGCTTAATCAGTAACTGTAGAAACAATAAACCCCGCCAAGTGCGGGGTTTATTGTTTAGGGCGTCAGCGTTTCGGCGTTTACTCGTCCATTTGCGACTGCAGGTAGTTCTGCAGGCCTACGGCATCGATCAGGCTTAGCTGAGTTTCCAGCCAGTCGATGTGATCTTCCTCGGAACAGAGGATTTCTTCGAGCAGTTCGCGGCTGGCGTAGTCACCGATGCTTTCGCAGTAGGCAATCGCAGCTTTCAGGTCGATGTGCGCCTTGTGTTCGATCTTTAGGTCGCACTCGAGCATTTCCTTGGTGTTTTCACCGATCAGGATCTTGCCGAGATCTTGCAGGTTGGGCAGACCTTCGAGGAAGAGGATGCGCTTGATCAGTTTGTCCGCATGCTTCATCTCGTCGATGGACTCGTGATACTCGTGCTCGCCCAGCTTCTTCAGGCCCCAGTCCTCATACATGCGTGCGTGCAGGAAGTACTGGTTGATTGCGACCAGCTCGTTACCGAGGATCTTGTTCAGATGCTGGATGACCTTCTTGTCGCCTTTCATGTCTGCGCTGCCTTGCAAGGGGAGTTGGCCTCAAATTCTGGGCCGATGATTTTCGACTGTCAAACCTAAGTATTTGAATTTAAAGTTAAAATTAATATGAATACGAATGCTTAAGTTCTGCACTTTGGCGCTAAGGTATTGAATTTAAGCTATAAAAATGGCGTGAAGACATTTTTAACGTTACATAGCGACGGCTCGCAGGACGGCCGCATGGATGGTCGCCCATAAAAAACCGGACGCTAGGTCCGGTTTTTTATATCGCTAAATTTAGGCGGCAACAAAGTTAGCCGGGTAGGCCATTGCGGCCTGACTGCTCTGCACGTCGCTCAATGTTTCGCGTACCACTTGCTTGGCCAGGCAGGCGCACTTGCCGCATTGGCTGGCAACACCGAGGGTGGCGCGCACGTCACGGTAGCTGCAGCAGCCCTCGTAGATGGCTTCGCGGATCTGACCGTCAGTAATACCTTCGCAGAGACACACGTACATGATTAAGGCTCGTGGCAGGGCAGTGGCTAATGCGAAGGATACTAATGTTAATGAGAATGCTTGTCAAAACTGTATATGGTTGATTGCGAATCGTCTGACGGACGGTGGCGGCCAGGGCCTCGCAGCGGGGGGGGAGCCGCTGCCCACCCTGAGCGGTGATGGTCACGCAGCTTTGCGCTGAAATTTGCCGCGTGAGTTGCAATGAGGCAAAACCCGCTTGCCGCTTGCTTGCCCATAGGCGGAAAGAGCTTGCCGCTTTGCCGCTTATGTTGTGGTTTTTATCAATCAAGCTGTTGATAAATAAGTAAAAAATAATATGGCACAGGCATTGCTTATGGTCTTGCACGGAAAGTAGTAACACCAACCGGCAAAGGTTTCTGACCATGAGCATCAGTTTCGATCGGGCACTCGGCATACATGAACAGGCACTGGGCTTTCGCGCTCAGCGTGCCGATGTGTTGGCCAACAACATCGCCAACGCCGACACGCCGCATTACAAGGCGCGTGATTTGCAGTTCGCCACTGTGCTGGCGGAGCAAAGTGCGAAGAGCCAGCGTGGTCCGGTCAGCCTGAATCGTACTGATAGCAAGCATATTTCAGCCGATGGCGTGAGTGCCGGTGAGGCCGACCTGGCGTATCGCACCCCGTTCCATCCTTCGATTGATCAGAACACCGTTGACCTGCAGATCGAGCAGTCCAATTACGCAGAAAACTCGGTGCAGTTCCAGGCCAGCTTTACCTTTCTCAATAGCAAGTTCAAAGGGCTGGTCAACGCCCTGCGCGGCGAATAACAGGAGCCTGATGCCATGTCACTAGCCAGTGTTTTCAACATTGCCGGAACCGGGATGAGCGCCCAGAGCACTCGTCTGAACACCATTGCCAGCAATATCGCCAATGCTGAGACCGTTTCCTCGAGCATCGATCAAACCTACCGCGCGCGCCACCCGGTGTTCGCCACCATGTTCCAGTCAGCCCAGAACGGCGATCGCGGCTCGCTGTTTGCCGAGCAGGATGAGGCAGGTGTGGGCGTGCAGGTGCTGGGTGTGGTTGAGGATCAGAGCAGCCTGATGCCGCGTTACGAACCTAACCATCCAGCAGCCGATGCCGGCGGCTATGTGTATTACCCCAATGTCAATGTGGTGGAGGAAATGGCCGACATGATTTCTGCCAGTCGAGCCTTTCAAACCAACACTGAAATGATGAATACCGCCAAGCAGATGATGCAGCGCGTATTGACCCTCGGTCAGTAAGCCAACGGAAAAGGAGTGCAACCCCATGAGTACTGTTGGCGATGTCAGTGGTTCGGCGCTGGATCAATACCAGATCAAGAACGAGACCAAGACGAATAAGGACCTGGGTAAGAATGAGTTTCTTAACTTGTTGGTGGCCCAGTTGAATAACCAGAACCCGCTGGAGCCGCAAGGGAACGGTGAGTTTATCGCCCAGCTGGCGCAGTTCAGCCAGGTTGAAGGGATCGAGAAGTTGAATACCAGCATGGGTTCGCTGCTCACCGGTTATCAGTCGTCCCAGGCGCTGCAGGCGTCCTCGTTGGTGGGCCGCAAGGTGATCATTCCGAGCGACAAGGCGGTGGTCGATACCAGTGAGAGCTTTAAGGCCAGCCTGGTGCTGCCTGCCAGCAGCAGCAACGTCTACGTCAACATCTATGACAAGGCCGGCTCTGCGGTCAGTCGGATCAACCTGGGAGAGCAGGCGGCCGGCAATGTCAGCTTTATTTGGGATGGAAAAGATGCCGGCGGCAATCTGTTGCCGCCCGGCACTTATAAGTTTGAGGCGCAGGCTACATACGCCGACGGCACCAAGGGGCTTTACACCATGCTGCCGGCCAACGTCGACAGTGTGACCTTGGGCGGCAAAGAGTTGATGTTGAACCTGGCGGGACTCGGCAGCGTGCCAATGTCGCAAGTCCAGGTGATCGGTCAGTAACTAACAGGTTTTAGCCGCCGGCTGTCCGGCAAAGGAGTCTTCCATGGGTTTTAATATCGGTCTTAGCGGCCTACGTGCCGCGACCAGTGACCTTAACGTGACCGGTAACAACATCGCCAACGCCGGTACTGCCGGTTTCAAGCAGTCGCGCGCCGAGTTTGCCGATGTTTATGCGGCGTCTGTGTTGGGCTCTGGTTCGAATCCGCAGGGCAGTGGTGTGCTGCTCGGTGATGTGTCGCAGCTATTTAATCAGGGCAATATCAATTACACGCAGAACGCCCTGGACCTGGCGATCAACGGCAACGGCTTTTTTCAGACCAGCAACAATGGTGAAGTGAGCTACACCCGTGCCGGTTACTTCGGCACCGACCGTGACGGCTTTATGGTGAATAACTTTGGTTATCGCCTGCAGGGCTATGCGGTGGATGCCAGTGGTAATTTACAGAATGGCATCGTTAACGATTTACGTATCGAGACGGCCAGTCAAGAGCCTCGGGCAACTGAGAGTCTTGAGCAGGTATTCAACCTCAACTCGACTAATAGCGTGCCGACTACCGTGCCGTTCAATCCGTCGGATCCCACGACCTATAACTCGTCGACTTCGACCAATATTTACGACACCCAGGGCAACTCCCACGTATTCACCCAGTATTTCCTCAAGACTGGGCCCAATACCTGGCAGATGAATGTGCTAATCGACGGGCGCAACCCGGATGACCCGACGCTGACCACGCCTTCCTCTGTGGATCTACAGTTCACTACTGCCGGGCAGTTGGATATTCCTGCGTTGATCGCCTCAACGCCGACCGGTTTTGCTGTAGATGCCAATGGTGTTATCAACCTGACCACCTGGGTGCCGGCCGCGCCGGATAATGCTATCCCTCCTGTATGGAGTAGTAACGGCGCTACTGCCAGCCCCGCAGGTGTGGCTATTGATGTGCGTCCTTCAACGCAGTTTGCCAGTAACTTTGCGGTTAATCGGGTCAGTCAGGATGGTTACACCACTGGCCAATTGGCGGGGTTGGAAATTGATGACACCGGGGTAATCTTTGCCCGCTACACCAATGGTCAATCCAAGGTTCAGGGGCAAGTGATTCTGGCTAACTTCGCCAACGTCCAGGGCTTGACGCCTGTGGGTAAGACCGCCTGGGTGCAGTCCTTCGAGTCTGGTGAGCCGGTGGTCGGTACGCCGCGCAGCGGTACCCTGGGTGCGCTGCAGTCTGGTGCCCTGGAAGACTCTAACGTCGAGCTGTCGGATCAGTTGGTCAACCTGATCGTGGCGCAGCGCAACTACCAGGCCAACGCCAAGACCATTGAAACCGAAAGTGCGGTAACTCAGACCATTATCAACCTGCGTTGATAAGTGTTGCCTGCGGCAGGCAAGTGCCTGTCGCGGGCGGCAAAAGTACGCCGCGCTGGTATTTAGAAGGCTCCATTTGGAGCCTTTTTGTTTTTTTAAATTCATATTTATCAAATGCTTATTGTTGTTTTTTGAGTACTGGCACAGCCATTGCTTTGTAGCTTGTATAGAGCAGCGGGGCGGCAAGCCCACTCGGAGAATAACCATGGACAAGATGCTGTACGTTTCCATGACTGGGGCCCACCAGAACACACTGGCCCAGCGTGCCCATGCCAACAACCTGGCAAACATCACCACCAATGGTTTCCGTCGCGATTTTGAGCAGGCACGCTCCATGCCGATCTTCGGTGACAGTTATCCGTCGCGGGTCTATGCCATGAGCGAGCGCCCGGGTACTGACTTCACCCCAGGCTCCCTGCAGGAAACCGGTCGCGATCTGGATGTGGCCGTTGGCGGCAAGGGCTGGTTGGCTGTGCAGGCACCTGATGGCAGTGAAGCCTACGTGCGCACCGCCAGTTTGAATGTTGACTCCTTGGGCGTGCTGCGTACCGGCAATGGCTTGCCGGTGATGGGCAACGCCGGGCCGATTGCGGTGCCGCCAGAGCAGAAAATCGAAATTGGCAAGGATGGCACCATCAGTATCCGTGCCTTGGGCGAGGCGCCGAACGTACTGGCCGAGGTGGATCGTTTAAAGCTGGTCAATCCTGATCCCAAGCAGATGGAGAAGGGCACCGATGGATTGATCCGCTTCAAGGGCCAAGGCCCGGTCCTGGCTGATGCCAATATGGAGATCACCTCGGGCTTCCTCGAGTCGAGCAACGTCAACGCCGTGGAAGAGATGACCGCGATCCTCTCGCTGTCCCGCCAATTCGAACTGCAAGTGAAGATGATGCGCACCGCCGAAGACAATTCGGCGGCCATGGCGCGCGTCTTGCAGATGACCTAATTATCAGCACGCGGCGTCGTTAAAACGACGCCCGAGGAGAATCGATATGCTTCCGGCACTGTGGGTCAGTAAGACGGGTCTTACCGCTCAGGATATGAACCTGACCACCATTTCCAACAACTTGGCCAACGTTTCGACCACGGGCTTCAAGCGTGATCGCGCCGAGTTCGAGGACTTGCTGTATCAGATTCGTCGTCAGCCTGGCGGCCAGTCCAGTCAGGACAGTCAATTGCCTTCCGGTTTGCAACTGGGTACCGGTGTGCGGGTGGTGGGTACGCAGAAGATCTTCACTGCCGGTAGCCTGCAAACCACCGAGCAGCCGCTGGATATGGCAATCAATGGCCGTGGTTTCTTCCAGGTGCTGCTGCCCGATGGCACGGTGTCCTATAGCCGCGACGGTAGCTTTCACCTCAACTCCGATGGCCAGGTGGTGACTTCCAACGGTTATGCCTTGGAGCCCGCCATCGTACTGCCCAACGAAGTTCGCACCTTTACCGTGGGCGAAGACGGCACAGTGTCGGTGACTACTGCCGGCAACCCGCAGCCACAGATTGTTGGCAACCTGCAGACCGCCGACTTTATCAACCCGGCGGGTCTGGAAGCGATCGGTAACAATCTGTTTCTGGAGACCGCCTCCAGCGGCGCGCCGCAGGTAGGCACTCCTGGTTTGAACGGCCTGGGCACCACGCTGCAGAACACCCTGGAAAACTCCAACGTGAGCGTGGTCGAGGAGCTGGTGAACATGATCACTACTCAGCGTGCTTACGAAATGAACTCCAAGGTCATTTCCACCGCTGACCAGATGCTCGGCTTTATTTCACAGAATCTTTGATAGGTAGGGCCGGCTAGTCGCGTAGCGTCTGACCAGGCTTTGGATACAGCAAGGAATCGCTTGAACTGGCACTGGTGGCTTACGTTGCACGCCACCCCAGGCACGCATGAGGTAGTAGATATGAACCGGCTGATAATCATTAGTGCACTGCTTGGCCCTCTGGCTTTGAGCGGCTGCATGGCTCCCGCACCTAAGTCGGATGATCCCTATTACGCTCCGGTGATGCCGCGCACCCCGTTGCCAGCAGCGCAGAACAACGGCTCGATTTATCAGGCCGGTTTCGAGAATGGTCTGTTCGGTGACCGCAAGGCATATCGCGTGGGCGACATTATCACCATCACCCTGAATGAGCGCACTCAGGCCAGCAAGAACAACAACAGCAAAATCAGCAAAGACAGCTCTGCCAGCCTTGGCGTGCCTAACCTGTTCGGTATGACTGCGGCCCCGAAAAATCCCCTGGCTGGCCTTAGCGCTCTGGGCTTGACCAATGACACCCTGGGCCTGGATGCCAGCTTCGATGCCACCCGCTCAGCGGATGGCTCTGGTGCTGCCGGGCAGAGCAACAGTCTGACCGGCTCGATTACCGTTTCGGTTGCCGAAGTCATGCCCAACGGCATTTTGCTGGTGCGCGGGGAAAAGTGGATGACTCTGAATACCGGCGATGAACTGGTACGGATTGCTGGCCTGGTGCGCTCTGATGACATCGCCACCGACAACACTGTGTCCTCAACCCGGATTGCCGATGCGCGCATCACCTACTCGGGTACTGGTGCGTTTGCCGATGCCAGTCAACCGGGTTGGATGAGTCGTTTCTTTCTTAGCCCAATGTGGCCGTTCTGAGGATGGCCAACATGACGCTTAGCAAATACCTGATTACCGCTGTCGCCCTGTTGCTGGCCTCTGTTGCCCAGGCCGAACGGCTCAAGGATCTGGCTAGCATCCAGGGCGTACGCAGCAACCAGTTGATCGGCTACGGCCTGGTGGTGGGGCTTAATGGCAGTGGCGACCAGACCACCCAGACGCCGTTTACCGTGCAGACCTTCAACAACATGATGGCGCAGTTCGGCATCAAGGTGCCGCAGGGCGGCAACGTGCAGCTGAAGAACGTTGCAGCCGTGTCGATCCATGCCGACTTGCCGGCATTCGCCAAGCCTGGGCAGACCATCGATATCACCGTGTCCTCCATCGGTAATGCCAAGAGCCTGCGTGGCGGTAGCCTGCTGATGACGCCGCTGAAAGGCATCGACGGTAATGTCTACGCGATCGCCCAGGGCAACCTGGTGGTTGGCGGTTTTGACGCAGAGGGCGGCGACGGTTCGCGTATCACCGTCAACGTACCGTCGGCAGGCCGCATTCCCGGCGGTGCAACGGTTGAGCGGCCAGTGCCAAGCGGTTTCGATCAGGGCAACACGCTTACGCTCAATCTCAATCGTCCGGATTTCACCACGGCGAAGAATATCGTCGACCATATCAACGAGCTGCTTGGCCCTGGCGTAGCGCAGGCCGTCGATGGCGGCTCGATTCGGGTTAGCGCGCCGCTCGATCCAGGTCAGCGGGTGGACTACCTGTCGATTCTGGAAAACCTCGAAGTCGAGATCGGCCAGGCTGTGGCCAAGGTCATCATTAACTCGCGCACCGGCACCATCGTGATTGGTCAGAACGTGCGGGTGCAGCCTGCTGCAGTGACCCACGGCAGCCTGACCGTGACCATCACCGAAGACCCGATTGTCAGCCAGCCGGAAGCACTGTCCGGTGGGCAGACCGCTGTAGTGCCGCGTTCCAAGGTGAATGCCGATGAAGTCGCCAAACCGATGTTCAAATTCGGTCCCGGGACCACGCTGGATGAAATCGTCCGCGCGGTGAATCAGGTAGGCGCTTCGCCTTCCGACCTTATGGCCATCCTGGAGGCGCTGAAGCAAGCCGGCGCTCTGCAGGCTGACCTGATCGTGATTTAAGGGAGCGCACGCTATGGACTCTCGCCTTTCAGCCGGTTTGCTCGGCGGCACCAGCACCGTCGACAGTGGTGCCTATAACGATCTCAACCGCCTTAACCAGTTCAAGGTCGGTGGCGACAGCGAAAAGAACATCAAGAAGGTGGCTCAGGAATTCGAGTCGCTGTTTCTCAATGAAATGCTCAAGGCGATGCGCTCGGCTAACGAAGCGTTCGGTGAAGGTAACTTCATGAACAGCAATGAGAGCAAAACCTACCAGGACATGTACGACCAGCAGCTATCGGTAACGCTGTCCAATCACCAGAACGGTATCGGTCTGGCCGACGTGCTGGTGCGGCAAATGTCGAAGATGAAGCAGGCGGATAGCCGACCTAATCCGTTCGCCCAAGTGAACGAGCCGGTGCCGAATGCACCGAGCAAACCACTGGCCAAGGTCGACAGCGCGCGTGACGATACGTCATTGCTCAATCAGCGGCGTCTGGCCCTGCCGGGCAAGCTTACTGATCGACTGCTGGCCGGTATCGTGCCATCGGCCACTGCCGCCGATGGCCAGCCATTGGCGCAGAACGACTGGATTCCCGCCAAGGCCTTTGCCGCACCTGCAGACACTGCGCTGGGCTTGAACGGTATGGACGCGATCACCGGTCGACGGATTGCCCAGCCGCCATTGGCGCCAGGTAAAGCCGCATTTGGTTCGAAAGATGAGTTTATTACCGCGATGCTGCCGATGGCCGAGAAGGCCGCCGAAAAAATTGGCGTCGATCCACGTTACCTGGTTGCCCAAGCCGCGCTGGAAACCGGTTGGGGTAAATCGATTATTCGTCAGCAGGACGGCACCAGCAGCCATAACCTGTTCGGCATCAAGACTCATAACACCTGGGAAGGCGACTCGGCACGAGTACTGACCACTGAATTCAAGGGTGGCAAAGCGGTCAAGGAGGCAGCCTCGTTCCGCGCCTATGAGTCTTACGCCCACAGCTTTGAAGACTACGTGAGCTTCCTGCAGGGCAATGGCCGTTACGAAAAAGCCCTCGCCACCACCGACAAGCCTGAACAGTTTGCCCGTGAGTTGCAGAAAGCCGGCTACGCAACGGATCCGCAGTACGCCCGCAAGATTGCCCAGATAGCACGGCAGATGCAGACCTATCAAACAGTCGCGGCAGTCAGTACGCCGTCCACTAACGGATGATGAAAGATGGCTGACTTACTTAATATTGGTCTGTCCGGACTGTCGGCGAACAAGACTTCGCTGGCAGTTACTGGCCATAACATCACCAACGTCAATACACCGGGGTTCTCGCGCCAGGAGACGATCCAGGCCACGCGCATTCCGCAGTTTAGTGGTGCCGGCTATATCGGCTCGGGCACCACGCTGGTCGATGTGCGGCGCATCTACAACGAGTTTCTCAATACCCAAGTGCGCAGTAGCACGGCGCTCAACAGTGATACGCAGAGTTACTTGGGGCAGATCAATCAGCTCGACTCATTACTGGCCGGCAGTACTACTGGTGTCAATCCTGGGCTGCAGAAGGTTTTCGCTGCGCTGCAAACCGCTGCCGAAGACCCCGCCAATATTCCTGCACGGCAACTGGCATTGTCCGAAGCTGAGGGCTTGGCCAAGCGCTTCAATACCGTGTACGACCGCTTGTACGAGCAGAACGCCTTTATCAACAAGCAGCTCTCGGCGGTGACCGACCAGGTCAACCAGCTAGCCGGCTCGATTGCCGGTTACAACGATGCCATTGCGATTGCTGCATCCAACGGCCAGCAGCCCAATGATCTGCTCGACGCCCGCGAAGAAGCAGTACGCAAACTGTCGACCTTTATTGGTGTGACAGTGGTGGCGCAGGATGACAACAGCTACAACCTGTTTGTCGGCTCAGGCCAGCCTTTGGTGGTGGGTAGCCAGGCCTCGCGTCTGGAGGTGGTGCCGGGGTTGTCCGACCCGCTGCGCAGTGAGGTACAGTTTGTCAGCGGTAACTCGCGCCAGGGCATTACTTCGCTGATTACCGGTGGCGAGATGGGCGGGCTGATCCGCTACCGCGAAGATGTGCTGGATACTACGTTGAACTCGGTTGGCCGCTTGGCACTGTCGATTACCGATCAGGTCAACCGCCAGCTGGGACAGGGCCTGGACCTCAATGGTCAGTTCGGCAATGGCCTGTTTCGCGAGCTAAATGATCCGCTGCTAATTGGCCAGCGCAGTTTGGCACGTGTCGGTAACAGCGATACTACGGCCAACCTCAATGTGCTGATCGAAGACACCACGCAGCTGACCACCAGCGATTATGAGGTGGAGTTCACCAACGCCACGGATTACACCGTACGACGAGTCAGTGACGGCACCAGCTTTGGCCCATTCGACATTACCGTGGTGCCCGCGGCGGAATTCGACGGCATCTCGCTGAATGTTGCCAGTGGCACCTTTGCCGCCGGGGACCGCTTCCGGGTAATGCCGACGCGCAATGCGGGCGAGTCCATCCGAGCGGACATGAAACGCCCTGAAGAGCTGGCCTTTGCCGCACCGCTGAAATCGCAAACCAGCCCGGCGAATATCGGCACCGGGGTGATCAGTCAGCCAACCCTGCTGACTGAAATCGACATCTATGATCCGGTGGCGCAAGCCGATCTAGAAACCAGTCTGCGCAATGCGCCGCCGCTGCGGATTGTCATGGGCGCTGGCGGTGGGGCGACTCAGGGCTATGACGTCGTCGATGTTAACGGCAACGTGATCGATACTGGGGTGATCGTGCCTGGGCAAAACAACACCCTGACCATCACCGTGCCTGCGACAGCCGGTCCACCTGCGGTGCCGGTACCCTTCGATTATGAGGTGACCATCAGTGGCCGGCCGCAGGGTGGCGATAATTTTTCGGTTTCTTTCAACACCAATGGGGTGTCTGATAACCGCAACGCCTTGAAGCTGATCGATCTGCAAAACCGTACGACTATTGGTATCAACCCATTAGCGCCGGCGACCACTGGTTCAAGCTTCACCGATGCCTATGGCGATCTAGTAGAGCGGGTTGGCACCCTGACCAGTCAGGCGCGGGTCGATGGCGAGGCTACCGGCGCTATTCTCAAGCAGGCCACCGATAACCGTGATTCGATTTCGGCGGTCAATCTGGATGAAGAAGCGGCCAAATTGATTCAGTTCGAGCAGTACTACCAGGCGTCGGCGCAGATCATTCAAGTTGCCCGCAGCCTGTTCGATACACTGATTAACACGTTCTGACGCGCCGTCTAGAACTTCGAGGTTAGTTTTATGGTTATGCGCATCTCTTCGATCCAGGCCTTCAATAACGGTGTCAGTGGCCTTGGGCGCAACTATTCCAACCTGATCCGCACCCAGGAGCAGATCAGCAGTGGTAACCGTATTCTTACCCCGGCTGATGATCCGGTAGCATCGGTGCGTCTGCTACAGCTCGAACAGCAGCAGGCGATACTGGGCCAATACAAGGAAAATCTCACCGCCGCGAAGAACAGCCTGACTCAGGAAGAAACCACCATCACCTCGGTGGTCAACGTATTGCAGCGCATCCGCGAACTGGCGGTGCAGGCTGGTGGTGGCGCCCTGTCAGCTGATGACCGTAAATCGATTGCCAAAGAGTTGAGTGAGCGTGAAGGTGAGTTGCTTAACCTGATGAACAGTCGCAACGCTCGCGGTGAGTACCTGTTCAGTGGTTTTCTCGGTAAAACTGAACCTTTTTTGCGCAACCCAGATGGAACCTATTCCTATCAAGGTGACGAGGGGCAGCGCAGCCTGCAGGTCGCCGGCTCAAGCAATGTGGCGATCAACGATAACGGCAAGCGGTTGTTTGAAGATGTAAGCAATGCCAATCGGATTATCAATGCGCTGGGTGTCAATAACCCCGCCTTACCGACACCGCCGTTACCGGCTACAAACATTCCGGCGCTTCCAGCGGCAGACCAGCGCGTATTTATGTCGCCTGGTCTGGTGCAGGACAATCAGGCGTTCAACAGCAATTTTCGCGCAGGCGAGCCGTATTCGCTGGCGTTTGTCAGCGGCACCGAATTTCGCATCTATGACAACGCCGGTGCTGACGTTACGTCTGAAGTACCGGGTGGTGGTTTGATCGACCCCTTGGTCAGTGGCGGCAATACCATCAACTTTCGTGGCATGCGTTTCCAGTTGGATGTGGTGTTGCAGCCTGGAGACAACGAACTGGATCTGGACAACCTGTTGGCTGATACCGCCACAGCGGGAACCCCGGGCATCAATACCCATAGCTTCACCCTGCAATCGGCGCCGACGGACTTTGCCGTTAACCGCTCATCAACCAACAATTCGGCCGCGATTGTTGCTCCTGCAGGCATTAGCAACCAGGCAACCTTTGACAGCCAGTTTCCAACTTCCGGGGTTGTCCTGCGCTTTACCGACGACACCAACTACGAGGTTTACTCCCAGCCGGTTGGGCCGGGTAGTCCGGTACTCGCCACCGGCACGGTGACGGGGCCTTATCCGGCAACCTTCAGCGTATTTGGTGCCGATTTCACCCTGTCGGCCCCTGCGGCGGTTGCTGGTGGTGACGAGTTCGGCGTACAGCCACAGTTTCAGGAGCAGCGCAGCATTCTCAACACCATCAGCCGGCTGCGACAGTCTCTGGAGTCATCACCGACATCGCCGGCTGGTAACCTCGGTGTGCGTAACGAGGTGGCAATAGCCCTGACCAACCTGGACAGTGGAATGGGCAAGGTGCTGGAAGTGCAGACGGAAATTGGTGCTCGGATGAACCTGATCGAGACCACCGAAGTCGATAACGAAGACGTCACCTTGGTCAACAAGTCGGTACAAGCCGACTTGCGCGAACTGGATTACGCCGAAGCGCTTTCACGGTTGTCGTTTCAGACCATCGTCCTTGAGGCAGCGCAGCAGAGTTATGTGAAGATCGCGGGGCTGAATCTGTTCAATCAGTTGCGCTAACGCTCCTTGAGTGCCGCCGTCCAATCGGTCGTAGTGCCCGAATGGATGAGCGGTTACTGAATTTATTGCTTGATATGAAACCCCAGCTTGCTGGGGTTTCGCGTTTCTGTCGAATGGTGAAAGTATCTATTTAGACTATATCGGAATATTCAGTTGAAAGATGCTAGTCGGATGTCTTCACCTGACTGGGGCTTTACTGCTGCTCAATCAACCATAGTTGGCCAAGGTTTTGCTTAATCGGTAGTAGAGTGGGTAATGTGCTGTTTTATTGGCAATTTCCAATACGGCTCGGATTTTGGCCTGCAGGTATTTCTCATTGATGCCCTGTTTGAGGTTTGACATATGAAGGCAGTGATTTTGGCCGGTGGTTTGGGCACTCGTATCAGTGAGGAGTCCCATCTCAAGCCAAAGCCCATGATCGAAATTGGTGGCAAGCCGATTATTTGGCACATCATGAAAATCTATTCCCACTATGGCATCAATGATTTCGTTATTTGCCTGGGCTACAAGGGCTATGTAATCAAGGAATATTTTGCCAACTACTTCCTGCACATGTCGGATGTCACTTTTGACATGGGCGAAAACCGTATGCACATCCATCAACGTCATGCTGAACCCTGGCGTGTGACGCTGGTTGATACTGGCGAGGCCACCGGTACTGGTGGGCGTCTTAAACGCGTACGTGATTATCTGGGTGATGAAACCTTCTGCTTTACCTATGGGGATGGCGTCTCTGACATCGACATTCCCGCCCTAATCGATTTCCACAAACAGCATGGCAAATTGGCCACTGTTACCGCAGTACAGCCACCAGGTCGCTACGGTGCACTTGATGTCCAAGGGCAGGTGGTCAGTGGGTTTCAGGAGAAGCCACTGGGTGATGGTGGTTGGATAAACGGCGGTTTTTTTGTACTGGAACCGGCGGTCATCGACTATATCGAGGATGACGCCACGACCTGGGAGTTTGAGCCCATGCGTGCGCTGGCCAGCGAAGGGCAGTTGATGAGCCATCTGCACCTTGGCTTTTGGCAGCCAATGGACACTTTGCGTGATCGGGTGCTGCTGGAAGAACGCTGGAAAAGCGGTGAAGCGGAGTGGCAGCTATGGCGGTGAGCCCGGACTTCTGGAGAGGGCGTAAAGTCCTGCTGACTGGGCATACCGGCTTCAAGGGTGGCTGGCTGGCGCTGTGGTTGCGTCAGCTCGGGGCTGATCTGCGTGGCTTTGCCTTGCCCGCGGCTACCACACCGTCGCTGTGGCAGGTGGCGCAACTGGATCAGAAGATCACGGGTGAGTTTGCGGATATTCGTGATGCCGCCAGGTTGAGTGATGCGTTGCTGGAGTTTCAGCCTGAACTGGTTCTGCACTTGGCTGCGCAACCCTTGGTACGTGAATCCTACCGAGCGCCAGCAGAGACTTATGCCACCAATGTCATGGGTACGCTCAACCTGCTGGAGGCCATTCGTTCTACTGATTTTGTACGCGCTGTTGTGGTGGTGACCACTGACAAATGCTACGAGAATCGCGAGTGGCCATGGCCTTATCGGGAGCAAGATGCTCTCGGAGGTTTTGATCCGTATAGCAGCAGCAAGGCATGTGTTGAAGTGCTGTGCGCCAGTTACCGCGACTCCTTCCTCAGGGCCTCAGGTGTTGCCTTGGCAACTGCTCGTGCGGGCAATGTACTGGGTGGTGGTGACTGGTCTCCGGAGCGCTTGATCCCCGATATCTTCAGCGCTTGGCAGCAAGGTCGAGAAGTGATTTTGCGCTACCCCCATGCGACTCGTCCTTGGCAGCACGTGCTTGATCCATTAATGGGGTATTTACAACTGGCGCAAGGACTGCTGACTGATCCTGAACGTCATGCTGCTGCTTGGAATTTTGGACCAGACAGTGCCGGGCTCGCGACAGTGGAGGCAGTCGTTGGGCGTCTTGCGGAGCTCTGGCCGGGTGAGGCTCGCTGGTCTGCCTCTGCCGATGCCCAGCCGCATGAGGCGGGGTTACTGGCGCTGGACTCCAGCAAGGCAAGACAG
Source organism: Pseudomonas sp. NPDC079086 (assembly GCF_044542155.1). Classification (NCBI taxonomy): domain Bacteria; kingdom Pseudomonadati; phylum Pseudomonadota; class Gammaproteobacteria; order Pseudomonadales; family Pseudomonadaceae; genus Pseudomonas; species Pseudomonas sp. NPDC079086. The sequence continues at coordinate 400,119 of NZ_JBITTY010000003.1, read as the reverse complement.
TCGCTGGGATGGGCGCCGCGTTGGTCACTGGATACGACGCTGAAGCATACACTGGACTGGCAGTTGGCCTGGCAAAACGGGCGTGACATGGCATGCGTTACCTGCGAACAGATCGCGGCTCACCAAGGCGAAATTCAATGAGTGACAGCACCGCGCAACAGCTGCGCCAACAGATTGCCGAGTTGGTCGGACGCTATGCTGAACTGCAGATGGCGCCTAAGCCATTTGTGGTGGGGCAGAGTTCGGTGCCGCCATCGGGAAAAGTGATTGGTGCGGGTGAGTTGCAGTCGATGACCGAGGCTGTGCTCGATGGGTGGCTGACTACCGGGCGCTTCAATGAAGCGTTCGAGAAGCGTCTAGCCAAGTACCTTGGACGCCGTTGCGTTCTCACCACCAACTCAGGTTCATCAGCCAACCTGTTGGCATTTTCCGCATTGACCTCGCCGCGTCTCGGTGAGCGGGCGATCAAGCCCGGTGACGAAGTGATCGGTGTAGCGGCTGGCTTTCCGACTACCGTCAACCCCATCCTGCAGTTCGGTGCGGTGCCGGTTTTTGTGGATGTTGAATTGCCGACCTACAACATCGATCCGGCGAAGATCGAGGCGGCAATCAGCCCGAAAACCAAGGCCATCATGTTGGCCCACACGCTGGGTAATCCCTTCGATCTGAGCGTGGTTCGCGCCCTGTGTGATAAGTACGGCCTGTGGTTGATCGAGGACTGCTGCGATGCACTGGGGTCGACCTATCAAGGGCATATGGTCGGTACGTTCGGCGATATCGGTACCCTCAGTTTTTATCCGGCTCACCACATCACCATGGGTGAGGGCGGTGCTGTATTTACCAACAACCCGGCGCTTAAACGCATTATCGAATCCTTTCGTGACTGGGGGCGTGATTGCTATTGCGCGCCAGGTGAGGACAACACCTGTGGCAAGCGGTTTTGCTGGCAGTTGGGCGATCTACCAGAGGGTTATGACCACAAGTACACCTACTCACACTTGGGCTACAACCTGAAGATCACCGATATCCAGGCTGCCTGTGCGTTGGCGCAGATGGACCGCGTTGATGACTTCATCGTTGCCCGCAAGCGCAATTTTACCTGGCTCAGTGATCGCCTGGCCGGCTGTCAGGATTTTCTAATGCTGCCGCAGGCCACGCCTGGTAGTGACCCTTCCTGGTTTGGCTACCCCATGACCTTGCGTGATGGTTGCGGGATCCGTCGGGTTGAGTTGCTGCGATATCTGGATGCGCAAGGTGTCGGTACACGGCTGCTGTTTGCCGGTAACCTGGTGCGTCAGCCCTATATGAAAGGCCGCAATTTCAGGGTCTCAGGTGAGTTGTCGGTAACCGATAAAGTGATGCACGACACTTTCTGGATCGGTGTGTGGCCGGGGCTTGGCGAGGAACATTTGGAGCACGCTGCGCGTTGTCTAGAGACTTTCTTCGGCTTGAGGGCGGGCTGATGAATGCCTATATCCTCTGCGGTGGCTTTGGCACCCGCCTGCGCAGTGTGATCAACGACACGCAGAAGGCCGTGGTGGATATTCACGGTCGTCCATTCCTGGCTCTGGTGCTGGCGCAATTGCGTGAGGCCGGTGTCAGTCGCGGTGTGCTCTGCGCGCATTATCGTGCTGATCAACTGGCCGCATTGTTGCCCTCGTTAGAGGCAGAGTCTGGTTTGCTGTTGCAGTTGGTGATCGAGGAAACCCCGCTGGGCACCGGTGGTGCTGTGCTGAACGCCTTACTTCAAGTGCCGCCTGATGGGCGTTATCTGGTGCTTAACGCGGACACTTTCCTTGAACCCTGCGCGTATCGCCTTGCGCTGGGCAGCGAGCGAGACGTTCTGGTCGGCGTGCAGGTCGAGGATCGCTCGCGCTATGGCAGTTTGGATTGCTCTGCGCTGGGCGAAGTACTTGGCTTCGAGGAAAAAGGTCAGGCGGGACCTGGTTTGATCAATGCTGGCGTCTATGGTTTTACGGCTGGCGCGCTAGAGAATATGCCTGTCACAGGTTGTTCTATGGAGCATGACCTACTGCCGTCACTTATGCGTCAGCACAGGCTGTATGTATGTGAGTACAGCGGAGCGTTCGTGGACATAGGTACCCCTGATTCTCTGGATGCGTTCAAGTCTAAATTGCGCGGGAGTGCCGTCTGATGAGCGTGCTGGTCAAGGAACTCACGATCGACATGCAGCAGACGATTCTTGATGCCATCAAATGCATCGAGTCCGGGAATCTGCAGATCGCCTTTGTCGTCGCCGCGGATATGCGTCTGCTCGGTGTTGTGACCAATGGCGATGTACGCCGTTACCTGTTGCAGGGTGGCTTGACCGATCAGCCCGTCACAGCCTGTATGAACCGCGAGTTTCGTAGCGTGTCGATTACCACCCCGCGTGAAGATTTGTTGAAAGCGTTCGATCTAGGGCATAACGCTTTACCAGGTCTGGATGCCGAAGGGCGCCTTGTCGAGGTCTACACCCGCCAGATGGCTGCCAGCGCAGAGGTGCCTGTACTGGCACGTGCGCGTGCTCCGGTGCGGATGAGTTTTTGTGGCGGCGGTGCTGATCTGACCTACTTTTTTATCGACCACCCAGCTGCTGTGCTCAGCTGCACCGTGGGGCTCTACGCTCACGCAACCTTGGTCCCCCGTGACGATAGGCAGATCCATATTTTTTCCGAAGATCTGGGGCGTGAAGAACACTTCAATTCGCTGCCAGCACTGCTGTCGACTGCAGAGAAGAGCTTGCTGGCAACCATCGTTTCGGTGATCAAGCCCAAGTACGGTTTTGACCTGTACCTGCGTTCAGACTTTCCAGTGGGGTCTGGGCTGGGTGGGTCTTCTGCGGCCACCATCGCCAGCATCGCGGCGTTCAATGAGTTGCGCCAGGATCGTTGGAACACTTATGAGATTGCCGAACTCGCTTTCCAGGCCGAGCGCCTGTGCTTCGGCATTGCCGGTGGTTGGCAGGATCAGTACGCCTCAGCTTTTGGTGGCTTCAACCTGATTGAGTTTGAAAACCAGCGCAACCTGGTTCACCCGATTCGCTTGGAAGAAGCTATCCGCAATGAGCTGGAGTCATGCCTGGTGCTGTGTGACACCGGTATTTCCCATGACTCGGGGCGTTTGCATGAGCTGCAACGTGAAGAGATAGAGGCCGAGTCGTCACAAACTGAGCTGCTCAGCGCCAGTGTGGCGCTATGTCGACGTATGCACCGTTACCTGATGCGTGGCGAGCTGCGTGATTTCGGCCTGTGCCTCGATGAAGCCTGGCAGTTGAAGAAGCGCTTCTCCTCTGCGATCAGCCATGGTCGTCTGGATGCGATCTATGCCGCGGCGCTTGCGGCCGGAGCATTGGGCGGCAAGTTGCTTGGCGCGGGTGGTGGAGGCTTCTTTCTGTTCTACGTACAGCCACAGTATCGGCAGCGGGTTGTGCATGCAGTGCGTGCACTGGGCTGTCAGACCCAGAACTTCCGCTTTGAATCCAGCGGCGTAACCTCATGGCGAACAAAAATCCAATGACTCCTATTTTTCTTGACGGTATTGCGCTGGGCGGCGAGCGCGTCTTTGTGATTGCCGAGGCCGGAAACAATCACAATGGTTCGCTGGTGCTGGCCAAACGACTGGTGGATGCAGCGCTCGATGCAGGGGCCGACTGCGTCAAGTTCCAGCTGCGCAACCGTGAGGCGCTGTACCGGCGCAAGGCTGATGGCTCGAGGGCCGAAGACCTCGGCGTGGAGTACATCCAGGACCTGCTGGACAAGGTTGAGCTGAGCGTCGAAGAGCATCGTGAGGTACGTGAGTACTGTAAACAGAAGGGCATTATTTACCTGTGCACACCCTGGGATGAGCCCAGTGTCGATGTGTTGGCGGATTTTGATGTCGCCGCCCTGAAGATCGCCTCGGCTGATCTGTGCAATCCCTACCTGATTGCCAAGGCTGCAAGCCTGGGCAAGCCCCTGATTCTGTCCACCGGCATGTCCTTTGAGCACGAAATCGTTCGGGCCATTGAACAGTTGAATGCGCTTGGTACGCCATTCGCGCTGCTGCATTGCAACAGCGCCTATCCTGCCCCCGAGTCCGATATCCAGCTTGGCTACTTACGCCGGCTGCAGGAACTGCATGATCTGGTTGGCTACTCCGGCCATGAGCGTGGCATCGGCATTACCCTCGGCGCAGTTGCCCTGGGCGCCAAGCTGGTGGAGCGGCACATCACCCTGGATAGGGGGATGGAAGGGCCGGATCACCTCGCCAGCCTGGAGCCGAGCGAGTTTCGCCAACTGGTCGACGGCATCCGTCAGCTGGAACTGGCATTGCCCTGGCAAGGCCCGGGTCGCCATGCCAGCCAGGGCGAGTTGCTCAATCGCGAGAATCTCGGCAAGAGCGTGATCGCTGCATGCGACATCGCCCGTGGCACGGTCATGGAGGCGTCGATGCTGCGCATCGCCAGCCCTGGCCAGGGTCTGCCGCCGTATCGTTTGCCGGAGCTGCTGGGCAAGCCGGCCGGGCGAGATATCGCTCTGGGGGATTTTCTCTTCGATAGCGACCTGAACGAGCAGGCTCAGGAGCAGCGGCTGGCGTTCGACCTGCCGATTCGCTGGGGTGTGCCGGTGCGCTATCACGACTTCCGAGATTACCGTCGGCGGATCAGCCCGGACCTGTTCGAGTTTCACCTGTCCTACCGCGACCTCAGCCTCAAGCCGCAGCCGTTTCTCGCCGAGGTCGACTGTTCGCGCCTGGTGGTGCACGCGCCGGAGTTGTTCGAGAACAGCGAGCTGCTGGATCTGGCGTCGGATGATCCGGCGTATCGCCAGCGTTCGATCGACAATCTGCAGCGGGTGGTGGACGCCACGCTGGAAATCGGCGAATTCTTCCCCAATGCAGATGCGCGTTTGATCGTGGCCAACATCGGTGGTTTTTCCGCTGACGAGCCGCGCCCGCTGGCCATGCGCCCGGAACTCTACGAGCGCTTCCACGAGGCCTGCCGCCAGGTGGATTTCGCTGGCACTGAGCTGATCCCGCAGAACATGGCGCCGTTCCCCTGGCACTTCGGCGGCCAGCGTCATCAGAACATCTTCATGATGCCCGAGGAACTGGCCGCTCAGGCGCGTGACCATGGTCTGCGCCTGTGTCTGGACCTGTCGCACCTGCAGATGACCTGTTTCCACTTCGGCCTCGACTTCCAGCAAGCGCTGGCCCTGTTGCTGCCGCATTCCGCGCACCTGCACGTGGCCGATGCCAAAGGAACCAACGGTGAGGGCGTACTGATGGGCACCGGCGACATCGACTGGCCGGCGACCTGGGCGCAGATTCGCCAGCACCCGCAGGTCAGCTTCATTCCCGAGGTTTGGCAGGGGCACAAGGATCATGGCGCAGGATTCTGGTCGGCTTTGCGTTACCTGCAATCATTGCGAGGCAGCAGCCATGTATAGCGAAACATTTATTCAGCGCCTTGATCGTTTGCTGGCCGAGCCACTCGATGAAGTGCGTGAGCGCCAGACGCAAGCCCTGGATCGCTTGCTGGGCGGGCTGGATCAGCCATTCATCCTGTTCGGCGCCGGCAACCTGGGGCGCAAGGCGTTGGCCGTACTGCAGGCAATGGGCGTCAAGCCAGAGGCCTTTATCGACAACAACCCCGTGCTGTGGGGGACGCAGATCGAGCAGGTGCCGGTGTTCGCACCAGCAGCGCTGGCCCAGCAATGGCAGGGGCCACTGCCAGGTGTAATCGCAACTATCTGGTGTGGCGAGGCGAGCGACCGTATGGTCGACCGACTGGACCCGCTACGCGCTCTAGGGTTCGAGCGCATCGCTCTGTTCGGCCATCTGGCCTGGCGTTACCCGCAAAGCTTCCTGCCGCATTACTCCCTGGATTTGCCAGAGATGGTGCTGGCCGATGCCGAGCGCATTCGTACGGCATTTGGTCTGCTGGGGGACGATGAGTCACGACAGTTGTTTATCGATCACGTCGAATGGCGGCTATTTCTCGATTACGACCTATTACCGCCAGCTGCGCCACAGTCGATCTATTTCGACCGCTATTTCAGCAACGAGAACGTCGACGAGGTGGTGTACGACATCGGTGCCTTCAACGGTGACTCGGTGTTGGGCTATCTGGAAAGTGGTCGCCCCTTTCGCGAAATTCACTCGTTTGAGCCTTCGTCGAGCAACTACCAGGCACTGGTCAAGACTTTGCAGCGTCTGCAAGGGCACGGCAGTTTTCATGCTCACCAAATGGCGGTAGGCGATGCTTGTGGCGAGGTGCTGATCGAGGCTCAGGGCGGTCCGGCCGCGCGCGTGGGCAGTGGTAGCGAGCGGGTCACGGTGACCACACTGGATACGCTTTGCGGACGCATCGTACCGCCCACATTCATCAAAATCGATATCGAAGGTTTCGAGCCGCAATGTCTCGAAGGGGGACGCAAGCTGATCAGTGAGGGACAGCCGCTGATTGCGGTGTGCGTCTACCACGAGCAGAACCACCTATGGACGATCTTGCTGCAACTTCACGCCTATCAACCTGGCTACCACTTCCGTCTTGGCCCGCATCTGGCCGAGGGCTGGGATCTGGTGCTCTATGCCGTTCCCCATAACCGACTTCCCCTGCATTCCGCTGCCGAGTAATTCCCATGCGCGTTGCCGATTACATCTTCGAATTCATCGCCAACCAGGCCGTCGGGCATGTGTTCTTCCTGCCGGGTGGCGGGGCTATGCACCTCAACAACGCCTTGCTGCGTCAACCACGGCTGACTGCCGTGAGCATGCTCCACGAGCAGGGCGCCGCGATCGCCGCCGAAGGCTATGCGCGTACCAGCGGTAAATTCGGTGCCTGCCTGGTCACTTCCGGCCCCGGCGCGACCAACGCCATGACCGGCCTGGCTGGTGCCTGGTTCGAGTCGACCCCGGCGCTGTTCGTCTCTGGCCAGGTCAAGCGTGCCGACCTCAAGGGTGACAGCGGCCTGCGTCAGCTCGGCACCCAGGAGCTGGATATCGTCAGTGTGATCACGCCACTGACCAAGTATGCGGTGTGCCTGCTCGATCCGCTGCGGGTGCGCTATGAGCTGGAGAAGGCGCTGCACTTGATGCTCAGCGGGCGCAAGGGCCCGGTATGGCTCGATGTGCCGCTGGATGTGCAGGCTACCGAGATCGCGCCGGAGCAGTTGGTCGGCTTTACCCCTGAAGCGGATGAACAGTCGCCACTGCTGGACGAAGTCGCCGTGCACCGACTGGTGCAACGCCTGCGTCAGGCCAAGCGCCCTGTGCTGCTGGTGGGCAATGGCGTGCACGCTGCCGGCGGCGAAATCGCCATGCGCGAGCTGATCGAGACGCTGGGATTGCCGACGCTGACCACTTGGATCGGCGCGGATTTGCTCGAATACGAACACCCGCTTTACGTCGGCCGCTGTGGCACTGTGGCGCAGCGTGGTGCCAATTTCAGCGTGCAGAACGCCGACCTGGTATTGGCCATCGGTTGCCGCATGGATTTTTCCATTACCGGCTTCAATCGCAGCCACTTCGCGCGTCAGGCCGAGATCGTGGTGGTGGACATCGATCCGGCGGAAATCGCCAAACTGGGCAACATGCCTGACGAGCGCTTCGTCTGCGATGCGCGCGTGTTTATGCAGCAACTTCTTGCCGCCAACGGTTCGCAGGCGTTGAATTGCCAGAGCTGGCGCGAGCGCTGCCAGGCCTGGAAGGCCGCCTACCCGGTGGTGCTGCCCGAGTACCGCAAACCGAGCGACTACGTGAACACCTACGTGTTCAGCGAAACCCTGTCCGAGGCCATGGCCGAGGGCGATCAGATTATCCCCGGCAGTTCCGGTGCCGCATTGGACACCTTCTGGCTGTCGGTGCGCCTCAAGCGCGGTCAGCGCGCGGTGGCGACTGGTGGGCTGGGCTCGATGGGCTATGGCCTGCCGGCCTCCATAGGCGGCTGCCTGGGCAGCGGCAGTAGACGCACCATCTCGGTGGATGGCGACGGCGGTTTCGTGATGAACATCCAGGAGCTGGAAGTGGTGCGCCGCCTGCGTCTGCCGATCAAATACTTTGTGCTCAACAACAACGGTTATGCCTCGATCCGCGCTTCGCAAGGTGGCTACTTCAAGCAGACCATCGGTTGCGACCCGGATTCTGGGCTGACCCTGCCGGACATTTCCGCTCTGGCTGCAGCCTTTGGTCTGCCGGTGCGTCGTATCGATGGCAAGTCCGACCTGCGTCAGGCCATTGACCAGGCTCTGGCGCTGGAAGGCCCGGTACTGTGCGAGGTGATGGTCGAGTCCGACCAAGCCATCGGCCCGCGCATCACCTCGAAGATCGGCCAGAACGGCGCCATGGTTTCCAGCCCGTTGGAAGACCTCTTCCCCTTCTTGGAACGCGACGAGTTGCGCGCCAACATGCTGATTCCGTTGGTGGACGACTGAAGATGAGCGATTACCTGAGCCAATACGCCGACGCCGGTCTTTACACTATGCAGGGCCGTCTGGGCGCGCCGGAGGCGGGGCGTTTCCAGTCCTTCCCGCGTCAGGGCTGGCGCGTAGAAATCACTCGCGCCGCCGAGATCGGCCTGCGCGGCATCGAGTGGATCTATGACCTGTTCGGCGAGGGCGCCAACCCGCTGGAGACAGCCGAAGGGCGTAAGGAGCTGCGTGGCCTGCTGGCCCAACACGGCGTCGCCGTGGTGTCGATCTGCGCCGACTATTTCATGGATCGTCCGCTGCTGCGTTGCAGTCAGGCGGAGAACGCCGAGCTGCTCGAACGTCTGCAGTGGCTGCTGAGCATCTGCCCGGAGATGGGCGTGGGCCGCGTAGTATTGCCTTTCGTCGACGCCTCGCGCATTCGTGACGAGAGCGAGCGCGATCAGGTGGTGGCCAACCTGCGCCAGGTGTTGCAGCAGGCCGAGCGCCATGGCGTCGAACTGCACTTGGAAACCGATCTGGGGCCGCAGGCGTTTCGCGAGCTGCTCGACCTGCTCGATCACCCACTGGTCAAGGTCAACTACGATGCTGGCAACAGCGCGTCGCTGGGCTATCGCCCGGAGGACGAATTTGCCGCCTATGGCGCGCGTGTTGGCAGCGTGCACATCAAGGATCGCCACCTGGGCGCCACGACCGTGCCGTTGGGGCAGGGCGATACCGACTTTCCCAGCTTGCGCGAGCAACTGATTCAGTACGACTACCGTGGCGACTTCGTCCTGCAGGTTGCCCGTGGCGAGGCCGGTGACGAACCGCGCTGGCTCGCCAGCATGGCAGCGCTGGCGGCCGACTGGCTGCGCGGTACAGCCCTCAACGAGAGAAAGACATCGTGAAGATTCTGTTCTGTGGCTTGGGTGGCATCGGCCAGCGCCACTTGCGCAACCTGCGTCAACTGCTCGGTGATGAGCTGCAGGTGCATGCCTATCGCGTGCGTGGTCAGCGCATCAAGCTGCGCGACAACCTGACCGTCGACGAAGGCGCCGACCTCGAACGCGACTATGCCATCGTCGTGCATCACGACCTGGCCGAGGCGCTGGCCGAAAAGCCGGCTGCCGCCTTCATCTGCAACCCTAATTCGCTGCATGTTCCGGTGGCGCTCGAGTGCGTGCGAGCGGGGGTGCCGGTGTTCATGGAAAAACCGCTGGCCAGCGATCTTGCCGGCATCGACCAGTTGCTGGCCGAGGTGGAGCAGCGCCGCCTGCCATTCCATGTTGGCTACAACTTCCGCTTCCATCCCGGTTTACAGCGCCTCAAGGCGTTGCTCGAAAGCGGTTTCTTCGGCCGTCTGCTGAGTGTGCGTTCGGAAATCGGCGAGTACCTGCCCAACTGGCACCGCTATGAGGACTACCGGCAGATGTACGCTGCGCGCGCCGATCAGGGCGGCGGTGTGGTTCTGTCGCAGATTCACGAAATGGACCTGATCTACTGGTTCTTCGGCCTGCCGCGCAGCATCGTCACCCATGGCGGCCAGCTCAGCCACCTGGAGATCGACGTCGAGGACACCGCCTCGTCACTGATGCGCTGCGACAGCGCCATGGGCAGCTTCCCCATCCTGTTGCATCAGGATTACCTGCAACGACCGCCGGTACGCTGCTTCAAGATCGTCGGCGACGCTGGCTATGCTGAGATTAATCTGCTGGCCAACCGCTTGCGCGTTTATGGCGCCGAGGGCGAGTTGAGTGAGGAAAACGACTTCCCCGGTTTCGTGCGCAACGACATGTTCCTGGCTCAGGCCAGACATTTCCTCGATTGCGTGAACGGCTTGGCCACGCCGCAGGTGAGCTTGCACGATGGCCTGCAGAGCCTGCGTCTGGCATTGGCGGCCTTGCGTTCGCTGAAGGAGGGCAGGGAAGTGGCGCTGAGCGAGGTGAACGTGCATGGCTAGCGTTGAAAGCCTGTTCCGTCTGGACGGTCGTGTGGCCATCATCACGGGTGGCGCCGGCCTGCTGGGGTACCAGCATGCCGTGACCATCGCCGGGCTTGGCGGCATCCCGGTGCTGCTGGATATCAACGCCGAAGCCCTGTCCACTAACGCTGCCAGGCTGGCCGAGGAAACCGGCTGCCTGGTCCCGACCTACGTGGTCGACATCACCGACCTGCAGGCACTCGAGGCCGTTGGGCAGCAACTCTTGGCCGAGCATGGCCGGGTGGACATCCTGATCAACAATGCCGCGCGCAACCCCAAGGTGGAGCGCGCCGGTGACAAGGACTTCTCCCGTCTGGAGCACTTTCCCTGGGAGCAATGGCAACTTGATCTCAACGTTGGCCTAGGCGGTGCCTTCAACTGCGCCAAGATCTTTGGCGCGCAGATGGCGCGGCAGGGGCGTGGGGTGATCGTCAATATCGCTTCAGACTTGGGTGTGATTGCGCCTGACCAAAGGCTGTACCGGATCGAGGGGCGTGAGGCCGAGCAGCAGCCGGTCAAACCGGTTACATACTCGGTGGTCAAGCATGGCCTGATCGGCCTGACTAAGTACCTGGCCACCTACTGGTGCGAGCAGGGCGTGCGTTGCAATGCGCTCTCGCCCGGCGGCGTCTACGCCGGGCAGAACGATGTATTCGTCAGCAAACTGACGCAACTGATCCCGCTGGGCCGCATGGCCGAGGCCGACGAGTACCGGGGCGCCATCGCCTTCCTCTGCTCCGATGCGTCCACCTACATGAACGGCGCCAATCTGGTTATGGATGGAGGACGTAGCACATGGTGAGTTGCGAGTTGATCGCCCGGCATTGCATTTGCTGTGGTGGCAATCAGCTGCAGCGTTCGCCAGCGGTGTTGATGCCCTTCGTCGCGCACCGGGTTTTTGGTCACGAGCCCGTGGAGATAACCGAGGAGTGGGGCTTGCGCGATTTACGACCGGGCATGGCCTATACCCTATGCAACTCTTTACAGTGCCAGCATTGCGGAGTGTTGTTTCTCGATTATCGCTTTACCGATGAGCAAATGGCGGCTCTATACCATGGCTATCGGGACGAGGCGTATACCCGCCAACGTGATCATTACGAGCCGGGTTATGCCGTTATTGCCAGCCACTATCATCAACGTGAGGCTTACATCGGTGATGTCGAGTCATGGCTGGCTCCGCACTTGCCCGAGCGCCCAATCGTGCTTGACTGGGGCGGCGGTAGTGGGTCGAACACGCCCTTTCTTCAGCAGAGCAGCGCGTTATATGTTCACGATATTTCTTCGGTAGAGCTCATGCCGGGTGTTGAACGGATAAGCGCTTCGCAACTCGCTGCAGGGTGTTACGACTTGGTCGTCTGCAGTCAGGTACTGGAGCACGTACCGTTTCCATTGGCCTTGATCAAGCAGATTCTTCCCGCGTTGGATGAACAGACACTGGTTTATCTGGAAGTGCCGTATGAAGCTCTCGTACGTGAGCATCCAGGTAGCCTGGGCCTTGCCGCTCTCAAACGTCATTGGCATGAACATATCAATTTCTTCACCCCACAGGCTTTGCATTGCCTGCTCGAGAGTGCGGAATTGGTACTGGTCGATAGCCATTTGCTGACGGTGGAGCTGGGGTGGCGGCAAAGCCAGGTGATCGGTGTACTGGCGAGGCGCGCCTGAAATGCAAGAGTTAGCCTTTTCACCTGATTCTGCACAGATCCGTGCTGATCTGCAAAACATTCCTGAAACTCTCGGTCTGCACGAGGCGTTAGACGGTAAACACTTGCTGCTCACCGGCGCCACCGGGTTCTTTGGGCGGTGGTTATTGGCTCTCCTGGCGCAGCTCAATGGGCAGGGGATACGGGTCGATGTCTCAGCGTTGTCGCGCAATCCGTCGAGCTTTCTCGCACTGCAGCCGTATTTTCGCGACTTACCTTGGCTGCACTGGGAGCAGGGGGACGTGCGTGACCTGCATATACCCATGCAAAGAGCGCCGGATATGATCTTGCATGCCGCAGCTGATACTTCCGCTGCGGCGCATGCACGCCCCTTGGAACTTTTCGATAGCATCATCGGCGGGGCACGGAGGGTGCTTGAGCTGGGGGCGCAAAGTGGCGTGGATCGCATTCTACTCATTGGTTCAGGCGCCCAGTACGGTGTCATGTCTGCTTTTCAGCTAGTGGGCGAGGACTATTCGGGGGCTTGTGAAAGTTCATGCGTCAGTAGTGCCTATGGCGAGGCCAAGCGTGCCCAGGAAGTACTGGGAGCGATTTATGCAAAGGATCATGGACTTGATGTAGTCATGGCACGTTGTTTCGCATTTTCTGGTCCGGGGCTGCCGCTCGATGGGCACTTTGCAATCGGCAATTTTGTCCGCGATGCATTGTGTGCCGATGCAATTGTTCTGAAGTCTGCTGGGCAGGCCGTGCGTAGCTACCTGCATGGAGCCGACTTGGCTTGCTGGCTATTGGTTCTATTGCTGCGCGGCCAGTCAGGGCAGGTCTATAACGTGGGTTCCGACCAGGCCATCAGCATCGCTGACCTGGCAAGGCGTGTGGTGGCCAGAATCGCGCCAGACAAGCCGATAAAGATTCTGGGCAATGCTGACACTTGCGGACGATCGTTCTACGTGCCTGATGTCAGTCGAGCACGTGGTCTGGGATTAGACGTGTGGACGTCGTTGGATGCGTCCATAGACAGCATGGCTGCATGGGCTCGAGCCCATGGTTATGGTGAATCGACCGTAGATTGATAAGCCTTGCCGGATGGCAGGGATATGAAGAGGTAAGCGTAATGGAGTGGGCAGGCATAGCAGGCGGACGGTGTCCTGGGGCGCCTTGGCGGATTGGCGTCGCAGGTAGCTCAGTGGGTGATCCACAGCGGATATTCCTGCTCAACGAAAAAGACTGGCAGAGGCTCAGTGAGCTATTGCCTTGGTCGCAATTGCGCGAATACGGCGATGCCAATGGTTTGTTGTTCGAGCCTTTGCAGGCCGTTGATACACAGGGCTTCGACGCTTTGTTACAGGTCGTGCTCACGCGTGAATCTGAACCGAAAGTCTGTTTCGAGTCGCCGCTACGTCGTTACCTGTTGTTGCTGGATGCCGGACAGCGCTGTGAAGCAGTTTATGAGCACCACTTTGCACGCATCTTCATGCCGGGCTGCAACCCCCTCAGCGACGAGCGCCAGATTTGTCTGAACCCGTCTATTGAGATGGGTGAGCAGCCCGCGTCGCGTCCATTCGCTACCGAGCAGGTAGCCGTTTATGGCCGAGAGGGCATAGATGATGTCAGCAAAGCGCATTTCGCCTATTGCGAGGGCGCTGAGCGCGTCTCGGGCTGGCTGTCCGATTGTTGGCTGGATTGTTTGCGTAATGGCATGGTGCCTGTGCACGTGGCGGACTGGCCGGTGCCTGCCTGGATCCCGGAAAACAGCTATGTGGACGGCAGGCGCTTTCCTGATCGCGATACGCTTGAGTTGTTTCTAGACACCATGGCGCCTGAGAATTATCGGGCGATGGTGGAGGCGATGCGGCACTTTTGGGCGAGTTCGGATAGCTATCCATACTCCATTGACGCCTGGATCAATGCTCTGACGGCGGCTGTTGCCGCTGATGCGATTCAGGTCAGGGGAGACACTCCATTGATCAGTGTCATCATCCCCTCATACAGCTATGGACGTTTCGTTGGGCAGACCGTCGCTTCGGTTTTGTCTCAGGGCGTCCAGTCTCTAGAGGTTCTGGTACTGGATAACGCCTCCTCAGATGAGACATCCGAGGTGATGAAGTCTTTTGCGACTGATCCGCGAGTTCGCTTCATGCGCAACCGTCGGAATATTGGCCCGAGTCACAATGTACTCAATGGGATGCGTATTGCGACCGGGCAATTCATGACAGTACTCATGGCCGATGACATATTGCTCAGCGGTCATTTTCTTCGATTGTTGCCGTTGTTGCAGGAACACCCTGAGTCTGCGCTTGGCTACGCGCCTGTAAATTACATCGACGACCAGGGCGCACCATTGGCTTCGCCACGCCATCCGGGGCACCGGCTCACGGATTATGTGGGTGACCGAAACGAAGTCGCTGATTTATTGGTATACGACAACTACATCACGCCTTCTGCCACCATCATTAGGCGTCAGGCGTTGTTGTCAGGCTGGTCTTGGAATCCCAGGCTGAAGGGAGCCGGTGACTGGGATATGGCCGTACAGCTAGCGGAGCGTAACCCGGATTTTATATTCACTCATATTCCGGGTGTTGGGTATCGTGTCCACTCTGAACAACATTCCACGGAGTTTTATGCCTCCACCGCTCCACTCGAAGACCACATTCTCATTGTCGAGGGTGTGTTCGAGCGCGGCGCCGAACGTCAGTTAAGCGGGCGAGAACTGGATGTCGCGGCGCATCTTCGCGGACGGCTTGGCCAGTACCCCAATGAAAAGCATTCGCCGTTGGGTACGCGCTTGCAGTCTCTGTGTGTGCGGCTCGAAGCACTGGCCGCGTTTGGCGAGCGCGCTCTGTTCTCCATCATCCTCACCACCTACAACCGCCCCGATCTGCTCAAGGACGCCTTGGCCAGTGTCGGCAGCCAGACCCTGCGCGATTTTGAAGTCATCCTGATCAACGATAATGGGGAGCCGGTTGAGCACCTGCTGGCGGTCTACGACTTCCCCATCACCTATATCCGTCAGGGGCGCAATCAGGGCCTGTCGGCTGCCCGTAATGCGGGGCTGGCACTGGCGCGTGGGCGTTACATCGTCTACCTCGACGACGACGACATCTACTTACCCAATCACCTGGCGGTGCTGGCCGAGGCCTTCGAGCAGCATCCGGGCAGTGTCATTTATACCGGCGTTGAGTACGTCAACGAAAAGCTTGAAGACGGGCAGCGCATCGAATTGGCTCGTGGCCAGCCGTTCAAGCATGAGGTGTTCGATCGCGACCGCTTGTTTGTGCAGAACTACATTCCGGTCAATACCTGGGCGCATCCACGGCAGATGCTGGCGACCGTAGGCGAGTTCGACACCAGCCTCGCCGCGTTCGAGGACTGGGACATGCTCCTGCGTCTGGCCACGCGCTACCCCTTTGTTCATGTGCCGGTTGTGACCAGTGAAGTTCACACGCGTGAGCAGAGCACTAGTGACGATCACATGCTGGGCCGGGAGCGGAAGAACTTCCCGGCGCTTTATCAACTGCTGTATCAGCGTTACCCCGGCTCGGACAGTGAGGTATTGACGCATGAACGTGGGGATATGCTGCAGCGTCTGGGCGTATCGGTGGAAGTACGCTCCAAAATACCTACTCTGCAGCGTTGGCTAGCGGAGCGTATTCCGACCGAGACGGAAAATCGCCTGATTAATGAATACCTCCAGGATCAAAATGGCGGCCCGCTAATCGGCATCATCGTGCTTGATCTTGAAGGACAATCGCCGCCCTTGATGCAAACCCTAAAGAGCCTGATCGGCGAGCGCTGCCTGTATGCCACCCTGAAGATCGTGGTGCTGACCAGTAGCGCTGATGTACCGAAAACCTCTGCGGCGGATAAGTTGCATTTCGTTCGACTGAGCGATGAAACCCTGGCGTCCCAGATTAACCGCGTAGTGAATGAGAGCGATTTTGCTTGGTTCATGCTGGCCCACGCCGGCGATGAGTTCACCCCCAGTGGACTGATGGTCGCTGGGCTTGAGTTGGCGGCAAACCCGGAGTGCCGTGCAATTTATGGTGACCAATTGCAGCGCTTGCCTGATGGCAGCCTGGGTGGCGCCTTTCTGCCAGGGTTCAACCTCGATCTGCTGCTCAGTTTCCCGCTGGTCATTGCGCGTCATTGGCTGTATCGCCGAGATCTGTTCCTCGCTGCCGGTGGATTCGACGCCGAGTTCCCTGAGGCATTTGAGTTCGAACTGTTGACCCGGCTCATCGAGCAGGAAGGGTTGGTTGGTCTCGGGCATGTCGATGAACCACTGCTGATCACGGATGCACCTGCGCTTCGGGACAACCCGGATGAGCGGCGCGTTATTGAGCGTCATCTGGCTCAGCGTGGCTATCAGGCTCGGGTTGTTCCGGGGTTGCCTGCGCGTTATCGCATTGATTACGGCCATTCGAATACACCGCTGGTGTCGATCATTATTGCGGTCGACACGTCCCTTGTCTGTCTACAGCGTTGCCTGGACAGTGTGCTCGAGAAAACCCGCTACGGGCATTACGAGATCCTGTTCGGCGCCCATCAAGCGATGGATGCGGATACTCAGGTGTGGCTGCAGGGTATTGCTGATCTGGCAGACGCCCGGCTCCGGGTTGTTGCAGCTGCGGATATTACCCAGGCCCAGCATCAGGCAGCCCTGGCAGCTCAAAGCGAGTACTTGCTGTTGTTGTCTGGTGAGGCGGTCGCGGTGAGCGACGGCTGGCTGGATGAATTGCTCAATCACGCGCAGCGTCCTGAAGTCGGTGTCGTTGGCGGCAAACTGCTGAGCGGTGATGGGCGTATTGATCAAGCGGGCTTGCTGCTCGGGCTGCGCGGTCCTGCAGGTCGTGCTTTTGCCGGTGAAGCAATGGACAGCGCTGGCTACCTACAGCGCCTGCAGGTCGATCAGAACTACAGCGCCGTCAGCGATGCCTGTCTGATGGTCCGCGCTGAGATCTATCATCAAGTCGGCGGGTTGGATACAACGCTGAGTGCCTACCGTGATGTCGATTTCTGCCTTCGGGTGCGTTCAGCGGGTTACCTGACCGTATGGGCTGCTCATGCGGTGTTAATGCATGACCATGTATACCGAGAGCCTGACGTGGCTGAGCAGGATGCTCTCTATGAGCGTCACCTGCCCGATATTGCACGTGATCCTGCTTACAACCGTAATCTGGCGCTCAGCGGGCGCGGTTTTGATTTAGAAACTGACGCCGGTTTGACCTGGCGTCCACTGAGCTGGCGCCCGCTGCCAGTGATACTGGCGCATCCGGCGGACCCCTTTGGCTGCGGTAACTACCGTGTGATCAAACCGTTCTCGGCGCTTAAAGAGTACGGAATGGTCGATGGCATGATGTCTATTGGGCTGTTGCAGGTGCCGGATCTGGAACGTCTTGATCCTGACGTGATTGTGTTGCAACGACAAATAGGTGATGAGCGGCTGGATGCGATGCGGCGGATCAAGAAGTTCTCGCGCGCTTTCACCATTTATGAGTTGGACGATTACCTGCCCAACCTGCCACTCAAAAGCGTGCATCGTCCGCAGATGCCAAAAGACATACTTAAGTCGCTGCGCAAGGGGCTGAGCTTTGTTGATCGCTTCACGGTATCCACTGCGCCGTTGGCTGAGGCCTTTGCCGGTTTGCATGGGGACATTCGGGTGGTTGAGAACCGCTTGCCGGTGGATTGGTGGAGCGGCCTCTCATCCAAGCGGCAACGCGGCAGGAAACCTCGCGTTGGCTGGGCGGGTGGTGTCAGTCATACCGGTGATCTTGAGTTGATCGCTGATGTGGTCAAGGAGCTGGCAGGCGAGGTCGAATGGGTGTTTATGGGGATGTGCCCGGACCGAATTCGTCCTTATGTACAGGAGTTGCATGCCGGCGTTGCAATTGATCTGTACCCAGCCGCATTGGCCCGGCTGGATCTGGATCTGGCTTTGGCACCAGTCGAGCAGAACTTGTTCAACGAATGCAAAAGCAACTTGCGTCTTCTTGAGTACGGCGCGTGTGGTTTCCCGGTAGTTTGCAGTGACTTGGTGTGCTACCAGGGCGCATTGCCGGTAACTCGGGTGAAAAACCGTTTCAAGGATTGGGTCGACGCCATTCGTATGCACATCAGTGATCTGGAGGCGAGTGCCAGGATGGGCGATGAGCTGCGTCGTCAGGTACAGGATGGCTGGATGCTGGATGGGGCAAATATTGAGGCTTGGAGAGTCTCATGGTTGCCCGATTGATGCCGACAACATGCTGTCGGTTTGTGTGATGCATTAAGAAAGCTGTTTTGGTGTGTGAAAAAAATCGGTATTTTCCGTCGGGATGTCGGCAGATACCAAATTTTTCTCGGGTTTGCCGCTTAAGTAATTGTTCTATATGCGGAAAAAAAAATAGAACGAGTTGCTAAAGCTGTTCTTAAGGCCGCCGATATAAAGATCGAATGCGAACTTTATGGGGCGTCTGAGCAAAGCAGGCCCGAAGCTCGCAGGCTCAGACAAACTCAGTAGCACGGTCCTTTGGAGGCAAACACCATGGCCCTTACAGTCAACACAAACGTAGCGTCACTCAACACTCAGCGTAACCTCAACAGCTCATCCAAAGGCCTGGACACTTCGCTGCAGCGCCTGTCCACTGGCTTTCGCATCAACAGTGCCAAGGATGACGCCGCCGGCTTGCAGATTTCCAACCGTCTGACCAGCCAGATCAACGGTCTGAACGTTGCGACCCGTAACTCCAACGACGGCATCTCCCTGGCGCAAACCGCTGAAGGTGCGCTGCAGCAGTCGACTGGTATTCTGCAGCGTATCCGTGACCTGGCCCTGCAATCGGCTAACGGTTCCAACGGTGCGACTGAGCGTGCAGCTCTGCAAGGCGAAGTGTCGCAGTTGCAACAAGAACTGAACCGCATCTCTGAAACCACCAGCTTCGGTGGTCGTAAGATCCTCGACGGTTCCTTCGGTTCGCAAAGCTTCCAGGTTGGCGCTAACGCCTACGAAACTATCAGTGTTTCGATCGGCTCTGCTGCTACTGACCGTATTGGTATCAACCGTTTCACTACTGATGGCGCAGGTGCTGCAGCTACTGCTTCGGGGGCTGCGTTCAGTGCCACATCGGGTAGTGCGTACGGTAGTTCTTCCTTCAACATCAACTCTAAGCTGTCTGATGGCGACGTGGCCATTGCTGGTGCCGCTAGTGGTTCTGCCAGTGAAGTAGCTCGTGCTATTAACGCCAAGAGCGATGAAACGGGTGTGACGGCGAATGCTCGTACCGTTGCAACTTTGGGTGGCATCACTGCTTCCGGGACCGTTTCCTTCGATCTGTCGGGCTTGACCAGTAAGTCACTTGCAACTGACTCATCGTCTGTCTCTGCCGTGGTTAGTGATTTGAGCGATCTGTCTTCCTTGGCAGATGCAATTAACCGCGAAACGGGTAAGACTGGTATTTCTGCGGTCTCCAAAGGTAGCACCATTGAGCTTGTTAGCTCTCGCGGTGATGCAATCAGCATCAGCAACTATGCAGGCTCGGGCGGTGCGACTCTGACCACGAAGAGCTTTGATGGTGAAACTGATGTAGGTACTGCTGCAACTATCGTTGCGGGTGGTGGTGCGCGTGCAGACGGCCAAGTTCAGCTCGAAGCAGCTGATGCTTTCAGCGTTAATGGTCTGACTGGCGGCTTGGGTACTGACGGTTTCAGTGAGTTGGATGCGGTCAATACCATCGATATCAGTACCGCAACAGGTGCACAGGATGCTCTGGGTATCATCAACGGTGCGATCTCCAATATCGATAGCCAGCGTGCCCAGCTCGGTGCTGTTCAAAACCGTTTCGAGAACACTATCTCGAACCTGCAAAACATCTCCGAGAACTCCTCTGCCGCTCGTAGCCGGATCCGTGATACTGACTTCGCTGCTGAAACTTCGGAACTGACCAAGAATCAGATCCTGCAGCAGGCCGGTACTGCGATCTTAGCCCAGGCTAACCAGCTGCCACAGGCTGTACTCAGCCTGCTCGGCTAAGGGTAAAGGCGCTAGACTACGGGGGGAAGGGCTTAGCTCTTCTCCCCGTTCCCTCATTCTGAGGAGAAAGTTATGGACATTAGTTCTATTCAAGTTACGTCTACACCTGTCGCTGCTGCCTCGAAAGCAGAGCGTGCACCGGATTCAGCTGCAAAGGTTGTGGCTGGCGCTGTTGAGCGTAAGTCATCGGAGAGCAGTGCGACGGCTTCAGTCGAAAATGCTGAGAGTGGCACTCCAGCTTCCCGTGAAGACGTCGAAGCGGCTGTGGCCACGATCCAGGACTTTGTCCAATCGGTTCGCCGTAGCCTGAACTTCTCCCTCGAAGAGGGGAGTGGGCGCGTAGTGGTCAAGGTCACTGATGCCGGCTCGGGCGATGTGATTCGGCAAATCCCTTCTGAAGAAGCGCTGCAACTAGCAGAAAATCTTTCGGAGGTTCGTAGTTTGTTATTCAAAGCTGAGGCCTAGCCAGGTAGGTTGGCACAGCTTTTGACTGTTAACGCTTATCTAGCGTGTTGCAGTCATTATTTTGGCGAGGTGAAGCATGGTCGGGATTACGGGCATTGGCTCAGGAATCAAAATCGACGAAATCGTGACAGCGTTGGTTAATGCCGAAAAGGCACCGAAAACCAATCAGCTGGACCGTCTCGAGAAGACCACAGTTGCGCGCATCTCGGCAATGGGCTCGCTAACTAGCGCGCTTAATACCTTCAAGACCGCCGTCGATTCGCTGAACAAGGCTTCGCTATTTGAGTCGCGAACGGCGAGTTCTTCTAGTACAAGCACCCTTAAAGTCACTGCTGCCAGCACTGCGCCTGCAGGTAATTACAGCGTTCAGGTTAAGCAGCTGGCGACCAGTAGCAAGATTGCTTTGCAGTCGGTCGCGGGTGGCAATGCCGCTACATTCAACAGCGGTACGCTAACTATTTCAGGCGGTAGTTCGAGCTTTGATGTTGATATCACTGCGAGCAACAACACCCTGGCTGGTATGCGTGATGCGATCAATGAGGCCGGAAAGACTAGTGGTGTTAGTGCAACCATCATTTCTGATGACTCTGGCTCGCGACTGGTATTGAGTTCCACTAAAAGTGGTGCAGGCAACGACATTCAGATCGTAGCTAATGAAGATAATGTCACCGCTGGCGATAACTCACTAACGTCCCAGGCGTTTTCCCCTACTGTTGACCCTGGCAATGCTGATGCCTTCGTTCCGCCTAGTTCTACCACGGGGGCTGGTGGTGTTATTACCAAGGCCCAGTCGTCCAAGATATCTATTGATGGTCTGGACTTGGTGCGCGACAGCAACCGAATTACTGATGCTCTGGAAGGGGTGACGCTTGATCTGGTTACAGCGCAAAGCGCTACAGATCTAACGGATGGTAAAACCCTCAGCGTCACGGTGGGTGTCGATAAGGGTGGTGTGAAGACTAATCTGCAGAAATTCGTCGATGCATACAATGCGTTGATCGGCACGACTTCTCAGCTGACTGCAGTTGTTCCGGTTGATGGTGGTAACCCGGTAACGGGCCCCTTGCTTGGTGACTCCTCCATACGCAGCGTGTTATCCAGTTTGCGTAACGAAATGGTGAAGATGACCGGTGAAGGTGGAGTGCGCGCGCTTGCTGATCTAGGTATAACCACTGAAAAGGATGGGAAGCTCAAGCTTGATGACACTAAGTTAACCAAGGCCCTAGATGGTAATTTTGATCAGGTCGCAGGTTACTTAGCCGGTGATAACGGTCTGATGGGCCGTCTGTCTAAGTCTGTGGGTGCTTACGTAGGGACCACTGGCGTACTCAAGCAGCGTACTGACGCGCTTCAGGCAACCAAGGTGAGTGTTGATGAGCAGCGCACTTCCCTGAATAAGCGTGTTGAAAGTTTGCAGAATCGACTCTATGCCCAGTACAACGCCATGGATTCCTTGGTTTCTCGCCTGCAAAAAACCAGTGAGAGCCTAGCTAACCAGCTCGCTAGCCTGCCAGGCTTTGTGAAAAAGGATAACTAATGAGCAAGAAACCGATTGATACCTACAAGCAGGTCAACACCAGTCACGATGTTTCGCCTTATCGTACAGTCCAGTTACTGCTTGAAGGGGCGCTACAGCGAGTGATGTTGGCCAAGCATGCCCAGGTTGAGGGGGATGCCGAGATTCGCGGCATGGCCGTTGGTAGCACCATTACTATTTTGGGTGTATTGCAGGCTAGTTTGGATAAGGGGTTGGGCGGTGAGATTGCCGAGAACCTAGATTCGCTATACGACTATATGACCCGTCGCCTAGCAGGCGTCGCACTCGACAGTACGCCGCGTACTCTGGATGAGGTCCAGGCGCTGCTTGAGCAGATCAAAAGTGCCTGGGATGCCATCGGATCAGAGGTTGAACCGGCTGTAGGAAACTGATTTCGTTGCTAAAGCTTTGTTCTGTAGCGCCGATACACAAGGTATCCAGCAAACAGAACAGCGAGAACAACGATGAACGCGATGGCGGCCCTCAAGCAGTATCAAACCGTCAATACCCAGGTTCAGGCTGTTGAAGCCAGCCCGCATCGATTGATCCAGATGTTGATGGAAGGTGGGCTGACTCGTTTGGCTCAAGCTCGCGGAGCCATGGAGCGTAATCAAGTTGCACTCAAGGGCGAGTTGATCAGTAAAGCCATCGGTATCATCGGTGGCCTGCGCGAAGGCCTCAATTTGGAGCAGGGCGGTGAAGTGGCTGCCAATCTGGACAGCCTTTACGAATACATGGCTACACGTTTGGTTGATGCCAATGTACAGAATGAAATAGCGCCGCTGGATGAAGTGGCAGGCCTGTTGCGTAATGTAAAAGCTGGCTGGGATGCGATCGCCGAGTGATGCTGTTTCCCGCCTGAGGAATTGTTTATGAGTTCATCCGTGCAGCGTCTAGAAGAAACCGGCAGCGCGTTGCGTGCCGCATTGGCTACTCAGGACTGGGCTGCCATTGGCGAGCTGGATTTGCAGTGCCGCCTGGCCGTTGACGAAGCCATGGTCGAGTCCGCCAGCGATGAAGAAACGCTACGTGCACGTATGCAGGAGTTGCTGGATCTTTATCGCGAGCTGGTTAGCGTTTGCCAGGCCGAACAAGAGCGCTTGGCTCATGAGCTTTTACAGCTGAATCAGTCGCAACAAGGCGCCAAGGTCTATCAGTTGTTTGGCTGATTAGCTGTTTTCGGTCGATGCTGTCCGGTATCGACCTTCTGGTATATGTCTACGTTCTACCCCGATCTTTCCCCTTCTTTGTTAAACAGCTGCTTAGTCTGCTTGTCGGACACAATTTAAAGCACGCCATAAAATTGACTATTAACAAAAAATTGACTTTACTACTGGCCAATTGCCGGCGCTGAGTCGAGTTGTTATTGGGCGGCGGGCGCGTTTTTCACTCCAGGATCAGTAAATAAATTATGTGGCGTGAAACCAAAATTCTTCTGATTGACGATAACAGCGAGCGCCGTCGTGATTTGACGGTCATTTTGAATTTTTTGGGTGAAGACCACCTGGCGTGTGACAGCCAGAATTGGCAGCAGTGTGTCGCGGACTTGGCTTCTAGTCGCGAAGTGCTCAGCGTGTTGCTTGGCGACGTGAAAGCCAAAGGCGGCGTGCTGGAAATGCTCAAGCACTTGGCGGCCTGGGACGAGTTTCTACCAACGTTGCTGATTAACGACCAGGTCGCCGCGGAGTGGCCGGAAGAGCAACGCCGTAGCGTGCTAGCGACGCTAGAAATGCCGTTGAGTTACAACAAGTTGCTCGACTCGCTGCATCGGGCTCAGGTTTATCGCGAAATGTACGATCAGGCGCGTGAGCGCGGTCGGCAGCGCGAGACCAATCTGTTCCGCAGCCTAGTTGGCACCAGCCGAGCTATTCAGCAAGTACGGCAGATGATGCAGCAGGTGGCCGATACCGAGGCTAGCGTGCTGATCCTTGGCGAATCGGGTACGGGTAAGGAAGTGGTCGCGCGCAACCTGCATTACCACTCCAAACGTCGTGAAGGTCCTTTTGTTCCGGTCAATTGCGGTGCGATCCCTGCCGAGCTTCTTGAGAGCGAGCTGTTCGGCCATGAGAAGGGCGCGTTTACCGGTGCTATTACCAGCCGTGCCGGACGTTTCGAGTTGGCCAATGGCGGTACGCTGTTTCTCGATGAAATTGGTGATATGCCGCTGCCAATGCAGGTGAAGCTGCTGCGCGTATTGCAGGAGCGTACGTTTGAGCGGGTGGGCAGTAACAAGACTCAGAATGCTGATGTGCGGATCATTGCTGCCACGCACAAGAATCTTGAGCAAATGATCGAAGATGGCAGTTTCCGTGAGGATCTGTACTACCGGCTGAACGTATTTCCGATTGAAATGGCCCCGCTGCGTGAGCGCATCGAGGATATTCCGCTGCTGATGAATGAGCTGATCTCGCGTATGGAGTTCGAGAAGCGCGGCTCTATCCGTTTTAACTCGGCGGCCATCATGTCTTTATGCCGGCATGACTGGGCGGGTAACGTGCGCGAACTGGCCAACTTGGTCGAGCGCATGGCGATCATGCATCCCTACGGTGTTATTGGCGTGGGCGAGCTGCCGAAGAAATTCCGCCATGTCGACGATGAAGACGAGAGCATGGTGGCGACTCTGCGCGATGAGTTGGATGAGCGCGCCACCATCCTGGCTGGGCTGCCGGGTGTGGATTCGATGGCCATGTTGCCGCCGGAAGGCCTGGACCTGAAGGATTACCTGGGCAACCTTGAGCAGGGCTTGATTCAGCAGGCGCTTGATGATGCCAGTGGCGTGGTCGCGCGTGCCGCTGAGCGCTTACGCATTCGCCGTACCACCTTGGTCGAGAAGATGCGCAAGTACGGCATGAGCCGACGTGATGATGAGGGTCTGGACGACTGAGTCTGCTTTGCCTGGCAGTCGTCAGTGACTTGGCGTTTGTCCATCCAATAAAGCCGAAGGTTTGACGCAACCTTCGGCTTTGTTTTTTACAGCTTTGATTTAAAAGGATATTTTTTCAGGCACGGGTATTGCTATCTCTCTTGCAACTGACTGTCTTATGACGGCTCGCAGCGCGAGAGAGAACCATGAACGCTAACGCCCAACGCCCTGAAGAATCCGAAGCGCCTGCTCCCGTGGAGCAGGCCAGCCGTGCCGGACTCGAACAGGCCTTTGCCTTGTTCAACCAGATGTCGACTCAGCTCAGTACCAGCTACAGCATGCTCGAGGCGCGAGTGACCGAGCTCAAGGGCCAGTTGGCGCTGGTCAGTGCGCAGCGCATGCAGGAGTTGGCCGAGAAAGAGCGTCTGGCTCATCGCCTGCAGAGCTTGCTGGATCTGCTACCCGGTGGGGTGATCGTGATCGATGGTCAGGGCGTGGTGCGCGAGGCCAATCCGGTGGCGCGTAATCTGCTCGGTCAGCCCCTGGTAGGCATGCTCTGGCGCCAGGTCATCGCGCGCAACTTCGCTCCGCGCGAGGATGATGGCCACGAAATCTCCCTGAAGGATGGCCGGCGTCTGTCGATTGCCACCCGTTCTTTGCACGCGGAACCTGGTCAGTTGGTGTTGTTGACCGACCTGACAGAAACCCGACGCTTACAGGATCAACTGTCCCGCCACGAACGCTTGTCTGCCTTGGGCCGTATGGTGGCGTCCTTGGCCCACCAGATTCGGACACCGCTTTCCGCCGCTTTGCTCTACGCCAGTCATCTGACTGAGCAAGTGTTGCCGGTTGAACAGCAGCAGCGCTTTGCTGGACGCCTGAAAGAACGCCTGCATGAACTGGAACACCAGGTCCGTGACATGCTGATCTTCGCCCGTGGCGAGCTGCCGCTGCCGGATCGTTTGGCGCCCAAGGCATTGTTCGATGCGCTGCGCAGCGCCGCCGAACCGCATGTGCTCGACATGCAGGTGCGCTGGCAGTGCGACAGCCGTGCGGGCGAGTTGTTGTGCAACCGTGACACCCTGGTTGGCACGGTGCTCAATCTGATCGAGAACGCGATTCAGGCCGGCGGCCGTGAAGCGCGGTTGAAGATTCATCTGTATCAGCGTGGTGAAACGCTGCGTCTGTGCATCAGCGATAACGGCCCAGGCATCGACAGCGCGACGCTGGCGCGCCTCGGTGAACCCTTCTTTACCACCAAAACCACCGGCACCGGGCTTGGCCTGGCCGTGGTCAAGGCAGTGGCGCGTGCCCATCAGGGCGATGTGCAACTGCGTTCGCGGCCGGGGCGTGGCACGTGCGCCATTCTCACCTTGCCTCTGCTTGGTGCTACGCACCCTTTGATTCAGGAGTAACCATCCATGGCGAGCAAAATTCTATTGGTCGAAGATGACCGCGCATTGCGCGAGGCACTGGCCGATACCCTGGCGCTGGGTGGGCATGATTACCGCGCAGTGGATTGTGCTGAGACGGCGCTGTTGGCGATTGCCGAAGAGCCTTTTGGCCTGGTGGTCAGTGACGTGAACATGCCCGGCATGGATGGCCATCAGTTGCTCGCGCAGATTCGCCAGCGTCAGCCGCAACTGCCGGTGTTGCTGATGACCGCCTTTGGCGCGGTCGAGCGGGCGGTGGATGCCATGCGCCAAGGCGCGGCGGATTATCTGGTCAAACCATTCGAGCCGAAAGCTCTGCTGACGCTGGTGGATCGGCATGCGTTGGGCCGTGTGTCTGCCAGCGAACAGGACGGGCCAGTCGCTGAAGAGCCCGCCAGTGTGCAACTGCTGGCTTTGGCCACGCGGGTGGCGCAGAGCGATTCCACTGTGCTGATCACGGGCGAATCCGGTACCGGTAAAGAGGTGCTGGCGCGCTTTATCCACCAGCAGTCGCCACGCGGCAGTAAACCCTTTATCGCCATTAACTGCGCAGCGATTCCGGACAACATGCTCGAAGCCACGCTGTTCGGCCATGAGAAGGGCGCATTTACCGGGGCGATTGCCAGTGCTCCGGGCAAGTTCGAACTGGCCGAGGGTGGCACCATTCTGCTCGACGAGATTTCTGAAATGCCGTTGGGCTTGCAGGCCAAGCTGTTGCGCGTGCTGCAGGAGCGTGAGGTGGAACGGGTTGGCGCGCGTAAGCCGATCACTCTGGACATCCGCGTACTGGCCACCAGTAACCGCGACTTGGCTGCAGAGGTGGCGGCGGGGCGCTTCCGTGAAGACCTCTACTATCGCCTGTCGGTATTTCCACTAGCCTGGCAGCCACTGCGTGAGCGTCCTGCGGACATCGTGCCGCTGGCTGAGCGGCTGCTGGCCAAGTACGTGAAGAAAATGAACCACGCGCCGATTCGGCTTTCCCCTCAGGCGCAGATGAGCCTGATGAGCCATAGCTGGCCGGGCAATGTGCGCGAGTTGGATAACGCTATTCAGCGCGCGTTGATCCTGCAGCAGGGTGGCCTGATTCAGCCGCAGGATCTTTGCCTGCTGGCACCGATTGGTTCGGCGGTTACGCCGTCCGCACAGCCGCTGTTGGCGGTGGTGGTCAATAGCGCACCTGCGCCGCAAGACGCCTCGCCGGCAGAAGCGGGTGCCTTGGGCGATGATCTGCGCCGGCATGAGTTTCAGATGATTATTGATACCCTGCGCGCTGAGCGTGGTCGCCGTAAGGAAGCCGCAGAACGCCTGGGCATCAGTCCGCGGACCTTGCGCTATAAGCTGGCGCAGATGCGTGATGCAGGGATGGATGTGGAAGGTTATCTGTTTGCCAGCTGAGCCGCTGTTTGCTGGTAACTAAGCGCTGTATTTAAACGGGGTAGGCCGTAAAGCGGACTACCCCGTTTGCCTTGGTGGATCAGTCTTTCCAGGGTTCTGGCGCACCTAGCAGGCGGCCCATTGCGCCGTAGAGCCCCAGCTCTTTGAGCACCGCCAGCTCGCCTTCGGTTTCCACCATCTCGGCAATTAATGGCAGATCGATGCTGTTGGTGGCGCGGAATACCGCTTCGATAAACATACGTTTGTCGCTTTCCTGGTCAATGGCGCGGATATAGGTGCCATCGAGTTTCAGGTAGGCCAGGCCCAGGTGGGTGAGGTTGCCGATCAGGCTGAAGCGCCCGCCGAAGTGCTGCAGGCCCAGGTTGAAGCCGGTGTCGCGGATGCCCTGGCTAAGCGCTTCCAACTCGGCCGCCGGTGGCAGGTGACGCTCGTCCACTTCCAAGGTCAGCAGGCTGGCCTGCTGCGGGTGTTGCCTGAGGATGTCGAAGATACGCTTGAGGGTTTCGCTATCACGCAGGGTCGCTGCCGATAGGCTGAGGGCCAGTGGCGCAGCATGCTGGCTCAGGTGCGCCAGGCTGTGTTCGAGCATGGCCAGGTCAAAGCGCGCGGTCCAGCCGAGGCGCTCGATCCACGGCAGGAAGCGGCCGGCAGCAATGGCTTCACCTTGCGGGTCAAGCAGGCGTGCCAGGACCTTGTGATGCAGCAGCTGATTGCGATCTGCGCACTGTGTGACTGGCTGGAAATACAGCTGCAGCTTGCGCTTGTTCAGCGCGTCGTCGATCCAGGTACGCCAGTCGTGCAGGCCCTGAGTCGGTTGCGCGTTGTAGTCGTCCAGGCGTACCCAGTGGCGGCTTGGGTCGTTCTGCGCTTGCGCCAGGGCCTGATCGGCGCGGCCGATGACCTGGCTGGGTTCTTCGCCCGTGCGGAAGGCGGCAATGCCCATGTGGGCAACCGGGGTGCAGTCACTGGCGCCGGTCTGGCGCAGGCTTTCCAGGCCGGTGAATAGCTCGCCGGCGAGCAGGTCGGCTTCTTCACTGCCAATGCCGGGAGCCAGCAGGCTGAACTCGCCGCCGCGGCTACGTGAGGCCAGCCAGTCCGAACGGTTGGTCTGGTTAAGCAGGCGTTTGAGCAGCTCGCCAATGGCGGCAATCAGCGCGTCGGTCTGCTGGCCGCCGAGGCGCTGGTTGAGGCCGCCGAGGTCATTGACGCGCAATAAAATCAGGTAGCCTTCGGCATTCTGCTCGTTGATCGCCAGCTGATGGGCCAGGCGGATGTCGAAAAGGCGGCGATTCGCCAGACCGGTGATGCTGTCCTGATAGGCTTCCTCACGCAGTTTCTCGCTGCGGGCGGCTTCTTCAGCGAACAGCGTTTTCAGCTTTTCCACCATTTGGTTCATGGCGGTGACGACGCGTTTGAGCTCGGGTGTACGTGGCACCTTGGGCAGGGTGAGGAATTCGCGGCGAGTGATGGCCTGAGCTTGCTGCACCATGTTGTCCAGTGGGCGCAGTTGGGTGCGCAGCAGCCAGCCGCCGAGCACGGCGCTAACCAGACCGCAGAGCAGTAGCCAGATCAGGCTGCCGATGGCGCTGTCCCAGAGTTTGGCCAAGGCGAATTGCGGGTTGCTGAGCACCTCGACCCGTGCGGCCTGTTCCCAACCACGCATGATCAGTGCATCGCCGCCTTGGGGTTGCAGGTCAACCAGCTCGCTAAACCAGGCCGGTACGGTTTCTGTAATGGCGTCGTCGTTGCGCCGTTCGACAATCACTTCATCATTGGGGATGCGCAGCACGCGGATGCTGGTGAAGTAACCGCTGTCGAAGATCGAGCTGACCATCAACTCGATCATTGCAGGGTCATCCACATGTGGCGTCATCGACAGTCCGAGTGCGGTTGCGGCGTCCTGAGCATGCGAGCGCAGCTGGCTGAGCAGTTGCTCGCGTGAGCTTTCCACGCCGGCAATAAAACTGCCGGTAAAGGCCACCACCAGGAACAGGCAGATGGCGAGAAATAGCTGCTTGAGTAGAGACATAGGTTCCTCCTAGCCTTCGCCGATGGCGAAGCCCTCCGTGCGCATTTTTTTCAAGATGTCCTGCCAGCGCGAGAGCTTCTTGGAGTCGCTCTTTTTGCTATTGGAGCCTGCTAGATAGAGCCCTTCGGCATTGAATGCGTAGACCGGCAGCAGGTCTTTGCGCTGTGAGGCGGGTTTTATTTCGTTGATCAGGTTGTCCAGTACCAATGGTTCGGCACCGGGGCTGGCGTAGTAGGTCAGGACCATATGCGCCTGGTTGTAATTGAGCGCCTTGACGTAAGTGATGCGTAGCTTGTCGCTGGGGATGCCAAGGCGGCGCAGGGTGAAGTATTTGGCGATGGAATAGTCTTCGCAGTCGCCGGCGCCCTTGACCAACATCTCGATGGGGGTGGCCCAGTAGTCGTTCTGCTTCCACAACTGGATATCGTCAACAAAGCGGATCTGCCGATTGAAGAAGCGGTTGACCTCGGTGAGTTTGTCTCTTTCGCTGCTGTCGGTGCTGGCCTTGATCTGCGCTTCCCAGGCCTGGATGCGCTGCTTGGCTGCGCCGAGGTTGCCGTAGCGGCTTTCGGCATTTTTCAGGATGACGCCGAAATCCCAGTTGGCCAGGGCGCTGGCCAGACCGATCAGCAGGATGCAGCCGCCCAGCAACGCTCGGTTGAGGCGCTTGAACCATCCTTGAGTGAGCTGACGGGGTGGCATGTACCGCGCCTCGGCCGGAGATTGGGAAAGTCTAGGTGTTGCCGCTGATTTTTGCCGCGCTGAATATACCGAATGTCGGCTGGTGTGGTGCTTAGGGTTTGACCAGGGTTTTCTGTCTAAGGATGTACAGGCTAACCAGTACCGCGCTGGTCAGCATAAAAGCCCTGGCCCAGAACAGCGGCACCAGGTAGCACGACAGACCGATGCTCAGCCACATTAGGCCGATGGAGTAGATTTTGCCCTTGAGCGGAATGCCCTGGCCTTCGAGGTAGTCGACAATCCACGGGCCAAGCTGGCGGTGATTGACCAGCCACAGGTAGAAACGCTTTGAGCTGCGCATAAAACACGCGGCAGCCAGCAGCAGGAACGGTGTAGTGGGTAATACGGGGAGAAATATACCGATTACCCCCAGCGCCACACTCAGCCAGCCGATGGCCAGCAGAGCGTAGCGAATGGCGGGGTTGCGCTGCTCCTGAATCTCACGCGCCATGGCGCGTGCTTAGTGGTGACGTGGTTTCAGGAGGGCCGGCTTTTCTTCCGGTGCATTGCACAGCAGGAACAGGGCGGTCAGCAGCTCGGGGATCTGTTCGACCATGCTGTCAACCAGGTCGCGGTCACGGGCGATTTCGGCGAATTCAGGTTGCTCGTCGAACAGGCCGGAGCCGACCATGATTGGCAATAATAGCTCGCTGACTTCATCTTCGGCGTCGTCGAACCATACCGCTTCGCGCAGGAACACCCCTTCCATAAAGCCGATGCACCAGCCGCGCAGGTCGGAATCGTCCGGCTCTTCGCCCAGGTCCAGTTCGCACGGTACGTCGGGTTCATCGTCACTGGCCAACTGGCGGGCGATATGGCTTTGCAGCTGAATCAGGGTAGCTTCGATCTCTTCGCGTTCGGCGTCGCTGCGGTAGTGCGGTGGCTCGGAGAACAGCGCGTCAATCCATTCGCGCTCCGGTACCTGCTCTGGGCAGATCGATAGGGCGGTCAGGTAGCCATGGGCGGCGATGTAGTCCAGTGCCTCTTCATGCAGCTCATCGGCATCGAGGAAGGCTTGCAGGCGGGAGAGTTGCTCGGCGAAGGACATCGGGGGCTACCTTGAAGGAGTAAACGAGGCTGGATTCTAGTCTAGAGCGGCCATAGCGGCCATAGCCGCAGGCCACGGGTGGCGAAAATCGGATCAAACTCCAGCATGCCTGCACGTGCCCAAGCGGCACTTGCGTATAATGCGCGGCTTGTTTCGGAGACCCTTCATGCTCGAGCACGCGCAACGCATCCTCAAAGACGTATTCGGCTACGACAGCTTCCGTGGCCGTCAGGGTGCGATTATCGAGCGCGTGGCCAGTGGCGGCGATGCCCTGGTGTTGATGCCCACCGGTGGCGGTAAGTCGCTGTGCTTTCAGGTGCCGGCCCTGCTGCGTGAAGGCCTGGCGGTGGTGGTTTCACCGCTGATCGCGCTGATGGACGATCAGGTTGCGACCCTCGACGAGCTGGGTGTGGCGGCTGCAGCGCTGAACTCCACGCTGAACGCCGATGAGCAGCGTGAGATTGCCGAACGGATCAAGCGCGGCGAGATCAAGATGCTTTACCTGGCCCCTGAGCGGCTGGTGCAGCCGCGCATGCTGAGCTTTCTGCAGAACCTCGACATTGCCCTGTTCGCCATCGATGAAGCGCATTGCGTATCGCAGTGGGGGCATGATTTCCGCCCGGAATACCTGCAGCTAGGCCAACTCGCCGAGTTGTTCCCCAACGTGCCGCGCATCGCTCTGACTGCCACGGCGGATATGCGTACCCGCGAGGAAATTGTTCAGCGTCTGCACCTGCAAAATGCCGAGCGCTTTCTGTCGAGCTTCGATCGATCGAATATCTTTTATCGCATCGTGCCCAAGGAGCAGCCGCGCAAGCAGCTGCTGAACTTCCTCGCGGCGCGCAAGGGTGACGCCGGTATCGTCTACTGCCTGTCGCGCAAGAAGGTCGAGGAGGTTGCCTCATTCCTCTCCGAGCAGGGCTTCCCGGCGTTGCCGTATCACGCGGGCTTGGCCAATGAGCTGCGTGCCTACCACCAGAAGCGCTTTCTCAATGAGGAAGGTTTGATCATGGTGGCGACCATTGCTTTCGGTATGGGCATCGACAAACCCAACGTGCGCTTTGTCGCCCATCTTGATCTGCCGAAATCTCTGGAAGCCTATTACCAGGAAACCGGTCGCGCTGGCCGCGACGGTTTACCGGCGGATGCCTGGATGGCCTACGGCCTGCAGGATGTAATTTTCCTCAAGCAGATGCTCAACAACTCCGAGGGTGACGAGCGGCATAAGCGCGTCGAGCAGCACAAGCTCGATGCCATGCTGGCGCTGTGCGAGGAAACCCGCTGCCGGCGTCAGGCCCTGTTGGCCTACTTCGACGAAGACATGCCGCAGCCCTGCGGACACTGCGACAACTGCATCGATGGCGTGCAGACCTGGGATGCCACAGAGCCGGCGCGGCAGGCACTGTCGGCGGTCTATCGCACGGGTCAGCGTTATGGCGTGGGGCACCTGGTTGACGTGCTGCTCGGCCGCGATAACGAGAAAATTCGCGGTGTCGGTCATCAACACCTGGCGGTGTTCGGCATTGGTAAGGCGCTGGCTGAAGGTGAATGGCGTTCCTTGTTTCGCCAGTTAGTGGCGCGCGGCTTGGCCGATGTCGACCTCGAAGGTTTTGGCGGGTTACGGCTCGCTGACAGTTGCCGGCCTTTGCTCAAGGGCGAGGTCAGCCTGCAGCTGCGCCGTGATCTGAAACCGCAGCAAAGCGCCAAGGCTTCCAGTAGCGCGGCCAGCCAATTGGTACGTGGCGAGGAGCGTGGCCAGTGGGAAGCGCTGCGCGCGTTGCGGCGCAAACTGGCGGAAGAGCATGGCGTGCCGCCTTATGTGATCTTCCCGGATGCCACCTTGCTGGAGATGCTGCGCAGCAAGCCCAGCACCCTGGCCGAAATGGCGCGAGTCAGTGGCGTCGGTGCGCGCAAGCTGGAGCGTTATGGCGAGGCCTTCCTGGCCGTGCTCGGTGCGGATGATGAAGCGCCACGTGCGGTGGTCGACCTGCGTCATGAATTGGTCAGCCTGGCACGTGCCGGCATGACTCCGGCGCAGATCGCCAGTCAGCTGAGTTGCAGCGAGAAGAATGTCTACGGCTTGCTGGCCGAAGCCATCGGCCGTCAGCAGCTGTCCCTGGAGCAGGCGCTGGATGTACCCGAGGCATTGCTCGGCGAGATTCAGGATGCTTTTCTCGATGGTGAGGGTGAATTACCACCAGTAGCAGCCATCAGTGAGCAGTTTGCCGGGCGCGTTGAACTGGGCATCCTGCATTGCGTGCGAGCGGCCTTGCAGGCGGAATTCGAGGCCTAACACGCCACGCGGGGCTGTTGTTCCCGCGGATGGTTCGGCTTGTGGCCCCCGGTACGAGCGGCTAAGGTGTTTTCAGCCATCCAGCTGCAGAGGTTCCGGTGTCGCTTTCCCATGCCTGGCTAGACGATGTTCGCCCCAGCCCCTACGCCGATCAGCTCGCCTTGGGCTTTCGTCTATTGCGTTTCTCCCGGCCGTTGGAGCAGGAGTATCGCAATTATGTGCGTGACGACACCTTCGAACTCAAACGCATTGCTCTGGTCGTGGGCATTCTGGTGTGGCTGGCCTTTGCCGCGTTCGATTTCGTCCTGATCAAAGCGCCCGAGGTGTGGTGGATGCTGGCCATCCGTCTTGCCGTTTTAGTCTTGCTGTGCCTATTCGGCGGGCTGCTGATTCAGCGCAAGCATATTTATCTACTGCAACCGTTGACTTTGGTCTGCCTGTTGGCGCTGGGAGCAGCGGCGTCTTTTGTGGTGGGCATTGCCCATCGTGTTGATCCTAGCTACCCCTATGAGGGGCTGTTGCTGGTCTGCATGGCCGCATACTTTCTCGCTGGCTTACGGCTGATCGAAGCGTTGTGTTGCTCTTTGCTGGTGCTGCTGGTCTACGTCTGCGTCGAGCTGCTGGTGGCCAGCTTGCCGGTGCCTCGGCTGATCAATAACACCCTGTTTCTGCTGTTCGGTAATCTGATGGGCGCGGTGGGGTGTTACCTACTGGAGTTCAAATCGCGCGAGCATTTTCTGATCAGCCGGCTGATGCGCGTATTGGCCGATCACGACAGTCTGACTGGCTTGCACAACAGGCGCAGCTTCAACCGCCAGTTTGAGCGCCTCTGGCGTCAGGCTCAGCGTGAACATCGCAGCTTGGCGTTGCTGCTCTGCGATGTTGATCACTTCAAGGCCTACAACGATCACTACGGCCACCAGGCCGGCGATAACGTGTTGCAGCGTATTGGTAGCCTGCTGCAGGACGCGGCGCGGCGCCCGCTGGACATGGCCGTACGCCTGGGCGGCGAAGAGTTTGCCGTGCTGCTCTACGATATTGGCGAAGCCGAAGCGCGGCACCACGGTGAAGCGC
The DNA here is from genome assembly GCF_044542155.1 of Pseudomonas sp. NPDC079086. Lineage (NCBI taxonomy): Bacteria > Pseudomonadati > Pseudomonadota > Gammaproteobacteria > Pseudomonadales > Pseudomonadaceae > Pseudomonas > Pseudomonas sp. NPDC079086. Next base: position 365,195 of record NZ_JBITTY010000003.1, on the reverse strand, counting down.
TACGCCAGACGCTGCAAACCTTGAATATCGAACATGCCGGCTCGGATACGGCGAGCATGCTGACCATGTCGATTGGTATTTCCTGTATCCAACCTGCCGCAGGTGGTGCGTTGGCGCAGCTCTACGAGCATGCGGATCGCGCTCTGTACGAGGCCAAGGCGTTTGGCCGTAATCAGGTGGTGGCCTGAAAATCTGTTTACGGTCTGCTGCGCGTCGGCCCTGCTGCGTTAAAAACCGGCTCGGCAAGCTACTTGTGGCTAACGCGCTTTAGCGCGGCCCGAAGGGCGAGTGAAACGAGTGATACTCATGTACAAAAGTACATTCGTGTGTGAGCCCAGTCCGCTTCCTCCCCCGTTTTGCCTTGCAGGACTCTAGCTCGGGAGATCGTAAGCAGATTCTAAAGAAGGGGTGGCCGATTTTGCCGCTGCGCTTGGCGCCTGTGGTGAATGCCTGCAGCGAAGTCGCGGTGCTAGCATCGCTGAGGTTTTTTCCTTGAGTGATTGCTCCGATGGACCGACTGATCCAGGCCAACGGCCAGCCGCATTACGGCATCTTTCCCGCCGCGCCGGGGCTGATCAATTACCGCGATTTTGATTTCCGTTCACCCATGGGCCGCAAGCTGGGCGCGTTGGCCAAATGGCGGCGCTTCCATCAGTTTCAGTATTTCGGCCTGATCAGCGATGAGCTGATTGGCGGCTGCGCGCTGGCCAACCTCAGTCTGCTGGGTGTGGGTTTTGTCTATCTGTTCCACCCGGCCAGCGGGCGCATGATTGAGCGCCAGTTCAAGCTGCCGCTGGGCTTTGGCAGCCAGTTTTCTCAGACTCCCGATCAGGGTATGTGCGAGTTGCGCAGCGGCGGCAATCTGCTGCGCCTGGAGAACAGTGCTGCCTCGCGGGAAAAACGCCTGTTGGTAGAGCTGGACGACGGCACACGGATCGACGCCTGCTTCTCCGAGGCAGAGCCTGCTTTTCAGCCGATGTGCATCAACACGCCGACTGCGGTCAATGGCTGGGTCTATGCGCAGAAGGTGGCGGGGGTGCGCTGCACGGGGCAGGTGCGCAGCGCGCTGGGGGATTTCGACCTGGCGCAGATCGGTGCGTTTGCTCATCACGATTGGTCGGCTGGTTATATGCGCCCTGAAACCCACTGGAACTGGGCCTGTCTGTCTGGCCTGGCAGGTGAACAGCGGGTGGGGTTGAACCTGTCTTGCGGGGTCAATGAAAGTAGCTTTACCGAGAACTGTTTCTGGCTGGATGGCGAGCTGCTCAAGGTCGATACCGTGCGTTTTGCCTTTGATCGCGATCAACCCTTGCAGCCCTGGTTGATCAACTCGTTTGACGGCCAGGTAGACCTGCGTTTCGAGGGGCGTGGTCTGCATAAAGAACGGCTGAACGTGGGGCTTCTGGCGAGCAACTTCAAACAGATATTCGGTCAGTTCAGCGGCGTGCTGCGCCCGATTGGCCGCCCCGAAGTGCGTATCGACAACCTCTGGGGCTTTGTTGAAGATCAGTATGTAAAGTGGTGAAACGGTTGTAGACCTTCTGCAGGCTTGCCTCGTTATAAGGGTTATGGTTAGCTGGCTAATAATTAGTTTTTTATAGTTAAGAGCCGTTGTCCATGTCGCATACCGATCAACACCGTTTTGCCATGCAAGTTGCCCAACTCTCCCGCGCCTGGCGCGCCGAACTGGATCGCCGCCTGGTCGGTCTTGGGCTATCGCAAGCCCGTTGGCTGGTGCTGTTGCACCTGGGGCGCTTTGCCGAATTACCGACCCAGCGCGAGTTGGCGCAGAGCGTCGGCGTTGAAGGGCCGACTCTGGCGCGCCTGCTCGACAGCCTGGAAGCTCAGGGTCTGGTCAGCCGCCAGGCGGTGCCGGAAGACCGTCGCGCGAAGAAGATTGCCCTCAGCCCACAGGCTCGCCCGTTGATTGAAAAGATCGAAGCGATCTCCGCACAACTGCGCCAGGAAGTGTTCGCCGGCATCGATGAAGACGAATTGCGCCGCTGCCAGAAGGTCCATGCCCAGGTGTTGAGTAACCTGGAAAAACGCTGATGCGTGACGACCTGCAGAGCTTGCAGCAACGCTTCGGTCCGCGATATCCGCAGTGGCTGCTGGCGTTGCTGATGGTCGGCAGCATGGCCATGGTGTTGGCCTCCACCAGTATCAATGTCGCCCTGCCGGCGATCATGGCGGATTTCGCCATCGGCCGGCCGCTGGCGCAGTGGTTGTCCAATGGATTTCTCGCGGCCATGACCGCTGGCCTGCTGTTGGCCGCCTGGGCTCAGGCGCGCTTCGGCGCGAGGCGTACGGCGCAATTCGGCCTGCTGCTGTTTATCCTCAGTTCACTGTTGGCGCTGGTGGCTCACGCCGCCTGGCAGCTGATTGCCCTGCGCATTGTGCAGGGGCTGTGTGCGGGAATCGTGCAGCCGTTGGCTATGGTGCTGATCTTTCGTGTATTCGCCGACGGTGGGCGCGGCATGGCGCTGGGCATCTATGGCCTGGGTGTGATGTTGGCGCCATCGCTGGGGCCGGGGATCGGTGGTTACCTGGTCGATCATTTCGGCTGGCCGTCGATCTTCTGGATGCCGCTGCCGATGTGCTTGCTGGCCATGCTCGCGGGGCAATGGTTGCTGCCCAGTGAGCGTGAGCGCAGCACGCCACGTTTAGATATCCAGGCATTTGCCTGTCTGTGTGTGGCGATATTTGCCGCGCTGGGTTTTCTGGCCGAAGCGCAGCGTTTTGCCTGGACGACGCCGAGGGTCTGGTTGCCGGGTTGCCTGGCGCTGCTGGCGGGAGTGGCGTTTATGCTGCGCAGCCGCCGCTCCGCTCAGCCGCTGCTGCCCCTGGCGCTGTGGCGGCATTCCGGGTTTCGCAGTGCCAGCTGGGTCGCCCTGACCCTTGGCCTGGGCCTGTATGGCTCGACTTACCTGATCCCGCTGTACCTGCAGACCGTTGAAGGCTTTAGCGCCGGGCGCTCGGGTCTGCTGCTGCTGCCGGCTGGGCTGTTGATGGGCATGGCATCCTTTCTCGGCGGCTGGCTCAGTGATCGGCTGTCTGCCGCCGTGCTGCTGAGTGCCGGCCTGCTGATCTTTGCGCTGTCGGCGGCGGGGCTGGCCTGGGTCGATCAGGGCGCCTCGTTTATCCAGCTGTGTTTCTGGGCCTGCGTCGGGCGCATTGGCCTGGGTGTATTGCTGCCGGCCTTGAGTACCGGTTCACTGGATATCCTCAGCTCCGAAGAATTGGCTCAGGGCGCGGGGGCTATTACCTTCGTCCGTCAGCTAGGCGGCGCATTTGGGGTTAATCTGCTGACCTTCTTTCTGGAGTGGCGACACAGCGCTGAAGGCGGCGATCACTTCGCGGAGATGCTCGCCTTCAAGCAAAGTTTCTGGCTGGTGGCCGGGGTGTTCGCGGTTACGGTGTTGGCGGCCTGGGGCGTCAAATCGACAAGGCGCTGACAGCTCAGTGTTAGTGTGATGGAGTTGTCATTTTCTTGACTGTGAGCCTATGCTTGCACCTGTGATGGCTTTTTGCCGAGCGGCGTTTGGTATTTGTCTATTCAGTGCGCCGTAATTATTGCCATGCACCAGCCGGGTTAAACACGGAGCGTACTTCCCAAGGCAACATTTGCCGTCTTCTATACTCTCGCAAGCGCTGGAAGCGCACGTCGTGGACGTGAAGTGGCGAGGGCGCAGGGGCGGATTCACCGGGAGCGTTTTTATGGCAAAGGTTCGTCAATTACTGATTGGTCTGGCGTCCAGCTCAGCCCTCTATTCTGGGCTGGTTCCAGCACTTGGCCTGGGCGAAATCACCCTGCATTCGGCGCTTAGTCAGCCGCTGGATGCCGAAATTGAATTGTTTGATGTAGGCGATCTGACCGACGCCGACATGCGCGTGCGCCTGGCGCCCGCCGAAGTGTTCAGCCGTTCCGGCGTTGACCGCCTGTACTTCTTCAGTGACCTGCGTTTTACCCCGCTGTTGCGTGGCGGCAAGAGCGTGATTCGCGTGGTGTCGACTCAGCCCGTGCGCGAGCCTTACCTGAACTTTATTGTCGAAGTGGTACGGCCTAATGGTCAGTTGTACCGCGAGTACACCGTGCTGCTCGATCCGCCCAGCTCTGCCGCTTATCGCAGCCTGGCCGCACCTTCAGCATCTGCCGCGCCAGCTGTCGTAGCGGCTACGTCTCGCGAAGCCACTACCGCGCCTGTGCGCTCGGCAGTAATGCCCGCCGCGCAGCAGGGTAATCGCTACAACGTGGTCAGCGGCGACAGCTTGTGGAAGATAGCCACAAGTCTGGCTGCTGATGCCGGGCAGGTTACACCCCAGGCGCTGATGAGCGATATCCATGCGCTTAATCCGCAGGCCTTTATCAATGGCGATATCAATCGCCTGCGTGCCGGGGCGCAATTGCTCTTGCCCGATAGCCTCGCCAGTGCCTTGCCTGCAGTAGTCGAAACATCTGTCGCGGCATCGGCATTGCCAGAGACTGTGGTCGATCCTGGTGCTCAACTGCCGGTTGATCCGCCGGCTGAGCTGCTGATTCAAGAGCAGGCCCGCGTTGAGCAGGAGCTGGCCAGCCAGATTAGCGAAACCTTGCAATTGCAACAGAGCCTGGCGCAGCTGGGCTTGCAGGTGCAGCAGTTGCAGGAGCAGATGGACGCTCGGGATCAGCAGATTGCTGGCCTGCAGGCCGAGTTGGCCGCGCGCCAAGCGAGAACCGAAACAACTGCAGCGCCTGTGCCTGCGCTGGTTGCGGCACCCGCGGCGGTTACAGCCGAATCAGGCAGCAACTGGTTGGCGATTATCGCCGGTCTGCTGGCGCTGTTGCTGGCGGGCGTGGCGGGCCTATTCTGGCGCAGCAGAAAACCCGTTGAGCCAGCGCCTGTTCCAGCTGCGGCTGCGTTGACCCCGAGCATGCCTGCGGCGCCAGTTGCACCAGCTATAGCAGCAGTCGCACCGGCAGCCGCAGTGGCTCTGAGCGTGCGCGAGGCGCCGCGTGGCGGACCGGTATGGCCTTCAGCAGGTGAAGATGCGCTGCAAAGTGCCAACGTGTATATCGCTTACGGTCGCCTGAGTGAGGCCGCCAGTACCTTGCGCAAGGCTTGGGACGCACAGCCGCAGCGCAGTGATATCGGTTTCCGTCTGCTGGAAGTGTTGGCCTTGCTGGGCGATGTCCAGGGCTTTGTCGCTCATGAAGCATTAGTGCGGGCTTCCGGCTTTACCCCGGCGCGGATCGATGAATTGAAGGCGCGGCATGCCGAGCTGTTCAGCGCGCCGCCGTCCAGCCTGCTGGACGACGTGGTGCTGGAACTGGATGAAGTCGAGGCGCAGCCGCTAGATAAGGCCGCCAATGACGGCCAGCTCAATCTGGACGATATGTCGCTGGATGCCGACTGGGATCTGGTCAGCCCCTTTGCTCCTGCTGCGCAGAAAAAAGTGGCGGACAAGGCCGATAACAGTACTGCGGCCAAACGCAAGACTTCGGATATCTTCGAGCTGTCAGGCAGCCGTGATGCGCGCAGCCCGTTTGCCGAGTCGATGCTGGTGGAAGATTCCAGCGATGGCTGGGGCGGTGACGTGCTCGACGTGGAACTACTGGATGACTTTGATGAGCTGGCCGGCAACCGCGAAAACCTGTCCAAGCTGAACATGGCCCTGGCCTATATCGAGCAGGGCAGCCTGGACAGTGCCTGCCAGATCCTCAATGAAGTGATCAAAGAGGGTGATGAAGAGCAGAAGCAGGAGGCGCGTCAGCTGCTGGCAAAAATCGCCTAATACATGGTGCTGTTGCTCAACGCCCGCGTGCCTCTGGTCCACGGGCGTTTTTCTGGGTGCACCAGGTAAGGCCGCTGCGCGTTATCATCGATTTTTCATCCGTCGCGAGCCTGCCAATGTCCAGCCCGAAAGCCGAAGTGGTCATCACCTATTGCACGCAATGTCAGTGGTTACTGCGCGCTGCCTGGCTCGCTCAGGAGCTGCTGTCGACCTTTACCGACGATCTGTCCAGAGTTTGCCTGGAACCTGGCACTGGCGGCGTATTTCGCGTTACCTGTGATGGCGCGCAGATTTGGGAGCGCAAGCTTGATGGCGGTTTCCCCGAGGCCAAGGTGCTCAAGCAGCGCTTGCGTGATCAGATCGACCCTGCTCGGGATCTGGGCCATAACGACCGCACGGGTTAATCACTTGGCTATCCGTGCCGAAAGAAAGATTGCGCTAACAATCAGCAGGCCGCCGGCGAGCATGCGAAACGTCGGCACTTCGCTGAAAAGCAGCCAGGCGAAGGCAATCCCATAGATCGGCTCCAGGGCGAAAATCACCGCCGTGGTGCGTGCCTTGAGTACCCGCAGGCTGGCGACGAACAGGCTATGCGCCAGGCCCGTGCAGAAGATCCCAAGCATGGCCATCCACAGCCAATCCTGTGCCTGCACGCTGGGCAGTGTCGGCCAGGCCAAAGGGATAAACACCAGCAGTACGGTGAGGTTCTGGTACAGCGCCGCCTGGACGGGCTCGATGCCGCGGGTGCTGGCGCGGTTGAGCAGCGACAGCAGGGCGAACAGCAGGCCGGACAACACCGCCCAGAGCAGGCCGCTGGTGGCCTGGCTACTCAGGTCGAAATCTGGGGTGACCAACACCAGGCCCAGGCACACCAGTACCACCATGGCGTACTCGACCGGCCGCGTGCGCTCGCGGAACAGCAAGCCCTCAAGCAATACGGTAAACGCCGGAAAGCTGGCAAAGCCGAGGGTGGCGATGGCTACGCCGGAGATATGCACAGACTCGAAAAAACTCCACCAGTGACCGCCAAGCAACACGCCGCCGAGGGCCAGTAGGCTGGTCTGGCGCAAGCCGAGGCGGACCAGGCGCGCGTTGCTGACTAGCTTGGCGAACAGCAGCAAGGCCGCGACGGCGAACACGGCGCGGCCGGCTGAGATCATCTGCGGGGTGGTGTTGGCCAGCTTGCCGAATATGCCGGATAGACCAAACAGCAGGGCGCCCAGATGGATCGCCCACAGCGCATTACGTTGATTCATGCCAGGCGCGCGCCGTTCGGTAGCGGTTTGTCGAAGCCGGCCAGTACCACGCGGTTGTCGGCGTCATACACACCCGTCACCAAAACTTCGGAGCGCACACCGGCGATGCGTTTGACGGCGAAATTGCACACGCACAGCACCTGGCGGCCGAGTAGCTGCTCGCAACTGTAGTGGGCGGTGAGCTGGGCGCTGGAGGTTTTGATGCCCAGTTCGCCGAGATCCACTTCCAGCACGTAGGCGGGTTTTACGGCTTTTTCATTGGGACGGGCTGCGCGAATGGTGCCGACGCGCAGCTCCACCTTTTCGAAATCCTGCCATTCGATGTTTTGCATAGGCGACTCCTCGATTCTGCCGGGCAGTCTAGGTGCCTATCTGTGCCCTTGTCTGTCTCAGGAATCGCGGGTTTTGTCGCCAGGCTCTTGTCGCTGGAGCCCGTGAATTAATCAGTGCGGCGCAGTTGCCGAGGTGTCACGCCGAGATGCCGCGATAGGGCGGCGCTAAAGGCACTTTGTGAACTGTAGCCAACCCGTGCGGCGATCTCACCAATCGCCAGGTTACTGCCCTGCAGCAACTGACGCGCCAACTGCAGACGGCGGCTGCGCACATAGTCCATCGGTGTTTGCCCGGTCTCATCGAGAAAGCGGGCGTGAAAACGCGCCGCCGACAGGCCGGCCACGCGCGCCAGATCAGCAACCTGTAAGGGGTGCGCGGCATGTTGGTCGATGTGCGCATCCAGTGCCGTCAGCGGTAGCATGCTGCCGGTAGGGGCCGGACTGTCGCCATTGGCCAGGCTGGCCAAGAGCAGGGCTGCGCCTTGTTGGGCAATCACCGGGTCATTGATCGGGCTGGCTGCCAACCAGCTGACCAGTTGGCTTTGCGCCGGGTTGAGGCTGACGGCAGCGGGTTTTTCCAGCAGGCGGCGCGTGGCATCCAGATGCCGCCCCAGCTGTTGCTGCAGCCAGCTGTCTGCGGGAACGTCGAGCACCAGGCAGTGGCTGCCATCTTTGCTACCGCAGGCGTGTTGCGCATCACTGGGCACCACGGCCAGTGTTTGGCGTTTCACCTGGCTGCCATGCCCGGCAATTTCGAACTCCAGCAAGCCGCTCAGGCCAAACACCAGCTGCGCGTGGTCGTGACTGTGGCTGAGCAGTTCATGGCTGTAATGACGCAGCGAAAGCAGCGAGGACATGGCGGGCTCCTTTTCAGGCGCTAAGTCTACCTGTAGATCTGGCTGGTGCGCTGTCATTGAACTGCCATTCGCCTGTCATGCACTTTTCACCACGTCTGCGCAGACTCGAGCAAACCCAGCCGGAGGTCGTCCATGACCAGTGCCCAGCTCGCCAAGCCCAGCCGCAAGCAACGCGTCCGTACCCTGTGGATTTCCGACGTGCACCTGGGCACTCGGGATTGTCAGGCCGAACACCTGGCAGCGTTTCTCAAACGCTATCAGACCGACAAGATCTACCTGGTCGGCGACATCATCGACGGCTGGAAGCTGCGTAGCGGGGTGTACTGGCCGCAGTCGCACAGCAATGTGATCCGCCGCCTGCTGACCATGAGCAAGCGCGGCACCGAGGTGATCTACGTCACCGGCAACCATGATGAATTTTTGCGTCGCTACTCCAGCCTGATGCTCGGCAATATCCAGCTGGTCGACGAGGCGGAGCACCTCACTGCTGATGGCCGGCGGCTGTTGGTGATTCACGGTGATCAGTTTGACGTGATTACACGCTATCACCGCTGGCTGGCCTTTCTTGGCGACTCGGCTTACGAGTTCACCCTGACCCTCAACCGCTGGTTGAATTATTGGCGTAGCCGCTATGGCTACGGCTATTGGTCGCTGTCGGCGTACCTCAAGCACAAGGTCAAGACAGCGGTGAACTTCATCAGCGACTTTGAAGAAGCCATCGTCCATGAGTGCGCCAAGCGTGGCTTCAATGGCGTTATTTGCGGGCATATTCATCATGCCGAAATCCGCCCGATGGGTGATGTCGAGTACATGAATTGCGGCGACTGGGTGGAGTCCTGCACGGCGTTGATCGAGCATCTGGATGGCAGTATCGAGTTGTATCGCCTGGCCGATGATCAGGCGCGTCAGCTGCAGGCGGCGCCAGTAGCCGCTGCCGAGCCGGCCCTGTGAGGATTCTGATCGTCTCCGACGCCTGGTCACCGCAGGTCAATGGTGTAGTTACCAGTTTGCAGGCGTTGATCAGCGAGCTACGTGGCCTCGGCCATCAGGTCAAACTGCTGTCACCGGCGGATTTTCGTGCGGTGCCTTGCCCCAGCTACCGGGAAATTCCATTGGTGTGGAACCTCTGGCGGGTAGGGCCAGCGATTCGTGCATTTCAGCCGGACTGCGTGCACCTGGCCACCGAAGGCCCACTGGGTTGGGCGGCCAGGCGTTGGCTGAGTACACGCGGCCTGGCTTTTTCCAGCGCGATTCATACGCGCTTTCCCGAATATGTACATACGCGTTGGCCCCGTGTGCCGCTGCGCTGGGGCTATGCCTTTCTACGCGCGTTTCATCGCTCAAGCCAGGCGGTGCTGGTGACCACCGAGCGCATGCGCGACGAGTTCGCCGGCTGGGGTTTCAAGCGCCTGGTGCTCTGGCGCAAGGGTGTCGATACACGGCTATTTCGCCCTGCGCTAACCTCGTCAAGCCAGGCAGGGCCGATATTTCTGTATGTCGGGCGGATTGCCCCGGAGAAAAATATCGAAGCGTTTCTCGCCCTTGATCTGCCGGGAGAGAAGCATGTGGTTGGCGATGGCCCGCAGCGTGAGGCGTTGCAGGCGGCTTATCCGCAAGTGCGCTTTCTCGGCTATCAGCATGGTCAGGCCCTGGCCAAAGCCTTTCAGAGCGCCAGCGTGCTGGTATTTCCCTCGCGCACCGATACCTATGGCTTGGTGATGCTTGAGGCTTTGGCCTGCGGCACACCGGTTGCGGCGTTTCCGGTCAGTGGGCCGCTGGATGTGTTGCAGGCGGGTGTTAGCGGAGTCATGCATGAGGACTTGCGCGCGGCCTGTATGGCGGCCTTGGGCCTGGATCGCGCGCGTTGCGCCGAGTTGGCGGCGCGGCAATCCTGGCGTGCTTCGGCGCTGGAATTTCTGGCGCAGCAGCCGTTGCTGGACGGTGAGCTGTGCATGCCAGCTGGGCAGGGCTTACATGCAGTAGGGCGTGATCAGGCGCTTACATGATCACCTTGTCACGCAGCTTATCGGCTGCCTGACTAAGGGCCTGGATGACCTTTTCCTTGTCGAAGTTCTGGATGCCGTTGGTGTCCAGGTACATGGAAAAGCCTGGCAGCTCGTGCTCGACATAGCTGGACGTGGCGCCCAGGTCACGACGGAAATCCACCACCTGATAGATCTGTACCGGTCGGGTAAAACCCTTGACGTTGATCTGGCCCTTGTCGCGACACATGATCACGTCCTTGATCAGCGAATAGGTCTCGTGGGAAATCAGGATCTCACCGGACTCAGCGGCGCTTTCCAAGCGGCTGGCAAGGTTCACATCGCGGCCGATGATGGTGTAGTCCATGCGCGTATCGGCGCCGAAGTTGCCCACCGTGCAATAACCGGTGTTCAAGCCCATGCGGATTTCCAGTGGTTTGGTGATGCCCTGGGCGCGCCACTGCTGGCGTAGCACTTTCATATGCTTGCGCATGGCGATGGCCATGGACACGGCATTCACCGCATCTTTCTTTGCGCCTTTGCTGCTCGGGTCGCCAAAGAACACCATCACGCAGTCGCCGACGAATTTGTCGATAGTGCCGCCGTATTTCAGGCAGATTTTTGACATTTCGTTGAGGTAGGTGTTGAGCAGGTCGGTCAGGGCTTCGGCTTCCAGTTCCTCGGCTAGCTCGGTAAAGCCCTTGATGTCGGAGAAAAATACCGTGAGTTTCTTGCGCTGGGTTTCCAGACGCACGCTTTTCTTGCCGGTGAAGATCGACTCCCACACTTGCGGCGATAGGTACTTGGCCAGGTTGCGCGCCAGCCGTGCAGCCTTTTCCTGCTCGCGGGTGATCTCGTTGCGCACCTGGCTCAGACGCAGGCCCTGCTGGTGTACGAAGTAGGCGGTGATGCAGATATACAGGGTGGTAAAGCCGATACTGACCAGTGCCACTAATGCAGGCGTATGGATGTTCGCTGTGACGCCAGCGATGGCAACGGTAAAGACTGCGCTGCTCAGGGCGATCAGAGATGCCAGCCCTAGGTAGCGCAGACCACCTATGACCAGTGCGCTGAAGGCCATCGTTAGCAGGGCCATCAGGGATGGCACAACGGATAAACCCAGCAGCGCGATGGCGCCGCCACAATGCAGGGCGTCAATAAACAGCAGGCTGAGGGTGGTGCGTTGCGGATGCTCGCGCTTGAAACGCAGGCTCAGATGGTGCGCCAAGTGTGGATAGAGCAGGGCGTAGGGTACCATCCAGAGAATGTCGTAACCGAAATGCTGGGTGTAGGTGCCGGCGGCAATACTGGCCGCGATGGCGATATAGGCCAGGACACGGGAGTAGTACTCACGCAGCGGCGGTGCCGGTAGTGCGGTAATGCGGGGGGCGCTTTTGACATTCATCCGATGGGACAGTCCCTGCTGCTCGTCTGGCACCTCTGTTGGGTGCCTGGGTGGCGCACCGTGCCGGCTGCGCAAAATAAGCCAAGGATCATAACCAAGCCCACCGTAACCGCCAAGCGCGGCAGCCGAACGGCAGCGCCGCCTGTGCCAGCGGTCGCTTGAGGTGGGCTGTTAAAACTTGATGCGCCCAGTAAAGGCATCTTTGAGCATCACCCAGTCGCCCATCAGCGAGTAGAACGGGTAATCGAAGGTGGCAGGGCGGTTCTTTTCGAAGACGAAGTGGCCGACCCAGGCAAAGCCGTAGCCAGTCAGCGGTATGGCCAGCAGCCACAGCCACTGCTGAGTGCCCAGGGCATAGCCCAGCACGCAGAGCACCAACAGGCTGCCAACATAGTGCAGACGGCGGCAGGTGGCGTTGCTGTGCTCCTGCAGGTAATAGGGGTAGAACTCGGCGAAGCTGTTGAAGCGTTCGTGGGTTTCAGTGCTCATCGGGGCCTCCTCTTATTCTTTTGAGCGCCACCAGGCTTGCGGCTGAAGCGGCTTGCTTGCAGTCTAGGTCGACTGACGCGCTGGGCCACTGACATTAGGTGCCAGTTTAGTATCCTTCTGTCGCCCTCCAGACTCCCTAATAAGAACAGAACACGTCATGAGCGAACGTACCACTTCATCCAGCTGGGCCTCGGGGATTGTCGCGGCCCTGGAGCTTGGCGGGGTTGATTGCCGCAGTCTGTTTGCCCAGCTGGGGCTCGACTATGCAGCCTTGAACGACTCCGATGCGCGCTTTGCCCAAGATGCCATGACCCGCCTCTGGCACCTCGCTGTGGAGGCCTCTGGAAATCCGGCCATCGGCCTGAATATGGCAAAGATTCTGCGGCCATCCTCCTTCAATGTGGTGGGCTATGCGGTGATGAGCAGCCGCAACCTGCAGGAAGGTTTTGCCCGCCTGGTGCGTTATCAACGGATTATCGGCGAGGGCGCCGACCTCAGTTTTCATCCCACTGCCGAGGGCTATGAAATGCTCCTGGCGATTCATGGTGATCGCCTGCCCTCGGCCCGCCAAAGCGCCGAAGCCTCGCTGGCGCACTCCCTGGCATTCTGCCGCTGGCTGACCGGCAAACCGTTGCGCCCGCGCCTGGTCAGTCTGATGGGGCCGGCTCCGGAGGATCTGGCGCCTTATGAAGAGGTGTTCCAGTGCCCGTTGAAATTCAACGCCGAGCACTATGCCTTGCTATTTGAGCGTGCCGATCTGGATGCCCCGCTACCATCGGCCAACGAGGCGCTGGCGCAGCTGCATGATCGTTTTGCCGGCGATTACCTGGCGCGGTTTTCCGGTACGCGGGTGACCCATCAGGTGCGTCAGGTGTTATGCCGGATGCTGCCCCAGGGCGAGCCTAAGCGTGAGGCTGTGGCACAAGCGCTGTTGCTGTCCGAGCGCACTTTGCAGCGGCGTTTGCAGGACGAAGGCACCAGCTATCAGCATCTACTCGACGACACGCGTCGCGAGCTGGCCGGCCAGTATCTGGGCCAGGCGAATCTGACCTTGCTGGAAATTTCCTACCTGCTGGGCTTTTCCGACCCGAGCAACTTCTTCCGCGCCTTCCGCCGCTGGTTTGACACCACCCCAGGTGAGTACCGTGCGCGGATGTAAAAACGTACTTAGTGTCGCCAGAAGGCCGGCAGCATTAGCACCAGCACGGTGAGAATTTCCAGGCGTCCTAGCAGCATGCCGAAGGTCAGCAGCCATTTGGCGGTGTCCGGCAGACTGGAGAAGTTACCTGCCGGGCCGATGATCGGGCCCATGCCGGGGCCAACGCCGGAGACGGTACTGGCTGCGCCGCTGAGTGCGGTGATCCAATCCAGGCCGCAAAGCGTCAGGCCCAGCGCCAGCACGGCGATGGTGATCGTGAAGAAGAACGAGAAGGTCAGAATCGAGCGGACGATGTCTTCATCCAGGTGGTGGCGGTTGTATTGCTGCTTGATCACCGCGCGTGGATGGATCAGCTGCATCAGGTTGGCCCTGAGCAGCACGTAGGCGACCTGGAAACGGAAAATCTTCAGCCCCCCTGCGGTTGAGCCCGAGCAGCCGCCGATAAACCCCAGGTAGAAGAACAGCATGCCGGCAAAGCCGCCCCACAGCGTGTAATCACCTAGGGCAAAGCCGGTGGTGGTCATGATCGAGGTGGTGTTAAACGCCACATGGCGAATGGCTTCAAGCCAGTGCAGTTCGGTGCTCAGGTAATACCAGGTGCCAAGCAGCAGCCAGGTACTTAGCAAAATACCGAGAAAGCCGCGTACCTGCTGGTCGCGGATCAACGCCTTGTAGTTGCCGCGCAGCATTGAGGCATAAAGCACAAACGGCACGCTGCCAAGAATCATTAGCACGATGGTGACCCAGTGCACCGCCGGCTCGGACCATTTGCCAACCGATTGGTCCGAGGTAGAAAAACCGCCGGTGGCGATGGCCGACATGGTGTGGTTGATGGCATCGAACAGCCCCATACCCGCAGCCCAGAGCGCCAGGCAGCCGAGTATGCTGATACTCAGGTAGGCTGCGATCATGTATTTGGCGACCATGTGCGAGCGCGGCATGATTTTTTCGGAACGGTCCGAAGATTCGGTCTGGAATAGGCGCATCCCCCCGATACGCAGCATCGGCAGAATCGCCACGGCCATGGCGATAAAACCGATCCCGCCGAGCCAGTGCAGCAACGAGCGCCAGATCAGAATCCCTGGCGACATGCTGTCTAGCCCAGAGAGTACGGTCGCCCCGGTGGCTGTGATACCGGACATGCTCTCGAAGACGGCATCGGTAACGCCCAAGTGTTGGGAGAACATGAAGGGCAGGGCGGCGAAAAGGCCCACCAGTACCCAGCTTGAGACCGTCAGTAGGTACATGTCACGTGGGCGCAGCTGCACATCCTTGGGCCGGCCTTGGGCAATCATCGCGATGCCGGCGATAAAGGTGATGAGGCTGGACCAGAGAAAAGCGTTGAGTTCGTCAGGCCGCGCAAACAACACCAGGGTCAGCATGGGCACGGCCATGCTGATTGCCAGGGTCAGAAGGAAGATGCCATTGATAAACGCGATGATCCGTAGGGTCGGCCAAGCCATCTAAGCGGGTTCCGTTCGATTAATAGCAAGAGTCTAGGGGGTGTAACCGGGCTTGCTAGCTAATCGCCCGATCGGTACGTTTTTAATGCCGCCAGAATGCCCGAGTTACCAGTACCAGCACGGTGAGAATTTCCAGGCGGCCAAGCAGCATGCCGATGGTCAGCAGCCACTTGGCGGCATCTGGCAGGCTGGAGAAGTTGCCTGCCGGGCCTATGATCGGCCCCAGTCCCGGCCCCACGTTACACACCGCCGTCGCTGCGCCTGTCAGCGCGGTTACCCAGTCCAGGCCAAGCAGGGTCAGGCCCAGGGCGATCACGCCGATGGTGATGGTGAAGAAAAACGAAAAGGTGATCAGCGAGCGGACAATCTCCTCATCGAGGTTGTGGTTGTTGTACTGCTGTTTGATTACTGCGCGCGGGTGCACCAGTTGCTGCAGGTTGGCCCGTAGCAGCACATAGGCCACTTGGAAGCGAAAGATCTTCAGGCCGCCGGAGGTGGAGCCTGAGCAGCCGCCGACAAAGGTCAGGTAGAAGAACAGCAGTATGGCGAAACTGCCCCAGGTGGTGTAATCGCCCAGGGCGAAGCCGGTGGTGGTGACCACCGAGGTGACATTCACTGCGACGATGCGAAACGCATCCAGCCAGCTGTTATCCGAGTGCAGCCATAGCCAGGTGCCGAACACCAGCCAGGTGACAAGCAGAAAGCCGAGAAAGCCGCGTACCTGATGGTCCTTGAACAGCGCCTTGCGGTTGCCGCGCAGGGTGGCGACATACAGGGTAAAGGGCAGGCCGCCGAAGATCATCAGCACCACCGCCACCCAGTGCACGGCCGGTTGGCTCCAGTTGGCCAGGGATGAGTCCGAGGTGGAGTAGCCGCCGGTGGAGATCGAGGTCATCGCATGATTGAGCGCATCGAAGGGTGTCATGCCCGCCAGCCAAAAGCTGAGAAAGCCGATCAGGGTCAGGCTCAGGTAGATAAACAGGATGTATTTGGCGGCCATGTGCGAGCGCGGCATGACCTTCTCGCCCCAGTCCGAGGATTCGGTCTGGAACAGGCGCATGCCGCCGACCCGCAGCAGCGGCAGAATCGCCACCGCCATGCCGATAAAACCGATGCCGCCTAGCCATTGCAGCATTGAGCGCCAGATCAGCAGGCCAGGGGAGGCGTGGTCCAGGCCTGAAAGTACAGTTGAGCCGGTAGTCGTTACACCGGACATGGTCTCGAAGAAGGCATCTGTGTAGCTGATATGGTGAATCAACACCATCGGCAGGGCGGCAAAGATACACACCACCAACCAACTGCCGGTGGTCAGCAGGTACATGTCGCGCGGGCGCAGCTGCGCATCCTTGGGTCGTCCGGGGATGACCATGGCAATGCCCGCAGCGGCCGTTGCCAGGCTCGACCAGAGAAAAGCGTTGAGGTCGTCGGTGCGCGAATACAGCAGCAGCGTCAGCATGGGGATCAGCATGCTGACGGCCAGAGTGATCAGGAAGATGCCGAGAATAAAAGCGATGATGCGCAGTGTCGGCAATGACATGGGGTCGGCTCGGGCTCTGGGGCAAAGGGGCGTTATTCTACGCGCGCTGCAGCCGCTGTACAGCAGCCGTAATGCGCGCTTTACAAGCGCTTGGCGCAGCATAGAATAGCCGCCAGGTGCCGGCCCTTGCCGGTTTCTGAGCCCGCCAAATCATGTCCGATAGTAATCCTTGTCTAAGCTGTGGCGCCTGCTGCGCGCATTTTCGTGTGTCATTTTTCTGGGGTGAGTGCCAATCGGCCGGTGGTTTGATGCCGGACGATCAGGTGGTGCTGATCACCCCGCACCGGGTCGCCATGCGCGGCACGGAAAGCAAACCTACGCGATGTACAGCCCTGCTAGGTGAGGTTGGCCAGGGTGTGCGTTGCACACTCTATCAAGAGCGCTCCAGCACCTGTCGCGAGTTTGAGGCCTCCTGGGTCAACGGTGAGCACAACCCGCATTGCGATGCGGCGCGCAGCGCACACGGCTTGCCGCCGTTGATGCCGCCTGTTACGCCGAGCGTTTCACCGGAGCGGGTGGCCTGAGTCGGGGTTACCCCATCGCGCAGCGCAGGCACTAGAATGGCCACCTGTTTCAATTGCCGAGGTGGCTGATGGATGCTCTTGATGCGTTGTTAAACCGTGTTTCCGCCCCGCGCCTGATTGCGCCGGCACCCAATGCCGCTCAGCGTGAGCTCTTGTTTCGCGCCGCTTTGCGCGCGCCGGATCATGGCCAGCTGCGGCCCTGGCGCTTTCTTACGGTGGAAGGTGAGGGCTTGGTTCGACTGGGCGAACTGTTTGCCGCTGCATTACCTGTCGACGCCAGCCCTGAGGCGATGACCAAGGCACGTGCCATGCCGTTGCGTGC
This sequence comes from Pseudomonas sp. NPDC079086, assembly GCF_044542155.1. NCBI lineage: Bacteria > Pseudomonadati > Pseudomonadota > Gammaproteobacteria > Pseudomonadales > Pseudomonadaceae > Pseudomonas > Pseudomonas sp. NPDC079086. The sequence goes on along the minus strand of NZ_JBITTY010000003.1, from coordinate 348,097 downwards.
GCCGCTACTGGTGCTGGTGATCGCTCGTGTGCAGGCTGGCTTGAAGGTGCCGGAGCAGGAGCAAGTATTGGCGGCAGGCTGCGCCGCTCACGGCATTCTGCTGGCTGCCCATGCCCAGGGCATTGGTGCGGTCTGGCGCACCGGTGATATGGCGTACAACCCTCAGGTCGCTGCCGGCCTGGGGCTGAGCGCGGATGAGCAGGTTATTGCCTACCTTTACCTAGGCACCCCAGAGCGCGAACTGCGTGCGGTGCCACAGGTGCAGGTCAGTGACTTTGTCAGGGCCTGGCCAGCGCCTGATTCGGCGGAGTAAGCGGCAGGCGCAAGGTGGCGATAAAGCCGCCTTGGGCATGATTGCTCAGTTCCAGCTGGCCGCTATGTCGCTCGGCGGCACGGCGGGCGATGGCCAATCCCAGGCCGTGACCGCTGCTGGTCTGGCCTGGGGCACGGTAGAAGGGTTCGCCAAGGCGTGCCAGCAGCTCAGGCGCAACGCCAGGGCCGTGGTCACGCACGCTTAGGCACAGGTGCTCGGCGCTTTTGCTGGCCACCAGTTCGATGACCTGGCCTGCCGGGTTGAAGCGCAGGGCGTTGCGTAGCAGGTTGTCCAACGCGCGTTGCAGCATATCCGGCCAGCCGTTGAACGGTAGGTCGCTTTCCAGCTGAATATTGATTTGTTGTTCTGGTGCATCGAGTTGCGCGTCTTCCTGCAATTTGTGCAGCAGCTCGTTCACATTGATCAGTTGCGCCGCGCCTGGTTCAGCGTCGAGGCGAGCGAGGGCGAGGATTTCACTGATCAGCGCTTCCAGGCGGTCGCACTCCTGGCTCAGGCGTGGCCAGTATTTTTCCCGCTCGGCAGCATCGGCGCGCTCGGTCAGCGCCAAGGCTATGCGCAAGCGTGCCAGTGGTGAACGTAACTCATGGGACACATCCCGCAGCAGCTGGCGCTGGCTGCTGATCAGGCCCTGTACGCGTTCGCCCATGCGGTTGAAGTCGGCCGCCAGAACGCCGAGCTCATCACGCCGTTCGGCCAATTTGGCCAGGCTGTTCTGCTGGTAAGCGGTTTGCCCTAGGTCGTGCACGGCGCCGCGTAGGCGATTCAGCGGGCGGGTGATGGAGAGCGTCAGCCAGAGGCTGAACAGGGTCAGCACCAGCATGGCGATACCCAGCGCGCTCAGCGGCATCAGCAGGCTTTCACGCTGCCAGGCGGCGACTTCGGGATTCGGGATGCGGTAGATAAACAGATAGGTTTCGCCGCTGTACGGGCTTGTGTAATCGACACTCAGGCGGCGCCAGGGCAGGCGTTTTTCATTGCGATGGCGCGCCTCAAAGGCTGCTGCACGCGGTGGGAATGTCCCTTTTACTACCGGTTGACCACTGTCATCGAGCACCTGTACATCAACGCGAAAGGTGCGTTTGCGCTGTTCCAGCAGGGCTTGGGCTGCGCGTGGGCCTTGTTCTTCGTAGCGTTGGGTCCACGTCTCGGCGAGGTGTTCCATGCCCGGGTGCTGGCTAAGCAGCCAGGCGTCCTGATTGAGCATGCGCCCAAGCAACATGGACAGCCCGGCAACTAGGGCAATAGCCAGCCAGAAACTGGCAAAGATGCGCCAGAACAGTGACCGCACGGTGGCTCCTTATTAGTAATGGCTGTAGTGGAAATGCTAACGCCCATCAGGCTGTAAAGCCTGATGGGCGTTAGGCAACGGTGCTTGGGTTAATTCTTTTTCGCCTGGTCTGCCTGCCAGGCTTTAAATGCCTGGTGCTCGGCGCGGCGCTCTTCCATCTTTTTCTGATGCTCGTCGAAGGCTTTCTGCTGTTCGGGTTTGAGCAGGGCGCGGATGGCGCTGTGCTGTTTGTCTTTGGCGGCCTTCAATTCGTCCTGCATGGCTTTCTGTTCGGCAGCTGGCAGTTTGTCCAGGTAGCGCTTGGTGATGTCATGGCGGCCTTTCATCTGCTCGCCCATTAGCTTGCGGATTTCGCGCTGCTGCTCTTTGCTCAGGTCGAGCTCTTTGAACATGCGGGAGCCGTGCTCGCCGCCGCCGTACTGTGGGCCGCCTTCGGGCATGGCCATAGCCAGGGTCGGCAGGGTCAGAGCGAGCAGTACTGCAGTAAGGGTCTTGCGCATGGTGTGTCTCCTTGTCTGAAACCGGTAAACACCGGATGAGCCCAGTCTAGGGCGGTCAAGGTCAAGGGCCGTCAGGGCAAGGTAAAGCTTAGGTAAAGAGCGCGGCTGAACTGATTAACTTAAAAACTGTGCAAAACCTCGCGAGCTAGAGTCCTGCAAGGCGCTACGTAGTAACAGCCTCCGGCTGGTCAAAGCGGCGAGGACGCGGACTGGGCTCGCACGCGAGTTTACTGCTGTAAATGAGCATTACTCGTTTCACTCGCCCTTCGGGTCGCGCTAAAGCGCGTTAGCCGCAAGCGGCTTGCCGAGCCGGTTTTTAACGCAGCAGGGCCGACGCGCAGCAGGTTTTAAACGCTGTAGTAATAGCCGCGGCTACGTAACGCCAGAATGCGTTGGCGGCCGTCTGCATGTGGCCCGAGCTTTTTGCGCAGGTTGCTGACGTGCATATCAAGGCTGCGGTCATATAGGGTCAGCTTGCGGCCCAAGGCCAGTTGCGCCAGTTCCTGTTTATCCACCGGCTCGCCAGGCTGTTGCAGCAGAGCTTCGAGAATGCGGCTTTCTGAAAGTGTCAGCAGCACTTCCTGTTCGCCCAGGGTCACGGTGCCGCGCGCCTGACTGTAATGCAGGTCGCCGAGGTCGAGCGGGCTGCTGGGCGTTGCCGGCAGGCTGCGGCGTAAGACGGCGCGCAGGCGTGCGGTGAGTTCACGGGGATCGCAAGGTTTGGCCAAATAATCATCGGCCCCCAGCTCCAGGCCGAGAATCCTGTCCAACGGTTCGCCTCGGGCAGAGAGCATCAGCACCGGCAGTTCCGGGTGATCGCTGCGCAATTGCTTGAGCAGCTCCAGGCCGCTGCCATCGGGCAACATCACGTCCAGCACCACCGCATCGGGGCTGTGCTTGGTGAGGGCGTTACGGGCGCTGTGGCCGTCATGGCAAGCGCTAACCTGGAAACCCTCCTGGGTCAGCCAGCTGGTCAGCAGTTCGCAGAGTTCGACGTCGTCGTCGATTAACAGCAGATCACTCATGGGTCAGTTGAGCCATTCGCTGCGTGAGCGGCGACCACGGCGCAGTAGGGCACCGATGATCACCCCGAGCAAACCAGCTCCAGCGCCTGTGGCAAACCACATCTGCTGCTCGCTGATCAGTGGCTTTGGAGCGCTGGCCTGGGCTTTTTTCAGGTCTAGTTTGAGACGCTGGTTTTCCTGGCGCAGGCGTTGCAGTTGGACGGTATCGCGTTCGTTGCTACTGCTTTGCAGTTCAGCGCTGAGGGCTTCGCGCTGTTCTTCGCTGAGCGCCAGGCGCTGCTCCAGTTCATCGATCTGCGTCTGCTCCGTAGTGGCTTCTGCCAATGACTGTGGTGGACTTTCTTCGGCCTGGGTGACGGCCGGTAAGCACAGGGTCAAGAGCAGAAACAGCGGGCCTGGACGCATCGGAACTCCTACCTTTGTAATTGTTGTTATGGGTTATTCAGCGAAGGGATTAGCTTAAGGCAAGACCAGTTTGAAGGGTTTTACCAGCACCGAGGCATACACGCCGGCGGCGCGGTAGGGGTCGGCATCGGCCCATTGTTGCGCGGCCAGCAGCGATTCGAATTCCGCGACGATCAGGCTGCCGGAAAAGCCTGCCGGGCCTGGATCATTGCTGTCGACGGCCGGGTGCGGGCCGGCGAGGATCAAGCGGCCTTCAGTTTTCAGTTGCTCCAGGCGTGCAAGGTGCGCCGGGCGGGCATTCAGGCGGCTTTCTAGGGAGTTTTCCACATCGGTGGCAATGATCGCGTACAGCATTTCAATCCTTAAGTAAGGTCATCGGCGCAGGCCGCTGCCAGGGGAGAAAAGCAGCCTGTTCAGGCAAAGTCGAGGAAATATTGGCGCAAGCCAGCAAGAATCCACATCTGCCGGCATAATAACAAACATAAATGACTCGGAAAGCGCCCCTTATGGATGTTGATTTGCATTGCCACAGTACCGCTTCAGATGGCGCACTTGCGCCGGCTGTGGTGGTGGCGCGGGCGTTTGAGCGCGGTGTGCGTTTGCTGGCGCTGACCGATCACGACACCCTCGATGGCCTTGATGAGGCCGGCGCCGCAGCGCAAGCGCTGGGCATGCAATTGGTCAATGGCATCGAACTGTCCTGCACCTGGGGCGGTGCGACTATTCACGTATTGGGCTACGCCTTCAACCGCGATGCACCGACCTTGCAGCAGGCGATTGCCGAACTGCACGAGGGCCGCTGGTTGCGCGCCGCGGAAATCAGCAAACGCCTGGATGCTAAAGGTATGCCGGGTGCTCTGGAAGGCGCGCGGGCCATGCAGCAGGAATTGGGCGACAGCGGCAACGCCCCGGCGCGTCCGCACTTTGCGGACTTTCTGGTGCGCAGCGGTTATGTCAAAGACCGCGCCGAAGCGTTTCGCAAGTGGCTCGGCTCGGGCAAGCTGGGCGATGTCAAACAACACTGGCCTGAGCTGGCCCAGGCGGTGGATACCCTGCGCCGTGCGGGTGCCTGGGTCAGCCTGGCGCATCCCTGGCAGTACGACTTTACTCGCAGTAAACGACGCAAGTTGATCGCCGATTTTGTCGGTGCTGGTGGGCATTCGCTGGAAGTGGTCAACGGTATGCAGCCAGCCGAACAGGTCGGCAGTCTGGCGATTCTGGCGCGGGAGTTCGGCATGTTCGTCACCGCAGGCAGTGATTTTCACGCGCCCGGTCAGTGGTCTGAGCTAGGCGTCTATCGCCCAGTGCCCGAGGATCTACCGCCCCTGTGGGCACGGTTTCAGCATGTCCAACAGCCTACTGCAATTTGACCAGGATCCAAGCGTGAGCCAATTCTTCCAGATTCATCCGGAAAACCCACAGGCGCGCCTGATCAAACAGGCCGTGGAGATTATCCGTAACGGTGGGGTGGTGATCTATCCGACCGATTCCTCCTACGCCGTGGGTTGCCATTTAGGCGACAAGAACGCGGTGGAGCGCATTCGCCGCATGCGTCAGTTGGACGATAAGCACAATTTCACCCTGGTATGTCGCGACCTGTCGCAGCTCAGCACCTTTGCCAAGGTTGATACCGGCGCTTTCCGCTTGCTCAAAAGCCATACCCCTGGGCCTTACACCTTTATTCTCAACGCCACCCGTGAAGTGCCGCGCATGGTGCTGCATGCCAAGCGCCGCACCATCGGTCTGCGTGTGCCCAGCCATCCGATCGCCATGGCCTTGCTGGCTGAGCTGGATGAGCCGCTGATGAGCGTTAGCCTGATTCTGCCGGGTGAGACGCTACCGATGAGCGACCCTTACGAGATGCGCCAGATCCTTGAGCATCAGGTTGATCTGATCATCGACGGTGGCTTCGGTGGGCTGGAAGCCTCCACCGTGGTCAGCTTGCTTAATGATGAGCCTGAGGTGTTTCGAGTAGGTTGCGGTGATCCGTCGCCTTTTACGAATGACATCTGATCCTGGCTATAATCGCTTTCCTTTGAGTTTTCAGGTAATCCGTTTTGAGTCTTGTTGACGCTGAACGCCGCGTGCTATCTGGCATGCGCCCGAGTGGTCTGCTGCATCTAGGGCATTACCAGGGGGTGCTGAAGAACTGGGTGAAGCTGCAACACACCTATGAATGCTTCTTCTGCATCGTCGACTTACATGCGCTAACCACTGATTACGACGATGTCGGCCCCTTGTCTCAGCGGGTCATGGACATGGCCGTAGACTGGCTGGCGGCCGGCGTCAGCCCCAGTTCGGCGACGCTGTTTATCCAGTCGCAAGTCCCTGAACACGCGGAACTGCACCTGCTGCTGTCGATGATCTGCCCGCTCAGCTGGTTGGAGCGAGTGCCGTCTTATAAAGAGCAGCAGGAGCAGTTGCACGGCAAGGATCTGAGTACCTTCGGCTTTCTCGGTTACCCCTTGCTCCAGGCGGCGGACATTCTGCTGTACCGCGCCGGCGTGGTGCCGGTGGGTAGTGACCAGCTCGCGCATATCGAGTTTGCGCGGGATGTGGCGCGGCGCTTCAACCATTTGTATGGCCGCGAGCCAGGCTTTGAGGAAAAGGCCGAGGCGGCGATCATCAAGCTGGGCAAGAAAACCGCAACCCTCTACAACAATCTGCGTAAGGCCTATCAAGAACAGGGCGACGCAGAAGCACTGGAAACGGCGCGGGCACTGCTCAAGGACCAGCAGAGCATCACTTTGGGTGATAAGGAACGCCTCTACGGTTATCTGGAAGGTGGCGGCAAAATTCTGCTGGTCGAGCCGCAGGCCATGCTCGGCGAGTCGCCCAAGCTGCTCGGGCTCGACGGTAGCAAGATGTCCAAGTCCAATAACAACGCGATTTTCCTGCGTGACAGCGCCACAACGATCGAAGAAAAGATCCGCCGTATGCCGACCGACCCGGCGCGGGTGCATCGCGATGACCCAGGCAGCCCGGAAAATTGCCCGGTGTGGTCGCTGCATCAGCTGTATTCCAGCAATGAAACCTGCGACTGGGCGCAGCAAGGCTGTCGCAGCGCCGGTATTGGCTGTCTGGAATGCAAAGCCCCCTTGGTCGAAGCGCTGCAGCAGGAGTTGCAACCGTTGCAGGCACGTGCGGCTGACTACCAGGATAATCCCGATCTGGTGCGGCAGATTCTTGCCGATGGCGCTGACAAGGCACGCTCCGAAGCACGGGAAACCCTTAGCGAAGTGCGCTTGGCCCTTGGTTTGAATTACCGCTGAACCTACTTTCGAGAGTGACCATGTCCAGCGTGCCAGCCCAGGAACTCCCCGATAGCCATCCCCAGGATCAGGCCAATGCCCTGCAAGAGCTGCCATTTGCCCTGGTCTATGGTCAGGCGGTCACCGAAATGCCGCTGGATCTGTACATCCCGCCGGATGCCCTGGAGGTGTTTCTCGAAGCCTTTGAAGGCCCGTTGGACCTGTTGCTGTACCTGATTCGCAAGCAGAACATCGACGTGCTGGATATCCCGGTGGCGGAAATTACCCGTCAGTACATGGGCTATGTCGAACTGATGCAGTCGGTGCGTCTGGAGCTGGCTGCCGAGTACCTGGTGATGGCGGCCATGCTCGCCGAGATCAAGTCGCGCATGTTGTTGCCGCGCTCCAATGAGGCGGAAGCTGAGGAAGACGACCCGCGAGCCGAACTGATCCGTCGCCTGCAAGAATACGAGCGTTACAAGGCCGCAGCGGAGGGCATTGATGGCCTCAGTCGGGTCGGCCGTGACGTTACCGTGCCGCGCCTGGATGCCCCCGAAGCGCGGGCGCGCAAGCTGCTGCCGGATGTCAGTCTGGAAGAAGTGCTGCTGTCGATGGCCGAAGTGCTGCGCCGCGCCGATATGTTTGAAAGCCACCAGGTTACCCGTGAAGCATTGTCGACCCGCGAGCGCATGAGCGAAGTGCTCGAACGCCTCAAGGGCGGCGCGTTTGTGCCCTTTGTCAGCCTGTTCAGCGCTGAAGAGGGCAAGCTCGGCGTGGTGGTGACCTTTATGGCAGTGCTCGAGTTGATCAAGGAATCCCTGGTTGAACTGGTGCAAAATGAGGCTTTCGGGCCAATACATGTGCGTGCGCGGGCTGAATAAGCATGAACCTTAACGAACCTCGCGAGCTGGCCAGCCTGCTCGAAGCCTTTCTGCTGGCATCTGGCAAGCCGCAATCTCTGGAACGTCTGTTCGAGCTTTTCGAAGAAGCCGAGCGCCCCGAACCGGCGGTGTTCAAAAAGGCCCTGGCGCACCTGGGCAAGTCCTGTGAAGGACGTGCTTTTGAGCTGGTCGAAGTGGCGTCAGGCTACCGTCTGCAAGTGCGCGAAAAATATGCCCCTTGGGTTGGCCGACTGTGGGAGGAGCGCCCGCAGCGCTATTCGCGCGCCATGCTGGAAACCCTGGCTTTGATCGCCTACCGCCAGCCGATTACCCGTGGCGAAATCGAAGATGTACGCGGAGTGGCGGTCAACAGTCATATCGTCAAAACCCTGCTGGAGCGCGAGTGGATTCGCGTGGTTGGTTACCGTGATGTGCCGGGCAAGCCGGCAATGTTTGCTACCACTAAAGCCTTTCTCGACCACTTCAACCTGAAAAGTCTCGACGAACTACCGCCGCTTGCCGCCCTGCGTGAGCTGGAACCGGAGCCGGTGCTGGCCTTCGAAGATGACCTAGAAGCGCCGCAAAGTCTGCAGGCACGTGCCGATCTGGCCCTGGCCGATGAGCCAGCGGTGGAGGTCAATGAGGAAACCAGCTTCAGCAGCCTGCTAGCTGAACTCGACTCGATGGAGCAGGGTCTGAAGACCGACTTCGACGATTTGCCCGAGCAGGACGATGAGCTTGAGGATGCCGATGAGCCGCACGAAACCCTGGATAAAGAGCAGCTGTCTGACTGAAGCGCTGGGCGTATCAGTGAGGGCGTTAGTGCAGTGAAAGATCCCTGCATCAACTTGTGTAAGTTCGAGCGCGATATCTGCCTGGGTTGCGGGCGCAGCAAGGCCGAGATCAAAGGCTGGAAGAAGCTCGACAAGTCTGCTCGGCGCGCCGTGCTGGCCGAGGCGAATATGCGTTTGCTGAGTTTGGCGACCATCGGTCGGCGCAAAGGCTGACGGCCACCGATCAGCCGGCTAGCCTCAATCCGTGCGCAAGCGCCGCGTTTCGCGTATGCTCCGCGGCCCTTCGACGACTCGAGTCGTCCAATCACTAAAGAAAACACCGGGAGGTGCCCAGATGAGTGAAGAAATCGAAGAATACAGCCCCGCAGGCGAAAAGCTGCAGAAAGTCATGGCGCGCATGGGCCTGGCTTCACGCCGTGAAATCGAAGCCTGGATTACCGCTGGCCGCGTCAAGGTCAACGGTGCCGTTGCCAGCCTTGGCGTGCGCGTCGACCTGCACGATGCGATTGCCGTTGATGGCAAGGTGATCCGCCGCGAAGAAGCCGCTGAAAGCGTGCGCCGCGTGATCATCTACAACAAACCCGAAGGCGAGATCTGCACCCGTGACGACCCGGAAGGCCGTCCGACCGTGTTCGACCGTCTGCCACGGCCGAAAGATGGCCGCTGGATCAATATCGGTCGCCTCGACATCAACACCACTGGTTTGCTGATGTTCACCACTGACGGTGAGCTGGCCAACCGCCTGATGCACCCGTCCTTCCAGATGGACCGCGAGTACGCCGTGCGTGTGCGTGGCGAAGTCGACGAAGAGATGATCGAGCGCCTGAAAGCTGGCGTGATGCTCGAAGACGGTCCGGCCAAGTTCACCGATATCAAGGTCGCGCCGGGCGGCGTGGGCTTCAACCACTGGTATCACTGCGTGGTGATGGAAGGCCGTAACCGCGAAGTGCGCCGTCTGTGGGAATCCCAGGGTCTGGTGGTCAGCCGTCTGAAGCGCGTGCGTTTCGGCCCGGTGTTTATCACTTCGGACCTGACCATGGGCCGCTGGCGCGAAATGAGCCAGCGCGAAGTGGATATTCTCAGCGAGGAAGTCGGCCTCAAACCGGTTGCCTTGCCGGATATGAAGGAAAAAGCCCGCGACAAGATCGACCGTCTGCAGCGTAAATCGGCCAAGCCGGTTGGCCGCGCCGCGCGTCCGGAGCGGACTTTGCGTCCAGCCCATGGCGGCGGCCCGGCAGCGGGCAGTGATCAGGGTCGTTCGCGTCCTGCGCGTGGTGAAGGTGCTGAGCGTGGCGAGCGTCCGGTACGTAATCCACGTGCGCCGCGTGTCGATCAAGGCAAGGGCACGCCGGTTGCTGAGCGTCCGAGTGATGTCAACAAGAAGCGTCCGGCCAAACCGGGTGCGCAGCGTCCAGGCGTTGAGCTGACTGATCGTTCATCGCGCAAGCCGGCAGGTGCGCCGGTCAAGCGCCGTAGCCAGCCGACCCGCGAAGGTCAGCGTCCAGGCTTTGGCCGTGGTCCTAAACCGGAGTAATCCGGCAATGTGGACATGAAAAAGGCGACCCTAGGGTCGCCTTTTTATTTGCCGAGAGTTTAGCCCGCCATCGACAGACGATTACGACCGTCGCGCTTGGATACGTACAGCGCGTTGTCGGCGCGGCGCAGCAGGCTTTCCATGGATTCGCCGGGCAGCAGGGTGGCGCAGCCGAGGCTGACCGACAGTTCGATGGCGCGATTTTCCACCAGGTACTGGATGCCGAGAACGGCCATGCGCAGGCGTTCACCGACCATTGAGGCGGCTTCGCGGTTGGTGTTGGAGAGCAGCACCATGAACTCTTCACCGCCGAAGCGAAACACCATGTCGACGTTACGCAGGCTGTCTTTCAGCGCGGTGGCGACTGCCTTCAGCGCCTGATCGCCGACCAGATGGCCGTGGCTGTCGTTGATGCGTTTGAAGTGATCAATATCCACCATCAGCACCGACAGCGGCTGCAGGGTGCGCCGAGCAATGTCAACTTCGCGCTTGAGCGTTTGCTGCATGGCGATGCGGTTGCCGGTTTCGGTCAGCGGGTCGCGCAGTGCGCTTTGCACGGCTGCGCGGTAGAGCAGGGCGTTGCGCAGCGGAAACAGCAGGCTAGCGAGCAGCGATTCGAGCTGGCCCAGTTCATCCTCACTGAAGCGTTGGTTGCGGCGGAATGTCAGTTCACCGAGGAACTCGCCATCGTGATTCAAACGATAGCCGGCCGAGTGGTTGCCGCGCTCGCCCAGTTCCAGGCGCAGGTCGCAGGAGGCTAGTTGATAGCTGAGGGCGCTGAGCGGTACCAGGCGCTGCACTTCGCTGTAGAACAGCTCGAGAATGCGTTCGGCTTCCAGTGAGGTCTGCAGGCGCAGGCTCAGCTGTTGACGTAATTGCGCCAGGCTGACCGGCTTGAGGTTTTTCTGCAGACGACCGGCATAGCCGAGACGCTGCAACTTGGCAGCGTCGAAATCGATGGTGTTGGACTGGTTGTGCGGGGCCATGAAGCTCTACCTCTAGCGCAGTACGCGACGATAACTGGGCTAGAGCGAATTCCGTGCCAATCTCAAAATCACTTAAAAAGTGCTTTTAATTCATTGGTTTAGTATTTCTGTAGGCGGTCATGCGGCAAGGCTTTGCCGGTTAACTGGCGGGGCTGCTGGCAATTTGATGCCAGCTGATCGGCCTGCCGCCGGAAAACCGGCGGCGGCAGCAGTAACTTACTGCGCGTCAAATGCCTGGCCGTTGACGCCCGTGCTGTCTGGTCCCATCAGGTACAGATAGACCGGCATGATGGCGTCCGGCAGTGGGTTGTTGGCCGGGTTTTCGCCCGGGTAGGCCTGGGCGCGCATATCGGTACGGGTGGCCCCCGGGTTGACGCTGTTGGCGCGCACGCTGGAGATACCGTCGATTTCGTCAGCCAGAACCTGCATCAGGCCTTCGGTGGCAAACTTCGATACTGCGTAGGCGCCCCAATAAGCACGGCCCTTGCGGCCAACGCTGCTGGAGGTAAATACCACCGAGGCGTCTGTCGAGAGCTTGAGCAACGGCAGCAGAGTGCTGGTGAGCATAAACATGGCGTTGACGTTGATCTGCATGACGCGCATGAAATTGTCGCCGGACAGCTGCTCTAGCGGTGTACGTGGGCCAATGATCGAGGCGTTGTGCAACAGGCCGTCGAGTTTGCCGAACTCCGCTTCAATCATCGCCGCCAGCTCGTCGTACTGGTGCGGCAGGGCGGTTTCCAGGTTGAACGGGATCACCGCCGCTTGCGGGTGGCCGGCAGCTTCGATGGCGTCATACACGCGGCTGAGATTTTCTTCGGTCTTGCCCAGCAGCAGCACCGTTGCGCCGTGGGCGGCAAAGGTCTTGGCGGCAGTGGCGCCAATGCCGCGGCCGGCACCGGTCACCAGAATCACGCGGCCCTTGAGCAGTTCAGGGCGGGCGGAATAGTCATGCATGGGTAGAGCCTCATTAATTCAAAAACGGGTGGCGCCGATGCGCGTCCGGTAAGCAGTCTTCAGCAGCTGCACAGGGCTCGTTCGAGCACAGCGCGCAGTTCCAGCGGATGGTCCACCACTACATCCGCGCCCCAGTTGCGTGGGTTGTCCTGCGGGTGGATATAACCGTAGGTGACGGCGGCGGTCTTGCAGCCGGCGGCGCGGCCGGCTTCGATATCGCGCTCGTCATCGCCGATAAACAGAGTGGCAGCGGGCTCTACGCCCATCTTCGCGCAGGCCAGCAGGATCATTTCTGGATCGGGCTTGCTGCGGCTGACGTGATCCGGGCAGACCAGCACCGCCGAGCGCTGTGCCAGGCCGAGTTGCTGCATGATCGGCTCGGCATAGCGCACCGGTTTATTGGTCGCCACCCCCCAGATCAGTTTGGCCTGTTCGATATCTTCGAGCAGCTCATGCATGCCGTCGAAGGGGCGGGTAAGTACCGCGCAGTGGCTCTGATAGCGCTCGAGAAACTCCAGGCGCAGGGCTTCGAAGCCTTCATCCTCAGGGTTCATAGCGAAGTTGGCGGCGACCATGGCTCGCGCACCGCCGGAGACCTGATCACGAATCAGCTTGTCGCTAATCGGCGGCAGGCCGCGCTCGGTGCGCATGGTCTGGCTGATGGCGACAAAGTCCGGCGCGCTGTCGAGCAGGGTGCCGTCCATATCGAATAAAACCGCGCGCAAGCGCATTAGGCCTCCTTGAGTGTCTGGATCATGTAGTTGACGTCGACATCGGCTTCCAGCTTGTAGCGTTTGCTCAGCGGGTTGTAGGTCAGGCCGATGATGTCCTTGACCTCAAGGCCCGCCTCGCGGCTCCAGGCGCCCAGCTCGGACGGACGAATAAATTTCTTGAAGTCATGGGTGCCGCGCGGCAGCAGGCGCATCAGGTATTCGGCGCCGATGATGGCGAACAGGTACGCCTTGGGGTTGCGGTTGATGGTGGAGAAGAACACCTGACCGCCAGGCTTGACCATGCGGTAGCAAGCGCGGATCACCGAGGCTGGGTCGGGTACGTGCTCGAGCATTTCCAGGCAGGTAACCACATCAAACTGCTCAGGCATTTCTTCAGCCAGGGCTTCGGCGGTGATCTGCCGGTACTCAACGCTGACGCCGGATTCCAGCTGATGCAGTTGGGCCACGGCCAGCGGTGCTTCACCCATGTCGATACCGGTCACGCTGGCGCCGCGCTGGGCCATGGATTCGCTGAGGATGCCGCCGCCGCAGCCGACGTCCAGTACCTTCTTGCCGGCCAGGCCGACACGCTCGTCGATCCAGTTGACGCGCAGCGGATTGATGTCATGCAGCGGCTTGAATTCGCTTTCGCGGTCCCACCAGCGGTGGGCGAGGGCTTCGAATTTGGCGATTTCAGCGTGGTCGACGTTGCTCATATAAATCCCTGAATCAGGCTGCGGCGAGAGTGAGAGCGCAAGGTGCTCATGGTGCCAGTTTCGCCGGGTGGATTGGACGCCTGTTGTGCGACCAATGTATGTCAGTTTGTCGCAGTGCCCACATTTTCTGGGCTTGCAGCTATTTCCCGGCGATTTTCGCCCCCCAGGCGCGGGCGTTGGCGATGATCCGTTGTTCGTCCAGGCGTGTCAGTTGACCGGCGTCCAGCAGTTGCTTGCCGCCAACCCATAGGTGTTCGATGCATGCGCGGCCGCCGGCATAGATCAGTTGCGAAACCGGGTCATAGACCGGTTGCTGGGCCAGGCCGGAGAGGTTGAACACGGCTATATCGGCAGCCTTGCCCAGTTCCAGTGAGCCGATCTGCTCGTCCAGGCCCAAAGCGCGTGCGCCGTTCAGCGTGGCCATGCGTAGCGCGTTATGGGCGTTTAGTGCCGTTGCCGAACCCGCTACGGCTTTGGCCAGCAGGGCAGCGGTGCGGGTTTCGCCGAGCAGGTCGAGATCGTTATTGCTGGCTGCGCCATCGGTGCCGATGGCTACGTTGACTCCGGCCTGCCAGAGCTTTTCCACGGGGCAGAAGCCGCAGGCCAGCTTGAGGTTGGATTCCGGGCAGTGGATCACGCTGCTGTTACTTTCCACCAGCAGGGCCAGGTCTTCATCATTTATCTGGGTCATGTGCACAGCCTGGAAGCGCGGGCCGAGCAGGTCGAGGCGCGCCAGCCGGGCCAGTGGCCGTTCGCCGCGCTGCTCCACGCTCTGCTGCACTTCAAAAGCGGTTTCGTGCACGTGCATGTGGATGCCGGCGTCCAGCTCTTCGGCGAGCATGCGGATGTTTTCCAGCTTGTCGTCGCTCACCGTATAGGGTGCATGCGGGCCAAAAGCCACGCTCAGGCGCGGGTGGTGTTTGAGATCGTCGAGCAGCGTCAGGCCTTTGCGCAGCGCCTCGTCAGCGTCGCGGGCGCCAGGAATCGGGAAATCCAGCACCGGAATGGTGATCTGTGCGCGGATACCGCTGTTGTGCACCACCTGGCTGGCGGTTTCCGGGAAGAAGTACATGTCGGAGAAGCAGGTGATGCCGCCCTTGAGCTGTTCGGCGATGGCTAGCTCGGTGCCGTCCTGAACAAACTGCTCGTTGACCCACTTGGCCTCGGCCGGCCAGATGTGCTGCTCCAGCCATGTCATCAGCGGCAAGTCATCGGCCAGGCCGCGAAACAAGGTCATCGCCGCGTGCCCGTGGGCATTCACCAGTCCCGGTGTCAGTAAGCGGCCGGGTAGCTCAAGAACCTGCAAGGCGCCGTGCTTGAGAGCTTCGGCGCGCGGGGCGATCAGCGCGATGCGTCCGTCACGAATACCCAGGCCATGCTCCAGCAGCACCACGCCAGCAGGCTCGACCGGGACCAGCCAGGTGGGCAGCAGCAGTAGGTCGAGTGGGGCTTGTGGCATGGGGAGGCTTCCGGCAGTCAGTAAAATGGCGAGTTTATAGGGGAACGCCCTAGGCTTGAAGCTGCACGCGCTTTATGTGCTGGGCTGTTGGCGCGATGCGCTAGGCGGTGTGCGTATAATGGTCGGCTTTTTCCGGCGGAGGTGTGTCATGCGCGAGCAATTGCTAGCGGCAGAGAAGGTCAGGGCCATTGAGTGGCGTGACGGCGCTCTGCACCTGCTCGATCAGCGCGCGCTGCCTTTCGAGGAAACCTGGCTGAGCTACCACTCGGCGGCGGATGTCGCCGAGGCGATTCGCAGTATGGTGGTGCGCGGTGCGCCGGCCATCGGCATCAGCGCGGCTTATGCAATTGTGTTGGCTGTGCGGGCTCGTCTGCAGGCGGGCGGCGACTGGCGCACGTTGCTGGAGGCAGACTTTGACCTGTTGGCTGCTTCGCGGCCGACAGCGGTCAATCTGTTCTGGGCGCTTGATCGCATGCGCGATCGGCTGCGGCGGCTGAAAAGCCATGACGATCCGCTGGTGCTGCTGGAGGCCGAAGCCATTGGCATTCATCAAAGCGATCGCGAAGCCAACCTGACCATGGCCCAGCTGGGCGTCGATCTGATCCGCAAGCACCAAGGCAATCAGCAGAACTTGCTGACCCACTGCAATGCCGGCGCTTTGGCGACTGGCGGCTTCGGTACGGCGCTGGGGGTGATTCGTGCGGCCTTCCATGATGGTTTGCTTGAGCGGGTGTACGCCGATGAAACCCGCCCTTGGCTGCAGGGTTCGCGCCTGACGGCCTGGGAGCTGGCAGCGGATGGTATTCCCGTGACAGTGAATGTCGATTCTGCGGCGGCGCACCTGATGAAAACCCGCGGCATCACCTGGGTCATCGTCGGGGCGGACCGCATTGCCGCAAACGGTGATGTGGCCAACAAGATCGGCACCTATCAGCTGGCGGTGAATGCCATGCACCACGGTGTGCGCTTTATGGTGGTTGCGCCCAGCTCAACCATTGATATGGCCATGGAGCACGGTGACGACATCGTGCTGGAAGAACGCGCCCCTGATGAGCTGCTGGAGCTGGGCGGCAAGCGCATTGCTGGCGGGATAGAGGCGCTTAACCCGGTGTTCGATGTGACCCCGGCGGACCTGATCGACTTTATCGTCACCGAGAAGGGTGTGGTTGATCGTCCTGATGCGGAAAAAATGGCGCAGTTGATGTGCCGCAAGCGTCTGCATTGAGTTTTTCAACGAGTACGCATGGCTGGTCGGCAGGCTGCTGCTGGGGATAGGTGCGCCGCGGTGATTGTGGTAAGCTCCGGCGGTTTTCGGGGGTGCTCGTTATGGGCCTCTTACCTGCGCAGATACATGGCATAACTTATTGATTTGTCGTGAGTCGCTATGAGCCTCAAGGCTCGGCGACAGGCTCCACACCACTCAGGACGAGCGGCGCGGAGTTTCACCAGAAAAAGGAACAAGGCTACTCATGGGCGAACTGGCCAAAGAAATCCTCCCGGTCAATATTGAAGACGAACTCAAGCAGTCCTACCTCGATTACGCGATGAGCGTAATCGTGGGGCGCGCACTGCCGGATGCACGTGATGGCTTGAAGCCCGTGCACCGCCGTGTGCTGTTTGCCATGAGTGAGCTGGGCAACGACTGGAACAAGGCATACAAGAAGTCCGCCCGTGTGGTCGGTGACGTAATCGGTAAGTATCACCCGCACGGTGATACGGCGGTGTACGACACCATCGTACGGATGGCGCAGCCATTCTCGCTGCGCTACCTGCTGGTCGACGGCCAGGGTAACTTTGGCTCGGTGGACGGCGATAACGCGGCCGCCATGCGATACACCGAAGTGCGCATGACCAAGCTGGCCCATGAGCTGCTGGCTGACCTGCACAAAGAAACCGTGGATTGGGTGCCGAACTACGACGGCACCGAGATGATCCCGGCGGTTATGCCGACTAAGGTGCCCAACTTGTTGGTCAACGGCTCCAGCGGTATCGCCGTGGGCATGGCCACCAATATTCCGCCGCACAACCTCACAGAAGTGATCAATGGTTGTCTGGCGCTGATCGACAACGGCGAGCTGACTGTCGATGAGTTGATGCAGTACATCCCCGGTCCTGACTTCCCGACTGCGGCGATCATCAACGGTCGCGCCGGCATCATCGAGGCTTACCGCACCGGCCGTGGCCGCATCTATATGCGTGCCCGGGCGATTATCGAAGACATCGATAAGGTCGGTGGCCGTCAGCAGATCATCGTTAGCGAGCTGCCGTATCAGCTAAACAAGGCGCGCCTGATCGAGAAGATCGCCGAGCTGGTTAAAGAGAAGAAGCTCGAAGGCATTACTGAGCTGCGCGATGAGTCCGACAAGGACGGCATGCGCATCGTGATCGAGCTGCGTCGCGGTGAAGTGCCAGAAGTGGTGCTCAACAACCTCTACGCCCAGACCCAGATGCAGTGCGTGTTTGGCATCAACGTAGTGGCGTTGATCGACGGCCAGCCGAAAGTCCTGAATCTCAAGGACATGCTCGAAGCCTTTATTCTGCACCGCCGTGAAGTGGTCACCCGCCGCACCGTATTCGAGCTGCGCAAGGCCCGTGAACGTGGCCATATCCTTGAAGGTCAGGCAGTTGCTCTGTCCAACATCGACCCTGTCATCGCCCTGATCAAAGCATCGCCGACCCCGGCTGAAGCCAAGCTGGCGCTGATTGCCACGCCTTGGGAATCCAGCGCTGTGGAAACCATGGTTGAGCGCGCCGGTGCCGATGCCTGCCGTCCGGACGATCTCGATCCGCAATACGGTCTGCGTGACGGCAAGTATTTCCTCTCGCCGGAACAGGCCCAGGCCATCCTTGAGTTGCGTCTGCACCGCCTGACCGGTCTTGAGCATGAAAAACTGCTGGCTGAATACCAGGAAATTCTCACCCAGATCGGCGAGCTGATCCGCATCCTCACCAGCGCTACGCGCCTGATGGAAGTGATCCGCGAGGAGCTGGAAGCGGTCAAGACCGAGTTTGGCGACAAGCGCCGCACCGAGATTCTCGACAATCGTCTGGACCTGAGCCTGGCCGACCTGATCACCGAAGAAGAGCGTGTGGTCACCATCTCTCACACCGGTTATGCCAAGTCGCAACCGTTGACCGCCTACCAGGCGCAGCGTCGTGGCGGTAAAGGTAAATCGGCAACCGGGATCAAGGATGAGGACTACATCGAGCATCTGCTGGTCGCCAATAGCCATGCCACCCTGTTGCTGTTCTCCAGCAAGGGCAAGGTGTACTGGCTGAAAACCTACGAAATCCCTGAAGCCTCCCGTGCCGCCCGTGGTCGTCCGCTGGTCAACCTGTTACCGCTGGGTGAGGGGGAGCGCATCACCGCGATGCTTCAGGTCGACCTGGAAGCCCTGCGACAGCAGGCGCCGGAAGGCGACGAGCAGGACGATATCGAAGGTGTAGTGGTTGAGGTTGAGGAAGTCGAAGACCTGGCCGAAGGCGATGAAGCGGACGACGAAACCCCGGATGAACCGACCGGTGCCTACATCTTTATGGCCACGGCCAAAGGCACGGTGAAGAAAACTCCGCTGGTGCAGTTCAGCCGTCCACGCAGCTCGGGCCTGATCGCCCTCAAGCTGGACGAAGATGACACCCTCATCTCCGCCGCCATCACCAATGGTGCGTGCGAAGTGATGATGTTCTCCGACGGCGGTAAGGTTATTCGCTTTAAAGAAAGCAAAGTACGCACCATGGGCCGTACCGCTCGCGGCGTGCGTGGTATGCGTCTGCCGGAAGGCCAGGAAATCATCTCCATGCTGATTCCTGAAGCTGAAGCGCAGATTCTCACCGCCTCCGAGCGTGGCTACGGCAAGCGCACCGCTATGGCTGAGTTCCCACGTCGCGGTCGTGGCGGCCAGGGCGTGATCGCCATGGTCAGCAACGAGCGTAACGGCAAGCTGGTCGGCGCTGTGCAGGTGCTTGAAGGCGAGGAAATCATGCTGATTTCTGATCAGGGCACCCTGGTACGTACCCGTGTCAGCGAAGTCTCCAGCCTCGGCCGTAACACCCAGGGCGTGACCCTGATCAAGCTGGCTAAGGATGAAACCCTGGTCGGCCTTGAGCGGGTGCAGGAGCCTTCGGCGGAAGACGACGAAGAGCTGCTGGAAGGCGAAGAGGGTGTTGAAGGCGTAGTCGAGGATGCAGTTGATGCACCCGATGCTACCGCTGACGAAAGCCCGATCAGCGAAGAGTGATCTGTCGGGGTGAGTGCGCTCGCCCCTGACGGCGTAGGATTTGGCGGCTGGTGGCAATGCCAGCCCGCCCACCATTTTTGAGCGAGAGTGGATGTGAGCAAGCGAGCCTTTAACTTCTGCGCCGGCCCGGCCGCGCTTCCTGAAGCTGTTCTGCAACGCGCCCAGGCGGAGCTCCTCGATTGGCAGGGTAAAGGCCTGTCGGTGATGGAGATGAGCCATCGCAGCGATGAGTACACCGCCATCGCGGAAAAGGCCGAGCAGGATCTGCGCGACCTGATGGAAATTCCTTCCGACTACAAGGTGCTGTTCCTGCAGGGCGGGGCCAGCCAGCAGTTCGCTGAAATCCCGCTCAATCTGCTGCCCGAAGACGGCGTTGCCGACTATATCGACACCGGTATCTGGTCGAAGAAAAGCATCGAAGAAGCCAGCCGCTACGGCAACATCAATGTCGCCGCCAGCGCCAAGGCTTACGACTATTTCGCCATTCCTGGGCAGAACGAGTGGCAGCTGTCGAAAGGCGCCGCCTACCTGCACTACGCCAGCAACGAAACCATCGGCGGTCTGCAGTTCGACTGGATTCCCGAAGTCGGTGACGTGCCGCTGGTGGCGGATATGTCTTCCGACATCCTTTCGCGGCCGATCGATGTGTCGAAGTTCGGCCTGATCTACGCCGGCGCGCAGAAGAACATCGGCCCCAGCGGCCTAGTGGTGACCATCGTTCGTGAGGACCTGCTCGGCCGTGCCCGCAGCGTCTGCCCGACCATGCTCAATTACAAGATCGCGGCCGATAACGGCTCGATGTACAACACCCCGGCGACCTTCTCCTGGTACCTGTCCGGCCTGGTGTTCGAGTGGCTGAAAGAGCAGGGCGGGGTGGCCGCCATGGAGCGGATCAACCGCGCCAAGAAAGACCTGCTGTACAAAGCCATTGATACCAGTGATTTCTACAGCAACCCGATTGCTGTGAATGCCCGCTCTTGGATGAACGTGCCGTTCCGCCTGGCCGACGAGAAACTGGATAAACCGTTCCTTGCCGGTGCCGATGCACGTGGCTTGCTCAACCTGAAAGGCCACCGTTCGGTCGGCGGCATGCGTGCTTCCATCTATAACGCCGTGGGCTTGGATGCCGTTGAAGCGCTGGTGGCCTATATGGCGGAATTCGAGAAGGAGCACGGCTAATGTCCGAACAGGAATTACAGGCCTTGCGTCTGCGCATCGATAACCTTGATGAGAGAATTCTCGAGCTGATCAGTGATCGTGCTAGCTGCGCTGAAGAAGTCGCGCGGGTGAAGATGAAGGCCCTGCCGGAAGGCGAGAAGCCAGTGTTCTATCGCCCGGAGCGCGAGGCTCAGGTGCTTAAACGCATCATGGAGCGCAACCAGGGTCCGCTGGGCAATGAGGAAATGGCGCGGTTGTTTCGCGAAATCATGTCCTCCTGCTTGGCGCTGGAAAACCCGCTAAAGGTTGCGTACCTCGGCCCGGAAGGCACGTTCTCCCAGGCGGCAGCGATGAAGCATTTCGGTCACGCGGTGATCAGCGTGCCGATGGCGGCTATCGATGAGGTGTTCCGTGAGGTGGCCGCTGGTGCGGTGAACTTCGGCGTGGTGCCGGTGGAAAACTCCACTGAAGGCGCGATCAACCACACCCTCGACAGCTTCCTCGAACACGACATGGTCATCTGCGGCGAAGTTGAGCTGCGCATTCACCATCACCTGCTGGTCGGTGAAACCACCAAGACTGACAAGATCACCCGCATCTATTCCCACGCTCAGTCCCTGGCCCAGTGCCGCAAGTGGCTGGATGCGCACTACCCGAATGTTGAGCGCGTGGCAGTATCGAGCAACGCCGATGCAGCCAAGCGGGTGAAAAGCGAGTGGAACAGTGCGGCGATTGCCGGCGATATGGCCGCCAGCCTGTACGGCCTGACCAAGCTGGCGGAGAAGATCGAAGACCGTCCGGACAACTCCACGCGCTTCTTGATCATCGGCAGCCAGGAAGTACCACCGACTGGCGACGACAAGACCTCGGTCATCGTCTCCATGCGCAACAAGCCGGGTGCACTGCATGAACTGCTGGTGCCGTTCCACAACAACGGTATCGACCTGACTCGCATCGAAACCCGCCCGTCGCGCAGCGGCAAGTGGACCTACGTGTTCTTTATCGACTTCGTTGGTCACCACCGCGATCCGCTGATCAAGGACGTGCTGGAAAAGATCAATCAGGAAGCCGTGGCGCTCAAGGTGCTGGGCTCCTACCCGAAAGCGGTACTTTAAAACTGCTGCGGCACGCCTCAGGTCTCAAGCTACACGCGCATCGACGCCGGGCTGTACTTGAGGCTTGCGGCTTTAAGCGTGAGGCTTTGCTATGACCGATTTCCTCGCCTTGGCCCAGCCAGGCGTACAGCAGCTGTCGCCCTATGTGCCGGGTAAGCCGGTGGATGAGCTGGCCCGTGAGCTGGATCTGGATCCGGCCAGCATCGTCAAGCTGGCCAGCAACGAGAATCCGCTAGGCCCAAGCCCCAAGGCGTTGGAAGCGATTCGCAGCGAGTTGGCCGAACTGACCCGTTACCCCGATGGCAATGGCTTCGAGCTGAAAAGTCGCCTGGCTGCGCGCTGCGGCGTGCAACTCAATCAGGTTACGCTGGGCAATGGCTCCAACGACATTCTCGATCTGGTCGCCCGCGCTTATCTGGCCCCTGGTCTGAACGCTGTGTTTAGCCAGTACGCCTTTGCCGTTTACCCCATCTCGACCCAGGCCGTAGGTGCTCAGGGCAAAGTGGTGCCGGCCAAGGACTACGGTCACGACCTGGAAGCCATGCTGGCGGCCATCGATGAACACACCCGCGTGGTGTTTATCGCCAATCCGAACAACCCGACAGGCACCTGGTTCGGCCCCGACGCGCTGGAGCGTTTTCTCGCTCGCGTACCCGGCAATGTGCTGGTGGTACTGGATGAGGCTTATATCGAGTTCGCCGAAGGTGATGAGCTGCCGGACGGCCTCAAGTACCTGGCGCGCTATGACAACCTGCTGGTCTCGCGCACGTTCTCCAAGGCCTATGGCCTGGCGGCGCTGCGCGTTGGTTATGCGCTCAGTTCGGCGCAGATCGCCGATGTGCTCAACCGTGTACGCCAGCCATTCAATGTCAACAGCCTCGCCCTGGCCGCGGCCTGTGCGGCACTGGATGATGCCGATTACCTGGCGCAAAGCCGTCAGCTCAATGATGCCGGCATGGCGCAGCTGGAAGCTGGCCTGCGCGAGTTGGGTCTGAGCTGGATACCCTCGAAAGGCAATTTTATCGCCGTGGACTTTGGCCGTGATACCGCCGCGATTAACCAGGCACTGCTGCGTGCCGGCGTGATCGTGCGCCCCGTGGCCGGTTATGGCATGCCAAATTTCCTGCGGGTGTCGATTGGTCTGCCTGCCGAAAACGCGCGCTTCCTCGACGCCCTTGCCAAGGTGCTGAGCGCGTGAGTGAAGCCAAACCTGCTGTCACTCAGATGCAACCTGCCGCCCCTAAGCTCGGCCGCCTGGTGGTTGTCGGCCTGGGCTTGATTGGCGGCTCCTTTGCCAAGGGTTTACGTGAACGACACCTGTTTCGCGAAGTGATCGGGGTCGATCTCGACTCGGAGTCGCGTCGGTTGGCCGTTGAGTTGGGTGTAGTTGATCGCTGCGAAGTTGATCTGCTTGCCGCCTGTCACGGTGCTGACGTGATCCAGTTGGCGGTACCTATCCTTGCCATGGAGAAGCTACTGAGCGAGCTGGCCAAGCTTGATCTGGGTACTGCGGTGCTAACTGATGTGGGTAGTGCCAAAGGCAGTGTGGTGCGCGCGGCGCGCCTGGCCTTTACCGGCAAGGCAGTGCGCTTTGTGCCTGGGCATCCAATTGCCGGCTCTGAGCAGAGCGGGGTGGAGGCGTCTAATGCACAGTTGTTCCGCCGCCATAAGGTCATCCTTACGCCCTGCGAGCAGAGTGATGATGCGGCTCTGGCATTGGTCGACGCCCTGTGGCGCGAGCTGGGTGCGGATGTTGAGCATATGGAGGTCGAGCATCACGATCAGGTGCTGGCTGCGACCAGTCATCTGCCGCATTTGCTGGCTTTTACCCTGGTCGACTCATTGGCCAAGCGCAGTGAGAACCTGGAGATATTTCGTTACGCCGCTGGCGGCTTCCGCGATTTCACGCGGATCGCCGGTAGTGATCCGGTGATGTGGCACGACATCTTTCTCGCCAATCGCGAGGCGGTGCTGCGTACGCTGGATGTATTTCGCGACGACCTCGACGCCTTGCGCGACGCGGTCGACGCTGGGGATGGGCATCAATTGCTGGGCGTATTCACCCGCGCCCGCGTGGCCCGTGAGCATTTCGGCAAAATTCTGGCCCGCAGGGCCTATGTGGACGCTATGCATTCGAATGATCTGGTTTTTCTGGCTAATCCTGGTGGCAAACTCTCCGGGCGTATTCGTGTACCGGGCGACAAGTCCATCTCCCACCGCTCGATCATGCTTGGCTCCTTGGCTGAAGGCACTACGCACGTCGAGGGCTTCCTGGAAGGTGAAGATGCCCTGGCAACTCTGCAGGCGTTCCGCGACATGGGCGTGGTCATCGAAGGCCCGCATCATGGTCGCGTGACCATTCACGGGGTTGGCCTGAATGGTCTGAAGGCGCCCGCTGGTCCGCTGTACATGGGCAACTCCGGCACCTCGATGCGTCTGCTTTCTGGTTTGTTGGCGGCTCAGTCGTTCGACACCACGCTGACCGGTGATGCCTCGCTGTCCAAGCGGCCGATGAATCGCGTGGCCAAGCCGCTGCGCGAGATGGGCGCGGTGATTGAAACTGCCCCGGAAGGTCGTCCGCCGCTGATGATCAAGGGTGGCCAGCGCCTGACCGGGATGGACTACGAAATGCCGATGGCCAGTGCTCAGGTCAAGTCCTGCCTGCTGCTGGCGGGTCTCTACGCTGCTGGCCGTACCTCGGTGACTGAGCCGGCGCCAACCCGTGACCACACTGAGCGTATGCTGCGCGGCTTCGGTTACCCGGTAACGGTGGAGGGCAGCACGGCGAGCGTCGAGTCGGGTCACAAACTTAGCGCGACCCATATCGAGGTGCCGGCGGATATTTCCTCGGCGGCATTCTTCCTGGTCGCCGGCAGTATTGCCGAAGACTCGGAATTGGTACTTGAGCACGTTGGCATCAACCCGACCCGTACCGGCGTCATCGATATCCTCAAGCTGATGGGCGGCGACATTACCCTGGAAAATCAGCGTGAGGTGGGCGGCGAAACCGTGGCTGATATCCGTGTGCGCAGTGCCAAGCTGAAAGGTATCGATATCCCGGAAGATCTGGTGCCTTTGGCTATTGATGAGTTCCCGGTACTGTTCGTCGCTGCGGCTGTGGCTGAAGGGCGCACCGTGCTGCGTGGCGCCGAAGAGCTACGGGTCAAGGAATCCGACCGGATTCAGGTGATGGCTGATGGCTTGATTGCTCTGGGCGTCAAGGCCGAGCCAACGCCCGATGGCATCATCATCGAAGGTGGCAGCATCGGTGGTGGCGAAGTCTGGGCGCATGGCGATCACCGCATCGCCATGTCGTTCAGCGTTGCATCGCTGCGCGCCACTGCGCCGATCCGCATTCATGATTGTGCCAACGTCGCCACTTCGTTCCCCAACTTCCTCGCGCTGTCGGCTCAGGTTGGCATCCGTGTGGCCGAGGAGGGCAAGGCATGATCGTCGCACCGGTTATCACCATCGACGGGCCAAGCGGCTCGGGCAAGGGCACCATTGCCGGCCTGCTGGCCAAACAGCTGGGTTGGAACCTGCTTGATTCGGGGGCGCTTTACCGTCTGCTGGCGTTTGCTGCCGGCAATCACGGTGTTGATCTGACCAATGAAGAAGCCATGAAGCTGCTCGCCGCACATCTGGATGTGCAGTTCATCGCTGCGGGTGATGGTCATGGTCAGCGCATCATTCTTGAAGGCGAAGAGGTCACTGACCTGATCCGCAACGAGCAGGTTGGCGCCGGTGCTTCGCAGGTGGCTTCGCTGTCTGCCGTGCGTGAAGCGCTGTTGCAGCGTCAGCAGGCATTTCAGGAAATGCCGGGTCTGGTCGCCGATGGTCGCGACATGGGTACGGTGGTATTTCCCGATGCGCCGTTGAAGGTTTTCCTCACCGCCAGTGCCGAGGAGCGTGCCCGTCGCCGCTACTTGCAGTTGAAGGCCAAGGGCGATGATGTTAATCTCGCGAGTCTTCTTGATGAGATTCAGGCGCGCGACGAGCGCGATACCCAGCGTACAGTAGCGCCGCTCAAGCCGGCAGCCGATGCGATCCAGCTGGATTCCACTGAACTCTCCATCGAACAAGTGCTTGAACGAATTCTCAGTGAAGTCGCCAATCGCGACCTCGCTGGATGACCAGAGCTACAGCTGCTTTAAGCTGACCAGCTCGCCAAGGAAGCTTTCGGGAACCCAGTCCTCGACCCGATTGCTTCTTTTTATATAAACGTACCCACATTGTCTGGAGTGTGGTTTGGGCGGATTCCCCGCCCTGAATCAACAGGAATTAAAATGAGCGAAAGCTTTGCTGAACTGTTTGAAGAAAGCCTAAAAACCCTGAACCTTCAGGCTGGCTCGATCATCACCGCTATCATCGTCGACATCGATTACCAAGCTGGTTGGGTAACCGTCCACGCTGGTTTGAAGTCCGAAGGCCTCATCCCGCTGGAGCAGTTCCACAACGACGCTGGCGAGCTGACCATCAAGGTCGGTGACGAAGTTCACGTTGCCCTGGACGCGGTTGAAGATGGCTTTGGTGAAACCAAGCTGTCCCGCGAAAAAGCCAAGCGTGCCGAGTGCTGGATCGTTCTGGAAGCAGCTTTCGCCGCTGAGGAAGTGGTTACGGGCGTTATCAACGGTAAGGTTAAGGGCGGCTTCACTGTCGACGTTAACGGCATCCGTGCGTTCCTCCCAGGTTCCTTGGTCGATGTCCGTCCGGTGCGTGATACCACTCACCTGGAAGGCAAAGAACTCGAGTTCAAAGTCATCAAGCTGGACCAGAAGCGCAACAACGTTGTCGTTTCCCGCCGCAGCGTGCTGGAAGCCGAGAACAGCGCCGAGCGCGAAGCTCTGCTGGAATCCCTGCAGGAAGGTCAGCAAGTCAAAGGTATCGTCAAGAACCTCACCGACTACGGCGCGTTCGTGGATCTGGGTGGCGTCGACGGCCTGCTGCACATCACCGACATGGCTTGGAAGCGTATCAAGCATCCGTCGGAAATCGTCAACGTTGGCGATGAAATCGACGTCAAGATCCTCAAGTACGATCGCGAGCGTAACCGTGTTTCCCTCGGCCTCAAGCAGCTGGGCGAAGATCCATGGGTTGCCATCAAGGCGCGTTACCCGCAGGACACCCGTGTTACTGCGCGCGTAACCAACCTGACCGACTACGGCTGCTTCGCAGAGCTGGAAGAAGGCGTGGAAGGCCTGGTGCACGTATCCGAAATGGATTGGACCAACAAGAACATCCATCCTTCGAAAGTCGTTAACGTCGGCGACGAAGTGGAAGTTATGGTTCTGGATATCGACGAAGAGCGTCGTCGTATCTCCCTGGGTATCAAGCAGTGCAAAACTAACCCGTGGGAAGATTTCTCCGGTCAGTTCAACAAGGGCGACAAGATCTCCGGCACCATCAAGTCGATCACCGATTTCGGTATCTTCATTGGTCTGGATGGCGGCATCGACGGCCTCGTTCACCTGTCCGACATCTCCTGGAACGAAGTAGGCGAAGAAGCTGTACGCCGCTTCAAGAAGGGCGACGAGCTGGAAACCGTTATCCTCTCCGTTGATCCGGAGCGTGAGCGCATTTCCCTCGGCATCAAGCAGCTGGAAGAAGATCCGTTCTCCGACTACGTTGCTGTTAACGATAAAGGCACCATCGTGCGCGGCATCGTTAAAGAAGTTGACGCCAAGGGCGCGATCATCACCCTGGCCGATGGCATCGAAGCCACTCTGAAAGCCTCCGAAATCAGCCGTGACCGCGTTGAAGACGCGCGCAACGTACTGAAAGAAGGCGAAGAAGTTGAGGCCAAGATCATCAGCGTTGACCGTAAGAGCCGCGTAATCAGCTTGTCGGTCAAGTCGAAAGACGTTGAAGACGAAAAAGAAGCCATCAAAGAAATGCGCAAGCAGGAAGTCGAAACTGCTGGTCCGACCACCTTAGGTGATCTGCTCCGCGCGCAAATGGAAAAACAGAACTAAGTTCGGTTAATCCAGAGAAAAAGGGCGACTTCGGTCGCCCTTTTTTGTGCCTGAAAATTGCTAAGGTGTTGTTTTATAGGCTGTTCAAATCTGGCGAGGCGTGCTAAAACCTGTCTATCTAGTGATCTAGCCGCTTGAAAAAGAAGGGAAAACCATGACCAAGTCGGAGTTGATCGAGCGCATCGTCACCCATCAGGGGCAGCTCTCGTCAAAGGATGTCGAGTTAGCGATCAAGACCATGCTTGAGCAAATGTCGCAGGCGTTGTCTACTGGGGATCGTATCGAGATCCGCGGCTTTGGCAGCTTCTCGCTACACTACCGTGCACCGCGCGTGGGTCGTAACCCTAAGACTGGTGACTCCGTCACGCTGGATGGGAAATTTGTGCCGCATTTCAAGCCCGGGAAAGAGTTGCGGGACCGAGTCAATGAAGATGAGTGACGAAGCCTGAGGCGTCGTAGTGAGGTTTTTGTGGTTCTGGTGGCCATTTTTATATTGCTGCCCTTGTCGTGTTGGTCTGGCTTCGCGTTAGTGTTATGGCATAATACGGCTTCTTAAGTTGCTAGTATGCGTTGCTAATTTTTGCTTTTTTTGTTGTTCGGGCATGGGCGAAAGCGCTCGGATTTAATGGAATTGTCAATAGCCATTCCCCCTCTCTCTGCTTTTATCACGGCGTCGTGTCAGGCGTTAGTATTTTTACTTTCAATTGCTTATGAATGACGCTGGCGGTCTTTGGTTTATTGCTGCTTGTTTTAGGTGTAGAAACTTCACCCTCGGGTGGTGTGTTACGCCATCGTACTTGCTCTGGTTGTAATCGAGTCGCTTATTGCTATGCTTGCGCATATAGGTCAAGTCAGTCGAACTCTTATGCTGGGTTTCTAATAGGTAGGGTTCTGTTAGTGGCTGAAGAACGGCGGTCCCTTCGTATTTCGTAACGTGCTTTTCAGTGATAGCAATCAGGTCTGTTTGGGCGGGGTGCACGGTTATTGTGCTCTTCTATAGCGTTATGTATTCCAGTGGTAGCGTTGCCCATTGCACCAATGTTCTGCCCAGCGGAGGGTGACATCGTGTGCACTTCGCATGTTGTCAGGCCGATGTCGGCTGATTCAGTGCTGTGGGTTGAGAGGTCGATCTGTGGAAGTTGCTGTGCAGTGCTATTTCATTTCGTCTCAAGTGAATATAGCGGGCAGTTGTCCTGTCGTGCGGTGTGGATAAGAAGAGTGATTGTTTTCTTGGTGGTAGTTCGAAAATATCCGACCGGAACACGGATTTTCTGTGGAGAAGCGGGGATCAAATTGCGGCTTGCATGTGTCAGTGTAATCGTTGCAGTTTTAAGCGCGTTCTTTGCTGATTTAGTAGTTTCCTGAGTTTTTGAAGGTGTGTGAGTGTGAAGCTTGGTTCGTTGTAAGTGTGTTTTATGATTTTAAGGCTTGGGTGGTTTTGTTATGGCTAGTATTATTTCTTCTGGTTGGGGGTGGTTTTATGGTGGTTGTTTTTTCTTTTTTTAAGGATTCGATTTTCCGGGTTTTTATGGGTTGCTTGTCTTTGCTTTTAGTTGGAGTTGAGTGTGGTTTCGTGATTTAAAAAATATTTTTTTGTGGTTCTGTTGTTTTACATTGCTATGGTTATTTTGTTAATTAAGTTCATCTTGAAATTTATGTCTTGTGGTTTTTGTAGGGTGTTCCGAAAGCAAATAATCTGTGTTATTAATTTTTGTGTTGGTTCTATTGGTTGAGGGGGTTCCTTGGTTTCCGGGCGAGCGGTATTTTGGGTTTGGGTGGTTTGTTTTATTTATTCGATTGCGGTTGGTTTGGTCCTACAGAAGCTAGTGTTACCTATGATGCCGGGTATGCATGCAGGTCACGGTCTGATGCGAGACGATGCAATCTACTTCCATGACACTGCGGTTGCTATGGCCGAGCGCATTCGGGCGCTTGGGTGGGGTGAGTGGCGTCTGATGCCATCGGGTTCCGCTACAGGGAACGTGGGGCTTCTCGCTGGGGTATACGCCTTTCTGGGGCCGGAACCAGCATTTTTTTTACCCTTGACTTCAGCCTTTCACGCTATGGGGGCTGTATTGGTTCTGCTCATCGCTTTGCAGGTCCTTCCCTCTCGAGGGGGGGTGTACGCTGGACTCGTTGCTGGCTTCTTCTTCCTTGTTTTTCCATCGGCACTGGTCTGGTTTGGCCAGAATCATAAAGATTCCTTTGCAATTGCAGGCTTTCTGCTTGCCTTGCTGGCCTTTTTGAAATGTCTCGATTCTTTGGGGTGGTGGCGCCTACTGCTGAATTCGATTTTGTTTTTGCTCGGTCTTGGTTTGGTTGCGATCATGCGCCCGCACTTGGTGCTCATCTACTGGGTGGCTTTTTTCTGTGCGTTTATGTGCTTGTTTTTGGTGTCTTTGGTATGGCGAAAGAAAAGGATTTTTTTTGGGGGGGGTAGAGTTTTCTGGCTGATCTGTCTCGGCTTGCTCCTAATGACTGTGATTCCGTCAAACAATGCTTTGATCGATCAGGATATGCGTGATGCGGAAGGCAATTTTCTAGGCGACTGGCAATGGCAGCAGTCAGATTATTTGCCCACCCACTTAGACTCCCTTTTGAAGAAGGTGTCTGCGGTGCGTACTCACTTTGTTAACTACGGTAATTCTGTCGAAGCTGGCTCTATCGTGGATGGAGATATCAAGCTTCAGAGTGCCGAGCAAGTTCTTGCCTACCTCCCTAGGGCGCTAGTAGTTGGGTTGTTTGCTCCTTTCCCGGACTTTTGGGTGGAAAAGCTCTCTCTGCCAAGAGTTATCGGCGCGCTTGAGACCCTGATGTTCTATATCTTCTTCCCTGGCGTCCTGTTTATTCTGCGTTATCGAATGAGCAGGCCTTTACTCGTTTGTCTTGTGGTTGCGGGAGTGGTGTTGGTGGTCAACACCTTTGTTAGTCCCAACATGGGTACCCTGCATCGGGTGCGTTACGGTCAGTGGTTCGTGTTCTTGCTCGCAGGTGCCTGTGGTTGGGCCATGTTTTCTGATCGGATGATTTCGCGTTTCGGGGCTCCTAGGACGGATGCGACAGGTTCCTCCGTTGCTGCCGAGTCGTTGCTCGCTGCACCCAGCGCATCCCGCGCCGCTGGGACGGGGGTGCTGGTCATGCTTGTTTCGCTAGTGGGTTTTTTGGGCTTGCTGGTCCGTGATTTGCTGCTTATTGATCGCGTTGGTTTCGGTGCTTCGCTGGACAGTTACTACCTGGCAATTATGCTACCCACTTTTTTCACCGGTCTTCTATCCATGCCACTGGGTGACGCTTTGTCTACTCGGATATCCCGTCTTTCTGATCGTCTGCAGATTCAGCGGCTATTGGCGGGTACAACATCCTTCACTCTGTTGCTATTCATGCTGGTGGGTGCATTCCTGCTGCTATTCGCAAGGAATATCTTCTCGGTTTTTTCCCCCGAAGGGGATGTTCGCCTGACGATGCAGTTGTTCCCGGTTGCTCTTTTGCTGCTGATTTTTTCCGGTGTGATAGTCGTAGGCAACAGTATTTTGAATTCGCATGGGCGGCCGGTTATGGCTGCGTTTGCACAGCTGTTGGTGCCACTGGTGGTTGTGGGGTTTGTCCTTTTTGCGGGCGAGAGGGGAGTCATCAGTGCTGCGATGACGGGTATGGCAGTAGGTCAGTTAGCCAATTTGCTTTTGCTGGCGTTGTTTCTCAAGCGTTACGGGTTCAGCCTGCTTCCCGGCTCTCTGAGCGTGTTGCGTGACGAGGATCGCATGCTGGGTAACTGCAAATGGCTTGTGCTGTGTGCTCTTCTCACCGGGGCTGCAGTGCCGATGAACTATTGGTTCGCTGGCCAGATTGGTGTTGGTACGCTTTCTATCTGGGCCCTGGGCAGCAAGCTGGTGCAGATATCTTCTCTACTGGGCGCCGCTCTGATGACGGCGGTCTTCGTGCCCTATATGAGCAAGGTTGTGGCGCTGGGATTGAAGGCTCGGGTGAGAGACGATTTGTTTGTTTCTCTGGTGCTAGGAAGTTGGGGTAGCGCGATAGCAATCGCAGCTGTTTTCGTATTCGCTGAGCCCGTTGTTTACGCCGCTTCAAGTTCTCTTGATGACCCCTTGGCGGCTCAGCGGTTGGTTGGGATACTCAAGTTTGGTGCGTTGCAGTTGCCCTTTGCTTTGTCGGCAATTCTGTTATTTAAGCTGTGCGCTGTTTCTGCTGTTTCGCTCAAGGCAGTGGCTGCGGCTTTGGTTGGCTTACTTGCCAATGTGGTGCTGAATATTTTTCTGATGCCAGTTATGGGGCTCGTCGGCCTTGCGCTGGCCTGGACGCTATCCAGTCTTGTGGCAACGCTGGTCGTGATTGGGATGACGCGAGCGCAGTCGCATCTCGCTGCGCTCGACATCCTGATGTTGTTTGCTACCTGGGTTGTGCTTGTCGGTCTGGCTACGGCTATCCACTTTCGCAGTTGGCCGACAGGCGGTGTGGTTTTCCTGAGCGCTATGCTTCTGCTGATGCTCCAGTTGCGGATGCTGTCACGTCAGCGTTTATCAGAAGCGTCAAATTGACCGTAATCGGCGTCAGCCGGTAGGTGTGAGAGCCGCTCCAGGATAAGAATACCTTGGAGTATCAATGGCTTGCTTGAGTTGGGCAGCTTGCGTTGTGTTGAGTTGCCTCGTAGGCGCAATCCTAGCGACGGCATCATGTTACTGGTAAGGTTGCGTAATTTTTCGGGCAGCTTTCACAAGGAGATTGAAAATCAACGTTCCCTTTATCGACCTCAAACGCCTGGAACCAGGTTTCCATGAAGCGCTAATGGGGAAACTCCAGGCCATGACCCTCAACGCCCAGTTTATCGGCGGCGTGGAGGTGTCCACACTTGAATCCCGTTTGCAGCTAGAGCTACAGGTAGCGCACGCGGTGAGTTGCGCCAACGGCACAGACGCCTTGCAACTGGCTTTACGCGCTGTAGGTGTTGCTGAAGGTGATGTGGTGTTGGTGCCCAACGTCACTTTCTGGGCGACCTTCGAGGCGGTGGTGAACGTCGGCGCCAAGCCGATCACGATCGATGCTGATCTGTGTGACGGTGGCGTGTGCTTCAAGGCCTTCGAGCAGGCCATCCGCGAAGCCAAGCCCAAGGCTGCAGTGGTCGCACATCTCTATGGCTGGGGTAGCGCCCGCTTGGTCGATTTACGCAACCTGTGTCGCGAGCATGGCGTGGTGCTGGTGGAGGATGGCGCCCAGTCTTTTGGCGCGCGTTACCAGGGCGAGCCCATTTACAAGGGTGCACATATTTCCACCACCTCCTTCTACCCGGCCAAGGTGCTGGGTGCCGCAGGTGACGGTGGTGCGGTATTCACCGACGACGCCGAGCTGGCTGACAAAGTGCGTCGACTCGGCAATCATGGTCGTACTGCCCACTACGGTTACGGCGACGTAGGTTGGAATTCGCGCCTAGATTCCTTGCAGGCGGCTTTCCTCAATCTCTCTCTGGATCGCATCGAGGCACGCGTTGCTTCGCGCCGCGAGGCGGTGGCCTTCTACCGCAAGCACCTGCCGGCCACCGGAATTCAGTTGATGAGCGCTCCAGCCGGATATGAGGAAAACGGCTACTGCAACGTCTGCCTGGTCTCCGATCCTGAGGTTAAGGCTGGGCTCGAGGCACGGCTTAAGGCTGAGGGCATCGGTTTCGGTAATATATATCCGAGCGTCATGTCCAGTCAGCCGGGCGCAGCCGCTTACCTGAAAGGTCATTTTGGCGGCCAGGTCGGCGAGCAGCTGTGTGCCTCAGTACTTAACTTGCCGCTATTCCCGTACATGACCGAGGCTGAACTGCAGCGTGTGGTCGATGTGGTCGGCGCCACGCTCGGAGGCGAACATGCCTGCTGATGACATCTATATTCATCCGACTGCCAACGTATCCGACAAGGCGAGCATCGGCGCCGGTACCAAGGTTTGGATCAATGTGCAGATTCGCGAGAACGTGGTGATTGGCGAGGGCTGCATCCTTTCCAAAGACGTCTATGTCGACCACGCGGTGAAGATCGGCAGTCGCTGCAAGATCCAGAACAGCGTCTCGGTCTATAACGGTGTGGAGATCGGCGATGATGTGTTTGTCGGTCCCAGCGCCTGCTTTACCAACGACAAGGTGCCGCGGGCCTTCAACACCGAGTGGAAGGTCACACCTACACACATCGACAACGGCGTGAGCATCGGTGCTAACGCCACTATCGTCTGCGGCATCACCATTGGCGAATATGCCATGGTCGCTGCCGGCAGTGTGGTGACCAAGGATGTCCCGCCCTATACCCTGGTCATGGGCAACCCCGCACGCGCGGTGGCCCGTATAGACCGTGAAGGTAACCGCGTTTCTGGAGACGTTTGACGACATGCAAGAACAAGTGCTCAAGGTAGGCCTGATTGGCCTTGGCAACATGGGGCGCAATCACTTGCGCGTACTGTCGATGCTCAAGGGTTTCGAGCTGGCATTCGTAGCGGATGCCAATGCCGAGGTCGCCGCGAAGGCAGGTGAAGCACATGGCATCCCCGGCGTGGTCGATCCCACGCCGCTGCTGGCCGGAGTCGATGCCGTGGTGATCTGCACGCCAACCGTGACCCACGCGGATTACATTCGCCTAGCGGCTGTCCATATTAAGAACATCTTCGTCGAGAAGCCGCTGGCTGCCACTCTGGATGAGGCGCGTGAGGTTGCTGCCTTCGCCAGGGAGAAGGGCCTAAATATCCAGGTCGGTTTCATCGAGCGCTTTAACCCGGCAGTGCAGGCACTCAAGATGGTTCTGGACAAGACCGAGCGGGTTATCAGTCTCGACTTCACCCGTACCAACAAGGTGAGTTCACGCATTACCGACGTGGACGTGGTCACTGACCTGATGATTCACGACATTGATCTGGCGCTCTACTTAAATGGCCCAGCCCTGTCAGTGGCAGCGCACGGTTTTGCCCATGGCAGCATGATCGACTTCGCCTCAGCGCTGATTACTCACGAGAACGGCCAGTTCTCACGCATCCAGGCTAGCCGCGTGACGGATAAGAAGATTCGTCAGATCGAGGGCACTTGTGTCGATATGTTTGTCGACTGCGATCTGTTGCGTAAAGAAATCTTGATTAACCGCCAGTCCGAATCTCGCGAAAGCGGCAGTTTGCCCTATGCGGTTTCTGCCATACAGGAAACTGTTGCGGTTCCGCCTCAGGAAGCCTTGCTGACTGAGCTGCAGGCGTTCATGGCGAGCTGTCGCCAGCCTGCTGCCGGGTTGGTCCCCGGTGTTGACGCTGGCGTCGATGCAATGAAGATATGTGCACAAATTCAGGCGGCGGTGCAGGCATGACGATTCGTGAAGGTTTTGCGGGTAAGGGCATTCTGGTTACCGGTGGTGCCGGCTTCATCGGTAGCCATCTGGTCGATAGGCTCTTGGCCGAAGGCGCCGCACATGTGGTCGTCATCGACAACCTCTTCGTTGGTTCAGAGGACAACCTCGCCGCGGCCTTGCCCAGTGGCAGGGTGACCCTCTATCGCGACGATGCCGAGCTGAGCACCAGCCTGGAATACATCTTTGCCAATCATGCTATCGACCTAGTGTTCAACTGCGCGACCAAGGCGCTGAACTACTCTTTCCTCAATCCGGCCAATGCGTTTGACACCAACGTCAAGGTGGTACTGAACCTGCTCGAATTGCAGCGTCGCGGCCTGTTCACGACCCTGTGCCACTTTTCCACCTCCGAGGTCTATGGCTCTGCGGTGTACGAGCCGATGGACGAAGCTCATCCGCGTAACCCGACTACCACCTACGCTGCCGGCAAGGCCTCAGCAGACATGGCGGTGGAGAGTTATGTGCGCATGTTCGGCGTTGATGCTTACATCGTACGCCCGTTCAACAACTACGGACCGCGCCAAAACCATAAGGGCATGCTGGCCGGGGTGATTCCGATTACCGCCGTGCGCCTGCTTACCGGCGGCACTCCGGAGATACATGGCGAGGGCACCCAGAGCCGCGATTTCATCTACGTCCACGACACCGTGGATGCCGTGGTCAAGCTGCATGACGTTCTGCCGTCCGGCGAAACGGTTAACATCTCCACAGACAACCAGATATCAATCAACGAGTTGATTCCACTCATTTGTGCCCATTACGGCTACAGCGGCGAGATCGAGCGTAAGCCTGCGCGTCATTCCGACGTGTTGTCGCATAACGCCAGCAACGAGAAGGTGAAGGGGTTGATCCAGTACTCGCTTACGCCGTTCGACAAGGGCCTGGCGGATACCTTGGCTTGGTACACCGCCCAAATTGGTGCGCACGCATGAGCCAGATTCGCCTGATGAGGCCTTACATAAGCTTCGACGAGGTCGAGGCTGAAATGCGTGAGATATTCGACTCGGGGATGTTCACGCGCGGCCAGCATGTAGAGGCCTTTCGCAAGGAAATTTGCGCTTACACTGGTGCGAAGTACGCTCATTTGGCGACTTCTGCCACCACGGCTTTGAGCGTTTGTCTGAAATTGATAGGCGTGGAGCCAGGCGATGAAGTTATTGTCTCGGACTTCTCGTTCCCGGCTACCGCCAATGTCGTAGAGGACTTGGGTGCGCGTCCGATTTTCGTCGATGTTTCGCTCGACACCTACAACATGCTGCCAAGTGCGTTGCGTGCTCGCATTAGTCAAAAAACCAAAGCGGTTATCGCAGTCGATGCCTTTGGTAATCCAAGCGGAATGCATGAAATCGCGGCAATCTGCAAAGAATACGGTGTGCCTCTTATCGAGGACGCTGCTTGCGCTATCGGCAGCAGTGAGGACGGTGTAAAAATAGGAAATATAGCTGATCTGACCTGCTTCAGCTTTCATCCACGCAAACTGTTAACCACTGGTGAAGGTGGTGCGATCACCACCAACAACGATGCGTGGTCTACCTGGTTTGACGTGAAACTCAACCACGGAGCCAGCGGCATGTCGGGCTATGGGCTGGACTTCATCGAGCAAGGCTACAACTACCGTCTTTCCGAGCCGCAGGCGTTGATGGGACGCGTACAGTTGCGCAAGCTGGATGCGATTGTCGCTGAACGCAACGAAGTGCGTGCAGCTTACGTCGGTCTTCTGGAGGATGCCGGGTTCGTACCGCAGGTCCGCAACGCCGACGTCGTGCATAACGTGCAATCTCTGGTGTTTCGCGTGCCGACAGGTATGAACCGTGATGGGTTGATCCGTGGTTTGCGTGAAGATGGCATTGAAACGACCATAGGTACCTACTGTTTGAGTGGGACGACCTATTACCGTCAGCGTTATGCAGATGTGCAGCCCAACGCTGCTCGTTTGCAGGAAGAAACCATCACCCTGCCGTGTTACCAAGGGGTGGATGTGGAGCGCGTTTGTTCTGCGATCTTGCGTCGGAGCAATGCTGAGTGACCGACGCTGTAGTGTTCATGGGTAGTAAGGCGGCGGGATTTTTGTTGTGCGAGGCCATCTGCCAGATGTTGCACGGCGATCTTGCCGCGATCATTTGCCCCGACGACTCTCAAGATGCGCGTTCTGCGTTGCCAGGGTTTCGTTCGCTGGCTGAGCGTTATAGTGTGCCGCTCCAGGTGGTTGCAACACGAGCCGACACGTTGCACTGGTTGGATCATTACCAGGCGCGGCTAGCGTTTGTGCATGGCTGGTACCAGATCATTCCGGTGGATGGCCCTTGCCACTTCTATGGCTTTCATTATTCTTCCCTCCCCAAATATCGCGGCAACGCCCCTCTGGTGTGGCAGATCATTAATGGTGAACCTGCGATAGGAGTGAGCTTTTTCCGTTTCAGTGAGGGAATGGATGAAGGGTTACTGGTTGGGCAGGCTAGCGTCGAGTTGGGGCCTGACGAAACCATTGGCGATGCCTTGGGCAAGGCAAACCGGCTTATGCTTGAGATATCAGCAAGACATATCCCGGAAATTGTAGGTGGTGTTGCGAAGCTCTATCCGCAGATAAACGACGAGGCGTCCTATTGCGGACTAAGACGCCCGGAAGATGGCCTCATCGACTGGCGTGCATCTGCTGAACGAGTGCACGACTTTATACGCGCCCAGACTCACCCCTATCCTGGTGCATACACGCAGGTACAAGGAGGCGGGGTTCTTCGAGTATGGAGTTGCGCGCGCGAACCCAGGCGTTTCTATGGAGCTCCCGGTAGCGTGGTTGAGGTTTCGGCCGAGTGGGTTGTAGTAGCGTGCGGAGATGGCGCAGTGCGGCTACTCATTGTTTCGCTGGACGGCGCGGCAGAAGCTTCAGCACCGCAGGTTCTCAAGTCTTTGAAAACGAGGCTCATATGACGGCCGCTCGCTCTAGGTCATTCTCCACGATTTCGCATATCGATATGAATGATCCAAGCTCCTGGGAAGACAAGGTATTTCTTACCTTCGATATCGACTGGGCACATGATGAAGTGCTAGCTGACTGCATTGATTTGGTAGAACAGGCGGATGTTTGCGCGACGTGGTTTGTCACCCACGAGACACCATTGCTAGCTCGGCTGCGGGCAAATCCTAAGTTCGAGTTGGGCATACACCCTAATTTCAACTTTCTTTTCAGCCTGCAAACCCAGGCAGGGGCTTCTGCTGAAGAGGTGTTAGAGCGGACGATGGCGTTGGTGCCCGAGGCAACTGCCGTGCGCAGCCATCACATGACACAGAGTTCGACGTTGCTGAATCTCTTCCGCAGCAAGGGCCTGACCCACGATTGCAACCATTTCATCCCGACGACTGCAGGAATCACTCTGAAGCCTTGGTTGCTATGGAACGACATGCTGCGAGTTCCCTACTCGTGGGAAGACGACATCATGTGCATTTATGGTCAGCAGCAGAGCCTTCCTAGTATTAATGACTTGCTGAGCCAAGATGGGCTGATGGTTTTCGATTTTCACCCTATCCACGTCTATCTGAATACCGAGAATCTGCAGCGTTACGAGCATACACGCCCTCTGCATTATCATCCAAATGAACTGCTGCAAGAGCGGTTTGCCGGCTCTGGTGCTCGTCAGTTGCTTCTTGAACTTCTGGAATCCCTTCATTGACCACTGTTACTGACTGCGTGATTGTTCGCGAGGGCGATACTGTCGCTACTGGCTGGGATGACTTTGTTGAGAGCTCCAACGACGGTACGCTGTTTCATCAAATGCGCTTTTTGCGTTATCACGGAAATCGTTTTTCAGATTCTGAGCACTTTCTTTCTATACAGCGAAAGCAAAAGCGAATTGGAGTTTGGCCGTTAGCACTTGTGGAACGTGATGGTGAACTTTGCGCACTATCGCCATACGGTGCGAGCTATGGTGGTCCTGCGCTACGAGAAGCGCTTGGTTTATCCGCTTGCAGAGATGTGATAGGCGCTGCAGTTGCATATGTTGCAAGCGCAGGTGCCAAGGAGTTTCGTGTGACGTTGCCGTTACGTGCGTGCAGTCGCGTTTACACTGAAACATTCCGTTTCGCGCTCATGGAGGCAGGATTTGCCTGTGTGAATCGGGATGTATCAAGTGTCATTCCTCTTGACCCGAATCTCACAGAGTTCGCTCAGGTAGAGTCTCATCGGTCTGAATGGGAGCGACGGGCACGCAAGGCAAGTAAGTCAGGGGTTGTGGTGCGTCGAGGTGCACCTATTGAGCATTTTTGGCAAGTTCTTGATGTGACTTTTGCCAAGCATGGTATGAAGCCGACGCATACCTTTGAAGAGTTGCAGTGGCTTGTGAGCGAGTTGCCGGAAAGTATTTTCTTTTCCTGTGCTTACCTGGACGAAAAACCTGTTGCCGGTGTCTGCTACTTCGTGCAGAACCGCCGAGTAGTGGGGACATTTTACCTTTGTCAGGATCCGCAATATCAGGCGACCCAGGCGCAATCAGCATTGTTGCTCGATGGTTTTCAACATGCACAGGAGATGGGTTATATCTGGATGGATCTAGGGACTTCCTCGGTGCAAATGAAAGCTTACGACTCCATTTTTCGTTTCAAAGAAACGCTGGGTGCGGTAGGGCAGTTCAGAGAGACATATGTGCTGGAGCTTGAATAGTGATCACTCTGCTGACGACGCTGGAGCCTACTACTGAGCTATTCAAGGTAGTTGATAAGACTGGGTTGATATCTCGCGTAATTCATACTCGCGATGAGCTGGATCAAGTCAGTGACGCTATTATGTTACTGATCAATTGGCCGTATATTTTGCAGCCGGATTTTATTGCTAGGCAGCGCGTCGTTCTTAATGTGCATAACTCTTTGTTACCTCGTTATAGAGGAAGGCATGCGTTTACATGGGCCATTCTGAATGGCGAGCGCGAGTTGGGATTTTCTCTGCACAGAGTAGTGGCAGCAATAGATGCTGGTGAGGTTTTTGCTCAAACTGCCTTTGCCTTGGAGGTTGAGGAGGACGTTAATGACGCTTTCCGCCGAGGGGCGGAATTACTCAATAGTTGGCTTCCCGGCACGCTGCTTGATTGGGCCGAGGGCCGTTTGGTTGCACATCCTCAAGACGAGAGACATGCCAGTTCATTCCGTCGTCGGCATGCCGAGGATAACTGGCTGATGTCGTTTGATCGTGCCGAGCAGGTTCGGGACCTTATTCGTGCGGTCGCTCCGCCTTACACATCAGGTGGAATGTGCCGTACTGCACAAGGGGAGATACTGCATTTCGCCTCGTCGCAGGTAGTCGACTCAGTGGAGCGTGGTGAGCCTGGGCGTATTTTGGCGATTGACAAGTTAGGGATCAGCGTTGCCTGTGCTGCCGGGATCGTTTGGTTAGTACCCGTTGAGAGAGAGCTGTTAGGCAGGCTATGCACGGGGGATATGTTAGTGGCGGAAGTTCTTTGAGATTTTTTTTGCAATGAGCTCGGCAGACACCCCGTTTCAACTGTCCTCTGCGGCTGCATTGATGTTGGCACGTGCTGTGCGTGCCCCGTTATGGTTGCTCGTGTCGGCATTGATGGCTCGTGTAATGGGGCCGGAGGGGCTGGGCGTTTGGGCCATGCTTATGGCCGCAGGGATGCTCTTCAACCAAGTGTTTGTTCTGTGGTCGCAATCGATCACGCAGCGTTTTGGACGCCTTGAGTGGGAATCTTCCAGGCAACTGAAACGGACTTGGGCCATCCGTTGGCCATTGTTGCTCGTCGCCGGTACGCTGGCCTTGGTTTTCATCTTCTTGGCTCCAGCCAATTGGTTGTCTGCCCATCTACGCGTGCCGCAAGAAAGTTTATGGTTGGTTCTTCCACTGTTATTGTCGC
The DNA here is from genome assembly GCF_044542155.1 of Pseudomonas sp. NPDC079086. NCBI lineage: Bacteria > Pseudomonadati > Pseudomonadota > Gammaproteobacteria > Pseudomonadales > Pseudomonadaceae > Pseudomonas > Pseudomonas sp. NPDC079086. Next base: position 307,540 of record NZ_JBITTY010000003.1, on the reverse strand, counting down.
TTTGGTTAATGGGGGAAGTGCAAGGGCTTCAGCAAGTAAGGGAGCGATATCTTCGCCTAGCATGGTCACCTTTGCTCGCTGATTTGGTGTTGATAGGGGTTTTGGTTGCGCTGTCTTTAGCGGCTGTCTTTGGGCAGCAATTGTCTACATCGCAGATGCTCGTTGCAGTAAGTTTTTCGGGTCTTGCTACGTGGGTACTACTGCTTTCGCGCGAATTGAAAGGCATTTCTATCGGCTGGCAACTTCCTGAAGTTCGCCAGTTGCGTGTGGCGATTGTGTTTGCTTTGCCATTGCTGCCTGGTTATATGATTGGTTATCTGTCGGAGTGGTGCGACTATCTTCTCATAGGTCACTTTATTGATAGTCAAGCGGTTGGTCTTTATCACCCTGCATTTCAATATATGTTGATTCTGATTGGTATTCCTACTGCGGTTGTTGCAGTTTTAATGCCACAGTTGGTCTCCCGAATAGATCAATTGGATTCTGCAGGTGAGATTCAGTTGATTGAGCGTGTTGCTCCACAGATCATGAGTCTTTGGGGCATCGCAACAATAGGACTTATCGCTTTTCTACCAGCGGTATTTTCTCTGCTTATTGGCCATTCATTTGATCAGAGCCGAATTTTATTGCAGGTGTTGCTGGCAGCGGTACCAGGCGCTGCAGCTACGCATCTTTATGGGTTGGCACATTTTGCACAAGGACGGCTATTGACCGCGAATGTCGCCTTATTCGGGGTAAAATTGCTTGTGAATGTGTCGCTGACTTTAATCTTGTTGCCGATTTTTGGGGTTTTGGGGGCTGCTATTGCGGCAGTAATAGGCTTTCTGCTAGTGCAGTGGTTATTTTTGCTTGATCAGCATCGGCATTTGAAGCTTCCTATTAGTAGAGCAGCTTTGTCGCTATTTTTGGCTCATGCTGGAGGATTGGCTTTAGTTGCTGTGGATACTCTCGTTTTGCGCTCCCTGATCTCTGTTGTTGTCGTGTTTTTGATGCTTTTTTTTATTCGGCGAGGAAATTTATTTTCACCTAGAGAGTTATCCGCGATGGTGCCTGGCTCATTGGGGTGCATTATGCCTGTGTTGGCGCGTATGCTGTGTAAAAATAAACTGTTATGAGATTTTCATGCTGACCTCATTGGTTTTTGTATTTTTGCTTGCTCTCTTCATGCGCCTCGCACCTGTGTTGCTCTCTCCACATGGATCGGGAGTGGATCAATGGTACTGGAGGGCTTACATCGAGACTCTGCGTCGAGGCGGTTCTTTACCCGTCAAAATGCCGCAATTCCTCTTAGACGAGGGGCATTGGTATCCACCTTTTTTCCCATGGTTGATGGCTCGGCTGCCTGAGTCCATGTTCGACCGTTTCAGTGTCCAGTTCGCGGTATTCATCGATATGCTGCGCATGGTGCTTGTGGTGTGGGCGGCTTGGTGGCTGACAGCAGATATTGTTGCTGTTGTAGTCTCTGGGGTGGTTTACGCGATAACACCATTACTTATTACTTATAATATGCAACTCAATCCCCGTGGTATGGGGGCGTTGTTTTTAGATGCTATGTGGTTGCTTGTAGGGGCGGTGCTTTTACAAGATATATCGCAATGGTTTTGGTTGGCTGTATTTTTTTTGGCTGGCCTAGTAATGATTACGCACAAAATGGCTATGCAGCTATTTTGGTTTACTGCTTTGGTTGGTGCGGGCATGGCTGGAGACCTGCGGTTGGCATTGTTAGTGCCAGGTAGTGTCATTGCTGCGCTTCTGTTGAGTGGGGGGTTTTACCGTCTCACTATGCGAGCTCATTGGGATACGGTTAAGTTCTGGAGTCGTAACTGGCGAGGCAACGGAGTTCATCCGTTACTCGAGTCCCCGGTGTACGGCGAGGCAGGCTACGAGACGCCCGGAAAATTCTATCGATCCGGATTTAAAGCTTGGGTTCGTAGGCTGCAATTTGTCATAGGGTTCAACCCGTGGATGCCAATCGTTTTGATTGTTGGTTTTTTTGCGTCAGTTGACGGGCATGAGTTCTCGGAATATGAAGTCTGGATATATTCTTGGCTCGCTCTTACGTTTTGCTTTGCTCTTTTAACTACGTTGGTTCCAGTATTTCGGTCTCTTGGGCAAGGGTATCTCTATGGCTATAACGGTAGTTTTCCGGCTGCTCTTGCGCTAGGTGTAGGTTGGGGGGCGCTTGGAGATACGTGGTACTGGTGGGCGGCAGTTATTATTGGTTTTTTGATGTGTGTTTCTGCTCTCATAGCTTTTCTACGGGCGCTACGTGGAAGTAGAACAATGAAAGTTGATTCAGGCCTAGATGAAGCGATCAGTCGTTTGGCTATTCTTGGCGATGGTCCGGTTATGTGTTTTCCGCAGCATTGGCATGATGTAGTGGCTTATAGAACAGGTAAGCCGGTTTTGTTCGGAGGGCATGGTTACGGGTATCACTTGTTGGAACCCATATTTCCCATTCTGCGAGTACCGGTACAGAAAATTTTTGAGCAGTATCGAGTTCGTTATATGTTGACTTATGACGGCTACTTACCAGAGCGTTTTTGTGCAGACCTGCCGCCAGCAGATGTAGAAGCCTTCGGCGACTACCGTCTTTACAAGTTCAATGCATCGCAAGAGATTCGTCATGACGCGTAAGTGCCTCTGCTTCATCACCACCGTCCCCATGGCCGTCTCTGCCTTCCTGCGTCTGCATATCGAGCGTCTTGCCGACGACTACGACGTTTTTGTCATATCGAACTATGGCGCGGAGCCGGTTCCGCAGGATGAGCGGGTGACCTACCTCAGCGTGCCATTGGCGCGGGAAATTTCGCCGTTTGTAGATTTGCAGACGCTATTCCAGCTGGTACGACTTTTTCGTCGTCATCGCTTCGATTCAGTGCATTCGGTAACGCCGAAGGCCGGACTGCTTGGAATGCTCGCGGCGCGGATGGCTGGGGTACGGGTGCGGGTGCACTGGTTTACCGGGCAGGTATGGGTCACGCGCACTGGCTTGGGGCGGTTCGTGTTGAAGAGCGCGGATCGGTTGATTGCCGCAACGGCTTCGCATCTACTGGCGGACAGCCCGTCGCAGCGGGATTTCCTGCTGGCAGAGGGGGTTTGTCGTGTCGGTGCGGTAGAGGTCATCGGTGATGGTTCGATCTGCGGCGTGGATGGTGAGCGTTTTCGTCCCGATGCGCATGCGCATGAGCGCGTGCGTGTCGAACATGGCATCCCCCTGGATGCTGTAGTGGTGCTTTTTCTCGGTCGCCTGAACATCGACAAGGGCCTGGGCGAGATGGCTGAGGCCATGCTGGCGCTGGACGACCGGTTTCCTGCCTTGCACTGGCTGGTCGTGGGGCCGGATGAGGGCGGGATGGTTGAAAAGATCCGCTCGGTCGCCGGAGGTCTGGGCGAGCGTCTGCATTTCCAGGGGTTTACCAGGGAGCCTGAGGCCTACATGGCGGCTGCGGATATTTTCTGCCTGCCCAGCTATCGCGAAGGCTTCGGTAGTTCGGTGCTGGAGGCTGCGGCTGCTGGTGTGCCTTCTGTGGCTACCCGAATCTACGGGCTTACCGATGCGGTAGAGGATTGTGTCACCGGTCTGCTGGTGCCGCCGGGCAGAGTGCCCGAGTTGGCGGACGCGTTGCGGCGCTTGCTTGATGATGGCGAGTTGCGTGCAGCAATGGCACAAGCTGCACGCCTTCGCGCCTTGCAGCGCTTCTCGCGGGAGCGGATAGTGGACGGTCTGAGCGCTTTCTATACGCGGGTGTTTGCCCTGGGGGAGAAGGCATGATTCTCAAGCGGGCATTCGACATCGTTTGCAGCGCATTTGCGCTGCTGCTGTTCTGGCCGGTGTTGTTGATTCTATATGTGTTGGTGCGTGTGAACCTTGGTTCGCCTGCTCTGTTTCGCCAGCAGCGTCCTGGTTTGCACGGGCGGCCATTCATGATGGTCAAATTCCGCACTATGCTCGATGCGCTGGACGCCGATGGCAATCCATTGCCTGACCATGTCCGTCTCACCCGCTTTGGTCGATTGCTCCGCGCGACCAGCCTGGATGAACTTCCCGAGTTGTGGAACGTATTGAAGGGCGACATGAGCCTGGTAGGGCCGCGCCCGTTGCTGATGGAGTATCTGCCCTTGTACAGCGCCGAGCAGTCACGACGCCATGCGGTACGACCGGGGATTACAGGCTGGGCGCAGATCAATGGGCGTAACACTCTGAGCTGGAAGCAGAAGTTCGACCTCGATACCTGGTATGTCGACAACCGGTCGTTCTGGCTGGATATCCGTATCCTGCTACTGACTGTGCGTAAGGTCTTCATTCGTGAGGGCATCAGTGCTGATGGGGTGGTGACCATGTCGAAGTTCACCGGGCATGAGGAATGAGGCGACTGGCCATACTGGGTGCCAGCGGCCATGGCAAGGTCGTGGCCGATACGGCTGAGGCATGTGGCTGGCAATCAGTGGTGTTCTTTGATGATGCTTGGCTGACAAGAGAGCGAAACGGGGTGTGGCCGGTAGAGGGTAATACCGCAGAATTGCTTGGGCGTCTGTCGGAGTTTGATGCTGTTTTGGTCGCGATTGGCGACAATCGTATTCGGCTTGAAAAACTTGCGATATTGAAGGCTGCCGGAGCTTGTTTCACCTGTTTACTGCACCCGGCTGCAACAGTAAGTCGCTATGCAACCATTGAGGATGGTTCGGTTGTGTTTGCTGGCGCTGTGGTCAACGCTTATGCACGAATTGGCATGGGCTGCATCCTGAATACAGGTTGCAGCGTCGATCATGACTGCGTCCTCCATGCTTCTGTGCATGTCAGTCCAGGGGCTCACATTGCTGGAGGGGTGCAGGTGGGAGAAGCAAGCTGGATTGGTATCGGCTCCTGTGTACGGCAATCCATACGCATCGGGGCAGGGGCGATAGTCGCTGCGGGTGCGGTAGTCGTGGCAGACGTCGTCGATGGCGCGACAGTGGCAGGTGTTCCTGCCCGGTTGATGTAGTCTCCAGTGCCCTTTCACACAAGGTTTTTAGTCAGTTTTCAAAGTTTTTATTGGGAATTTATTTGTGCTTAACACGCCGTTTTCTCCCTGGCCTTCTTTTACTGAAGAAGAAGCAAATGCTGTTCGGGATGTGATTTTATCCAACAAGGTCAATTACTGGACAGGACAGGAGTGCCGAAACTTCGAGCGTGAGTTCGCAGCCTGGTCCGGCACCACATATGCAGTCGCTCTAGCTAATGGCACGGTGGCGCTAGATCTTGCGCTGAATGCCCTTGGTATAGGGGAGGGCGATGAGGTTGTTGTGACGTCGCGAACCTTCCTGGCCTCTGCGTCGTCCATAGTGAACGCTCGGGCCATACCGGTGTTCGCGGATGTGGACCCCGACTCTCAGGTCATCACAGCCGAGTCGATCAGAGCGGTCTTAACCCCACGTACCCGGGCGATTATCTGTGTTCACCTGGCGGGTTGGCCGTGCGATATGGACCCAATCATGGCGTTGGCGAATGCCCTTGGCCTGTTTGTCATAGAGGATTGCGCGCAGGCTCATGGTGCCCTCTATAAAGGGCACCCGGTTGGCTCCATCGGGCACATAGGTGCTTGGTCCTTCTGCCAGGACAAGATCATGACCACTGGAGGTGAAGGAGGTATGGTCACCACCAACGATGCTGCTCTCTGGTCAAGCATGTGGTCGTTCAAGGATCATGGAAAGTCCTGGGAAGCGGTCTATGAGCGGGGACATGCCCCAGGCTTTCGCTGGCTGCACGAGCGTTTCGGTACCAATTGGCGAATGCTTGAAGTACAGGCAGTCATTGGGCGCATCCAGCTCAAGCGGATGCAGGTTTGGCAGGCCCAGCGCCTTGAGAATGCCCGTCGTATTTGGTCTCGTGCCAGTTTGCTCCCAGGCTTGCGTGTCCCGCTGATACCTGAGGATGTTCGTCATGCTGCTTATAAGTGCTATGTATTTGTCGACCCATCCCGTCTCAAACCAGATTGGAGCCGAGATCGGATTCAGACTGAGATTTCTGAGCTCGGGGTTCCTTGCTTCTCCGGTACTTGTTCGGAGGTCTACCTTGAGAGGGCTTTTGATAATACCGGTTGGCGTCCTGAGTCGCGGCTGCCTGTGGCTAGAGAGCTAGGTGAGACTAGTCTGATGTTTCTGGTTCACCCTACGCTTGAGAAGAGTGAAATTGACAAGACCTGCGATGTTCTGGCTCAGGTCATGGCATTGGCAACAGTTTGATTCAGAGAGTTTGCAGATACTTAGTTAGGGAGTTGTTGTGTTGAGGACTATTGACCTGTTGCGTGAGCGGCTGCTGAAACTACCGCGGCGAACCAAACGCATGTTGCAGGTTGGCACGGATGTAAGTTTAGTCTGGGCTGCCCTGTGGCTTGCCTTTGTCATTCGGCTGGGCGTCGATGACTTGGTTATGCCCTGGGATGGCTATACTTGGCTATTTATAACTGCTCCACTTATTTCTATTCCTCTTTTTATGCGCATGGGTATGTACCGCGAGGTCATGCGTTATTTTGGTAATAACGCGCTCGTGGCGATTGCCAAGGCCGTTACGCTCTCGGCGCTATTTCTTGCGTTAGTGGTCTATTGGTACCAAGACGCCCCCACAACAGTGCCGCGTTCGCTAGTCTTCAATTACTGGTGGCTCAGTATCGTCATGATTGGTGGTCTGCGTCTGTTTATGCGCCAGTATTTTCTAGGGGATTGGTACATGGGGAACCAGGGGCTGCCGTTCATTGCGCGTGATGGAGTATTGCCAAAAGTTGCGATTTACGGTGCCGGTGCGGCAGGTAATCAGCTGAGCATTGCGCTTCGCATGGGGCGGGCCATGCGCCCTGTGGCCTTTATTGACGATGACGATGGGATCGCCAACCGGGTGATTTCTGGCATGCGTGTCTACAAACCCAAGCATATCCAACAGATGATCGACGATACCGGGGCCGAAGAGATTCTTTTAGCCATTCCGTCGGCGACGCGTGGGCGCCGTCGGGAAGTTCTAGAAAAGCTTGAAACATTTCCGCTGCACGTGCGCAGTGTCCCGGGGTTCATGGACTTGGCCAGCGGTCGAGTTAAGGTCGAAGATGTTCAGGAGGTCGACATCGCTGACCTGCTTGGTCGTGATTCTGTCCCACCCCAGCCATCGTTATTCGAGCGCTGTATTCGCGGCCAGGTGGTAATGGTGACTGGGGCGGGAGGTTCGATTGGTTCCGAGCTGTGCCGTCAGATTGTGTCGACGGGGCCAACCACGCTGCTCCTGTTCGAACACAGCGAGTACAACTTGTACAGCATTCACAGCGAGCTGGAGCAGCGTGTTCGCCGTGATTCGCTGCCTGTGCGGTTGGTGCCGATTTTAGGGTCAATCCGAAATCCCGAGCGCCTGTTCGATGTGATGCGCACCTGGAGCGTCAATACGGTTTATCACGCGGCGGCCTACAAGCACGTTCCCATGGTTGAGCACAATATTGCCGAAGGTGTGCTGAATAATGTGTTGGGCACAACATTCACCGCTCAAGCGGCAGTGAAGGCGGGCGTTGAGCATTTTGTGCTTATTTCTACTGACAAGGCGGTGCGTCCGACCAATGTGATGGGCAGCACCAAGCGTTTAGCCGAAATGGTATTGCAGGCGTTGAGTGCTGAGCAGGCGCCTGTGTTGCTGGATGACGAGGGTGTTCACCAGGTCAATAAAACACGGTTCACTATGGTGCGTTTCGGTAATGTTTTAGGCTCTTCAGGTTCGGTTATCCCGTTGTTTCATGAGCAGATCCGTAAAGGCGGGCCTGTTACGGTCACTCATCCGAATATCACCCGCTATTTTATGACCATCCCGGAAGCGGCTCAGCTAGTAATTCAGGCTGGGGCCATGGGGCAGGGCGGCGATGTATTTGTGCTGGATATGGGGCAACCGGTGAAAATTGCCGAGCTGGCCGAGAAAATGATTCATTTGAGTGGCTTGAGTGTTCGCTCCGAGAAAAATTTACAGGGTGATATAGCGATTGAGTTTTCTGGCTTGCGCCCTGGCGAGAAGCTCTACGAGGAGCTGTTGATCGGTGATAACGTCAGCCCGACGGAGCATCCGATGATCATGCGCGCCAATGAAGAGCATTTGCCATGGGAGCAGTTCAAGGTGCGCTTGACTGAGCTGTTGGAGGCTGTTGATCGTGATGACTATGAACGCGTGCGGCAGTTGTTGCGTGAGACGGTTAGTGGTTACAAGCCGGAAGGTGAGATCGTTGACTGGATACATATGAAGCGTCGGCTGGAGCCGTAGGGTTATGCCGTGAGGCCTTGTGGCGCGGGGCATGAGTTGCAGGTTGGTGCTGATCTATTCAGTGATGCATAGAGTTATTTGACAAGTGCATAGCAGCAGCTAGTTTTCAGAGCGTGGAGAGGAAATCCCACGTCGATGAAAACTAACGAAAGGATGCACTACATGCTAAAAGCCAAACTGTCGTCTCTGTTGTTCGCTGTTCTTGCCTCCATGTCCCTGGCGGTTTCCGCCGCTGAAACGCAGACCCCGCCCGCACCTGTTGTTGAAACAGCTGAAGTGGCTCCGGTCGGTAAGATTAATCTCAATACGGCTGACGCAGCCACCCTGCAACGTGAATTGCTGGGGATTGGTGAGGTCAAGGCGCAGGCGATTGTTGCTTATCGTGATGAGCATGGCGACTTTGCTTCGGTGGATGAGTTGCTGGAGGTCAAGGGTATTGGCGAAGCAACGTTGGAGAAGAATCGTGGCAAGTTGAGTATTAACTGACGCATTCAGTTGTTTTAATTTAGGCCGGTTATTAACCGGCCTTTTTGCTTTCTGCGGATGGTGTTTTTAAGCCCTCTGCGCGGTATGCAGTAAATAATAGGTTTGAGGAAGTTTTATGTTCTGGGCGGCTGTTGCGGCGGATGGTGTGGTAGTTGTACATCTACTGTTTATTCTATTTGCGGTGTTGGGCGGAATACTGGTGTGGCGTTGGCGCGGGTTGGCCTGGCTGCATTTGCCTGCGGCCTTCTGGGGGGTGTTGGTGGAACTGATGCACTGGCCCTGTCCGCTGACGCCGTTGGAGCACAGCCTGCGTCTGGCGGCGGGGCAGGCGGGGTATAACGGTGGTTTCGTTGAGCACTATTTGCTGCCGATCATCTATCCGGCTGGGTTGACGCCGCAGATTCAGATTGGCTTGGGGGTGTTTGTTCTGCTGCTTAATGGGCTGATTTATGGTGTGTTGCTTTGGCAGCGCTGGCGGCGGCCGTGAGTTGAGCTTAGGCCGCATTATTCAGATGGATGATGGTGTACAGGCAAGATAATTTCCCCAGCTACACTGGCCCCGTCAATCACAGCATCATAAGGCAGCTTTCCTATGCAAAATCGCATGATGATCACCGGCGCGGGTTCGGGTTTGGGGCGTGAGATTGCCCTGCGTTGGGCGCGTGAGGGCTGGCAGTTGGCGCTGTCGGATGTCAACGAGCCGGGCCTGGCTGAAACCCTGCAATTGGTTCGTGAGGCGGGCGGTGATGGTTTCACTCAGCGCTGCGATGTGCGTGATTACAGTCAGCTGACGGCCTTTGCCCAAGCCTGCGAGGAGAAGCTCGGCGGCATCGATGTGATCGTCAATAATGCCGGTGTTGCCTCTGGCGGCTTCTTCAGTGATCTATCGCTGGAAGATTGGGACTGGCAGATCGCGATCAACCTGATGGGCGTGGTCAAGGGTTGCAAGGCCTTCCTGCCAATGCTGGAAAAGAGTAAAGGCAAGATCGTCAATATCGCTTCCATGGCGGCCTTGATGCAGGGCCCTGCTATGAGTAATTACAACGTGGCCAAGGCCGGCGTTGTGGCGTTGTCGGAAAGCCTGTTGATCGAATTGAAACTGCATGAAGTCAGCGTACATGTGGTGTGCCCATCTTTCTTCCAGACCAACCTGCTGGATTCCTTCCGCGGGCCGACGCCTGCTATGAAGGCGCAGGTTGGCAAGTTGCTGGAAAGCTCGCCGATCAGTGCTGCGAATATTGCTGATTATATTTATCAGGAAATAGCTAAAGGCGAGTTTATGATTCTGCCCCATGAGCAGGGTCGTATGGCCTGGGCGTTGAAGCAGAAAAACCCGCAGTTGCTGTACAACGAAATGACCACCATGGCCGACAAGATGCGTGCGCCACGCACCAAGTGATAAGGCGTTGCTGGTGTCTGTTTGTTGATTTATCGGTCAACTTAATCGCTTCCAGGGCTTGTCTGCGATGAGCTTGCGCTCTAAGGTTTGCGGCCATGTCGGCATGGCCGCGAAACTGATGGATTTACTGTGAAACCTTTTCCGCCGGCCATGCTGTTGCTGGCCCTGATCCTAGCCGCAATCAATTTGCGGCCGGGGATCACCTCCCTGGCGCCGCTGATCGAGCGGATTGCCGAAGAACTGGCCTTGAGCCGCAGTCTGATCAGCCTTACCACTGCGTTGCCCGTGTTGTGTATGGGTTTGTTGGCACCTTTTGCGCCACGTTTGGCCGTGCGTTTGGGCCTTGAGCGCACCATTGCCCTCTGTATGGCGGTGATCGCGGTGGCGCTATTGCTGCGTGCGGTGGGGCATGCCAGTGCAACTTTGATTGGCAGTGCGGTGCTGCTGGGAGCGGCTATTGCGGTTGCCGGGCCTTTGCTATCTGGCTTTATCAAGCGGCACTTTGCCGGGCGCATGGGCAGTGTGGTGGGTTGGTATTCGCTGAGCATGGCGGTTGGTGGTGCTGGTGGTGCAGTGCTCACGGTGCCGGCCACTCAGTGGCTGGGCGATGACTGGGCCTGCGGGCTGGCCATCTGGGCGCTGCCGGCCCTAGTCGGGTTGCTGCTCTGGCTGTGTCTGCCGAATCGTGTCGAAGCCGAGAGTGAGGAGGGCGGTATGGGCTTGCCCTGGCGGCAGCCGCGTGCCTGGTTGATCAGCGCGTTCTTTGCTATTCAGGCCGGCTTGTTTTATGCCCTCGCCACCTGGGCTGTTGCGCGTTATCACGAAGCTGGCTTGAGCCTGATGCACAGCAATAGTCTGTTCAGCGTATCGATGCTGATGGGGTTGCCCAGCTCATTTTTGCTGCCCTGGTTGGCGCAGCGTTTCAAGAACCGCTACCTGCTGTTGGTGGGTTGCGGGCTGTTGTCGTCGATCAGTCTGGCGATGATCACCTTTCAGCCTACCGTTCTGCCTGAACTGTGGGCAGTAACGATTGGCTTTGGCCTGGGCGGCTCTTTTGCCTTGTCGTTGGTATTGCCGTTGTACGAGGCGGGCTCGCCACTGGCGGTCAGTCGCTGGACGGCGATGATGCTGTGCATGGGTTACAGCATCGCCTGCCTGACGCCGGTATTGACCGGACTTGCGCGCGATCTGGCGGGTAACTATCAATTGCCGTTTATGGTGCTGACCGGGCTTGCGGTGCTGATGACGCTGCTGGCCTGGATGATGCGCCGCGGACCGAAGCGCGCGCATCGCTAACTCCGGTTAGGCGTCTCTGCGGCGATGCGTTGACGCTTATTTGGCAGCAGTTCCTTCCTTGGCCAGGACGGCTGTGATAGAAGGCAGCCTTGATTTGCTGGAGTGCCTGCGTGGAGTCGGAATCCATCGTTTATGGTTGCATCCGTGACTGGCCGTCGGACAGTCCGGCGGAAAGCCGTCTGCGTCGTGAAATCAATCGGCAAGTGCTCTATGAGCTGCCGGCGGGCGATGCTTGGAGTTTTCTCGGGAGGGAGATGTTTGCCTGTTGCGAGCAGCCGAGTGACGGCCTGTACCAGACCCAGGTGATCCACTTCGGCGCTAGCTACCGCACAGTGGAATATGAGTGGAGCCTGTGGATCAAGCAGTTCGAGGCGCTGCTCAAGCGTCTGTATTGGGCCAGTGCGGTGGTGCATTTGGAAACCGAGCTGAACGGTACGCACACCTTTCGCTGGGAGTCGGATAGCGGCTTTCACAGCCCACAGGAAGGCGAGTTGCGCGTGCGCTGTGCGTGGGAGCGTGAGGGAGGTCTGCGCGGCTAGCAGGCCTTAGTCCTCCTGCCCCTCCAGCCACTCTTTCGGCACATCGCGTTTGAGCGCCAGCTGGCATTGCTGGCTTTCCGCATCGAAGACAATCACTGCCTGGCCTTTGCTCAGCGCATGGCGCACCCGTTCAATACGGGTATCCAGCGGGGTCTCGTCGCCATTGTCGGTGCCGTCGCGGGTGACGAAGTCTTCGATAAGGCGGGTCAGGGTGTCAGCTTCAAGCAGGGTGTAGGGGATCAGCACGGTAAGGCCTCCAGAGCGCAGCGCGGATGCTAGCAGGCCGTTGAAAAATTACCTACGTTGGCAATACTGCGTTAAAAACGGCGTCGGAATGCTCATGTACAACTCGTACACTCCGCTTCCTCGACCGTTTTTGCCTTGTCTTGCCTGCCTCGCCTACATTTTTCAACGGCCTGCTAACGTGCGCAGCCCTGGCTGACTATGTTTGCCGTGCCGTTACTGCGCAGGCGGTTCGGCCGGCTGCAGATAGGCTTCCAGGGTGCTGTACAGCTTGGCGCTGTCCAGCGGTTTACCGAGGAAGTCATTCATTCCAGAGTCCGCACCGTGCTGGCGGTGTTCATCGAGAATATGTGCGGTCAGGGCGATGATCGGCACTGCCGGCAGGTTGTACTGTCGCTCGAGACGGCGGATCTGCCGGGTAGCTTCGAAGCCATCCATCTCTGGCATTTCGCAGTCCATCAGGATCAGTTGCGTGGCATTCGGGTCGCGTTGGTATTCATTGAGCGCGGCCAGGCCATTGGTCACGAGGCGCACGTTGTAGCCGCGCTTTTTCAGAAAACCCTGCACCACTAACTGATTCACCGGGTTGTCTTCAGCCACCAGGATGCAGGGCGCATTGCCGGTGTCGCTGTGGGTTTTCGGTAGCGGCTTGATTTCCACTGCGCGCGGCTCTTCATAGAGCTCCAGCAGCGCGCTGCGCAGCGCATTGATTGCCAGCGGTTGCGGCAGGCCGAGCAGGCGCAGCCCATTGGAGTTGGGCAGTTGCTGACATTGCTCTGGCGCACAGAGCAGCAGCACGCGCTGCCCTGGTTGCAGCAGCGGGCGCAGTGAGTCCAGCCAGTGCTGAATACTGCCCGGCCAGGGCGCCATCAGCACCAGCAGCGGTGGGGCGGCAAAATCCTCCAGGTAGCCGAGCAGGGTTTCCGGATTCTGGCAGCGTTCGGTGCGCATGCCCCAGCGTCCGAGGAGGCGGCTCAAAGCGTCCAGGCCGAGGCCGTCGAGGGAGGTGAGCAGGGCGGTGCGGCCCTTGAGCAGTTCGTGCAGCGGGTCAGCCGGTAGGGCGTCATCGCCTTGCGGAATGTCGAAGGCGAAGCGCGTGCCCTGGCCTGGCGTGCTCTGTACTTCGATACGCCCACCCATCATTTCTACCAGTTCTTTGCTAATTGCCAGACCCAGGCCGCTGCCGCCGTAACGGCGGGTGGTGCTGGAGTCGCCTTGGGCGAAGGATTCGAATAGCTGAGTCAGTGCCTTGTCACTGATGCCGATACCGCTGTCGCTGATGGCGAACACCAGATGTGGCTTGCCCTGAGAATCATTGCGCCGGCAGACATTCAGTGCCACGTGGCCTTCGGCGGTGAATTTCAGAGCATTGCTGAGCAGGTTCATCAGTACCTGCTTGAGCCGCGTTGGGTCGCCCTGGGCGCGGCGTGGTACACCACTTTCCAGGCTGACGTAGAGGCGCAGGCGCTTGTCCAGGGCTTGTCCGGTGAACAGGCTGAGGGTGTCGGAAATCAGTTCTTCCAGATCGAACTCGATATGTTCCAGGCTGAGCTTGCCGGATTCGATGCGCGCGTAGTCGAGGATGTCGTTGATAACCGCCATCAGCGAGCTGCCAGAGCTGGAAATGGTGTCGACATAAAAACGCTGACTGCGGTCCAGCGGGGTCTCCTTGAGTAATTGCAGCATGCCCAGCACGCCGTTGAGTGGGGTGCGGATCTCGTGGCTCATCTTGGCCAGAAAGCGGCTCTTGGCCAGGTTTTCGATTTCCGCCTGCTCAGCGGCGCGGCGCGACTGGAAGCCTTCTTCCTTGAGCAGGTTGATGCGGTCTGCCAGGCCGATGGACAAGGTGATCAGCTCGATGGTCACGCCAATCTTCACGGCCGTGGCGCCGAATACCCCAAAGACCTCCACGCCCAGTGAGCCGGTGGTGGCCTGGATAAAGGCGAATAGCAAAATGGCCCACGCCAGGGTGTAGTAGGAGCCGTAACGTACACCGCGGCGCCAGATATACAGACCGGTGAGCAGCAGGGTCAGCGACACCAGTGACACGGTGACGCTGGCGAGGATATTCCATGCGTTGAAGCCGATTAACGGTACCGACAACAGGCAGCCGGCGCAGGCCAGCATTAATAGGCGCAGGCCGGTATCCAGTCGCGGAAAGTACTGTGGCGCGTGGAGGAAGTGACGGCTGAACTGAATGGCCGTCAGGCAGTGCAAGTACATCAGGATGTAGATGCTCACCGACTGGAACACAACGTGCTCGGGTAGCAGCTTGAACAGCATGCCGTCGAAGCAGGCCGCCAGCAGGCCGACGTTGAGGTTATAGGCCAGGTACCAGAGGTAGGCGGATTCGCGCAGTGAGATAAACAGAAACAGGTTGTAGCAGAACATCGCAAACAGCACGCCGTAGAACGCGCCATTGAAACCCATGAGGTTTTCCTGGGCGGCGGCGCTGGCCTGGTAGGTGCTGAAGAACAGCGGCATAAAGATTGTGCTGGTGGTCTTTACCCGTATCAGGAGCGTGCTTTCACCAGGTGTCAGTTCAAGTGGAAACCAGAAGTTGCGCACCTGTACCGGGCGCTGGGAGAAGGCATAGCGGTCGCCGCTTTCCTGCATCTGCCACTGGCCATCAGCGCTGGTCAGAAATACCTGCAGGTGATCGAGTAGGGGGTAGTTGACCTCCAGGTAGCCGGCCAGGTTCTGCGCCAGGCTGTTGTTCAGTCGTAACTTGAACCACCAGACCGAATCATTCTTGCCGAGGTTGGCGTGCTCGCCCAAGACGGGGGTAAAGCGTTCATCAGCCAGGGCGCCGACTTGCTCGACGTTCAGCTCGCCTTGCGGGTCTTCCAGGTACGCCATGGATGAGCCTAGCGACAGGCGCAGGTCTGCGCTGTCCAGGTTGGCAGGCAGCAACGCCCAGGCCGGCCCGCACAGCCAGAACAGCAGTACCGCTAGGCATATCCGAGGCATTCAACGACCTCATTATTCTTATTAGAGGCCTGATTGAGGCCCGCGTCATGCCGTCACTTTGCCCGGATGCGCGCGGCCCTTCAAGCGTCCTGATCGCGTGGGCGCAACAGGCTGTCGACAGTAGGCACGCGGGTATCACTTTCCATCTGCGCGTCATGCTCCAGTTGATGGCTGAAGCGCTCTAGCGAGCCCTGCGCCGGCTGGGCGTCACTGGCAAATACCGGTGGGCTGAGCAGGTAGGCGGCGAGTAGGCGGCTGAGGGAGTTGAGGCTGTCGATATGGGTGCGTTCATAGCCGTGGGTGGCATCGCAGCCGAAGGCCAGCAGGGCGGTGCGGATATCGTGGCCGGCGGTGACGGCCGATTGTGCATCGCTGTGGTAATAGCGAAACAGGTCGCGGCGCACCGGAATTTCATTTTCGCTGGCCAGACGCAACAGCTGGCGCGACAGGTGATAGTCATAAGGGCCGCCGGAGTCCTGCATCGCCACGCTGACGGTGTGCTCGCTCGATTGCTGGCCCGGTGCGACTGGGGCGATGTCGATGCCGACGAACTCGCTGACATCCCAGGGCAGTGCTGCGGCAGCTCCGGAGCCGACTTCCTCGGTGATAGTGAACAGCGGGTGGCAGTCGATTTCCGGCTCGATGCCACTTTCCTTAATGGCCTTGAGTGCGGTGAGCAGAGCGGCGACGCCGGCTTTGTCATCCAAGTGGCGTGCGCTGATATGGCCACTTTCGGTGAACTCCGGCAGCGGATCGAAGGCGACGAAATCACCCACCGAGATGCCCAGCGACTCACAGTCGGCACGGGTGCTGCAGTAGGCGTCCAGGCGCAACTCGACGTGGTCCCAGCTGATCGGCAGTTGGTCTACTGCGGTGTTGAAGGCATGCCCCGAGGCCATCAGCGGCAACACGCTGCCGCGAATCACGCCCTGGTCGGTAAACACGCTGACGCGGCTGCCTTCGGCAAAACGGCTCGACCAGCAGCCCACTGCAGCTAGGCCCAGGCGGCCGTTGTCCTGCAGTTCGCGGACGATCGCGCCGATGGTGTCCAGGTGCGCCGAGACCGCGCGATCCGGGCTGCTTTGCTTGCCTTTGAGGGTGCCGCGAATGGTACCGCGCCGGGTCATCTCGAAGGGAATGCCGATCTCCTCCAGGCGCTCGGCGACGTAACGCACGATGGTGTCGGTAAAGCCGGTGGGGCTGGGAATGGCGAGCATTTCCAGCAGCACCTTCTGCAGATAGACGAGGTCGGGCTCTGGGAGTTGTTGCATGGAGTCTCCTCTACGGCGATTGCGCCCCTCTGCCGCAGCCGGAGAGGGGCTGGGGAATGGGTTAGCTGGGTGGCTGGCTCAAGGGAAATAGCAGGTCGATAAAGCGCTCTGCCGTGGGTTGCGGCTGGTGGTTGGCCAGGCCTGCGCGCTCGTTGGCTTCGATAAACACGTACTTGGGCTGATCAGCGGCGGGTACCAGCAGGTCGAGGCCAACCACCGGGATGTCCAGAGCGCGGGCGGCTTTTACTGCGGCATCGGCCAGTACCGGGTGGAGGATGTCGGTGACGTCTTCCAGGCTGCCGCCGGTGTGCAGATTGGCGGTCTTGCGCACGGCCAGGCGCTGCCCGGCTGGTAGCACGCTGTCGTAGTCGACGCCTGCGGCATGCAAGGTGCGCAGGGTTTCGGCGTCTTTGGGGATGCGGCTCTCGCCCTCGGTGGCAGCCTGCCGGCGACGGCTCTGTGCGTCGATCAGCTCGCCGATGCTGTGCTGGCCATCGCCGATCACTTCCGCTGGGCGGCGAATGGCAGCGGCGACTACGGCAAAGCCAATCACCAGAATGCGCAGGTCGAAGCCTGGGTGAAAACTTTCCAGCAAGACGCGGCTGTCGAAGGCGCTGGCGCGCTCAATGGCATCCTGCACATCCAGCGGGGTGCGCAGGTCCACCGCCACGCCCTGGCCTTGTTCGCCATCCACCGGTTTGACCACCAGGCTGCCGTGCTCGGCAAGAAATGCGGCGTTGTCCTCTGCGCTACCGGCCAGGCGCTGGGCTGGCAGGTGCAAGCCGGCGCGGGCCAAGGCGCGGTGGGTCAGGCGCTTATCCTGGCAGAGGGTCATGCTCACGGCGCTGGTCAAGTCGCTCAGTGATTCCCGGCAGCGGATGCGCCGTCCGCCATGGTTCAAGGTGAACAGGCCAGCGTCGGCATCGTCGACCTGCACTTCGATACCGCGGCGCAGCGCTTCATCGACGATGATTCGCGCATAAGGGTTCATCGGTGTATGCGGGCCGGGACCGATGAACAGCGCTTCATTGATGCCGTTTTTGCGCTTGATGCTGAACGTCTGCAGTTCACGAAAGCCCAGCTTGGCGTAAAGCCCTTTGGCCTGGCCGTTGTCATGCAGCACGGACAGGTCGAGGTGGCTCAGGCCGCGGCTCATAAAGTGTTCAACCAGGTGGCGCACCAGTACTTCGCCGACGCCAGGCCGGCTGCAGCGTGGGTCGACCGCCAGGCACCACAGGCTGCTGCCGTGATCTGGGTCTTGATAGGCCTTGTGGTGATTGAGGCCCATAACGCTGCCAATCACTGCGCCGCTGTCTTCATCCTCGGCCAGCCAATACACCGGTCCGCCCAGGTGGCGTGGGGTGAGTTTTTCAGGGTCGATCGGCAACATGCCGCGCAGTTGATACAGGGTGTTGATTGCCTGCCAGTCCTCGGCATTCTGCGCGCGGCGCACCCGGTAACCGCGAAAGCCACGGCGCGCCGGGCGGTAGTCGGTAAACCACAGGCGCAGGGTGTCGGAGGGGTCGAGGAACAGCTGCTGCGGCGCTTGCGCCAACACCTGATGCGGTGCGGCGACATACAGGGCGATATCACGCTCGCCGGCCTGCTCGGTTAGCAGGTCGCTGGCCAAGGCGGCAGGGTCCGGGTAGGTGTGGCCGAGCAACAGGCGGCCCCAGCCGCAATGCACGGCTTGCGGTTGGCTGGGCGGGGCGTTGTGGTCCTCGGCCAGGCGCGCTTGCAAGCGCTCATAGGAGGGCGCTTGGCCGCGCAGTAGGCGTTGATTAAAGGCAGTGGCACGCATTGGCGGTTTTCCTTTGCCGTGAGCAGGTTGCGGATGCTGCGGTGGCTGCGTCTGTGCCCAACCACCGCGGCGCTCTACAGGCTGTGTTCGTTCAACCAGAGATTCAGCGCTGCCAATTGCCACAGCTTCGAGCCGCGCAAGGGGGTCAGCTGACCGTGCGGGTCACTCAGCAGGCGATCAAGCATGGCCGGGTTGAACAGGCCACGATCCTGGCTGGGGTCGAGCAGCAGGTCACGCACCCAGCCCAGGGTTGCGCCCTCCAGGTGCTTGAGGCCAGGCACCGGGAAGTAACCCTTGGGCCGGTCTATCACGGCGCTGGGGATCACCTGGCGTGCGGCTTCTTTGAGCACATGCTTGCCGCCATCCGGCAGTTTGAAGCGCCCCGGGATGCGCGCCGAGAGCTCGGCCAGGCGGTAGTCGAGGAACGGCGTGCGCGCCTCAAGGCCCCAGGCCATGGTCATGTTGTCGACCCGTTTGACCGGGTCATCGACCAGCATCACCGTGCTGTCCAGGCGCAGCGCCTTGTCCACTGCGGCCACGGCGCCGGGCTGAGCGAAATGTTCACGGACAAAGTCGCCGGCCATGTCGCCGGTCAACCACTCAGGCTGCACACAGGCAGCGTACTCGTCGTAATCGCGGTCGAAGAACGCCGCGCGGTAAGCGCTGAAGGCATCCTCGGCGGCGTCCACCTGCGGGTACCAGTGGTAACCGGCGAACAGTTCATCGGCGCCCTGGCCGCTCTGCACAACCTTGCAATGCTTGGCCACCTCGCGTGACAGCAGGTAGAAGGCGATGCAGTCGTGGCTGACCATCGGCTCGCTCATGGCGCGGAAGGCGGCGGGCAACTGTTCGAGAATCTCGTGTTCGCCAATACGCAGCTGATGGTGACGGGTGGCGAAGTGCTCGGCGATCAGGTCGGAGTACTGGAACTCGTCGCCGCGCTCGCCGCCGGCATCCTGAAAGCCGATGGAGAAGGTCGATAGGTTTTCCACCCCGGCTTCACGCAGCAGGCCAACCAGCATGCTCGAGTCGACGCCGCCGGAAAGCAGCACGCCGACATCCACGGCGGCGCGCTGGCGGATCGATACCGCCTCGCGCATGCCGTCGAGTACGCGCTCTTGCCATTCATCCAGGCCGAAGGCGATTTCCTCGCGCTGCGGGCCGAATGTTAGGTTCCACCAGGTCTGCTGCTCGCAGTTGCCCTGGGCGTCGATGCGCATCCAGCTTGCGGGCGGAAGTTTTTCTACGCCAGCCAGCAGGGTGCGCGGCGCGGGCACCACAGCGTGGAAATTCAGGTAGTGGTTAAGGGCGACGGGGTCGAGGGTCTTGCCGATATCGCCACCGGCCATCAGCGCCGGCAGGCTGGAGGCAAAACGCAGGCGTTCAGCCGTGCGTGACAAATACAGCGGCTTGACCCCGAGGCGGTCGCGGGCGATGAACAGTTGCTGGCTATCCCGTTCCCAGATGGCGAAGGCGAACATGCCATTGAGCTTGGGCAGCAGATCGGTGCCCCAGGCGTGGTAGCCCTTGAGCAGCACTTCTGTGTCGCCGCCTGAGAAGAAGTGATAGCCCAGGGCTTTCAGCTCTTCACGCAGTTCTGGGTAGTTGTAGATGGCGCCGTTGAATACCATGGACAGGCCCAGATCGCTGTCGATCATCGGTTGGCCTGAGGCTTCGGCGAGATCCATGATCTTCAGCCGGCGATGGCCAAGGGCAAGTGGCCCTTGGCTGTGAAAGCCATGCGCGTCTGGGCCGCGTGGGGCTAAGTGATGGGTGATCCGCTCGACTGCAGCCATGTCGGCTGGTCGTTGATCAAAGCGTAGTTCTCCAGCTATTCCGCACATAGTTTTCCTTACCGGTATTGCCGTTGGGGAGTGGTTCGGCGCTGCCGAACCTTTTACACGAAAACAAAATAATGCTTTCATGTCAAAGTTTTATATCGAATTAAAAGGCGTATATGGCTGATAAAAAGGTTTCTACTGAAATAGATTTGTCATCTGTTTCGGCCTTCGAGCTACCGCTGTTTCAGGCCTTGCGGCGCCTGCAGCAGGCGGGTGAAGTGCATGCCAAGCGTCTCGGTCGCTTTGGTGGGCTGACGCCGATGCAATTGATGATTCTGCAGGTGCTGGCGGGAGAGCCGCGTCTGACGGCCAGTGACCTCAGCGGCCGTGTCAGCCTCACGGCCGCGACCCTGTCGGGCATGCTCGACAGGTTGGAGGAAAAGGGCCTGCTGCAACGTCAACGCGATGACCAAGATCGGCGCCGTCAGTGGTTGCTGCTTAGCGAGTCGGGTCGTGCGTTGCTGCAACAAGCGCCGAGCCTGCTGCCGCCGGAGTTCGTCGAGCGCTTTGCCGGGCTTGATGAGTGGGAGCGTCACAGCCTGACCGCCGCGTTGTTACGCGCGGCGCAGCTGTGTGGGGAGATGGAGTAAACATGCCGCGCCAGGCCGGCGCGGCACTGCAGGCTTAGCGTTTGGGCTGTTTGTACAGATCCAGCAGCACCTGATCGAGAATCGACGAGGCGCCCCACGGGCGTGGGTCGTTGAGGATGGCGACCACGGCCCAGCTGTTGCCGTTGCTGTCGCGGCTGAAGCCGGCGATGGCGCGAACATTGTTCAGCGTACCGGTCTTGATTCGCGCCTCGCCCACCAGCGGCGTGCGGTGCAGGCGTTTGCGCATGGTGCCGTCCATCGCCACCAATGGCAGCGAAGCCATAAATTCGGCGGCGTAAGGGCTCTTCCAGGCCGCTTGCAGCAGCGCTGCCATTTCCCGCGCACTGACGCGTTCGGCGCGAGATAACCCAGAGCCGTTCTCCATCACCAGGTGCGGCGCGGTAATGCCTTTACGCGCTAGCCAGCTGCGGATGACCCGTTGTGCGGCCTTGCTATCGTCCTGGTCGGCGGAGTTGCGAAACTGCGCGCCAAGGCTGAGGAACAGCTGCCGGGCCATGGTGTTGTTACTGTATTTGTTGATGTCGCGGATGATCTCGGTCAGGTCCGGCGAGTAGGCGCGGGCCAGCAGGCGAGCATTCTCCGGGACTGGGGCGAGGCGATCTTTACCCATGATGCTGCCGCCCAGCTCCTGCCAGATGGCGCGGATGGCGCCGGCGGCGTAGCTCGGGTGGTCAAGCAGTGACAGGTAGGTCTGCGAGCTGCAGCCCTCGGCAAGCTTGCCGCTGACAATCACCGTGGTGCCGTCGAACTCGGTTACCGGGTTGTAGCGCACATCCGGCCAGCTTGGGCATTTGGCTGCTGGTAGGGCTTTGACACGGTTATCGATGCGGATATCGGCAATCGGCGGCTCGGCGGCGATATACACCTTGCCGCCCTCGGTCCGGGCGATAAAACGCAGGGCCTTGAGGTTGACCAGCAACGAGTCGGGGGTCACCAGGAACGGCTTGTTGGAGTCACCGCCATCGTCATTGAAGCTGGGCAACTGTGGCTGTACGAAGTGGCTACGGTCGAGCACCAGGTCGCCAGTTACCTGCAGCACGCCGTTGGCCCGCAGGTCGCGCATCATCAGCCAGAGCTTTTCCATGTTCAGCTTGGGGTCGCCGCCGCCCTTGAGGTACAGGTTGCCGTTAAGCACGCCGTTCTTCAGCTGGCCGTCGGTGAAGAATTCTGTTTTCCACTGGTGGGTCGGGCCAAGCAGTTCAAGCGCTGCGTAGGTGGTGACCAGCTTCATGGTGGAGGCCGGGTTTACGGATATGTCGGCATTGAAGAAGGTGCTGTTGCCAGGGCCATTGAGCGGCACTGTGACCACGGACAGCGATTGGCTGCTGATCTTGTTGGCTTTCAGCGATTGCTGAACCTTGTTTGATAAACCGTTCGTGGCGGCTGCCAGTGGCAGGCAAACAGGCAGCAGTAGGCCGGCGATGGCCAGATGACGCAGGGTTTTGATCATGGGCGACTCCCCTCCAGCTGAGGGACAAAGGTGACGCGAGGCATGTAAAGAGGTTCCATCGCGGATTGAGAAGATGTTGGCAATTATGCCCCAATACAGGGCCGGCTGAGTGGCCGTAAATACCATCAGCCGGGCTTTTCTGCGGGCAATCGAGCGACCTGTCGTCTTCCAGGCGGGCGCGCAGGCCACGAAACTGCTAGAGTGCCGCGCGATATCACTTTTGAGGATTGTTCCATGGCTACTAACCGTTCCCGCCGTCTGCGCAAAAAACTCTGCGTGGATGAATTCCAGGAGCTGGGTTTTGAGCTGAACCTGAACTTCAAGCAAGACCTGGCCGATGAGGCCATCGACAGCTTTCTTGAGCAGTTCCTGCGTGACGCCATGACCGTTAACGGCCTGGGCTATGTCGGCGGCGATGACTTCGGTCTGGTGTGCCTGTCCAAGCGTGGCTCGGTCAACGAAGAGCAGCGTGCTGCCGTTGAAGCCTGGCTGAAAGGCCGTGACGAGCTGGTGGATTTCACCGCCAGCCCGCTGATCGACGTCTGGTACCCAGACAACTCGATCAATCAGGCCTAAAGCTTGTGAGCAGGGCATGCATCGCGCATGCCCTGTTGCTTTTCCCTTCTGTACGTCCTCGTTATTCGCTCAGGCCAGCCTTGGCCAGCAGCACATCGTTATCAACCTGGTCAATCTGCTCGCGGCGTAGAAAGCGTTCGGCGTAGCTGAGGTAGATCTTTTCCCGCACGAACAGCCCAAACAACTCGGGGTCGATGTGTGCGCCTTTGCACATGCCGGCCATGATATTGAGTGATTCGGACAGCAGCTTGCCCTTTTTGTAGGGGCGATCCACCGCGGTCAGCGCTTCGAAGATATCGGCAATCGCCATCATTCTGGCCGGCAGGCTCATGTCCTCGCGTTTCAGGCGTTTCGGGTAGCCGGTACCGTCCATCTTTTCATGGTGGCCGCCGGCAATCTCGGCGACGCTGGTCAGGTGTGCGGGGAAGGGCAGGTGGCTGAGCATGCGGATGGTCTGCACCATATGGCCGTTGATGATAAAGCGCTCTTCGTTGGTCAGGGTGCCGCGGCTAATGCTGAGGTTATAGACCTCGCCGCGATTGTGTTTGTAGTGCGGCACTTCCAGCTTGAAGCCCCAAGGATTGTCCTCGGCGATCAGCTCGTTTTCAGGGCGTTCGATCAGGTGTTCGGCTTTGTCACTGAGCAGCGCTTCCTGCACCGGCAGTGGCTGCGCCGGGGTACGCGACTGACGCAGGTTCTCTTCCCATGACACGCCCAGTCGATCATCCAGGGTGCGCGTCCAGGTGCGCGCGGCAATGCTGCGCAGGCGCTGCAGATCGGCTTCGGCCATCGCCTCGCCGCCCAGGTTGCAGCGGGCGATAAAGGCAAATTCATCATCCAGAGTCGCGAGCAGTTCATCGCGCGCCTGGCTGAGATTAGCGGCGTCGCCGCCCTGGCTGAGATGTTCCCAGTAACTGATCCAGGCATCGCGCTTGAGCACCTCAAAGCGCATGCGCACTTCATGGATGCGGTCGCAGATGGTTTCCAGCTTGGTGGCTTTATCCACCACATACTCGGGCACGGTGACCTTGCCGCAGTCATGCAGCCAGGCGGCGATATGCAGGGCTTCCCATTCTTCTTCACTGGGTTGGTAATCGCTGAACGCGGCCTCCTCGCTTGCAGCCGCGGCGCGGGCGAGCATAAGGGTGATTTCCGGCACGCGCTGGCAGTGGCCACCGGTGTAAGGGCTCTTGGCGTCGATGGCGCCGGCGATCAGCTGGATAAAGGCGTCGAGCAGCTTCTTCTGTTGATCGAGCAGGCGCTGGCTCTCGATGCACAGCGCCGCCACGCCGGAAACCGCTTCGACATAGGCAATGCGTTCGGGGCGCAGCATGGCCAGTTCGGCTTCATCACCGGTGTCGCGGTGCAGTAGCACCAGCACCCCCAGTGTCTGGCCCTGGCGGTTATGCAAGCCGGTGCAGACCAGGTGCGCGCGTGGACTGTCGAGGGTGTGCAGCAAACTCTGGAAACCCTGCGCATGCTCGAAGCCCAGCGACACGGTGACGCTGGGGCCGCCTGCTGCCGTTTGCGCCAGCCAGTCGGGCAGGGCGGGATCGTTCGGGTCGAAGCTGGGGATGCGGTGTTCTTCCAGATTGTGCTGCAGTTCGTTAATAAACAGGCCGTGTGGCTCAAGGTGGCCGCTGCTGCTGTCGCGTAAATAGAGCAGGCCGCCGCTGGCTTCACTAAGGTCGACGGTTTCGCGCAGTACCCGGCGCAGCAGGGCATCGAAGCGGGTTTCCGCCGATAGCGTGGCGGCAATGTCGAGGAAGCTGGAGATGGTTTCCTTCATTCGCCCCATCGACACCGCAAGCTGATCGACTTCCTTGACGAAGGAGCGTCCGCTGGCCGGGTAATCAAAGTTGAAACTGCGGATAGCTTCGGCCTCACCGACGAGGATGCGCAGCGGTTTGACCAGAATATTGGAGAGCAGCCAGCCAATCGGGATGCATAGCAGCAGGATGCCCAGGGTCAGTACTGCGCCCTGCCAACGGATGCGGTAGGCATCGGCCAGTAGCTCGCTTTCTGGCGCTAGCAGGGCTAGGCGCAGCCCTTGCGGGCCGCCCTCGCTGAACTGGCTGTAGGAGATTTGCCAGCGCTGTTTATTCAGGTGTACGGCGCCCTGACGATCTTCGTTGAGCCCGAGGCTGAGAAAGTCGGCAAGCACCGGACTGAGATCCTTGACCTGTGCCAGTTGCAGCGTTGCCCCAGGAATTATCAGGCGTGAACTGTCTGGATAGGCCACCGCACTGCCATCGGGGCTGTACAGCACCACTTCGGTGGAGGGCGTCAGGCGGTGTTCGGCGAGGGTGGCGGAGAGGTCATCGAGGGTCAGGTCGGCGCCCACCACTGTGGTTTCGCTGCTTTTTCGGGCAATTGTGGTGCCGATTTCTCCGGTGGAGAAGAAGGCGTAGGGCGCGGTAGTGAAGTGCTCCTGGCTCTGTAATGCGCTGTTGTACCAGGGGCGTCTGCGTGGGTCGTAGGTTTCCTTGAGGTTCTGCCGGCGACTGATCGGCTGCAGCTGTGCGTCGAAGAACAGGTATTCGGAATCCAGGCGTTGTTCGCTGATGCGGTCGATGCTCCACACCTGATACGCCGCGCCTGCGGGGGCGAAGAAGATCTGCCGCAATTTTTCGCTGCGCAGCGGCCGCACCATAAAGAAACTGCCATCGCCATAGCCGACATAGATCGACGCCAGCTTGGGGTTGTCGCGCAGCGCCTGGCTGAAAATCGGCAGCATGATCATGCGTTCATGGCGGTCACGGCCGTTGACCTGCTCGTTGCGCGCCAGCAGGTTGATCATGTTACGAATGGGTTGGTAGGTATTGCGCAGATCCGCCTGAACTTCCTTGCGCATCTGGCTGAACAGCTGATCGCTGCTGCTGAGGATGATGTTGCTGGTCTGTTGGTAGTTGAAGTACCCCAGCACCACCCCTGAACCTAGCAGCAGTAGGGTGAATAGCACACTGATATGGATATGGAGCGGAAAACGGCGTTCCCTGGACTTTACTGTCTGCTGCATCCGCGCATGTCCTTGTATGCCTTGGTCAAGCGCAAAGCATAGTGGAGGCTTATGCGCTTTGCCGCTGTGCGGATGCAGGTTTTTTGCGCTTCAACTGCTCTAAGTTGGGCCTGTGCTGTGCTTGGCTTGTTGCAGATTGTGTCGATGTTTCAACCAGCGCTCCAGGCCATACACCAGTAGCGCCACCAGCAAGGCCAGGGCTACGCCGATCAGGCTGTTGAACAGGCGCACCTGCGGCAGTTGCCAGTCATGCGCCAGGCTTTCGGCCAGCAACACAAAGCACACCGTGGTCTGTAGCACAAACAGGCCGTAATGGTTGGCCTGCAGGGCACGGCTAAGGGCGATCAGCGGTAGTAATGTGGCGACCATCAGTGCCGGATTTTGCATGCTGTGCCCGAGCAGAATCAGCAGCCCGGCTGCGCCCAGGCTGGCGAGGATTGATTGCACCGCGCGTACCAGGCTGCCTTGAAAATCCAGCTGCAAGGTGGTGACCACGGTTAGCGTTAGCCAGTAGCCGCGGTGTAACTCGGCCAGGTTGACGATAAGCCCGGAGAGGGCGGACGCCAGGGTGCAGCCCAGCGCATGCAGGCGCCACTTCTGTTGTGGCAGACGCTTGGCGTGGCGCCTGAGCACCTTGAAGATGCTGATAAAGCGCGGCATGTACGGCCACATGCGCAGGCCATGCATGCCGCGCAGGCCGAAGGCCAGCAGCATCACCCAGAGCCCGCCGAGGATAAACAGCATGGCGATGGCGTAGGGGTTGTTCAGCGAGCCCAGGCCTTGCTGGCCTTGGCCCAGGCACAGGCAGATAGCCAAACCGATGCCCAGCTTGCCGGCTTCGCTGCCGAAGCGCTGCAACCAGGCGAGCAGGAAACCGAACGCGGCGAAGACCAGCAAACTGGCGTAGGGATGGCTGGCTGACCAGAAGCCCAGTCCCGCGCTGCAGGCGCCCAGGCCGCAGAGCATCAACATGCGCAGCATGCCCAGGCGGTGCAGTGGGTTGGCCTGGGCCGCCTGGAAGGCACCTGCCGAGGCCCAGAGAAACCCCGGATGAGCGCTGAACAGCCCGAGCAGCAACGGCAGCGCGCAGCCAAAACCGGCGACCATTGCCGGGCCCCAGGCGGGTGGGCCGGCATGCCAGCTGAAGGTTTGTCGCAGTAGGCTATTCATGGCTTATACCGGGCTTGAACGGCCCGTCATCTCGCGGGCCATTTCAGTAGCGTAGCTGTCGGTCATACCGGCGATAAAATCGATCATGCGCAGGAATGAGCGGTACAGCGGCCAGTTGGGGTCGGGTGCATTATTGCCCAGCAGGTCGAGAATACGCCGGTTCTTGAAGGATGGTGTGCGCCCGCCATGTTGCTCCAGCGCCGCGCCGCAAAAGGCATTCAGCAGAATTTCCAGGGTGGTGTAGGCGCCAATCTCGTGCAGGGTCTTGCGCTTGTCCTGGAAGATCTTCTGCCGAGCCATGTCCTTGGCGCTTTGCACGCAACGTTTGGCGGTGCCGTGCATATGCTCAACCAGGTCGCCCTGCAAGGTGCCGACGAGCAGGGCATCCTGCTGCTCGACAAAGGCTTCAGCGGCGGCATTGGTCAGGTGTTCGATGGCTTTGCCGCGCAGGATCGCCAGCTTGCGCCGCTTGGAGTCGTCCGGGCCGAGCTGGCGATAGGTTTCCGGCAGGTCATCGCCGACCAGGTCGAGCAGCAGCGCTTCAACCTCGCTGTATTCGAGCAGCTCCATTTCCAAGCCGTCTTCCAGGTCGATCAGGCCGTAGCAGATGTCGTCTGCCGCTTCCATCAGGTAGACCAGCGGGTGACGCGCCCAGCGTTGTTCCTCCAGCTGCGGCAGGCCGAGTTTGCTGGCGATCTGCTCAAGCAGCGGCAGCTCGCTCTGGTAGCAGCCAAATTTGTGTTTCTTGTAACCCAGGGCTTCGGCGTGGCGGGCGGTCCAGGGGTACTTGAGGTAGGTGCCCAGCGTGGCGTAGGTCAGCCGGGTGCCACCGTCGAACTGGTGGTATTCCAACTGGGTGAGTACCCGAAAGCCCTGGGCATTGCCCTCGAAGCTAAGGAAATCGCCGCGCTCGGCCGCGCTCATCGAATCCAGCCAGCCGCGCCCGGCAGCCTGCTGAAACCAGTGGCGAATGGCGTCTTCACCGGAGTGACCAAAGGGCGGGTTGCCGATGTCGTGGGCCAGGCAGGCGGACTGCACGACCATGCCTAAATCGCTTGGCTCGCACCAGGCCGGCAGGACATCGCGAATCATCTCGCCGACGCGCATACCCAGGGAGCGGCCCACGCAGCTGACTTCCAGCGAATGGGTCAGGCGGGTGTGGATATGGTCGTTGCTCGACACCGGGTGCACCTGGGTCTTGCGTCCTAGGCGGCGAAACGCGCCAGAGAAAATGATGCGGTCATGGTCTTTGTGGAACGGGGTGCGGCCCAGTTCGGCGACGCTGTGCGTCGGCTTGCCGAGTCGTTCACGGTTGAGCAGGGTTTGCCAATCCAAGGTAGATCCTCGCCGTTACCTGGCTTTGCCGGCTAGCTTCGGGGTTCTATGCCGATGATGCAAGGCGCGCCGCAGGCAGGTGAGTGATTTATAGCCGGATGAAGCCGGCTCTTTTGCTGTCGTTACCTAGGGCATATAACGCTGAAGCAACTCGGCTTCACGCATTTCGCGTTGTTGGCCAAGGGTTTGCCAGAAACGCATGGCTAGCTGCGGGTGGCGTTGGTAGAACGGTTGTGACAGCGGTAGGTGCCAGTCCGCTTGGAGCAAGGGTCGCGGGAGAAACTGCAGCTGTTCTTGCAGCTGCAATTCGGCGATCAGTGCCCGGCTGATATTGCGTTCGATCACAAAGCCATCCAGGCGCCCGCTGGCCACCAGCAGCAGGGCTTTGTCGGGTTGCAGTGAAAGGCTGTTAAGGGCGCCAAGATCGGTCAAACGTTGGCGGGTGAGATAACCCAGCGGCGAGCTCAGGCCGTACTTGAGGTTGGCGAAGCGTTGGCCATCCCAGGTCAGGTGGCCGCCGCGGCGAGTGGCAATCGGGTAGTCGACCTGCCAGAGCCGATACTCTCGCTGCACTGGCTGGCCACGTTGCGGGTCACGGCCGGGGAACTGGCCCCAGGTGTCGCGTTCTGCCTGCCAGATGGCCGGGAAGATGCCATCCACTTCGCCTTTTTGCAGGGCAAGGATGCACCGTTTCCAGGGCTGGCGTTGCCAGTCGATGGTCAGCTCGGTCTGCTCTGCGGCCGCCTGAATAAGCTCCAGCAGAATACCGGGGCCAGGCGCTTGTGCGTTGTTTGCGGGGAAGGTGAACGGCGGGTGATCCTGCAGCTGGTAGCACAGGCGCAGAACGGATGGGCCCCCGGCCTTGAGCGTCTGGGGCAGCAGTATGAGTACAAGCAGTAAGCTGGAGATGGCCACTTGCATGATGCTTTGTCGCCGTGGGTGGTGGAACACCCGGCAGCCTCAATGGGCTGCACTCTACGTTGCCTGTCCTTTCTTGATTGTGGCCGTGCTGGGGTATTAGTCAATGCCGTGGAACATTCTTGTAAGCCTCAGAAGCCTGCAGCGTCGATATCGATCAGCAGCAGCCGTTTGCCGTTGTCGATAAATTGTCCGGCGGTCAAGCAGTACTGGTTGGTGGTGGCGTCGCGGTAGGTGCTGGAGAGAATCAGCCGGCGTTCTTCCCAGCCTTCTGCCAGTAGTTGGTAGAAGTACGGTCGCCATGACCAGTTATGGCCGACGTAACGCGCATCGCTGTGCCAGGCATGTTCGCGCCATTCCAGATTGGCGGTTAGTTGGGTGCCGTGACGGTCGCATTGAAAGATGCGCAGCAGCCAAGGTGAGGCGTGCGGTTGCGGCAGTTGATCGGGCTGCGCGCCGTCTTCGATCCAGGCCTTGAAGCTGTTCATCAGTTCGCCCAGCTGCTGGCGCAGGGTCATCAGGCGTGCGCGCTCGGCGAGTTTTTGCTGCACATAGTGGTCGCGCAGTTGGGCAAAACGTTTGACGAAGGCGTTGCTGTTGAAGAAAGCCTCTTCGGGTTTGGCAAACAAATAACCCTGCACATAGCGCGCGCCGCACTCCAGGGCGAAGTCCAGCTCCGCTTCGGTTTCCACGCCTTCGGCAATGATCCAGCAACCGGTCTTCTCTGCCATTTGCGCGAGGGCTTTGACCACTTCACTGCTTGGCCCGCCACGGGCGGCCTGCTGAAACAGGCGCATGTCCAGTTTCAGGATGTCCGGTTGCAAGGCCAGTACGCGGTCTAGCTGCGAGTAGCCGGCGCCAAAGTCGTCGATGGCGATGCGTGCGCCAGCCTCTCGATAGCGCTCCACTACGCCGGGCAGGCGCGCGCTGGCGCCGCCCAGTTCGGTGATTTCAAAGACGATGCGTGCGGGGTCGATGCCGCTGCGTTGCAGTTGTTTGAGGCTGGGCAAGGCTTGTTCGGGGCGCAGTCGGCTGATCCAGCGTGGCGAGATATTCAGGCTGAGAAACCAGTCCTGCGGGGCTTCATGAAAGCGAGTCAGGGCTTGTTCGCGCACTTCACGGTCGAGGCGGCGCAGGGCAGTAGGCGGGGTTTTCGGGTCACTGAATAGCGGGCCTGCCGAGTGCAGCCGGCCATCAGCGCTGCGCAGGCGCGCCAATGCTTCGACACCGGCAATGCGTCCGGTGGCGGTATCGATAAAGGGTTGGAAAACAGCAAGCGGATGACCGTTGAACACTGCGCAGTTCCTTAGCCAGGCAAAGACGCCCCGGTGGGCGACGTAGCCAGGTGACTAAGCAAGATCGTGGCCAGCTTAATCCCCTGTGTGGGTATCTTTAGTCGTGTCTGCCGATGTGTCCGGGCGTCGCGGCGGATTGCGCCGCAGCAGCGGGAAGGCGATCAGGGCGATGCGCAGCCAGCGTCGCCAGTGGCCACGGCGGATGCCGAGGGTGGCCAGCAGCAGTGCGCTACCCGCGACCCAAATTGGTGCGTTACTGTTGCCCAGCTCTTCACGCCAGTGGTTGCGCCAGTATTGGGCCTGGCGCAATGGCTGCAGCATTACCAGGGTTTCATGGCGCAGTTCCTGGCGGTGCATTTCCAGACGCATGCGCAGCATGGTTTTGCGCAGCTCGCGGCGCGAGGCCTTGGCGGGTAACTCGGGCATAGTCATGGCAGCAGTTGCTCACGGTCGCGGGCTAGTTCTTCAAGGCTGGCGCTGAAGGGCGTAGGGGCATTGCGTACACGCTGCAACAGCATGATCAAGGCGCTCAGCAGTCCCAATGCATAGAAGGCGCAAAGGGCGCTGATAACCAGCAGGCGGTGTGTCTCCCAGAAGGCAATCAGTAGCGCGGCAGACAGGCCGATGATCAGCAGCAGGCCGAACAGCAGGCTTAGGCTGGTGAGTACCAGCAGGCTAAGGGTATGGCTTTGCTGCTCTTTGAGCTCTTCGCCAAATAGCGCGATATGGCCCTGCAATAACCCCAGCAAGGCGCTGCCAAATCGCCGTGGCGAGCTGCCGCGACTTGGTGGGGTAGGCGGTGTTGCATCCATTAATCTTCTCTTTAACGGCGGGTAATCAGCATACCCAGGAGCAGGCCAATAGCGGCAGCAATGCCGATGGTTTGCCAAGGATGAGTCTGCACATAACCTTCGGTGGCATCTAGCGCTGCTTTACCGCGTGCATGCAGAGCGTCTTCGGCGTTATGCAGGGTGCTGCGTGCGCGGCCCAAGCTGCCGCGGATCTGCTCGCGCAGCTCTTCGGCTTGCTCGCCTGCGAGGCTGGCCGAGTGCTGCAGCAGGCTTTCGGTGTCGCGTACCAACGCCTGGAATTCGTCAAGTAACTGATCCGAGCTGGACGATACGGGGGTCTTACGAGCCATGGTGTCTCTCCTTCCTGACTGGACAGTGTAGGGGGTTCGAGTCCCCTGCGACGCAGGGGTTCATTTTTTCTTCTGCGCGTGCGGATGCTGCTGGCTTATTGGCTGGTACAGCGCTTGCATTGCGCTGGTGCGCGCTCTTGCAAATACGCTCCTTTATGGGGCTGCGAGGGTTTTGGCCAGGACGCCGTGGTGCATCAATAACTTACTAATAACTATGGAATAAGTACTTCGAAGTAAGGTTTAGCGAGCACTGGCTTGGTGCTATGTAGGCTCTGCTTCGGCTAGGTGGTTCGTGATAAATGCCGCTATATGGTGCGTATTTATTGGTTTGTGATCCGCTTTGGTGCTTTTTCCCGCGACGGAGTTTTCTTCGCAGATGGAAAACATCAACAGTGCTGTGGAAACCCTGATTCACGGCTCCAATACCCTGTTTATCTTGCTCGGTGCCGTGATGGTGCTGGCCATGCACGCCGGCTTTGCCTTTCTTGAAGTAGGCACGGTGCGGCAAAAGAATCAGGTTAATGCCTTGTCGAAGATCATCTCCGACTTTGCCGTGTCGGCCCTGGCCTATTTCTTTGTTGGCTACTGGATCGCTTATGGCGTGACCTTCCTTGAGCCGGCCAGCGTGCTGACGGAAGGCAACGGCTATGCCTTGGTGAAGTTCTTCTTTCTGCTGACCTTTGCTGCGGCCATTCCAGCGATCATTTCTGGTGGTATCGCCGAGCGCGCCAAGTTCGGTCCGCAGTTGTGTGCCACGGTGCTGATCGTGGCCTTTATCTACCCCTTCTTCGAGGGGGTTATCTGGAACGGCAACTACGGCGTGCAGGCCTGGCTGGAAGCGCAGTTTGGCGCGGCCTTCCATGACTTTGCCGGTTCGGTAGTGGTACACGCGATGGGCGGCTGGCTGGCCTTTGGCGCAGTTATTTTGCTGGGGCGCCGCAATGGACGTTATCGCGATGGTCGTCTGGTGGCTTTTGCCCCGTCGAATATTCCGTTCCTGGCGCTGGGCTCATGGATTCTGATCATCGGCTGGTTCGGCTTCAACGTGATGAGTGCGCAGACCTTGGGCAGCGTCAGCGGTCTGGTCGCAGTCAACACCCTGATGGCGATGGTCGGCGGCACGGTGGCGGCCTTGGTTGTTGGGCGTAATGACCCGGGCTTCCTGCATAACGGCCCGCTGGCTGGCCTGGTGGCGGTGTGTGCCGGTTCTGACTTGATGCATCCGGTCGGCGCTCTGGTCACTGGCGCCATTGCCGGTGCGCTATTCGTCTGGGCATTTACCGCGACCCAGGTGAAGTGGAAGATCGACGACGTGCTCGGCGTATGGCCGCTGCACGGTCTGTGCGGCGTATGGGGCGGTATTGCTTGCGGTATCTTCGGCCAACAGGCACTGGGTGGCCTGGGCGGTGTAAGCCTGACCAGCCAGTTTGTTGGCACCGCACTTGGCGTGGTAGTGGCCTTGATTGGCGGCGTACTGGTGTACGGCGTGCTGAAAGCCACCGTGGGCATTCGCCTGAGTCAGGAAGAAGAGTATTACGGTGCCGACCTCTCGGTGCATAAGATTGGCGCGGTTAGCCAAGACTAATTGCAGCGTTTGCATAAAAAAGGCCCGGAAAATATCCGGGCCTTTTTTGTTACCGCCAAGTTGCTGTTACAGCAGCGGCAGGGTGTAGCTGACAATCAGGCGGTTCTCGTCGATGTCGTTGGCAAAGTTCGAGCGCACAGTCGCATTGCGCCAGCGCACGCCGAGGTTCTTCAAGGCGCCTTCCTGGAATACATACATCAGCTCAGAGTTACGTTCCCACTCTTTCCCTTCGGAAGCAGCGGCACCGCGGTCAACATTGTCACCGGTCAGGTAACGGGTCATGAATGTCAGGCCGGGGATGCCGATTGAGGCAAAGTTGAAGTCATAGCGCGCTTGCCAGGACTGCTCGTCCTTATTGGCAAAGTCGCTGATCTGCACGTAGTTGACGAGGAACGGGTCGGTGCCATTGATATAGGCAAAGCCGGTGTCACCGCTCATCTTTTGGTAGCCCAGGCCGAAGCTGTGACCTTCAATGCCGTAGGTGACCATAGCGCCCAGGGCTTTGTTATCAATGTTGCTACGGTTGTCGTCGGTGGAGCGGGCATAACGCAGATCGGTCTTCAGCGTCTGCTTGTCTGCCAGTGGCAGCACGTGCACCAGGCTGAAAGAGTTCTGCTTGTACATGTCCTCCAGGTCGGAGTGGTAGTAGCCAGCAGTTAGATCTTTAGTGATTTTGTAGTTGCCGCCGAAGAAGCTGAACGAGTCGGTGGTAGCGCCGCCGGTAGTGGTGATGCCGCGACGTCCACCAGTGGTCAGGGCGATATCTTCATAGTCATTGGAGTTACGGCCGTTGACTTCACGCACATGGCCAATGTCCAGAGTCAGGCCGTCGATTTCCTGGGAGACCAGATGGCCGGCCTGGAAAACCTGTGGCAGCAAACGGCTGTCACTGGAGGAAATGGCCTGGTTCTTGAACTGCATACCGCCAATACGCAGGGTGCTTTTGGATATCTTGGCTTTGGCCGCTACGGCCAGACCGGAGTAATTGTCCTGCGAACCGCCGGACGAACGATCTGGTACCAGCAAGCCGCTACCAGCGGTACCGTCACCGGAGTCCAGCTTGAAGCCGAACATACCGATGGCATCGGCGCCGAAACCGACGGTGCCTTCGGTGTACCCGGAGTCCATGCGCAGGATAAAGCCTTGCGCCCATTCTTCTTGCTTGTGCTGCGCAGCGCCTTCCTGTCGGAAATCACGGTTGAAGTAGAAATTACGCGCTTCGACGGTGGCTTTGCTGTCCTTGATGAATTCTGCCTGGGCCAGCGATGGCAGGGTGAGGCAGGTGCCCACTGCGGCGAGTGCCACAGCGCGGGCGAGGGGAGATTGAGTCATTATTGTTAGCTCCTCGTGTGTGCGGGTCGGCTTGTAGTCGATCTGTTACAGCGAGGCGCAATAGAGCATGGGCGTGGGGGCTTAGCCTTTAGACTTTGGTCTGCTCGGGTACACGCTTAAAAGGCTTGGCGCGGGTTTGTTGTCGCCGCTGTCGCTCTAGCGTGGGTGGTGTGCCGTTGATCGGGTTATCCGCAGCTAGACTAAAGTTTTACCCCGTACGGCCGCCAACCAGTCAGATACACCGCCTAGGAACTTTGCCATGAACCCCCTGGCCGCAAATTTATCCTCTGCTTCACGTCCTACCTCCGCTACTGCTCAGCCGGTTGTGCGTAATGCTGCCGATGCGCAGGCAACACTGGCCAACCGCCTGGCTGAACGTCTCGGGCTGGAGCCTGGGGCGCTGGCCGGCAAGGCTAATGACTACACCCCGGAGAAAGTCGCCGGGCGTATTCTCAGTTTTATCGAGCAGCGCCTGCAAAGCGAACAAGCGGCTGGTGCCGACCCAAGCAAACTCAAGGGGTTGCTTGAGCAGGCCCGCAGCGGCGTGGAAAAGGGTTTTGCCGAAGCGCGAAAGATTCTCGACGGTATGGGCGTGCTGCAAGGCAAGGTGGCGAGCGATATTGACGACACCTACCAGAAAATTCAGGACGGTTTCAGCGACCTGAATAAGCGCTTTAATCCGGATGCCGCACTGGTTGAGGGTTCAACCAATATCGCCGCTTACAGCGAGCGCTTTGCCGCGCAAGCGGAAACCTTCGATATGGAAGTGACCACCCGTGATGGTGACCGCCTGCGTATTTCTATCGCCCAGGCTTCGGCCAACTGGTCGCAGAGCGGCGTTGTCGCCAGCAGCAATGGCAACGGCAGCTCGGTAGTCGCCAGCAGCCAGTCCGGCAGCATGCAGATCGGCGCCTGGCAGGTCAGCGTTGAAGGTGAGCTGGATGACGAAGAGCGCGCAGCGCTGGAAAAACTCTTCGGCCAGGTGCAGGACCTCTCCAACAAGTTCTATGCCGGTGATCTGTCCGGTGCCTTCGACCGCGCCATGGCGCTGGAAATGGATGGCGAGCAGTTGGCGTCTATGTCCCTGCGTCTGACCCAAACCACTGTGCGTCAGGCGACCGATGCCTACAGCACTGTGGCGCAAGACGGCGGCCAGGCGGCCAGCGCAGTCAACAGCTCGTTGATCGACTACGCCCAGGGCTTGCTTGAAGCGCTGCGTAGCGCCAATCAGGTGGCTGAAGAAGGCACCGCTAAAACCAGCCTGCTGGATATGCTCAAAGGCGGCTTCTCGCTGGATGAGCGTTTCGACAGCGGCCGCCTGGACAAGGCCGAGCAGCTCAACAGCCGTTTGCTCGATGGCCTGCAAAATCTGCTTAACCCCGCATTAGACAGCACCAAGTCCACGGACGCCTGAGCCTGGGGCAGTGCTAAACTGCACCTCCAGAAGTTAGTGGAGGTGCGCAGATGCTCCCTGAATGCCAATTATTCGGTACGCTCGGCTGCCACCTGTGCGAGGTGGCCGAAGCTTTACTGATGCCTTTTGTCGAGCACGGCCTGTTGGTCGAGCTGGTCGATATTGCCGAGCATGAACACTGGGTCGAAGACTACGCTCTGCGCATTCCGGTACTGCGCCGCATCGATACCGGGGCCGAGTTGAACTGGCCGTTTGAGGCTGAACATATCGTCGAATTCTTGCGTGATAGCCATGGATAACGTGTTGGCAGGGATGACGCTTTTACAGGAAACATACGCATGAGCATCGTGTTGGGTGACGCCTTGTCGCTGCTGCTGTTTCGTTTGCACAGCGGCCGCTTGTTAGGGATAAACCTGCTCAAGGTCCAGGAAATTATCCCTTGCCCAACGCTGACCAAACTGCCTAGCCGTCACCCCCATGTACGCGGGGTGGCTACTTTGCGCGGTTCTGCGCTGACGGTGATCGACTTGGGCAAGGCCATTGGTGAGCAGGGCGTCCCCGGCAGCAAAGATGGTTGCCTGATTGTTACTGAGTTCAGTCGCTCGCGTCAGGGGCTGCATGTGCAAAGCGTGGAGCGCATCGTGCAGTGCTCTACCCGCGACGTCCGCCCGCCGCCGGCAGGTTCCGGCAGCAAAGCTTTTATCACCGGGGTGACGCAGATCGACGGCAAGATTGTGCAGATTCTCGATATCGAGAAAGTCCTGCACGAACTTGCGCCGATGATTGTTGAGGAGCTGGACGAACAGCTGTTGTCAGAAAGCGAGCGCGCGCTGCTCAAGGGGCGTCGCGTATTGGTGGTGGATGACTCCCACGTCGCGCTGCATCAGACCATGATTACCTTGCGCAAGCTGGAGCTGGATTGCCAGATGGTACGCAGTGCGGCCGACGCGCTTGAGTTGCTGCAGAAGCAATTTGATGCTGGGGAGCAAATCGAGGTGCTGGTGTCGGATATCGAAATGCCGGAAATGGACGGCTACGACCTGGTGCGTACGCTGCGCAAGAAGCCGGACATCGGCCAGATCTATGTGCTGCTGCACACCTCGCTCGACAGCACCATGAACACCGAAAAAGCCAAGGCAGTCGGCGCCAATGACGTGCTGACCAAGTTCTCCACCGTCGACCTGAGCAAGGCCTTGGTGCATGCCTTTGAAAGCTTGCAATAGGTTTTACACAGGCACAAAAAAGCCCGCGTTTAAGCGGGCTTTTTTGTGGATTTTGGTCGGAGAGACAGGATTCGAACCTGCGACCTTCTCGTCCCGAACGAGACGCGCTACCAAGCTGCGCTACACTCCGGATGGGTCAAGATTTTACTGAGAAAGTCTTACCGCACAAGCGGTTAGGATTTAATTTTTTCTATTGGCCAAGCGCTTTGAATATATCGATCAGAGCCCAGGCGCTGGGCAAATAGTGCGTTGCAACGCCTGGGTTATCGGCTTACAGCTCTTTAACGGTACGTACTTGATCTTTGTTGACCTTGGCGCGTTTGCCATCGAGTTGTTCAAACTCGTAGAAGCCCGAATCCTCGTCAAAATTCGGCTCGTCGATGGTCTGAATTTCGCGGCCATCATTAAGGGTAATTACTGTTGGGGACGCGCAACCTGTCAGCGCGACCAGGCCCAAGGTAAGCAGCAATGCTGGAATAATCCGCTGAGTCATGGGTTTCTCCTTGATTGATAGAGGTTTTTACCCTGCATGTGACGAAAACTTACCGATCAAGTTCCCTTGTCAGCATTTATCCGTGTGTCGTCAGCAAGTCTGGGGTGTTGAGGTTGGCCAGACGAGGGTCACCGAGCGGGCATTCGACTGTCAATGGGTCAAGGCTGCGCAACCAGCGTTGCGGGCTGCGCTCACCGGCTTGCCAGGCCTTTTCCAGGCCGGCATGCAGTGCACAGGGAATAACGCTGAACAGCGGTTCAAGAAACTCGCCTTGGCGCACCACAACTGCGCGCTCACCGGCCAGGCTTAGCAACGCGAACAGCAGCGTCCTGTCGAGTCGCGGCGCATCGCACGGCAAGATCAACAGATTAGCTTGCTGTGCGACGCGTAGGCCGGCGCGAATGCCCGCCAGCGGGCCCTGGAAATCGCCACTGCCTTTGCCTGAAGGGTCATCTGCAATCAGGCAATCCGCAAAGGGCGCATAACGCTCGGCGTTGCGGTTGCAGGAGATTATCAAGTCGTCGGTCAGCGGTCGCACCAGCTCGTGCAACCAGGCAATCAGCGGGCGGCCTTGCCAGTCGAGCAGGCCCTTGTCGGCACCGCCCATACGCTGCCCACGGCCGCCAGCAAGCAGCAAAACCGAACAGCGTGGTAGGGGGGCAGAAGCGGGCATGCGCAGTCTCCGAAAGCGGGCCTGTGATATAACGGCGGGCATTATCGCTCATAACTGGAAGCCTGCCATGAACCACAAGGCCGAGGCACATTTCGTGCCCTTGAATATTGCGGTGTTGACCGTCAGTGACACCCGCAGCCTGGATACCGACACCTCCGGCCAGCTGTTTGTTGACCGCCTGCAAACCGCCGGTCACCAGCTCGCCGCACGGGTTTTGCTTAAGGATGATCTGTACAAGATTCGCGCTCAGGTGGCGACCTGGATTGCCGAAGATCAGGTACAAGTGGTGTTGATCACCGGCGGCACCGGCTTTACCGGCCGCGACAGCACCCCGGAGGCCGTGAACTGTCTGCTGGACAAACAGGTCGATGGTTTTGGCGAGCTGTTCCGGCAGATTTCCGTGGCGGATATAGGCACCTCGACCGTGCAGTCCCGCGCTCTCGCTGGCCTGGCCAATGGCACCCTGGTGTGCTGCCTGCCAGGCTCGACCAATGCCTGCCGCACCGCCTGGGACGGTATCCTCGCTGAGCAGCTGGATAACCGCCACCGCCCGTGCAATTTCGTCCCGCACCTCAAGTCGGTGGCCGCCTGCGAGAGCCGTGGATGAGCTGCTGTGACAAGCCGGGATTGATGCCCGTTGAGGCGGCGCTGGCGCGTTTGCTGGCGCAGGCCGAGGCCAGCGCGATTGTTGAATGCGAGCGGGTCAATCTGAGCGACGCCGCTGGCCGGGTATTGGCCGAACCGTTGCTTGCTCAGCTTGATCTGCCGCCTTGGGACAACAGCGCCATGGACGGCTACGCCCTGCGCCTGGCCGACTGGAATGACGAACCTCTGGTCGTCAGTCAACGTATCCAGGCCGGTAGCGCGCCCGCACCTTTGCAGCCCGGCACCTGTGCGCGGATCTTTACCGGCGCGCCTCTACCTGCCGGCGCCGATACCGTGGAGATGCAGGAAAACGCCGTGCTCGCTGAGGATGGTCGCGTTGCCTTTAGCGAGCCGCTGAAGCTTGGGCAGAACGTGCGCGCCCAGGGGCAGGAAACCCGTATCGGCGATTCCGTATTGCCGGCTGGTACTCGTCTGGGGCCTATTGAACTGGGTCTGGCTGCATCCCTAGGCTGCGCCGAATTGACCGTGCGCCGGCGGCCACGTGTGGCTGTGTTGTCCACCGGTGATGAGCTGATCGAACCGGGTCAGCCGCTGGGGCCTGGGCAGATCTACAACAGCAATCGACGTTTACTGATCGCCTGGCTGCAGCGTCTGGGCTGCGAGGTAGTGGACGGTGGAATTCTGCTCGATGACCTGGAGTTGACCCGCGCAGCGCTGGGCGCCTTGCGTGATGTTGACCTGATTCTTTCCACCGGCGGGGTGTCGGTGGGCGAGGCAGATTTCCTCGGCATGGCCCTGCGTGAGGAAGGCGAGCTGGCGCTGTGGAAACTGGCGATCAAACCTGGCAAACCGCTGACCTGCGGGCAGTTCCGCGGTGTGCCGGTGATTGGTCTGCCGGGTAATCCGGCGTCGACTCTGGTGACCTTTGGCCTGCTCGCGCGGCCCTATCTGCTGCGCCGTTTAGGTGTGCAGCGGGTTGAGCCGCTGGGTTTTCCGATGCCTGCGGGTTTCGCTTGGAGTAAAGCTGGCAATCGCCGCGAATACCTGCGCGCGCGCCTGGAAAATGGCCGTGTGGTGCCTTACCCGAACCAGAGCTCCGGGGTGCTGCGTAGCGCCGCTTGGGCCGAGGGTTTTGCCGAGGTGCTGGAGAACACCACCTTGGGCGAGGGCGATAGCCTGCGGTTTATTCCGCTTAGCGAGATTCTCGGCTAGCGCCATTAGGCATTGCGTTGGCTTTCGCGAAATTCGCCGGGGGTCTGCCCGGTCCAGCTCTTGAAGCTGCGGTGAAATGAGCGTGATTCGGTAAAGCCCAGATAGCTGGCGATATCCTGTATCGCCAGGTCGCTGCGCAGCAGGTAGTGCTCGGCCAGTTCCTGGCGCAACTCATCGAGAATCTGCTGGTAGCTGGTGCCGGCTAGCTGCAAATGACGCTGCAGGGTGCGCACCGTCATATTGAATTTCTCCGCCACCCGTTCCTTGCGCGGCAAACCATCCTTGAGCAGCAGGCGTAGGGCGTTCTTGACCCGTTGCGGCAGCGGCTCGTTGTCGTCCAGTCCGGCCATCAGGGTCAGGGCGTGCTCTTCCAAGGTGCGCAGCAGGTTGGCGTCGGCCTGACGCAGCGGTACCGCCAGGTACTCCAGTGGCACGATTAGGGCGTTGCAGCTTTGCTCGAAGCGAATCGGGCAGCCGAAAATCGCCTGGTACTCAGCAATATCGACGCCCTCAGGCAGGGCATGCTCGAACCACACCTCGCGCGGCGAACTGTCCGAATCGGAGATCCAGCGTGCATACAGCAGCCAGGAGGCCAGCACGTTTTCCACCATATGGCGGCGGATCGGTTCAGCCTGATGGCGGCAGGTCCAGATCAGGCGAACGTGGTCGCTGGCCGCCTCGACCCGGCTGACGCCCATATCACCCACCAGTTTTTCATAGGGCACGATGCGGCTCATGGCCTCACCGAGGGTCGCGCAGTTCATGGTGATATAGCCGAGTACGCTCCAGGAACCAGGCTGCACAAAGCGCGCGCAATGCAGGCCGAACAACGGATCTCCAGACACCCGTAGCAGGTGCGCAAGCAGGCGTTCGTGGGTTTCGCTGGGGATGCGCTTGCCGTTGTCGGCCAGGTCCTCGGCCTTGATGCCGGCCGCCGTCAGTGCCTGGTCGATATCCAGAGTCAATTGCTCAGCATGGCGCAGGTACTTGAGCAGCGAGGGGACGGAGGTATAGCCGAGGTTTTCCATGAGCCTGCTCTTATTATGAGTGCATATTCTGATTGTCTTGATTGGCGATAACGCCTGGCTCGATACGACAGTGACGCTTTGTAACGGCCCGCTAGTATAGGCAGCCATCAAGGGTGACTGAAATATCCGGGAGACACAGATGCGACGTTGGAACGGCTGGGGTGATGAAGCAACAGTGGTGGAGCTGCCGAGCCATGGCGAGGCTTTTCTTGCCGAACTGGTCGGCCCTGGCCAATTGCTTGCCGATGCCAGTCTGGAGCAGGTGCTGGCGCAGGTGCCGGCCTCACGTCTGCAGGCCCATCCGCTGATCTGCCTGAATGCCGAAGACCGTGTGCGCCATGCCCGCGGCCAGAGCCTGCCGGACTGGCTGGCGATGCGCTCGGGTGATTTTGGCGTGTTCCCCGACGGCGTAGCCTATCCGGAGAGCGCCGCGCAGATCCGCGAGTTGCTTGCCTGGGCCAGCCAGCAGGACCTGATCGTGATTCCCTATGGCGGCGGCACCTCGGTGGCTGGGCATATCAACCCGCAGGCTGGCAGCAAACCGGTGCTGACCCTGTCGCTTGAGCGCATGGGCAAACTGATTGAAATCGATCACGACAGCCTGATCGCCACTTTCGGCCCCGGCGCCAATGGCCCGCAAGTGGAAAGCCAGTTGCGCGCCCAGGGCTATACCCTTGGCCATTTTCCGCAGTCCTGGGAGCTGTCGACCCTCGGCGGTTGGGTCGCCAGTCGCTCCAGCGGCCAGCAGTCGCTGCGCTACGGGCGTATCGAGCAGCTGTTTGCCGGCGGCAAGGTCGAGACCTTCGCCGGTACCCTGGATATTCCGACTTTCCCGGCTTCTGCCGCCGGGCCGGACCTGCGCGAAATCCTTATGGGTTCGGAAGGGCGCTTCGGCATCATTTCCGAGGTCAAGGTGCGTATCACCCGCCTGGCCGAGCAGGAAAATTTCTACGCGGTGTTCCTGCCCAACTGGCAGCAGGCGCTGAGCGCCATTCGCAGCCTGGCTCAGGCGCGGGTGCCGTTGTCGATGCTGCGCCTGTCCAACGCCATTGAGACCAAAACCCAGCTGGCCCTGGCCGGCCATCCGCAGCAGATCGCCTGGCTGGAGAAATACTTGGCCCTGCGCGGCGCCCGTGAGGGCAAGTGCATGCTGACCTTTGGCGTCACCGGCAGCCGCACGCAGAATGCCGCTTCGCTGAAGCAGGCAAAGAAGCTGCTCAAAGGCTTTGGTGGCATCTTTACCGGCACTCTGCTCGGTAAAAAATGGGCAGAAAACCGTTTCCGTTTCCCCTACCTGCGCCATGGCCTGTGGGCCGCCGGTTACGCGGTGGACACCCTGGAAACCGCCACCGACTGGAGCAACGTCGACAGCCTGCTGAACAAGCTCGAAGCCAGTTTGCGCAACGGCCTGGGTGAAGAGGATGAGCAGGTACACGTGTTTACTCACCTGTCCCACGTCTACAACGAAGGCTCGAGCATCTACACCACTTACGTGTTCCGCCCCGGCAGTGACTACGCCGAGGCCATGGCGCGCTGGCAGAAACTCAAGCATGCCGCTTGCCTGACCATCGCCGAGAACCGCGGCACCATCAGCCATCAGCACGGTGTGGGTCGTGATCATGCGCCTTACCTACCGGTAGAGAAGGGCGAGCTGGGCATGGCCGCGCTCAAGAGCCTGGCCGGGCATTTCGACCCTGAACAGCGCCTGGCCCCTGGCGTGTTGCTGCAGGATTAATGATGACTAACTGGAACGCCGCCTGGCGCGAGCAGGCTCTGCCTGAACTGGCTGCACGCGACTGGGATTTGATCGTCGTGGGCGGCGGTATCAGCGGTGCCGGTATCCTCCGTGAAGCGGCGCGGCGTGGCTGGAAGTGTCTGCTGCTGGAGCAGCGCGATTTCGCCTGGGGCACCTCCAGTCGCTCCTCGAAGATGGTCCACGGCGGCCTGCGCTATATCGCCAAGGGCCAATTCGCCCTGACCCGCGATTCGGTGCGCGAGCGCCAGCGCCTGCTGCAGGAAGCGCCGGGCTTGGTCGACCCCTTGAGTTTTATCATGGCCCATTACCAGGGCGGCTTTCCCGGCCCCAAGGTATTTGGCAGCTTGCTGGCGGTGTACGACGCCCTGGCCGGCAAGCGCAACCATCTGTACTACCCCTTGCAGCAACTGCGCTATCTGGCTCCGGGCCTGAAGGAAGACGGGCTGCTGGGCGGTACGCGCTTTTTCGATGCGGTGACCGACGATGCGCGGCTGGTGCAGCGCGTGCTGGGTGAGGCCCGTGCCGAAGGTGGTGAAGCACTGAATGGCATGCGCGTGGCCGAGCTGCGCCGCGAAGGCGGGCAGGTCAGCGGCCTGTTGGCCGAAGATGCCGAAACCGGGAAGTTGTACCGCTTTAACAGCCGCGTGGTGGCTCAGGCCACCGGTGCCTGGGCTGATCAGTTGCGCCGGAAAACCGGTCTGGAACATATTCGCCCGTTGCGTGGCAGCCATCTGTTGCTGCCCGCTTGGCGCCTGCCGGTAGCCCATGCTTTCAGCTTTATGCACGCAGCCGACAAACGCCCGGTGTTTGTCTTCCCTTGGGAGGGCGCGACGGTGGTCGGAACCACTGATCTGGATCACCCGGCACCGTTGGCTGAAGAAGCACGGATCAGCCCGGACGAAGTCACTTATCTGCTCGATGCCTGCGCTCAGCAGTTTCCCGCAA
This sequence comes from Pseudomonas sp. NPDC079086, assembly GCF_044542155.1. NCBI lineage: Bacteria > Pseudomonadati > Pseudomonadota > Gammaproteobacteria > Pseudomonadales > Pseudomonadaceae > Pseudomonas > Pseudomonas sp. NPDC079086. Next base: position 263,646 of record NZ_JBITTY010000003.1, on the reverse strand, counting down.
CCGGGATAGGTGCGGCCGATGTGCTGTCGACCTGGGCCGGCGTGCGCCCAGTGGTCAGCGATGGTGAACCGGGACGCAAACCCTCGGATGAAAAGCGCGAACACGCGCTCTGGGTTGAACCCGGCTGCGTGACCCTGGCCGGCGGCAAGCTGACCACTTTCCGCCTGCTGGCGCTGGAGGTGCTGCAGGCTTGCGCGCCGATGGTTGGCCGCATAGTGGATGACCATGGCGCGGCGACCTTTGCCGCGGTGTCCAGCCAGCCGATGCCAACGCTAAGCCCGGCTGAGCAGAAGCGCCTAATCGGTCGTTATGGTCGGGCGCTGCCGCAATTGCTGGCGCTGATCGACGAGCTAGGTGTCGAGCAGGTAGTCGGTACTGGCACGTTATGGGCCGAACTGGCGTGGGCCGCTGAGCAGGAGTTGGTGCTGCATCTGGATGATCTGCTGCTGCGCCGTACCCGTTTGGGCCTGCTGTTGGCCCAGGGTGCTGCCGCCGAACTGCCGCGTATCCGTGCATTGTGCCAGGCGCGGTTGGGCTGGGATGACGCGCGTTGGCAGCAGGAAGAGCAGGATTATCTGGCGCTCTGGCAGCGCTGCTACAGCTTGCGCATCGGCGACTGATTAACAGCCAGTAGCCCGAATGCAATCCGGGCTACTAGCGTGTATTTACAGAAAGGGTTGTGCCTTGAGCGATAAAAACTACCTACTGGCCATCGATAACGGCACCCAGAGCATCCGGGCGCTGCTGTTCGATCTTCAGGGCAACCTGCTCGCCAAGGGCAAGGTAGAGCTGGAGGCCTATTACTCCAAGCAGCCCGGCTGGGCCGAGCAGGACCCCGAGTATTACTGGGCCAGCCTGGGTCAGGCATGCGCGCAGCTGTGGCAGCAGGTGGATATCGACCGCAGTCACATCCGTGGCGTATCGCTGACCACCCAGCGCGGCACCCTGATCAATGTTGATGAGCAAGGCCAGCCGCTACGTCCGGCAATGCTCTGGCTGGATCAACGCCAGGCCAAGGTCGAGGGGCGGATCAGCGGGCCCTGGGGTTGGCTGTTCAAACTGGCGGGTCTGCAGGCTACGGTTGATTATTTTCGCGCCCAGGCCGAGGTCAACTGGATCGCGCAGAACCAGCCAGAAATCTGGGCCAATACCCATAAAGTGCTGCTACTTTCTGGCTTTCTCACCCATCGGCTATGCGGCCAGTTTGTCGACTCGCTGACCAGTTGCGTGGCCTACCTGCCGTTCGACTACAAGCGCCTGCAGTGGGCCAAAGCCGGCGACTGGAAATGGCAGGCCATGCCGGTGCGCCGTGAGCAGTTGCCGGAGCTGTGCAAGCCCGGTGAACTGCTCGGCCATATCAGCGCAGCGGCCAGCCGCCATACCGGGATTCCCGAAGGCCTGCCGCTGATTGCCGCCGGTGCCGACAAGGCCTGTGAGGTACTCGGTGCAGGAGGTGTGGAGGCGAGCACCGCCTGCCTGTCCTATGGCACGACGGCAACGATCAACACCACCCGCAGCAAGTACCTGGAAACCATTCCGCTGATCCCGCCATATCCCTCGGCGATTCCCGATCACTTCAATACCGAGGTGATGATCTATCGCGGTTTCTGGATGGTCAGCTGGTTCAAGCAGGAATTCGGCCTGCGCGAGATGCAGCGCGCCAAGGAGCTGGGCGTCGAGCCTGAGGCGTTGTTCGATGAGCTGGTCAACAGCGTACCAGCCGGCTCCATGGGCCTGATGCTGCAGCCGTATTGGTCGCCTGGTATCCGTGAGCCGGGGCTGGAGGCCAAGGGTTCGATCATCGGATTTGGTGACGTGCACACCCGTGCCCATATCTACCGGGCGATTCTCGAAGGGCTGGCGTATGCCCTGCGTCAGGGCAAGGAGAAGATCGAGAAGCGTTCGGGCACCCGTATCACCCGTTTGCGCGTCTCTGGCGGCGGTTCGCAGAGCGATGCAGCCATGCAACTGACTGCCGATATCTTCGGCCTGCCGGCCGAGCGGCCACATCTGTATGAAACCAGTGGTTTGGGCGCGGCGATCAACTGTGCGGTAGGGCTAGGCCTGTACCCGGATTACCCCACGGCGATCGCCGCCATGACTCGAGTTGGCCAGGTGTTTGAACCTAATCCTGAGGCGCAGCGCACTTATCAGCAGCTCTACACCCAGGTTTATCAGCGCATGTACAAGCAGCTTAAGCCGCTGTACCAGACCATCCGCAAAATCACCGGCTACCCGGCTTAAAAGGCTGATCAAGAGCTGGTTAGCGATTTCGCGAGCTAGAGCCCTGCAAGGCAAAAACAGGCGAGGAAGCGGAGTGTACTGTTGTACATGAGCATTCCAAGCCTGTTTTTAACGCAGCAGGGCCGACGCGCAGCAGATCGCAGGCAGGCGCTTAGGCCACATCCATCAGGATGATTTCGCTATCTTCGATGGCCGTTACCCGGATCACTTCGACATCGCTGACTGCCACACCATCGCGAGCCTGGGCGCTTATGCCGTTGACCTCGATACTGCCGCTGGCGGCCACCAGGTAAGCTCGGCGCGCAGCACCAATCGGGTACTCGGTGCTCTGCCCGGCTTGCAGGGTAGCGGCCGCCATCCGTGCATTGGTGCGGATCGACAGCGCGTCCTGATCTTCGGCAAAGCCGCTGGCCAGCGTGACGAAGGCACCGGCGCGCTCACCTTTAGGGAATGGCTTGGCGCCCCAGGATGGCGGCAGGCCGGACTGATTGGGCTGAATCCATATCTGGAAGATCTTGGTGGTGGTGTCTTCCAGGTTGTATTCACTGTGCGCGATACCAGTGCCGGCGCTCATCACCTGCACATCACCGGCTTCGGTACGGCCATGGTTACCCAGGTTGTCCTTGTGGGTGATGGCCCCTTGGCGTACATAGGTGATGATTTCCATATCGCGGTGCGGATGGGTTGGAAAACCCGTCTGCGGCGCAATTTCATCATCGTTCCACACTCGCAGCGGCCCCCAGCTCATGCGCGCCGGGTCATAGTATTCGGCAAAGGAAAAGTGATGACGGGCATTCAGCCAGCCATGATGGGCACCGCCGAGTTCGGCGAAGGGGCGTACTTCGATCATCTGCGTATCCTCATTAAGAACACCGGCTTTCAGCAGCGGTGTCCGTGGGCGATGGAACGATGATCCAATAAATCAATACGATTAAAAATACGTAAATATTGAGCTTAATAATCTGATTATTAGATGTTTATGCGCATTGGTTGCAAGCGGGTGCAACCTCAAGTCATGTTGCTGAGCCTGTAGCTAAAAGCGTGAAAAGGATGCCGGGAATGCAAGAACGTAAAGCGCTGCTGATTCTGCATGGCAAGCAGGCCCTCAATGCCGAGGTGCGTGCTGCCGTGCAGGCGCGTCGTGAAGACGGCTGGCAGCTGGATGTGCGGGTTACCTGGGAGGGTGGAGACGCGCAGCGTCTGGTCAGTGAGGCGTTGCAGGCCGGTTATCCTATCCTGATTGCCGGCGGTGGCGATGGCACCCTGCGTGATGTGGCTGAAGCCATGGCGCTGGCAAAAACCAAGGCCAGTTTGGCGCTGTTACCACTGGGTACGGCCAACGATTTTGCCCGTGCCGCCGGCGTACCGCTTGAGCCTTTGGCTGCGCTTGGTTTGTTAGATATGCCGGCGCAGTCAATTGATCTGGGCGAAGCCGAGGGGCAGGTGTTTCTCAATATGGCCACGGGTGGTTTTGGTTCCAACGTCACCGCCAACACACCGGAAGACCTCAAGCGTGTGCTCGGCGGGGCAGCTTACTTGCTGACTGGCCTGACCCGCTTTGCCGACGTGCAGTCGTCGTTCGGTCGCTTTACCGGGCCGGATTTTCAGTGGGAAGGCGAGTTTCTCGCCCTTGGTATTGGGAATGGTCGTCAGGCCGGCGGTGGGCATGTGTTGTGCCCCCAGGCGAGGGTCAACGATGGCTTGTTGGATATCTGCATCGTTCCGGCGGCGGCCGATGTGGTTGGCACCCTGGGCACGCTGCTATCAGGCGGGATCAATGGTTTGCAGAGCGTGGCCCTGAGCGCGCGGCTGGCTTGGCTGGAGGTCGAGGCACCACAAGGCATGGATCTCAATCTGGACGGCGAGCCGATGGAAAGTCGCAAGTTGCGCTTTGCGGCAATGCCGAACGCGCTGCGCGTGCATTTGCCAGAAAACTCCCCGTTGCTGGTGCAATAAGCCGGAAGCTTCCTGCCATCTGGCTAGCCTCGACGCTGCGCTTATCGCATGATGGCGCTGCGCCACCCGCCTTCAGATGCGCGGCATATGGCCGATACATCAGGTCATGGCTATTTGAGCTAGGCTAGATCGATAAGTAAACAGGAGCGCATGATGGCCGGCATTCTCGACTCAGTGAACCAACGCACCCAGCTAGTGGGTGAGAACCGCCTGGAAATTCTCATGTTCCGCCTGGTGGGTCGGCAGTTGTTTGCGATCAACGTATTCAAGGTGCAGGAAGTTCTGCAGATGCCCAAGCTGACCCTGATGCCGCAGCGGCACAGGTTTGTTTGTGGTGTGGTCAACCTGCGTGGGCAGACGTTGCCAGTGATCGATCTGTCCCAGGCCATCGGCATGCGCCCAATCGTGCCGGATGAGCGCAGCACCATCATCGTCACCGAGTACAACCGCTCAGTGCAGGCCTTTCTGGTTGGCGGGGTCGAGCGCATTCTCAACCTCAACTGGGAATCCATCCTGCCGCCGCCAGGTGGTGCTGGACGCCAGCATTACCTGACCGCAATCACCAAGGTCGAAGACCAGATTGTCGAAGTGATCGACGTGGAAAAGGTGCTGGCGGAAATCACTCCGATGAGTACCAAGGTCTCGCCGGAGAAACTCTCAGACCCACTGCTGGAATACGCCAAGGGCCGTGAAGTACTGCTGGTGGATGACTCCAACGTGGCCATGAGTCAGCTCAAGGGCACCATGGCGCAACTGGATATCCGTTGCCACGCCGCCAGCGATGGTTTGCGCGCGCTGAACCTGCTGAAAAGCTGGGCCGACGACGGCGTCGATGTGCACGAGAAATTGCTGATGGTGATTACCGATGCGGAAATGCCAGAAATGGACGGCTACCGCCTGACCACCGAAATCCGCAATGACTCGCGTCTTAAGGATTTGTATGTGGTGCTGCACACCTCGCTGTCCGGCAGCTTCAACGAGGCTATGGTGAAGAAGGTTGGCTGCGACAACTTCCTCTCTAAATTCCAGCCGGACAAACTGGTGGATGTGGTGCACGAGCGTTTGGCGCTGCTTCACCCTGAGGAATAGCTCCGGCGAGGGCTGCGCTATTCGCCAAGGCGCTGGCGCAGTCGCTCAATGCGTTCACGATTTACGTCGAAATCCGCATAGCCCAGACGTGATGCCGAGCGCACATCCACGGCGCTTGCGCCGATCATAAATTCCACATCATCGACAAAGCGCATCAGCTTGCTGCTGTATTCCGCGCGCAAATAACCCGGTGCTTCATCTACCAGACTCACGCGTGGCTCTTCACTGAGTAGCGCCTTGAGGAGTGCCTGGGTTTCTTCGGTAGAGCCTTTCAGCGGTAGCGGCTGGATGGCGTGCCGCGCATCGCTGGCCTGGCTATTTACACAGTTCGGTGAGTCCGGGCAGGCGCGCAGATGGCCGTCGTGGATGCCGAGATTGTCCGGTGCGGTGCCACTGCAGGCGCTTAGCAGAACCAGCAGCGGTAGGGCCAAGATGGGCTTGTGAGTACGGCGGGTTACTCGTATAAGGGCGTTTTGCCAAAGGGAAGCTGGGCTCATGTTGCATCTCTCCGGGTTGTACCGTTATCCACTGAAATCGGCGGCGGGTGAAGCCTTGCGTGAAACGGCGCTGGACGCCTTGGGCGTGCAGGGTGATCGTCGCTGGATGGTAGTCGATGCTGAAACCGGGCGCTTCCTTACACAACGCTTACTGGCACAAATGACCCAGCTGCAAGCGCGCTGGCTGGGCAGCACGCACCTGCAACTGAGTGCGCCGGGCATGGCTGAGCTGCTGGTGGCGGTGCCGGATGGGCAGGCGCCGCTGCGTGGCGTAACCATCTGGCGCGATAGCTTGCAGGTGCCGGATGCTGGCGATGTGCCCGCGCAGTGGCTAAGCCAGTTGCTTGGCCGCACCTGTCGCCTGGTGCAGGTGCCAGAGCCGCGTGCGCGGCAGGTTGATACGGCCTATGCGGAGGTAGGCGACAAGGTGGCGTTTGCCGATGGCTTTCCGTTGCTGCTGATCGGCCAAGCGTCGCTGGATGATCTGTCGGCCCGGGTCGGCCGGCCTTTGCCGATGCTGCGCTTCCGTCCGAATCTGGTGGTCAGTGGCAGCGAGCCGTATGCAGAGGACAGCTGGAAGCGGATTCGCATTGGTGAGCTGGAGTTTCGTGTGGTCAAGGGCTGCTCGCGCTGCATCATGACCACCCTCGACCCACAAACCGGCGAGCGCAGCGCTGACCGTGAGCCGCTGGCCACCCTGAAAACCTACCGTGAGCGCGAGGGCGAGGTGTTTTTCGGGCAGAACCTGATTGCCTGTGGTGGGGGCTACTTGCGGCTGGATATGCCGGTGCAGGTGCTGGAGTAGGGCGAGAAGGCACGCTCAGCAGTTGCTGTTGAGCGTGCCTGTTTAGTGGTTATTGGTCGAAGTAACGCTCGTGCCAGGCTACCAGTGGCTGCGGCGCATTGAGCTTCTCGCCGTAGATCACCGAGTAGGACAGCACGTTCTGCACGTACTGGCGGGTTTCATCAAACGGGATGTTCTCGATCCACACGTCATACGACAGGTGGTCCGCACCCCGCAGCCACTGGCGCACACGGCCTGGGCCGGCGTTGTAGGCGGCGGAGGCGAGTACGCGGTTACCGTTGAACTGGCCGTAGATCTGGCTCAGGTAGGCCGCGCCCAACTGGATATTGACCTCCGGGCGGTAGGCCAGCTGCGGCGATGACAGCGGAATACCAAAGCGCTTGGCGGTTTCCTTGGCGGTGGCCGGCATTAGTTGCATCAGGCCCATGGCACCAACGCCCGACTTGGCATCGGCCATAAAGGCGCTTTCCTGGCGGGTGATGGCGAATACCCAGCTGGAGTGGATGTCGCGATTCTTCGCCTCGCGTACCAGTTCATTGCGGTGGGCCATCGGGAAGCGTACGTCCAAATCGTCCCAGTACTGCGCCTGGCTGATAGTGCGGATGGCCGGGAAGTACCAACCCATGTCATAGGCGAGACGCGCCTGGGCGACCATTTCATCGCGGCTGAACAGGCGGCTGACGTTGTACCACTCGCGCCGGCCATCAGCGACCTGACCGCGGGCGTGGAACTCCAGGGCACGGCGAATAGCCGCCGAATTACGTACTTTCTGAATGGTTTGCGGGCTCAGGGCCAGCGGTTTGTTGTTCAGCTGATAAGGCGCTTTCACCTGGTCAGCGGCCATAAAACCGTAGAAATCACGCTCCTTGGCCAGTGCCTGATACAGCGCTTTCGGTTCCTGGTTGTTGGGCTGCGCCAGTTGCAGGCTGCGCGCCTGCCAGTAACGCCAGCGATTAGTGTTGCCCAGTTCGGCGGGCATCTTGCGCGTCAGCTGGTTGGCTTCGTCCCAGCGGCCCAAGCGCAGCAGCAGGCGAGCGCGCCATTCGCTGACGGTGTTGTCACGCAGTTCGGGATCGTACTTGGCCATGACTTGCAGGGCGCGGGCATCGAAGCGTTTGGCCAGGGTTAGGCCGATTTCTCGGGCGATGGCGACTTGTTCGTCGCTGGAGAACTTCAACCGTTGAGAGTAACTGTCGAGCAGTTTGAGTGCGCTTTCCGGGTCCTGGCGGGCCAGGCGGCGTAGGCCCAGGCCAACTACATCGGCTGTTGCCGGATCGGCCTGGGTAAAGCGTGCAGTCTGTTTCAGTAGCTCAGGTTTCTGCGCCACTTCTAATAAGCTTTTGCCGTGGTTGCCTAGGGTTGGCATGGCCTTGATCAGGTGGGTTACCAGGCCATAGTTGCGTGCTTCGGCTGCCAGTTTGGCGCGCTGCCAGCGTTTCTGCTCGGTAAGTTGGCCTTCTGCGGCCCACAGCGCGAACAGCGGGTCGCAGGCGTTAGGCTGCGATTTGCCCACCAGCCAGAGTTTCTCTGCGGTGGCGTTGCCTTCGGCGCGCATGCCGTGGCTCAGTTGGTATTGGCCATATAGGCAGTCGAGCTCGGTGAAATTGAGCGTTGGGTCGTAATAATTGATAAAGGTCTTCCATTCGCCGCGCTCGGCCAGCCAGCGCAACCAACGTAGCTTCATCCAGCTGATCTGCGGCAAGTCACCATGTTCGGCGAGGAATTTCTCGATTTCGTCATTGCTTGCCCATTTCAGCCGTGCAGTTAGCTCGTCATACGCCAGATAGGGCTCCAGCGGATAGTCACGCAGGGCACTGGCGTAGCGCTGGTAAGGTCCTTTGTCACCCTTGGCCAGTGCGGCTTTGGCTTGGTCGTAATATTGACGTTGTTGCGTCAGGGTGGCGGCTTGCACCGCAGTAAAACTCAGGGAGGAAACCAACAGGCAGGACAGCAGGCTGAACAGGGGACCGCGCATGACACTTCCAGGCAAATAATGCGTATGGCTCTAGCTTAGTCTTTTGCCTATGGGTGGTGAAGGCGCAATGCGTTTCAACGCGTAATTGTCGGCATTAATCGCGGCTTGAGTCTTGGCTAGCGTGCTAGAGCGCTTGCCGCCTGGGCGACCTACGGCCAATGCAGAATTTACCGCACCTGGCGCTGAAATTGCCTGCTTGGTCTGGGCGCTTCTCGGTTAGAATGCGCGCCCTGTTTTGCGGGTGCCTTGGGCAGCTGCAGATGATTTTCTGGGTGTTTCAGGATGCCGCTGTGCCCTAGATGCAACGAAGCCCGTTGCTAGGCCGCGGTTTACCAGCGTTCACCCGTCGTTTTTTGTTGAGGCGTGCCATGACCCTGCTCAAGTTCACCGATATTTCCCTGGCCTACGGCGCAATGCCGCTCTTGGACAAGGTGTCTTGGCAGATCGCCCGTGGCGAGCGGGTGTGCATCATCGGCCGCAACGGTACCGGCAAGTCGAGCATGATGAAGCTGGTCAAGGGCGACCAGAAGGCCGATGACGGCGCCGTCTGGCGCGCACCTGGCCTGAAGATCGGCGAATTGCCGCAGGAGTTGCCGCAGGCTGATGACCGCACCGTGTTTGATGTGGTTGCCCAAGGCCTGGACGGTGTGGGTGAACTGCTCGCGCAGTACCACCACTTGGCGCAGAACTGTGTCACTGAAGCCGATCTGGACAAGCTGATGCACGTGCAGCAGGACCTTGAGGCCCGTGACGGCTGGCGCTTACAGCAGCTGGTCGACAGCACCCTGAGCCGCCTGCAACTGCCAGCCGACAAGACCCTGGCTGAACTGTCCGGCGGCTGGCGTCGCCGCGTGCTACTGGCTCAGGCGCTGGTCTCCGAGCCGGATCTGCTGCTGCTCGACGAACCCACCAACCACCTGGATATCGGCGCGATTGCCTGGCTGGAAGAAGCCTTGACCGATTTCCAGGGGGCGGTGCTGTTTATCACCCACGACCGTTCCTTCCTGCAGAACCTGGCCACGCGCATCCTCGAACTGGACCGTGGCGGCCTGATCGACTGGAACGGCGACTACGCCAGTTTCCTGGTACACAAGGAAGCCACCCTGGCCGCCGAAGAGACCGCCAACGCGCTGTTCGACAAACGCCTGGCGCAGGAAGAAGTGTGGATTCGCCAGGGCATCAAGGCTCGCCGCACCCGAAACGAAGGCCGCGTGCGCGCACTCAAAGCCCTGCGCGTGGAGCGCAGCGAGCGCCGTGAGCGTACCGGCAAGGCCAATATCATGCTGGAAACTGCAGAGAAATCCGGCAAGCAGGTGATGGTGCTGGAAAACGTCAGCTTTGCGCATCCAGGTGGGCCGTTCCTGATCAAGGACTTCTCCATGGTGCTGCAGCGCGGCGACCGTATCGGCCTGCTCGGGGCCAACGGTACCGGCAAAACCACTCTGCTGAAGCTGATGCTGGGTGGTTTGCAGCCCACCAGCGGTGAAGTGGCCGAAGGCACACGCATCGATGTGGCTTATTTTGACCAATTGCGTCACCAGCTCGACCTGGAAAAGACCGTGATCGACAACGTCGCCGAAGGCCGCGACTTTATCGAGATCGACGGGCAGAACCGCCATGTGCTGAGCTACCTGGGCGACTTCCTGTTCAGCCCGCAGCGTGCGCGTACACCGGTTAAGGCACTCTCTGGTGGTGAGCGGGCACGTCTTTTGCTCGCCAAGCTGTTCAGCAAGCCGGCCAACCTGCTGGTGCTGGACGAACCGACCAATGACCTCGATGTGGAAACCCTGGAGTTGCTTGAAGAAGTGCTGCTGACCTTCCCAGGCACCGTGCTGATGGTTAGCCACGACCGGGCCTTCCTCGATAACGTGGTGACCAGCACTTTGGTCTTCGAAGGTGAAGGTAAGGTGCGCGAATATGTTGGTGGTTATCAGGATTGGTTGCGTCAGGGCGGTTCGCCGCGCCTGCTCGGAGTCGGTGAAAGCAAAGCCGGCAAGCCTGAACTAGCCTCTGCAGTGGTCCCAGCGCCAGTTGCGGAGGAGCCTGTGGCTGCCGCGGCAAGCAAGAAAAAGCTCAGCTATAAGCTGCAGCGCGAACTGGAGGCCATTCCAGGGCAGATTGATGTGCTCGAGGGGCAGGTCGCCAGCTTGCAGGAGCAGATCGGTTCACCGAGTTTCTATCAGCAACCGGCGGAAAAGACCGCTGAGGTGCTGGCGAAATTGCAGGCCGTACAGCATGAGCTGGAACAATTGGTCGAGCGTTGGGCGGAGCTGGAAGGCTAAACCCGATGTGTTAAGTACGTAACGCACTCAAACAGGATTTTGAGACTTCTGGCGGAGACATTCATGGCCATCGAGTACCGCATCACTCTCGACGATAATCATCAATTCAGCTACAGGATTGAGCTGGATCGGGTGTATGAGGCAGAGGCAGCGCAAAGTGCACCGGCCTGGACGCGTCTTGAATACCAGCAGTGCAGCAACTGCCCGCTGAGCAAGGACAACTTCAGTCATTGCCCAGCGGCTGTCGACTTGCATCGGGTAATCGAGGATTTCCAGGGCCTGCCCGCATTCAAAAAGGTGGCTGTATGGGTGCGTACGCCTGAGCGTGAGTACAACAAGCAGGTCGGTTTGGAAGAGGGGCTGCGCGCGTTGCTCGGGGTGATCATGGCAACCAGTGCCTGTCCGGTGCTGGGTAAGCTCAAGCCAATGGCGCAGCATCATTTGCCGTTTGCTAATAGCCAGGAATTTATTCTGCGCACGGTGTCGTTGTACCTGACGCAGCAGTACTTCAATTTGCGCGAGGGGCGTGCTCCTGACTGGGAGCTGAAGGGCCTGGTGCGAATGTTCCAGCAGTTGCAGCTGGTCAATCAGGCGTTCTGGCAGCGCATTCATGCGACCTGCGAGGGCGACTCCAACCTCAAGGCGTTCCTGACCTTCTTCTCCATGGCCTCAAGCATGACGTATTCGCTGGAAACCCAGCTGCAGAAGATTCGCCCGCTGGTCATGAGCTCACCTGAGAGCGGTGAATAACGCGGCGACGTTATTCACCGGCTGCTCGCGTTACTCAGCTTTTTTCAGGCGCACGGCCAGTACATCGCAAGGCGCGCCGTGCAGTACGTCGTTGGCTGTGGAGCCCAGTAGCAGCGCCAGGCCGTGGCGGCCGTGGCTGCCGACGACGATCAGGTCACATTGCTGTTCTTCTGCCAGGCGGTGAATTTCCTGGCGCGGCTGGCCGTAGGCCAGGTGACGATGCTCGGCGCTTAGATCGGGATATTTGCCGGAAAACTTGTCCAGGCGCTCGCGGGCCTGGTCGAACTGTTGCTGTTGCAGCATCGACAGGTCCATCGGTACGTCGCCGCCGAAGGCCATGGCCATGGGTTCGACGATATGCACTACCGACAACTTGGCTCCGCTGCTGGCTGCTAGTTTCTGCGCACGGTGCATAACCGGGTCGCACTCCTCGGTAAGGTCGACGGCGACCAGAATGTGTTGATAGGGCATGGGGTAACTCTCCTTGCAAGTTGATCAATGGTTTTATTATGGCCGTCCTGAGCGCTGATGACAGGCTTTTGCCGGTGAGATAACGATATGAGTCCCTGGTTTCTACTTTTACTCCTGGCTTTTATGCTCAGCCCGCTGGCCTGGCTGGTGCCATCGCGCCATCAGCGTGGACAGATGGATGTGCGCCTACAGGCGCGGCGTATGGGCGTAGCAATGCAGTTGTCGCGCCAGGAGTGGCCGCATTGGTTGCTGCGTCAGCCGCCGCACACTTGCCCGCAATACCACCGTGCGCGCAAGCGCGGGCAGATTGATAGCTGGTGCTATTGGCAGATTGAACCGGGGCAGTGGGTGAATAAATGGCGCGAGCCCTGCGTTGATCAGGCCTTGTTGGCGCAATTGCAGGCATTGCCTGCGGATGCCTTCAAGGTCGAGGCGACTGATCAGATGCTGTCTGTATGTTGGGGCGAGCGGGGTGCTAGCGAGGCGTTGGAAGCAATTGTTGCGTTTCTCCAGGCTAAGGCCTGAACAAAAATTGCCTGGGGCCGTATTTAACGTCGCGTAGCGCCGGCCCGAAGAGTGGCTGCCAGGGATAGCAGGCCCCATAAAGAAAGCCCAGTGCGAGCACTGGGCTGGAGTACGGCCAGGCAGGCCGGTAAAGCGAATACGGGGGGTGACGGTCGCGGTCAGAGGTTGGCGACCGCGTACTGGCCTGAAATCTGTTCAATGCCCTGAATGATGGTATTGGAGTACTTGTTGACCAGAAATGGCACGCTGTTCTCGTTGTAGTTGATCAGCGACTTTTCAATATAGCGCCATTTAGTGGCGACCCCTTCCCAGGATTGCTTGAGCTGCGGCGTATTCTTCGGGTCTTTCTCCAGTGCTGCCATCTTGCTGGCGAATTCGCTGACCAGCTCCTCGATCGGTCGTGCATCGCCGCCGCCCATAAAAGTGGCGCCGACCGATGCACTGCGTGAGGCGTAATCTACGGCAATGCCTTGCATCAGCAGGCTTTGCTCGCGGCTTCGCTGGGTAAGAGCAGGCACGCTGTAGCTGCCTTCCTGCTGGATCTTGGTGTACAGCTCCTGGCTCAGGGTCATCAGCTGCTGATTGCGGGCTGCCAGGTCGGCCACTGGTTGCAGGTCGGTAAAGCCCTGGCTCTTTAGTGCGTTGATCAGATTGTTGAGGTCGATCTGATAACCCTTCCATTGCTGATCAAGCTGCGAGCGCAGCGCCTTTGCGCCTTCGCCGGGCATATCCGTCAGCGCTGTCAGGTGGCTATTCACCTCGCTTAGCGAGTCGTTGATCATCCGCGCATAGCGTTGGTCACCTTCCATGCCGTTGAACATATAGAAGTCGCCAAGAGATTTTTGTGCAGCCAAGCGCAGCTGGTGCAGTTTCAGCAGGTTGGTAGCGGCATCTGCAGCTTGGGTCGCAGCGCTGAATAGGGGGAGGGTGATTGCGAGCAGGGTGCTCAAAACAATGGCAAGCATGCGGCTCGACATGGGGAAACTCCGTGCGCCCTTGATTGGGCTCTAATTGTTTTTGTTTTGGCTACGGGCGGTCTAAAACGGCCGTATTGAGACGACTGTACCTGCAGCCAAATCATTTGGCTAGGTATGCGCTGGATCACACTTCTGTTTGCAGAGTTGGCGAAGTAACCGTATATCGCTGCGGATGGCCGCCTGTTCGCTGCAGAGTAATCAGCACGCCTGCGTAAGCCTGAACGTAATTTTTTGTACGCCTTTGCAGTCACTACAGGCCAATTGACAAGTAGGGGCTTTTCCTTGAAGGTGTGCACACCCAAATCAAACGGGCGTATGAATTGAGCGTTTGCCTTCAAAGGCACCGCCTTTACAGCCCGATTATCGCGTCGGTGGGTGTGCCAGGCTGATTGGGGCTACTCTGAGACGGCTATGCCGTGGAGTAGCTTGCTGGTTGGCTCCGATGTGTACTGTTCAGCTTCCATACCGTGGAGATCAGTTGATGATTTACGAAGGTAAAGCCATCACGGTTAAGGCTCTTGAGAGTGGCATTGTCGAATTGAAATTCGACCTCAAGGGTGAATCCGTCAACAAATTCAACCGTCTTACCCTCAATGAACTGCGTCAATCCGTTGATGCAATCAAGGCCGATGGTTCGATCAAGGGCGTGATTGTCACCAGTGGCAAAGACGTATTTATCGTCGGCGCCGACATCACCGAGTTCGTCGACAACTTCAAGTTGCCGGACGAAGAACTGGTGGCTGGCAACCTCGAAGCCAACAAGATCTTCAGTGATTTTGAAGACCTCAATGTTCCGACTGTTGTCGCGATCAACGGCATCGCCCTGGGCGGTGGTTTTGAGATGTGTCTGGCCGCGGATTACCGCGTCATGGCCGAAAGCGCCAAAGTTGGTCTGCCGGAAGTCAAACTGGGCATCTACCCAGGCTTCGGCGGCACCGTGCGTTTGCCACGTGTTATCGGTACCGATAACGCGGTTGAGTGGATTGCCGGTGGTAAAGAGAACAAAGCTGCTGACGCCCTGAAAATGGGTGCAGTGGATGCCGTGGTTGCCGCTGACAAGCTGCAAGCCGCTGCCCTGGATCTGATCAAGCGCGCCATCTCCGGCGAGCTGGACTTCAAGGCCAAGCGTCAGCCGAAGCTGGAAAAGCTCAAGCTCAACGCGATTGAGCAGATGATGTGCTTTGAAACCGCCAAAGGTTTTGTCGCAGGTCAGGCCGGCCCGAACTATCCGGCGCCGGTTGAAGCGATCAAAACCATTCAGAAAGCCGCCAACTTCGGTCGCGACAAAGCGCTGGAAGTGGAAGCTGCTGGCTTCGTCAAACTGGCTAAAACCCCGGTTGCTGCCAGCCTGATCGGCCTGTTCCTGAACGATCAGGACCTGAAGAAGAAAGCCAAGCAGTACGACGAAATCGCCAAAGACGTGAAACTGGCTGCCGTACTCGGCGCTGGCATCATGGGTGGCGGTATCGCCTACCAGTCCGCTTCCAAGGGCACCCCGATCCTGATGAAGGATATCCGTGAAGAGGGTATCCAGATGGGGCTGGCCGAGGCTTCCAAGCTGCTCGGCGGCCGCGTTGCCAAAGGTCGCATGACCCCGGCGAAGATGGCTGAAGCCCTCACTGCTATTCGCCCGACCATGTCCTACGGCGACTTCGGCGCTGTCGACATCGTTGTCGAAGCCGTGGTCGAGAACCCGAAGGTCAAGCAGATCGTGCTGGCTGAAGTGGAAGGCGTGGTTAAAGAAGACGCAATCCTCGCGTCGAACACCTCGACCATTTCCATCAACTTGCTGGCTAAGGCCCTCAAGCGTCCGGAAAACTTCGTCGGCATGCACTTCTTCAACCCGGTGCACATGATGCCGCTGGTTGAAGTGATTCGTGGCGAGAAGTCCAGCGACGTAGCCGTGGCTACCACCGTTGCTTACGCCAAGAAAATGGGCAAGACCCCAGTTGTGGTCAACGACTGCCCAGGCTTCCTGGTTAACCGCGTGCTGTTCCCGTACTTCGGTGGCTTCTCCAAGCTGTTGGCATTCGGCGTGGACTTCGTGCGTATCGACAAGGTTATGGAGAAGTTCGGCTGGCCGATGGGCCCGGCGTACCTGTCCGACGTGGTTGGTATCGACACGGGTCACCACGGCCGTGACGTAATGGCTGAAGGTTTCCCGGATCGCATGGCTGTTGAAGGCCGTACCGCAGTTGACGTGATGTATGAAGCAGATCGCCTGGGCCAGAAGAACGGCAAAGGCTTCTACTCCTACGAAATGGACAAGCGCGGCAAGCCGAAGAAGGTTTCTGATCCGGTTGCCTATGACCTGCTCAAGTCCATCGTGACCGAGCAGCGTGAAGTGACTGATGAAGACATCATCAACTTCATGATGATTCCTCTGTGCATGGAAACCGTGCGTTGTCTGGAAGACGGCATCGTTGATACCGCAGCTGAGGCCGATATGGGCCTGATCTACGGCATCGGCTTCCCGCCGTTCCGTGGTGGTGCGCTGCGCTACATCGATACCGTCGGTGTAGCCGAGTTCGTTGCCCTGGCCGACAAATACGCCGAGCTGGGCGCGCTGTACACCCCGACTGCCAAGCTTCGCGAAATGGCCGCTAACGGCCAGAAGTTTTTCGGTTAATCGCGGACAGACTAGAGCGAGAGTGAATTTATGAGCCTGAATCCTAGAGATGCAGTCATCGTCGACTTCGGTCGTACCCCGATGGGTCGTTCCAAGGGCGGCATGCATCGCAACACCCGTGCCGAAACCATGTCGGCCAACCTGATCAGCGGCGTACTGGCACGTAACACCAAGCTGGATCCAGCTGAAGTGGAAGACGTGATCTGGGGCTGCGTTAATCAGACCCTAGAGCAGGGCTGGAACATCGCGCGCATGGCGTCGCTGATGACTCAGATCCCGCACACCGCTGCTGGCCAGACTGTAAGCCGCCTGTGCGGTTCGTCCATGAGCGCACTGCACACTGCTGTGCAGGCGATTCAGACCGGTAACGGTGACGTATTCGTCATCGGCGGTGTGGAGCACATGGGCCACGTTGGCATGATGCACGGCGTCGATCCAAACCCGCACCTGTCGCTCTACGCGGCCAAGGCCTCGGGCATGATGGGTCTGACCGCTGAAA
Organism: Pseudomonas sp. NPDC079086; assembly: GCF_044542155.1. Lineage (NCBI taxonomy): Bacteria > Pseudomonadati > Pseudomonadota > Gammaproteobacteria > Pseudomonadales > Pseudomonadaceae > Pseudomonas > Pseudomonas sp. NPDC079086. The sequence continues at coordinate 246,947 of NZ_JBITTY010000003.1, read as the reverse complement.
TGCTCGGCAAGATGCATGGCATCAGCCGTGAGCAGCAGGACGCTTTCGGTGAGCGTTCGCATCGTCTGGCCCACAAGGCCACCGTCGAAGGCAAGTTCAAGGATGAAATCATCCCGATGCAAGGCTACGACGAGAACGGCTTCCTGAAGGTCTTCGACTACGACGAAACCATTCGTCCGGAAACCACCCTGGCAAGCCTGGCTGCACTGAAGCCTGCGTTCAACCCGAAAGGCGGCACCGTGACTGCAGGTACGTCCTCGCAGATCACTGACGGCGCTTCCTGCATGATCGTCATGAGCGCCCAGCGAGCCCAAGACCTCGGTATTCAGCCAATGGCCGTAGTTCGCGCCATGGCTGTTGCTGGTGTTGATCCGGCTATCATGGGTTACGGTCCAGTGCCGTCGACTCAGAAGGCCCTCAAGCGTGCTGGCTTGACCATCAGTGATATCGATTTCTTCGAGCTCAACGAAGCCTTCGCTGCCCAGGCCCTGCCTGTGCTGAAGGACCTGAAAGTGCTCGACAAGATGGAAGAGAAGGTCAACTTGCACGGCGGCGCGATCGCTCTGGGTCACCCGTTCGGTTGTTCCGGTGCACGTATCTCCGGTACCCTGCTCAACGTGATGAAGCAGAATGGCGGCACCTTTGGTGTGTCGACCATGTGCGTAGGTCTCGGCCAAGGCATCACCACCGTCTTCGAACGCCTGTAAGCTTCACTGGCTGTAAGAGATGGAAAAAACCGGGGCCAGGGGCCCCGGTTTTTGTTTTTATACGCGCCGTCCTTGGCGGTCACCTTTGGGTCGTCGCGGCGCGCCGTTAAAAATGGCTCCGGGCAATTTTTTGCCGGGAAATCTTCAAGGAACTCATCCATGCAGCTGCAACCAGGCCTCTACCGTCACTACAAAGGCCCTGAGTACCGTGTGTTTGGCGTAGCCCAGCACTCCGAAACGGAGCAGGCGATGGTGGTCTATCAGGCGCTGTACGGCGAGTTTGGCCTATGGGTGAGGCCGTTGGAGATGTTCTGCGAAAGCGTTGAGGTGGACGGCGAGACGGTTCCACGCTTTGCTTTGATTCAGGCTGAAACTGCACTGTTTACTCGGCCTTGAGCTGACATTGGGCCATTGCTGCGCTTGACCTCAGCCGGACCACCACTATATATAGCGGTGCCGCGCTAGTAGGCAGTACAGCGCCTCCCGCATTTATTTATCGAATTTCAGGAATTTTCCAATCCATGGGCAAATCGCTGGTCATCGTGGAATCCCCGGCCAAGGCCAAGACCATCAACAAGTACTTGGGCAACGAGTACGTGGTGAAGTCGAGCATCGGCCACATCCGTGACCTACCCACCAGTGGTTCGGCGAGCACCGCCAAAGAGCCGGTCAAGCGTGGTAAAGCCGCTGCAGGTGAAGTGCCGGCGCTGTCGCCCAAGGAAAAAGCCAAGCGCCAACTGTTTGCGCGCATGGGGGTTGATCCCGAGCATGGCTGGAAAGCCAAGTACGAGATCCTTCCAGGCAAGGAGAAGGTGGTCGAGGAATTACGCCGTTTGGCCAAGGATGCCGACACCATCTATCTCGCAACCGACTTGGACCGCGAGGGGGAAGCCATTGCCTGGCACCTGCGCGAATCCATCGGTGGTGACGACAGCCGCTACAAGCGCGTGGTGTTCAACGAAATCACCAAGAAAGCCATTCAGGAAGCGTTTTCCAAGCCTGGCGAGCTGGACATCAATCGGGTCAACGCCCAGCAGGCCCGGCGTTTTCTCGATCGCGTAGTGGGTTATATGGTTTCGCCGCTGCTGTGGGCGAAAATCGCTCGTGGCCTGTCCGCCGGTCGTGTGCAGTCGGTTGCGGTGAAGCTGGTGGTCGAGCGTGAGAAAGAGATCCGCGCTTTCGTCCCCGAAGAATACTGGGAAGTGCACGCCGATCTGGGCACTGCCCAAGGCGCCAATGTGCGCTTTGAAGTGGCGCGTGAGAACGGCGCAGCCTTTAAACCGCTTAATGAAGCCCAGGCCATGGCGGCCCTGGCGACGCTGAAAGCCTCCAGCTACAGCATCAGTAAGCGCGAAGACAAACCGACCAGTAGCAAACCTTCCGCGCCGTTTATTACCTCCACGCTGCAGCAGGCAGCGAGTAATCGCCTGGGCTTTGGGGTGAAGAAGACCATGATGATGGCCCAGCGTCTGTATGAAGCTGGTTACATCACCTATATGCGTACTGACTCGACCAACCTCTCGGCTGATGCCGTGAGCATGGTGCGTGACTTTATCGAAGGGGAGTTCGGCAAGAAGTACCTGCCAGCCAACCCGATTGCCTACAGCAGCAAAGAAGGCGCGCAGGAAGCGCACGAAGCGATCCGTCCTTCCGACGTCAATCTCAAACCAACTCAACTGTCGGGCATGGAGCGCGACGCTGAGCGGTTGTATGAGTTGATCTGGCGTCAGTTCGTCGCCTGCCAGATGCCGCCGGCTGAGTACCTGTCGACTACTGTGACCGTCACCGCTGCTCAGTTCGAGCTGCGTGCCAAGGGTCGTATTCTCAAGTTCGACGGTTATACCCGTGCGCTGCCGCAGCTGAGTAAGCCGGGCGATGACGATGTGCTGCCGGAAATGAATCAGGGTGAAGTGCTCAAACTGGTCAAGCTCGACCCCAGCCAGCACTTCACCAAGCCGCCTGCTCGCTACTCGGAAGCCAGCTTGGTTAAAGAGATGGAGAAGCGCGGTATTGGTCGTCCGTCGACCTATGCAGCGATTATCGGCACCATCCAGGATCGTGGTTATGTGGCGCTACACAACCGTCGTTTCTACTCCGAAAAGATGGGCGATATCGTTACTGAGCGTCTCTCCGAGAGCTTCTCTAATTTGATGGACTACGGCTTTACCGCCGGCATGGAAGAGAATCTGGACGATGTGGCGCAGGGCGAGCGCGAGTGGAAGCATGTGCTTGATGAGTTCTACGGCGACTTCAAGAAGAAGCTTGAAGTGGCAGGCGACAGCGATGGTGGTATGCGCGCCAATACGCCAACGCTCACGGATATCGCTTGTCGCGATTGCGCTCGGCCGATGACTATTCGCACGGCCTCGACAGGTGTATTCCTTGGCTGCTCAGGTTATGCATTGCCACCGAAAGAGCGCTGCAAGGCGACGGTCAATCTGGTTCCGGGCGATGAAATTGCTGCAGATGACGAGGGTGAGTCGGAATCGCGTGTGCTGCTTGGCAAGCATCGCTGCCCAATCTGTTCGACCGCGATGGATGCCTACCTGCTTGATGAGACCCGCAAGCTGCATATTTGCGGTAATAACCCGGATTGCAGCGGTTATGAAGTGGAGCAGGGCCAGTACCGCATCAAGGGCTACGAAGGCCCGAGCTTGGACTGCGATAAGTGCGGCAGCCAGATGCAGCTGAAAACCGGCCGTTTCGGCAAGTTCTTTGGTTGCACCAACAGCGAGTGCAAGAACACCCGCAAACTGCTGAAAAGCGGCGAAGCGGCGCCGCCGAAAATGGACCCGGTGAAAATGCCGGAGCTCAAGTGCGAGAAGGTCAACGACACCTATATCCTGCGCGATGGCGCTTCGGGTCTGTTCCTGGCTGCCAGTCAGTTCCCGAAAAACCGCGAAACCCGCGCACCGCTGGTGTTGGAACTGATCCCGCATCGCGACGAGATCGATCCCAAGTACCACTTCCTCTGCGACGCACCGAAGAAAGACCCGCAAGGCCGCGCTGCGGTGATCCGTTACAGCCGCAAAACCAAAGAGCAATATGTGCAGACCGAGGTCGATGGCAAACCGACGGGCTGGCGTGCGTTCTTTGATGGCGGTAAGTGGAAAGTCGAAGACAAGAGCTGATTTAGCACAACGCGCGCCTGTCGCTGGCCGGCGCGCGTATGCTTATCCAATCCGTTATGGAGGGTGCCGCAATGGCCAATGAACTCTATACCCGTACCAATCAGAAAATTTTCTATGCCGGTCTGGCGCTGGAGTCCTGGCGTAAAGCCGAGCAGGGTCAGAGCATGAATGCCCTGGCCTTGATCCAGGCTGAGCGTGAGGCTGCGTTGTTTCATCTGTACGGTGCCTTGCTGGGCCTGTGCCATGAGATTGCTGGCTATTACCGTTTGCCGGACAGTGCTGCTCCGCGGGCCGAACGCTTTCTCACCGAGGAAGTGTTGCAGGCGGCGCCAAGCCAGGAACTGGGTGAGCTGGTCGAGCTGGCACAGTCCGCTGGCAGCTGGGTTGCTCAGCTGCTCAAGGCCTATGCCGAGTTATTTCAACCGCCACAGGCTGGAAAGAAAGCCAAAGTCGATCCTGCTACGCCGTTGATCACCGCAGTCAGTCTGGATGACGAAGTCGCACCCTTGGCGCAGGACACTCTTGAGGCCTGGCGTCAGCAGTTGAAGGCTCTGGCGCAGCGTTTTCGGCAAACCTTGAGCGAGTGGTAAGAGGCTGATTGGACCGGCGGACTAGGGCGAGCGCGGGCCGGCTGTTACACTGTCAGCCTATTGTGGAGAGCTAAGCCAATGCCAACATCATTCCTGGAAATTGTTGAATTGCCCGACGGGCGCATTGCCCTGCGTCGTGCTGAGGATGAAGAGTCACTGGTGGTGCTGGATTTCTCTGCCGATGCTAAAGCCTTTCTGCAGGGGCAGCACGTCGAGGTGGCCAAGGCCATGCTCAATGTCGGTGTTCAGATGGCGGGGCGTTTGGCTGAAAATAATTTCCAGCAGGAAGAGGGGCCGCGGGTTCTGCATTGATTGCAGAATACTTTCGGGCCCTGAGTTAGAGCGTTCTGCTCGGGTTCGCTGTTTCTTGCACCAGATTTCTAATGGCTGACACGCACACTCCTTGTGCGCGATCTCTGGCCGCTATCCCAGGCTGATATTCAGACTTTGCGCTTTGCCCTGGCGGGCCGCTTGCTCAAGCTGTTGCCGCGCTTCGCGTTCCAGTGGGTGCAGCCAGCTGACTACGGTATGGCTACGCCCCAGCTCCAAAGCCTGTTGCGCCAACTCCAGCGCGCTTTGTGCGCCGCGTGGGTGCAGCAGCAGGATGCGTTCGCGATTTAGGCCTGCCTCGCGTAGCCAGGTCTGGGTCAGGCTCGATGGCGGGGCGATAAGGGTCAGCCAGCGCTCGTCGTGATTTTCGCTAAGCTCACGCAGAATCGGCGCTAGAAGGTTCAGGCAGTGCCCGGCTGCACCACGCAGCGACAGTTCACTGAAAGCCTCTGTTTCATCATCCAGCCAGGGTAGCTCAGCGCTATCGGCAAGTAATGGCGTCACGGTCGATGCCAGAAACGCATCGAACAAAGGCAATTGTGTACGGTTCAGTGATTGCGGGAACTGCATAAATCCTCCACTAGCGGCGGATAACGCCGACGCTCAAGCCTTCAATAATCAGGTCCTGTTCTTCCAGGTTTACTTCGATCGGTGCGAACTCCGGGTTTTCTGCAATCAGCCAGACCTTATTGCCTTCGCGTTTGAAGCGTTTGACGGTCACTTCATCGTCGAGGCGCGCCACCACTACTTGGCCATTTCGTGCTTCGCGGGTGGTGTGAACGGCCAGCAGGTCGCCATCGAAGATGCCGATGTCTTTCATACTCATGCCGCGTACGCGCAGCAGATAGTCGGCCTTGGGGTGGAAGAAGTCTGGATTGATCTTGCAGGACTCTTCGACATGTTGCTGCGCCAGAATCGGCGCGCCTGCGGCAACGCGACCAATAACCGGCAGGCCTTCGTCTTCCTCAGCGTTGGGTTCGAAGCCTGGAATGCGAATGCCGCGCGAAGCCCCCGGGGTCATTTCGATGGCACCCTTACGGGCCAGGGCTTTGAGGTGCTCTTCCGCTGCGTTGGGGGATTTGAAACCCAGTTTCAAGGCGATTTCCGCTCGGGTAGGCGGGTAGCCGTTGTCTTCAAGGCACTGCTTGATGAAGGCGAGAATTTCAGCTTGGCGCGGCGTCAGTTTTAGCATGGTCGGCTCTGTTTTTTTGTACAGTGACTGGGATTATATACAGTGATCAGCGGTTGGCAATCCTTGTGTTCTGATCTCTACTCAATTGACCTTCATCCCGTCTGTTGCAGCCACTGTTACTCGGGTCGCGTGCGGGGCGTCTAGCTAGGGTGAGCCTGTACCTTTAGTGGATGGCTGTGACCGCCCGGCCACAAGATGGTTTGCCCGACTTGACAAGGCGGGCGGCTGAAACGTATGTTTCAAACAAGTGTTTGTTCAGATGAAAAGAGTCATGGCCCAGTCGGAAACCGTTGAACGCATTCTCGATGCGGCAGAGCAGCTTTTTGCGGAGAAAGGTTTCGCAGAAACCTCTCTGCGCTTGATCACCAGCAAGGCAGGGGTGAACCTGGCTGCCGTGAATTACCACTTCGGCTCGAAGAAAGCCCTGATTCAGGCGGTGTTCTCACGCTTTCTCGGGCCTTTCTGCGTAAGTCTGGAGCGTGAGCTGGATCGCCGCCAGGCCAAGCCGGAAACCAAGGTCAGCTTGGAAGAGTTGCTTGAATTACTGGTGGAGCAGGCGCTGGCAGTAAAGCCGCGCAGTGGTAACGATCTTTCAATCTTTATGCGTCTGCTGGGTCTGGCCTTTAGCCAGAGCCAGGGTCACCTGCGTAAGTACCTCGAAGAGGTGTACGGCAAGGTGTTCCGTCGTTATATGCAGCTGGTGCATGAAGCTGCTCCGCGCATTCCGCCGTTGGAGCTGTTCTGGCGCGTACACTTTATGCTCGGCGCGGCAGCGTTCAGCATGTCCGGAATCAAGGCCCTGCGGGCCATGTCGGAAACCGACTTCGGCGTTAACACTTCGATTGAGCAGGTGATGCGCCTGATGGTGCCGTTCCTGGCCGCCGGTATGCGTTCGGAAACCGGCTTGACCGATGAGGCCCTGGCCAGCGCTCAACTCAAACCGCGTACCAAGCCCTCCGCTGCCCCCAGCAAAGTTTGACCTCGGCGGGTGGGCTTGGTGGATGCTATCCGCTAAGCTAGCCGCCCATGGTTGCTCTCGATTTTCTGCATATTTCCCTCGCTGATCAGTGCCTGTATGGCTTTGCCAGCGGACAGCTGCAACTGCGCCTGAGCGTTTCCACCGCGCTCAATGGCGCTGGTGAACGTAATGGTTCGGGCTGCACGCCGCGTGGCTTGCACAGGGTGCGGGCGAAGATTGGCGATGGTTTGCCAAATGCCGCCGTACTGCGTGGGCGGCGCTGGACGGGCGAGGTCTGGTCGCCCGAGTTGCATGCGCAATTTCCCGGGCGTGACTGGATTCTCACGCGCATTCTCTGGCTGAGTGGCTGTGAGCCAGGGCGCAACCGTCTGGGTACTGTCGATACCTTTCGCCGCTATATCTACATACACGGTACGCCGGACAGCGAACCCATGGGCGTGGCGCTGTCGCATGGCTGCGTACGTGTGCGCAACAGCGATTTGCTGGAACTCTTTGCGCGTGTCCCGGTTCAATGTGCGGTACAGATTGACGAGGCTAGCTGCCCTGAGTGGGCGTCTGTACCTCTTAATTAAGGAAGAGTTGTGAGTTCACCCATGCAAGGTTCATTGATGCTGGATATCGCCGGCACCTGGCTGACGGCGGAGGATCGGCAGCTTCTGCGCCAGCCGCAGGTGGCTGGGTTGATTCTGTTCGCACGCAATATCGAAGATCCGCGTCAGGTGCGCGAGCTGTCTGCGGCCATTCGCGCGGTGCGCCCGGATTTGCTGCTGGCAGTTGATCAGGAAGGCGGCCGGGTGCAGCGTCTGCGCCAGGGCTTTGTGCGCTTGCCGGCGATGCGCGCGCTGGCTGATAACGCTAATGCCGAGCATCTGGCTGAGCAGTGTGGCTGGGTCATGGCCACCGAAGTGCTGGCTGCAGGGTTGGACCTGAGTTTTGCCCCGGTGCTGGATCTGGATCATCAGCGCAGTGCGGTGGTTGGTAGTCGCTCTTTTGAAGGTGATGCGCTGTGCGCGACCTTGTTGGCCGGGGCGTTTATCCGGGGTATGAATGCCGCCGGTATGGCTGCCACCGGTAAGCATTTCCCTGGCCACGGCTGGGCCGAGGCGGATTCCCATGTGGCCATCCCGGTCGATGAGCGCAGTCTGGAGCAGATTCGTGAAATCGATTTGCAGCCTTTCGCGCAGTTGAGTCGTCAACTGGCAGCGGTGATGCCTGCCCATGTGATCTACCCTCAGGTAGACAGTCAGCCAGCGGGTTTTTCCCGGCGTTGGCTGCAGGATATTCTGCGTGGCGAGTTGGCCTTTGATGGGGTGATTTTCAGCGACGATTTGTCCATGGCTGGCGCCCATGTGGTCGGTGATGCGGCCTGCCGTATCGAGGCCGCGCTGGCGGCGGGTTGTGACATGGGCCTGGTGTGTAATGATCGGGCAGCGGCTGAGCTGGCCTTGAGTGCTTTGCAGCGTCTCAAGGTGGAGCCGCCGCAAGGTCTGGCAAGGATGCGCCGGCAGGCCTTCCCGGGCATTGAGTATCGGCAGAGTCCGCGTTGGCTGGCAGCAGTTGGTAGCCTGCGCGATGCGCAATTAATCGACTGAGGAGTAATGGATGACGGTTTACGCGATTATCGGTGGTACCGGTCTGACCAAGCTGGACGGATTGACCATCAAGGCCGCGCTGCATATCGATACCCCCTATGGCGCACCCTCTGCGGCGGTGCTCAAGGGTGACTATGCCGGCCGTGAAGTGCTGTTCCTCGCCCGTCACGGGCATCCGCATCGCATCCCGCCGCATCAGGTCAACTACCGCGCCAACCTCTGGGCGCTGCGCGAGGCAGGGGCTAAGGCGATTATCGCGGTGAATGCCGTGGGTGGTATCCACTCGGCCATGGGCACCGGTCATTTCTGTTTGCCGCACCAGATCATTGACTACACCTATGGGCGTGAACACACCTATTTTGAAGGTGAGCTGGATCACGTCACCCACGTCGATTTCAGTCACCCCTATGACGCGGGTCTGCGTACCAAGTTGGCCAACGCCCTGACTGCCGAACATTGTGCGTTCAGTAATCACGGCCTGTATGGCTGCACCCAGGGGCCGCGGCTGGAAACGGTTGCCGAGATCGCGCGGATGGAGCGCGATGGCTGTGACATTGTTGGCATGACCGGTATGCCAGAAGCGGTGCTGGCCCGTGAGTTGGCCTTACCTTATGCCTGCCTGGCGCTGGTGGTTAACCCGGCTGCTGGCAAGTCTCGCGCATTGATTACCATGGCGGAAATCGAGCGGGCCCTGGAAGAGGGTATGGGTACGGTCAAGGCTGTATTGGCGCGGGTGCTGGCCAGCTGACTGGACTGAGCTGCAATAAAAAGGGCCGCGTAATGCGGCCTTTTTTGTATCTGCGTTATTACAGCGGGCTGACGCGAATCAGCAGACCCAGACTGCCATTATCGACAAAGGTCAGTTCGCCGCTTTTCAGGCGGCTGCTCTGCTTGATGCGCTCGCTGTCGTTGAGGATACCGCTGGCATCGAGTTGATTGACCCAGATATCGCTGTCTAGCTCGATCACGCGGCCAGCCTTGAGGCTGATGGTGCCTTCAACGGGGTAGTGGCCGAACTGTTCATTACCGGTGCTGATGGCAACGCGGCTGTTCGACTCGCCCAGGTTTTGCGACCAGGCCTTGTGCAGCAATACCTGATAACCGTTGGACGGGCTGAGTTTGCCGGCTTCGGCGTTCAGTGCGGTGCTGCGGCTGTTGCTGCCATCCACTGGTAGCGCGTCCTGCGCCCAGTTATCGGGCGGCAGCTGGCCGGCGGAAATCGGCGTGGCGGCCTGGCGGAAGACGATGACCTCAACCTGATAGAGGCTTTCAGCCAGGACGGCAGTGCTGCTGAGTAAACTCAGCAGGATAAGCGGCAGCAAGGCCAGGGTGCGGAGTGCGCGCATGGGTCAGTCCTTTACGTAGGGGGAGTCAGGCGCTCGAACAGCGCCTCTAAGGTGTTGAATCGTTCTTCCGGGCGCTCCATGGCTACCTGGATTTTAAACATCGTCGCGCCTTCGAATTTGTAGCGGTTTGGCGCGCTCTGAATCAGCTTGATCAGGGTTAGCGGATCGACGCAGGTGTCGGCGGCGAATTCGATGCGCCCGCCTTGTGGGCCAGCATCTACCTTTTTGATCCCGAGCTTTTCCGCCTGCAATTTCAGCAGGGTAATGCGCACCAGATTCTTGGTCGGGTCCGGCAGCAGGCCGAAGCGGTCGATCATCTCCACTTGCAGTTCTTTCAGGCCATCCTCGTCGGCGGCGTTGGCGATGCGCTTGTAGAGGATCAGTCGCGCATGCACGTCGGGCAAGTAGTCCTCGGGGATCAGCGCCGGTACGCGCAGGTTGATCTCCGGGCCGCCGCCGAGCGGCTGGTCGAGGTTGGGCTGCTCGCCCTTGCGGATGGATTTCACCGCGCGTTCGAGCATTTCCATATACAGGGTGAAACCGACTGCCTGGATCTGCCCGCTCTGGCCATCACCGAGCAGTTCGCCGGCGCCGCGGATTTCCAGGTCGTGAGTGGCCAGCAGGAAGCCGGCGCCGAGGTCCTGGGCGCCGGAGATGGCTTCCAGGCGCTTCTGCGCGTCGTCGGTCATCTGCTTGCGCGGCGGCGTCAGCAGGTAGGCGTACGCTTGATGGTGGCTACGACCAACGCGGCCGCGCAGCTGATGCAGCTGAGCCAGGCCGAACTTGTCAGCGCGCTCGATGATGATGGTGTTGGCGCTCGGCACGTCGATGCCGGTTTCGATAATGGTCGAAGCGATCAGCACGTTGAAACGCTTGTGATAGAAGTCGCCCATCACCTGTTCCAGCTCGCGTTCGCGCATCTGTCCGTGGCCGATGCCGATGCGCGCTTCGGGCACCAGTTCGGCCAGGTCGGCAGCGCATTTCTCGATGGTTTTCACGTCGTTGTGCAGGTAATACACCTGACCGCCACGCAGCAGTTCGCGTAATAGCGCTTCCTTGATCGTCGGGTTGTTCTGTTCCATGACGAAGGTGCGTACTGACAAGCGCCGCGCTGGTGGTGTGGCGATGATCGACAGATCACGCATGCCGGCCACGGCCATGTTCAGGGTGCGCGGAATTGGCGTTGCGGTCAGGGTAAGGATGTCGACTTCGCTGCGCAGGGTCTTCAGCTGTTCTTTCTGGCGAACGCCAAAGCGGTGCTCTTCGTCGATGATTACTAGGCCCAGGTTGTTGAATTTAACGTCGTCCTGCAGCAGCTTGTGGGTGCCGATAACGATATCCACCTTGCCCTCAGCCAGTTGCTGCATGGCCTCGCTGACTTCTTTGGCACTCTTGAAGCGGCTCATTACCTCGACCTTTACCGGCCAGTCGGCGAAGCGGTCGCGGAAGCTGTTGTAATGCTGCTGGGCGAGCAGGGTGGTGGGCACCAGTACCGCCACCTGCTTACCGCCATGCACGGCGATAAAGGCGGCGCGCATGGCCACTTCGGTTTTGCCGAAGCCCACATCGCCACATACCAGGCGGTCCATGGGCTTGGCGGAGAGCATGTCGCTGTAAACGGCCTCGATGGCGGCTTGCTGATCCGGGGTTTCCTCGAAGGGGAAGCCGGCGCTGAACGTGGTGTAATCGGCCTTCGGGTCGGCAAACGCATAGCCTTCGCGGGCGGCGCGGCGGGCGTAGATGTCGAGCAGTTCGGCGGCGACATCACGCACCTGTTCGGCGGCTTTGCGCTTGGCTTTTTGCCAGATTTCCGAGCCTAAACGGTGCAGTGGGGCGAGGGCGTCGTCGCTGCCGGTGTAGCGCGCGATCAGGTGCAGGCTGGCCACCGGTACATAGAGCTTGGCTTCTTCGGCATACATCAGCGCGAGGAATTCGGCGGCCTGGCCGTCGAACTCCATGGTCACCAGGCCCAGGTAGCGGCCGACACCATGATCGATATGCACGACCGGCGCGCCTTCACGCAGCTCGGTAAGGTTCTTGATGACGTTGTCGCCACCGTCGCGGGATTTCTCGCGGCGGCGACGCTGCATGACGCGCTGGCCGAACAGCGGGCTTTCCGCTACCAGGGCGAGGTCTTCGAGCAGCAGGCCGTCATCCAGCGGGGCGATGCATATACCTAGGCGCTGCTTGCTGGCAGTAAAGGCTGGCCAGCTGTCGAATTCATTGGGCTTGAGCTTGAGGCGGGCGAGCAACTCCAGCAGCACCTCGCGGCGCCCGGCAGACTCTGCGCAGAACAGCACGCGGCCTGGGTATTCCTCAATAAAACGGCGCAGCGCGGCCAGCGGCTCACCGGCTTTGGCCTGGATGGCCAGGTCAGGCAGCGGTTTGGCATTGAAGCGCAAACGGCCGACACCTTCTTCGATGTCGTCCTGGCTGACCACCACACGCGGCCAATTTTTCAGGCAGGCGAAACAGTCTTCCACCGGCAGGAAGATATCGGCCGGCGGCAGCAGCGGGCGTTCCGGGTCGACGCGGCGATCTTCATAGCGGCTGCGCGCATCCACCCAGAACTGCTCGGCGGCTTTCTCGATACCCGGCAGGGAGAACACCTGGGTGTCGGTAGGTAAATAGTCGAAGAGGGTGGCGGTTTCTTCGAAGAACAGCGGCAGGTAGTACTCGATCCCTGCCGGCGTAATGCCTGTAGAAAGATCCTGATAGATCGGGCAGCGGCGGAAATCCACGTCGAAGCGCTCGCGAAAGCGCCCACGAAAGTCGGTGACAGCTTTCTTTTCCAGCGGAAATTCGCGCGCCGGCAGCAGCTTGATCGACTCGACCTTATCGATGGAGCGCTGGCTCTCTGGGTCGAAGGTGCGCAGGGTTTCGATTTCATCATCGAACAGGTCGATGCGATACGGCAGGCTGCTGCCCATCGGGAACAGATCAATCAACGCGCCGCGTACAGCGAACTCGCCGTGCTCGTACACCGTGTCCACGCAGCGATAGCCGGCGGCTTCCAGGTTGCTGCGCATCTGGTTGACGTCGAGTTGCTGGCCGACCTGCATGACCAGGCTGCTGCCGAGCAGAAAACGCTTGGGTGCCAAGCGGTGTAGGGCTGTGGTGATCGGAACTACCAAGACGCCGTGCTTGAGCTCAGGTAGGCGATAGAGCGCGGCAATTCGCTGGGAAATAATGTCCTGGTGCGGCGAAAACAGGTCGTAGGGCAGGGTTTCCCAGTCAGGAAAATGCAGCACCGGCAAATCCGGAGCGAAAAAGCTCAGCTCCTCTTGCAGGCGCTCTGCACTCTGGCTGTCGGCAGTCAGCAGCAGGGTGAAGCGTTTGGCATTGCTGGCGGCTTCGGCAATCGCCAGGCTCAGCGCGGCACCGGGCAGGTTGCCCCAGTGTTGTTTCCCGGCAGTGGCCGGCAGGGACGGTAGACGCAGTACAGGCACGGGCGGCTCACGGTCATGGCACAAGGTCGGCGATTGTAGCGGGCGTTTATGTGCGGTGTCAGTTACGACAGTCGTGCATTGCTCATGCTTGCTTGCGCCGTCATAATGTAGCCCCTTTTTTCAGCCCCTACATGTGGAAGGTACTGCCCGTGACTCAGAAGCCCGACCAGTGTCTCGGTGAGTGGATCGATCGAGAAGCCCTTGCGGAAGCGATGATTCCGATGATTGGCCAACTCTACCGTAACAACAACGTGGTCACCTCGATCTACGGCCGTGGTCTGATCAACCGTTCGGTGATCGACATTCTTAAAGCCCACCGCTTCGCCCGTCACCGCCTGGCTGACGGCAGTGAGCTGTCGGTACACGATACCTTTCCGATCCTGAAGACCATGACCGAGCTCAAGCTTGGCGCAGCATCGGTGGATCTGGGCAAGATGGTCAGCAAGTTCAAGGCTGACGGTAAAGGTCGCAGCATCGAGCAGTTCGTCAAAGACGAGCTGGCCGAAGTGGCGGGTAGCCAGAGCGGTGCAGCTCGCGAAGGCACTGATGTTGTGCTGTACGGTTTCGGCCGTATCGGTCGCCTGCTGGCGCGCATTCTGATCGAGAAAACCGGCGGTGGTGATGGCCTGCGTCTGCGCGCCATTGTTGTGCGCAAGGGCGCGAGCAACGACCTGTCCAAGCGCGCTAGCCTGCTGCGTCGCGACTCGGTACACGGCCCGTTCGATGGCACCATCACTATTGATGAGGCTAACAACACCATCACTGCCAATGGCAACCTGATTCAGGTGATCTACGCCAAAGACCCGAAAGAAGTCGACTACACCCAGTACGGCATCAAAAACGCGCTGCTGGTGGACAACACCGGTGTGTGGCGTGACGCTGAGGGCTTGGGCCAGCATTTGGCCTGCCCGGGCATTGATCGCGTAGTACTGACTGCACCTGGTAAGGGCGCGCTGAAGAACATCGTGCACGGCGTTAACCATGCCGAGATCACTGCAGATGACAAGATCATCTCGGCTGCATCCTGCACCACCAACGCCATCGTGCCGGTGCTCAAGGCGATCAATGACCAGTACGGCATTGCCAACGGTCACGTTGAAACGGTGCACTCGTACACCAACGACCAGAACCTGATCGACAACTTCCACAAAGGCGATCGCCGTGGTCGTTCGGCACCGTTGAACATGGTGATCAGTGAGACGGGCGCAGCGACTGCAGCGGCCAAAGCGCTGCCGGTGTTGAAGGGCAAGCTGACCGGCAATGCTATTCGCGTGCCGACGCCCAACGTGTCGATGGCCATTCTCAATCTCAACCTTGAGAAAGCCACCAGCCGTGATGAAGTCAACGAGTACCTGCGCCAAATGGCTATGCACTCGGACCTGCAAAAGCAGATCGACTTTGTGCAGTCGCAGGAAGTGGTATCCACCGACTTCGTGGGCTCGCGCCACGCGGGTGTGGTCGATGCCGAAGCCACTATTTGCAACGACAACCGAGTAATCCTCTACGTCTGGTACGACAACGAGTTCGGTTACAGCTGCCAGGTGGTTCGCGTGATGGAAGACATGGCTGGGGTCAACCCGCCGGCTTTTCCTCGCTAAACGCGGGTGACGCATAAAAAAACGGGAGCTTCGGCTCCCGTTTTTTATGGCTTTTTATCCCTGGTGCCACCCAGCGGGCCGCCGCTGCGCGACGTCAAAAATGACCCCCGGTTATTTTTAATGTCTGGAATTAGTCGGCCAGCAGGCTGGTGCGCAATTTATCCGAAAGGCCGTTGGGCGAGAGCCATATGCCCAGGTAGGCCTTGGCCAGGGCTGGGTCCTGGCTGGTGTAGGCGACTTTTCCATTCACCTCCAGGGTTAGGCCGCTGTTTGCGTTGAAGTTCAGGGCGTATCGATCACCGGGGCGAATATCCCGAAAAGTGGCGTGCAGGGCATCTAACTCAGGGCGCAGGCGTTGCAGCGTGGCGGCGTCATGCTGGCGTTTGAGCGTGACCCAGGCTGCCTCGATCACGTCTTGGCTGTCGATGTTGCGAAAATAGTAGAGCTCCAGGCGTTGCGTGAGTGGTTTAGCGACTGCCTGGCTGGCACTGGCCTCGGTGGGGGCATAGAAGGCGGCGGCGTAGACATCGGCCCACAGGTAGGTCAGCACGCTCTGGTTTTTGCGTTCCAGACTGTTTTGCTCTAACTGGTGAGTGGTGGCGAAGTTGGCTTCTTGCAAGCGTTCGCGGTTGTTGGCGAAAAGCTCGCCGCTCAGTAGCAGTAGGGTGGTAAGCGCGAGTAGCAGGCGCATGGCAGGGCTCCGTTGGGTCTATTAGTCCTATGTCGCGCGCGGCGGCTTTGCAGTCAAGCCGCCATCTGTTGCCTTCTGTTACGTTAAACCGGATAAAAGCAAGCGCTTGGGTGGCCAGTGGCCGAAGGTGCGACTTATAATCGGCCAGATTTTTTCCCGCGACCGACATCCTGCCCCGCGCCTGACTTGTTTTTTGGCGCTGTGCCGCATTTTTCTGCGTTGGTGTCGTCCGTATTCTAAAAAAGCTTATAAATCAGTGGTTAGG
Source organism: Pseudomonas sp. NPDC079086 (assembly GCF_044542155.1). Taxonomy (NCBI): domain Bacteria; kingdom Pseudomonadati; phylum Pseudomonadota; class Gammaproteobacteria; order Pseudomonadales; family Pseudomonadaceae; genus Pseudomonas; species Pseudomonas sp. NPDC079086. Next base: position 231,077 of record NZ_JBITTY010000003.1, on the reverse strand, counting down.
CAAACCTATGATCAAAATAAAACATGGGCTTGATTTGCCCATAACAGGCGTGCCGGCGCAGCGCATCGAGGCTGCAAGGCCAGTGCGTAGCGTCGCCGTCATAGGCTTCGATTATCACGGTATGAAACCTTCGATGGAGGTTCAGGTTGGTGATCGGGTCAAGCTTGGTCAGGTGCTGTTCTCGGATAAGAAGTCGCCAGGCGTGCAATACACCGCTCCGGCTGCTGGCGTAATCAGCGCCATCCATCGTGGCGAAAAGCGTGTGCTGCAGTCCGTGGTCATCGATGTCGAGGGCGATGAGCAAATCACCTTTGATCAGGTGGCGGTGGACCAACTGGCGACTGTCGGCGACGCCAAAGTGCGTGAAGTGCTGCTGCAGTCTGGCCTGTGGACCGCGCTGCGTGCTCGTCCGTTCAGCAAGGTGCCGGCTGCTGACGCACAGCCTAGCTCGATTTTCGTCACGGCCATTGATACTCAGCCGCTGGCAGCCGATCCGGCTGTGGTAATCGCCGAGTACGCTGCTGACTTTGAACACGGTCTGCAGGTGCTAAGTAATCTGGCCAAGGTCTTTCTGTGCAAGGCTGAGGGTGCCAGCCTACCTGGCGAACAGCTGAGCAAGGTACAGACCGAGGCCTTCGCCGGTCCGCACCCTGCGGGCTTGCCGGGAACGCATATCCACTTCCTGGATCCGGTCAGCGCCAGCAAAAGCGTCTGGTCGATCAACTATCAGGACGTGATCGCCATTGGCAAACTGTTCACCACTGGGCAGCTCTGGACTGAGCGCGTTGTTGCGCTGGCCGGCCCCGTGGTCGAGCAGCCGCGCCTGGTTCGCACTCGTCTGGGCGCAAACCTCAGTGAGCTGACTGCCGGCCAGCTGCAGCCAGGCTTCAATCGGGTTATTTCCGGTTCTGTGCTGGGCGGTCGTACTGCTCAGGGCGCGTTTGCCTTCCTTGGTCGTTATCACTTGCAGGTGTCTTGCCTGGCTGAAGGTAATGAGCGTGAGCTGATGCACTATCTGCGTGCTGGCGTCAACAAGCACTCGGTGATGAACATCTTTGTTTCCAAGCTCAATGCTGCGAAGAAGTTTGCCTTCTCCACCACCACCAATGGCAGCCCGCGCGCCATGGTGCCGGTCGGCAACTACGAAGCCGTGATGCCGCTGGATATTCTGCCGACGCAACTGCTGCGCTACCTGATCGTTGGTGACACCGAGATGGCTCAAAAACTGGGCTGCCTGGAACTCGACGAAGAAGACCTGGCGCTGTGCACCTATGTGTGTGCTGGCAAGTATGAATACGGCCCGATCCTGCGCGACAACCTCGCGCGCATCGAGAAGGAAGGTTAAGTCATGGGTATCCGTGCATTCCTCGATAAAATCGAGCACAACTTTGAAAAAGGCGGCAAGTACGAGAACTGGTATGCGCTCTATGAAGCCGTAGACACGTTCTTTTATCGCCCCGGTAGCGTAACCAAGACCACCGCCCACGTGCGTGACGGCATTGACCTCAAGCGCATGATGATCACCGTGTGGCTGTGTACCTTCCCGGTGATGTTCTTCGGTATGTGGAACACCGGTTATCAGGCCAATTTGATCTTCGCTCAGAGCCCTGAACTGTTGGCCGCCCAAGAGGGTTGGCGCTTTGCGCTGATCGGCGCATTGGCTGGGTTTGACCCAGGCAGTCTGTGGGATAACTTTATCCAGGGCGCTGCCTACTTCCTGCCGATTTATGCGACGGCGTTTATCGTCGGCGGTTTTTGGGAAGTGTTGTTCGCTTCTATCCGCAAGCATGAAGTCAATGAAGGTTTCTTCGTCACCTCGGTGTTGTTCGCTCTGATTCTGCCGCCGAGCATCCCGCTGTGGCAGGTCGCACTGGGCATCAGCTTCGGTGTGGTGATTGGTAAGGAAGTGTTTGGCGGTACCGGCAAGAACTTCCTTAACCCGGCGTTGGCGGGGCGTGCTTTCCTGTTCTTCGCCTACCCAGCACAAATGTCTGGTGATGCGGTATGGACCGCCGTTGACGGTTTTGCCGGTGCAACCTCGTTGAGCCTGGCGGCTGCAGGTGGCGTGGAAAACATCATTGGCCACGGTATTACCTGGATGAGCGCTTTTGTCGGCACCATTCACGGCTCAATTGGTGAAACCAGCACACTGGCGATCCTCATCGGCGGCGGCGTATTGCTGATTACCAAAATCGCTGCCTGGCGCGTCGTGTTGGGTGTGATGTTGGGCATGATCGGCTTCAGCTTGCTGCTGAATATGGTTGGCTCCGACACCAATCCTATGTTTGCCATGCCCTGGTACTGGCACCTGGTGGTGGGTGGTTTTGCTTTTGGTATGTTCTTTATGGCCACCGACCCTGTGTCGTCGTCCATGACCAATACCGGTAAGTGGATTTTCGGTGCCCTGATCGGTGTGATGGTGGTGATGATCCGTGTGGTCAACCCAGCCTTCCCGGAAGGCATGATGCTGGCGATCCTGTTCGCCAACCTGTTTGCACCGCTGATCGACCACTTTGTCGTTCAAGCCAATATCAAGCGGAGGCTGGCACGCAATGTCTAGTCAAAAAGAATCCACCGTCCGCACCTTGGTGGTGGCCCTGTTGGTCTGCCTGGTGTGCTCGGTGTTTGTGGCCGGCGCAGCCATCGCGCTGAAGCCGACTCAGGTAGAAAACCGTCAGCTGGATAAGCAGCGCAGCATCCTGGCAATTGCAGGGCTGGGCGAGCCCAATATGTCTGCTGCGCAAGTTAAAGGCATGTTTAACGGCACCATTACGGCCAAGCTGGTTGATCTGGAAACCGGCAAGTTTTCTGATGCCAAGGACCCGATGACCTTCGATCCGTTGAAGGCTGCAAAAGATCCAAAACTGTCCAGTGTTCTTGGCGGTGATAAGGATATTGCCTCGATCAAGCGCCTTGAGCGTTACACCACGGTTTATGTCGTGGAGAAAGACGGTCAACTGGATACGCTGATCATGCCTGTGCGCGGTTACGGCTTGTGGTCCACCCTCTATGGCTTTATTGCCATTAAAGGTGACCTGAATACGGTCGCCGGGATGGGGTTCTACCAGCACGCCGAAACCCCGGGTTTGGGTGGTGAAGTCGACAATCCTAAGTGGAAGGCCCAGTGGTTGGGTAAAACCCTTTTCGACGAAGACGGCAAACTGTCCGTTGCAGTGGTTAAGGGTGGCGTAGATCCGCAGAGCCCTAAAGCCATTCACCAGGTTGATGCATTGGCTGGTGCCACACTGACCAGCAAGGGCGTCGATAACCTGCTGAATTTCTGGCTGGGTCAGAACGGCTTTGGTCCGTTTATCGCTAACCTGCGCGCAGGGGAGGCTTAATCATGTCGCAGCCGACTATTAAAGAAGTTCTGCTCAATCCAATCTTCAATAACAACCCGATTGGCTTGCAAATCCTTGGGATCTGCTCCGCCCTGGCGGTGACCTCGAACCTGAAAACCGCGCTGGTCATGTCCATCGCGCTGACCTTGGTAACCGGGTTTTCCAACCTGTTTATCTCGATGATTCGCAGCCAGATCCCCAGCTCCATCCGCATGATCGTGCAGATGGTGATCATCGCCTCCTTGGTGATCGTGGTGGATCAGGTGCTCAAGGCCTATGCCTTTAGTCTGTCCAAGCAGCTGTCGGTATTCGTCGGGCTGATCATCACCAACTGTATCGTGATGGGCCGTGCTGAAGCTTTTGCCATGCAGAATCCGCCGGTGCTGTCGTTCTTTGACGGTATTGGTAACGGCCTCGGTTACAGCGCTTTCCTGGTGGCGCTGGGCATCATTCGTGAGCTGTTCGGCGCGGGCAAACTGATGGGCTACGAGATCATCCCGGTGATCAACGACGGTGGCTGGTACCAGCCTAACGGCATGCTGTTGCTGCCGCCTTCGGCTTTCTTCCTGATTGGTCTGTTCATCTGGGCGATCCGTAGCTGGAAAAAAGACCAGCTAGAGAAGCCGAGCTTCAAGATGGCCTCGCAAGTCTCGAATAAGGAGGCCTACTAATGGAGCATTACCTCAGCTTGCTGGCAAAGGCGGTGTTCGTTGAGAACATGGCATTGGCCTTCTTCCTCGGCATGTGCACCTTTATCGCCATCTCGAAGAAAGTCGAGACGGCGATTGGCCTGGGTATCGCGGTTATCGTGGTGCAGGTCATCACCGTGCCTGCGAACAACCTGATCTACACCTACCTGCTGAAAGATGGTGCGCTGGCCTGGGCCGGTTTGCCGGAAGTGGACCTGAGTTTCCTCGGTCTGCTCAGCTACATCGGGGTGATCGCGGCCATCGTGCAGATCCTCGAAATGCTGTTGGATAAGTACGTACCCAGCCTGTACAACGCGCTCGGCGTGTTCCTGCCTCTGATCACGGTGAACTGCGCGATCATGGGCGGCACCCTGTTCATGGTCGAGCGTGACTACAACCTGGCGGAAAGTACCGTGTATGGCTTCGGCTCCGGTCTGTCCTGGGCGCTGGCGATTGCCGCACTGGCGGGCATTCGCGAGAAGCTCAAGTACAGCGACGTTCCGGCTGGCCTGCAGGGCTTGGGTATCACCTTTATCACCATCGGTCTGATGTCGCTGGGCTTCATGTCCTTCTCCGGCGTGCAGTTGTAAGGAAGGGATGACGAAATGATCAATGTAGAGATTTTCATCGCCATCGGCATGTTCACCGGCATTGTGCTGGCGTTGGTGCTGATCATTCTTGCGGCACGAGCCAAGCTGGTTTCCAGTGGCGACGTAAGCATCGAGATCAATGGCGAAAAAACCATTGTGGTACCGGCTGGCGGCAAGTTGCTGCAGACCTTGGCGGCCAACAATATCTTCCTCTCATCGGCTTGCGGTGGCGGTGGTACCTGCGCCCAGTGCAAATGCGTGGTTGAGCACGGCGGCGGCGAAATGCTGCCGACCGAAGAGGCTGCATTCACTCGTCGCGAAGCCAAGGCTGGCTGGCGTTTGTCTTGCCAGACTCCGGTCAAGCAGGACATGAAGATTGAAGTGCCGGAAGAAGTGTTCGGCGTGAAGAAGTGGGAATGCACTGTTGAGTCCAACCCCAACGTGGCGACCTTCATCAAAGAGTTGACGTTGAAACTGCCGGAAGGCGAGAACGTTGACTTCCGCGCTGGCGGTTATGTTCAGCTCGAGTGCCCGCCGCACGAAGTGCATTACAAAGACTTCGATATTCAGCCTGAGTATCGTGGCGACTGGGACAAGTTCAACCAGTGGAAGTACGTGTCCAAGGTTGAAGAGACGGTCATCCGCGCCTATTCCATGGCCAACTACCCGGAAGAAGTCGGCCTGGTGAAGTTCAATATCCGTATTGCTTCGCCGCCACCGGGCAAAGATGATTTGCCACCGGGCAAGATGTCGTCCTATGTGTTCAGCCTCAAGCCGGGTGACAAGATCGACGTCTACGGTCCATTTGGTGAGTTCTTCGCCAAGGAAACCGAAGCCGAGATGGTGTTTATCGGTGGTGGTGCTGGTATGGCGCCGATGCGCTCGCACATCTTCGACCAGCTCAAGCGCTTGAAATCGACCCGTAAGATCAGCTTCTGGTACGGCGCACGCTCCATGCGTGAGGCCTTCTATAACGAAGAGTACGATCAGTTGCAGGCCGAGAACCCGAACTTCAAGTGGCATCTGGCACTGTCTGATCCGCAACCGGAAGACAACTGGACTGGCCTCAAGGGCTTTATCCATAACGTGCTCTATGAAAACTATCTGAAGGATCACCCGGCTCCGGAAGAGTGCGAGTTCTACATGTGCGGTCCGCCCATGATGAACGCGGCGGTGATCAAGATGCTGGTCGACCTGGGTGTGGAGGAGGAAAACATCCTGCTCGACGACTTCGGCGGTTAAGTATGAGCCATGTGCTACTGCGGCCCGTTATCGCTGTCAGCTTGCTGACAGCCCTAACGGGCTGTTGGTTTTCAGAGCGTGTAGAGGAGTTTGGCGGCCCAACCATGGGCAGCACCTACACCGTCAAATATGTGCGTAGCAAGGATTCGCCGAGCCTTGAGTCACTCAAGCGCGAGACCGAAGCAATCCTGGCTGAGGTTGACCAGCAGATGTCGACCTATCGCGATGATTCCGCTATCGAACAATTCAACCAGGCTCCAGCGGGTACTTGCCAGGCGATGCCGGCCGGAGTGCTGCAGTTGGTTGAGGCTGGGCGCGTGCTGCATGAGCAAAGTGCGGGCGCGTTTGACCTAACGCTGGAGCCGCTGCTCAATCTCTGGGGTTTTGGCCCCAAGGCGCGCGCCGAAAAGGTGCCGACGGCAGAGCAGCTGACCGCCGCGCGCACGCGGGTGGGCATGCAGCACCTGCGCAGTGAAGGTGAGCAGCTGTGTAAGGATGTTGATGTACAGGTCGACTTCAACAGCATTGCCGCCGGCTATGCGGTGGACAAAATCGTACAGCGCTTCAATAAACTGGGCGTGACCCGTTATATGGTTGAGGCCACCGGCGAGCTCAAGGCTGCGGGCAAGAAGCCCGATGGTCAGCCCTGGCGTATCGGCCTGGAAGCCCCGCAGGACGGCCAGCGTGTTGCCCAGCGCGTACTGGATGTGGATGGTTACGGCATTTCCACCTCGGGTGATTACCGTAATTACTTCGAGGAGGAGGGGCGGCGTTACTCGCACACCCTCGATCCGTTGACCGGCGCACCGATCACCCACAAGCTGGCAGCGGTAACCGTCGTGGATAAATCGACCTTACGCGCCGATGGCTTGTCTACAGTGCTAATGGTGATGGGCACTGAGCGTGGCCTGGCATTTGCTGAGCGCATGGGGATTGCGGCGTTTTTCGTGACCCGTGAAGGTGACGCCTTCGTCACACAGACAACTCAGGCTTTCGAGCAGCTATTCGCTGCAGGAGACGAGCAATGACGTTTTTAGTGGTGTTTCTGGTCATGGTGCTGGTTGTCGGCATGATGGCTGTGGGTGTGATCATGGGGCGCAAGCCCATTGCTGGTTCTTGTGGCGGTATTGCCAATCTGGGCATCGAGAAGGAGTGCTCGATCTGTGGTGGTAGCCGCGAGAAGTGCGAGGAGATCAACAGCGACCCGCAAGGCAAAGACGAAACCCTGGCCTACGACGCGACCAAATGCTAATCGTCCTGCATCCAGCTAAAGGGCTAGGCTTGCAGTGAACGTATTGATTGTCAGGCTGCGTGCGCAGTGCTGGCCCTGCCGAGAGCGCGGTACAAGTGCTCCGGTGTGATCTGAAGGAGTAAACATGGCGGTCTACAACTACGACGTAGTGGTGCTGGGTTCTGGCCCTGCGGGTGAAGGCGCAGCAATGAACGCGGCCAAGGCCGGGCGCAAGGTGGCCGTGGTCGACAGCCGCCGTGAAGTCGGCGGCAACTGCACCCACCTGGGCACCATCCCGTCCAAGGCGCTGCGCCATTCGGTGCGGCAGATCATGCAGTTCAACACCAACCCGATGTTCCGCCAGATCGGCGAACCTCGTTGGTTCTCCTTTCCTGACGTGCTGAAAAGCGCCGAGCGAGTGATCGCCAAGCAAGTGAGCTCGCGCACCGGCTACTACGCGCGTAACCGCATCGATGTGTTTTTCGGCACCGGCAGTTTTGCCGATGAGCACACCATCGAAGTGGTTTGCGCCAATGGCGTGGTGGAAAAACTGGTAGCTAAGCAGATCGTCATCGCCACGGGTTCGCGGCCATACCGCCCGGTGGACGTGGACTTCCACCACCCACGTATCTACGACAGCGACACTATTCTCAGCCTGGGACACACCCCGCGCCGCATTATCATCTACGGAGCCGGGGTAATCGGCTCCGAGTACGCCTCGATCTTCAGTGGCCTGGGCGTGCTGGTCGATCTGATCGACAACCGTGACCAGTTGCTGAGCTTCCTCGATGCGGAAATTTCCGATGCGTTGAGCTATCACCTGCGCAACAACAACGTGCTGATTCGTCATAACGAAGAGTACGAAAGTGTTGAAGGGTTGGAGAACGGGGTGATCCTGCACCTCAAGTCCGGCAAGAAGATCAAGGCCGACGCCTTCCTCTGGTGCAACGGCCGTACCGGTAATACCGATCAACTGGGCCTGGAAAATATCGGCATCAAGGTCAACAGCCGTGGGCAGGTCGAGGTGGATCAGAGTTACCGCACCGAGGTGTCAAACGTCTACGCCGCTGGCGACGTGATTGGCTGGCCGAGCTTGGCCAGTGCAGCAGCCGACCAGGGCCGCTCGGCTGCTGGCAGCATCGTCGACAATGGCAGCTGGCGCTTCGTTGATGACGTGCCGACCGGCATCTACACCATTCCGGAAATCAGTTCGATTGGTAAGAACGAGCGTGAGCTGACCCAGGCCAAGATCCCTTACGAAGTCGGTAAGGCGTTCTTCAAAGGTATGGCCCGTGCGCAGATTTCCCACGAGCCGGTGGGCATGCTCAAGCTCCTGTTCCACCGCGAAACCTTGGAAGTTCTGGGCGTGCACTGCTTCGGTTACCAGGCCTCGGAGATCGTGCACATCGGCCAGGCGATCATGAATCAGAAGGGTGAGGCCAATACCATCAAATACTTCGTCAATACCACGTTCAACTACCCGACCATGGCGGAAGCCTACCGGGTGGCGGCGTTTGACGGCCTCAACCGGCTTTTTTGAGCGGCTCCGGCCGGTGGCCTGAGCCGGCCGGGGAGAACCCGTTCAGCGACTCTTGCGATTGGCGTTGGCCTAATCGCGAAAGTTTCTGATCAGGCTTAATGAAAAACCGGCCCTGGCGGCCGGTTTTTTTATGCGTGACAGCTTGGGTGTTGGAGCTTAGCTCAGGGTCTTTACGGCGATCCCCGGAAAGTCGGTGATGATGCTATCCACGCCGAAATCCGCCAGGCGGCGCATCAGCGCCGGCTCATTGACCGTCCACACCGAGACATGCAAACCGGCTTTCTGCGCCTTCAGCAGACGCTCCGGGGTGCACAGCGTCCAGTTCAGTGCGAGCAGGTGGCAGCCGTAATGCTTGGCGACTTTTATAGGGTCGAGCCAGGCGTATTCGGCGACCAGTCCGCGTTGCAGGTGCGGGGTCAAACGCTGCAGGGCGCTGAGCACTTCGCGGGAGCTGGAGGTTACGGTGACCTTGTCAGTCAGGTTGTAGCGTTCAGCCAATTCGGCAATCGCCTTGACCATGCGCGCCGAGCGAACCTTCGAGGCGCTTTTGACCTCCAGTTGCCAGTGCTCGAAATCGCAGTGCTGGAACAGTTCTTCTAGGCGTGGAATCGGGCAGGTCGACACTGCGCCAGGGCCGCCTTTGCGTGCGTCATAGCTCACCAGCTCGGCGGCGTCATGCTCGACCACCTTGCCACGGCGACCTGTGGTGCGCTTGAGGGTCGGGTCGTGAATCACCATCAGCTCGCCATCGCGTGACAAGTGCAGGTCCAGCTCGCAACGACGTACGCCATGCTTGAGGCATTGCTGGAAGCTGGCCAGGGTGTTTTCCGGCACCTCGCCTTTGGCGCCGCGATGTCCATAGATGACTGTCACTGTGGCTCCTTGTTTTGTATGGCTGCGCCGGGCTGGTGATGGCGCACGCTGTTGATCACGTGTTTGTACTCGAAGTAGACGCTGAATTCGCGGTAATCCCAGCGGGTGATCGGTGGGTTACCAACGCTGGGGTGCTCTTCATCCGCCAGGCCGAAACGCTCAAGTACCGCGCGCTGTGATTCGCCGAATTGCGGCAGGCGCAATTCACTGGCACCTTGCTGGCCGATAGGGATTTGCAGGGTGTCTGCATCAGCGCCGAGAGGCAGGAGTAGGGCGAGAAGCAGAAACAGACGGGGCATGGTGACTCGCTATCAGGATTGCAGGGGCTGCTCGCGGGCCTGGCGACGTTCCAGGGCCTGGCGCTGCAGGATATGCCGGGCAAGCAACTGGCGTTGGGCATCGCTCACAGCTTCGAATTCCGCGCCGATTTCAAATTGCTGCGAGGGCAATGGCTGGCAATGCACCACCTTGGCCCGCAACAGTAGGCCCAAGGCTTGCGGCATCAGCACCATTTTTACCGCCAGGTGCGCACCGGCAGCCACAGGTTGAGGGTTGTTGAAACTGACGCCGCCCTCGGACAGGCTGACTTTGCGCGGCGTGCCGATGTCGCGCAGCAGGCTCTGCGCTACCGCCTGACCGAGTAGGTCGATGCGTTTGTTCATTACCTTGAGGTAATTGGCGAGGGTACGGTCGCGTTCGGTGATATGCCGCAGCAGATGCTGCGACTCGAAGTCCATCAGGTGCAGGTCGCTGAGCAGGTTGAACAGCGGCGAACTGTCGTGAAGCTCATCACTGGCCAGGGCTTCTGCGCCCGAAAGCAGGGTGAATTCCAGTGCGATCGTATCGTCGATACGATAGTATTCGCGGCGATCATCTTCATCTTGAGTCGGCATGGCGAACCCATGGCAGCAGTAGTGGTCAGAGTGTAAGGCCGCTCGCCAAGCCCCGCCACAAGGACGTTTCTTTTTCCCTCGAATCAGCCCCGACATGTTCAGACCTCTGTTCGTATTTATCGGCACGCGCTACACGCGAGCCAAGCGTCGCAACCACTTCGTATCCTTTATTTCCCTGACCTCAATGATCGGGCTGGCACTCGGTGTGCTGGTGATGATTCTGGTGTTGTCGGTGATGAACGGCTTCGACCATGAAATGCGCACCCGCGTGCTCGGTATGGTGCCGCACGCCACTGTGGAGAGTGCCACGCCGATAAAGGACTGGCGCAGCCTGGCCGAACAGGCGCAGAGCAATCCGCAAGTGCTGGCGGTGGCACCTTTTAGCCAGATGCAGGGCCTGCTGACCAGCGATGGCAAGGTGCAGAAAGTACTGATTAATGCGGTCGATCCGCTTGAAGAGGCCAAGGTCTCGATTATCGGCAACTTCTTCAAGCAGGGCAGCCTGGATGCACTGCAGCCCGGTCAGTTCGGAATGGTGCTGGGCGACAAGGCCGCAGCCAAACTCGGCGTCGGCCTGGGCGACAAGGTCACCTTCGTTGCCCCGGAAGTGACAGTGACTCCGGCCGGCATGTTTCCGCGGCTCAAGCGCTTTACCGTGGTCGGAATTTTCCATGTTGGCGCCGGCGAAATTGACGGCCACCTGGCCCTGACCCACGTGCAGGATCTGGCGCGCTTGCAGCGTTGGCAGCCCGATCAAGTTCAGGGCATTCGCCTGAAATTTGCTGATCTGTTCGAAGCTCCCCGCACCGCTTGGGCGCTGGCGCAGACCCTCGGTGAGGGCGACTTGTATGCCCGCGACTGGACCCGCACCCACGGCAACCTGTACCAGGCCATCCGCATGGAAAAAGCCATGATCGGTCTGCTGCTGTTGTTAATCGTCGCGGTCGCCGCGTTCAACATCATCTCCACCCTGGTGATGGTGGTCACCGACAAGAAGGGCGATATCGCCATTCTGCGTACCCTGGGCGCCACGCCACGGCAGATCATGGCGATCTTTATGGTCCAGGGCACGGTGATCGGCGTATTCGGCACGGCGATTGGCGCGGTATTGGGTTGCCTCGCCGCCTTGAATATCAGCAGTGCGATAGCTGCGCTGGAACGGCTGCTGGGGATCAAGTTCCTCAATGCCGACGTGTATTTCATTGATTATCTGCCTTCACAGCTGATGCTGGCGGACGTGCTGCTGGTCTGCGGCGCGGCATTGATTCTAAGTTTTTTCGCCACCCTGTATCCGGCCTGGCGCGCGGCGCGTACCCAGCCCGCGGAGGCTCTGCGTTATGAATGATCAGGTTATGAGTGATTCGGTTATGCAAGATCGTGCAGTGTTGAGTTGTCGCAACCTCGGTAAAAGCTACGACGAGGGCCCGCAATCGGTGGTGGTGCTGCAGGACTTGCAGCTGGAACTTCACCCTGGCGAGCGCGTGGCGATTGTCGGCAGTTCCGGCTCGGGCAAAAGTACCTTGCTGAATATGCTCGGCGGCCTGGATACGCCAAGCACCGGCAGTGTCTGGCTGGCGGGCGAGGAATTGTCGGCGCTGAATGAAAAACAGCGGGGGCTGCTGCGTAACCGCGCCCTGGGTTTCGTTTACCAGTTTCATCACCTGTTGCCGGAATTCACCGCGCTGGAGAACGTGTGCATGCCGTTGTTGATTGGCCGCACGCCGATCAGCGAAGCGCGTCAGCGCGCCACCGCGCTGCTGGAACGGGTTGGTCTCGGCCATCGCCTGGCGCACAAACCGTCGGAGCTGTCCGGTGGTGAGCGTCAGCGTGTGGCGATTGCCCGTGCGCTGGTCAATCAGCCGGGGCTGGTGCTGCTCGATGAACCCACCGGCAACCTCGATCACCACACCGCGCAGGGCATTCAGGACCTGATGAAGGAGCTGAGCAGCTCGTCGCAGACAGCCTTTCTGGTGGTGACCCACGACATGGCGCTGGCCCAGCAGATGGACCGCATCCTGCGTCTGGAAGACGGCAAGCTGGTGGCTGCCTGATGTTTCGTCCGCTGAGTATCTTTATCGGTATCCGCTATACCGGGGCCAAGCGGCGTAACCACTTTATTTCCTTTATCTCGATGACCTCGATGATCGGTCTGGCCCTCGGAGTGCTGGCAATGATCGTGGTGCTGTCGGTGATGAACGGGTTCCAGAAGGAAATGAGTACGCGCATCCTCGGTATGGTGCCGCACGCCAGTATTGCCGGTGCGCAACCGCTGGATGATTGGCAGCAGGTTGCCGCAGCCGCGAAGAATAACCCGCAGGTGCTCGCGGCGGTGCCGTTTGCCGAGTTGGAAGGCATGCTCTCGGTGCGTGGTGCGATGCAACCGATACAGCTGCATGGCGTTGATCCGGTGCTGGAACCTCAGGTGTCGATCATCGACAAGCACATGCAGCAAGGCCGTCTGAGCGATTTGCGTGAGGGTGAGTTCGGCGTGGTGCTCGGCGAGATCACTGCGCGACGCTTCCAGCTGCGGGTGGGCGACAAGCTGGCGCTGATCGTGCCGGAACTGAGCAGCGTGCCGGGCGGCATCAGCCCGCGTATGCAGCGCCTCAACGTCGTTGGCATCTTCAAGGTTGGTGCTGAGTTGGACAGCTCGCTTGCGCTGATTCATGTCGCCGATGCGGCGCATATTCAGCGCATGCAGCCGGGTCAGGTGCAGAGCGTGCGTCTGAAGCTGAAAGATCTCTACCAGGCCCCGCAAGTAGCAGCGCAGATTGTCGGTGGGCTGGGCGCGGGTTATAGCGCCACTGACTGGACCCTGACTCAGGGCAGCCTGTTCAGCGCGATGAAAATGGAAAAGACCATGATCGGTCTGTTGCTGCTGCTGATCGTCGCCGTGGCGGCCTTCAATATCATCGCCACGTTGATCATGGTGGTAGCAGACAAGGGCGCGGATATCGCCATTCTGCGCACCCTGGGCGCGACGCCAGGGCAGATCATGGGCATCTTTATGGTCCAAGGTACGGTAATCGGCGTGATCGGTACGGTGATCGGCGCAGTGCTCGGCATTCTCGCGGCGCTGAATGTCAGCCAGCTGGTGGGCTGGATCGAGCGCTTGAGCGGTCAGCAGGTGATGAGCTCGGACGTCTACTTCATCAGCAACCTGCCGTCTGAGCTTCTGTTGTCTGACGTTTTGCTGATCTGTGGCGCAGCCTTTACCCTGAGTTTTCTGGCCACTGTTTACCCGTCCTGGCGAGCGGCGCGGATTCAGCCGGCGGATGCGCTGCGTTACGAATAAGCTACGCTGGCAGAAACAAAAAAGCCGTTACTGAGTAACGGCTTTTTTGTTTCAGTGTTGCGCGTCGCGCTGTTGGCGTTTTTCTTGGCGTTTACGCCAGTTGTGCCGCACCCACCAGCGCCAGTAGGCATTTGTGCCGAAGTAACCAATCAGGGCGAGCAGCAGGCCGAGTACCAAGGAGCCCAGATACAGCGGCTGCCAGTGGGTTTGTAGAACATGGCCGACCCAGCCGAGGGTGATGTGCTCAGGCATTTGCAGGGTAGGTGTATTCATCAGCCAGGCGCCGAATTTATAGCTGCAGTAGAACACCGGTGGCATGGTGATTGGGTTGGTCAGCCAGACCAGGCCAATCGAAATCGGCATGTTGCTCCTGGCCGGTATTGCCACCGCAGCTGCGGCTGCCATTTGCAAGGGGATAGGGATCATCGCCCAGAACAGACCAACGGCCATGGCGCGCGAAACAGAGTGGCGATTGAGGTGCCAGAGGTTGGGGTCGTGGATCAGGCTGCCGAGAAAGCGCAGGGATTTATTGCCCTTGATGCGGTCCGGGTGGGGCATGTAGCGCTTGAATAAACGACGCGGCATGAAGGTTCTCTGACGGGTAAAAGCGCCGACATTATGCACCCTTTGATGACAGCCTGCTTTCACACTTTGTGACAGCAAATAAGCAAAAGCTGATCGATAGGTTTAATGCAGTATTCGACTCATGGAGCGAGTCTATGCGCACAGGGATTTTGGCGTTGGTCGCCGGGCTGTTGCTGCTGCGCTTTCTTCCGGCCATGCCGCCGTTCTGGCTGTTGGCTCTTTTGCCGGTCACCGGCTTGATGCTGTTACCGTTTCGCAGTTATCCCATCGCCTTGTTTCTATTCGGCTTCACGTGGGCCTGTGTGTCGGCGCAGTGGGCGTTGGACGATCGTCTGGCTCCGCATTTGGATACACGCACCCTGTGGCTGCAAGGGCAAGTAGTCGGCCTGCCAGAAGCCGGCGAGGGCGTGGTGCGCTTCGAGCTGGAACAGGTTGTTTCCCGTCGCGATCAACTGCCCGCGCGTCTGCGCCTAGCCTGGTATGACGGGCCTGCAGTGCGCACCGGTGAAACCTGGCGGTTGGCAGTCCGGCTCAAGCGCCCCCATGGGCTGGTCAATCCTCAGGCATTCGATTACGAGGCCTGGCTGCTGGCGCAGCGTATCGGCGCCACAGGCACGGTGAAAAGTGGCGAGCTGATGGTGCCTGCCAGTGGTGCAGGCGCCTGGCGTGACCGTTTGCGTCAGCAGCTCTTGGCAACACCCGCGCATGGCCGCGAGGGAGCGTTGGCGGCCTTGGTGCTGGGTGATGATTCGGGGCTGTCGACGGCAGATTGGCAGATACTGCAGAACACCGGCACGGTGCACCTGATGGTGATTTCCGGTCAGCATATTGGCCTGTTGGCGACGCTTTTATATGGTCTGGTTGCGGGCTTGGCGCGCCTCGGATTCTGGCCGCGCAGCTGGCCCTGGTTGCCCTGTGCTTGTGCAATGGCATTTGCCGGCGCGCTGGCTTATGGGTTGTTGGCAGGTTTTGAGGTGCCGGTACAGCGCGCCTGCGTAATGGTCGGTCTGGTGTTGCTTTGGCGCTGGCGTTTTCGTCACCTGGGCGTGTGGTTGCCTCTGCTAGTGGCATTACTTGTGGTGCTGCTGGGTGAACCGCTGGCCAGTTTACAGCCTGGCTTCTGGTTGTCCTTTGGCGCGGTGATGCTATTGATCCTGATTTTCAGCGGACGCTTGGGCGTCTGGCCCTGGTGGAGCACCTTATTGCGCGCACAATGGGCCATGGCTATCGGTTTGTTGCCGTTGCTGCTGGCGCTCGGTTTACCTGTGAGTGCCAGTGGTCCCTTGGCCAACCTGGTGGCGGTACCCGTGGTTGGGTTATTGGTGGTGCCGCTGGCATTACTTGGTACGTTATTGCTGCCCTTGCCTGGGGTTGGTGCTGCGCTGCTCTGGATAGCAGGCTGGGTATTGGACTTGCTGTTTTCTCTGCTGACGCAATTGGCCCTATGGTTGCCGGCTTGGTTACCCAGCGCCTTGCCATTCTGGGCCTGGCTATTGGTGGCGCTGGGTGCGCTGGTTTTGCTCCTGCCAGCCGCTTTGCCTATGCGCAGCCTGGGTGGGCTATTGCTGCTGCCCTTGTTATTCAGCCCACAGCAGCGTCCTGAACACGGGCTAGCCGAGGTGTGGATGCTGGATGTCGGCCAGGGGCTGGCGGTGCTGGTGCGCACCCAGACGCATGCTCTGCTGTATGACGCTGGGCCGCGTTTTGGCGAGTTCGATACCGGTGAGCGCGTAGTACTGCCTTCTCTGCGGGCGCTGGATGTTCGCGCCCTTGATCTGTTGCTGATCAGTCATGCCGATAACGATCACGCCGGGGGCGCCGCAGCAATCAAGCGCGGTCTGCCTGTCAGGCAGGTGTTCAGTGGCGAGTCGGATAAGCTCGCGCCGTCACTGCAGGCCCAAGCCTGTGCCAGTGGTCAGCACTGGCAGTGGGATGGCGTGCAATTCAGTACCTGGCGTTGGGCGAGTGCGATTGATGGCAACCAGGCGTCCTGCGTGCTGCGCATCGAGGCCAATGGCGAGCGGCTGTGGCTGACTGGTGATATCGACAGCCATGCCGAGCGGGCACTGCTCAACAGCGGTCTGGCAATGCCGGCTGAGTGGTTGCTCGCGCCGCACCATGGCAGTCGCAGTTCATCCTCGGCTGCCTTGCTGGCAAAGGTCAGGCCTACAGCTGCGCTGATTTCCCGTGGCGCACACAATGCCTTTGGCCATCCGCATGCCGAGGTTGTCGCCCGCTACCGAGCGTTGGATGTGCGGCTGTACGACACGGTCGAGCACGGCGCAGTGCGGATTCGTTTAGGAGCGTTCGAGCAGGCGCAGGGTTTGCGCTATCGAGCACGTTTTTGGCGGGAAAAATGAGAACGGCGGCGGTCGGCGAGGCCGCGACCCTATGCTAGAGTGGCGCCACTTTTGTGAAGGGGATCTGCCACCGTGTGGGAACTGGTTAAAGCTGGCGGCTGGATGATGCTGCCAATCATTCTGTGTTCTATCGCTGCGGCCGGCATCATTGCCGAACGCCTCTGGACGCTGCGGCCTAGCCGCATCACCCCACCCAACCTGCTCGGCCAGGTGTGGAAGTGGATCAAGGATAAAAAACTCAATAACCAGAAGCTCAAGGAGCTGCGCGCCAACTCGCCGTTGGGGCAGATCCTCGCCGCTGGCCTGGCCAACTCCAAACATGGTCGCGAGATCATGAAAGAGTGCATTCAGGAAGCGGCGGGCCGGGTGATTCACGATCTGGAACGCTACCTGAATGCCCTGGGCACCATCGCCGGTATCGCACCGCTTTTGGGATTGCTCGGTACGGTGCTGGGTATGATCGAAATTTTCAGCTCCTTTATGGGCTCTGGCATGGCTAATGCGGCTTTGCTGGCTGGCGGTATTTCCACGGCACTGATCACCACTGCCGCGGGTTTGATGGTGGCCATTCCAGCATTGTTCTTCCACCGTTACCTGCAACGCCGGATTGATGAGCTGGTGGTCGGCATGGAGCAGGAGGCGATTCGCCTGGTGGAAGTGGTACAGGGCGACCGTGATGTCGACATGGGCGAGGACAAGGCGTGAAATTCCGGCGCAAACCGCGGGAGAACGTCGAGATCAACCTGGCCTCGTTGATCGACGTGGTGTTTATCCTGCTGCTGTTCTTTGTGGTCACCACCACCTTTACCCGTGAGACCCAACTCAAGGTCGATCTGCCGGAGGCCGCCACTGGCACGCCGCCGGAACAGACCGAACTGAAGCAGCTGGAAATCCTGATTGCCGCCGATGGCAGCTACTCGCTGAATGCCAAACAGTTGCTGAAAAGCGATCTGCCAAGCCTGATGGCGGCGCTGCAGAAGGAGTCGGAAGGCGATAACAGTCTGCCGCTGATCATCAGCGCTGATGCCAAGACGCAGCATCAGGCGGTGATTACTGCCATGGATGCTGCCGGCAAACTGGGCTTTGCCCACCTGCGCATGACCACCATTGAGGCGCAAGCCGCGCCTTGAGGCTTGCCAGCTGATGAGCCTGTCCGCACGACTCACTGCTGCCTGGTACGCCGGTCATCCGGCGCTGGGCCTGCTGCGTCCGTTGGAATGGCTCTATCGTATGGTGGTACAGCGCAAGCGGTCGCGCTTTCTGGCGGGTGAGGGCGAGATATACCGTGCTCCGGTGCCAGTCGTGGTGGTCGGCAACATCACCGTCGGCGGCACCGGCAAGACCCCGATGATTCTCTGGTTGATCGAGCATTGCCGCCGCCAAGGGCTGCGCGTCGGTGTGGTCAGTCGCGGTTATGGCGCGCAGCCACCACAACTGCCCTGGCGCGTGCAGGCTGATCAGGCTGCCAGCGTGGCCGGTGATGAACCCTTGTTGATTGTGCAGCGCAGCGGCGTGCCGTTGATGATCGACCCTGATCGCGGTCGCGCCGTGGCGGCCTTGTTGGCGGCCGAGCCGCTGGACCTGATCCTCAGTGACGACGGCCTGCAGCACTACCGCCTGGCTCGAGATCTCGAGCTGGTGCTGATCGATGCGGCTCGCGGTTTGGGTAATCGTCACTGCCTGCCTGCCGGCCCGCTACGTGAGCCGGTAGAGCGTCTGCAGAGCATTGATGCACTGCTGTATAACGGCGCATCAAGCGATCCGCAGGACGGCTACGGTTTTACCTTGCAGCCGCGAACCTTGGTCAATCTGCGCAGTGGTGAGCCGCATCCGCTCAGTCACTTCCCGGTCGGTCAGGCCCTGCATGCGGTCGCCGGTATTGGCAACCCGCAGCGTTTCTTCAATACCCTCGAAGGGCTACACTGGCGGCCTGTCGCGCATGCCTTTGCCGACCATGCGCCGTACAGCGCCGAGCTGCTGAGTTTCAGCCCGGCACTGCCGGTGCTGATGACGGAAAAGGATGCGGTCAAGTGCCGTGCCTTTGCGGCTGACGATTGGTGGTACCTGGCGGTGGATGCCGAGCCCTCGGCTGCGTTTGTCGCCTGGTTTGATCAACAATTGCAGCGCCTTGTACCGCGCGCCTGACTGTTCTGATCATTCGGCGGCTTCGTCCGCCCCAGTAGCTGCTTCCTCTCAAGGATCTCCCATGGACCCGAAACTACTCGACATTCTCGCCTGCCCATTGTGCAAAGGCCCGCTGAAGCTCGCCGCTGACAAGAGCGAGCTGATCTGCAAGGCCGACGCACTAGCCTTTCCGGTACGTGATGGCATCCCGGTGATGCTGGAAAGCGAAGCCCGCACCCTCAACGTCGACGAGCGTCTGGACAAGTAAATGAGCACTGCCTTTACCGTTGTGATTCCGGCGCGTTTCGCTTCCAGCCGCCTGCCGGGCAAGCCGCTGCAGGATATTGCCGGCAAACCGATGATTCAGCATGTCTGGGAGCAGGCGTGTAAAAGCAGCGCGCAGCAGGTGGTCGTTGCTACCGATGATGCGCGCATCGTTGAGGCCTGCCGTAGCTTTGGTGCGCAGGTGGTGCTGACCCGCGTTGACCACAACTCCGGTACTGACCGTCTGGCTGAAGTGGCGACGGCTCTGGGCCTGGCGGCTGACGCCATTGTGGTCAATGTGCAGGGTGACGAGCCGTTGATTCCACCGGCGATCATCGATCAGGTGGCGGCCAACCTGGCGGCCAATCCACAAGCGGCCATCGCTACGCTGGCCGAGCCGATTGAGGATGTGCAGGCGCTGTTCAATCCCAACGTGGTCAAGGTGGTCAGCGATAAGACCGGTCTGGCCCTGACCTTCAGCCGTGCGCCGCTGGCCTGGGCGCGCGATGCCTTTGCCAAGAGGCGTGACGAGCTGCCAGCAGGTGTGCCATACCGTCGTCACATTGGCATTTACGCCTACCGTGCGCAGTTTCTGCATGACTTTGTGGCCTGGGGGCCGTGCTGGCTGGAAGACACCGAATGCCTCGAGCAGCTGCGCGCGCTCTGGCATGGCGTGCGCATCCACGTTGCCGATGCCCTGGAAGCGCCACCTGCGGGCGTCGACACGCCGGAAGACCTGGAGCGGGTTCGTCGCCTGCTGGGGGCCTGATGCGCGTTCTGTTTGTCTGTCTAGGCAATATCTGCCGCTCGCCCACGGCCGAAGGCGTATTGCGCCACAAGCTGCGTGAAGCGGGGCTGGAAGGGTGCGTCGAAGTAGATTCGGCTGGCACTGGCGACTGGCACGTAGGTAAGGCGGCAGATATCCGCACGCGCCAGGCTGCGCTGCAGCGTGGCTATGACCTGTCTGCGCTGCGCGGTCGGCAGGTCAAGGTGGACGATTTCCGTGCCTTTGATCTGGTATTGGCGATGGATAACAGCAACCTGCATGACTTGCAGCAGCTACGTCCGGGCAACGCCTCAGCCGAGTTGGATCTGTTCTTGCGCCGTTATCAGTCTGCGCTGGATGAGGTTCCTGATCCTTATTACGGTGGTGAGGCCGGTTTTGCCCAGGTGCTGGATTTGATCGAGCAGGCCTGTGATGCCCTGGTGCTTGAGCTTAAGGGGCGTTTATGAGCCTGCAAGTGAGCACTCAGGTATCGCTGAAGCCCTATAACAGCTTTGCCGTCGAGGCCCGGGCCAGCCATTTTGCCGAAGCTGAGAACGACCAGCAGATCCGCGAGGCGCTGAGCTATGCGCAAGCGCAGCAGTTGCCGCTCTTGTTGCTCGGTGGCGGCAGCAATCTGCTGCTCACTGCCGATGTCGACGCGTTGGTGCTGCGTATGGCCAGTCGCGGTATTAGCGTACTAAGCGATGACGGCGATCGTGTGGTGATCGAGGCAGAAGCGGGGGAGCCCTGGCATCCATTTGTTCAATGGACGCTGGCGCAGGGCTTTGCCGGCCTGGAAAACCTCAGCCTGATTCCCGGCACAGTCGGTGCGGCGCCAGTGCAAAATATCGGCGCCTACGGTGTTGAGCTTAAGGATCTTTTTGCGGGTTTGACTGCTTTGGATCGACGCAGTGGCGAGCTGCGCGAGTTTTCTCTGCAGGACTGCGCCTTTGCCTACCGCGATAGTCTGTTCAAGCGCGAAAGTGGGCGTTGGGTCATCCTGCGGGTACGCTTTGCCTTGAGCCGCGCGGCTGCGCTGCATCTGGATTACGGTCCGGTGCGCCAGCGTTTGACGGAGCAGGGTATCAGTGCCCCGACGGCACTGGATGTCAGCCAGGCCATCTGCGCCATTCGCAGCGAAAAGCTGCCTGATCCGGCTGAGTTGGGTAATGCCGGTAGCTTCTTCAAAAACCCTCTGGTGTCGGCTGAGTTGGCGCAGCGCTTGCGCGCCGAGCATGCCGATCTGGTGGCCTATCCTCAGGTGGTGAATGGCCAGGCTGACGGGCAAGTCAAACTGGCCGCTGGTTGGCTGATCGAACGGGCGGGCTGGAAGGGCTTTCGTGAGGGTGATGCAGGCGTGCACCGTTTGCAGGCGCTGGTCCTGGTCAATTATGGCGCAGCCACGGGTGCGCAGTTGTTGGCACTGGCGCAGCGTATCCAGGCGGATATCGCCCAGCGCTTTTCAGTTGACTTGGAGATCGAGCCAAACGTGCTCTAAGGCCTTTTGGTGGCCGGCATCGAGCAGCGTATTGATCGCGCTGTAATAAAAGCCAGAACGCAAAAGGGGATGCCGAAGCATCCCCTTTTTTATTGCCTTGCGGATCAGACCTGCGGTTTGACCGCTTCTTTATCCTGCTCGTCTGCTTCTACTTCAGTAAACAGCGAGCTTTGCGGCTCCTGGCTTACTTCTGCTTCTGCTGGCGCGGCTTCAGCCTTAGGCTCGACTGCTTGGACGCTTGCAGGTGCTTCGGTTGCAGTTTCAACTACAGCTTCTGCAGCCGGCTCTTCGGCTACCGGTGCAGCAGCTTCAACCTGTACGGCAGCAGCTGGAGCTTCGGCGGCTTCGCGGGCCAGGCGTTCGGCTTCACGCTGACGACGACGCACTTCGCGCGGATCGTTAGGTGCACGACCAGTGCTGCTGACTGCGACCGCAGGCGCAGCTTCAACTGCCACAACTTCAGTCACTGCAACTTCGGCAATCGGCTCTGGAGCGGTAACCACAGCTGGTGCTTCAACAACCTCTGCAACCGGAGCTGGCGTTTCTACAACAGCAGGTGCTGGTGCAGCTTCGCTGACTTCGGCGACACGTGCAGGTGCTTCACTGGCCTCGATAACCGGGCTGCTTACTGCTTCTACAACAGCGGTTTCAGCGGCGGTTTCAACAACTGCTTGTGGCGCTTCAGCTGCAGCGACTTCACGTGGCTGCTCCTGTTCGGCAACTACTGGTGCTGCTTCAGCAGTCACTTCAGCTGCTTCGTCCGCGGCAGTGACAACGGCTGCGGTCACTGCTGCAGCGACTACTGCGTTGCCGGCATCAGCTTGAGCCTCTGCGGTTTCTTCGCTGCCTTCGATCGGATTGCCGTTGGCGTCGTTCTGACGTTCGCGACGATTGCTGCGACGACGCTGACCACGGGAGCGGCGACGTGGGCGATCGCCACCTTCGCTACCTTCCTGCTCATCGTCCTGCAGTGCTTCTTCAGCGTTCAGTGCTTCTTCGTCGCTGGCGGCTGCAGCCTGCTCGGCACGCGGCTGGCGCTCTTCACGTGGCTGGCGCGGCTGGCGCGGTTCGCGTTGTGGGCGTTCGGCACGGACTTCTTCGCTAACGGTGGCGCTATCGCCAGGTGCGGCATCCAGTGGCTCACGCAGTTCGCGCGGCTGGCGCTCTTCACGTGGCTTGCGGTCGCGTGGTTGACGCTCTTCACGCGGTGGGCGCGACTGACGCACTTCTTGCGGCTCGCGAACTTCTACGACGTCACGTGGGCTGCGTTCTTCGCGTGGCGCACGCTCTTCGCGAGGTGCGCGTTCCTCACGCGGTGCACGCTCTTCGCGGGCAACACGTGGCTGGCGCTCTTCACGCGGTGCGCGTTCTTCACGTGGGCCACGGTCTTCGCGCGGCTTGCGATCTTCATTGTTACGACCACCGCGGCTGCGATTCTGCTGGCGACCGTTGCGACGCTCGTCGCTTCGCTGTGGGCGCTCGCTGGTTTTCTTCTCGACGACAGCAGGCTTTTCTTCTTCCTTGCTTGCGAACAGGCTGACCAGCGACTTGACCAGGCCCTTGAACAGGCTTGGCTCGGCAGCAGTTACAGGCTGTGCGGCTACTGCTTCAACCGGAGTTGGTGCGGTGCGCTGCGGTGCGGTCTTGATCGCGGCTTCCTGGCGAACCAGGGTGCGCGTTGCGGCAGCCTGCTTCTCTTCTTCCACTTCAATGGTCGCCATTTCATAGCTGGATTGAGTGGACTGAGCTTCCGGGCTGTCGTCACGTATGCGGGTGACTTCGAAGTGCGGCGTTTCCAGGTGATCGTTCGGCACGATAACGATGCGCGCACGGGTACGCAGTTCGGTCTTGGTGATCGAGTTGCGTTTTTCGTTGAGCAGGAAGGCGGCAACCGGGATCGGCACTTGGGCGCGGACTTCGGCGGTGCGGTCTTTCAGGGCTTCTTCTTCGATCAGGCGCAGAATGGCCAGCGACAGCGATTCGACGTCACGGATGATGCCTTGACCATTGCAGCGTGGGCAGACGATACCGCTGCTTTCGCCCAAGGACGGACGTAGGCGCTGACGCGACATTTCCAGTAGGCCGAAGCGCGAGATGCGACCCACTTGTACGCGGGCGCGGTCGGCTTCCAGGCTTTCACGGACTTTTTCTTCCACGGCGCGTTGGTTCTTCGCCGGGGTCATGTCGATAAAGTCAATGACGATCAAGCCGCCGATGTCACGCAGGCGAAGCTGGCGGGCGATTTCTTCAGCCGCTTCCAGGTTGGTCTGCAGGGCGGTTTCTTCGATGTCGCTGCCTTTGGTCGCACGGGCGGAGTTGATGTCGATGGACACCAGGGCTTCGGTCGGGTCGATGACGATGGAGCCACCGGACGGCAGTTTCACTTCGCGCTGGAAGGCGGTTTCGATCTGGCTTTCGATCTGGAAGCGGTTGAACAGTGGCACGCTGTCTTCATACAGCTTGATCTTGCTGGCGTACTGCGGCATCACCTGATTGATAAAGCTCAGGGCTTCCTGCTGCGCTTCGATGCTATCGACCAGAACTTCGCCGATGTCCTGGCGCAGGTAGTCACGGATGGCACGGATGATTACGTTGCTTTCCTGATAGATCAGGAAGGGCGCAGCGCGGTCTAGTGAGGCTTCTTTGATAGCGGTCCAGAGTTGCAGTAGGTAATCAAGGTCCCACTGCATTTCTTCGCTGGAGCGGCCCAGGCCTGCTGTGCGCACGATCAGGCCCATGTCGCTAGGGGCGACCAGGCCGTTCAGTGCTTCACGCAGTTCGTTGCGCTCTTCGCCTTCAATGCGGCGCGAGATGCCGCCGGCGCGCGGGTTGTTCGGCATCAGCACCAGATAGCGACCGGCGAGACTGATAAAGGTGGTCAGGGCTGCGCCCTTATTGCCACGCTCTTCTTTCTCGACCTGAACGATGACTTCCTGGCCTTCCTTGAGCACGTCTTTAATGTTGACGCGGCCTTCGGGAGCCTTGCTGAAGTATTCGCGGGAGATTTCTTTGAGCGGGAGAAAACCGTGGCGCTCGGAGCCGAAGTCGACGAAAGCCGCTTCGAGGCTGGGTTCTACGCGGGTGATTTTACCCTTGTAGATGTTAGATTTTTTCTGCTCACGGGCGCCGGACTCGATGTCCAGGTCGTAGAGTTTTTGCCCATCTACTAGGGCGACACGCAGCTCTTCGGGTTGAGTTGCGTTAATCAGCATTCTTTTCATGTAATACCGTCGGTTTCCGGTGCTGGCGGAAGCGGCGTTCGGCACACACGACTTCAGGGTCGGTGTCAGGTGCGTCAGGAACGGTCGTAAAGCGTTCCAGTGTCTAGCGGCGATCAGCCAATTTTGCTGGGCCGCGACGGACGTCTCCTGCTCGCTGTGATAACAGAAAGCACTAAGTCAGGAGGAGGAATCAGCTGTTGGTAGCGGACGAGATGAAGCGTCTTGGTAAAGCGAGCTGCTACGCGGACCAACAGTTGTACATCTCCACCCTACACGTATCGCTGAAGCTCGGGTGCCGCTCGCGAAAATCCGCAGCGGGTTAACTATTACCGCAACCGTCCAAAGGGGCAGGTTGCGCATCATGGCTTATAAGGCTTTATTTCCGAGTTATTCACAGCCGTGGAGGCTTTTCTTTCGTTGAATAACCCGTCGGACGGCCTTACGTCCCAAATGAATTGCGTTGGTTGGGGGTGGCAGTTTTGGCGATCACCCGCAAACCAGGCCGCTTTTGGCGGCGTCCCCGACTATAGCAGCAATGATTAAGTGCTTCAATTCCATAAAAAATTGTTATGATTGCGCGATGACAAATCCTTCCCCTCCAACCTCCGGCGTCCAGCTGCTCGAGGTTGCGCCGGAACTTGCCGGCCAACGTATCGATAACTTCCTTCGCACCCAGCTTAAGGGCGTGCCCAAGACTTTGATTTACCGGATTTTGCGTAAAGGCGAAGTGCGTGTGAACAAAGGCCGGATCAAGCCCGAGTACAAGTTGCAAGCTGGCGATATTGTTCGTGTGCCGCCGCTGCGCCTGGCTGAGCGTGATGAGCCTGAGCCGCTGGCGCAGGGGTTATTGCAGCGCCTGGAAGCGGCAATTGTCTATGAAGACAAGGCGCTGATCGTGCTGAACAAGCCGGCCGGTATTGCCGTGCATGGCGGTAGCGGTCTGAATTACGGGGTAATTGAGGCTTTTCGCCAGTTGCGCCCAGATGCCAAGGACATTGAGTTGGTGCATCGCCTGGACCGTGATACGTCCGGGCTATTGATGATTGCCAAGAAGCGCAGCATGTTGCGGCATTTGCATGAAGCATTGCGCGGTGATGGTGTGGATAAGCGCTACATGGCCTTGGTGCGCGGGCATTGGGCTACAGCCAAGAAGCAGGTCAATGCGCCGTTGCTAAAGAGCAACCTGCGCTCAGGTGAGCGGATGGTCGAGGTTAATCCTGAGGGTAAAGAGGCCTTGACTATATTTCGTGTGTTACGCCGCTTTGGTGAGTTCGCTACTTTGGTTGAGGCTAAGCCGGTTACCGGGCGCACCCATCAGATTCGTGTACATACACAGCATGCCGGTCACTGTATTGCTGGTGACAGCAAGTACGGCGATGACGATTTTACCAAGGAGATTCGTGCGCTCGGTGGTAAGCGTTTGTTCTTGCATGCTTATGAGCTGACCGTGCCGCTGCCTGAAGGTGGCAAGTTAAAGCTTGAAGCTCCGGTTGATGAGATGTGGGTGCGGACTGTGGAGCGTCTGGGTGCCTGATTCTCAGATGCATGGCTGTCAGGAGCGTGGCTATCAGCTGCTGATCTTCGATTGGGATGGCACGCTGGTCGATTCCATCGGTCGGATCGTTGCGGCGATGCATCTGGCTGCCGATGCTTGTGACTTGCCACGCTGCACGGATGAACAAGTTCGCGGCATTATCGGCCTGGGCTTGCCTGAGGCGATTCGTTGTCTGTATCCGGATATGCATGATGCGGTTCGGGCGCAGCGCTTGCGACAAAGCTACAGCGAAAATTACCTGGCTCTTGAGTCCGAGCCTTCGGCTCTGTTTCATGGCGTGGCCGAGGGGTTGGAGGCGTTTCGTGCTGAGGGCTATCGTCTGGCTGTGGCGACGGGTAAAGGTCGGCATGGTTTGCAGCGTGTGTTAGCTGATCGCGGCTGGCTGGATTATTTCGACTACAGTCGCTGCGCCGATGAGACGGCGAGCAAGCCGGATCCGCTGATGCTGCACGAAATTCTTGCGCAAAGCGGTGTTGCTGCAGGTCAGGCGTTGATGGTGGGTGATTCGTCCTTCGATCTGTTGATGGCGCAGCGCGCTGGTATGGATTGTGTGGCAGTCGGTTATGGTGCGCAGCCGCTTCAGGCGTTGCGTGAGTGTCAGCCAACGCTGGCAATAGAGTGTTTTACCGAGTTGCGCGCCTGGCTGGGTCGGCGTGCGTCAAATCAGTCAGTTGAGGTGGTTTTGCATGGCAGATGAATGGAAGGCGTCGGCAGCGGCTGATGGTGACGGAAAAAGCTGGCAGCTGCTGGAGAAAACCCTGCTGGCCGGTGTGCAAGAGCAGCGTCGCGCGCGGCGCTGGGGGATTTTCTTCAAGCTGCTGACCTTTATTTATATTTTCGGCGCGTTGGCGCTGTTCTCGCCCATGCTGGCGATGAAAAAGGGCGCAACCACGGGCAGTCATACTGCCGTTATTGAGGTGCGTGGGATGATTGCCGATCAGGAGTCGGCCAGCGCTGACAATATTGTCAGCAGCCTGCGTGCGGCCTTTGAAGATACCAACACGAAAGGCGTGATCCTGCGTATCAATAGCCCGGGCGGTAGTCCGGTGCAGTCGGGCTATATCTATGATGAGATTCGCCGTCTGCGCGCAGAATACCCGGCGATCAAGCTGTATGCGGTGATCACTGATTTGGGCGCTTCCGGTGCTTATTACATTGCCAGTGCCGCAGATGCGATCTATGCGGACAAGGCCAGTCTGGTGGGGTCAATTGGTGTCACTGCGGCAACCTTTGGCTTTGTAGGTGTGATGGAGAAACTGGGTGTAGATCGTCGTGTGTACACCTCGGGCGAGCACAAAGCGTTTCTCGATCCGTTCCAGCCGCAAAAACCTGAGGAAACCGAGTTTTGGCAGGGTGTGCTGAAGGCGACCCATCAGCAGTTTATTGCCAGTGTTAAACAGGGTCGTGGTGACCGTTTGAAGGATGCCGAGCATCCTGAGCTGTTCTCCGGCCTGGTTTGGTCGGGTGAGCAAGCTTTGCCATTGGGCTTGATTGATGCGTTGGGTAACACCAGCTATGTAGCGCGCGAAGTAATTGGTGAGAAAGAGTTGGTCGACTTCACCGTGCAGGAGTCGCCTTTTGATAAGTTTGCCAAAACCATAGGTGCCAGCATGGCTGAGCGCATTGCTCTGTGGATGGGCTTTCAGGGGCCAGCACTGCGTTAACGCGTGAGTCTGATGAAAGTGAGCCCGGTCATTGATCGGGCTTTTTGCTTTAGGGTATCTCGATGCCGCTGGCTTGCAGCATGTCTACTAGGCGGATCAGTGGTAGGCCGATCAGGCTGTTGCTGTCGCTGCCTTCTGTGTTGCGAAACAGGCTGATGCCCAGGCCTTCTGCCTTGAAGCTGCCAGCGCAGTCGAAGGGCTGTTCGGCTGTTAGGTAGCGCATGATTTGCGCTTCGCTTAGCGTGCGGAAATGTACGGTGAACGGTACGCAGTCGGTTTGCTGCTGGCCGGTGGCGCTGTTGAGCAGAGTGAGGCCAGTCAGGAAGGTCACGCTGTTGCCGCTGGCGGCCATTAGCTGCTCGCAGGCGCGTTCAAGGGTGTGGGGTTTGCCTAGGATTTGCGTGCCAAGTACCGCGACTTGATCTGAGCCGATGATCAGGTGCTGTGGATGGGTTGCTAGCAGTGCTTGAGCTTTTTCCAGTGATAGGCGGCGTACCAAGGTGTCTGCGTCTTCGTTAGGGTGCCTTGTTTCGTCGATTTGCGGCGCGCTCCAGGTAAACGGCAGGTGCAGGCGGGTAAGCAGTTCACGACGATAGGGTGAGCTGGAGGCGAGCATCAGAGGCAGCATGACGATTTCCTTCTATATAGGGGTTTGCAGGTGGTGGGCGATTTTAGCTGTCGGTCCATATACTGGGCAGGCCGAATTTCCTTTGACAGCGGCGGGTTGCATCCCTAAAATGCGCCGCCTATGTCAAATGGCCCGATTCCACCTCACGTTGATCCGCGCAAATTAGCCGATCGCAGCGCCACCCTCGAAGGTGAGCTGCAACTGTCCGATTTGCAGCGCCTCTGCGGCCCGCTTGCCGATAACCAAGGTATGGTGCGTACGAAGTTCTTCTTCGAGCGCGACGAGCGCAATGCTGTAGTTTTTCACAGCGAGCTTGAGGTTGAAGTCAAGATGGTTTGCCAGCGTTGTCTAGAGCTGGTCACTTTGCCGATCCATAGCGCGTGTGATTACGCTGTGGTGAAAGAAGGTGGGAATACCCAGTCAGTGCCGCAAGGCTATGACGTGATTGAGTTGGGTGAAGACCCATTGGATCTGCTGGCGCTGGTTGAGGAGGAGCTTCTGCTTGCCTTGCCCATTGTCCCGGCTCATGACCCTAAAGATTGCCAGCAGCCGGCCGGCCTCGAAGAGCCCGAGTCGAGCGAGGACGAGGTAACGCGGTCCAACCCGTTCAGTGTATTGGCGCAGTTAAAGCGTGACCCAAACGTTTAGGAGTTAATTAGTTATGGCTGTTCAGCAGAACAAAAAATCCCGTTCCGCCCGTGACATGCGTCGTTCGCACGATGCTCTCACTGCAAGCACCTTGTCGGTTGAGAAAACCACCGGTGAAATGCACCTGCGTCACCACGTATCGCCAGAAGGCGTTTACCGTGGTCGTAAAGTTATCGACAAGGGCGCTGACGAGTAAATCTTGTCCGCTCCGATCATCGCGATTGATGCAATGGGTGGGGACTTCGGTCCCCACTGCATTGTTCCAGCCTGCATCTCTTGCCTGGCTGAATACCCTTCGTTGCACCTGGTCCTCGTCGGCCAATCCTCTCTCATCGAATCTGTGATTGCTCGCTATCCTGGCGTTGATCGTGCACGTCTGCGCGTTGAGCATGCAGGTGAGATTATCGCTATGGACGAACGTCCGGCCCAGGCGCTGCGCGGCAAGCCGGATTCGTCGATGCGCATCAGTCTTGAGTTGCTGCGCAGTGGTGAGGTGCAGGCCTGTGTCAGTGCTGGTAATACCGGGGCGCTGATGGCGCTGTCGCGCTACGTGCTGAAAACTCTGCCGGGGATTGATCGTCCGGCCATGGTCACGGCTATTCCGACGCAGGCGGGCTTCTGTCATCTGCTCGATCTAGGCGCCAATGTCGATTGCAGTGCTGAGCATCTTTATCAGTTTGCCGTGATGGGCTCGGTCACCGCTGAGGCGCTGGGTGCAGTGCGTCCGAGAGTGGCGCTGCTGAATGTGGGCACTGAAGACATCAAAGGCAATCAGCAGGTTAAGCTGGCGGCCAGTCTGTTGCAGCAGGCTGAGGGCTTGAACTATATCGGCTTTGTCGAAGGCGATGGGCTGTATCGCGGTGAGGCTGATGTGGTGGTGTGCGACGGCTTTGTCGGCAATATCCTGCTCAAGTCCAGCGAAGGCCTGGCGGCGATGATTGCTGGGCGCATTGAGGCGCTGTTCAAGTCCAGCCTGGCTGCGCGCATGGTGGGGGCTTTGGCGTTACCGCTGTTGCGGCGTTTGCAGGGCGAATTGGCCCCGGCGCAGCACAATGGCGCGAGTTTTGTTGGGTTGCAGGGTATTGTGGTGAAAAGCCATGGTTCGGCTGGGTCTGATGGCTTTAAAAGCGCTATTCGCCGAGCATTGCGGGAGATCGAAGAAAATATACCGCAGCGTTTGCACGGCCGTTTGGGCGAGCACCTGCTTTAGAATGTGACCGCAGCGGGCAGCCTGTCATCCAACTGTCAGTTTCTTGCGCTTGGCTAGGCTGGGCGCGTATTACCGACGATCACGATCATTAGGAACAGGTTTCCATGTCTGCATCTCTCGCATTCGTCTTTCCGGGTCAGGGTTCCCAGTCGCTGAGCATGCTCGCCGAGCATGGTGCGCAACGACCGCTGATCCTCGAAACCTTCGCCGAGGCTTCCGAAGCCCTCGGTTATGACCTCTGGGCGTTGACCCAGCAAGGTCCTGAAGAACAACTCAATCAAACCGACAAAACCCAGCCGGCGATTCTCACCGCCTCTGTTGCGCTGTGGCGTGCCTGGCTTGCCGAGAGCGCGGCGCGTCCGGCTTTTGTCGCCGGGCATAGCCTGGGTGAGTACTCGGCGCTGGTTGCTGCCGGCGGTCTGTCCTTGGCCGCGGCGGTCAAGCTGGTTGAGCATCGCGGCCAGCTGATGCAGCAGGCGGTTCCGGCCGGGCAGGGCGGTATGGCGGCGATTCTCGGCCTGGAAGATGCTGACGTATTGGCTGCTTGCGCTGAAGCTGCGCAGGGTGAAGTGGTCAGTGCAGTGAATTTCAATGCGCCGGGCCAAGTGGTGATTGCCGGTGGTGCAGCTGCCGTTGAGCGCGCCATTGAGGCGTGCAAGGCGCGTGGCGCCAAGCGTGCGATGCCATTACCGGTTAGCGTGCCGTCGCATTGCGCACTGATGCGCCCGGCGGCAGAGCGCTTTGCCGAAGCAGTAGCGGCTATTGACTGGCAGGTTCCGCAGATTGCTTTGGTACAGAACGTCAGTGCCGCTGTAGTGACTGATCTGCAGGGGCTTAAACGTGACCTGTTGGCTCAGCTCTACAGCCCGGTGCGTTGGGTTGAGTCGATTGCTTGCTTGTCTGCGCAAGGTGTGACCGATCTGGTCGAGTGCGGTCCGGGCAAGGTGTTGTCTGGTTTGAATAAGCGCTGCGTCAAAGGCATCAATACCCATAACCTGGACACCCCGGACGCCTTCGCTGCTGCGGGCGCGGCCCTGGTCTGATTAAGGAGAAACGTTATGAGCCTGCAAGGTAAAGTTGCACTGGTAACCGGCGCGAGCCGTGGTATTGGCCAGGCGATTGCCCTGGAATTGGGGCGTCAGGGTGCCGTGGTTATCGGTACCGCTACGTCCGCCTCGGGCGCTGAGCGTATTGCGGAAACTCTGAAAGCCAATGGCATAGAAGGCGCTGGTCTGGTGCTGGATGTTAGCGACAGTGAATCGGTCGCCAGCGCCCTCGAACATATCCAGCAACATCTTGGTCAGCCGTTGATTTTGGTCAATAACGCCGGCATCACCCGCGATAACCTGATGCTGCGGATGAAAGATGACGAGTGGTTTGATGTCATCAACACCAACTTGAGCAGCCTTTATCGGCTGACTAAAGCCGTACTGCGTGGCATGACTAAAGCGCGTTATGGTCGCATCATCAACATCGGTTCGGTGGTGGGTGCGATGGGTAATGGTGGGCAGGTCAACTATGCGGCTGCCAAGGCCGGTCTTGAAGGTTTTGGCCGTGCTTTGGCACGTGAAGTAGGCTCGCGGGCGATTACCGTGAATGCCGTGGCGCCGGGTTTTATCGACACCGATATGACCCGTGAGTTGCCGGAAGCGCAGCGTGATGCGCTGTTGACCCAGATTCCGTTGGGCCGTTTGGGGCAGGCCGAAGAGATCGCAAAAGTGGTCGCTTTCCTCGCTTCTGATGGCGCGGCTTACGTTACAGGCGCTACTATCCCTGTGAACGGCGGGATGTACATGAGCTGAATGTGACGGATGGCTTCAGAAAACTGTCATAGATGCTGTCTAAAATCCGTTATAAAGCTGCAACAGGTTTATAGGCAGATCGTTGAAGTGTTTGTGGGGCACCCCGGCATTCAGCTTGAAATGCTAAAAACCCTTTCTATACACTTGGCTGCAGAACAGTGGCCAAGATTTGTCCCATTAGGAGTGAGAACAACGTATGAGCACCATCGAAGAACGCGTCAAGAAAATCGTTGCCGAGCAACTGGGTGTTAAAGAAGAGGAAGTAACCAACAGCGCTTCCTTCGTTGAAGACCTGGGTGCCGACTCTCTTGACACCGTTGAGCTGGTGATGGCTCTCGAGGAAGAGTTCGAGACCGAGATCCCGGACGAGCAAGCTGAGAAAATCACCACCGTTCAGGAAGCGATCGACTACGTTACCGCTCACGCGTAACACGTAATCGTCGGATCCCGACTCGGAAAAGCCGCACTCCCTTTATCAGGCGTGCGGCTTTTCTTTAAGCGCTTTCCAGGCGTTGATAACTAGAAAAGGAGATTGCTGTGTCACGTAGACGCGTCGTGGTTACCGGTATGGGCATGCTGTCGCCATTGGGTAACGATGTGCCGAGTAGCTGGCAGGGCATTTTGGCTGGGCGCAGTGGCATTGGCCTGCTTGAGCACATGGATCTTTCCGCTTTTTCCACGCGCTTTGGTGGTGCGGTAAAGGATTTTAATGTCGAGGAATACTTGTCCGCCAAAGAGGCGCGCAAGCTCGACTTGTTTATCCAGTACGGCCTCGCTGCCAGCTTTCAGGCGGTGCGCAACTCCGGTCTGGAAGTCACCGATGCCAATCGTGAGCGCATCGGTGTGGCCATGGGCTCCGGTATCGGTGGCCTGACCAATATCGAGAACAATTGCAAATCGCTGCATGAGCAAGGGCCGCGGCGCATCTCGCCGTTCTTCGTGCCTGGCTCGATCATCAATATGATTTCCGGCTTCCTGTCGATCCATTTGGGGCTGCAGGGGCCTAACTACGCCATCGCCACAGCCTGTACCACCGGTACGCACTGCATTGGCATGGCTGCGCGCAACATTGCTTATGGCGAGGCTGATGTGATGGTTGCCGGTGGCGCCGAGATGGCCGCTTGCGGCCTGGGCATGGGCGGCTTTGGTGCCGCCCGTGCGCTGTCGACCCGTAATGACGAGCCGGGCCGGGCCAGCCGTCCGTGGGACAAAGACCGCGATGGCTTCGTGCTCTCCGATGGTGCCGGTGCACTGGTGCTAGAAGAGTTGGAGCACGCCAAGGCGCGTGGTGCGACCATCCATGCCGAGCTGATCGGCTTTGGCATGAGCGGCGACGCTTACCACATGACCTCGCCGCCTGAAGATGGCGCAGGTGCTGCGCGTTGCATGACCAATGCTCTGCGCGATGCTGGCGTGAACCCTGATCAGGTGCAGTACATCAACGCTCATGGTACCTCGACCTCGGCCGGCGATAAGGCTGAAGTAGCTGCGGTGAAGTCGGTATTTGGCGAGCATGCTTACAAGCTGGCCGTCAGTTCGACTAAATCCATGACTGGTCATCTGCTCGGTGCTGCCGGTGCGGTAGAGGCGATCTTCAGCATCCTCGCGCTCCGTGATCAGGTGGCGCCGCCCACTATCAACCTGGACAACCCCGACGAAGGTTGCGATCTGGACTTCGTTGCGCACCAGGCTAAGGCCATGGCGCTAGATGTAGTGCTGTCCAACTCCTTTGGTTTTGGTGGTACCAACGGCTCGCTGGTGTTCCGCCGGTTCGCCGGTTAATGCTGAACTGGGTCGATGGCCAGCCGGCCGAGCTGCTGTCCGTCAAGGATCGCGGCTTGGCCTACGGCGATGGGCTGTTTGAGACTATCGCCGTAAATGCCGGGCAACCGCTGTTGCTGGAACGTCACTTGGCGCGGTTGGCCGAAGGCTGTGTTCGGTTGAAAATACCTCTCGACTTATCCGCTGTGCGTTCCCAACTGCTGGCTTTCAGTCAGCACCTGGGTGAGGGCGTGGCCAAGCTCATCCTCACTCGTGGTGATGGGCAACGTGGTTATGCGCCGCCGCAGCCCACGCAGCCCACTCTTATCCTGCAGGCAACTGCCAAGCCGGTTTATCCCGCGGCCTATGCCCAACAAGGCGTACGCCTGTTTGCCTGCGCCACGCGCCTGGCCGAGCAGCCGTTGCTGGCTGGCCTGAAGCATCTCAATCGACTGGAGCAGGTGCTGGCGCGCAGCGAATGGCAGGACGCCGAACATGCCGAGGGCTTGATGCTGGACGCCGGCGGTCGGGTGATCGAGGGCGTTTACAGCAACCTGTTGCTGGTCAGTGGCGGCGTGCTGATTACCGCTGACCTGTCGCGTTGCGGGGTTGCCGGGGTGATGCGCGCCGAGTTGCTGACCCAGGCGGCTGCGCAGGGGATCGAATGTCAGGTGCGCGATATCAGCTACGCCGAGTTGCTGGCGGCTGATGAGGTCATGCTGTGCAACAGCGTCTATGGCGTGTGGCCAGTTCGCGCTTTGCTTGCACACGACTGGCCGGTCGGCCCGCTCACCCGTAAACTGCAGGCCATTGCCCGCGATCTACTGGACTGCTGATTCGTGATACGCAAAACTTTGCTGCTGCTGGAAGGCGGCGTGTTACTGGCTGGCTTACTGGTTGCGTTTGCCGCCTGGCAACAACATACAGCGCTGCAACAGCCGCTGAACCTCACTGAAGATTACCTGGTGGATGTGCCGGCAGGCGCGACTCCGGGAGGTGTGCTCAATCGTCTTGAGGCCGATGGCATTCTCGATAAGGCCTTCTGGCTACGCCTTTACTGGCGCTTCAATCTGCGCAATCAACCGCTGCACAGTGGTGAATACCGGCTGGTGCCCGGTGTTACAGCTAACGATATGCTTGGTCAGTGGCGACGCGGTGAAGTGCTGCAATACAGCCTAACGCTGGTCGAAGGCTGGAATTTTCGTCAGGTCCGCGCGGCACTGGCGCGCGAAACACGTCTTGAGTTGACCCTGAGTGAACTGAGTGATGCTGAGCTGATGAAGACGCTCGGTTTGCCCGGCTTGAATCCGGAAGGGCGCTTCTTTCCCGATACCTACAGCTTTGTGCGTGGCATGAGTGATCTTGAGCTGCTCAAACAGGCTCATGTACGGCTGGAGCAGGTGTTGGCTGAGGAGTGGGCGCAGCGGGCCAAGGATCTGCCGTACAAGGACCCCTACGACGCCTTGATCATGGCCTCGATGATCGAGAAGGAAACCGGCGTACCGCAAGAGCGTGGTGAAATTGCTGGGGTATTTGTGCGGCGTCTGCGTATCGGCATGCGCCTACAGACCGATCCGACGGTGATCTACGGTATGGGAGAGCGTTACAACGGTCGTATCACCCGTGATGATCTGCGTCAGCCCACGGCTTACAACACCTACACCATTGACGGCATGCCGCCGACGCCGATTGCGTTGGTGGGGCGTGAAGCGATCCATGCGGCACTGAATCCTGTGGCCGGCAGCAGCCTGTACTTCGTCGCCCGTGGCGACGGCAGTCATGTATTTTCCAACACCCTGGAGCAGCATAATCGGGCCGTGCGTGAGTATCAGCTCAAGCGCCGCGCAGACTATCGTTCCAGCCCGGCCCCGGCCGCGCCCAATAATCAGTAAGGACAGCCTGTGAGCGGTTTGTTTATCACCCTGGAAGGCCCCGAAGGCGCAGGCAAGAGCACCAATCGTGACTACCTGGCCGAGCGTCTGCGTGAGCACGGCATTGATGTGCTGCTGACCCGTGAGCCAGGTGGCACGCCGTTGGCGGAACGGGTGCGCGAGCTACTGCTGGCACCCAGTGATGAGCAGATGGCGGCCGATACTGAGCTGCTACTGGTGTTTGCCGCGCGTGCTCAGCACTTGGCGCAGGTGATTCGTCCAGCCTTGGCGCGTGGCGCTGTGGTGCTCTGTGATCGCTTTACCGATGCAACCTACGCCTACCAAGGCGGCGGCCGTGGTCTCTCCGAGGTGCGTATCGCCTTGCTGGAAGAGTTCGTTCAGGGCTCACTCCGCCCGGACTTGACCCTGGTTTTCGATCTGCCAGTTGAAGTGGGCCTGGCCCGTGCCGCCGCGCGAGGTCGGCTGGATCGCTTCGAACAGGAAGGTCGGCAGTTCTTCGATGCCGTACGCCAGACTTACCTGCGCCGCGCCGCTGAGCAGCCGCAGTGCTATCGCATTCTGGATGCCGCGCAATCCTTGAACGAAGTGCAGCAGGCTCTGGATAAGCTGCTGCCGCAACTGCTGGAGCTGCAGCGTGGTTGAAGCCTACCCCTGGCAGGATTCACTCTGGCAGCAACTCGCTGGCCGTAGCCAGCATGCCCACGCTTATCTACTGCATGGGCCTGCCGGCATCGGCAAGCGCGCGCTGGCCGAGCGGCTGATGGCGCGGCTGTTGTGCCAGCAGCCCGATGGTTTGAATGCCTGTGGTCAGTGCAAGTCTTGCCATCTTCTGGCGGCTGGCACCCATCCGGATAACTACATTCTGGAGCCGGAGGAGGCCGACAAGGCGATCAAAGTCGATCAGGTGCGTGAACTGGTCAGCTTCGTGGTGCAGACCGCGCAACTGGCCGGGCGCAAGGTGGTGTTAGTCGAACCGACCGAATCGATGAACGTCAACGCCGCCAACGCCTTGCTGAAGAGTCTGGAAGAACCGTCCGGCAATACCGTGTTGCTGTTGATCAGCCATCAACCTAGCCGCTTGTTGCCGACGGTGAAAAGCCGCTGCGTGCAGCAGGCTTGTCCGTTGCCAAGCGAGGCGATGAGCCTGGCGTGGTTGGCGCAGGCGTTGCCGGGCTGTAGCGCCGAAGAACATCACGAGTTGCTGTTCCTCGCCGCCGGCTCGCCGCTGGCAGCGGTGAAGATGCATGAGCAGGGCGTTATCGCTCAGCGCGCGCAGGTGGTTGATGGCGTGAAAAAACTGCTCAAACAGCAAATCGCTCCCAGTCAGTTGGCCGAGAGCTGGAATGCGGTATCGCTGCAGTTGCTGTTCGACTGGTTCTGTCAGTGGTCACAGCTGATGCTGCGCTACCAGCTGACCCGCGATGAAGATGGGTTGGGGCAAGCTGATATGCGCAAGGTGGTGCAGTACCTGGCGGAGAAAGCCCCGCAGCCGAAAGTGCTGAATATGCAGGATTGGTTGCTGGCGCAGCGTCAGAAAGTCCTCGGCAAGGCTAACCTTAACCGTGTCTTGCTTCTCGAAGCCTTGCTGGTGCAGTGGGCAAGCTTGCCCGGACCGGGCTAGAATCGGCCATTAAGTGAATAAAATCAGGAATGCCGCATGAGTCTGCCTCCTAACTTGGGCCCGCGTAACGGAATTTTGTCGCTGACAATCAAGGACAAATCCGTGCTTTATGCCGCTTACATGCCCTTTATCAAGAACGGCGGCCTGTTTATTCCAACCAACAAGAGCTACAAGCTCGGCGATGAAGTGTTCATGCTGCTCAATCTGATGGACGAGCCGGAAAAGATTCCGGTCGCCGGCAAGGTGGTCTGGATTACCCCCAAGGGTGCTCAGGGCAACCGTGCCGCCGGTGTGGGTGTGCAGTTCAATGATGGCGACAACACCGCGCGCAACAAGATCGAAACCTACCTGGCCGGTGCGCTGACGTCGGATCGCCCGACGCACACCATGTAAGTGTTTTTTCCTCCGTATCACGGTGCTGGCTCTGTGGCACCGATTCTCAAGTGATTGTTCCCCATGCTGGTTGATTCCCACTGTCACCTTGATCGCCTCGATCTGGCTGCCCATGGCGGTTCGCTCGATGCGGCGCTGGATGCTGCGCGTGCGCGCGGTGTTGGTCATTTTTTGTGCATTGGCGTGAGTGCTGATAATGCTGCCGCAGTCAAAGTCCTTGCTGAGCGTTATGCCGATGTTGATTGCTCGGTCGGCGTGCATCCGCTGGATCTTGAGCCTGGTGCCGCGCCGGCGCTGGACTGGCTGCTGGATGAATTGAATCATCCGCAGGTAGTCGCCATCGGCGAAACTGGGCTGGACTATCACTACGAGCCGGAAGCGGCCGAGTTGCAGCAGCAGGCATTTCGTCTGCACCTACAGGCTGCACAAGTCACCGGCAAACCAGTGATTGTGCATACCCGCGAGGCGCGTGCTGACACCCTGGCTTTGCTGCGTGACGCGGCGCTGCCGCAGGGCGGGGTGCTGCACTGCTTTACCGAAGACTGGGAAATGGCCAAGGCCGCGCTGGATATCGGCTTCTACATCTCGCTGTCAGGTATCGTCACCTTCCGCAATGCCGAGGCGCTACGTGAAGTGGCGCGGCAGGTGCCTGCAGATCGTTTGCTGGTAGAAACCGACTCGCCTTATCTGGCGCCGATCCCGCATCGCGGCAAGCCGAACCTGCCCGAGTACGTGCGTGATGTGGCTGAGTACCTGGCAGTGTTGCGCGGCGTAAGCTTCGAGCAACTCGCAGAGCAGACCACGGCCAACTTCAGGCGCTTGTTTCCTCTGGCCAGGGTTGCTGGATAAAAACTCTCCGATAAAAGCTGGGCGCAAAAAAAACCCGGGCTCTGGGGGATGAGACCGGGTTAAGACCATTAGGAGTAAATCAAGGTACGCGGTCCACGGTACCTTGGCTGGCGGAGCGCTTGGGGGATACGCCGCACACCAGTACTGCTGAGTATTGGTGAAGATTGGCGAACGTCCAGGCCGTTTACCGACATTCTTAAACGGATTTGGAATACAGGGCGCGCTGTTGAGTCCTCAAGCAGTAGCCCGCTGCCACAGCAGCGCCAGTGTCTCTTCAATTACCCTGGGTTCGGTGTAGAAGTGTGGCGACAGGCGGATGCCTGCACCGCGCTGTGCGCAGATCACCTGTTGTTCTTTCAGATGGCCAAACAAGGCTTGATGCTGCCAACCATCCAGGCTGAAGGTCAAAATCCCCGCGCGTTGCTGACGTCCCAATGCGCTGTGCAGGCGTGCACCGGGCACATTGCGTAGCCCATCAATTAACCATTGCATACGCTCATGCAGGGCGTTCTCGACTTGTTCCATGCCCACTTCTTCCAGCAGCGACAAGCTCGCTTCCAAGGCCATGGCGCCAAGCATGTTTGGGCTGCCGCATTCAAAGCGTCTCGCGCTGCGTGCGGGCTCCCAAGTGCTGCGCTGGTAGTCGCCGGCATGTTCGAGCATATGCCAGCCGTATTCATGCAGCTTGAGCTGCGCGCGCAGGTCGCTGCGGCAATAGAACACCCCAAGGCCTTCCGGGCCGAGCAGCCATTTGTGCCCGTCTGCCATGGCGAAGGCGCACTGACTGGCTTGCACATCGAAAGGCAGGGCGCCGAGCTGCTGGATAGCATCCACGCACAGCAGTACACCGCGCGCCTGGCAGCCCTGTCCCAGGCATGGCAGATCCAAGCGCAGGCCGCTGGCGTACTGCACGGCGCTAATTGCCATCAGGCGGGTGCGTGGGCCACAGGCGGCCAGCAGGGCTGCCTCCGGATCACCGGTATGCAGGTTGACCTGCACCACCTCGACGCCCTGCGGGGCGAGGGCTTCCCAGACAATCCGGTTTGAGGGGAATTCTTCATCGCGGATCACCACCTGATCGCCTGGCCGCCAATCCAGGCCGAAGGCGACAAAAGACAAAGCTTCTGAGGTGTTTTTCACCAGGGCGATATCGCTATGCGAGGGCGCGTTGAGCAAACGCTGCAGGCGTTCGCGCAGGCGACGTTCGACCTGCAGCCAGGTTGCGTAGTCACGGGCGCCGGTTTGCGCATTCTCGATGGCAAACCGGCTGACCGCATCGACTGCCCGTTGCGGCCAGGGGGAAACGGCCGCGTGGTTCAGATAACGCAGGCCGGGAAGTTGCGGAAACTCGTCATGAACTGCGTACATGGTCGGATGATCCGTGCAATTTGCCGTTAGTTAGGCATAATACGCGCCTTCGTTTTTTTGACCCCGTAGTCCTTTTATGCATAAAGAACCCCGCAAGGTCCGTGAGTTTCGCCGCCGCGAACAGGAAATTCTCGACACAGCACTGAAGCTCTTCCTCGACCAGGGTGAAGACAGCGTGACTGTGGAGATGATTGCCGACACGGTTGGTATCGGCAAAGGCACCATCTACAAACACTTCAAGTCCAAGGCGGAAATCTACCTGCGCCTGATGCTCGACTATGAGCGCGATCTCAACGAGCTGCTGCACTCGGCCGATGTCGACCGTGATAAGGAAGCGCTGTCGCGCGCCTACTTCGAGTTCCGCATGCGCGACCCGCAGCGCTACCGCTTGTTCGACCGCTTGGAAGAAAAGGTGGTTAAGGGCAACCAGGTGCCGGAAATGGTTGAGCAGCTGCACAAGATCCGCGCCTCCAACTTCGAGCGTCTGACCCAGCTGATCAAGGGCCGCATCGCCGAAGGCAAGCTGGAGGACGTGCCACCTTATTTCCATTACTGCGCCGCCTGGGCGCTGGTGCACGGCGCCGTGGCGCTGTATCACTCGCCGTTCTGGAGCAATGTGCTGGAAGATCAGGAAGGTTTTTTCCAGTTCCTCATGGACATCGGCGTGCGCATGGGTAACAAGCGCAAGCGCGAGGGTGACACTCCGGCTAGCTGAGGTATTCAGCGAGTGGATAAGCAATCTGCTGGGCTGGCGGCGCCCCTATACTCGGCGCTCACCTTTGCTGGAGCCGTGCATGATCGTTGATCGCCAGGGCAGACGTTTTCGCAATCTGCGTATTAGCCTGACCTCCGCTTGCAACTACGCCTGCACCTACTGCGTACCCGATGGCAAGCGGCTGGTTGCGGCGCAGGATGAGCTGTCGGCCGAGGCCATGCTGCGTGGCGTGGCCTATCTGATTGAAGCCGCTGGCATTGAGCGGCTGCGTATTACCGGCGGCGAGCCACTGGTCAGCCCTAAACTCGACGCTTTTCTGCGCGGTGTCAGCCAGCTCGGCTTGGCCGATATCAGCTTGACCAGCAATGGCCAGCTGCTTACGCGCAAATTGCCGCTGCT
Source organism: Pseudomonas sp. NPDC079086 (assembly GCF_044542155.1). Lineage (NCBI taxonomy): Bacteria > Pseudomonadati > Pseudomonadota > Gammaproteobacteria > Pseudomonadales > Pseudomonadaceae > Pseudomonas > Pseudomonas sp. NPDC079086. Next base: position 190,060 of record NZ_JBITTY010000003.1, on the reverse strand, counting down.
GCTGGAATGCGGCATCCGCCGCTTGAATATTTCCCTGGATACCCTCGACGCTGCGGCGTTTCGCACGATTGCCCGTGGCGGCGATCTGGCGACAGTCCTCGATGGCCTGCAGCAGGCGCGGGCGGCGGGCATCCAGATCAAGGTCAATATGGTGCCGTTGCGCGGGCAGAATCTCGATCAGGTGCTGCCGCTGCTCGACTACTGCCTGGCCAATGGTTTCGAGCTGCGTTTTATCGAGCTGATGCGCATGGGCCACTTGGCCCGCGACGGCAATGGCTTCCAGCGTCAGTTTATCGGCATGGCCGAACTGCTAGAGCTGATTGGCAGTCGCTACGAGTATGTCCAGGCCCACGCTGCGCTGGATGCCACCGCGCTGCGCTACGCCATCCTCGGTGTTGGCCACTTCGGCGTAATTGCCAATGAAAGCGTACCGTTCTGCCGTACCTGCTCGCGCTTGCGCCTGTCCTCGACCGGTTGGCTGCACGGCTGCCTATCCTCAAGCAATCGTCACTACATTGGCGACCTGCTCGACAAGCCGCGCCACCAGGCTTTACCTGCGCTGCAGGGCATGTTGGTCAAGGCGCTGGGCGACAAACAATATGTCGCGTTCTCCGGCGGCGCGACCGTGATGAAGATTATTGGCGGCTAATACCGCCGTCTGCCTTGAGTGAAGAGCATGCAAGATTTCCCCATCAGTTATATCGAGCCCGTGTTTCGCCCGCCCAGTGAAGCTCATTCGCTGATTTTGCCGGTGACCAATGGTTGCTCTTGGAATAAGTGCACGTTCTGTGAAATGTACACTCAAGAGCAGAAGAAATTTCGTGCCCGCGATGAGGCGCAAGTGCTCGAAGAGATTCGCCTGACCGGTGAGCGGATGATCGTGCAGCGGGTGTTTCTTGCCGATGGCGATGCCCTGGTACTGCCGACGCGGCGTCTGTTGACCATCCTGCAGGCCATTCGTGAGCACATACCGGAAGTCGAACGGGTTTCGAGCTATTGCCTGCCGCGCAATCTACGCAAGAAGTCTGTGGATGAACTCAAGGAGTTGGCTGATGCTGGGCTGCGCATGGCTTATGTCGGCTGTGAGTCGGGAGATGATGAGGTGCTGGAGCGGGTTAACAAGGGTGAAACCTACGAGTCCAGCCTGAGTGCGCTAGACAAGCTAGGTCAAGCGGGTATCACTCGCTCGGTGATGATTCTCAATGGCCTGGGTGGTACGACCCTCAGTGAGCAGCATGCGGATAACTCCGCGCGTCTGATGAATGAGGCGCAGCCGGAGTTTCTCTCAACCCTGGTGGTGAGTTTCCCTACGGGCGAGGCGCGGTTTCGCGAAGGGTTTTCCGACTTCCAGCCGCTCGCTCAGCAGCAACTGTTTATTGAGGTTGAGCGTTTGCTGAGCGGCCTTGAACTGCGTGACACGGTTTTCCGCAGCGATCATGCCTCTAATTACCTGGTGCTCAAAGGCACTCTGGGTTCTGACAAGCAGCGTTTGCTAGCGCAGGTGCGGCAGGCCATTGAGCAGCCAAAGCAGGCGCGACTACGTCAGGAGTGGCAGCGTGGCTTGTGATGCGGCGCACTGGCGTGAAATCTGCATCTAGGCGCTATCCGCCGGTTTTCTGTCGCCGGCTGCGGGAGAAGCGTGATGCGTAGTCTGTTGCTTATAGTGGGTGTAGTGGTGCTGAGCGGCTGCATGAAGGCCAGTGATCTGGCTGATGAGGCGATTTATCAATTGCGCGATGTCGGCGTGCTTGATCACAGCCAGACGCGGCGCGCCAGTCCTTGGCGCTTGCAGGCTGACTCGTTTATCTATATCGCCCAAGGTCATTTTGTACCGCCGGGCTCAGCCTATCCGCGTCCCAATGTGGTGGCCGAAGAGGCCTACAAAGGCTTTATCGAGTATTTCCCCATGGTCCGTCGCGCCAAGGCGCCGCTAGGATTGGAGGAGTCTCTTACCGCTGCCCGTGAAGCCGGGGCGCATTATCTGTTGTACAGCCGCTTTGCCTACGCCGATGACCGTATCGGCACCGTTGAAGAGTGGGAGGATCAGGAGGCCCTGGATCGTCTGGGCACCGATCGCGGGGTGATTCAGTTGATGCTGATCGAGACCAATACTCGCTATTTGGTCGACACCACGCGCATTCGTAGCCGCGGAGGCTTCCTGACGCTTTATGATGCCAAGCCTGAGGATCTGATCGGTCCGGCGCTGCAGGATTACGCGCGGCGTTTGATAGGCTTGGGGCATTGAGTGATGACTGATACAGGCAAGGCCGGCGACCTGCTGGCGCAGATACCCAAAGGCGAGGGCAAAGGCTTGCCACCGGTGCACCTGTGGAATCCGACGTTTTGCGGTGATATCGATATGCGCATCGCTCGCGATGGCACTTGGTATTACATGGGTACGCCGATTGGCCGCAAGCCGATGGTCAAACTGTTCTCCACCATTATTCGCCGCGACGGCGATAAGTACGTGCTGGTGACGCCGGTGGAAATGGTCGGCATCCAGGTTGATGACGCGCCCTTTGTGGCAATCAGTCTGCAGGTGATCGGTGCGGGCGAGGCGCAGGTGCTGAGCTTTGTCACCAATGTCGAAGATGAGGTGGTAGCTGGCAGCGAGCATCCGTTGCGGGTTGAGTTGGATGCTTCGACCGATGAGCCTGCACCCTATGTGCATGTGCGGGCTAATCTTGAGGCGCTGATCCACCGCAATGTGTTTTATCAGCTGGTAGAGCTGGCGGTGCCACGCGAGATCAATGGCGAGACCTGGCTCGGTGTCTGGAGCAGTGGCGAGTTTTTCCCCATTGGTCCGCAGCCAAACTGATCTTCTTTCCTGATTACGGTTGAATTCAGCGTAATAAAAAAAGGCTCCCGAAGGAGCCTTTTTTGCGTCTTACATGTTGGGGTAGTTAGGCCCGCCGGTGCCTTCAGGGGCCACCCAGTTGATGTTCTGGGCTGGGTCCTTGATGTCACAGGTTTTGCAGTGCACGCAGTTCTGCGCGTTGATCTGGAACTTCTGCTCGCCATCTTCCTTGGTGACGATTTCGTATACGCCGGCTGGGCAGTAACGCTGCGCCGGTTCGTCGTACATGGGTAGGTTCTTGCTCAGCGGAATGCTCGGATCGGTGAGCTTCAGGTGGCAGGGTTGTTCCTCTTCATGGTTGGTGTTGGAGAGGAATACCGAACTGAGCTTGTCGAAGCTGAGCTTGCCGTCAGGTTTCGGGTAACTGATCTTCTGCACATCTGCAGCCGGCTTCAGGCAGGCATAGTCAGGCTTGGTGTCGTGCAGGGTGAAGGGGATTTTGCCGCCAAAGATGTTCTGGTCAACCCAGTTGAAACCACCGCCGAGCAGTGGGCCGAACTTATGGATTGCCGGGCCGAAGTTGCGGCTGCGGAACAGTTCGTCATACAGCCAGCTGGCCTTGAAGCCGTCGACATAACCGGTCAGCTGATCGCCGCCTTCGCTGCCGGCAAATAGCGCATCCGCTACCGCGTCGGCTGCGAGCATGCCCGACTTCATAGCGGTGTGGCTGCCTTTGATTTTGGCGAAGTTCAGTGTGCCGAGGTCGCAACCGATCAGCGCGCCGCCGTTGAAGACCATCTTCGGCAGCGAGTTGAGGCCGCCCTTGGCGATCGCGCGAGCGCCATAAGCAACACGCTTGCCGCCTTCCAGGTACTGGGCAACCACAGGGTGGTGCTTGTAGCGCTGGAGCTCATCGAATGGTGACAGGTGCGGATTGCTGTACGACAGGTCAACGATCAGACCGACTACCACTTGGTTGTTTTCCAGGTGATAGAGGAAGGAGCCCCCGGTGTTTTCGGTGCCGACGATATCCAGTGGCCAGCCGGCGGTGTGTACCACCAGGCCTTGTTCGTGCTTGGCTGGATCGATGTCCCAGATTTCCTTGATACCGATGCCGTAATGCTGGGCATCGGCTTCGGAGTCGAGATCGAATTTCTTGATCAGCTGCTTGCCGATATGGCCACGGCAGCCTTCGGCGAACAGGGTGTACTTGGCACGCAGTTCCATGCCCGGGGTGTAGTAACCCTCTTTCGGATGACCTTCGCGGTCGACGCCCAGATCGCCAGTGAGAATACCGTAGACCGCGCCTTCTTCGTTGATCAGTGCTTCCTGAGCGGCGAAGCCTGGATAGATTTCTACGCCAAGGTTTTCGGCCTGCTGCGCCAGCCAGCGGCACAGGTTGCCCAGGGAAATGATGTAGTTGCCATGGTTGTGCATGGTCTTGGGTACGAAGAAGTCCGGAACCCTGGTGGCCTTCTCGGCATTGCTGAGCACGTAGATGTCATCGCGCTTAACCGGCGTGTTTAGCGGGGCGCCGAGCTCTTTCCAGTCAGGGAACAGTTCATTCAATGCACGCGGCTCGAACACCGCGCCGGAAAGAATGTGTGCGCCGACTTCGGAGCCTTTCTCGACCACGCAGACGCTGATTTCTTTGCCGGCTTCTGCGGCTTTCTGCTTCAGTCGGCAGGCGGCGGACAAACCAGCTGGGCCGGCGCCGACGATGACGACGTCGAATTCCATAAATTCGCGTTCCACAGGCAATCTCCTACTCAGGGCTCTCTAATTTTATTTGGCGATCGAGCTCGTTCCGTGAGCGATGCTGGCGCATTATATCCAGACCCTTCGAATGGGCCAATACAAACGTTTGTTTGAATTTTCTGTAGGGCTGTTAGAATCTTACTACATCGCTGACGATTGGCCGCTTCGTTGTATTGACCAGTCTAGGTCGTGCGGTCAAGATACGGGCGGTTTTGTGTCTGCCGTTATTGGTCGACTCCCGGTTCCGGCCGGTCTGTAGTTCCCGCCATGTTCGCTTCTGGCGACATTCTTATTCACCGGAGAGTAACGAGGAATCCATGAAGGTTCTTGTAGCTGTCAAACGAGTGGTCGACTACAACGTCAAAGTTCGCGTCAAAGCGGACAACAGCGGCGTTGATCTTGCCAACGTCAAGATGTCGATGAACCCTTTCTGCGAAATCGCCGTGGAAGAAGCTGTACGCCTGAAAGAAAAAGGCGTGGCGAGCGAGATCGTTGTCGTAACCATCGGCCCGGCCACTGCTCAAGAGCAGCTGCGTACTGCGCTGGCGCTGGGTGCTGACCGTGCCATTCTGGTTGAGTCTGCTGATGAGCTGAACTCGCTGGCTGTGGCCAAACTGCTCAAGGCAGTGGTCGACAAAGAACAGCCTCAGCTGGTGATCATGGGCAAGCAGGCCATCGACAGCGACAACAACCAGACCGGGCAAATGCTGGGCGCGTTGACTGGCTTCGGCCAGGGCACATTCGCTTCCAAGGTTGAAGTGGCTGGCGACAAGGTCAACGTAACCCGCGAAATCGACGGCGGTCTGCAGACCGTTGCGTTGAGCCTGCCGGCTATCGTGACCACCGACCTGCGTCTGAATGAGCCGCGTTATGCGTCACTGCCGAACATCATGAAAGCCAAGAAGAAGCCGCTGGAAACCGTTACCCCGGGCGACCTGGGTGTTTCCACCGCTTCCACCGTGAAAACCCTGAGAGTCGAAGCGCCTGCTACCCGCAGCGCCGGCATCAAGGTCAAGTCCGTGGCTGAACTGGTCGAGAAACTGAAGAACGAGGCGAAGGTAATCTAAATGACTATCCTGGTTATCGCTGAACACACCAATGCCGCCCTGGCTCCGGCCACGCTGAACACCGTGGCTGCTGCCGCGAAGATCGGTGGCGACATCCACGTTCTGGTTGCCGGTTCCGCTTGCGGCGCTGCTGCCGAAGCTGCTGGCAAAATTGCTGGCGTGGCCAAGGTGCTGGTTGCTGACAACGCGGCTTTCGCTCACCAGCTGCCGGAAAACGTCGCGCCGCTGGTAGCTGAGCTGGGCAAGGGCTACAGCCACATTCTGGCTGCTGCTACCAGCAACGGTAAAAACATCCTGCCACGCGTTGCTGCTGCGCTGGACGTTGATCAGATCTCGGAAATCATCGCTGTTGAAAGCGCTGACACTTTCAAGCGTCCGATCTATGCCGGTAACGCCATCGCCACCGTGCAATCCTCCGCTGCCGTTAAAGTCATCACCGTGCGTAGCACCGGTTTTGATCCGGTTGCTGCGGAAGGCGGCTCTGCTGCCGTTGAAGCAGTTGGCGGCGCAGCTGACGCTGGCAAATCGGCTTTCGTCGGTGAAGAACTGGCCAAGTCCGATCGTCCTGAACTGACCGCTGCCAAGATCGTCGTTTCCGGCGGCCGCGGTATGCAGAACGGTGACAACTTCAAGCACCTGTACGCGCTGGCTGACAAGCTGGGCGCCGCTGTTGGTGCCTCGCGCGCTGCAGTCGACGCCGGTTTTGTGCCGAACGATATGCAGGTTGGTCAGACCGGCAAGATCGTTGCGCCACAGCTGTACATCGCCGTTGGTATTTCCGGCGCAATCCAGCACCTGGCCGGCATGAAAGACTCCAAGGTGATCGTTGCGATCAACAAGGACGAAGAAGCGCCGATCTTCCAGGTAGCCGATTACGGTCTGGTAGCAGACCTGTTTGAAGCTGTACCTGAGTTGGAGAAACTGGTTTAAGCCGGTTTCCCTCGCTCATAAAAAACCCGCTCAGTGAGCGGGTTTTTTTATGTTCAGCACATCCAGGTGCTTCACTCCTTCGGGTTTTGCGTGTAAACAGGCTGCCGGCGTTTTTGTAGCCTGCAACCCAGCGGCTCCCCTCCGGATCGTCGGATGCGACGTTAAAAATAGCCTCCTGCCATTTTGTGCGCTAATCCGGTAATGCTTGGAGAAAGGTCCGGTAGTGCTGCGCGGTCAGCTCTGCGCGCTCAATCATCGGCGCATGACCGGTGTCTGGCATGATGACTACGCTGGGTTTGCGCAGCAGCGGTTGCATGACTTCCACGCTGGATACGTGCAAGGCTCGATCTTCTGCGCCCCAGATAATCAGCGTTGGCGCCTGGATCTTTGGCAGCTCAGGTTCCAGTGGGATATAGCGCTCTATCAGGTGAGCAAACACCTGGTCGTAGTGCGCGCTGTTGGCGATGGCCTGCTCGGCGAAATAGCCCTTAAGCGATTCCGGCAGGTAAGGCGGCTGCACGAAGATAAAGTCGAGCAGGCGTTGAAAATCCTCGGTGCTTTTCACCACCAACGGATTAGGCTCGCCGCGCTGTAGCCGCTGCATCAGTTCGCTGGGTTGCGTCGAACTGATGCCAGCGTTGTCGAGTAACGCCAGAGATAGGGTTCTGTGTGGATAGCGCGCGGCATATAGCGCGCTGATATGCCCGCCCATGGAATTACCGATCAAGTGCAGTTGCTCAATGCCCAATGCATCAATCACGCTGGCCAGGCGTTCGGTCTGGGTGCCGACATCGTAACTGCCGGCTGGTTTGTCGCTTGCACCGAAACCTGGAAGGTCGAGGGCAATAACTCGGTAATCCTGACTGAGGTGGCGGGCGAAGCGCAGCCAGTTGTCCTTGTTGGCGGCAAAGCCATGCACCATGAGGATGGTTTGTGCGCTGCTTGGGCCGCCCTCATAGTAATGAATGCTAAGATCGCCCACGCTGATCTGTTTGAGGCTCAGCCCGGCACGCTGTCGCTCCACCAACTGTATGCTCGTCAATAAGGCGGCGGGCGACAGATAGAGCAGGGCGGCGGTGCCGGCGAGCAGTAGCACCAAGGCGGCGATCAGTTTTTTCATGTTTAGTCTTTATCGCGAATTCGTATGGATGCGTATTAAGCTAGCATGATCTAGAAGTCTCCCGGTGTGTGGCCGCAGATGCCCATCCAAGGTTAAGTCGAGAAGTTGCCAATGCTTGAGCGTGGTTTTTATAGGTCGTTTCTCCTGCTGTTCGCTGTGCTGCTGATGCCGGCGTTTGCCGTTGCCGCAGGCAAGTGCGAGCGTCTGGTGGCGACTGGTAATCCGGAGTACCCACCCTACCTCTGGCGCGATCCGCAGAATCCTCAGCAACTGATTGGTGCCAATGCCGATCTGTTGCAGCACCTGGCCAAGGAATTGGGAGTGGCCGTGGACATTATCTATACCGGCCCCTGGTCACGTGCACAGGATGAAGTCAGAACCGGTCGTGTCGATCTGATTGCCGGTGCTTTCCTGACCTTGCCGCGCCTGGGCGTCATGGACTATGTGCACCCGGCGTTCTATTACACCCCCAGCGTGGTGTGGGTGCATCGCGGTGCGGAGTTCCCCTATGCCGGCTGGGATGACCTGCGCAATCGCACCGGCGATACCTTGGTCAACAACAGTTTTGGCCAGACTTTTGATGCTTATGCCAAGGGCAACCTGACCCTGGAAGGTGTCGCCAGCCTGACTCAGGCATTCCAGAAACTCCTGCTGGGGCGCACCGACTACGTGCTGTACGAGCGTTATCCGGGACAAGCGCTGGCCGATAGCCTGGGCATGCAGGACGATCTGCTGGTGCTTGATCCACCGATCTCCAGCGAAGGCCTCTACCTCACGTTGTCGCATAACTCGGCCTGTAACGATGCGTGGCTGCGCGGCATGCTGGCGAAGAAAATGAATGAGGCAATCGCCAGCGGGTTGCCGGACGTTATGCTGCAGCGCAATTTACAGCGCTGGAAAGATCAACAGCTCACATCCACCGGTGATGCTGAACAGTAGGGAAAATCTGTGATTTATCGACGTATCTGTGTGGCCTTGCTGCCACTCATGCTCAGCGCCTGCGCATCTGATCCCGCACCCAATGAGCAACTGCGCTTGACCGAGCAGGCGCTCAGCCAGGCCAAGGCGCTGGGTATTTCCGCCGAGCAGTCGGCTTCGTTACGCCTGGCTGAGGAAAAACTCGCCCTGGCGCAAGCGGCTATGCAGGACGAGGATTACAAGCAGGCGCGGGTGCATGCCGAGCAGGCCGAGTTGGATGCGCGGCTGGCCGAAGCTGAACACCTGACCGAAAAAAGCCAGCAGCAACTGGCCGAGCTGAGCAACGCCATCAATCGCTTGCGCAAACAGCTGGGGGGCTTGCAATGAAGCATGCCCAACAAAGCCTGTTGGCGATTTTCGCGGCTGCATTGTTGACTGGTTGCGCGTCCTCGCACAGCTCCAGCGAGCAGGCACTGCAGGGCGCACACGCGGCCTTTCAACAGGTCAAGGAAGACTCTGACGTGCTACGCAGCGCACCCAAGGACCTGATTCGCGCCGGCGAGTCGCTGGCCAAGGCAGATCGCCTGTCGAGCTACTGGGGTAGCGCCGATGATGTCAGCCACTATGCCTATCTCAGCCAGCAGTACAGTGCGATTGCAGGGCAGAAGAGCGCACTCAATTTGAACCAGGAACGTGCGGTCAAGCTGGAACTGGAGCGCCAGCGGCTGCAGTTGGCCTTGCGTGAGGCCAAGCTGCTCAGTGTACAGGATCAGAGCAACTGGCTCGAAGAGCAGATGGTTAGCCTGGCCACCATCCAAAGCGAACGCGGCCTGGTGATGACCCTTGGTGATGTGCTGTTCGATGCTGGCCACAGTGACCTGAAAGCTTCGGCCAACCGCACGGTACTGAAGCTGGTGCAGTTCCTGCAGCTCAACCCCCGGCGCGTCGTGCGGATCGAGGGTTATACCGATAGCCGTGGTGATGCCCAGGAAAATCTCGAACTGTCCCGCGCTCGTGCCCAGGCAGTGGCCGATGTACTGGTCGATCTGGGCATCGATAGCAAACGCATCGAAGTGCAGGGCCATGGCGAGAGCTTCCCGGTAACTGAAAATGCCTCGGCCAAAGGCCGGGCGCAAAATCGTCGCGTAGAGATCGTGTTCTCTGATGAGCAAGGCAATCTCGGCTCGTCGCGCTAAGCCTTTTTGTCGTTAAGAAGCCTCGGTTAGCCGGGGCTTTTTATTGCCAGCCATTCAGGCTGGTGTAGCCCACACAATCCGCACAGTTATCGATTGAGCCGTTACAGTCCTGGCGGCCTTGCGCTGTATCGTCCACAATTCAGTGGGCTGTACCGGTGCAATTGTTAAAGCCCGGTTTACTGTTACGGTTCAGTCAAGCAGGAACGCGGTCATGACCAATCTGTTGCTTTATCAGCGTATTGCCCAGCAACTGGCGGAAGATATCCGTCGTGGCGTTTACCAGCCCGGTGAGCGGGTGCCTTCGGTGCGCAAGATGAGTGCACAGCTCAGCGTCAGCCATGCCACCGTGCTGCAGGCTTACGCTAATCTGGAAGACCAAGGCTTGATTCGCGCGCGCCCGCAGTCCGGCTTCTACGTGCACCAGACCCCGGCCCTGACTGCGCCAACCCCGGATATCGCCCGCGTAGAGCGACCTGGTTTGGTGACGCGCAGTAGCATCATCAATCAGGTGCTCACCGAGTCGCGCCGCGAGGGGGTGTTCCCCCTTGGTGCTGCAGTGCCGCATGTGGATTACTTGCCCGTGCGTGCGTTGCACCAGCAGTTGGCCAAGGTCACTCGTTTTCACAGTGCGCGGGCTTTCAGCTATATGTTCAGCCCAGGCTTCGAGCCGCTGCGCCGCCAGGTGGCTATTCGTATGCGCGACGCCGGTGTGGTGGTCGACCCGACTGAGGTGGTGATCACCCACGGCTGCGTGGATGCGCTGCAGATGAGTCTGCGCGTGCTGACCAAACCGGGTGATCTGATTGCCGCCGAGTCGCCGACCTATTACGGTCTTTTGCAACTGGCTGATCTGCTCGGCCTGAAAGTTATCGAAATTCCCAGCGATCCGACCACCGGTATCAGTCTGGAGGCTTTGCAACTGGCAGCCAACCAATGGCCAATTAAGGCGCTGGTACTGACCGCGAGACTGAGCAACCCGCTGGGCGGCACCATCCCCGAAGAGCGTCAGCGCCAACTGCTGCGTCTGGCCAGTGATTACGATATTCAGATCATCGAAGACGATATCTACGGCGAACTGATGTTCGAACAGGGTCCGACCAAGGCGCTCAAGTCCCATGATCGCGAAGGGCGGGTGGTGTATTGCTCGAGCTTTTCCAAGACCCTTTCACCCGGTGTGCGTATCGGCTGGATTGTCGCCGGCAAGTATCAGGATGAAATCCAGCGCCTGCAGACCTTCAGCACCCACTCGGCGTGCAGCGTGACGCAGATGGCGGTAGCGGCCTATCTGGAGAATGGCGGCTACGACCGCCACCTGCGCTTTATCCGCCAGGAGTACCGCAAAAACCTCAGCGCCTTCCAACTGGCGGTGCAGCAGTACTTCCCCGAAGGCACGCAGATGAGCCGGCCCAAGGGCGGTTTTATTCTGTGGGTCAGCCTGCCAGCGCGGGTCAACACCAAGGACCTGCACGTACGCGCGCTGCAGCAGGGCATCAGCATTGCGCCGGGGTTGATCTTCAGTAATACCGAGCAGTTCAACCACTGTATCCGGCTGAACTGTGGCATCCCGTGGAACCGCGAAGCTGAGCGCGCCTTGATGACTTTGGGCATGCTGGCCGGGCAGTTGTGTCAGGAAGGCGCTGCGAGTTTTTAACAGCGGCTTAACCCGATGTAGCCAAGGGCTGCGTCTACCTAAGCGAATGGTTTATTCGATCGCTCAGGAGATGCGCCCATGTCTGCTTACCCCGTATTGCTTACTCGTCCTCTGCTTGCCGGTTTTGCTGCTGGCGTACTGATCAGCCTCGGCGCGTGCAGCGCCGCCAACCCCGAAGCACCGGCCACTGAGGCTGGCAGCCCGCAGCTCAGCGATCAGTCAGATGACCGGGAGCGCGCCGAGTTGCATGAGCAACTGGCCGCAGCCCCGGCGGAACTGCAACGCAAAAGCCAGGTGGCGGGCAGAGCCATGATGCCCAGCGTGGCGTATACGCCGATGCCGATGTCTGTACAGGCTGATGCCTTGCCGCCGGGCTATCGTGACGAGAATCGCGAGCAGTATCAGAAACTGGCCGACAACCCGGTGCATGCCGTGGCCGAAACACCGGTGTCGACCTTTAGCATCGATGTGGATACTGGCAGCTACGCCAATGTGCGGCGTTTCCTCAATGGCGGGCAGTTGCCGCCGCAGGATGCGGTGCGCCTGGAGGAACTGGTCAACTACTTCCCCTATGCCTATCCGCTGCCCAAGAGCGATGTGCCGTTTGGCGTACACACCGAGCTCGCGGCCACGCCCTGGAACCCGCAGAGCCGTTTGCTGCGTATCGCTATCAAGGCCTCGGATCTGCGGGTAGAGGAATTGCCGCCGGCCAATCTGGTATTTCTGGTGGATGTCTCCGGCTCGATGGATCGCCGCGATGGCCTGCCCATGGTGCAAAGCACGTTGAAGCTGCTGGTCGAGCAGCTGCGCGTCCAGGACAAGGTATCGCTGGTGGTGTATGCCGGCTCATCCAGCGTGGTGCTGGAGCCAACATCCGGCAGCGAGAAATCCAAGATTCGCGCCGCTATCGATCAACTTACAGCGGGCGGTTCAACGGCTGGTGAGTCGGGTATTCAGCTGGCGTACCAGCAGGCACAGCAGGGCTTTATCGATGGCGGGATCAACCGCATCCTGCTAGCCACCGATGGTGACTTCAACGTCGGTATCAGCGATTTCGAAACCCTCAAACAACTGGCCGCCGACAAGCGCAAAAGCGGCGTATCGCTGACAACCCTGTGCTTTGGCACCGACAACTACAACGAGCGGTTGATGGAGCAGCTGGCCGACGCCGGCGACGGTAACTACGCCTATATCGATAACCTGCGCGAAGCGCGCAAGGTGCTGGTTGATCAGCTCAGCTCGACCCTGGCGACGGTTGCCAGCGATGTGAAGATCCAGGTCGAGTTCAACCCGGCTGAGGTCAGCGAGTATCGCCTGCTGGGTTACGAGAACCGTGCGCTAAAGCGTGAGGACTTCAGCAACGACAAGGTCGATGCCGGTGAAATTGGCGCAGGCCATACCGTGACCGCGCTCTATGAAGTGGTGCCGGTGGGCGGCCAGGGCTGGTTGGAGCCGCTGCGCTATCAGGCCGCTGCAAAAAACGACGGCAAAGCGGGCGAACTGGCCTGGCTGCGCATTCGTTACAAGGCGCCAGGGCAGGACGTCAGCAAACTGCTTGAGCAGCCGATTCAGGCCGGTGATGTGCCTGCCATCAGCCAGGCCAGTGAGGATCTGCGCTTTGCTGCCGCGGTGGCCGCCTTCGCTCAGCAGCTCAAGGGCGATGCCTACACCGGACGCTTCAGCCTGGTCGACAGCGCCGAGCTGGCGCGCAATGCCAAAGGTGACGACCGCTTCGGTTTGCGCGGCGAGTTCGTACAGCTGGTGGAACTGGCGCAGAGTCTGCAAACTGCGACGAACCGTTCAACTACCGCACGAGTACAGCAGTGAATCGACCCCTCACGGATGACGACGCCGCCTTGTTGCGGCGCTACCGCCACGGTGACGCGGCGGCTTTCGCCGAGTTGTACCAGCGCCACCGGCTTGGCTTGTTCCGTTTTCTGCTTGGCCTATGTGGCGACCACGCCCTGGCCGAGGAGGTGTTTCAGGACACCTGGATGAGCCTGATCCGCAGTCAGAGCGAGCAGCGCGAAGCGGTGCAGTTCAAGACCTGGCTATACCAGATCGGCCGCAACCGGCTCATCGATCATTGGCGCAAGCACGGTCGGCACCAGGCGGGGCATGATGAATATGATGAACAACAACATGCCCCGCACGATACGCAACCGAACCCCGAACAACAGCTCAGCCTAAGCCGTGATCAGCAGCGTTTGCAGGCTGCTCTAGCGGATTTACCAGAGGAGCAGCGTGAAGTGTTTCTGCTGCGCGCTCACGGTGATCTGGAACTGACCGAGATCGCCGAGCTGACCCAGATCCCTGCCGAGACGGTTAAGAGTCGCTTGCGTTATGCCATGCAGAAGTTACGTCGGCTGCTGGCTGACCCGGCCGCCGAGGAGTTGTCCGTATGAACCATGACCAACACATGCCCGATGAGCAGGAGCGGCAGATGCTTGAGCATTTCCGCCAGCACAGCGGCGGCGAGCCCAGTGCGCAACTTGATGCGCAAATTCTCGCGGCGGCCAGCGCAGCAGTGCGCAGCGCGGCCACAACCGAAGCCAAACCTGGCCTGAGTGCGCGCCTGCACAGCTGGCTATTTGGCGCTGGTGGCCGGCAACGCTGGTCGGTGGCGTTGGCAGGGGTCGCTTGCCTGGGCATTGGCGTGAGCCTGACCTGGCGCACCTTCGAGCAGGCTCCGGATGCCTTTGATGCCGTGCCCAGCGGTGCACCCATGGCGCCTGCAGCAAGGATGGCACCCCAGTCCGCGCCGATGTCCGCACCACTTGCGGAATCCGCTGCGGTTGTTGATGAGGCAGAACGCTCGCGTTCGGTGCAGCCAGCGCCGCTGACTCAGGGCTACAGCGCCGATGCCGCCAAGGCTGAGAAGAAGCTTTCTGCCGGTCCATCCAATCAGCTTTTACGTGAAGAGTCCTCGGCTGATGCGTTGCATGAGCAACTGCCGCAAGCAGCTCGTGCACCTGCTGTATCAGCCCCCGAGAAAGCGGCAGAAGATGCAGCTAGCCAGGCTGAGCAGCAATTGCACAGCGAGTTGCAACGGTTGCTCAAATTGCGCCGTGATGGCTGGACGGATGAAGCCGATGCTTTGCTGCTGCAACTGATGCGCGAGCATCCGGAGCTGGATATCGACGCACAGCTGCAGCAACTGCAGTCGCCTGAATAAGGCTGTATAGGTCAGTCGTTGGCGGCCATCGATACCGGTGGCCGTCGGCTGAACCTCGGCGCGTTGTTACCTGGTGTACCGATTGTGCGCTTGCCAGCGTGCAGGGCAGGGGCCAGCATAGCGGCTTATGTCACTGCCTTTGTACTTGCCCATGTTGTCTATTCGAAGACTCGCGCTGCTGTTGGCTCTATTGTCAGTGGCGGCCTGCGAGCAAAGCCCCAACCCTCCTGTGAAAGCCAAAGCTGAAACCGTCAAAGCGCAACCGGCGCCAGCCGCGGTTCCCAGCAAGGCAGCTAAGGCCGAGCTAGCGCCCGTTGTTAAAACGCCTTCGCAGCCCAGCACTTCTGAGCCCAAACCTGCGGCAATAACTCAAGGTAAGTCGAAACCTGCTGTGGCTGCCCGCGAGCCAGAGCCTGCCGAGCCGAAAGCGCCGCTGGATCTGAGTCTGCATACCAATGTGTTCGATCCGCTGCAGCCGGTTGCACCGCTTAGCGACCTGTCGATCCCGATATTGCCGCCGATGTTTGGCGACAAGGATAAGGCAGAGGGGCCCTTTCAACTTAATGGCAAGCTGATCACCAACGAGCGCGATGATGACTACTGGCAATCGGTCGAGGGTGCGCAGCTGCAGTTCGAGTTCAAGCAGTAGCAGGCCGCGTTGATAACCTGTCTACTGCCGGTAATCAAAAGCGGTAGGCCTGCTCGCCGATGGCGGCGAACAGGCTGTGATCCAGCGGGGTAAAGCGCGTTTCCCCAGGCAGGCGCACCCACAGTGGCTCCTGCACCGTAGCGGGGTTGTAGGCGGCCTGCTTGAGGTCGGTCTTCTTATACTTGAAGGTGCCGGTGGTTTCGACTTCGCCGAGCAGGCGGATAAACAGCGGCGCGGCGTACACCGGCAATTCGGCATCCAGGTGCGCGGCAATGGCAGCGCTGTCCAGCTGCTGGCCTTCACTCAGGCGCAGCGCAGCCATGCCGCAGCGGCCGTTGGTGCCGGGGATTTCCACGCCATAGACCACCGCATCCTCGACACCGGGGAAGGCCCCCAGGACGTTCTCCACCTCGGTGGTCGATACGTTTTCGCCTTTCCAGCGGAAGGTATCGCCCAGACGATCGACAAATTGCGCGTGCTTGCAGCCGATATCGCGCATCAGATCGCCGGTGTTAAACCAGGCATCGCCTTTCTTGAACACATTGCGCAGGATCGCCGCTTCGCTCTTGGCCGGGTCGGTATAGCCGTCAAACGGCCACTTGGCGCTGATTTCGCTGATCAGAAGGCCTGGCTCACCCTTGTCGGCCTTCTGCAGAAAGCCTTTGGCGGTACGGATCGCACAGTCATTCTCCAGGTCGTAGCGCACGATGGCATAGGTGGCGGGGGAGAAGCCCACGGTGTTGTCGAAGTTGAACACGTTGGTAAAGCCGATATTGCCTTCACTGGAGGCATAGAACTCGGTGATCTGCTCGACCCCAAAGCGTGCCTTGAACTCGGTCCAAATCGAGGGGCGCAGGCCGTTACCGATCATGCAGCGCAGGCTGTTGTTCTTTTCTGCCGGAGCCTCTGGCTGGTTAAGCAGATAGCGGCACAGCTCGCCGATATAGCCGAAACAGGTGGCCTGATAGCGCTGCACATCCGGCCAGAAGGCGCTGGCGGAGAACTTGCGGCGCAGGGCGATGGCCGCGCCACCGGCCAGGGCGGCGCTCCAGCACACGGTTACGGCATTGTTGTGATAACAGGGCAGGGTCAGGTAGAGCACATCTTGATTGCTCAGGGTCAGCCCGGAGTGGCCGAAGCCGCCGTAGGCCTTGATCCACTTGCCGTGGCTCATGATCGAGGCCTTAGGCAGGCCGGTGGTGCCGGAGGTGTAGATCAGGAAGCAGGGATCCTTCATTTGCACCTTGGCACTGTCCGGCGGATTATCACTGGCCTGGCTGCGCGCCAATTGCATCAGGTTGGTCCAGCCGTCCGGCGCTTGTCCGACATGGTTCAAGCAGTCCTGATCGGCTACCCAGTAACGCGGCGTTTGCGGGTTATCGAGTTGCTCTACGACCTCAGCGAAGGCCGTCAGCAACTCATCACCGATCAGCATAAAACCAGGTTTGACCAGATTTAGGCTGTGGGCCAGCACCTTGCCGCGCTGCGTGGTGTTGACCAGCGCAGCGACCGCGCCGAGTTTGCTGAGCGCAGCGAGGCTCGCCAGCAACTCCAGGCGATTCTCCAGCATTACTGCCACCACGCTGCCATGGCGCACACCTTCAGCCTTGAAGGCCCAGGCCAGGCGATTGGCCCAGGCATTGAACTGCGCATAACTGAGGCTGCGCGATTCATCCAGCAGCGCTGGGCGATCGGGATGCTGCTGCGCCGTACGCTCCAGCGCCCAGGCCAGTGATAGGTTCTTCTCGCGATTGCGGATGCCGGCGTAATACAGGCCGCGCAACATGCGTGGTACGCGCGGAAGATGCTGCGGCAGGCGGGCAAGGAAACGCAGCGGGGAAATCAGATCGGTCTGGCTCATGGCTCTCGCGCTTATGGTCGTTATGCGGGGGCGAAGCCCAACTCTAGTCGCCGGTCTATATCCCTGCCATGGCTCTGGCGCAAGCTTGACAGGGCAGATCGGCAAATAGCGCGCCTGCGTATTGTCAGCTGGCCTGGGGCTGTGGCATTAGTTCGATACGCTGGCGCGATGGCGCGCTGAACCAGGAGGGACGATGAACCTTAATCAAGTCACCGTTGCGGTCACCGATGTACCGCGTGCAATTCGCTTCTATCAAGGCCTAGGGCTGCAACTGATTGTCGAGAGCCTGCCGGACTATGCACGCTTCTGCTGCCCGGCTGGTCAGGCTACGTTCTCCCTTAGCAAGGTGAAGCACGTTCCAGCCAGCCAGACCCTGATCTATTTCGAATGCACCGAGCTGGATCAGACCGTCGCCCGTCTGCGGGCCCAGGGGGTTGCGTTCAGCATGCTGCCGACTGACCAGCCCTGGCTCTGGCGCGAGGCCTATCTGCACGACCCGGACGGCAATCCGTTGTGCCTGTACCACGCGGGCGAAAATCGCTTGAATCCACCCTGGCGGCTCATGCAAGACGCCTAATCTGCTTAAGCCACCCTGCGAAGCGGGAGTGGGTGGCTTCGGCCTTCTTCTCAGTCGACAAACAGGTCAGTCATCAGCTTGCCGGCCGGGTCGTAACGGTATTGCTCGAAGTCGCTTTGGCCTTGCTCACGGAGGATTTCCTCGTCGATCAATAAGCGCCCGCTGATGCTGCGCTCCGTGCTTGCGAGGATTGTGTAAGCCGCGTCCGCCATGATCGCTGGCAGGCGCGCAGCTTTCATCACCGCCGGGCCGCCGGCTTCGAACTCGATAGCAGCTGTAGCGATTACTGTTTTCGGCCACAGCGAGTTAACGCTGATACCGTACTTCTTGAATTCCTCATGCATGCCCAAGGTCAGCATGCTCATGCCGTACTTGGTGGTGGTGTAGGGGCCGTAGTTGGCGAACCACTTAGGGTCGAGGTTGATCGGTGGCGACAGGCTGAGAATGTGGCCTTTGCTCTGCTTCAAATAGGGTAGCGCGGCCTGGCTGCAGGCCATTACCGCGCGGGTATTGATCTGGAACATCAGGTCAAAGCGCTTGGGTGGCAGGTGTTCCACCCCCATCAGCTTGATCGCGCCGGCGTTGTTGATCAGCGCATCGATACTGCCGAAGTGCTCAAAGGCCTTTGCCATGGCCGCCTTCACGGCGTCTTCGTCACGCACATCCAGCTGTAAGGCCAAGGCTTTACCGCCAGCGGCTTCGACCTCGGCCGCCACCGAGTGGATAGTGCCCGGCAGCTTGGCATGGGCTTGTGCGCTTTTTGCCGCGATCACGATATTGGCGCCGTCACGTGCCGCGCGCAGGGCGATCTCGCGGCCGATGCCGCGGCTGGCGCCGGTGATAAACAGGGTTTTACCTTGCAGTGACATAGGCGTGCTCCGTGATTTTTTTGTTATTCGTTTGGTCGCCTTTATCGTTCCCACGCGGAGCGTGGGAACGATAAAGGGTTATGCGCCTGAGGTTTCGATTTCCACTAATAGCTGACGATTTTTCACCTGATCGCCGCGGCTCACGCCAATCCGGCGTACCACGCCGTCGATGCTGGCCTTGAGCGGGTGCTCCATCTTCATCGCTTCCAGTACTACCAGCAGTTGGCCCTTAGTGACGCTGCTGCCTTCCTCGACCAGAACCTCGACTATGGCGCCGTCCATCGGCGCCTTGACGCTACCCGAGCCAGCACCGGCAGCGCTGCTGACCGGCAGGTGGGTAATGTCGGTCAGTTGCAGGTTGCCGTTATGGCCATACAGCCAGAGGTTGTCGCCATCCAGGTGATAAGCCAGGCGCTGGCGAATGCCGTCTAGCTCCAAGGTGGCCCAGCGGCCGTCGCTGGCCAGCAGTGTGAGGTTGACCTGCTGCTCGCCAAACGTGGCTAGCAGGCTGGGTTGTGGGCCGTCGGAAATCACTTCCAATGCCACGTTGAAGCTCTGCTCGCCGTGCTTAAGCACAAAGCGCCACGGCGCGCTGCCGGCATTGCGCCAGCCAGCCAGGCCGCCCTGGTGCGCACGGGCATTGGCCGATTGCTGGAACAGCAGGGCAGCAGCGGCCGCCAGTTCGCTGGCTGTGGGCGGCTGTGGGCTCAGGCTCGGGTCGCTGGCGAAATGCTCGGCGATAAACGCGGTAGTAGCGTTGCCAGCAGCAAACTCGGGGTGGCTGAGCAGGTTGGCGAGAAATCGCTGGTTGCCATTCACGCCCAGCAGCACACAATCTTCAACCGCGCGCACCAGCTTGCGCCGCGCTTCTGCGCGGGTCGCGCCATAGGCGATGACCTTGGCCAGCATCGGGTCATAGAACGGGCTGATGGTTTGGCCTTCAAGCAGGCCATGGTCGATACGGATGCCGTCACGCAGCGCCGGTTCCCAGCGCAGTGCCGTGCCGGTTTGTGGCAGGAAGTTCTGCGTGGCGTCTTCGGCGTACAAGCGTACTTCCATGGCGTGACCGCTTAGGCGGATTTCATCCTGTTGGAGCGGCAGCGGCTGGCCTTCGGCAACGCGAATCTGCCAGGCGACCAGGTCTTGTCCGGTGATCAGTTCGGTGACCGGATGCTCGACCTGCAGGCGGGTGTTCATTTCCAGAAAGAAGAATTCGCCGCTCTGATCCAGCAGAAACTCCACGGTGCCGGCACCGACGTAGTTGACCGAAGCCGCCGCTTTGACCGCCGCTTCGCCCATGGCTTGGCGCAGTTCTGGCGTCATTACTGGGCAGGGCGCTTCCTCGACCACTTTCTGATGGCGACGTTGTACCGAGCAGTCGCGCTCGCCGAGGTAAACGATGCTGCCCTGGCTATCGCCAAATACCTGGATTTCCACATGGCGCGGCTGGATCACTGCGCGTTCGAGAATCAGCTCGCCAGAGCCGAAGGCGTTCTGCGCCTCCGAGCGGGCGGTGCGGATTTGCTCGGCCAGTTCACTGGCTTGGTGGACCAGGCGCATGCCTCGGCCACCGCCGCCGGCACTGGCTTTGATCATCAGCGGGTAGCCAATACGGCCGGCTTCGCGGATCAGGGTTTGCTCATCCTGGGCTGCCCCTTCATAGCCGGGAATGCACGGTACGCCGGCTTCGAGCATGGCGATTTTCGACAGGCGCTTGCTGCCCATCAGGTGGATGGCTTCCACGGTGGGGCCGATAAACACGATGCCGGCGGCTTCGCAGGCACGGGCGAAATCGGCGTTCTCGGAGAGAAAACCGTAGCCGGGGTGTATCGCATCGGCCCCGGTTTGCTGAGCCGCTTTGATGATGTTGTCGATCACCAGGTACGACTGATTAACCTGCGCTGGGCCGATGCACACGGCCTCATCGGCTTGCTGCACATGACGTGCGTCGGCATCGGCCTCGGAATACACGGCCACGGTGCGGTAGCCGAGGTCCTGGGCGGTGCGCATCACCCGGCAGGCAATTTCCCCACGGTTGGCGATCAGAATCTTGTTAAAGGCGGGCATCTGTGTGCTCCTGCTGGGGCGTAAATCTGGCGATCAGGTCGTTTATCGAGGGCGCTTATTCAGCAGCCCACTTCGGCGCGCGTTTTTGCATAAAGGCCATGGTTCCTTCGACACCTTCGGTGCCGGTTACCGCCGCGGCGAACTGCTCGGCAGCACGGTCCAGCAACGGTCCGAGGGCTTCTCTTTCCGCGGCAAGCAACAGGGCTTTGGTCTGTGCGTTGGCTTGCGGCGCACAGCTACGGACCTGGCTCAGCACCTGTTGCAGGCGTGCTTCGATGGCTTCACTGCTGGCTTCACTAAAGTGCACCAGGCCCAGGCGCTCAGCCTCACTGCCATTGAAACGCGCGGCGGTCAGGGCCAGGCGACGCGTCTGGGTCAGGCCGATGCGCTTAACCACGAAGGGCGCGATCTGCGCTGGCAGAATACCCAGGGTGGTTTCCGGCAAGCCGAACTTGGCATCCTGATGGCTGATGGCAATGTCCGAAACGCAGGCCAAACCAAAGCCACCGCCCAGCACCGCGCCTTCGAGTACGGCAATCAGCACCTGTGGCGTGTTCTGCGCTTCTTCCAGCAGGCTACCGAAGGCGCGGTTAAGGTTGCGGTAGGCATCGCCACCGGCAGATCTGGCGCCGGCCATGTCCTTGATATCGCCCCCCGCGCAGAAGTGTCCGCCGGCGCCACGTAGCACGATGGCGCGCACGCTCAAGTCGTGTTGCAGGCTTTCCAGCACCGCGCGTAATTCGCTGACCATGGTCAGGCTCATGGCATTGCGGCTGTCCGGACGGTTAAGGGTGAGGTGCAGTACACCGCCCTCAAGGCTTAGCAGCAGGGTTTCGCAGTTTGGTAGGTCGGCCATGGCAGGTTCCTTGATGTATTGGCAAAGAGGGCGGCCGTAGGGTGGGTCACGCTTCATCGACCCACCGAGCGGTGCCACGGTGGACGTAAAAAGCGACGTCCACCCGACGTGTGTCTGCTCTTAGCCCTTCTTTTTACCCGGCAGAATGCCCATCAGCTTGCAGATAATGCCCAGCATGATTTCGTCGGCACCGCCGCCAATCGATACCAGGCGTACGTCGCGGTAAGCGCGGGCCACCGGGTTTTCCCACATGTAGCCCATACCGCCCCAGTACTGCAGGCAGCTATCGGTCACTTCACGGCCCAGGCGGCCTGCTTTGAGCTTGGCCATGGAAGCCAGGTTGGTAACGTCGCGGCCGCGCACATACTGCTCGGTGGCTTGATAAACCAGGGCGCGCAGGCACTCGACTTCGGTCTGCAACTCGGCCATGCGGAAGTGGATGACCTGGTTGTCGATCAGCGCATTGCCGAAGGTTTTGCGCTCTTTGCAGTAGTCGATGGTGGCGTTAATGCAGTGCTCCAGGCCCTTGATCATGTTGGCCGCGCCAAACAGGCGCTCTTCCTGGAATTGCAGCATTTGCATCATGAAGCCAGCGCCTTCATGGCCGATGCGGTTGCGCTGCGGCACGCGTACGTTGTCGAAGAACACCTGAGCGGTCTCCGAGCTGCGCATGCCGAGTTTGTCCAGGTGTGTGCTGAGGGTGATACCTGGGGTGTTCATCGGCACCATGATCAGCGACTTGTTGACGTGCGGCTTGTCATCCGAGGTATTGGCCAGCAGGCAGATAAAGTCTGCGGATGGCGAGTTGGTGATCCACATCTTGCTGCCGTTGATCACGTAGTCGTCACCGTCTTTCTTGGCGGTGGTTTTCAGCCCGGCTACATCGGAGCCGGCACCGACTTCGGAGACGCCGATACAGCCGACCATCTCGCCGCTGATTGCTGGCTTGAGGAACTCTTCGCGCAGCTCATCAGAGCCGAAGCGCGCCAGGGCCGGGGTGCACATATCGGTTTGCACGCCGATGGACATCGGGATGCCGCCGCAGATGATGGTGCCGAACTCTTCGGCCGCGACGATCGAGTAGCTGTAATCCAGGCCCATACCGCCGAATTTCTCCGGTTTGGAGATACCCAGCAAACCGAGGTCGCCGGCTTTCTTGAAAATCTCGTGAATCGGGAAGCGACCGTCTTTTTCCCACTGTTCGACGTGCGGGTTGATTTCCTTATCGACAAAATTACGAACCGTGCGGCGTAGCTCTTCGTGTTCTTGGGTAAAGATCATTTCTTATTCTCCGAATGATTACAGGCGGGCTACGCCGAACGAGTTGGATTTAAGCGGGCGCACAGCGGCTTCTGCACAGATATCCAGCAGGTAGCCGAGCAGTTTGCGGGTATCGCGTGGGTCGATCAGGCCGTCGTCCCACAGGCTGGCAGTGCCGTACAGTGCGGTGGACTGGCTGTCGAGTTTTTGCGCGGTGACGGTTTCCAGCATATCGAGCATCTTCGGGTCGGCTTCTTTGCCTTCTTTGGCGTGTTTATCTTCGGTGACGATACGCAGCACCTTGCCGGCCTGGGCGCCGCCCATGACCGCGGTTTTGCTATTGGGCCAGGCGAAGATAAAGCGTGGGTCCAGACCACGGCCGCACATGGCGTAGTTGCCGGCGCCGTAGGAACCACCGACCACGATGGTGAGTTTTGGCACGCTGCAATTGGCCACCGCCTGGATCATTTTCGAGCCGTGTTTGATCACGCCCTGTTGTTCCGACTCGGTGCCGACCATAAAGCCGGTGGTGTTGTGGAAGAACAGAATCGGCGTGTTGCTCTGCTCGCACAGTTGGATAAATTGCGCGGCCTTGGCTGCGCCTTGCGGGGTGATCGGGCCGTTGTTGCCGATAAAGCCGCAGGGCTGGCCTTCGATCTGCAAATGGCCGCAGACGGTCTGGTTATCGAACTCGTTTTTGAAGTCGAGAAAGTTTGAGCCGTCGGCGATGCGGGCGATGATTTCGCGTACGTCGTAGGGCTTCTTGGCATCGGCCGGCACCAGACCGAGTAGTTCTTCAACCGGGTACAGCGGCTCGCGGTAGCTCTTGGCTGGGCGCGCTGGTAGTTGCGCGTTCCACGGCAGCATGGCGAGAATTTCACGGGCGGTGCGCACAGCGTCGGCATCGTTCTCAGCCAGGTACTCGGCGGTACCGGCGACCTGGGCGTGCATTTCGGCGCCACCGAGTTGCTCGTCAGTGGCGATTTCACCGGTAGCAGCTTTCAGCAGCGGCGGGCCGGCGAGGAACATCTTGGCCTTGCCGCGCACCACTACCACGTAATCCGACAGCCCCGGCTGGTAAGCCCCGCCAGCCGTAGACGAACCGTGTACCACGGTGATTTGCGGCAGGCCCATGGCCGACATACGTGCCTGATTGGCAAAGCCGCGAGCGCCTTCCACGAAAATATCGGCGGCGTAGTTGAGGTTGGCGCCGCCGCTTTCGGCCAGGGTCACCACCGGTAGTTTGTTCTCGACGGCGATCTGCTGCAGGCGCAGGGTCTTTTTCAGCCCGGTTGGGGAGATGGTGCCGCCCTTGATCGCGCTGTTGCTGGCGGTGACCAGGCAACGCACGCCGGCGATATAGCCGATGCCGGAAATGATCCCGCCGCCGGCCTGGGTGCCGTCTTTGTCATCGTGCAGTTTGTAGCCGGCCAGTGACGACAGTTCGAGAAAAGGAGCGCCGGGATCGAGCAGCAAATTGAGGCGCTCGCGAGGCAGCAGTTGACCACGCTTGTCGAATTTTTCTTTGGCAGCGGCGGCCTTGTTCAGGCAGTTCTGTTCGATGTCGCGAAAGCTGGCCACAGCGGCAAGCATGGCCTCGCGGTTTCTGGCGAAATCCTCGCCATGCACGTCGATCTCGGATTGGATAACCGGCATGGCGTTACTCCTCGCCCTTGAGCACGTCAGGCACGTAGGCCCGATGAAAGCCGTTATAGGTTTCGCTGTTTTTCGCCTTGCCCAGCGTCCAGGCACGCGTTCCCTGGCTGGCTGCGCCGTCGATGCGGATGGTGTTGCCGCTGATGAAATTGGCACCCGGCGTGAGCAGGAAAACGATGGCGGCGGCCACCTCGGATTCGCTACCGATGCGTTGCAGCGGTACATGGTCCTTGAGGTTGCGGATCATGGTTTTCATCGATTCGGGGTAGGTGTCCATGCCGCTGGAAGCGATCCATCCCGGCGCCACGGCGTTGACCCGTACGCCGGCATGGCCCCATTCGTAGGCGGCGGTCTTGGTGAAGTTCTCCATGCCGGCGCGCGCAGCACCTGAGTGGCCCATCCCAGGCATGCCGCCCCACATATCGGCGAGCATGTTGACGATGCTGCCACCGTGTTTGCTCATGCTCTGCATGAACACTTCCTTGGCGATCAGAAAGCCGCCGACCAGGTTGGTGCGCACCACGGTCTCGAAGCCTTTCTGGTTGATGCCGATCAGTGGCGCGGGGAACTGGCCACCGGCGTTGTTGACCAGGTGATGGATCTGCCCACGCTCGGCGACCACGGTTTTGACCATGGCCTTGACTGCGTCCTCATCACGGATATCGCAGACCTGAAAGCTGGCGCTGCCGCCGTCTTCGATAATTTCGCCGCAGGTGGTTTCAAGTTTCTCCAACTTGCGTCCAACCAGCACCACGTGTGCACCCAGGTTCGCCAGTTCATGGGCGGTGCAACGGCCGATGCCGCTGCCGCCGCCTGTGACCATGATTGTCTGGCCGCTAAAGAGGCCGGGTTTAAACACCGAGTCGTAGCTCATTGTTATTGTCCTTGTTCGAGGCTAGCGGCCAGCGCCTTGGGCACCGGTATCGGGAATTCCAGCAGCTGTTGGGCAAAGGCCTTGCCTTGCGGGTCGATGCGCAAGGAGGCGACGCCGCCGCCACCTAGGGCGTTTTCCAGCAGGAAGTTCAGGCTATGGCTGCCGGGCAGATACCAGCGGCTGACCTTGCCAGTTTGCGGCTCGAGTGCGTGCTGCACCCATTCGGCCACGGCGTCTTCTGTTAGCGCAGCAGCGATCCAGGCCAAGTACTCGGGCTTTCTGGCCATTACCCCAATATTGCTGTGGTTACCCTTGTCGCCGGAGCGCGCCACGGCCAGCTTGATCAGCGGCACGCGAACCTCGGCCTGAGTGTTTGGCTGTGGGGCGGCGATGTCGGCGGCGATCTGCGCGCTATCCAGCGCCGCGATTTGCGGCAGGTCGACAGAGGTGCGTTCGCCGTCGATTTCGACCTGCAGCTGGCAGGCGGATTTGTCGGCCAGGAAGCTGAACAGACGGATGACCGGGTAAACTGTAGGGCGGCCACCGACGATGCCGGTCAGGCCCGGAGCCATGCCGGTGGCGGCCTGGGCGATCTCGCGAGAGAACAGGATCAGCGCTTCTTTCTTGGCGTGGCGCACGGCGATCTTGATCACGATTTCGCGGGTGTCGGTACGCTGGCCGCGTGGGCCGTAGGTCGCCTCGGAGCCCAGTAGTTCGATGCTGACTTCCTTGTACGGTCCCCAACCGCGCTCGGCGAACAGCTCCTCGGTTTTGTTGATGATGGCCTGGCTGACGCGCTGGGCTTTCTTCACTGCGTCGATGCCGGCCATCAGGCAACTGGCGGTGCAACGAAAGCCATCCGGATAGGTGGCGCTGACCTTGTATTGGTCGGTGGGCGGCAGGCCGCGTGCGCCTTTCAGTTCAACCTGGTTTTCGCCAACCTGGCTGAGTTGCACCTGGGTGAAATCGCAGAGCACATCGGGTAGGTAGTAGGCCCGTGGATCGCCGATTTCATAAAGCATTTGCTCGCCCACGGTAAACGGCGTGACCAAGCCGCCGGAACCTTCCGGCTTGGTCACGACAAAGCTGCCGTCGGCCGCCACTTCCACCACCGGGAAGCCGATATGTTCGTAATCCGGCACGCTTTCCCAGTCGGTGAAGTTACCGCCGGTGCACTGCGCGCCGCATTCGATGATATGCCCGGCCAGCGCGGCCTGAGCCAGCTGGTCGTAGTCGCTCCAGCGCCAGGCGAATTCATGCACCAGGGCGGCGCTGACCACAGCGCTGTCGACTACGCGGCCGGTGATGACGATATCCGCACCCAGCTTCAACGCCTCGACGATGCCCGGCGCGCCGAGGTAGGCGTTGACCGATACACAGAAGGGCGGCAGCGCAGCGCCGGTAAACATTTCCACCGTGCCGGCCTTGGCCAGTTCGCCGAGTTTGGGTTGCAGGTTGTCGCCATGCAGCACGGCAATCTTCAATTGCACGCCAGCCTGTTCGCAGGCAGCTCCCAGTGCAGCGGCGCAGGCACTGGGATTGACCCCGCCGGCGTTGCTGATCACGCGGATGTTTTTCTGCGCGATCTCGGACAGCAGCGGCGCGAGGGTTTCGACAAAATCGGTGGCGTAGCCGGCGTCGGGCTTCTTCATGCGCGCGCCAGCCATGATCGACATGGTGACTTCGGCCAGGTAGTCGAATACCAGGTAATCCAGCTCGGAGCCTTTTACCAGCTGGGCGGCGGCGGTGCTGGTGTCGCCCCAAAAGGCTGACGCGCAGCCGATGCGTACGGTTTTAGTCATTGGAATAGGTCCGCAACACATGAATAAGGTGGCCTGAAGGCTACCAAGCAAGCGCTTGGTTGAAAAGCCCTTGATTCGATCTTTCTCACCCAAAGTATGGCCAAGCGCTTGCTTGGGTGGCCGGCGCAGCATAAATTTCACCAATAACGACAAGCACTTGGGTAAACCTGCTGAGAATAAGCGTGCGATTGCAGGCTTGGGTGGGTTGGCCCGAGGCATAAAAAGAGTTGGAGAGTAATTAGCGTGGATGATCAACAAGCTCAGGCGGTGATGCGTGATCTGGTGGCCAGTGGGCAGATCACCGATCCGGACAGTGCGCGTGGCAAGCTGCTGCAGACTGCGGCGCACCTGTTTCGCAGCAAGGGCTACGAGCGCACCACGGTGCGCGATCTGGCCAGCGCTGTGGGCATTCAGTCCGGCAGCATCTTTCATCACTTCAAAAGTAAGGATGAGATCCTGCGTTCGGTGATGGAGGAGACCATTCGCTACAACACTGCACTGATGCAGGCCTCGCTGGCCGAGGCGCGCGACCAGCGTGAGCGGGTGCTGGCGCTGATTCGCTGTGAGCTGCAGTCGATCATGGGCGGCACCGGTGAGGCGATGGCGGTACTGGTGTATGAATGGCGCTCGCTATCGGAGCAGGGTCAGGCCTTTATTCTGGAATTGCGCGACAACTACGAGCAGCTCTGGCTGGATGTATTGGGCGAAGCCAAGGCCGCCGGCTACTTCAAGGCCGATCCCTTTATTCTGCGTCGCCTGCTGACTGGCGCGCTGAGCTGGACGACTACCTGGTTTCGCCCGGAAGGGCCAATGACCCTCGATCAGTTGGCCGAAGAGGCGCTGTCACTGGTGATCAAGGACGCTTGAGGAAATTCAGCTACGCTAAAGTGGCACATTGATAGTATTTTGGCGCCAACGGATTGCGAGCGTTGCAGGTTACGGAAGAAGTCGCTGCGTTTTGTTCTGAGGTTTGCCGTTTGGCCACGCTGTTACGAGGTTTACTGCTCGGCTTGATGCTTTCTGCGGTGTGTGTTGCGCAGGCTGCGGAAGAGGTGCGAGTGGGGGCCTATCATTTCCCGCCCTATGTGATTAAACCCGAAAGTGAGCACCCTAGTGGCCTGCTACCGGAGTTGTTGCAGGCGCTCAATCAATTGCAAAGCGACTACCGCTTTACCTTGGTTGCAACCTCGACCATGCGCCGCTATCGCGATCTGCAAAGCGGCCGCTTCGATCTGATCCTGTTTGAATCCCCGGCCTGGGGCTGGCAAGAAACCGCGCATACCGCGCTGGATATGCATATTGAAGATGCCGAAGTCTATGTCGCTCGCCTGCAACCTGGGCGTGACCAGCGCTATTTTGATGACCTCAAGGGCAAGCGCATGGCCCTGTACAGCGGCTATCACTATGGTTTTTCCGGCTTCAATTCGGACAAGCAGTTTCTCACCGATACATTCAACGCGGTGCTGACCTACTCCCACGACAGCAACCTGATCATGCTGCTGCGCGGCCGGGCCGACGTTGCAGTGGTCACTCGCTCATACCTGCGCGCCTACCAGCAGCGCTACCCGGAGCAGAGTAGCGCCTTGCTAGTGTCCCAGCGGGTTGATCAGGTTTATCAGCACCAAGCGCTGTTCCGCCCGGAGTCGGTAATGCAGCCGCACGCCTTTGCTAAGCTGCTTAAACAACTCAATAGCGATAAACAGCTGGACAAGCTGCTTGGGCGGTATCACCTGAGTGACGCATCGGTGCTGATAAATGACTGAAAATGCTCTGTTCGGTCAGATTTGCCTGGGTTAGGCTGCAGATATTCGAAGAATAGGGAAGTTGGCGTCAAATGGGACTCTTCAGACGTGGAGTAAACAGATTTTCCGGCATGGCGTTAGCGTTGTTGCTGGCCGGGCCGCTTATGGCTGCGCAGGAAGTGCGCGTCGCTGCTGTGTATTTCCCACCGTACGTGTTCAAAGCTGAACAGAGCCAGGCCACAGGTCTGCTCGATGAACTGGTCGCGGCGCTGAATCAGGCCCAGACGGATTACCGTTTTGTGATGGTGCCAACTTCGGTAAAGCGCCGTTTTCGTGACTTCGAACAGCAGCGTATCGACCTGGCGATTTTCGAGAATCCCGGTTGGGGCTGGCAGGACGTTCCGCATGTAGCCCTGGATATGGGGCTGGAAGACTCCGAAGTGTTTGTCGCCCGTGCTGAAGCGGGTCGTGATCAGAGGTATTTCGACTCGCTCGAAGGCAAGCGTCTGGCGCTTTACCACGGGTATCACTATGCCTTTGCCAAGTTCAACTCCGAGCCGAATTACCTGAGCAAAACCTTCAACGCCACTTTGACCCATTCCCACGAAAGCAATCTGCTGATGGTGCTGCATCAGCGGGCGGAAATCGCCTTGGTGACACGCTCCTACATTAGTGACTTCCTTGAGCGCAACCGACAATACGCCGGCCAGCTGCTGATCTCAAAACGCGTCGATCAGCGCTATCGCCACCACGTGCTGTTGCGCCCGCAAGCGCCGATCACACCTGAGCAGTTTATGGCAATCTATGACGTGCTGCGAGATAACGGGCGGCTGGAGAAGATTTTCAGTCGCCACCAGGTCGCTGTCATCCCACGCGTAATGGATAGCTCAATAGCAACAGGTGCAGCAAATTGACTGCACCATGCAGGGCGATTGCCAGGCTGAGCCGCCCGCTGAGGTGAAAAATCAGTCCATAGCCAAGGCCCGCGATTGCGGCGACCACAGCGAATAACGGACTGAATGGTAGATGCACAGCGGCAAATAGCAGCGCCGTCAGGCCAATCCCCGCACCGGCCCCAAGCCAGCCGACCAGACGGCTTTGCAGCAAACCGCGAAACAGCAGCTCCTCTGCCAGTACAGCAACCCCCAAATTGACCGCCAGCCACAGCCACAGCTGCGTTGGCCACTTCGGTTGCCAGCCAACCAAACCCAGCGCTAATGCCAGCAACGGTACACCCAGCAGAGTGGCTGCCGCCGTTAGCCATACGCCCGTTGAGAGTGCTTTGCTTGGCGTTTTCTGCCCCAGCCACCAGGCCAGCAGCGTGACGCCGACCAGCAGCTTGTCCCAGGACAGGCGCAGGGCGTAAGGCGCGGCATCGGCACTGAGTTGGCGTGGCGGCCACAGCGGGGTGGCGCTAAAGCCCGGAACCAGGTGTGCAGCAAAGGCGATGCAGGTCAGCAGGCTAAGGGCCGTCCACAACGTACGGTGCAGGTATTTGTCGGCATACAGCAGTAATACGCCGAGCGCGGCCCCGGCGGCCAGCCCAGGCAGTTGGATATAGCCCAGGGCAAACCCGCTTGCCAGACACAGGGCTGGCAGCAGCAGGCGCAGATGCAATGGCATAGCACATCCTTGTTGTAAGCGATTAAGGCTCGCGCGCGTCCTTGGCTTCTTGCTCAAGCTCGCGCTGGTGAATTTTCGCCAGCTGTTCCTCGCTTAGCGGCAGCGGTTTGGCCGTACGCAGCAGCACCATCAGGCCACCCACAATGGAGCCCAGCACCAGAAGCATCAGCAGCCAGATATACCAGGTCATAACACCATCCTTGCAGAGTTGAGCTGTCACCATAGCGCGCGGCGGCCGGCAATTAAACGCCAGCAGCATTCCTGTGGGGTAACGCAGCGCTCTAGCTCGAGGATCAAGTGTGACGACTGTCACACGGCAGCAACTTGGCGCTGGTTGAATGGCGGCTTTCCAACGCACAGGGAGTCTGCCCATGACCACTGCCAGCGCGCTCACGCGTTTGCTCAAGCCGGTTACGCCGTTGGCTGCGGACATGAGCATCGCCGATGTGGCAGATCGCCTGCTGACGCCGGAGCACAAGGCCTTTCTCTCGCTGCCGATTGTCGATAACGCTGGCAGGCCACAGGGCCTGGTCAGTCGTACCACCTTGCAGGACATCTTTATGCAGCGATTCGGTCGCGATCTGCGCGGCCGCCATGCGGTGCAGGAGGTGATGAACCCGGCGCCGCTGGTGGTCAGCCTGGAAACCAGTCTGGAGGATGCGGCCAAGCAGATCACCGGCCAGCTGCAATACCCGATCACCGAAGATTTTATTCTGGTCGACGCCCAGGGCCTGTACTGCGGTTTGGGTACCGTGCTCGATTTGCTCAAAGCCATGGAGGTACGCATCGCCCAGCGCAACCTGGTGCTGCGCAAAGCCTTGGTGGAGCTCAAGGAATCACAAACCCAGCTGGTGCAGTCAGAAAAGATGGCCTCGCTCGGGCAGATGGTCGCCGGCGTCGCCCATGAACTGAACACCCCGCTTGGCTATGTGAAGAACAACGTGCAACTGCTGCGTGAACTCAGTGCGCCGTTGTTCGAACTGGCCGAAGCGCAGGGCACACTGGGCGACTGCCTGAACGATCCGAGTTGTGATGAGGCGCGTTTGGCCATGGCCCTGGAGGCCGCCGCCGAGGCCCGCACCAAGGCTGCACCGGAACTGCTGGTGGAGGACTTTACCCAGCTGTTCAGCGATACCCTTTATGGCCTGGAGCAGATTGCCGAACTGGTGGTCGGACTCAAGGATTTCGCCCGCCTGGACCGCGCTATGAGCGAGGAGGTTGATCTCAACGAGTGCATTCGCAGTGCGCTGGTGATTGCCCGCAACGGCATCAAGGACAAAGCCGAAACCATCCTGCAGCTCGGCGAGTTGCCGCGCATTCCCTGCGCGCCGTCGCAGATCAACCAGGTGCTACTCAACCTGCTCAATAACGCCGCGCAGGCCATTGATGGCTTCGGTCAGATCCTGGTGAAAACCTGGGCTGATGACAGCGCCGTATTTGTTTCCCTGCAGGACTCCGGGCGCGGCATGCCGCCTGAGGTGCTGGCGCGCATCTTCGATCCGTTCTTTACCACCAAACCGGTGGGCCAGGGCACCGGCTTAGGGCTGTCGATCAGTTACAAGATCATCCAGGACCACGGCGGGCAGATTCGTGCGGCGTCCGAGCCTGGCCGCGGTACGCGCTTTTTGATCCGCCTGCCGCGCCCGCAGGCGCTGCAACTACAACGGAGTGCCTGATATGAGCGAGCCGATTCGTATTCTGTTTGTCGACGACGAAGAGCGCATTCTGCGCAGCCTGGCCCTGCAGTTTCGCCGCGAGTACGAGGTGCTGACCGAGAGCGATCCGTGCCGCGCTTTGCAACGCCTGAAAAGCGAGAGTGTGCAGATCATCGTCAGTGACCAGCGTATGCCACAGATGAGCGGCGCCGAATTGCTGGCGCAGGCGCGGCAGATCGCCCCCGATACCCTGCGTATTCTGCTCACCGGCTACAGCGACCTGGATGCTGCGGTGGAGGCGCTTAACAGCGGCGGTATCTTCCGCTACCTGACCAAACCCTGGGATCAGCAGGAAATGGCTTTCACCCTGCGTCAGGCGGCGCAGATTGCCGCGCGCCAGTTGCAGGCACCGAAAGTATCGGCAGCCATACCGCAGGCGGCGCTCAATGTGCTGATGCTGGATGAGGATGCGCCGACCCTGGGCGTGGTGGCCGAGTTCTGCGTGGCCGGCGGCCATCGCTTGCTGCGCGCGGCATCGCTGAGCGAGGCAGTGGCGCTGCTGAACAGCCAGCCGATTGATCTGTTGGTCAGTGACCTGCAAGTGGCAGGCGAAGACACCGCGCCACTGCTGAAAAGTCTGGCTCAGGCTCATCCGCGCTTGCTAAGCCTGGTGGTTACGCCGTTCTGCGATACCCAGGCGCTGCTCAAGCTGATCAACGAGGCGCAGATTTTCCGCTACCTGCCCAAGCCGATTCGTCGCGGGTTGTTCGACAAGGGCCTGCAGGCCGCCGCCGAACAGGCGCAACTGTGGCGCGCGCAGCCGGCGCAGGTGGTTACCCGTCTGGCGCAGCAGCCGCGTGAGGAGCGTGATCGGGAGAAGGTCGGCAGTTTGCTGGGCATGCTCGGGCGTTTGCGTGAACGCCTGATTGCCTGAATGGATCTGTGATTGATCGCGGGCATGGCCCGCTCCTACAGCCGTCAGCGGCGTAGGAATGGGCCATGCCCGCGAAAGCGGCCGTTAGCGACGAACCTGCTTAAGGGTTTCAGCAATCAGGAACGCCAGCTCCAGTGACTGGTCGGCGTTCATCCGTGGGTCACAGTGGGTGTGGTAGCGATCCGATAGGCCGTCTTCGGTGATCGGCCGCGCGCCGCCGATGCATTCGGTAACATTCTGCCCGGTCATCTCGATATGAATACCGCCGGCGTAGCTGCCTTCGGCCTGGTGTACGGCGAAGAACTGCTTCACTTCAGCCAGGATCTGCGCAAAGTCGCGGGTCTTGTAGCCGCTGCTGGCCTTGATGGTGTTGCCGTGCATCGGGTCGCTGCTCCACAGCACTTGGCGGCCTTCACGCTGCACGGTCTGGATCAGGCGCGGCAGGCCGGCTTCGACCTTGTCGGCGCCCATGCGCACGATCAGGTTGAGGCGGCCGGGATCGTTATCCGGGTTGAGAATGTCGATCAGGCGGATCAGGTCCTCGCTGTCCATGCTCGGGCCGACTTTCACCCCAATCGGGTTGCCGACGCCACGCAGGAATTCGACATGCGCGCCGTCTAACTGACGGGTGCGGTCGCCGATCCAGAGCATATGCGCCGAGCAGTCGTACCAGCCGCCGGTGAGGCTGTCCTTGCGCACAAAGGCTTGCTCGTAATTCAGCAATAGCGCTTCGTGAGCGGTAAAGAAGCTGGTTTCGCGTACTTGCGTGGCGCCGTCCATGCCGCAGGCGCGCATAAAGGCCAGGGTTTCGTCGATGCGCCCAGCCAGTTGGCTGTACTTCTCGCCAAGGTCCGAGTTGGCGATAAAGTCGAGGTTCCACTGGTGTACTTGATGCAGGTCGGCAAAGCCACCCTGAGCAAAGGCGCGCAGCAGGTTAAGCGAGGCCGTGGACTGGTGGTAGGCCTGCAGCAGACGCTCCGGGTCCGGCACGCGGCTGGCAGAGTCGAAACCGATGCCGTTGACGATGTCGCCGCGGTAGGCGGGCAAGGTTACGCCGTCGATGGTTTCATCATTGGCCGAGCGCGGTTTGGCGAACTGACCGGCCATGCGCCCGACTTTGACCACCGGGCAACCGGCGGCGAAGGTCATGACGATGGCCATTTGCAGCAGCACTTTGAAGGTGTCGCGGATTTTCAGGGTGGAGAACTCGGCAAAGCTCTCGGCGCAATCGCCGCCCTGTAGCAAAAACGCGCGGCCCTGGGTCACCTCAGCAAACTGGCGGCGCAGTTCGCGGGCCTCACCGGCAAATACCAACGGCGGATAACTGGCGAGCTTTTGCTCAACGGCCAGCAGGTGCGCGGCATTCGGGTATTGCGGTTGTTGCTGGATTGGCTTGGCTCTCCAGCTTTCAGGGCTCCAGGGTTGCGACATTGCGGCTCTCGGCTTAAGTCAATTTAGGCGGACGGGCATGGTAACCGATAAGCCATGGCCGGCAAGCCGATAGGCGCGATAGAGCCGCTGCATGGTGACGTGCAGTTCAGGCCGTAGCGGGCTTGAAACCGCTGGCGCCTAGCGTGCGTGGCGCTACGTCACGTCCCGGCAGAAAGCTGCCGAAG
The DNA here is from genome assembly GCF_044542155.1 of Pseudomonas sp. NPDC079086. Lineage (NCBI taxonomy): Bacteria > Pseudomonadati > Pseudomonadota > Gammaproteobacteria > Pseudomonadales > Pseudomonadaceae > Pseudomonas > Pseudomonas sp. NPDC079086. The sequence goes on along the minus strand of NZ_JBITTY010000003.1, from coordinate 155,407 downwards.
CCTTGCTGTTTGCCCAACCCCTCGGCGAACTCGCTGCCACGGCGGTAGGCGATACGGCCGTTGATCAGCGTTGCATCCACCGCCGCATCGTTGCGTTTGACCACGCGCTCCAGGCCGAGCACTTCCATTGGCGCTTCATGGATGGCGTCCAGTTCATCGGTCAGCCCGGTCGGGTTGACGATCACCAGGTCAGCGCGGTCGCCAACGCGGATAGTGCCGGCGTCGACACCGATAAAGCCCGCCAGCTCGCCAGTCAGGCGGTGGATGGCCCGACCGGTGTCCATAAACGGTGTGCCGGCCAGTTCGGCGTCGCGTACGTATTTGAGGAAGCGCAGCGGGAAGTTGTACTGGGCAATGGAACGCAGGTGCGCGCCAGAGTCGGCGAAGCCTGGCTGGGTCCAGGGGCTGGCTAGCAAGGCGTGCATCACCGGCTCGCGCTGGTTGCCGTAGCAGGTGGTCCACTTCAGCGCCTCGCGGTACTGGCAGGCCAGCTCGAAATAGGCGTCTACCGGGTCCAGGCCACGGGCGGCGCCGAGCTGTTTGAAGTTCTTGCCGACCAGGCTGGCGTCCGGGCATTCGGTTACCCAGCAGTCGGAGAAATCGCGGTGCCACAAACCTTTGGTCAGCACGGCTTTGACCTGCTTTTTGAACAGGGCACGGAACTCCGGCTCCAGCACCTTGGCATAGAGCTCGTCCGGGTCTTTGATATTGCGCAGAATCTCGCCGGCGCCGAACTCTTCGAAGGCGTTCACATTGAGCCCTTCCAGGCGCAGGGTGAACGGCGCCGGCAGGGTCTGCCAGCGGAAGTGGCCACGCAGCACGGTGTTCGCCAGCCAGCCGGAAAGGCGGGTAAATCGGTGCAGCAACGGCTGCGACTTGAGGTCCAGCGCGGTGAGCATCGAGCACTTCAGCGGCTTACGAAACCAGCCGTGGGCCTGATAAAGGAAGGCGAACACGTTGACCTTGGTCACCGCATTCGGTGCACCCTGCATCACCGCGCCGCGACGACGGAGGATGGCGAACAGGCGTGAGAATTCCTTCCAACTGGCGAAGGTCGATGGCAGTGGGCTGGACCAGGCGCGGTCGCCGTCCATCTTGTCCAGACGCGTGGTCATCACCGAGAGACCGATGCAGCCAGCGTCCAGTGCTTCTTCCAGCAATTGCTCCATGCGTTGCAGTTCTTCCTCGGTCGGGGTGACCTTCGAGGTGGCGCGTTCCAGCCCCATCACCGCTACGCGCAGTTCGGAGTGACCGAGGAAGGAGCTGACGTTCGGCCCCAATGGCTGCTGATCGTAGAAGGCGCGATAGCCGGCGGCGTCGCGCCAGGTCTTCTTCTCCTGCAGGATCGGCAGCACGTACTCACGCGGCACTGCCTCAACGCGGGTGAACAGGTCGGAGCAGTCCTCGGCATCGGCCAGCACCATGCTGATCGAGCAAGAACCGATGGTCACGCTGGTGACGCCGTGGCGCACCGACTCCTTCAACGCGGGCGCGGCGATTACTTCGGCGTCGTAGTGTGAGTGAATTTCCAGAAAGCCTGGGCTCACCCATTTACCGCTGGCGTCCAGCACCTCAGGGCAGCCGTTTTCATCCAGTGCACTGAGGCTGAGCACATCAATGCGTCCATCCTTGATGCCGACATGGCGCAATTGTCCGGGTTGGTCGCTGCCGTCGAAATACAGGCCGTTCTTGATGATGACGTCGTAGCTCATAGCAGACTCCAGGGCGCTAGCAGCAGGCAGCCGGTAACCAGCAGCAACAGGTAAATGGCGATGCGAAAGTGTTGTTCGTTGAAGCGTTGATGCAGGCGCTCGCCGAGCCATACGCCTACCAGCAGCAGTGGGGCGTAACACGCCACTTGCGGCAGCGCGGAAAGCAGGCGGCCATCAAGCAGGAAGGCGATGGTCAGCAGGCTGTTGAGGGTGAACCAGACCGTGACCAGGGTGGCGCGCAGGCGTGCCTTGTCCAGCTGGGTGCCGGCCAGGGCGAACACCAGCAACGGCCCGCCTGAGGCAAACAGGCCATGACTGATTCCGGCGCACAGGCTGAGCAGGCGGCTGAGCCACAGTGGGCGGACGGGTTGCGCGGCAGCATGACGCAGACGCCACAACTCGCGGGCGGCAAACCACAGCACCAGAGCGCCAAACAGGCGCTTGGCCAATGCGGCGTCGAGGAAGGGCAGCAGGGCATAGCCGATAACCGTGCCGAGCAGCATGCCGGGCAGGATCATGCCCAGTAACAGGCGGCTGTCGATCATCTGCCGGTGCCGCCAGGCCAGGTAGCCGGTCATGCAGATATTCAGCGGCACCAGCACGGGTAGCAACTGGTCGATTGGTAGCAGCAAGGCGCCCAGCGACAGGGCGATGACGATGCTGCCGAAGCCGGTGATCGCCTCCAGGGTGTAGGCCAGCAGGATAAAACCCGCCAGCGCCAGCCAGGCCAATTCCATCAGTCCATCTCCGCGGCGAAACGTGCGCTCATTTTGTTGTAGTAAAACCCCGGCGCGATGCGCCAGAGCAGGCTGGCTAGCCAACTGCCGCGATCCGGGAACAGGCGCTGACGACCTTGCCGTTGTGCCTGGATGATCTGCGCGGCCATCCAGTCGGCGCCACGCACGTTGCCGATGGTCGAGCGGCCGTGTTGCGCCGGCAGACCATTACCACCGAGGGCGTTCTGGTCGATGGGCGTGTCGAGAAAGCTTGGGTAAACCAGCAGCATGCGGATGCCATCGCGCGTGGCCTCGGCACGCAGCACTTCAAAGAACTGACCGAGGGCGCTTTTCGCGGCGCAATAACCGGCGCGACCCAGCACTGGCATCCAGCCGGCCATGGAACCGATGGCGATGATCTGCCCACGGCTTTGGCGCAGCAGCGGCAGGGCACTCAGCGTCAGCTCTACGGGGGCTTGGTAATCGACAGCCATGACCTTGCGCAGCACCGCCGGGTCAGTCTGCATGGCCGGCGAGCGGTGGGTAATACCAGCGTTGTTGATCAGCACATCGAGGCCACCGAAGCGCTCAACACAGGCTTGCAGCAACTGCTGGTGCAGGAGCGGATCGGTGATGTCGCCAGCCAGCCCGATTACCCGCTCTGCGCCGAGCTCATTGACCCTTGCGCTCAGGCCGCCTGCGTTGATATCGGTGAGCAGCAGATTGCAACCTTGGCCGTGATAGGCGCGCGCAAGCTGCCAGCCGAGGCCGCTGGCGGCTCCGGTGATCAATACGGTGAGCATTATTTTTCTCCAGCGTTAGCCAGTGCCACAGGTGCGGGTGAGGCGGCGATGGGCGCGCGACGCGACCAGATAAAGGCCAGGGTTAAGCCGCTGACCAGATGCCAGCAGCCCCAGAACGCGGCAATCAGCAGCATGCCGCTGGCCTGTGGGAAGAAGGTGAAGATGATCACCAGGCCCAGAGCCGAGTTCTGGATGCCGACTTCCAGGGTAATGGCCCGGCGGTCAGCGGCCGGCAGGCCGGACAGCCGTGCGCACCAGTAGCCCACCGACAACGCCAGGGCGTTGTGCGCCACTACCAGCCAGAAGAACAGGTGGAAGTGCGCGATGAACTGGTCGAGGTTGCGGCTAAAGGCCAGGGTGACAAAGGCCAGCATCACCAGCAGGGCAAAGATGCGCAGCGGTTTTTCCACCTTCAATGACAGGCCAGGAAAACGTCGACCGACCCACGTGCCGACAATCAGGGGCAGGCCCAGTACCAGCAATACCAGCAGCAGGAGGCTGACCGGGTCCATGGCGATCTGCGTCAGCAGTGGCCGGGTCAGCGGGTTAAGCCAGGCGTAGAAGCCAAAGTTCAGTGGCGTCAGCACGCTGGCGGCCAGGCTCGATACCGCAGTCATGCTGACCGATACCGCGACGTTGCCACGCGCCATCCAGGTCATGATGTTGGAGAAGCTGCCGCCTGGGCAGGCCGCTACCAGCATCATGCCCAGGGCCAGCATCGGTTCGATGCGCAGCGCCCAGCAGGCCAGGCAGGTCAGCGCCGGCAGCAGAACAAACTGCGCGAGCAGGCCAATTAGCGGCGCCTTAGGCTCGCGGGCGATGCGTTTGAAATCATCCAGGCGCAGATCCAGCGATACGCCGAACATCATCACAGCGAGAATGATGTTGATCAGCACCAGGCTGCTGGGGTCGAAATGGATATTCACCGTTTCCATTACAGGCTTCCTTCCGCAGGGCGGTTGGCGGCACTGGGCAGCGCAGCCAGGGCGGCGCGCAAGCTGTTGCTGTGCTGCGCGATGCTCTGACGATAGCTGTCCTTGTGCACGTAGTAGGCCATGCGTTCCAATTGCAGGTACTTGTAGCCACCATCCAGGCGCACGCTCGCCCGTTCACGCTTGAGTGTCTGGAAGTCCCTGGCCGCCTGGCTGCCGGCTTGCATGCTCTTGATATACAGCGCCACCAGCTCGGCCTGCTCGTCGCGGCCCTGCCAGCCGAGGCCCGAGGCTTCGACCATGCCCAGCATAAACAGGTCGTCGTATTCGGGGTGGAACACGTTCAGGTACAGCTGCGGCGCACCGGCATTGCTTGGCCAGTTGAGGTGCGCGCGATCAATAAAGGGGTAGTCGAGTTTGTAGCCGGTGCCTTGCAGAATCAGGTCGTACTCAGCTTGTTCACCATCGGTGAATGTCACCTGCAGGCCTTCGACTTTGGCGATGTCGCGGCGCGCCTTGATATCGCCGTGACCGAGGTAGTGCAGCACCAGAGAGTTCATCACCGGGTGCGACTCATAGAGCTTGTAATCCGGATCGGGCAAGCCGTATTGCGAGGGCTTACCGACCAGTGCACGCACCAGCAGGCCATCGAGCAACTGCTTGAGCGGGCGCGGCAGCTTGACAGCCTTGCCGAGGGTGTCGGTAGGGCGACCCAAAGTGAACTTGGGCAGAAAGTAGTAGCCACGACGTACCGACAGGTCTACCGATGCGGCGCGGTGTACGGCATCCACCGCGATATCGCAGGCGGAGTTGCCGCAGCCGATCACTAGCACGCGCTTACCCTCGAATACCGCAGCCGAGCGGTAGTCGCTGGAGTGCATTCGCTCGCCAGTAAACTCGCCGGGTAGTGCTGGCTGGTTGGGTGTGTGCAGCGTGCCATTGGCCATCAGTACGCCGTCAAACAGCCATTCACGCTGCACGCCGTCGTACTCGCTGATCAGCTTCCAGCCTTTGTCCAGGCGCTGGATCTCGACCACACGGGTATTGAACTGGTAGTGCGCATACAACCCGAAATATCTGGCGTAGTCGCGGAAGTAGCGGCGCATTTCACTGTGATGCGGGTAAGGCGCCACATCGTCGCGCATGGGGAATTCAGTGAACTGGGTGGTGCCCTTGGAGGAAATCAGGTGCGCCGAGTCGTACATAGTGCTGTGCGGATTATCGATGTCCCACAGGCCGCCTACATCCGCGTGCAGTTCGAAACCGACAAAGTCGATACCGTGCTTGTGCAGTTGACGTGCTGTACACAGCCCCATGGGGCCGGCACCGATAATGGCGTACATGGCAAACCTCGATAATCGTTTTTATTGTTGTAGCCTTCGAGCGATGAACTCGGCGCCCCCGACTGCGGCAAATTATCGCGTGACCAGGGGAGGGTGCCTCAATGACAATTAGCGCCTTTCCTCTGGCCGACATGGTCGGGGATGTCACGGTGGAGAGTGGTGGATGCCAGGTTTACCCCCGGTCGGTCAGATGCCGGACCCGCTGTTGATCGCCGAAGTGCACGATGCCTTCGGGGTGATCCAGGTCGTTGAAATGGGCGCTTATCGCTTTCTCGAGTTCGGTGAGGCGATTGAGCAGAGCTGCGTCTATATGCCGGACCCCAGCTGGCTGGAGTACGACTACACCCGCGCCATGCTGCTTGGCGCGTTGTGCCATGAACACCCGGAGAGCGCGCTATTTCTCGGCCTGGGTGCTGGCAACCTGACCCAGGCTTGCCTGAAGTTCCTGCCGCTGGAAGATGTCGAGGTGATCGAGCTGCGCGCCGATGTACCGCGCTTGGCCATGGAACATATGGGCCTGGTCGATGACCCCCGTCTGACCATTCGCATCGGCGATGCCCTGGAGCTGCTGGAAAGCGCGGAAAAGACCGACCTGCTGTTTGTCGACCTGTACACCGACCACGGTCCTGCGACCGGGCACCTGGCCTGGCGCTTTCTGGAAAACTGCCAGAAGCAGCTCAACCCCGGCGGTTGGTTGATCATCAATCAGTGGGCTGGCAACGACGGTAAGCCGCTTGGTGCGCCGCTGCTGCGCGGGCTCTACCATCGGCATTACTGGGAGTGCCCGGTGAAGGAGGGCAACGTGGTACTGCTGGTGCCGGCGGATCTGGAGCAGGAAATCGACTTTGCCGAACTGCGCCGCCGTAATGAGCTGTTAGCGCCGCAGTTCGGTTATTCGCTGGAATCGTTGATTAAAGCAGTGCGTCCGGCGACCTGATCAGGCCGCCGGATAACCAGGCTCAGCGCCCTTTAAAATCACCCGGACGGCGTTCCAGCATGGCTTTCACGCCCTCCTGGGCATCTTCGCTGGCCATCAGTCGGGTAACAGTCGGGTGCAGGCTAGCGGCGGCGGCAGCCGGGCCTTCGACCACGGCCTGGCGGGCTGAGGCCAGCGTGGCTTGCACGCCCAGCGGCGCCTGCGCGGCAATGCGTTCGGCAAGCCACAGTGCCTTGGGCAGCAACTCCTCACTGGCCACCACCTGCTGGATAAAGCCCAGGCGATAGGCTTCGTGAGCATCAAACTCATCACCGGTGAGTAGCCAGCGCATGGCGTTGCCCCAGCCGGCGGTCTGATGCATACGCAGGGTCGCGCCGCCGAACGGGAAGATGCCGCGCTGCACTTCCATTTGTGCAAAGCGGGTGTTGCTCGCGCACAGGTTAATGTCCGATGCCAGCATCAACTCGATGCCGATGGTGTAGCAGTAGCCTTGCGCAGCCACGATCACTGGTTTGCTGACGCGTGGCCCACCAAATACACCCCAGGGGTCGCAGCCGCCTTCAGGAATCTTCCAGCCGGCGGCAAACTGCGCCGCCACATTGGCCAGGTCCAGTCCGGCGGTGAAGTGTTCGCCATGGGCAAATACCAGCGCCACCCGCGCCTCGCTATCGCGCTCGAACTCACCGTAGGCCAGGCACATGTCATCGAGCATGGGCATGTCGAAGGCGTTGCGTTTGCTCGCTCGGTCCAGGCCGATCAACATGATCTGGCCGCGTTTTTCACGGCTGACGCGGCCGCTGGTGCTTTGGGTCATGGCGGGGAGTCCTTGTGCGCAGGTTAGTGAACTGGGGCTGAAGCCGTTACAGCATGGCAGCTGCAGGCTATCAGAGGATGACCATCTGGCGCGCTATATGCTCTATTTGAGGAAAAACCAGTACATTTGGCCAGGTTTTCCGGTATAGTGCGCGCCGGTCAATTCTTGGCCACGTTCAGGTAGTACAACTCGCCCGAAGGTTTACTTTGGCAGTTAGTCCCTTTTGCGGACTATCCTTGACGATTCATTTAATACACGTTTTCGCAAATCCCCGCCGACATGGCTGCCAGGGTGACTCTCGGGTCTTACACGGCATGCGCAGCTTTGGAATATGGGTCTTTGCGGATGCACTAGAGGCAGACCCATGACCCAGGAAATCGGCGGCTTCGCCGCTCTCGATCTACACCCCAATGTTCTCGCTGCTGTAATTGCCACTGGCTATGAAGAGCCTTCGGCTATTCAGATTCAAGCGATTCCAGTAATTCTCGCCGGCCACGACATGATCGGCCAGGCGCAGACCGGTACCGGTAAAACCGCTGCCTTCGCCCTGCCAATTCTCAGCCGTATCGACCCGGCCAAGCGCCAGCCACAAGCGCTGATCCTGGCTCCGACCCGTGAGCTGGCGTTGCAGGTTGCTACCGCTTTTGAAACCTACGCCAAGCAAATGCCGGGCGTAAATGTCATCGCCGTATATGGCGGTGCGCCTATGGGCCCACAGCTCAAGGCTATCCGCAATGGTGCACAGATTGTTGTGGCCACCCCGGGTCGCCTGGTTGACCACTTGCGTCGCGATGAGAAAGTCCTGTCGACCATTCAGCACCTGGTGCTCGACGAAGCCGATGAGATGCTCAAGCTGGGCTTTATGGATGACCTCGAGGTTATCTTCAAAGCCATGCCGGAAAGCCGTCAGAGCGTGCTGTTCTCTGCCACTCTGCCGCACTCGATCCGCGCCATCGCCGAAAAACACCTGCGTGATCCTAAGCACGTCAAGATCGAAACCAAAACCCAGACCGTAACTGCCATCGAGCAGGTGCATCTGATGGTTCACGCCGATCAGAAGCACGCTGCCGTCCTGCGTCTGCTGGAAGTCGAAGAATTCGACGCACTGATCGGTTTCGTGCGTACCAAGCAAGCCACCCTGGACCTGGCCGCCGCGCTGGAAGCCAAGGGCTACAAGGCTGCTGCACTGAACGGCGACATCGCGCAGAACCAGCGTGAGCGCGTTATTGACTCGCTGAAAGATGGCCGTCTGGACATCGTCATCGCCACCGACGTTGCCGCTCGCGGCCTCGACGTACCGCGCATCACCCACGTGATGAACGTGGACATGCCGTACGATCCGGAGTCCTACGTACACCGTATTGGTCGTACTGGTCGTGCCGGTCGTACCGGTCGCGCCCTGCTGCTGGTGACTCCACGTGAGCGTCGCATGCTGCAAGTGATCGAGCGTGTAACCGGGCAGAAAGTGGGTGAAGTGAAGCTGCCGGACGCTCAGCAAGTACTGGACGCACGCATCAAGAAGTTGACCAACAGCTTGGCGCCACTGGTAGCTGATGCCGAAGCCAGCCATGGTGATTTGCTCGATCGTCTGACCGCTGACATCGGTTGCAGCCCACGTGCTCTAGCCGCTGCCCTGCTGCGCAAAGCTACCAACGGCCAAGCCCTGACCCTGGCTGAAGTTCAGCGTGACCAGCCGCTGGTGCCAAACAGCAGTGGCCCGCGTGAACGTAGCGAGCGCGGTGACCGTCCTGAGCGTCCTGATCGCGAAGGCAGCCGCGAGCGTCGCGCTCCTGTGCCATTGGCCGAAGGCCGTGCCCGTTGCCGTACCGCTCTGGGCGCTCGCGACGGTATCGCCGCGAAGAACCTGCTGGGCGCCATCCTCAATGAAGGTGGTCTGGCTCGTGAAGACATCGGCCGCATTCAGGTGCGCGAAAGCTTCAGCCTGGTCGAGCTGCCGGAAGAAGGTCTTGAGCGTCTGTTGGGTAAGTTGAAAGACACCCGCGTCGGTGGCAAGCCACTGAAGCTGCGTCGTTATCGCGAAGATTAATTCTTCGCTTAATAAAAAAGCCCCGCCTAGTGCGGGGCTTTTTTATTCCGGTTGTTTGTTGGGTGTATAGCTCAAGTAAAACTGTAGATGTCCATCCCTAGTGCGCCCAGGGTGAAGCCACTGTGCTCGACCTTGAATTGTCCGCCTGCTCCTTGAGCGAAGAACAGCGGCAGTAGGTGTTCGTCGCTCGGGTGGTTGCGCGCGGCAAAGGGTGCTTGCCGGCGGTAGTCCTGCAGCGTGGCATAATCCTGTTCAGTCAGTTTCCCCACGATCCAGTCGCGAAATGCCTGAGCCCAAGGCTCGATGACATCCGGCCCTGCATGCCAGTCCAGCTCACCGAGGTTATGGGTGATGCTGCCGGAGCCGATTAGCAGCACGCCCTGTGTGCGAAGGCCGGCCAGGGCCTGGCCGACCTGGCGTTGGAGAGCTGGACCATGCTGGCTGGGCAGCGAGACCTGTACCACGGGAATATCGGCTTGCGGGTACATCAATGTCAGCGGCACCCAGGCGCCGTGATCCCGCGGCCGTTCGACGTCGAGCTGCGCGGTCAGGCCGGCCTGCACCAGTAGGTGCATGATTTCGCCTGCCAGCTGCGGCTCGCCGGGCGCTGGATATTGCACCCGGTAGAGTTCGGCTGGAAAGCCACGAAAGTCATGCCAGGTATCTGGCTTGGTCGCACTGCCAACGCGCAGCTCGCGGCTTTCCCAGTGCGCCGAAACCACTACAATTGCACGCGGCCTGGGCAGTTGGCTGGCCAGTCGGGCGAGGGCGGGACCGCTGGCGCCGGGTTGCAAGGCCAGCATGGGTGAGCCGTGAGAGATAAACAGGCTAGGCAGTGACATGGCAGACTCCTGATGGATGACTTGCATCTTCCATCAGCCAATCTGTGCATAAAAGCGCAAAAGTCGGAGTGTTTTCATCGCTTTAATAGATGGATTTGTGCAAACGGGATCCCTTGGCCTTATGGGCTACCTTGCGGCAGGATCCTCAGCTGACTAATTACAGGAGCATTTATGCACGCAGAATTCTGGCAGGCGCGTTGGGCGCGCAGTGAAATCGGCTTTCATCTGCCTGAGGTCAATCCTTACCTGCAGCAGCACTGGTCGGCGCTGGGTTTGCTGGAAGGTTCGAGTGTGCTGGTGCCGCTGTGCGGCAAGAGCCTGGATTTGGCCTGGTTGGCGGGGCAGGGCTATCAGGTAGTTGGTGTTGAACTGGCACAGCGTGCGGTGGAAGATTTCTTCGCCGAGCATGAGCTGCAGCCAGTGGTCAGCGAAGTGGGGGCTTTCAGGGTTTATCGGGCCGGCGCTGTGGAAATCTACTGCGGTGATTTCTTTGCCCTGACGGCGCAGCAGCTTGCCGGCTGTACCGCGCTTTATGACCGCGCCGCACTGATTGCATTGCCGCCAGAGATGCGTGCTCATTATGTGGCGCACCTGACGCAGGTTCTACCCAGCGGCTGCCAGGGTTTGCTGGTGACCCTGGACTATGACCAGGCGCAGATGGACGGCCCTCCCTTCGCCGTTGCGGATGATGAGGTGCAGCGGCTGTTTACGCCCGATTGGCAGCTCGAGGAGCTGGCGTGCGGTGATGTGCTGGGTGACAACTGGAAGTTTCTCAAGCGCGGCCTTGAGCGCCTGGATGAGCGGGTCTATCGCCTGTGTAAGGCCTGAAACCTGAAAAGAAAAAGGCGGCCCGAGGGCCGCCTTTTTAATTGCTGCTGAACTTAGCCACGCTGACGCAGGGCTTCGATACGGACTTCCAGTGGCGGGTGAGTCATCAGCAGGCCGGCCAAGCCGTTTTTCAGGCCGCCGTTGATGCCGAAGGCCATCATGCTGTTGGGCATGTTTACCGGTACTTCCTGCTCAGCACGTAGTCGCTGCAGGGCGGCAATCATCGCGCCAGTGCCGGCCAGGCGGGCACCGGCTTCGTCGGCCTTGAATTCGCGCTTGCGCGAGAACCACATGACGATGATGCTGGCCAGAATACCCAGTACCAGTTCAGCGAAGATGGTCGCGACGAAGTAGCCAATGCCTGGGCCGTCTTCGTTCTTGAGGATCACCTTGTCGACGAAGTTGCCGAAGATCCGCGCGAAGAACATCACGAAGGTGTTCACCACGCCTTGAATCAGCGCCAGGGTAACCATGTCGCCGTTGGCCACGTGACCGATTTCGTGGGCCAGTACAGCTTTTACTTCGTCAGGCGAGAAGCGCTCCAGCAGACCTTGGCTGACTGCGACCAGGGCGTCGTTCTTGTTCCAGCCGGTGGCGAAAGCATTGGATTCGTAGGCCGGAAAAATACCCACTTCCGGCATCTTGATCCCGGCTTCGCGGGACAGTTCTTCCACAGTCTGCAGCAGCCACTGTTCGTGACGGGTGCGCGGCTGGGTGATGATTTCAGTTTTGGTGCTCATCTTCGCCATCCACTTGGACAGCAGCAGCGAAATAAGCGAACCGGCGAAACCGAACACGGCGCAGAAAACCAGCAGGCTGCCATAGTTCTGACCGGTAAAGCGGTCCACCCCAAGCAACTTCAGGGTGATGCTGGCGATGATCAACACCGCTATGTTGGTGGCCAGGAACAGCATAATGCGCATCATGGTGTATTGAGACTCCTCACGGGAAAGATCTATCAGGCCGCTGAAAACCCTGTGTTGGCTGCTTCGCCTGGTTTTCAACGGCCGCTATTGGTTATGACGGCTATATAAGGGCGCACCCCCAGGCACTTCAACCTGGCGACTATTTCAAACTATGTCGTTTGCGCTGTTCAGGCTGGATTCGAACAGCAGGCGGGTGAGGCGGGCGACGCGTTCGCCATGGCGCTGGCCCAGTGCTTCGCGCAGCTGAAAGGCCAGGGTCGCATGTACGCGGCGCACGCTGGGCGGCAAGGCATCGCCCTCGCGCAGGGCGTGGGGCACACCGCGAGTCAGGCGCAGAAAGCCTTTTTCGCTAAGTACGGCTTGATCCAGGGCGTCGTAGCCGATGGTGGAGTCGAAGCGGATATAGCCTTCCTCGGCCAGCCACAGCAGGGCGCCGAGGCAGCTTTGATGGCGTGGCGTGGGCAAGCCGAACTCGTCGGGCTCTTCGCGGCCGATCAGGTCTTCGACATACAACGCTGATTTACTCGGGAACGCCTGGTACAGGGTCAGCATGCCGGCAGCGGCATCCTTGTAGAAGTCGTCGATCTGCAGGTCCATCAGAATTTGCCAATCATTGAGGTTGGAAGGTAAGGCAGCACGCGCCCCAGCAGCGCCCAGGGCCAGCCAGGCACGTAGGCGCTGACATGGCGCTTGTCGATGTGTTTGGCGATCAGCGCCGCGCCACGCTCCACGTCAATCAGGAAAGGCCGGCTGGGCATGTCGCTGTTCAGTGGCGTATCAATAAAGCCCGGCAGCAGCAGGGTGGTGTCGATGTTCTTGCCCAACAGTTCAGCGCGAGTGGCTTCCATGTAGCTGATCAGGCCGGCCTTGCTCGCCGAATAGGCGGCGGTGTGTGGCAGGCCGCGCTTGCCGGCGACTGAAGCGACGGCGACCAGATGACCATGGCCCTGCTGGCGAAACAGCGCACAGGCGGCATCCAGGCAGGCTATTGCGCCGATCAGATTGGTTTCCACGGTCAGTCGGGCGCGCTTGAAGTGGCCGCCGCCGGCTTTTCCAGTCAGAGCGATACCAGCGTTGGCGATAATCCCGTCCAGCCCGCCGAGGGCATTGGCGGCCAGGCCAACGGCGTCCTGGCAAGCGTCGTAGTCGGTCACATCCAGCGGTAGCACCACCACCTTGCGGTTGAAGCGTGCCTGAAGCTCGGCTGCTAGCAGGTGCAGGCTGTCTTCACGGCGTGCGGTCAGTGCCAGGTCGTAACCCTTGGCCGCCAACTCGCGGGCCAGGGCGGCACCGATGCCAGAACTGGCTCCGGTCAGCAGGTAGCGTTTGCCCTGGCTCATGCGTGCTCCGATTACTGTTGGTAAGTCTTGAGGAAGCTGCCGATGCGGCCGATGGCCATTTCCAGCTCATCCACGCGCGGCAGGGTGACCACGCGGAAGTGATCCGGCCACGGCCAGTTGAACGCGGTGCCCTGAACGATCAGCAGTTTTTCCGAGAGCAGCAGGTCCAGCACAAATTTTTCGTCGTTATGGATCGGGCAGACTTTCGGGTCGATCTTCGGGAAGGCATACAGTGCGCCCATCGGCTTGACGCAGCTGACTCCAGGAATGTCGTTGAGCAACTCCCAGGTACGGTTGCGCTGCTCCAGCAGACGGCCTTGCGGTAGCACCAGGTCATTGATGCTCTGATAGCCGCCGAGTGCAGTCTGGATCGCATGCTGGCTCGGTACGTTGGCACACAGGCGCATATTGGCGAGGATATCGATGCCTTCGATATAGCTCTGCGCGCGGTGCTTGGGCCCGGAAATCGCGACCCAGCCAGAGCGGAAACCGGCCACGCGGTAGGATTTCGACAGGCCGTTGAAGGTCAGGCACAGCACGTCCGGTGCCAGCGAGGCGGTGCAGATATGCTGGGCATCGTCGTAGAGAATCTTGTCGTAGATCTCGTCGGAGAACAGCACCAGGTTGTGCTGGCGCGCTAGTTCGACGATATCCAGCAGCACTTCTTTGGAGTACACCGCGCCGGTGGGGTTGTTCGGGTTGATCAGCACCAGGGCCTTGGTATTCGGGGTGATCTTGGCTCGCATGTCAGCGATATCAGGGAACCAGCCGGCCTGCTCATCGCACAGGTAATGCACCGGTTTGCCGCCAGCCAGTGCTACGGAGGCAGTCCACAGCGGGTAATCCGGCGCTGGGATCAGTACTTCATCGCCATTGTTCAGCAGCGCCTGCATAGCCATCACGATCAGCTCGGACACCCCGTTGCCGAGGTAGATGTCCTCGATGCCGACGCCTTCCACCTGCTTCTGCTGGTAGTACTGCATCACCGCCTTGCGCGCGCTGAACAGGCCCTTGGAGTCGCTGTAGCCCTGCGCGGTGGGCAGGTTGCGGATCACGTCCTGCAAAATTTCCTCAGGTGCTTCGAAGCCGAACGGTGCCGGGTTGCCGATGTTCAGCTTGAGGATGCGATGGCCTTCCTCTTCCAGGCGTTTGGCGTGCTTGAGCACCGGCCCGCGGATGTCGTAACAGACGTTGGCGAGCTTGTTCGATTTGCTGAACTGCATGTAAGTGATCCCGAATGGTGGAACGCCGCTGAATTACCCTGCAAAAAGACCTGATCTTGCTAGCCTTGGCAGGTTGTAACGCCGGTGACAGACTGGGGTCGAATGATACGTGGCAGCCCGACCTTGGCAAAGGTACTGGTCGGGCTTTTTTGTGCTCAGCACATCCATGTGCCTCACCCCTTCGGGGCTTGCGCGCAAAAACGCTCCCGGCGTTTTTGTGGCGTGCCATCCATGGCCGCCACCCTGTGCGCCGTCGTGGCTCCCTTTGGGTCGTTGTCACGTGATATTGAATATCGCTTTTGGCGTTTTTATTGAGGATTCTGACCATGGACAAGCTGGAAAAACCCCTGGAAGCCTGGCGCGAAGAGCTTTCCGAGGAACAGTTTCACGTCTGCCGCCTGGGCGGCACCGAGCGTGCCTTTACCGGCCAGTATCACGACAGTAAGGTGCCGGGTATTTACCACTGCGCCTGCTGCCAGGCAGAGTTGTTCGACTCGGATGCCAAGTACGACTCCGGCAGCGGTTGGCCGAGTTATTTTCAGCCGGTCAGCAGCGAGGCCATAGCCAGCCTGGATGACTTCAATCACGGCATGCACCGTATCGAAGTCAAATGCGCCAAGTGCGATGCTCACCTGGGGCATGTGTTCCCCGACGGGCCAGCGCCGACGGGGCTGCGTTATTGCATCAACTCGGCTTCGCTCAAGCTGGTGCCGAAGGCTTAATGCCGTTGCACAGGCCCGCCGCTATCAGCGGGCCTTATATTGCTTAAATTAAATTGCATGCAATTTAATTGCTCGCTATCTTGCGTTCATTCCCACTCATCAGGATGACCAACATGAGCAACGCACTCTTCGATATTCCGGTTACCACCATCAAGGGCGAGCAAAAGACCCTGGCCGACTTCGGCGGCAAGGCCGTGCTGGTGGTCAACACCGCCAGCAAATGCGGCTTTACCCCACAGTACAAGGGCCTGGAAAATGTCTGGCAGCAATACAAGGACCAAGGTCTGGTGGTGCTGGGCTTCCCCTGCAACCAGTTCGGTAAGCAGGAACCGGGTGATGAGGGTGCGATCAGCGAGTTCTGCGAGCTGAACTTCGGTGTGAGCTTCCCGCTGTTCAAAAAGGTCGATGTAAATGGCAGTGATGCCCATCCGCTGTTCGTCAACCTGAAGAAGAGCGCGCCAGGCCTGCTCGGCAGCCAGGGTATCAAGTGGAATTTCACCAAGTTTCTGCTGAGTGCCGATGGCGCGGTGATCAAGCGTTTCGCCCCGACCACCAAGCCTGAAGACCTGACTGCCGAGATTGAAGCGCTGCTGAAATGAGCCAGACCAGTCTGCACGCAGATGATGGGCTGCAACTGGACAACCAGCTGTGTTTCAAGCTCTACGCCGCTTCACGGGCAGTGATCCGCGCCTACAAGCCGATGCTCGATCAGCTCGGTCTGACCTACCCGCAGTACCTGGCCATGCTGGTGCTGTGGGAGTGGCAGCAGCAACCGCCGGCGTTGCCGACGGTCAAGGCCTTGGGCGAGCGCCTGTTGCTGGATTCCGGCACGCTGACGCCGCTGCTCAAGCGTCTGGAGTTGCAAGGCTTGTTGCAGCGCAAGCGCTCGGCCAGTGATGAGCGTGAGGTACACCTGGCGCTGACCCCGGCCGGCGGTGCGTTGCGTGAGCAGGTGCTGCCGCTGAAAAGCCAGCTGCTGTGCGAGCGCGGGGTTGATCTCGACCAGGTTGCCGCGTTGCGCAGCCAGGTAGGTGTGCTGCTTGATCAGTTTATGGCGCTTAACCACTGATCGAGCAGCGCCGCTAGCTCATCCTTGCGGAAGGGTTTGGCCAGGTAGTCATCCATTCCCGCAGCGCGGCAGCGCTCGCGCTCATCGGACAGCGCGTTGGCCGTCAGGGCGATGATCGGCAGCTCGGCGAATTCGGCTTTCTGGCGAATCCGTCGGGTGGTTTCATAGCCATCCATGACCGGCATATTGCAGTCCATCAGGATTAGATCGACCGCCTGGGTTTCCAGCAGGGTCAGGGCTTCGCCACCGTGATTGGCCAGCAGTACTTCGCAGCCAAGCTTGCCCAGCATACCTTTGGCTACCAGTTGGTTGACCGGGTTGTCCTCTACCAGCAGGACGCGCGCCTGGCGGTTGCGTTGCGGCTCGCTGTGTTGCTCGGTCGTATGCGCTTCATCCTGGCCGAGGATGCGGCGCAAGGCCTGCAGCAGCACCTGGCGTGATAGGGGCCGGGCCAGTTGTTCAATAGGTGAGAGTTTTTCCACCTGCTCGCTACTAAGAAAGTTGCCGTAGGCGCTGACCAGCAGAATCGGTAGGCTGGATAGTGTGCGCAGCTCATTCAAGCGCTGCGGGCAATCGCTTATCAGCAGGTCGGCATCAAGTGTGCCCAGCGCGGCATCGGCGTCCAGGTGCTGATACTGCAGGCCCCAACTTGGCAGCAGGCTTGCCAGTTGTTCGCTCAGCCCGGAACTGGCAGGGCTGAGCCCGATAATGCGCCCGTGTAACAGGGGAAGTTGCTTAGCGTTGGTCTGGCCGGGTAGTGGTAGATCGACGCAAAAGGTGCTGCCGAAGCCTTCCCGTGTCTCCAGGCTGAGCTGGCCGTGCATGGCCTCACAGAGACGGCGTGTCAGGGCCAGGCCCAGGCCGGTACCGCCAAATTGCCGAGTGATACCAACCCCAGCCTGGGCAAACGGATGGAATATCCGCGTCTGAGCGTCTTCGGCAATGCCGATACCGGTGTCGCGGACAATAATCCTGACGCCGCTAGCCTGGGCACTGACGCTGATATCGACGCGGCCAAAACGGGTGAATTTCAAGGCGTTTGACAGCAGGTTGCTGACGATCTGCCTGACCCGCGTTGGGTCGCCGAGTAGTTGGTTGGACAGCAGTGGGTCGATCAGGCAGGTCAGTTCAACACCGGGTGCAGCGTTCTGTGACAGCAGATTGGCGGTGTCTTCGACCATGCTCGCCAGATCGAAGGGGATCTGTTCCAGCTCCAGCTGCCCAGCCTCGAATTTCGACAGGTCGAGAATATCGTTGAGCAACTCGACCAGCACCTTGCCGGAGTCGTGGGCAATCGACAGCTGTTGGCGCTGTTCGTTATTAAGCGGCCCGTCCAGCGACAGCGCGAGCATGCCCAACAGACCGTTGAGCGGGGTGCGAATCTCATGGCTCATATTGGCCAAAAAAGCTGAGCGCGCCTGAGCCATGTCCAGTGCCGTACGTTTGGCTTGCTCCAGCTCGCGGTTAGAGTCGAGCAGGCGGCTGTTGGCGGCTTCCAGTTGTTCGGTGCGCGCCGAAACCATGTCTTCCAACTCTGCCAGGTAGCGGGTCAGGCGGGCTTCGGCCTGCTGGCGCTGCTCGATTTCGCTGGCGATGCTGCTCAGCTGGCGATTGGTGACATCAACCAGCACACCGATCTCGTCGCGCTCATGGTTGGACGGGTAGGGCAGCTTGGCGTTGTTGGGGCTGCGCAGGTCACGTTCGCTGAGGGCGCGGATAAAGCCGGTGAGTGGCTTGGTCAGCATGAAATAGAACAGTACCAACAGAATCAGCGACAGCAGCAGGCTGCGGGCGAAGCCGGTGAGCAGGGTCAGTAGCGAGCGATTGAGGAAATGGCTACCAAAGGCATAGGTATCGACTTCCAGGCTCAGCTTGCCGAGGGCTTCGCTGGGGGAATGGCTGACGAACAGCGCGGTTTCGAAGTGCCGGCGTTCGCCGAACATGAAGTCGCTGAGCACTCGGTAGCGGCTTTCCATTGCGGGGCGACTGACCCTGGCCAGGGTCAGCTGGTTGTTGTCGATGATCTGCGCGCTGATCACCGCGGGGGAACGCAGCAGGCCCAGCACCAATTCCTGGGCCAGTTCAGCGTCGATGTTGTAGGCGATGCGTGCAGCCGGGTTGTGGCTGATTTCCATCAGCGCGTTAATCTCGCGGTTGATGGAGGCATCTTCGCTGGCATAATCGATGCCCACTTGTACCAAGCTGAGCGCCGTGCCGAGGATAAAGGCTACCAATACGGTCAAGCCGGCCTGTTTGAATGACAGGCGTTGGGTTAGCGCTATATCCATATGGGCCGGTTGTTCTCATGTTGAGTCGCCTGCCAAGCATAGCCCATCTGTTTTGCCGGACGGCAGTGGCAGAACGGCTTGAAAACTCTGGAGTGTGTTGTGGATTCGCGTTTAAGTGATTTTTTGTTGCGCGCCGAGGCTGTATTGGCGCGCCTGGAGCCATTGTTGCCGGCCCAGCGCCCGGTGATCGACTGGCAGCAGAGCCTGGCGGCACGTTGGCAGCGTGATGGTCGCAGCGGCTTTCTGGCGCCGCTTAAGGTCAATCTGGATGTGAACCTGGATGATCTGATCGGGGTGGATCGCCAGCGTGCCCAGTTGGCGCGTAATACCCAGCAGTTTATCCAGGGCCTGCCAGCCAACCATGCGTTGCTCTGGGGCGCGCGTGGCACGGGTAAATCGTCGTTGGTGCGGGCGTTATTGGCCGAGCATGCGGCGGCGGGGCTGCGTTTGATCGAGATTGAGCGTGATCATCTGGCCGATCTGCCGCGCATCGTTGAGCAGCTGAGCGAGTTGCCGCAGCGCTTCGTGTTGTTCTGCGATGACCTCTCGTTCGAAGCTGGCGAGGGTGACTACCGCATGCTGAAAACCGTGCTGGATGGCTCTCTGGAGCGCGCGCCGGACAATGTGTTGCTGTATGCAACCTCCAACCGCCGCCATCTGCTGCCGGAAAAACAGAGCGACAATGAAAACTGGCAGCGGGTCGATGGCGAGTTGCACCCCAACGAGGCCGTGGAAGACAAAATCGCCCTGTCAGATCGCTTCGGCTTATGGCTGTCGTTCTATCCCTTTAGTCAGGAACACTTCCTTGACGTGGTCCGTCACTGGGTTGCGGTGCATGCCGCGCAGGCCGGCTTGACTTGGCAATGGCACGACGAGCTGGAAAAGGCCGCCATACGTTGGGCCTTGGGCCGTGGCAACCGTAATGGCCGCTGCGCCTATCAATTCGCCCGTGATTGGGTGGGCCTGCAACTACTGAGTAAGACTGATGATTGATCTACAACAAAGCGGGCAGGGGCTCGACGGTTACCCGCTGTTGGTGGCGCAGCTGCAGGCACTGCTGGCGGGCGAGCGGAATTTTATTGCCAATGCGGCGCAGTTTTCGGCGTTTCTGTTTCAGGAACTGCATGACCTGAACTGGGCGGGGTTCTACCTGACGCGTGGCGAGGAACTGGTGCTGGGGCCTTTTCAGGGCAAAGTGGCCTGTGTGCGCATTCCCTTTGGTCGCGGTGTATACGGCGCAGCAGCGGCCACAGGCAAGACCCAGCGCGTTGACGATGTGCATGCCTTTGCCGGGCATATCGCCTGCGATAGCGCGTCCAATAGCGAGCTGGTGGTGCCGTTGTTCAAAAATGGACGTTTGTTTGGCGTGCTCGATCTCGACAGTCCGGCGCTGGCACGTTTTAGCGCAGCGGATCAGGCCGGTATCGAGGCGTTGGGCGAGGTGTTTGTCGAACTCACCGACTGTTGAGGCTTCAGATGTAAAAGAGCCCGGATTAACCGGGCTCTTTGCTGTCTGGGGCCACTGATTCAGGCTTTGGCAGCCATCTTAGCGAGCATTTTCAGCTCGCCCGGAAATACGCCCTGCACCGAGTCCCGCGCGGTGATTCGCCCATAGTGCGCACTCAGGTAGGGCCAACGCTGAGCGTCCAGTTGCTCAGCGCCATGTTGCATATTGATCAGCTGGCAGGTCAGCGCAAGGTCAGCCAGCGTCAAGCTTTCACCGACTAGGTACTCGACCGTGCCAAGGGTCTTTTCCAGATAATCAAAGTGCACGGGTAGTTTCTCGTGCAGGATTTTCTGTACTGCGGCTTCGTCGCAGCTCTGGCCCATGCTGGGTTTCAGCGCACGGTTGCGAAACACGCCGAAAGTGCACAGCGGTGCCAATTCATAGTCGGCATATTTCTCCAGCCAGCGTACCTGTGCGCGCTGCTCTGCGTTCTGCCCTAGCAGGGTCGAGTGTTCCGGGTGCTTGTCGTCCAGGTATTGGCAGATCACGCTGGAGTCAGCGAGGGTGAAGTCACCATCCTTCAGCGCAGGAATACGCCCCAGTGGGCTCAGTTCTCGAAACCAGGAAGGTTGCTGGCCGAACGGCAGAATGATTTCCAGCTGATAGTCCAGGTTCATTTCAGCCAGAAACAGGCGAACTTTACGGACGAAGGGTGACAGCGGGGCACCGTAAACGGTCAGGCTCATGCGCGGCACTCGAGGGCAGGGTGGTAGCGCACAAGCAGCGCGCTGGAAGGGTTAGTCGTAGATGTTCTTCTTCTTCCACTCGTCGTCGCCGAGAGATTCCAGGCCGGCATCCAGTTCACTGGTCTGGTCAGTGGCGGGCTTGTTGTTTTCCAGAACCATGGCATTGGCGCGTGCCAATTGCGCTTCGAATTTCTTCAGAGTGTTCTGATAAGGGGCCGGGTCGGGTTGTTTGCGCAGGTATTGCACGCCGCGCTCGAACGCAAGGCGTGCCTGGCCTGGTTGATTTTGCTGCAGTGCCTGCTGGCCGAGGTTGCCGAAAAACTCGATATGCACCTGGGTCAGCATATGGCGTACTTCTTTGAGCCAGTGCTTGGCCTCGTTGGCCGGGATAATTCCGTCTTTGGCGCAGCGGGTCAGCTGGCCGTGAAGGTTTTCCAGCTGGAAGCGCACTTCCTTTGCCTTGGCCTCATTGAGAATGGGCTGCGGTGGGTTGTTGACGGCAATTGACTCGCCTTGGGCGATCAGCTTGCGCAGCTCTTCAACGCGCGCCTTGAGGGCGTTATTGCCCTTATCCAAAGGCAGCATGCGTTCACTGAAGTGCAACTGCAGGCGGCAAAGCATCAACTTCAGCGCGGGGCTCATCAGTTGGCCGGGGAGAGCTTCGGCGAGGTCCGTGCAGCGGCGCAGGCGATCATTGAGATCGGCCTTGATGCGCGCTTTCTCCAGTTTGTTGTTCTCGACCATATGATTGATGTAGGCAATGGCGATCAAAGCGACGATGCCAGAAATAATCAATATGGTAATCACGAGTGGGGACATGGGTGCAGCCTCTCGAACACCGGTTTTTCGTCCGAGTGTAGTGCCTTAGCCAGGAGGCTGATAGGGCTGCCTCACATTCGGAGCTGAAGTCTTTGATTTATAAAATTTTTTACACAGAGGTTGACGGGCCTTACAAGGCTCCATAGAATGCGCGCCACTTCGTAGCGCAATGCCTCACGGCAAAACGTGTAGAAGCCGGATAGAAGTTGTAGTTCCGGGATGTGTCCCCTTCGTCTAGTGGCCTAGGACACCGCCCTTTCACGGCGGTAACAGGGGTTCGAGTCCCCTAGGGGACGCCACTTCTTTAAGAAGCGGCTGCTTTGAACCAAGTTGTTATAAAGCGGGAATAGCTCAGTTGGTAGAGCACGACCTTGCCAAGGTCGGGGTCGCGAGTTCGAGTCTCGTTTCCCGCTCCAGATTTAGGTGGTCTGCTTAGGCAGGTAACCGACAAGTTCCAAGGTCCCCTTCGTCTAGTGGCCTAGGACACCGCCCTTTCACGGCGGTAACAGGGGTTCGAGTCCCCTAGGGGACGCCATTTTTAGTACCAAGTTGTATTGCGGGAATAGCTCAGTTGGTAGAGCACGACCTTGCCAAGGTCGGGGTCGCGAGTTCGAGTCTCGTTTCCCGCTCCAAATAAACAAAAACGCCGCTCATTGAGCGGCGTTTTTGTTTCTGTTGTTTTTGATGCATGTAAAAAGCCCGCCGGTTATGCCGTGCGGGCTTTTTGTTTCTGGTTGCGGCTTAGTGCGTACCGCCCTGGGCAGGCATCGCTAGCAGCTGTTTTTCCTGGTTCCAGTCGAAGGGTTCGTCGTTCTCTTCGGCGTAGAAGCGACGCTCTTCGAGGGTCTGGTACATCTCGATTTCTTCGTCGGGCATGAAATGCAGGCAGTCACCGCCGAAGAACCACAGCAGGTCGCGTGGTACCAGGTGGGCGATTTGCGGGTAGCGCTGGAAGATTTGGCTGATCAGATCCTGGCCCAAGTAAAGGCTGGCTTCTGGATCGCTGGGCAGGTCGTTGAGCAATTCATCGTAGCGCTCCAGGTACATGGCGTGGCTGTCATCGAGAATCTGCTCGGCTTCGCCCAGGGCGACCAGGATGGTGCGCAGGTGCTGCAGCAGGGCTAGGTGATGGTCGATGTGGGTGTTGGCCATGGGGCAATCCTGTAGGTAAAACGGGCGCGCAAGTATAAGGCTCGCGTCGCCCGCTGTCCTGTCGGTTTAACGGACCTTGCCGGAGGCCAAGGTCAGTTCCTCCTTGGCGAAGTCATCGACATCGATCACCACCCGGCGCGCGGCTTCGGCTTGTTGCAGGCTATGCGCTTCATCGGCACTGAGTACGCCGGCAGCCAGCGCAGTATCGATCAGGCTTTGTCCAGGCCGTTCCTGTACCTGGCCGGCTTTGACGGCCTTGTGCAGTTTCTTCTGCAGCCCTTGTACGCCTTGCAGAAGATTCATCGCATATTGCAGAGCCCCCACCGAATCCTGTTCGGCTTGTGGGCGATAGCAGCCTTCAAGCAGTTCCTCCAGCGCCGGGTCACCGCTGTTACGGCCGATAATGCCAGCCACTTCGGCATCCAGTTCATCGCTTGGTCCCTTGTGACGACGACCCAGCGGCAATACCAGCAAACGCAGGGCGCAACCGAGCAGTTTGCTGGGGAAGTTGCTGAGCAGCTCTTCCAGCGCCTGTTCGGCTTTGCACAGGCTTTCTTCCATGGCCCAGCGCAGCATGGGCTGCGAATGTTCCGGGTAGCCTAGATCGTGGTAGCGCTTGAGCGCCGCCGAAGCCAAGTACAGGTGGCTGAGCACATCACCGAGGCGCGCCGACAGGCGTTCGCGGCGTTTCAGTTCGCCGCCGAGCAGCATCATGCTGGTGTCGGCGAGCAGGGCGAAGGACGCTGCCAGGCGATTGAGGGCGCGGAAGTAAGGACGGCTGATGCGGTCGCCGGGCACCTGGCTGAAGACGCCAAAACCCAGGCTGAGCAGCAGGCTGCTGGCGGCGTTGCTGACGGCAAAGCCGATATGTTGCAGCAGCAGTTCGTCGAACTCATGCAGCGCCTGATCCTGGTCGGCGTGGTTGGCCAGAGCCATTTCCTTGAGCACGTAGGGGTGGCAGCGAATCGCGCCCTGACCAAAGATCATCAGGTTACGCGAAAGGATATTGGCCCCCTCCACGGTGATAAAGATCGGTGCACCTTGCCAGGAGCGGGCTAGGTAGTTGTTCGGGCCCATGACGATACCCTTGCCGCCATGTACGTCCATGGCGTGGCTGATGCACTCGCGGCCACGTTCGGTTAGGTGGTATTTGAGGATGGCCGAGAGCACCGAAGGCTTCTCGCCCAAATCCACCGCATTGGCGGTGAGGATGCGTGCGCTGTCCATCAGCCAAGCATTGCCGCCGATACGTGCCAGGGCTTGCTGAATGCCTTCGAAGGCGGACAGCGGCACGTTGAACTGCTCGCGTACCTGGCTGTACTGGCCAGTGGTCAGGCTGGTGAACTTGGCCGCGCCCGTGCCGACTGCCGGCAGGGAGATGGAGCGGCCCACAGACAGGCAGTTCATCAGCATCATCCAGCCCTTGCCGAGCATCTCCTGGCCGCCAATCAGGTACTCCAGCGGGATGAACACATCCTTGCCGGAGTTAGGCCCATTCATAAAGGCGGCGCCGAGCGGAAGGTGACGGCGACCGATTTCAACCCCGGGCGTTTCAGTGGGTACCAGGGCCAGGCTGATACCGAGGTCTTCCTCTTCGCCCAGCAGGTGCTCGGGGTCGTAGGCCTTGAAAGCCAGGCCGAGCAAGGTCGCGACCGGGCCGAGGGTGATGTAGCGCTTTTCCCAGTTCAGACGCAGACCGATGACTTCCTCACCTTGCCACTGGCCTTTGCAGATGATCCCGGTATCCGGCATGGCGCCGGCGTCGGAGCCTGCCAGTGGGCCGGTGAGGGCGAAGCAGGGGATGTCTTCACCGCGCGCCAACCGCGGCAGGTAGTGGTCACGCTGCGCTTCGGTGCCGTAGTGCAGCAGCAACTCGGCCGGGCCGAGGGAGTTGGGCACCATCACGGTGGAGGCCAGGTCGCCGGAGCGGGTCGCCAGCTTCATCGCCACCTGGGAGTGGGCGTAGGCGGAAAAGCCCTTGCCACCATATTGTTTGGGGATGATCAGGGCGAAGAAGCCATGGCTCTTGATATGCGCCCAGGCTTCAGCGGGTAGGTCCATCTGCTGGCCAATCTGCCAGTCGCTGACCATGGCGCAGAGCGCTTCGGTCGGGCCGTCGATAAACGCTTGCTCTTCCTCGGTGAGCTGGGCCTTGGGGTAGGCGAGCAGGGTGTCCCAATCCGGGCGGCCGCTGAACAGCTCGCCATCCCACCACACCGTGCCGGCTTCAATGGCGTCGCGTTCGGTAGCCGACATCGGCGGCAGCACGCGTTTGAACCAGGCAAACAGCGGCGCAGTGAACAGGCTGCGGCGTTGTTGCGGCAGCAGCAGAGGTAAGGCCACAGCCAGCAGTAGCAACCAGAACAGGCCCATCAGCCAGGCCGGTGCATGGCTGAGCACACCCATGAAAACCAGAAAACCGGCAACTATGCCTAATGCGAGCAGGGGCGCGGTGCGGCGGTGAGCGAGAAAGGCCGTGCCAAGCAGCAGGGCGAGTAACCAGAGAGCGAGCATGCAGAATCCTCCGTGATGACAATGTGTTTGACGCACCATCATGAGCATAGTCGCCGTGTATGGCGACAAGAGCGGTGAGCTTGGCCGAATCGTCGTGACATTGGCCGGACTCGCGTCGCTAGACTGGTTCCTCAATCATTGGCTTTCAATCATGAGAAATCCTGATGCGTGAATACCTCGAGCCCGGCCGCTTCATCGATAGTGACCACCCAGCGCTGGTGGAGTTCGCAGAAAAGTTCCGTGGGGCCAGTCGTGACCCGCGCGAGCAGGCCATCAGTCTGTATTACGCAGTGCGTGATGAAATTCGCTACAACCCTTATGTGTTCAGCCGCAACGCCGACACCTTGAAAGCCAGTCACGCAGTGCAGGCGGGCGAGAGTTACTGCGTGCCCAAGGCCACCTTGCTCGCCGCCTGCGCCCGCCATTGCGGCATCCCCGCACGGATCGGCCTGGCCGATGTACGTAACCACCTGGCAACACCGCGCCTGTTGGCAATGCTCCGTAGCGAGGTGTTTGCCATGCATGGCTACACCGAGTTGTATCTGGATGGGCATTGGATCAAGGCCACGCCGGCTTTCAACCTGGCCTTGTGCCGGGTATTCAAAGTGGCACCGCTGGAGTTCGACGGCCTGAACGACAGCGTGTTTCATCCGTTCAACCAGCAGGGCGAGCGTTATATGGAATACCTGCATGACCACGGCCAGTTTGCCGATGTACCGGAGCAGCTGTTCTTCAGCCATCTGGCGGCCTGCTACCCGCATCTATTCGCCGAGGATGCGCTGTCGATTACTGGTGACTTTGCCGCAGAGGCCGCACCCGGCTGATGTATCGACAGGGCTGATAAGCACCATCGGAAACTGCCGGGTTTAATCTGCGCCTAGCGCTGGTAGGCTGCTGCCCAGCCTTGGGGCGGTAGTTTTGCGCAAAGATACTGTGGTGGCGATGTTCCAGGCGCTAGACTTGGGCCACATCGCGCTGCACGGCGCAGCCTCTCTCGAATTTCTTTTTATCTGATCAGGTGTGCGCATTTTTATGAGTACTGCTTTGTCCATTCGCCAGTTGACCAAGACTTACGGCAACGGTTTCCAGGCACTTCACGGCATTGATCTGGATGTAGCCGAAGGCGACTTTTATGCCTTGCTCGGCCCCAACGGTGCCGGCAAATCCACCACTATCGGCATTCTTTCGACTCTCGTAACCAAAAGCAGCGGCACAGTGAATGTGTTCGGCCATGACCTGGACAAACAACCCTCGGCCCTCAAGCGCTGCCTGGGTGTGGTGCCGCAGGAATTCAACTTCAACCAGTTCGAGAAGGCCTTCGACATCGTCGTGACCCAGGCCGGCTATTACGGCATCCCCGCGAAAATTGCCAAGGAGCGTGCTGAGCAATACCTCAATCAGTTGGGCTTATGGGGCAAGCACGACGTGCCGTCGCGTGAGCTATCCGGCGGCATGAAGCGCCGTTTGATGATTGCCCGTGCGCTGGTACATCAACCACGCCTGTTGATTCTCGATGAGCCAACCGCAGGTGTTGATATCGAACTGCGTCGCTCGATGTGGAGCTTTCTCACCGAGCTGAACCAGCAGGGCATCACCATCATTCTGACCACGCATTACCTGGAAGAGGCCGAGCAGCTGTGCCGCAATATCGGCATCATTGACCACGGGCGAATTGTCCAGAACACCAGCATGAAGGACCTGCTCAAGACCCTGCATGTAGAGACCTTCCTGCTCGATCTGAAGGAGTCGTTGTTGGTGCCGCCGCAGCTGGTTGGCTACGCGGCGCAGTTGCTGGATCACCACACCCTCGAGGTGCAGGTGGACAAGAGCCAGGGCATAACCGAGTTGTTCCGTCAGCTGGCCCTGCAGAATATTGAGGTGCTCAGCCTGCGCAATAAAACCAATCGCCTGGAGGAGTTGTTCGTGTCTCTGGTAGAGAAGAACCTGGCAGGAGGCGCGGCATGAGCACGACTTATCTGAACTCAGAGCTGGCCGCCAATATGGTGGCCCTGCGCACCATCGTTTACCGCGAGATTCGCCGTTTCACCCGCATCTGGCCGCAGACCTTGCTGCCGCCAGCAATCACCATGGTTTTGTACTTCGTGATCTTCGGTAACCTGATCGGTCGGCAGATCGGCGACATGGGCGGCTTCACCTACATGGAATACATCGTGCCGGGGCTGATCATGATGTCGGTGATCACCAACTCCTACGGCAACGTGGTGTCGAGCTTCTTCGGCAGCAAGTTCCAGCGCTCCATCGAGGAGCTGATGGTCTCGCCGGTGTCGCCGCATATCATCCTCACCGGCTATGTGGTGGGCGGTGTGCTGCGCGGCCTGGCGGTAGGTTTTATCGTCACGTTGTTGTCGCTGTTCTTCACCAAGTTGCAGGTGCATCACCTCGGCGTAACAGTGCTGGTGGTGTTGCTGACCGCGACCATCTTCTCCCTGGGCGGCTTTATCAACGCGGTGTTCGCGCGCAATTTTGATGATATTTCGATCATTCCGACTTTTGTGCTGACGCCGCTGACCTACCTGGGCGGGGTGTTCTACTCGATCAGCCTGCTGCCGCCGTTCTGGCAGACGGTATCGCTGGCCAACCCGGTGCTGCATATGGTCAACGCCTTCCGTTACGGCATTCTCGGGGTGTCGGATATTCGTATCGGTGTGGCGATCAGTTTTATGTTGGTGGCCACCGCTGTGCTCTACGGCGTGTGTATCCGTCTGCTGGTTAGCGGCCGGGGTATGCGCCAGTAGCGGGGTGTAGGCCCTAATATGGGGAAACAGTTTTAACGGCTGATCTGCCCGGCTCGGCCGTTAGACTCAGCCTCTACAAAGAATTAGGGGTTGTATATGTTTGCCCGGCCACCCGCTCTGCTCGGTACAGTTGTGCTGTTGTGTTCGATTTTCAGCGTGTCGGCGCAGGCCAATGAAGGGCCGCTGGTCGAGGTGGTCAAGCCCGAGCGCAGCCTGGTGCGCGATGAGCTGGTGACCTTTGGTTCGCTGCGTCCCGACGAGTCGGTGATGATCCGTCCGGAAATCGCTGGGCGGGTGGCGCAACTGCATTTTCGTGAAGGCCAGCGCGTCGAAGCCGGTGCGCTATTGGTAAGCCTGGATGATTCGATTGCCAGCGCCGAATTGGCCCAGGCGCAGGCCAACCTCAATCTGGCAGAAAAGAACTTTCAGCGCGCACAAATGCTGTTCAAGCGCGGCGCGAGCAATGCGCAGGCTCTGGATGAGGCTAACGCTGAGCAGCAAGCCTCGCGTGCCAGCCTGGCGCTGTCGCAGGCGCGCCTGGACAAAACGCGCATCCTCGCCCCCTACGACGGGGTGTTGGGCCTGCGAGCAGTCAGCCCTGGTGATTACCTCAGCGAAGGTCAGGACATCGTCAACCTGGAGGTGCTCGATCCGCTCAAAGTGGATTTTCGTATTCCGCAGAAAGCCGTCAGCCAGATCCGCCTCAAGCAGGTTATTGAAATCAGCCTGGATGCCTATCCGGGCGAGCGCTTTACCGGCGAGATTTTCGCCATCAACCCGCGTCTGGATGAAGCCGGGCGCAGCCAGGCGATTCGAGCGCACATCAGCAACAGTGAGGGTCGCCTGAGTCCTGGGCAGTTCGTGCGGGTTTCGGTGATTCTCGCCGAGCGGCCGAATGCCCTGCTGATTCCAGAGGAAGCCGTCATGCCGGTGGGCGACAAGCGACTGGTCAACCTGGTGGTTGAGGGTAAGGTCGAGTTGCGCGAGGTCAAGCTGGGCAAGCGCTTGGACGGCAAAGTTGAAGTGGTTGAAGGCCTGCAAGACGATGAGACCTTGATCAGTGCCGGCTGGCAGAAGGTCCGTGCCGGTGCGCCGGTGCGCACCAAGGTGGTGGAGCCCGCGGTATGACCCTGTCGGATATCTGCATCCGCCGGCCAGTGTTCGCCACCGTACTCTCGCTGATTGTGCTGTTGCTCGGGTTGATGGCCTATGACCGCTTGGCCGTGCGCGAATACCCGAATATCGACGTGCCGATTGTCACGGTCAACGTCACCTATCCTGGCGCCAGCCCGGAGATCATGGAGTCCCAGGTTGCTCAGCCGATTGAGGATGTGCTGTCCGGCATCGACGGGCTGGATTTTGTCAGCTCCATTAGCCGCTCGGAAAACACCCAGATCACTGCGCAGTTTCGCCTTGGCAGCAACTCCGATGAAGCCGCCAACGATGTTCGCGACCGCCTGGGCCGCGTGCGCGGTTTACTGCCGGATGAAATCGCCGAGCCCATCGTGCAGAAGGTCGAGGCCGATGCCCAGCCGGTGATCTGGATCGCGTTCTACAGCGAACGCTATAGCGCCATGGAGATCACCGACGTGCTGGAGCGGGTGATCAAGGATCGCCTGCAAACCATTCCCGGCGTCTCCGAAGTGCAGATTCGTGGCGCGCGCACCTTCGCCATGCGTATCTGGCTTGATCCCGAGAAACTTGCCGCGCACAACCTCACCGTGCAGGACGTGGAAGACGCCCTGCGCCGGCAGAACGTGGAAATTCCGGCTGGGCGCATCGAGTCGCAGCAGCGCGAGTTTACCGTGCTCTCGGAAACCGACATGAACACCCCGGAGCAGTTCAATCAGTTGATTCTGGATGACTCACGCGGCTATTTGCTTCGGCTAACGGATGTCGGCTATGCCGAAATCGGTGCGCAGGACGAGCGCAGCATCGTTCGTTACAAGGGCCAGCCGGCGGTGTCGATGGGCATGATCAAGCAGGCTACGGCCAATCCGCTGGATATCTCCGACGGCCTCGCCGAGGCTTTGCCAGATGTACGAGCGTTACTGCCAGAAGGCATGGAAATGGCGGTGGCCAACGACAATTCGCTGTTTATCCGCGAGTCGATCGACAACGTGTTTATCACCATCTGGGAAGCGGTGGGGCTGGTCATCCTGATCATCTTTATCTTCCTGCGCTCGCTGCGTGCCACCATCATTCCGCTGGTGACCATTCCGGTGTCGCTGATCGGCGCGTTTGCCCTGATGTCGCTGATGGGCTTCACCATCAACACCCTGACGCTGCTGGCGATGGTGCTGGCCATCGGCCTGGTGGTGGACGATGCCATCGTCATGCTGGAGAACATCCATCGGCATATCGAGGAGGGCATGCAGCCGCTGCAGGCGGCGCTCAAGGGTAGCCGCGAGATTGCCTTTGCGGTGATCGCCATGACCATGACTCTGGCAGCGGTGTTTGCGCCTATCGGCTTTATGCAGGGCACCACGGGCAAGCTGTTTACCGAGTTCGCCTGGACCCTGGCCGGGGCGGTGCTGGTGTCGGGGTTTGTCGCCCTGACGCTGACGCCGATGATGTGCGCGTTGTTGCTCAAGCCGCATCAGGCTGGCGAGCGGCATAACCGCTTGTACAACCTGATCGAAGACTTCCTCAACGGCCTGACCTACCGCTACAAACACCTGCTGGCCAAGGCGCTGAGCGCCTGGGTGCTGGTGGTCGGCGTGCTGCTATTGACCGTAGTGGCCTGTCTGCTGCTGTTCTCTGGGTTGAAGTCCGAGCTGGCACCGACCGAGGACACCGGCACCATCATCGGCGTATTCAACGGCCCGGATGGCGCCACCATCAACTACACCGGGCGTTATGCCCGTGAGATCGAAGCGGCTTACGCCAGCATCCCTGAGACCAACCGCTATATGGTCATCGCCGGTTTTCCGACTGTGGCTCAGGGCATTTCCTTTATGAAGCTGGAAGATTGGGCCGACCGTTCGCGCAGTCAGTTCGAGATTCGCAACGAGCTGCTGCCCAAGCTGCAGAATATCGCCGGTTTTCGGGCATTCCCGGTCAATCGGCCGCCACTGGGGCAGAGCGCGCGTAATCAACCGGTGAATTTCGTGATTCGCTCGTCGATGGAGTACAGCGAGCTGCAGGGCTATGTCGATGAGCTGCTCAGTGCGTTGCGTGATTATCCGGGGCTGGAAAGCCTGGACAGCGATCTGAAACTCAACGCGCCGCAGCTCAAAGTATCGGTCAACCGCGAGCAGGCCGTGGCAGTGGGCACTGATGTGGCCACCATTGGCCGCAGCCTTGAAAGCCTGTTCGGCAGCCGCCAGGTGACGCGCTTCAAGCAGAACGGCGAGCAGTACGACGTGCTGGTGCAGTTGCAGGGTGTGGACCGCAGCAACCCGCAGGATCTCGACCGCGTCTATGTGCGCGGCCGCGATGACGGCATGGTGCAGCTGTCCAACCTGATCGAGGTGCGTGAAACCGTGGCGCCGCGCGAGCTCAATCACTTCAACCAGTTGCGTGCAGTGACGGTGAGCGCCAACGTCGGTAGCGGCTACACCCTCGGCGAAGCCCTAACGCATCTGGAGCGCACCGCGCGCACGGTGTTTCCAGCCGAGACCCAATACGACTACACCGGCACCTCGCGGGACTTCAAGGAGTCCAGCGCCGGTATTGCACTGATCTTCGCGCTTGCATTGGCGTTTATCTTCCTGGTGCTGGCGGCGCAGTTTGAGAGCTTTACCGACCCGTTGATCATTCTCTTCAGCGTGCCGTTGTCGATGGCAGGGGCTTTGTTGGCGCTGATCTTGTTCGGCGGCACCTTGAACATCTACTCGCAGATCGGCCTGGTGACGCTGATCGGTCTGATTACCAAGCACGGCATCCTGATCGTCGAATTCGCCAACGTGCTGTTGCGTCAGGGGCATGAACTACGCGGTGCGGTGATTGAGGCGTCAGTACAACGTCTACGCCCTATCCTGATGACTACCGGGGCAATGGTACTGGGTTCACTGCCATTGGCGGTTGCCACGGGCGCGGGTGCAGAAAGCCGTCAGCAGATCGGCATGGTGATTGTCGGCGGCCTGCTGGTCGGCACCTTCTTCACCCTGTTTGTGATCCCGACCCTGTATATGCTGCTGCGCCGCTGGCGGCCAATAAAGCCGCATATCGAGGACGTGGCGGCATAGTCCGGATGTAATCCGGGAACGGTGTGGCAGGCAATAAATCTCCCCGGATTGCATCCGGGCTACAAACTGAGCCTGTGGGAGGGGCTTTAGCTGCGATAGAGTCGCGGCTAAAGCCCCTCGTACCCAAAACGGAATCTGGCGCTTAGTCGACCTTCAGCACCAGCTTGCCGAAGTTCTCGCCGCTGAACAGCTTGAGCAAAGTCTCCGGGAAGGTCTGCAGGCCGCTGACGATATCTTCCTTGGATTTCAGCTTGCCGCTGGCCATCCAGCCGCCCATCTCCGCAGCCGCTTCGGCGAAGCGTGGGGCGTAGGTCATCACCACCATGCCTTCCATGCGCGCGCTGTTGACTAGCAGGTTGAGGTAGTTGGCCGGGCCTTTGACAGCCTGCTTGTTGTTGTACTGGCTAATCGCCCCGCAAATGATCACTCGCGCCTTGAAGGCCAGGCGAGTGAGTACGGCATCGAGAATATCGCCGCCGACGTTGTCGAAATACACGTTCACGCCTTTTGGGCACTCGCGCTTGAGGCCGGTGACTACATCTTCATTCTTGTAATCGATGGCGCCGTCAAAACCGAGTTCGTCGACCAGGAATTTGCACTTGTCTGCGCCGCCAGCGATGCCGACTACGCGGCAGCCTTTGAGCTTGGCGATCTGCCCGGCAATGCTGCCGACTGCGCCGGCTGCACCGGAAATCACCACGGTTTCACCGGCTTGCGGCGCGCCAACATCAAGCAGGGCGAAGTAGGCGGTCATGCCGGTCATGCCCAGGGCGGACAGGAACAGCGGCAGTGGCGCGCGCTTGGGGTCAACCTTGTAGAAGCCCTTGGGCTCACCCAGGAAATAATCCTGCACACCGAGGGCACCGTTTACATGGTCACCCACGGCAAAGTCCGGGTGCTGCGAGGCCACCACTTCACCCACGCCTAATGCGCGCATCACCTCACCAATGCCGACTGGTGGGATATAGGACTTGGCATCGTTCATCCAGCCACGCATGGCTGGGTCCAGTGACAGGTAGGCGTTTTTCACCAGGATCTGCCCAGGGCCGGGTTCGCCGATACTGGTTTCGACATAGCTGAAAGTCTCACGGCTGGGCAGGCCGACCGGGCGTTGGGCAAGCAGGAACTGGCGATTGAGTGGTGCAGTCATGGCAGGTACTCACTGAGCGGAAAGACTGTTGATAGCCCTTAGCGGTGCGATGGGCAAGATTTGCCTATCACTCGAATGGTTGTTAATCCATTCGAGTGATAGGCGTGCAGGGGTGTTAATCACTAATTTGGATGAAGCCATCACCAGCAGTTTGATAGTGCTGCCTTGCGAGCTGGGAGCTGATTAGACTCGATACAGTTTCTAAATCCTTGCGAGGACACGCAGATGAGCTTTAGCTTTTCCGGCCGGGTTGCCCTGGTCACCGGTGGTGCTGCTGGTATTGGTCGTGCCACGGCACTGGCATTCGCCAACGAAGGCCTGCAGGTAGTGGTGTCCGACGTTGATGTGGCGGGCGGCGAGGCGACAGTCGCGCTGATCCGTGAGGCCGGCGGCGATGCGCTGTTTGTGCGCTGCGACGTGACCCGTGACGCCGAGGTCAAGGTGCTGATGGAACGTACGCTGGGCGCATACGGGCGCCTGGACTATGCCTTCAACAACGCCGGCATCGAGATCGAGAAAGGCAAGCTGGCCGAGGGCAGCGAAAGCGAGTTCGACGCCATCATGGGCGTTAACGTCAAAGGTGTGTGGCTGTGCATGAAGCACCAGATCCCGCTGTTGCTGGCGCAGGGTGGTGGCGCGATCGTCAACACCGCGTCGGTAGCCGGCCTGGGCGCTGCGCCGAAGATGAGCATCTATGCCGCCTCCAAGCATGCGGTGATCGGCCTGACCAAATCGGCAGCGGTCGAATATGCGAAGAAGAAAGTTCGGGTCAACGCAGTTTGCCCAGCGGTGATCGACACCGATATGTTCCGCCGTGCCTATGAAGCTGACCCGAAGAAGGGCGAATTCGCTGCCGCCATGCACCCGGTCGGGCGCATTGGCAAGGTCGAGGAAATTGCCACCGCAGTACTTTACCTGTGCTGCGATAACGCGGCCTTCACCACCGGCCAGGCGCTGGCGGTGGATGGCGGCGCTACGGCGATCTAATTTCATTCAGCAATAAAAAGGCGCCCATCTGGGCGCTTTTTTTATACCTCGCCATTTCTTTCACACGATTGGCCACTAAAGTCACTGCAGTGTTCTACGCCGCTGTTCAAGATCGACGAGCGCTTTGACTGAGGAGTAAGCAAGCCGTGACAGCTGACCCGTTATTGACTCTGTTTCTGCCCATTGCCCTGGGCATCATCATGCTCGGCCTGGGCTTGTCGCTGACCCTGGCGGATTTTGCTCGGGTGGTGAAGTTTCCCAAACCGGTACTGATCGGCTTGAGCTGCCAATTGTTGCTGCTGCCCGTGGTGTGCTTCTTTCTGGCCAAGGCCTTTGGTCTGGCTCCGGCGCTGGCGGTTGGTCTGATGCTCTTGGCCGCCTCGCCCGGCGGCACCACAGCCAATCTCTACAGCCATCTGGCCCATGGTGACGTGGCGCTGAATATCACCCTGACGGCAGTTAACTCGGTGATCGCGGTGTTGACCATGCCGCTGATCGTCAACCTGTCGCTGGCCTACTTTATGGAGGGCGATCAGGCCCTACCGTTGCAGTTCACCAAGGTCGTGCAGGTGTTTGTCATCGTGCTCGGCCCGGTGGCCATTGGTATCTGGATACGCAGCCGTTTTCCTGGCTTTGCTGCGCGCATGGAGAAGCCGGTGAAGATCATCTCGGCACTGTTTCTGCTGATCATCATCATCCTGGCGGTGGTCAAGGATTGGCAGACCTTCGTTGACTACGCGCCTCTGGTGGGCGGGGCGGCGCTGGCCTTCAACCTGATCAGCCTAGCGGTGGGTTACTGGGTGCCGCGGTTGTTGAAGTTGAGCCTGCGCCAGTCGATTGCCATCGGCATGGAGATCGGTATTCATAATGGCACCCTGGCAATTGCCCTGGCGCTGAGCCCAATGCTGCTGAACAACGCCACTATGTCGATCCCAGCGGCGATCTACAGCATCATCATGTTCTTTACCGCAGGTGCCTTCGGCTGGTGGGTCAACTTTGCCCATGGCAAAGAGCTGAAAGCGACTGAATAGGTATGGCCGAGTATGAAAAAGCCCGTCACTTGGACGGGCTTTTTCATACTCGCAGGTTGCTTCAGTGCAGCGGCAGTTCCACGCCCTCAAACAGTTCTTCCAGTTCAACCTTGCTGTGGCACTGCACGGCTTTGGCCATGACGTCGCGGGTCAGGTGCGGGGCGAACTTCTCGATAAAGTCACACATGAAACCGCGCAGGAAGGTGCCGCGACGGAAGCCGATCTTGGTCACGCTGGCTTCGAACAGGTCGCCGGCATCCAGTACCACCAGATCCGGGTCGAGCTTGGCATCGACCGCCATCTTGGCCACGATGCCGACGCCCAGGCCCAGGCGTACATAAGTCTTGATCACGTCGGCGTCGGCGGCGGTAAACACCACTTTCGGCGTCAGGCCGCGATGGCTGAAGGCTTCGTCGAGCTTGGAGCGGCCGGTAAAGCCAAACACGTAGGTGACGATGGCATATTCGGCCAGAGCCTCCAGAGTCAGCTTCGGTAGTTTGGTCAGTGGGTGGCCCTGGGGCACAACTACGCAGCGGTTCCAGCGGTAGCAGGGCATCATGATCAGGTCATTGAACAGCTCCAGGCCTTCGGTGGCGATGGCGAAGTCGACGGTGCCATCGGCAGCCATTTCAGCGATCTGCATCGGCGTGCCTTGGTGCATGTGCAGTGACACGTCCGGGTACTGCTTGATAAACGCGCTGATAACCGGGGGCAATGCATAGCGCGCCTGGGTGTGGGTGGTGGCGATGGACAGGGTGCCTTTCTTCTCGTTGGAGAATTCCTGAGCGATCTGCTTGATGCTTTCGACCTTGCGCAGGATCTCGCCGGCAGTATTGATGATGCGCTCGCCTGCCGGGGTGATGCGGGTCAGGTGTTTGCCGCTGCGGGCGAATACTTCAACCCCCAGTTCATCTTCGAGTAGGCGGATCTGTTTGCTAATACCGGGCTGCGAGGTGTAGAGGCTTTGTGCCGTGGCAGAAACGTTGAGGTCGTGATGCGCGACTTCCCAGATGTAGCGCAGTTGCTGAAGCTTCATAAAAATCCCTCAAAGCAAAAAGACAGCCGTTCAGGTTACCGGCGTTTTATATAACCATAATGATGATTGAAGCATTAAATCTAGACCAAAAAATAGAATGTGCAGCGCTTGTTTAAAGGTCACCGCGGCTGCGGTGTTGCAGCATTGGCACCAGGTACACCGGTACTTCGGACAGCTGCACCAGCCGCGACGCGGTGCGCCCCAGTGGAATGTCCATATCCGTGCCGTGACTGTGGCTACCTAGGACCAGCAAATCCACGCCGAGTTGCTGCGCTTCATCGAGTATCACCAGCGGTGGATCGCCCTGTACCACGCGCACTGCCTTGATCAGCTCAAGGTCATGCAGGGCTTCGCCGATCTCATCGCGAAAGCCTTCCAGCACCCGTTGTTCGATACTTGCCATTACCGTACTCAGGCCGTTGGTGCGTAATTCTTTGAGCCGCTCTTCATCCAGGTAGGTTTGCAGCACTGACTCGGCAAACAGGCCCATGGGCTCCACCGCGTGCACCACATACAGGCTGGCATTGAAGGAACGAGTCAGTGCTAGTGCATGCTGCAGGATGTAGGGGGCGTATAGGCCGAGGTCGGTTGCATAGAGAATCGAGCGAATCATTCGGCCTCCTTGACTGCCAGACTGGCAGGCCTGATCTGAGCTTAGCAGCGCAAGCAATAAGTCAAAGAAAGCCGAGGTTTTGAGGACGAATGGTTATATACGAGGGAAAGGTTTAAGCGGCGAGGGCGACTGAGCACCCTCGGGCGTGGATTTAAAGTTGTGGCTCGTTGCTGATGCCATGCGGGACATGGCCGGTGGGCACGACTTTGCTGGCTTTTTCGCAGTGGCCGGTCTGGTCGTCGAAGAAGACGTCAGCGCCGAAGGTTTCCAGTATCGCGGATTTTTCCAGGCCGCCGAGGAAGAAGGATTCATCCAACCGAATATTCCATTCACGCAGCGTACGAATCACCCGCTCATGGGCCGGGGCCGAGCGCGCGGTAACCAGCGCCGTGCGAATCGGGCACTGCTCTTCGGGAAATTCCTGCTGCAAACGGTGCAGGGCGGCGAGGAACGGCTTGAACGGTCCACCGCCGAGCAACTCACGGGCCGACTGGCGCTCGTGACTCTGGAAGGCTTCCAATCCGGCCTGCTGATAGACCCGTTCGGATTCATCGGAAAACAGCACGGCGTCCCCGTCGAAGGCGATGCGCAGTTCATTGCTCGCAGCGCGCCGCGCACCACCGGAAAGGATAGTGGCTGCACCAAACCCTGAACGTAAAGCACTGCGCACGTCTTCAGCATGGGTGGAGAGAAACAGGTGGCAACCAAACGCTGCCAGGTAAGGGTCGGGACTGCGACCCCCGACAAAAGCGGCGCGCGAGATGCCCAGACCGTAATGCTGAATCGAGTTGAACGCACGCAGGCCGGTGTCGGCGCTATTGCGCGAAACCAGAATGACTTCGACCCGCTGCTGTTTGAGGGTCGTGTTCAGTGCCAGGAGTTTTTCCACCAGAGGAAAGGCATCACCCGGAGGGAGTATCTCGTCCTCGTGTTCGATCTGATATTGGCGATAGGCCTCGACGCCCTGACTTTCATAGATCTGATGGCTGTCGCGCAGGTCGAACAGCGCCCGCGAGGAGATTGCCAGTACCAGTTTGTCGCCTAATCCCTTGCTCATGGCTGTGTCCTATTGCGCGCGTTGTTCGAGGAAACGCAGGGTCTGATAAAGCATCTCGGTGCGTGGCATGGCGCAGCCGGTCTTTGCCGCTGCGGCCAACGGCGCGGCATAAATGGCGTGCAGTTCCAGCGGGCGCTGCAGGGCAAAGTCGTGATACATGCTTGGCAGATAATCCGGCATGCGGTCGGTGGCCGCCAGCAGCTTGCCGGCAAAGCCTGCAGGTAACTGATAACCACAGGCGCCGGCGGCATCCACCACTTCTTGCATGATCGCCTCGATCAGTGCGCGGCTATCGGCGTTGCCCATCAGCGCCGTGGTGGCACTGTTCAGCAGCACGGCCAGGCCGTTATAGGGCACGTTCCACACCAGTTTCTGCCAGCGCGCCTGGTTGAGTTCGGCCATGGCAGTGGAGTCCAGCCCTGCAGCCTGAAACAGCGCACTGCCTTGCTCGAGGATCTGCTGACGACTGTCGGCATCACTCGCCGGGCCTGAGTGATAGCCCAGGTTGACGTTGCCTAGGGCCTGGTGCTCGACCACCCCCGGTGCGCTGCGATGGGCGCAGATATAGCAAAGGCCGCCCAGCAGGTGCAGCGAGTCTGGCAGCAGCGGACGCAGTTCGTCTTCCACGGCTAGGCCATTCTGCATCAGCACTACCTTGGCGCCAGGCGCGGCGGCCTGGCTGATTAACGGAGCCAGTTCGGCATTGCTGGTGGTCTTGGCGCCGATCAGCAGCCAGTCGCAGGGCGGCATATCGGCCGCCGACTGGTAAGCCTGCACGTTATTCAGGTACAGGTTGCCGTGTACGGCGCTATTGACCTGCAGCCCTTGACTGGCGACTGCGGCAAATTCGCTGCGCAGCAGAAAATGCACATCAAAACCGGCGCGAGCCAGCATCAGGCCATAAAAACCGCCAATCGCGCCGGAGCCGATAATGCCTATGCGTGGTGCTGCATTCATCAAGGTAGTTCCTCTGCGGGGCGCGACAGGGCAGTGTCCAGCGCCTGAATAAGTTCGGCTGTGTGCAGGCGACTCTGTAGCGCGCCATAAAATTGGCCATCCCGTACCACGAATAGCGCGGGTAGATGAAATACCTCGTAGCGCGTCACTAAACCGCCGCTGTTGGCTGCATCGACCCAGGCCAGGCGCTGTATTGGCAGCGGTAATTTAGGCAGTTCACGGCGCGCCCAACGGCAACTGGCACAACCTATGCTGGTAAATATCAGCAGTGAGGTGCCGGGTAGGTCGAGCAGATGGCGGTCTGCATCTAGATCGGTCAGTTCCAGCTCAGTCACTATACTGCTCAATGTGGTATCAAATTGATGGCATCCGAGGTCGTAACCGATGCGTCACTTTCTGCGTCATCCCAGCGATATGCCGGTTGAATTGGTGGTACGTAAGCAGGCTTGCGTACCGAAACAGCGGCTTAACAATATCAGCCTCGGCGGTGTGGCTTGCAACTCCAAGCGCGCATTCCGCCGTGGTACCGCCGTCGAAATGCGAATTCCGCTATTTGGCGAGCATGCCTGTTATCCAGGTGTCGTTGCCTGGTGCTGTAAGCAAGAGGGTCAGTATCTGGTCGGCATCGCTTTCGTTGATGAGGACACCTTGTTTCGCGCACGCATGGTCGAACAGGTCTGTCAGATCGAACATTATCGCCATCAGCGTGAGCAGGAGCTGGGCTGCAGCCTGACTGTTGAGGCGGTTGCGCAGGAGTGGATCAGCCAGCATGCCGCAGAATTCTCCCGCGCCAGCCTGAGTTAGTCGAATCGTCCTGTCGGCGCGGCTTAAGCCACCAAGCCCATTGTCGAGCCAGGCCTTTACGCGCTAAGGTTCGGCTTCCCCGCTGTGCTCATATTGCTGTGCTCCGCCACACGGGGATCGCTGGCGGCCGGCACCCGTGACCTGATGACTCTGACTGATGAATAGCACGATGGCTGATTTACCGATTGATGACCTGAACGTTGCCTCCAACGAGACCCTGATAACCCCCGCAGAGCTCAAGCGTGAAATTCCGCTGACCGAAGCTGCTCTGCGCACGGTTGCCAGTGGTCGTGAGGTAATCCGCAATATTCTCGATGGCAAGGATCATCGCCTTTTCGTGGTGGTTGGGCCGTGCTCGATCCACGACATTAAGGCTGCCCACGAGTATGCAGGGCGCCTCAAAGCGCTGGCGGCTGAACTGTCGGACAGCATGTATCTGGTCATGCGGGTGTATTTTGAAAAGCCGCGTACCACCGTGGGTTGGAAAGGCCTGATCAACGATCCGTTCATGGATGACTCTTTCAAGATCCAGGATGGGCTGCACATCGGTCGCACGTTGTTGCGTGACCTGGCTGAAATGGGCCTGCCAACCGCTACCGAAGCGCTTGACCCGATCTCGCCGCAATATTTGCAGGATTTGATCAGCTGGTCGGCCATTGGCGCACGTACCACCGAATCGCAGACTCACCGCGAGATGGCCTCTGGCCTGTCCTCGGCTGTGGGCTTTAAAAACGGCACCGATGGCGGTCTGACTGTGGCGATCAACGCCCTGCAGTCAGTTTCCAGCCCGCACCGTTTCCTCGGCATCAACCAGGAAGGTGGCGTGTCCATCGTCACCACCAAAGGCAATGCCTACGGTCACGTGGTGTTGCGCGGTGGCAACGGCAAGCCTAACTACGACTCGGTCAGTGTTGCCGTTTGTGAGCAGGAACTGAC
Organism: Pseudomonas sp. NPDC079086; assembly: GCF_044542155.1. Taxonomy (NCBI): domain Bacteria; kingdom Pseudomonadati; phylum Pseudomonadota; class Gammaproteobacteria; order Pseudomonadales; family Pseudomonadaceae; genus Pseudomonas; species Pseudomonas sp. NPDC079086. Next base: position 114,670 of record NZ_JBITTY010000003.1, on the reverse strand, counting down.
CAAAGCCGGCATACGCCCGAACATCATGGTCGATTGCAGCCACGCCAACTCCAATAAGGACCCGGCTCTGCAACCGCTGGTAATGGACAATGTGGCTAACCAGATTCTCGAAGGCAACCAGTCGATCGTCGGCCTGATGGTGGAAAGCCACTTGGGCTGGGGCGCGCAGTCGATTCCTAAGGACTTGAGCCAGCTCAAGTACGGCGTGTCGATCACCGATGCCTGCATCGATTGGGAAAGCACCGAGAAAACCCTGCGCGGTATGCACGCCAAGCTCAAAGACGTGCTGCCTAAGCGCCAGCGCGGCTAAGTACAGCGGCTGTAACAAAAACGGGCTTATGCGTCGCATAAGCCCGTTTTTTATGGCGTACCATCCATGGCCGACACCCTTCGGGCCGTCGCTTCGCGACGTTAAAAATCGCTCCCGGCCATTTTTTTATACCTATCTTTGTTAATCATGCCTCCCGCTTACCCCAGTTAAGAATCGCCAAGGTCAGCAGCCCCGCAACAATCCCCCAGAACGCCGAACCCACTGAGAACAGGGTCATGCCTGAGGCGGTTACCAGAAAGGTGATCAGCGCCGCTTCGCGCTCTTTCGGCTCGCTCATGGCTTGGGTCAGACCGCCGATGATCGACGCGAACAGCGCAAGCGCGGCGATGGAGAGGATCAGCGCCTTGGGTAGAGCAGCAAATAGCGCCGCCAGGGTTGCGCCGAAGATGCCGGCGATGCCATAGAACACCCCGCACCAGATGGCGGCGGTGTAGCGTTTTTTCGGGTCTTCGTGGGCTTCCGGGCCGGCGCAGATCGCCGCGCTGATAGCGGCCATATGGATGCCATGGCTGCCGAACGGGGCGAGCAGTATTGAGGTTAATCCTGTCGTTGTTAACAGCGGGCTGGCCGGCACGTCATAGCCATTGGCCCTCAGCACGGCCATGCCTGGTAAGTTCTGCGAGGCCATGGCGACGATAAACAGCGGGATACCGATGCTGATAACGGCGGCCAGGGAGAAGCTTGGCGTGGTCCATTCCGGTACCGCCAGTTGCAGCTCGAAGTGTTCAAAATTGAGTAGGCCGAAGACTCCGGCCAGTCCGCTGCCAACGATCAGCGCCGCGAGCACCGCATAGCGCGGCAGCAGGCGTTTACCCAGCAGGTAGGCGAGCAGCATGGCCACCACCAGCAGCGGTTGCTGCTCGGCGGCCACGCAGATTTCCAGACCGATCTTGAACAGCACGCCGGCCAGCAGAGCGGCGGCGATGGAGGCAGGGATGCGGCGCATCAGGCGGTCAAAGGTGCCGGTCAGACCGATCAGCACAATCAGCGCCGAGGCGAAGATATACGCACCAATTGCTTCGCTGTAGGGCACGCCGGGCAGGCTAGTGATCAGCAGTGCTGCGCCGGGTGTGGACCAGGCGATCATGATCGGCGCGCGATAGCGCAGCGACAGGCCGATGCAGCAGAGCGCCATGCCAATCGACAGCGCCCAGATCCACGATGAAATTTGCCCGTTAGTCAGTCCGGCAGCCTGGCCTGCCTGAAACATCAGCACCAGTGAGCTTGTATAGCCAGTGAGCATGGCAATAAAGCCGGCGACGATCGCAGAGGGCGAGGTGTCCGCCAGGGGGCGTAGACGTGGTTGTGACAGGTCGTGCATCAGAGCAGTCCAGTGTCGGCGAAGATGGGGTACAGCGAGGCTACCAGCAGTAAGGCCATGCCGATATTGAAGATGCGCAGCGCTCGGGCGTTGCTCAGCCAGTTGCGCAGCAGGCTACCGGCGACCGTCCACAGACCGACGCTAGGGCAGTTGACCAGAGCGAATAGTGCGGCGATCAGCAGGACATTGACCACGAAATTCTCCTGCGGTGTATAGGTGGTGATAGCGCCGATGGCCATGATCCAGGCTTTCGGGTTGACCCATTGGAACGCAGCTGCCTGCAAAAAGCTGAACGGTTTGCTGCGCGTTGTGGCTTGGCTGTCTGGTGCGCCGGAGTTAGCAATTTTCCAGGCCAGGTACAGCAGGTAGGCCGCGCCCAGATAGCGCAACACGTCATACAGCAGTGGCATTTGTTCGAACAGCTGGCCCAAGCCGAGGCCGACCGAAGCTACCAGCAGCATAAAGCCCAGGCTGATGCCGAACATGTGCGGCAGGCTGCGGCGCAGGCCGAAATTCACCCCGCTGGAGAGCAGCATCATATTGTTAGGGCCCGGCGTCACCGAGGTGACAAAGGCAAAGGCGATAAAGGCGAGCAACAATTCGGTGGTCATGGCGCAGCACTCAGGGGCAGTGCTGATCAGCCTAGGGACAGATGGACAGGGCGTCGCGGTACAGCGATGCAGGCAATGAGCGGTACAGTCTTTAGTGTGCAACTGCTGGTCGGTACAGTTAGGTCGCTAGTCTGCGCTCGTTGGTGTGTTCAGTTGTCGGGCGAGCTGTTCGGGTGGCTATTGCCCAACGTCTGGTTGACCTGCAGCCAAGCACTGACAGCTTCTTCTCCGACTTCATTAAAGGCCCGCTGTAACAGCTTGGCCTGCTCGCGGCGCAGCGCCTGTTCTAGCTTGGCGCCTTCGGCGGTAAAACCGAGTAGGCGTTTGCGCTTGTCGTTCTCGGCGGCAAGACTTTGCACCAGGTCCATTTCCAGCAGCTGGCGCAGTGGTGTGTTCAGCGCTTGCTTGCTGACGCCCAGATAGCCGAGCAGTTCTTTCATGCTCAGGCCTGGGTACTTGGCGATAAAAAACAGGATGCGGTGATGCACCCGCGACAGGCCACGGCGCGCCAGCATTTCATCGGCTTTGGCGGTGAAGGCTTGATAGCCAAAGAAGAAGGCTTCCATGGCAGTCTGCTGAGTGGTTGGATTTTTAAGGTCAAGCATATTGACGTATCCAGTCTGGTCGTCGTAGTTTCGGTCAAACAGTTTGACCTATTTTTATTTGCCTTTGCTACCGGTGATATCCATGGCCTTCTCCGAACGTGTTGCCCGCCTGAAAAGCTCCTTGATCCGTGAAATTCTTGCCGCGGCGCAGCGTCCGGAAGTCATGTCATTTGCTGGCGGCTTGCCTGCCGAGCCGATGTTGCCGAAGGTCGAGTGGGCTGAAATGCCGACGAGCATGGGCCAGTACGGCATGAGCGAAGGTGAGCCGGCGCTGCGTGAGGCGATTGCCGCTGAGGCGCGTGCTCTTGGCGTACCTTGCGACGCCAGTCAGGTGCTGATTGTCAGCGGCTCGCAGCAAACCCTCGATTTGGCCAGCAAGCTGTTTATCGATCCGGGTACCGAAGTACTGCTCGAAGCGCCGACCTACCTTGCCGCGCTGCAAGCCTTCCAGCTGTTTGGTGCCGACTGCATTGCTGTCCCGCAGGAAGCCGATGGCCCGCGGATTGATGCGTTGCGTGAGCGTCTGCAGAACCATAAACCTGCATTTGCCTATCTAATCCCGACCTTTCAAAACCCATCAGCGGTGCGTTACAGCGAAGCCAAACGCGACGCCGTAGCCGCTCTGTTGGACGAGTTCGGCGTGACCCTGATTGAAGATGAGCCTTACCGTGAGCTGGTGTTTGACGAAGGTAGTGCTACGCCGATTGTCAGCCGCCTGCAGAAGGCCAGCTGGATCTATACCGGCACCGTGTCGAAAACGTTGCTCCCGGGCCTGCGCGTGGGTTACCTGATCGCCACCCCGGACCTTTACCCCTATTTGCTGCGACTGAAACAGTCGGCAGACCTGCACACCAACCGCATCGGCCAATGGCAAGCGCTGCAGTGGCTGGGCAGCGAGAAATACCGCGGCCATCTGGCCGAGCTGCGCGACTTTTATCGCATTCGCCGTGATGCCATGCAGGCGGTGCTGGAAGAGCATTTCAGCGATCTAGCCGACTGGCAGGTTCCTCAGGGTGGCTTGTTCTTCTGGCTGACGCTCAAGCAACCGCTGGACACCCGCACGTTGCTGGCGCCGGCGTTGGCGCAGAATGTGGCGTTTATGCCGGGCGAACCGTTCTTTATCGACCCGGACGCCAATCCTGGCTATTTGCGGCTTAATTTCAGCCACGTTGCACCGGAGCGTTTGGGTGAAGGCCTCAAGCGTTTAGCTGAAGTGATCCGCCAGGTGCAAGCGAGTAAATGAGGACTCAGTAGGAGGAGGGGATATGGTCAAGGTTTACGGTGATTACCGTTCGGGCAACTGCTACAAGATCAAACTGATGCTGCACCTGCTGGATCAGCCTTATGAGTGGATAGCGGTCGATATCCTCAAGGGCGAGACCCAGAGCGACGCGTTTTTGGCCAAGAACCCCAATGGCAAGATTCCGGTGCTGGAGCTGGAAGACGGCACCTGCCTGTGGGAGTCCAATGCGATCCTCAATTTCCTCGCGGATAGCAGTGAGTTCTTGCCGACTGAGCCACGCTTGCGCACCCAAGTGCTGCAATGGCAGTTCTTCGAGCAGTACAGCCATGAACCTTATGTGGCGGTGGCGCGTTTTATTCAGCTATATCAGGGCCTGCCAGAGGCCCGTCGCAGTGAGTACGAGGAGTGCCATGTTCGCGGTTACAAGGCGCTGAAGGTGATGGAGAAACAGCTACAGCGCACCGCTTATCTGGTGGGCGAAGAGTTCTCGATTGCCGATATTGCCTTGTATGCCTACACCCATGTGGCCGATGAAGGCGGTTTCGATCTGACTCCGTACCCGGCAATCCGCACCTGGCTGGAGCGGGTTGCCAGCCACCCACGTTATGTCGGCATGCTTGACTGACAATGTGCTGATGCTGGCGGGTGAGCACGCGTTGTGTCAGTTCGCCCGCCAATCACCAGCTCGACGTAAAAAGCACTTATCATTCAACGATCTATCTGCATGACTGGGTCGTTGGATGCCTTCTGCTGTTCAGCGCTACAAGCGGCGCATTGCCGCTGCTCTGGCGCACTACTTTCCCCACACCACAGCGTATCTGCGTGCCGAGCGCGAAGCGACGGCTCCGCTAAAAAAACCGACCGCGCGAGCAAAGAAGCCTGCCGCGGGTAAAAGCAAGCCGAGCACTGCTAAACAGCCGGCTAAATCGCGTCGCGCCGCCAGTAAAACCAGCGTTCAAGGGGTTTACGGGCCGGCCATGCTCGCGGTCGACGCTGCCAGCAGCCAGAGCATGCGCGAGCAGGTGGCGCGGGCGGTGAGCGCCGGTTTGCTCAGCGCGCCATCGGATGAGCAGTGGGCGATGGTCCTCAGCAATCATCCACTGACGCGCATCTTTGCCGGGGCTGGCTCGGGCAAATCCACCACGCTGGTGCTGCGGGTGGTGTTTATGTTCTGCCACCTGGGCATCAAGCCTGAGCAGCTCACGGTAATTTCCTTCACCAATGTGTCCTGTGCCGAACTGCGTGCGCAGTTGCTCAAGGTGCTTGGCTTCTTCAACTACCCATTCGATGCCGCCCAGGCGCGCCAGTGTGTGCGGACTTTTCACTCGGCAATGGGCGCTGTGGCCAAAAGCCTGCTCGATAACCCGCGTTGGTTCGAACAGATGGATGACCCGCAAGCGGCCGGCCGTGAGCTGGACAATCCGCTAACCGCCAGTCGCTTGCGCCCAGCTCAGCAACGCCTGCTCAAACAGGCCTATCAGCAGTGCTATGCCGAGCAAACGTTGTTCCGCCAGAAGGTGCATGGCCTGCTGCAATTGCCGTTGCCTGCGGTCGAGAGCCAGCGCGTGGGCAAAGCCCCGCTGGATGCCTACAAGTTGCCGGGCGAGTTCAGTGCTACACCGCTGTATGAAGCGTTCTACGCCCAGGCGGGGTTTGCCGAGAGCATTGGCATTGTGCTTAGCGCCATGCAGCCGCAGACCTTGGCGGGATCGGCGGATGTGCGCGAGTTCGGCGAAGCCTTGCTGTTGTTCTGGCCGTACTTCGAGCGCTGCTTACAGGCGCAGGGGTTACTGACCTTCAATGCTGCGTTCCAGCAATTGACCGCGCGCTTTAATGCCGGTGGGCAGGGCATCCCTGCACAGCTGCTGGCACCGTTTAGCCATCTGCTGATTGACGAATTTCAGGACATCTCGCCGCAGATCGTGCAATGGTTGCAGGCTGTGCAACGCGCGCAAACGCAGCAGGGTAGTGCGGTTAGCCTGATGGCGATTGGTGATGACTGGCAGTCGATCTACGGCTGGCGTGGCAGCTCGTCTGAGCTGTTTATCGACTTTGATCGGCACTTCCCCGGTAAAGGCCGGGCCAAGCACAGCCAGGTGCTTACTCTGGCTAACAACTACCGCTCAATCGAGCCGATTATCCGCGACGCCGAAGCGTTGCTCGGCGGCGTAAAACATAAGCAAGCCAAAGCCAGCCATGCGATCAAAGCCACACAGCCGGGCGACCACGGCGTACGCCTGATCCAGCGTTTTGACAGCAAGGCGCGCTTACCCGAGTTGATCAAACAGATTCAGCAGCAATGCGCGCATGCCGCCGAGCGCAATAGCCAAGAACGTAACGCGGTGCTGCTGCTCAGCCGGCGTAACGAGCCGCTAAAGGCCATCACTGCGCAACTGGACAAGAAGCTACCGGTCAAGGCCTACACCATTCACCGCGCCAAGGGTTTGCAGGCCGAAGTGGCCATCATCCTCGACGACTGCATGCCGCCCACCCCACACCCGCTGCGCAATGCGCTGTACGCCTATTCGGGCTTCTTCAGCAACAGCTACGACCAAGCCATGCAGGACGAAAGCCTGCGCCTGGCCTATGTAGCGGTCACCCGTGGGGTCAGTCGGGTGTTCTGGTACTGCCAGAACACCCAGGGCGCGACGCGCATCCTGGCGGAGCGGGGCCGGTAAAAGTTCCCTTGCGGTGTCAGCTCTGCGATGCCGTTGGCAGATTAGGTAAAGCAGCGATCCCGTTCATCCGAATGGGATCGCTGCACTTGTCGACCAAAGCCGCGCGCGAGCAGCAGGTTCGCCGCGGATGGCGACAATTCGCGCCATTTCGTCCCAGTAACCCTCGGGCTAGAGCCCTAGAAATAAATTGACGCAACTTCTGCGAGTGGTTAGTTTTGCCCTCCTTATATGAATGCTAATTATTCGTATTAGCGTTAAATATGGAGGTTGGAGTGAATGCATTGACGCGTACCGCTCATGGGGGCTCCCCTTGGAGCGGTATCCATACGCCCACTTATCGGTTCTATTCTCCCGAAGGTGGGGTTGAGGCCAGCGGTTGTTTCCAGGCTATCGAAGCGCCGGCGGGTGATGATGGTCACGGGGTTGAGCGGGCGGTCGAAGCCGCCTTTGCCGAAGCCAGGGTGGCAGGCTTAAGTCAGCCGCTGGTGGTTGGGGTGATTCCCTTCGACAAACGGCAACCGTCTAGCCTGTTTGTCCCGCGCCATGTTTCGCGCTTATTGCCGGGTGCGCCACCAACGAAAGTCTGCGGTTTGCCCTGTGGCAAGGCCAGGCAATGCACCGAACAGCCGGATCAGAACGGATTCAAGCAGGCCGTCAGTCGCGCGGTTGAGGTGTTGCGCGGGGGCCAGGTGAGCAAGGTGGTGCTGTCGCGGTTGTTGCAGCTGGAATTCGATCACGCACCCTGTGCCACCACGGTGTTCCAGGGGCTGCGCCAGCAGAATCCCGAGGCTTACCACTTTTCTATGGACTTGCCGGATGGCGGCGTGCTGATTGGCGCCAGCCCCGAACTGTTGCTGCGTCAGCAGGGCTGTCAGTTCACCTCCAATCCGCTGGCCGGTTCGGCCAAACGCCTGGCCGACCCTGCTGCCGATGCGCGGGTGGCGCAGGCGTTGCTGCAATCGACCAAGGACCTGCACGAGCATCGCCTGGTGATCGAGGAACTGGACCGTCAGCTGCGCCCGCTGTGCCGCAGCCTGAATGTCGCCGATTCGCCTTCGCTACTGAAGACCGCACGGCTCTGGCATCTGTCGACGCAAATCTCCGGTGAGTTGGCTGCGCCGGCGTCCGCGCTGAGCCTGGCTTGCCGATTACACCCAACGCCAGCGTTGTGTGGTTTTCCTACCGCTGCGGCCAAGCAGTTGATCGCCGAACTGGAACCCTTCGACCGTGGTGTGTTTGGCGGCATCGTCGGTTGGAGCGATGCCGATGGCAATGGCGAGTGGGTGGTGGTGATTCGTTGCGGCATCGTCGAGCACACGCGGGTTCGCCTGTTTGCTGGCGCAGGGCTGGTGACCGCGTCCTGCCCGGAGTCCGAGTGGCTGGAGACCGGCAACAAGCTGGGCACCATGCTCTCGGCCTTCGGTCTGGAACGGGAGGCGCTATGAGTCTGGTGCCTTTCACACCCTGGCCGGCGGAATTTGCCGCGCGTTATCGCCAGGCCGGTTACTGGCGCAGTGAGCCGCTGACACACTTGCTGGAGAAGCAGGTACAGGCGCAGCCCGAGGCGATTGCGCTGATCTGTGGTGAACGGCAGCTGAGCTATGCCGAGCTGGATGTGCAAGCCACATATCTGGCCCAGCGCTTGGCCAATCTGGGCTTCGCACCGGGAGATCGGGCGTTGGTGCAGCTGGCTAATCAGTCTGAGTTTTATATCGTCTTCTTTGCTCTGCTCAAGGCCGGTGTTGCCCCGGTCAATGCACTGTTCAGTCATAGCCGCTTGGAGTTGCTGGCCTACGCTGGGCAGGTGCGGCCACGGCTGTTTATCGGCAGTCGCCAGCATCCGTTGTTTGTCGATGACGCTTTCCTCGATCAATTGCAGGTCGCCATTCCCGAGCTCGACACGCTGCTATTCGATGGCGATGTAGACCCAGCGCATTCACTAAGTACTTGGTTTGAGCCAGTAGCCGCGCAGCATGTTTATGCGCCGACGCCGGCCGATCAGGTGGCGTTCTTCCAGCTTTCCGGTGGCAGCACCGGTACGCCGAAACTGATTCCGCGCACCCATGACGACTACGCCTATAGCGTTCGGCGTAGTGTTGATATCTGTGGCTTTGATCGCGACACCCGCTACCTCTGCGCGCTGCCGGCGGCGCACAACTTTGCCCTGAGCTCGCCCGGCGCGCTGGGTGTTTTCTATGCCGGCGGTTGTGTGGTGCTGGCGGCCGATCCGGGAGCTGCTACCTGTTTCCCATTGATCGCCCGCCATCGGGTAAGTGTTGCCGCTCTGGTGCCGCCGGCCCTGTCGCTGTGGCTGCAGGCCGCTGCCGGACAGCGGGCAGAACTGGCCAGCCTGCAGTTGTTGCAGGTCGGTGGCGCGCGTTTGCCCGAAGCGCAGGCGCGGCGCATCGGCAGTGAGCTTGGCTGCCGCTTGCAACAGGTATTCGGTATGGCCGAAGGCTTGGTCAATTACACCCGTCTTGATGATGACGAGGCGCTGATCTACGGCACTCAGGGCTGCCCAATGAGCCCGGCCGATGAAGTGCGCGTGCTCGACCGCGCCGGCAACCCGGTGGCGGTCGGTGAGGTTGGCGCGCTGCTGACCCGTGGCCCGTACACCATTCGCGGCTATTTCCAGAGCCCCGAACACAACGCCCAGGCCTTCGATGCCGAGGGTTTCTACCGCTCCGGCGATCTGGTGCGGTTGCGCGCCGATGGCTACCTGGAGGTGGTCGGGCGGATCAAGGACCAGATCAACCGGGGTGGCGAGAAGATCGCCGCTGAAGAAGTGGAAAACCTGCTGATGGCGCATCCGGCAATCACCCATGCGGCGCTGGTGGCAATGCCCGACACGGCCCTGGGCGAGAAGAGCTGCGCCTTCGTGGTCAGCCGTGACCCGGCGCTCAAGAGCGTCGCCCTGCGCAAGTTTTTGCGCGGTTTGGGCGTGGCCGATTACAAGCTGCCCGACCGTTTTGAACACCTCGACAAGCTGCCCATGACTGCCGTCGGCAAAGTCGACAAGACCCGACTGCGCCAGCGCATTGCGGCGCATCTGGCTCCTACTGAATCAGCCCCTATCGCATAAGGACCTTATTTTCATGGCTATTCCGGCTCTGCAGACCTACCAAACCCCCAGCGAATGGACGCCGAACAAGGTCAAATGGACCCTTGATCCAGCCCGTGCGGTGCTGTTGATTCACGATATGCAGGCGTATTTCGCTGACTTCTGGGAGGCCGACAGCGCCTTTGTCAGTGCCCTAGTTGAGCGCCTCGCAGCGGTACGCGCGCAGTGCAAAGCGCTGGGTATTCCAGTGGTGTATACCGCTCAGCCGGGTGTGCAAAGCGATGCCGAGCGGGCGCTGCTCAACGACATGTGGGGGCCGGGCATTACCCAGCACCCAGAGCGCCAGGCGATCGTCGCCGGGTTGGCTCCGGAGCCGAACGACACTGTATTGGTGAAGTGGCGTTACAGCGCCTTTCAGCGTTCGCCGCTGGAACACATGATGGCCGAGCTGGGCCGCGATCAACTGGTGATCGGTGGCATCTACGCCCATATCGGCTGCCTGATGACCGCCTGCGACGCCTTTATGCGCGACATCCAGCCGTTTTTGCTGGCCGATGGCGTGGCCGACTTCAATCAGGCCGACCATCAGATGGCGCTGAATTACGTGGCGACTCGTTGCGGTCAGGTGGTGCGCTGCGCCGAGGTACTGAACTTAGGTCGAACTGCCGCACCCGCATTGACCCGCGCCGCATTGCAGGCACGCTTGCTGAGCCTGCTGGATGAGCTGGACGAGCCCTTCGACCCCGACGAGAACCTGTTGGACTACGGCCTGGATTCGATTCAAGTAATGGCGCTGCTCAGCGAGTGGCGCGCGCAAGGTCTGGAGCTGAGCTTCACCGACCTGGCCAAGACGCCGACGCTGAATGGCTGGTGGAGCCTGATCGAACAGCATGGCGGTGCCGCATGAGGTCGCTAGGTGTCGCCCAGCAGGGCCTGTGGCACGGCTATGTGCTGAATGAAGACCGTGCCATGTTCAACACCGCCGAATGCATCGCCTTTGCCGGCAAGATTCAGCCTGCGCTGCTGATCGCCGCGCTGCGCCAGGCGGTTAGTGAGTGCGAAGCGCTCTCCGGGCACTTCGTGGTCGATGGCGAGCAGGTGTTTTTTAAACCCGCAGAGTTGCCGCTCAAGGTCACGCAGGAGCAGCTGCCAGTCGGAGTGGACGGCAAGGCCTGGGTGCAGCAGTGGGGCATGGCCGATATTCGCCAGCCGTTCGACTTGGAATGCGAGCTGCCGTGCCGCTTCACCCTGCTGCAGGGCGAGCAGGTGGATTTTCTCTACGGATGCATTCACCACATCGCCCTCGATGGTTATGGCAGCAACCTGCTTTATCAGCGCGTTGCTCAGTTGTATGGCGCGGCAACGCGCGGTGAACCGGCCGCACCTTGCGAGTTCGGTGACTACGCCGCAGTACTTGCCGAAGACGCCGAGCGTGAAAACCAGGGGCGCACGGCTGCGGCTCGCGACTACTGGCGTGAACAGCTCGGTGCGTTGCCTGGGGCAGTCAGCTTTAGCGAGCGTGTCGCGCCGATTTCGGCGACCTTCCTTCGTCATTCGGCGGCGTTCCCGCCGGCGCTGTGGCAGGCGCTGAATCAACTGGCCGATGCTCATAAAATCGGCTGGCCGGACCTGCTGCTGGCCGCGTTATCGGCGCAGCTGCGTCAGGTCAGTGGCAGCGCCGCTCAAGTGCTTGGTCTGATGGTGATGAATCGCATGGGTTCGGCCTCGTTCAACGTGCCCTGCATGCAAATGAACATCGCGCCACTGTGCCTCGACCTAAGCGATCACGCGAACTTGATCGAGGCCGCGCAGAGCATCGGCAAGCTGCGTCGCAGCAGCCGCAAGCATCAGCATTACCGCTACGAATCGCTGCGTCGCGACCTCGGTCGGGTCGGCGGCGAGCAGCGTCTGTTCGGCCCGTTGATCAATATCATGCCGTTTGATCGCCCGCAGATGTTTGGCGACTGCCCGGCACGCACCCTGAGCCTGAGCGCCGGCCCGGTGGAAGACCTGACCCTGGAAGTGCACCTGGGGGCTGATGGTGTACCGCTGCTGGACTACGACGCCAATCCGGCGTGCTACAGCCAGGCGCAGGTGCGCGCGCTGCAGGAGGAATTGTTCAGCCTGCTGGCCGCCTGGTTGCAGGCCCCGCAACAGCCGCGTGATCAGTTGCTCAGCACCTGGAGCGCGCAGTACCGCGCGCAGCATTTGCTTGGCGCGCCACCTAGCGAGCTGGCGGCGATGGGCGAGGTAAGCAGCGTGTTGCTGGCCATTCGTGCTCAGGCCGAACGCCAACCGCAGCGGCTGGCGCTGTGCCAGGGTGAGCTCAGCTTCAGCTATGGCGAGTTGCAGGCCCAGGCCGAAACCATCGCCGCTGCCTTGAGTGAACGTGGCGTGCAGCCGGGCGAGCGGGTTGGGGTGATGCTCAGCCGCAGCCCCGAGGCGATTGTCGTGCAGCTCGGCGTGCTGTTGGCCGGGGCGGTGTATGTGCCGCTCGATCCGGAGCAGCCTGGTGAGCGTCAGCGGCTGATCTGCGCTACCGCGCAGCTGGCACTGGTGGTCACTGAAGCGGCGTTCCGCCATCGCCTGGCCGATAGCTACAGTGGCCCGATCGAACTGGCGGGCGTGCTGCACAGCGCCACGCGCCTCTGCGCACCACGTCAGGCCGAGGCCGCGGCCTACCTGATGTTCACCTCCGGCTCCACTGGTACGCCCAAGGGTGTGAAAATCAGCCACCGTGCGCTGGATCACTTTATCCAGGCGGCGCGCCTGCGCTATGGCGTGGCTGCCAGCGATCGCATGCTGCAGTTCGCCCCGTTCAACTTCGACGCCAGCATTGAAGAGGTGTTTGTCAGCCTCAGCGCCGGCGCAACTTTGGTACTGCGTACCGATGCCTTGTTGGAGTCGATCAGCGCCTTTGTCGAAGGTTTGGAGCAGCTTGCAATCACTGTGCTCGACCTGCCGACCGCGTTCTGGAACGAATGGGTGGTGGCCCTGCGCGCTGGCCTGGTGCAGGTACCGAGTGGGCTGAAGAGCGTGATCATCGGCGGCGAGGCGGTCTATCCCGAACAACTGGTGGCTTGGCAGGCTGCGGCGCCGGCGCATGTCCGCTTGATAAATACCTATGGTCCGACCGAAGCCACGGTGGTGGCGAGCACCTGCGACCTGCAAAGCCTCGCACCTGGCGGCGATAGCCTGCCAATCGGTCAGCCGCTAGGCGGCGTCACGGCGCTGGTGCTGGGTCGTGGCGAACGTCCGGCCGAGGAGGGCGAGCTGGTGCTGTGCGGTGCGCAGTTGGCCAACGGCTACCTGGGCCGTGATTCGCAAGCCTTTGCCAGCCTGCTGATCGGCGCGCAGCAGACGCCGGTCTACCGCACCGGTGATCGGGTGCGGATAGAGGAAGGTTGTCTGGTTTACCTCGGCCGTCTGGACAACGAATTCAAGATCAGCGGCTATCGCATCCAGCCTGGCGAGGTCGAATCGCGTCTGCTGGCCTTGAGCGGTGTCGACGAGGCCTGCGTGCAGGGCCTGGAACTGGGTAGCGGGTTGCGCCGGCTGGTGGCCTTTATCAGTGGCCCGCGGGATGACCTGCGCGGCATTCGCCAGGCGCTGAGCAAGCTGCTGCCGGCGGCCATGGTGCCGACCGATTACCGGCACTACCCGGCGTTACCCCGCACCGCCAGCAACAAGCTCGACCGCAAGCGTCTGCAGAGCGAGTATCTGCAAGGCTCACGCGAGCAGGCGTTGGACGATGAGACCCAGCAACGGGTGCGCAGCATCTGGCAGCAGATTCTCGGCGTCAGCGCGATTCAGGCCGCTGACAACTTCTTCGAACTGGGCGGGCAGTCGCTGCAGACCATCCAGATCGTTAACCGCCTGGCTAGTGAGTTCGGCACGGCGGTGAAGGTTTCCGATGTTTTCGATCATCCGCGTCTGGCGGACTTCTGTCACTTCCTCGACAGCCGCGTGCAGCAGAGTGAAGCGCAGGTGGAACAGGTCTGGTAAGGAAGAATGCAGATGAACAGACAAATGGATTTCAGCGGTCAGACCATCTGGGTCACCGGTGCCGGCCAGGGCATTGGCCGCAGTGTGGCGGAGGGGTTTGCCCAGTTGGGCGGGCAGGTGATCGGCTTCGACCTGAGCTTCCCCGAGCAGGATTACGGCTTTACCCGCTATGTACTGGATATCGGCGATGCCCAGGCGGTGCAGCAGGCCTGTCACGAGTTACTGGGTGCCCATGGGGTGATCGATGTGCTGGCTAGTGTCGCTGGCGTGCTGCGTCTGGCGCCGATCGAGGAGCTGGCACTGGAGGACTGGGATGCCTGCCTGCGGGTCAACGTCTCCGGACCGTTCTACCTGCTGCGCCAGCTGATGCCGCGCTTCAAGGCCTGGCGGCGTGGCGCGGTCGTGGCGGTAAGTAGCAACGCGGCGCATGTGCCGCGCATGCAGATGGCCGCCTACAGCGCGTCCAAGGCAGCCCTGAGCAGCCTGATCCGCACTGCCGGCCTGGAGCTGGCGACCCATGGCGTGCGCTGCAACCTGGTGTCGCCGGGTTCCACCGACACGCCAATGCAGCGCGGCATGTGGCACAGCGCCGATGCAGCGACGCGCACCATCGCCGGCTTTCCCGAGCAGTTCAAGCTGGGCATCCCGCTGCAGAAGATCGCCACCCCGGAGGAGGTCGCCAGCGTCGTGCTGTTCCTGGCCTCCAGCCTGGCCAGCCACATCACCCTGCAAGACATCGTGGTTGACGGCGGCGCAAGCCTGACCGACTGAGAGGATACGCATGAGCATTAATATCATCGGCCTGCTGAACCAGCTGGCCCGCCAGGGCGTGCAGCTGAGTCTGAATGCCCAAGGCCAGCTGGTTTCCCAGTCGAGCAAGGACGCCATCACCCCGGAGTTGGGCCAGCAGATTCGCGCCAACCGCGACGCCATCATCACCTGCCTGGCGGCCGCCAACGCCTTTGCCGCTCCGATCCAGGCGCAACACGCCGAGAGCGGCCCGCTGTCGTCGTCGCAGAGCGGTTTGTGGTTTATCGAGCAGTACGAAGAAAGCTCGCACCTGTACAACATGCCGGTGTATTTCCGCCTGACCGGCGAGCTGGATGTGCCGGCGCTGGCGTTCGCCTTCGATGCGCTGGCGCAGCGTCACGCCAGCCTGCGCACGCGCTTTGTGCGTAATGCCGAGGGCCGTGGCGAGCAGCAGATTTTGCCGCAGCGGCCGCTGCAACTGGACGTTGAGGATTTGTCCGCACTCGAGCTACCAGCCCGTGAAGCTCAGGTGGCACAACGGGTGCGCGAGGAAATCAACCGGCCCTTCGACCTCACCACGGGTGAGCTGACCCGTGTACACCTGCTGCGCCTCGGTGCGCGTGAGCACGTGCTGCTGATCACCCAGCACCACATCATCTCCGACGGCTGGTCGGTGAAGAACATGTTTGCCGATCTGAAGACCGCGTTTCTGGCGTTTCAGAATCGCCAGCCATTGAACTGGCAAGCGCCGGCGCTGAACTACATCGACTACGCCAGCTGGTTCAATTCGCCGCTGTTCCGTGACTACCACGAGCAGTTCAAGCCGTTCTGGGTCGAGCGCCTGCGCGGTATTGCCGATGTGCACAGCCTACCGCTGGACAAACCGCGCCCGGCGCATCAGGCCAGTGGTGGCGAGCTGGTGTTCTCGACTATCGACAACGGGCTATGGGCGCGCTTTAAACAGCTGTGTCAGCAGCACAACACGTCGCCCTTTATCGGTCTGCATGCTGTGTTTGCGCTGCTGTTGGCGCGTCATAGCGGCGAGCGCGACATCGTTATCGGCACGCCGCTGGCCTACCGCGAACGTCCGGATATCGAAGGGCTGGTGGGATTTTTCGTCAACACCCTGGTGCTGCGCACCCAGCTGTCCGAACGGCAGAGTTTTAGCGATTACCTGCAGGCTTGCCGCAAGGACGACCTGGAAGCCTTCGACCACCAGCTGTACCGCTTCGAGGCGCTTAGCGAGGCACTCGGCATGGATCGCCACACGGCGATCAACCCGATTTTCCAGATCATGCTGGTGTACCAGGCGCAGGTCGATTTCAACGACCTGATTCCCGGTTGCCAGGCGGTCGAGGAAACCTCGCCGGTGCTGCCGGCCAAGACCGATATCTCGGTCAAGGTCACCGAATTGATGGACTCGGTGCGGGTTGACTGGCTGTACGCCACGGCGCTGTTCGAGCACGCCACGGTCGAACGTTATGCCGAACGCCTGTTGTTGCTGCTAGAGGCCGTGGTCGAACAACCCGAGATGGATATCTGGGCGTTGCCGCTGCTCGATCAGCCACTGCTGCAGCAAACCGCCGCGCGTCTGGCCGTGCTGCCCCGTGAGTATCCCAACCGGCGTACGGCGCTGGGCCTGTTCGAGGATATGGCGCGGCTGCATCCGCAGCGCCCGGCCCTGGGGGTTGGCGATAGCGCTGTCAGTTATGCCGAGCTGGATGCGCGAGCCAATCGCCTGGCGCACTGGCTGCTCAGCCAGGGCTGCGGCCCGGGTGCGCTGTTGGGGGTACTGGCGCGCCGCGAGAATGCCTTCGCCGTGGCAGTGATGGCCATCTGGAAAATCAACGCCGCCTACGTGCCGCTGGACCCGGCCTACCCGCGTGAGCGCTTGCAACACATCCTCGGCGATGCCGGCATCGAGTTGATCGTCGGCCAGGGCGAGCCGCCATTTGCATTGAACACTGGCGTGCGTTGGGTCGATCTGCAGGATGCCAGCCTGCAGGCGCAACTGGACGGCATGCTGCCGACCACCCCGGCGCTCGGCCATGATCCGCAGCCGCTTGCCCAGGTGATCTACACCTCTGGTTCTAGCGGCTTGCCCAAGGGCGTGATGGTCGAGCAGGGTGGCCTGGTCAACCTGCTGCAGGACCATGCCCAGCGCCTGCAGTTGAGCTGCGAGGCACGCATGTTCAACTGCATGTCGCTGTCCTTCGACGCCGGCAATATGTGTGCGCTGCTGCCGCTGACCCAGGGTGCGAGTCTGGTTTGGGGGGAGCCGGATGAAGATCTAGTCGAGCAGATTGAGCGCAGCGCCAGCAGCCATATGATTTTCCCCACCGCCTTGCTCGCCACCTTGCCGGACTCTGCGCTACCGACTGTACAGGCGATTGGCTTTGGCGGTGAGGCCTGTCCGGCTGGGTTGGTCGAACGTTGGGCCGGGAGGGTACGCCTGTTCAATATGTACGGGCCGACTGAGGCCACGGTGACCGCGCTATGCAAACACTTAGAGCCAGGTAGCAGTCTGAGCATCGGCTCGCCGATCGACGGCATGCAGGCGCTGATCCTCGATGAATTGGGCAATCTTTGTCCGGTCGGCGTGCCGGGCGAGCTGTGTCTGGCCGGCCTCGGCCTGGCGCGCGGCTATCTAAATCAGCCAGAGCGCACGGCGGCGGTGTTCCGCGAGCACTGTGTGGCCGGCGTGACGCTACGTCTGTACCACAGTGGCGACCGTGCGCGGTTGTTGGGTAATGGTGACTATGAATACCTCGCTCGGCTGGATGAGCAGATCAAACTGCGCGGCTACCGCATTGAACCGGTGGAGATCGAAACCCAGCTGAGTCTTAGCTGCCCGGCGTTGCAACAAGTCAAGGTGCTGGTGCTACGCGATGGCCAGCGCCAGGCCCTGGTTGCCTACGCGGCGCTCAAGCCCGGTGCAGCTCAGCCTGCGGTCGAGGCGATCCTGCATGATGTGGCGCAGCGCCTGCCGGAGTATATGGTGCCCAGCAGCCTGGTGCTGCTTGAACAGATGCCGCTGACGCCCAATGGCAAGCTCGACCTGCGCCAACTGCCGAAGATCGACCTGGCGACTGGCGGCGAGCATACGCCGCCAGCCAACCCGCTCGAGGCCGAGATCCTCGCCATCTGGCAGGCCGTGCTGAATCAGCCGCTCGGTGTGCAGAGCGACTTCTTCCAGCTGGGCGGCGATTCGATCCTGAGTATCCAGCTGACCACACGCCTGCGCGATGCCGGTTATGCCTGCTCGGTCAAGGAGGTGTTCGAGGCCAAGACCGTGCGCCGCCTGTGCCGGGTGCTGGGCAGCAAGCGCGAAGATATCGCGGTGCAGGCCGAGCAGGGCGTGCTGATCGGTGAGTTTCCCTTGCAGCCGATTCAACGCTGGTTCTACGAGCAGCCGCTGGCCACCCCGCAGCACTGGAACCAGGGCGTGCTGCTGCGTTTGCCCGAGGACGTTGGCGCACCGCAGTTGCGCAGCTATCTGCAACAGCTGCTGCAGCATCACGATGCCTTGCGCCTGGCGGTAACGGAAAGTGGCCAGCGTTATCTAGAGAACCTGCCGCTGGGCTCACCCGCGTTGCTGGACTACCGCGAGCTGGGCGAAACGGGTTTGCAATTAGCCTTAACCAAGTTGCAAAGCCACTTCGAGCCGATGTTGGGGCGCACGCTCTGCTGGGGGCTGGTGGAGAACCTGCCGCAGGGCCGCGCACTGTTTATCGCCTGCCATCACCTGGTGGTCGATGCGGTGTCCTGGCGCATTCTCGCCGATGATCTGGCGCGGCTGCACCGTGGCGAAGCGCTGCCGGCTAAGACCAGCAGCTACCGCCAGTGGGGTCAGGGCTTGCTTGGTTATGTGCTGCAAGCTGGTGCGCAGCTGCGCTTCTGGCGTGAGCGCATGGCGGCGATGGATTACCGAATTGCGTCGGACTGGATCAGCGCCGAGCCGACCCAGGTGCATTTGCTTGAGCTGGAGCCAGAGCTGACTCGGCAACTAAGCCAGGACACCACCCAGGTATTTTCCTGCGAGATGCGCAGCCTGCTGTTGGCCGCCTTGACCCGCACGCTGAGCGAGATGGGCCTCGGTCAGCGCCAGTGGATTCTGCTGGAAGGCCATGGCCGCGAGGCGATTGACCCGAGCCTGGATGTCAGCCGCACGCTGGGCTGGTTTACCAGCATGTACCCGCTGGTGCTGGATGATCAGGCGGACTGGGCGCAGCTGATTGCGCAGTGCGCCGAACAGCTGCGCCAGGTGCCGGACAACGGGGTCGGTTATATGCCGCTGCGCGCCAGCCTGACGGAACCCAACCCCTTGCCGCTGCCACCGGTGGCGTTGAACTACCTGGGCAGCGCGCGCAGTGGTCAGGGTGATTGGCAACCGTTGCCCATCGCGCCGGGGCGGCCGAGTGCGGCGGACAATCGTTCGGCAGAGCTGATCAGCCTGCACGGCGGGATTTTTGATGGCCGCCTGACCCTGCGGCAGATCGGCTGCCTGCGTGGTGATCTCAGCGAGCAGTTGCTGCAGCGCCTACGTCAGCACCTGAGTGAATTGGCCAGGTTGGCTATGGAGGTACAGCCATGACAATCATGCAGAAGAACCTCGGCGTGCCGCTGCTGGGCACGCACCTGGCGCAGGTATTCGCCGCGCATGCCGGCGCGCCAGCGCTGGGCTGGGCTGGCGACAGTTACAGCTATGCGCGCCTGGCCGCACGCACCGCGGTGATTGCCACGCAACTGAAGGTGCAGGGCGTGCCAGTGGGGGCGCGGGTCGGCTTGTACCTGCAACGCTCGGCCGATCTGCTGGCAGCGACGCTCGCCTGTCTGCAAAACGGCCTGTGCTTTGTGCCGCTGGACCCGGAGTTCCCCCTTGAGCGCTTGCAAGGCATTGCCGAAGACGCCGAACTGGCGCTGGTGCTGCAGGATGCAGAGGGTCAGGGCAGCTTTGCCGTGCCGAGCCTGCACCTGCGCGAAGGTGAGGGCGGCGAGCTAAGCTGGCCGGCGCTGGATGAGCAACAGCCGGCTTATATGATGTTTACCTCGGGCTCCACCGGGCGGCCCAAGGGTGTGGTGATAAGCCGCCGCGCCCTGGCCAATTTTCTCCGTGCTGCCAGCCGCCGGCTGCAGCTGGGCAGCGCCACTCGCTGGCTGTTTATTACTACCCCGGCCTTCGATATCTCCCTGCTGGAAATGCTCGGCCCGCTATGGAGCGGAGGCGCACTGGAAGTGGTCGGTAATTCGGCGCACAAGGACCCGGATGCGCTGCTCAGGCTCTTGGCCGAGCATCCCGAAATCAACACCCTGCAAGCCACCCCGGCGTTCTGGCGCATGCTGCTCAAGGCCGGTTGGCCAGGCCGCGCCGGGCTGACTGCGCTGTGCGGCGGCGAGGCACTGGATGCGCCTCTGGCCGAGCGCCTTACACCATTGGTTGGCCAACTGTGGAATTGCTACGGCCCCACCGAGGCCACGGTCTGGTCGCTGATGGCGCAGGTGCAATTGCCGCTCGGCGAGCAGGGCGTGCTGCTGAGTCAGTCCCTCGATGGCTATCGCCATTGGGTGCTGGATGAGGCCGGCGAGGCGTTGCCTCTCGGCGGCGAGGGCGAGCTGTGCATCGAAGGGCCGTCGTTGGCCAGCGGCTACTGGGCGCGTGATGACCTGGCTGCACAGAGTTTTATTACCTGGCAAGGCCGCCAGCTGTATCGCACCGGTGACCGTGTGCAGCGGGTCGGTGAAGACGCCTACCGTTACCTGGGCCGGCGTGATGAGCAGATCAAGCTGCGCGGCTTTCGCATCGAGTTGGGCGAAATCGAAGTCTGTCTGCGGCGTATCGACGGCGTGCAGGACGCAGCGGTGCGCCTGCATGGCAGCGGCGATGAGGCGTGCCTGGTGGCGTACGTGGAGCTGCGCGAGGGCGCGGGTTTGGGCCGCATGAGCATTCGCCGCGCTCTGCAGCAGCGGCTGCCGCACTACATGATCCCCGGGCGCATTCTGTTGCTCGATAGCCTGCCGAAGACCGCCAGTGGCAAGCTTGATCGCAAGCGTTTGCCGGTGCCAGAGGGCATTTAGCCGCCGCAGTAGCTGCGTAAGATATGTGTAAGAGGGGCTTTAGCCGCGAGCTTTCTGAGCAGCATTCGCGCCTAAAGCGGAATGCCGCCCAGCCCCTCCCACAAGTGCTACAGCGGTTAACCGCTTAGTTTTTGATCGACTGAGCGTCGGCTTTGCCGAGCAGCTGTTCGATATCGGCAATCACCTGCAAGGCGGCCTGTGGGCCGCCTAGGGAGGTCCATAGCGAACCATCGACTGCGCCAAAGCGTTTGCCCTGAATCGCCGAGAGTTGCTTGAACGCCGGAGTCTGTTCGGCCTGTTGCAGGGCTTCCACAGCTTCGCCGCTAGTGCTCAGAGTGCCGATTACCAGCCAGTCGGCATCCAGCAGTTGCAGTGACTCCAGGCTCAGGGCCATGGAGTGGGTGTGGCCGGGGTCTTGTTGGTAGCGCGGACGCACCAGGCCAACGTCGCTGATTACGCTGCTGGCGAAGGCATCTTTGAACATGTACGACGGGCCTTTTGGATTCCAGCGCACGATGCTGAATGTCTCGCCTTGATGCGCTTTGAGGCGTTCACGGGCTTCGGCGGCGCGGGCGTTGTAGCGCTCAAGCAGGGCGTCGGCGGCGGCGCTTTGGTTGAGTGCGTTGGCGGTGCGTTGCAGGCTTTCCTGCCAAGGTTTGGCCCAAGCGAAGGTGATCACTGTGGGGGCGATTTCGTTGAGGATCGCCAGTTGCTCGGGTTTTACCGGGCCGGTGAGGATCAGATCCGGCTCCAGCTCCAGTAGGGTTTCCAGGTTGGGGTTGTCGATATCTCCGACCACCTTGATCCCCGCTACGGCTTTGCTGTCCAAATAACGCGGTGGTGCGGCCTGGCCACGGCCATTAATCGTGCCGACCGGGGTGATGCCCAGGGCCAGGGCGGCATCCAGATCCAGCTCGCTCAAGGTAATTACCCGCTGCGGCGCGCTGGGTACGGTGACCGGGTGACCGAAGGCGTCTTCGATCTGACGGGTGTCGGCCACGGCGGCCGTGTTCAGCAGTTGGCTGACCAGCAGCAGGGGCAGGCTCCAGCGCAATACAGTAGTCATCGGGTTAGTCCTGTGCAGAATGGATGGGTTTGCGCCGGCGTGGCACGACTACCGGGGCGCCGTCATCGGGCGCTGCGAGGATGTCGACGTCGGTGTCATAGAGTTGGTCGATCAGGGCCTTGTTGATCACCTCGCGGGCTGCGCCCATGGCGGCGATGCGGCCATTGTCGAGGGCGATGATTTCATCGCAGTAGCGCGCGGCCACGCCGAGGTCGTGAATCACGATCAGCACGGTGCGGCCTTCGGCGACGATATTCAGCACCGCCTCCATAACCTCGGCCTGGTGGCCGATATCCAGAGCGCTGGTGGGTTCGTCTAGCAGTACCAGGTCGGTGTTCTGCGCCAGGATCATACCCAGCCAGGCGCGCTGGGCCTGGCCGCCGGACAGCGAGGAGGCGACCTGTTGCCAAATGTCCTGCAGTTGCATGGCGTCGCGAGCACGGGCGACTTGTAAGGCGTCTTCTTCGTTCCACTGGTTGAACCAGCCCTGGTGCGGATGACGGCCGTATTGCACCAATTGTTCGACGCGAATGCCCTCGGCCATCACCGGGCGTTGCGGCAGAAAGGCCAGCTCGCGGGCCAGGGCTTTCATCGCGTAGCGCTGCAGCGGCGTGCCGTTGAGTTCGACCAGGCCGCCCTGTAACGGCAGTTGCCGCGCTAACAGCTTAAGCAGGGTGGATTTACCGCTGCCGTTGGGCCCGACAATGCCGATCAGCTTGCCTTTCGGCAGCTCGAATGAGATGTCCTGCAACACGCTTTTACCCGGGTAGGCAAAGCTCAGCTTGTGTGCGCGCAACTGCGCAGGAACGGGCGGGGCTAACGGCGTCATCAATCGGAACCTTTGCGGTCTTTGAGCAACAGGATCAGCAACAGCACACCGCCGAGCAGGCGGGTCATGATCCCGGTGGGAATTTCCTCGGGTTGGGCCAGCAGCCGCGACAGGGTGTCGCTGCCCACCAGCAACACCGCGCCACATAACGCTGCCAGCCAGATGGGCGCGAGGTGATCACGGCTTAGCCAGGAGGCGATGATCGGAGCAGCCATGGCGATAAACACCACCGGGCCGCCAATCGCGGTTCCCAGTGCTGCCACCAGAATCGCCACGCCGAGCACCGCCAGTTGCAGCGCCGCCACCTTGACGCCGAGGTTCTGCGCGGTCGCTTCACCAAAACGCAGCAGCGCCAGTGGGCGGTTGAGCCAGGCCAGTAGCGGGCAGAGTGCGAGCAGAATCAGCGCAATTGGCGCGACCGTGCTGTAGCTGGCCCCGGCGAAGTGGCCCATGGTCCACAGGTAGATGCTGCCCAGGTGTACCAGCGGCTGAGTGGCCATCATGAAATCGCCAACGGCCCCGAGCAGTTCCGACAGGGCGATGCCGATCACGATAAACAGATAGCCTTGCTCACCTGGGCGGCGGCACAAGACGAACAGCGCCACAGCGGCCAATGCCGCGCCCAGTGGCGAGGCCCACCAGGGCCAGCTGCCGACGGTTAAGTAGAGGGCGAAACCGATCACCGCCAGCGACGCACCTTCGTTGACGCCGATCATGTCTGGAGTCGCCAGGCGATTACGCACCAGTGTCTGGATCAGGCAACCGGCCATGCCCATGGCCAGCCCTGCGACCACCACGGCGGCGATGCGCGGCATGCGGATCTTGAACACCATGATGTCGTTGAGTTTGCTGCCCTGGCCGCCAAGGGTGGCCAGCACATCGGTTACGCCCATGCGTCCGGAACCGAGGCTGATGGCCATGACCACCAGCGCCAGCAATACGCCGAGTACCAGCAGGCTGAGCAGCCAAGTGCGGCGATGCAACAGTAGGTTCAATGGACCCAGACGCAGGTGCCAGAGCCCGGAGGGGTGGTTGGAGTGCATGTCTATTTCACCGCCAGTAAGGAGCGGAAGCCGCCGCGTAACACGATAGCGATCAAGGCCGGCGCGCCGAGCGCAGCGAGGAGGGTGCCGACCGGTAGCTCATAGGGTTGCACCAGCCAGCGTGCGAGGATGTCGGCGGCGAGCAGAAACAGCATGCCGAACAGGCTGGAGAACAGCAGCTGGCGCAGCAGCGCTACCGGTTCCAACAGGCGGGCGCAGTAGGCAGCGAGGAAACCGACAAAGCCGATTGGCCCGGCCAGGGCGATGGCGCAGGCGGTCAGCAGGGTGGCCGCGAGCAGCACGCCAACGCGCACCCAGGTGGTCGAGATGCCCAGGGCGCGGGCCTGGCTGTCGCCCATCTGCATCAGCGTCAGTTGCCGGCACAGCAGGATCGCGAGTACCAAACCGAGCAGGGCCATGGGGCTGACTGTGATCACGGCTGACAGCTCGGAAGCCGACAGCGAGCCAAGATTCCAGTAGCGAAACTGCTCTAATGCGACGCGTGTGGAGAGCAACAGAAAGTTGGCGATGCCGCCAAACACCGCCGCCAGCGCCATACCGGCGAGGATCAGTTTGAGCGGGCTGGCCTGGCCGAGCATCACGCCGATACCGAGCACCAGCAGGTTACCTAGCAGCGCCCCGGCACCGGCCCAGAGCAGGTAGCCCTGGGTCGACTCGACGCCAAAGTAGATCAGCCCGACCACCAGACCGAGCACCGCGCCGGCATTCACCCCGAGCAGGCCGGGTTCGGCCAGTGGGTTGCGCGTTGCGCTTTGCAGCAGGGTGGCGGCCAACGCCAGGCTTGCGCCGACCAGCAAGGCGGCGATGGTGCGCGGCAGGCGCAGGCTGTTAACCACCATGGCCAATTTTTCATCGGCCAGGCTGCTGGGGTCGCTGAGAAGAAAACCAAGCACGTCCGCCGCGCCGTATTGCCCAGCACCGGTAGCCAGGGATAGTGCCAGCAGGCCGAGCAGCAACAGGCTGCCGGCGAGCAGGGCATGGCGTTGCTGGATGCGGAGGGTACGGGTTGTTTGGCTCATGGTTCTACTGGGCAGAATTAGGGTAACCCCGGCAACATGCGCCGCCGGGGTACGGGTGTTACAGGTCGTAGCTGAAGCCTACATAGAAGGTGCGGCCCATCAGGATGTGGTCGATGGACTGGGCGACGTCATCACGCTTGGTGTTGGTCAGATTGTTCAGGCCAGCTTTGAGTGTGAGTTCTTTGGTCGCCTGGAAGTTGCTGCCCACGCTAAGGGTGGAGTAAGCCCCCGATTCAAAGCTGGCTGATTTAGCCGGTACGACCAGCATCTGGCTGCCGGTGTACTGGTAGTCCAGGTTCAGGCCCAGTTTCGGCAGTGCCTGCCAGTCGAAGCCGATATTGGCTATGTGTTGCGGGCTGTAGTTCAGTGGCTTGCCGGTATCGCGGTCTTCTGCGTCGGAGTAGGTGTAGTTGGCGCGCGCCGCCAAGGTGTCAGTAAAGGCGTAGCGGCCCTGTAATTCGTAGCCTTGGATGCGCGCTTTGCTGACGTTGGTGTAGGTCATCACCTTGGGACGATACCCGGCGCGCCAGCTATCGCTGACGATCATGTCTTCAATCTCGTTGTTGAAGAACATGATGCCGGCCTGCAGGCGGTCGTCCTGATACAGGGTGCCCAGCTCATAGCTGACCGAGGTTTCCGGTTTCAGGTCCGGATTACCGACGATTTGGCACATGCCGCGGCAGGCCAGCACGCTGTAGCTTTCATCGGATTGGGTGATGTCTGGAGCCTTGAACGCCTTGCCGGCGCCGCCCTTGAGTACCCAATTGTCAGTCAGGTTGTAGATGCCGTAGAGGCGCGGGCTGAATGCGCCACCGAACACTTCGTGGTCATCCCAGCGTGCGCCAAGGGTGATGTCGAGTGCGCCGAGGGAGAATTCATCTTGCAAGTAAATGGCTTTCTGATCGACTTCGGTTTCTTTGCCGAGGTTCTGGTTGTGCTCCAGGGTGGTACGGCGCAGCTCGCTACCGGCGGTCAGCAGGTGGCTACCGAGGGTGGTGGAAATCTGCCCGTCGACGGTGTGGTTATTCTGCTCCACCTCACCGACGCGTTTGCGCAGCGCCGTCATGATCTGCGAGTCGTCGGTCAGTTCGACTTTTTCGTAGTAGTAGCGCACACGGGAGTTGAAGCTGTCCCAGCTGCCGTTATGGGCCAGGCCAAAGGTGGTGCGATCCATGTCTTGGATATTGGTGATCAGCGCACCGTAGTTGTTCCAGCGCGCTTTGCGTGCTTCTTCGCGGTGACTGATATCCAGGTCGATACTTTGCTGTTCGTCGATCAGCCAGCTGAGAGAACCCAAGATGTTGTTGCCGCGGCGTTTTTCCGCAGCATCGGTGCCTTTTAGGGTGAGTTGTTCGGTCTGCCAGGCTTCCTGGTCGGTGGACTCGACAATCAGATTGCCCAGTACGGTGTCCTCAATCAGCGCACCACTGAGGTAGCCGCTGGTCTTAAGGCTGTCACCTTCATCGCCCTTACGGGGGCTCTCATAGCTGGCGGCTACGCCAGCTTTGGTGCTGCTGGTTGGCTGACGCAGGATCACGTTGACTACCCCGCCGAGGGCATCGGCGCCATACAACGAAGACATCGGGCCGCGGATTACTTCGATACGCTCGACCGCCGCCATGGGGATCGAAGACAAGTCGAAGTCGTTGGCGTAGTTGGAGGTCAGGGCGTCACGCGAGTTGATGCGACGGCCGTTGACCAGCAGCAGGGTGTAGTCCGAATCCATGCCACGAATTTTGATCTCCTTGCGGCCATAGGCCGAGGAGGTGTTGATGTGTACGCCAGGCAGGCGCTTTACAGCATCGGCCAGGTCGTAGACCGGCATCTTGTCCAGCTCCGCGCGGGTAATAACCGAGGCGCTGGCAGGAACGCTCAACTGACTGTGGGCCGTTTGCGAGGCCGTAACGATGCTGTCTTCCAGGGTGACGCTGTTGTCGGCCAGTGCCGCGAAAGGCAGCAGACCACCCAGTACGCCTACCGAGATGGCTCGACGGCGATTGATGTTTCTGACAAAAGACATGACAGGTTCCATTTTGAGTAAGTGTTGACGCGTTGCAGCTGATCACTGGTGATCGGCGGTTTCAGCCCGCCTGTGTTGTTATTCCTGCGGTGTGGCTGGCGGCGTCGCGTCGCCGGATACCGCGTTGGAGCAACCACATACCCACCCCCGTGAGTATTCCGACGACCACATAAAAGCCGCTCAACTGGTTGAAGCCCTGAAGCTGGTTGTATGCGCCGGTGCTCAGGTAGAGCGCCGAAAACAGGCTGCCAAGCCCGGCGGCGACGTTGCTGACGGTGCCCTGAAACGCCATAAATGCGGCGCGCTGGTGCGGCGGCGGGATCGCGGCGGCGATGGTCATGCTGCTGTTGGTGCGCACCGCACTGGCGGCCATAAACAGCACGAAGACCAGATAGATCGACAGGCCAATCGGCGTGGCGAAACCCAGCAGCGTGGTCAGTGCCAGACCGAAGCTGCTGAGCAGAATCACCGTCAGCGCCTGGCCACGGTCGATCCAGATACCGCCCAAGCGCATGGCCGCGAGGCTGGCCAGGCCGCCGCAGAGAAACAGCAAGCCGATCTGCTCGCGCGGAAAATTCAGGTTGAACTGGAAGTAGTTGGAGAAATGCGGCACC
The DNA here is from genome assembly GCF_044542155.1 of Pseudomonas sp. NPDC079086. NCBI lineage: Bacteria > Pseudomonadati > Pseudomonadota > Gammaproteobacteria > Pseudomonadales > Pseudomonadaceae > Pseudomonas > Pseudomonas sp. NPDC079086. Next base: position 87,378 of record NZ_JBITTY010000003.1, on the reverse strand, counting down.
AGCAGAAAGTGGCCAAATATCTGTAGCGCGGTGATCGTCAGTGCGCCCAGGCACAGCGGGGATTTCAACAACGGCAGCACCGAACCGCTTTGCCGCGCACTGCTGGCCGGGATGTGCAGCAGCAGGTGACACAGCAACGCCAGCGCCAGGCCCAGGCCGCCGAAGACGATAAAGGGCGCTTGCCAACTCCAGCGCAGCGCCAGCTCCAGAGCCAGGGGCACCACCACAATGGCTGCCAGAGAAAAGCCCATGCCGATATAGGCGAGTTTTCGCCCGCGTTCGGCCGGCGGGATGATGTCGAGCATGCTTGCCATCAGCAACGCGCCCATAGGCCCGGCAACCAGGCCGGAGAGTACAAACAGCAGAATCAGCTGCTCGGCGCTACTGGTCAGGGCACAGGCCGTCAGCAGGGCGAAACGCAGGGTCAGAAGGATCACCAGCGCCTGCTTGCGCGGCAGGCGATCCAGCCAGGGCGCCGCCAGAGCCATGCTCAGGGCTGAGGCGAGCGTGGCGCCGCCACTGATATAGCCGACATGGCTGGCCTGCATGCCGAGGTGACGAACCAGATCTGGACCCAGGGGCATCACCATCATCAGGCTGCCGATGGAAAGCAGATTTATCAGCATCGCCAGATGCACGGCTGCTTTCGACTGTCCAACATCATCCATGTGCATAACCGCTCTAGATTGGGCGCGGGCTGCATCTTAAGTAATGAATCAGTATTTCGCAAACGCTAATCGTTAGCGTTACTATTGGTTTCTTTGTTATGGATGAAGGCATTGCAAGCCAAGGAATTTCCCATAAAGGTTGAGTCGGTTGAACCGACGCGCCTGCCAGTAGCCCCGGCTGCGGATGATGCAGCAGCGGGTGAGATGCTGGGCGCGCTCGCCCCGCTGTTCAGTGGCGATCTGGCGCGTTACCGCAATGTTTTTGTGGCGGCGGATGATCCGCGTGAAGCCATCAGTGGCGCCGAGTTTCTCCAGCCGCAGATGCTGAGTGAATTGATGGCGCGCTTTCGTCCGCAGTTCGCGTCGGCAGACCAGCGCGGTTTGGCGTCAATCTGGGCTAATCAATACTTTATGCGCCTATTTCCGCCGGTGATCAGTGCGGCGCTGCTGCTGAACCAGCGCATGCCGCTGCAGCTCGAACAGTTGTCGATCATCGTCGATGGCGAAGGCTTGCCACTGGTGTTCAAGCTGCCAGGGCCTTGCGAGCAGTTGCCGCCGCCGCAGAACCCCTTTGAGCGCTTTGCTCATCTGCTGGATAACAACCTCCAGCCGTTTATCCAGGCGCTCTGCGCCCATACTGGGGTATCTGCGAAGGTGCTCTGGAGCAATGCCGGCAACTACTTCGAAGCCTGGCTCGGGCAACTGCAAAAGCGTAGTGAGGAACCAGCGCTACTGCTTGATGGTGAACGTCTGCTAAGCACCGCGCAGCGTCCGGATGGCTCGCGCAACCCGCTGTATGCGCCAATCCGCTATGTCGATATCGAGCACGCTGACGGCCAAGTGCGGCCCTGGCGGCAGCGTCGTTTGTGTTGCATCCGCTACGTGTTGCCAGGAGTGGAGCTGTGCCCCAATTGCCCACGGCTCAAACAGCCTCAGTAGCACTTGCTACGCATCGCGCAGTAAGTCGTGAGCGTTTAGCAGGCCATAGGCAATATCCGGGCGCTTTTCCAGGCCGCGGCGGATAGCGGTGGGGATGGATTGGCGGGCTTTGCGGCAGAGGCCAGGTAGTTCGTCGATTTGAATGGCAATGCCGCGCATGCTGCGTACTTCATTAAAGCCTGGGGCGACGTTGATGCGTATTCCCAGCTGTTCATAGATGCGTTTTTGCAGCTTTTCCAGGTCGGCTAGGCTATCAAGGTTTTCCAGGCGGTCGAGCAGGCGTTTTTCTTCCAGGCGGGTTAGCAGCAGGATGCGGACGTCGCTGCTGGGATTTTCCAGCAGTCGCTCGCGGCCGCAGTCGCAGGCACCGGGAGGGCAGGGTTGGCGCAGCGGTGGTGTGCTGGTCATGGCCCGATCATAGCCAGCTGTGCGGGCGTTTGCCCATCTCAGGCATAGACAAATGATGCATTGGGTGGATAATCCGATCCATCAACTGTGCTGAAGACAAACTCGCACCATGCGTAAAACCCTGCGTACCGCTCTGATCTGGATGCTAATGCTCGCCCTCCCGGCGCAGAGCATGGCCGCCATCAGCATGCAGTTATGCGCGGTAACCCAGCAGAGCGGGGCGATGGCCCAGGTTGACCCGCAAATGGCGGCGCATCATCCGGGCGCGATGGTCATGGCTGAGCCTGCGAAGGCATCTGCCCATGGCGAACATCACGCCAGCGACACTTCCAGCAAGTCCGTGTCTACCGCCGATAACAGCCTGTGCAGCCTCTGCGCCTTTTGTGTTGGTGCGGTGGCCCTGAGCACGGTGGTTGCCAGCAATTCCCCACTGCAAGCGGTCGAGCCGTCCTTGGCGCGACTGGATCAGTTTGTCGGCTTTATCGCCGAAACCCCCGAAAGACCCCCACGCCTGTTTCTCGCCTAAGCCAAATCGTGCGTTGACGCACCTGGTGCAGTTGCTGCCCAGGCCCGCGTAACGCGTATTTAGCTATTGGTCGGTGTTTGCCTGCGCAGCGCAGGCGCGCCGCCGCACGCGAGACTATTCGATGATGCGTTTTCTCTTTACCCGTTGGCAGGCGTTTATCTGCCTGGCATGGCTGCTGCCGGCCGGCAGCTGGGCCGAGTCGCCCGACCCGCTGGACGCCCAGGCCGCCACGCCGGCTCTGCACTATCAATCACCACTCAAGGCCTACCAGGGTTTTACGGAGCAGCCGCTGCATGACTGGCGCGAGGCCAATGATCTGGTCGGTCGTATCGGCGGCTGGCGCACTTATGCCCAGGAGCCCTGGGAACAGCCGGCCGAGCCCGCTAGCGCAGCCGATAGTCCATCAGCCAAACCGATGGAGCCGCAGCATGGCCATCACTAAATCAAGTGGCATGACGAGCCGCGTCGGGCTTGGCGCTATGGTTGTTCTACTGAGCGGCTGCGCCAGCTTTAGCCAGGATGGTGGTTTTACTCAGGTCGAGCAGGCCAGCCAGGCGCAGTTGGACAAACAGGTGACCTGGGTGAAAACCCCGCAGCAGCGTAGCCAGGTGGCCGAGCGGGTTGCCGAGTTGCTGGCCGAGCCGCTGACGGTGGATGCCGCAGTGCAGGTTGCCTTGCTGAATAACCGCGACTTGCAGGCAAGCTTCGATGCGCTGGGTATCAGCGAAGCCGAGCGTGTGCAGGCCGGGCGTATTCCTAATCCGGGCTTTTCCTTCGGGCGTTTGGAGAAGGGCAGCGAGGTGGAGTACGAGCGCGGGCTGCATATCAACCTGGCGCGGCTGATCGCCATGCCACTGACCTCGGGCATGGAGGCCAAGCGCTTCGAGCAGGTGCAGCGGCAGACCAGCCTGGCGTTGTTCGAGCTGGCCAGCCAGACGCGCAAGGCCTGGTACCGCGCGGTGACGGCGCAGGAAAGCCTGGCTTATATGCAGCAGGTTATGCAGGCGGCCGAGGTTTCGGCTGAGCTGGCCCGGCGGTTGGCCGCAGTGGGCAACTACAGCACCTTGCAGCGCGCCCAGGAGCAGAGCTTTTACGCCGATGCCGGGCTTAACCTGATCCGTGCCGAACAGGCCCGGGTGCAGAGCCGCGAGCAGCTGATCCGCCTGCTTGGCTTGTGGGGCGAGCAGATCGATTTTCGCTTGCCCGAGCGTCTGCCTGAGTTGCCGGCTAAGCCTGAGCAGTTGCCGGATGTCGAGCGCATGGCTATGGCCCAGCGTCTGGATATCCAAGCCGTGCGCCTGGACGCTGAGCGGCTGGCCAGCAACCTGGGGCTGAGCAAGACCACACGGTTTATCAACGTGCTGGAGCTGGGCGTGGTGAATAACAGCTCCAACGAAGAGCCGACTCAGCGCGGCTACGAGATCAGCGTCGAGTTGCCGCTGTTTGACTGGAGCGGCGCCAAGGTGGCCAAGGCCGAGGCGCAGTATCGGCAGATGCTCAATCGCGCCGCTGCCACGGCGGTCAATGCGCGTTCGCAAGTTCGCGAAGCCTATCTGGGTTACCAGGCCAGCCATGACATCGCCCGTCATTACCGTGACGAGGTTTTGCCGCTGCGCGCACGTATCGCCGAGGAAAACCTCCTGCAGTACAACGGCATGTTTATCAGCACATTTGAGCTGCTCGCCGATGCGCGCAAACAAATCCTCGCGGTCGATGGCTATCTGCAGGCGCAACGGGACTTCTGGATCGCCAAGGCTGATCTGGACATGGCCCTGTTGGGCGCGCCCAGCCTGCCAACCAGCACTTCGGTTATGGCCGCCACCGACGAGCCCGCCGGGCACTGATCAAGGATATTTCCCCATGGTTTCACGACGTGATTTCTTTCTCGGTGCCAGCGCGATTACTGCTGCTGTTGCCAGCTCGGCGGTCAGCCGGGTATCCCTGGCCGGCATACCTGAGGCGGTGTCCCAGGGCAGCGCCGACACCCAGCCGCCGCTGCAACCGCAGAACGGCCTGCCCTATAACCCGGTGGTCACCCTCAATGGCTGGACCCTGCCGTGGCGGATGAACAACGGGGTCAAGGAGTTCCACCTGGTCGCCGAGCCGGTGGTGCGCGAGCTGGCGCCGGGCTACAAGGCCCATTTGTGGGGCTATAACGGCCAGTCGCCGGGGCCGACCATCGAGGTGGTGGAGGGCGATCGGGTGCGTATTTTCGTCACTAACAAGCTGCCGGAACACACCAGCGTGCACTGGCACGGTCAGCGCCTGCCCAATGGCATGGATGGCGTCTCCGGGCTGACCCAACCCTCCATTCCGGTGGGCAAGACCTTCGTTTACGAGTTCGTCGCTCGCCGCCCCGGCACCTTTATGTACCACCCGCATGCAGATGAAATGACCCAGATGGCCATGGGCATGATGGGCTTTTGGGTTACTCATCCCAAGGAACACCACCCGCTAATTAGCGAAGTGGATCGGGATTTCTGCTTTCTACTTAACGCCTATGACATCGAACCTGGAGCAGCCACGCCGCAGATCATGACCATGCTCGACTTCAACCTGTGGACTTTTAACAGCCGCATCTTCCCTGGCATCGACCCGTTGGTGGTGCGGCATAACGACAAGGTGCGCCTGCGCGTCGGCAACCTGACCATGACTAACCACCCGATCCATCTGCACGGCCACGAGTTTGAAGTGACCGGCACCGATGGCGGACCGACGCCGCTGGGCTCGCGTTGGCCAGAGGTAACCACGGATATCGCGGTGGGGCAGATGCGTCAGGTTGAGTTTCTTGCCGACGAGGAGGGCGACTGGGCGTTTCATTGCCACAAGAGTCACCACACCATGAACGCCATGGGCCATGACGTGCCGACGCTGATTGGTGTCGATCACCGCGAGATGACGCGCAAGGTCGCCAAGCTGATCCCTGATTACATGGTGATGGGCGAGCGCGGCATGACCGATATGGCGGAAATGCAGATGCCGCTGCCAGACAACACCGCACCGATGATGACCGGCGACGGCCCCTTCGGCTCAGTGGAAATGGGCGGCATGTTTACCGTGCTCAAGGTGCGTAAGGATCAAGCGCTCGGCGATTACCGCGACCCGGGCTGGTTCAAACACCCGGCCGGCACTGTGGCCTTTGAGTGGAAAGGGGAGCTGGCCAAACCGGCGCGTTCGAGCGAGGCCGGCGGGCAGTCGATGCCGCTTAAGCAACCGCCTGGCGAGCCGGTCGAAGTGCAAGTGCGTAAACCTAGCGGCCATGCTGGCCATTGAGGAGGTAGACCCATGCAACAGACAGCTTATTTGCCGTTGGCATTCGCCCTGGCGGGCATGCTGCTTAGCGGCTCAGCGCTGGGCCATAGCGAACAACACGCTGCGCAGCACAGCGCTGCCGTAGTCAAAGAGCAGAAACCCTGGGGGATTGCCGGTGACCTTGAGCAGGTCAGCCGCACTATCAAAATAGGCATGAGCGACCAGATGCGTTTTAGCCCCGATCAGTTGGAGATCAAACAGGGCGAGACCATCCGCTTTGTGCACCGTAACCAGGGCAAGTCGCTGCATGAGTTCGTCCTGGGCACTCAGGTGGATCTGGATGCGCACGCGGCGATGATGGTCAAGTTTCCCGGTATGCAGCACGACGAGCCGTATATGGCCCATGTCGGGCCGGGGCAGAGTGGCGAGATCATCTGGACCTTCAATCGTGCTGGCGACTTCGATTTCGCCTGCCTGATCGCCGGCCACTACCAGGCCGGCATGGTTGGCCGCATTCGTGTGTTGGCCAACTAACCCCTTACTCAAGCAAGAGGATCGACCATGAAAAATTTACTGAGTGTTATCGCCTTGGCCTGCGCGCTGGCCAGCCCCGTATTTGCCAGCCAGCACAGCGCCTCGCCGGCCACAAGTCAGGGCGAGGTGCGCAAGATCGATGCAGCCAACCAGAAAATCACCCTGCGCCATGGGCCGCTGGCCAACCTCGGCATGCCGCCGATGACCATGGTGTTTCAGGTGCAGGACGCTGTTCAACTGGAGGGGCTCAAGGTGGGTGACAAAGTGAGTTTTGTTGCGCAGCAACAGGGCAGCCAGTTTGTCGCGAGCGAGTTGCAGGCTGCACAGCCTTGAGCTGTTGGGGCCGCTAGGCGGCCCCGATTGCCTGATCAGGCAGCAGCGAAGCGCTCGTCGAGATAAGCGATGATTGCTTTGGACTCATACATCCAGGTGCTCTGGCCGTTTTCTTCGATGCGCAAGCACGGCACCTTGATCTTGCCGCCTTGCTGTTCCAGCTCGCTGCGCGCCTGGGCGTCGTTCTTCGCGTCGCGTAGGGCCACTGGCACATTGAGTTTGTGCAGGGTACGGCGAGTTTTTACGCAGAACGGGCAGGCGTGGAATTGATACAAGGCCAGATTGGCGGCGTTTTGTTCAACAGCGGCTTGAGCCTCTGGCGTGCGTTTGAGCTTGGCCGGACGGCTGATCCAGTCGAGGAAGATGATCAACTGGCCGAGGCCGATGCGCAGTGCCTTGATAATCATGCTGGGGCAAACCTTGGGTCGATAAACAGGGGCGCGCAGCTTACCCGAGTTTGCGCCACTGGCGTAGGCGCTGGCCTGGGTCTGCGCCCAACGGCATACTCTGCACTCGATTGCCGAACCCTGCCGAGCCTGCGATGAAACCCGAAGACCTGCTGCTGCTGGTAACCCGCGAAATGCCTTTTGGTAAGTACAAAGGCCGTTTGCTTGCCGACTTGCCGGGTAATTACCTCAACTGGTTTGCCCGTGAAGGCTTCCCTAAAAACGAGACCGGTCGCCTGCTGGCGCTGATGCAGGAAATCGATCACAACGGTCTGTCGGGCTTGCTCGATCCGCTGCGCACCAAGCCGCGGGTGCCGTTCAAGGGCCAGTAGGCTGTTCGCCGCGCAATAAAAAACCGGCTTGTGGCCGGTTTTTTATTGCATGCCATCCATGGCTGCAGGGTGTGCCGCGCGAAGCGACGGTAAAAGGTGCTCCCGGCAATCTGCATTGCCCAGCAGGCGGCTTACTGCGCCTGGCTGACCTCTGGGGTGAGGGCCAGCGGTGGCACTTCAACGAACTCCAGTTGCAGGCGTTCGCTGCTCCAGGCGCGGGTCTGGTTGGTCAGCGCCAGGTCGTCGTTCAGCTTTTGGCCGTAAGACGGGATGATTTCTTTCAACTTGGTTTGCCACTCAGGGCTTTGCAGTTTGTCCTTGAAGGTCTTTTCCAGCACAGAGAGCATGATCGGCGCGGCTGTCGAGGCCCCTGGCGAGGCGCCGAGCAGGGCGGCGAGGCTGCCATCTGCGGCGCTGACCACTTCGGTACCAAACTGCAGGATGCCGCCATGTTCGGCGTCTTTCTTGATGATCTGCACGCGCTGGCCGGCCTGAATCAGTTCCCAATCCTCCGATTTGGCATTGGGGAAATACTCGCGCAGCGAATCCATGCGGTCTTCCTGGCTGAGCATCAATTGGCCCATCAGGTAGGTGCTGAGCGAGAAATTATCGATGCCGGCATAGGCCATCGGCAGGATGTTGTCGGTGGTCAGCGCGCTGAATGTGTCGAGCAGCGAGCCATTTTTCAGGAACTTGGTGGAGAAGGTGGCGAACGGTCCGAACAGCAGCACCTTCCGGCCTTCGATTACCCGGGTATCCAGGTGCGGCACGGACATCGGCGGCGAACCGACTGAGGCCTTGCCGTATACCTTGGCCTGATGTTGGGCAACAATTTCCGGGTTGCTGGTGGCGAGGAAGGAGCCACCGACCGGGAAGCCGGCATAGCCTTCGCCTTCACTGATGCCGGACATCTGCAGCAACTTCAGCGCGGCGCCGCCGGCACCGATAAATACGAATTTGGCGTTGATGGTTTTCTCGGCGCCGCCGTTGGCCAGGTCGACCACTCGCACGTTCCAGGTGTTGTCGGCGTTGCGCTCGATGCCGCGCACTTCATGCTGGAGGTTGAGGCTGACGTTGTCCTGCTGGCTCAGCGAGCCGAGCAGCTGGCGGGTGATTTCACCAAAGTTGACATCGGTGCCAATCGATACGCGGGTGGCGGCAAGCTTCTGCCCAGGCTCGCGGCCTTCCATCACCAGCGGTACCCATTCTTTGATCTGCTGCGGGTCTTCGGAATATTCCATGCCGCGAAACAGCGAACTGGCCTGCAGGGCAGCATGGCGCTTCTTGAGGAACTCGACGTTGTCATCGCCCCAGACAAAGCTCATGTGCGGCACGTTGTTGATAAACGAAGGCGGGTTGTTCAGCACCTTGCGTTCAATCTGATAGGCCCAGAACTGTTTGGAAATTTCGAAGGATTCGTTGATCGCTATCGCCTTGCTGATATCGATGCTGCCATCGGCCTGCTCAGGGGTGTAGTTCAGCTCGCAGAAGGCCGAGTGGCCGGTGCCGGCGTTGTTCCAGGCGTTGGAGCTTTCATCGGCGACACGGTCGAGGCGCTCGTAGATATCGATGCTCCAGCCTGGCTCCAACTCGTTGAGGTAGGTACCCAGGCTAGCACTCATGATGCCGCCGCCCACCAGAAGGACATCCACGGTTTTTTCTGGCTCAGGGTGCTTGGCGCAGCCGATCACGCTCAGGCACAGGAGGGTCAACAGGAGTTTTTTCATTAAACCAACCATCTTATCGGTGAAGTCAAAGTGACGACCTGCGCCGGCACGGGGTCAGGCGTGTGGCAATAGCTAGCGTGCCCGTCGGCGAACGACAGGCGCGGGGCGGGTGTGCAGGGCGTCGTGTGCGTAACGGCAGTGGCTCAGAGGGCGTTGACTGGCGTTACATGGGCTATTCGCAAAAAGCATGCCCGCCACTGCAGGGCCGCAGATTGTGGTGCGCTGGCGCAGTACCCATGGAGCGCACGGTGGTTTGGGTGGCGTGATCTCGCCATGTTCAGGCGGGTTTGTTGCGGCTTCTGGCGGGATATCGCCAGGCGGCAGGCAGAAAAAAACCGGCACGGGGCCGGTTTCTATGTGCAGCAGGGGCTGATCAGTTATTGATCAAACTGAGGAACTCGCTGCGCGTGGCGGCGTTCTCGCGGAACTCGCCAAGCATTACCGAGGTAACCATGGAGGAGTTCTGCTTCTCTACGCCGCGCATCATCATGCACATGTGCTGCGCCTCGATCACCACCGCAACACCGAGGGCACCGGTGACCTGCTGGATAGCTTCGGCGATCTGCCGGCTGAGGTTTTCCTGGATCTGCAGGCGGCGTGCGTACATGTCGACAATGCGCGCGACTTTCGACAGGCCGAGCACCTTGCCATTTGGGATATAGGCGACGTGGGCCTTGCCGATAAAGGGCAGCAGGTGGTGTTCGCACAACGAGTACAGCTCGATGTTTTTGACCAGCACCATCTCGCTGTTGTCGGAGCTGAACAGCGCGCCGTTGGTGACTTCTTCGAGGGTTTGCTGGTAGCCCTTGCAGAGGTACTGCATGGCTTTGGCGGCGCGCTTTGGCGTATCGAGCAGGCCTTCGCGGGATACGTCTTCGCCAAGTTGGCCAAGGATCGCGGTGTAGTTCTGTTCCAGGGACATGGACAATCTCGTAGGTCTTTCTAAAGGGCGCAGGTTAGGCCGCGTGGGTCGGGCTGGCAAGTGCGCAGGCCGCCAGCTGCAGGGGCTTATTCGTCGCGGCCATCCATCATGGTGCGCTTGAGCATCACGTATACCGCGCCGGTACCGCCGTGTTTGGCCAGGCAGGAGGTGAAACCGAGTACTTGCGGATGTTGGCGCAGCCAGGTGTTGACGTGGCTTTTGATCATCGGCTTGCGGCCGTCCATGCGCACGGCTTTGCCATGGGTGATGCGCACGCAGCGCACCTCCAGCTTATTGGCTTCGGCAATAAATTCCCACAAGGTGTCGCGGGCTTTTTCTACGCTCATGCCGTGCAGGTCGAGGCTGCCTTCAAAGCTGATCTGCCCCAGCTTGAGCTTGCGCATCTGGCCTTCCTGCACGCCGTTGGCGGCCCAGTAGAGAGGGTCTTCGGCGCCGACATCAATGACGAACTGGTCGGACAGGCCGTCGACCTTGACTGAATCCACGCGGGCCGTGGCCGCTTGGCGCAGGGTGGCCAGTTGGGCACGGTTGGGTTTGGGTTTACCGGTGTCGGCGCGGTCATGCTTGATCGGTTTGACGCCGCGCAACTCGGCTTTGAACAGGGAAAAATCGTCGTCTTGCATTTAGGCCTCCGCGAAGGCCGTTAGTGTACCCAAGCTACCGGCTTCCGTGCTTGTCTGGATCTAGTCGCGCTTTTTCATCAGGTGCGGCGCCATGCTCAGGTCGCTGGGGCGGCGCATACGGCGTCGGCAGCGGCGCCAGAGCATCACACCGAAGACCAGCAACAGCAGGCCAATGACGATAAATGTACTGGCTGCGGCTGGTGATTCGTTCAGCGGACCTAGCGCCGCAGGTTGGCCGAGCAAGGTGGCGATGCCGGCCATGCTCAGCAGCACGCCGAATGTGGCGAACAACGCCGCTAGACCTGCGCCCAGGCGCAGGCGCCAGTTGCTGGTATTGCGTGGGCGCAGGCGGCGTGCATCGAAACCATCGGAGTGTTTCATTCCGATTTCCTCATGCCAATTTCCTCGGTGGTTATCGGCGGTATGACCGACCTGGGCTGGCGGGGTTCAACTACGCCGCTCAGCTTTTGTGCAAGTTGCGAACTGCTACGCGCTGTCGGTTATTCAGATCAAGGCGCTGGCGCCAGGCACCACGGCGGCAAAATTGTCGGCCAGGGCGATCATCTCGGCGCGGTGCATCTCGGCGGCGCTAATTACTTGGCCATCGAGCGCCGGCAGGTCGCGGGTGGCGCAGGCCGCATCGACCACGGTGCAGCGGTAACCATAGTCCTTGGTGGCGCGCACTGTGGTGCTGATGCTCGAGTGAGTCATAAAACCGCAGACAATCAGGTCCAGATGGCCCAGGGCTTGTAGGCGCTCATGCAGGTCGGTGCCGTTGAAGGCGTTGGGCATGCGTTTTTCGACGATGATCTCGCCCGGCAGCGGAGCGGCTTCTGGCAGGTGCAGGCCTCGTGGGCCGCGTGGGTCGAGCAGGCCGTCGGGGATGCCCAGGTGTTTGACGTGAACAATGGCGCTGCCCAGGTCACGGGCGGCGGCGAGCAATTTGGCGATTTCTTCCAGCGCGGCATCCAGCCCCGGTAATTGCAACACGCCGCTGCGGTACTCCTCTTGCGCATCAATGATCAGCAAGGTCGCATTGCTCAGGCTGGCGGGCGCATGGCTGCGGCCAGTGAGGGCGAACATCGTTTTAGGGGTGGACATGGCAGGAACTCCAGGCTGGCATGGACAGTCCACCCATTGTCCGCCTGTGCTGCGCTGCTGTGAACCTTTGTAGTCGATGATCTTGCATGCTGCCTATGCGGCGAGCAGAATCGAGGGGCTGCCGAGGAACGGCGATTTCAAGCAAAGGAGCTGCAATATGAATCTGATTGCACTGTTTTCCGAGCATTTCTGGCTGTTGTTCGCCGTGGCGATTTCCATCGCTGTGCTGCGCGAATTGCACCTTAAACGAGACTAATGATGGCGTGCGCCAAAGCCGCATTCATCGACAAGCGCCAGGGCATGCCCTGGCGCTTTCGTTTCAGTACAGGCCAAACAGTTCGAACTGCAGGTACCAGATACCCAGCGAGCCGAAGAAGTTGACCAGTATGGCCGGGAGAAACTTCAGGTGCACGGCGAAGCTGTAGGTCTTGTCCAGCGACATCGCCATCACTCCGGCGGCTGAGCCGACCACTGTCAATGAGCCGCCAATACCCACCATCAGCGCATTCAGCGCCCACTGATTGAGACCCAGCTCGGGGTTTGACATCAGCGCGGCTGCTTCCACCGGTACGTTGTCCATCACCCCGGACGCGACCCCTAGCACCACGTTAACGGCGGTGGGGTGCAGCACTTCGAACAGCCGCGAGATATACGACAGCCAGCCGACATGGTTGAGGCAGGCCACCGAGGTGATGATGCCAATAAAGAACAGCAGGGCGTTCCACTCGACCTTTTGCAGTTGATCCTGCCAGGGCAGTTCGATGCCGCGGTGCATCAGCAGCCAGGCATACAGCGCAACGATGCCCAGGCCAATGCCGATGGCGAATTCGATGCTGACTTTCAGCACAATGTTGCACAGCACTGCGCCAAATACCGCGAAGAAACCAACGATCGCCAGGCCCGCTCCGCCAGGTTTAAGCGCGGATTCGGCCTGGTCGGCCACCTGAATCAGGCTCTGGCCATCGAGTTTGCGCAGATAGAAGAAATGCAGCGTGGCGGCGAACAGTAGCCAGCCGATCAACGCTGAGGGGATCAGCAACAGCAGGCCAGCGATGCTGATCTTGCCGGCCAGCACCACCATCAGGCTGGTCGAGGTGCCGAGAAACCACACCCCGGAGTTGGAGGCGACCACGATGTTGCACAGCGAAATATGCGTGTAGCGTTGATTGGTCGAGATGTTTTTCACCGTCTTGCCGAAGATCATCGCCGTGGTGATGTTGTTGAGAAACGGCGAGAGCAGCGCCGACAGCGCGCCGGTGGCCCAGAACATGCCGCGTGCGCCGAGGCCTTTGCGCATCAGGTAGCCATTGAGGGCGGTGAAGACGTTCCGCTCATTGAGCAGCTCGACCACCATCCACATAAACGCCATAAAGGCGATCAGGCCGAACAGCTCTTCCTTGATCTCGCTCTGCGCATGCAGGAAGAACTGAAAGCCATTGGGGTCGTAAAACGCGTAGTGGGCACCGATAACGATCAGGCCGGACATCATGAACATCGCCGGCTTGAACTTATCCATCTCCAGTTGTGCTTCAAAAACGATCAGCGTCATGCCAATCAAAAATATCGCCAGCACGAGCAAGCCCGTGATCGAAAAGGGATCTATGACCATTTTTAGGGATGTCTTGAGAAGGGAGGGAAGGGTTTAGAAATTGGTAACAAAATTATACTGATGAGCGTGATGCTTGGGCAGGTTTACTTTGTGACTGTGGTGGCCTTTATGGTCAGTCATGCAGCGCGGCGCTAAACAAGCGCTGCACCCTGCGCGGGCGGGCGCAGCAGGCTGCTAGAATGACGCACTTTTTTCTGCGGAGAGCTGCCGTGACCGACGCTATACATACCCACCCAACCCGCCTGCGTACGGTGCGCGACTACATTCGCTGGGCGGTCAGTCGGTTTCACGGCGAGGAGCTGTTTTTCGGCCACGGCACCGACAATGCCTGGGACGAAGCCCGCCAGCTGGTGCTTGGCGCCCTGCACCTGCCTTATGAAATCGCCGACAGCTACCTCGATTGCCGTCTGGAAGATGACGAGCACGTGCACCTGCACGCCTTGTTGGCGCGGCGTATCGATGAGCGCGTGCCGACCGCCTACCTGCTGGGTGAGGCCTGGTTCTGTGGCATGCCGTTTATTGTCGATGAGCGTGTACTGGTTCCACGCTCACCGATTGCCGAGTTGATCGAGCAGCACTTCGAGCCCTGGCTGGCGCTGGAGCCGGCGCGGATTCTCGACCTGTGCACTGGCTCTGGCTGCATCGGTATCGCCTGCGCTTATGAGTTCCCAGAGGCCGAGGTGGTGCTCGGCGATCTGTCCTATGAGGCGCTGGAAGTGGCCAACCAGAATATCGAGCGCCATGGCCTGGATGAGCGGGTGTACACCGTGCAGGGTGATGGTTTTGCCGGGTTACCGGGGCAGCGTTTCGATCTGATCGTTTCCAACCCACCTTATGTGGATGCTGAAGATTTCGCCGATATGCCGGCCGAATATCAGCACGAGCCAGAGTTGGGCCTGGCCTGCGGTGAAGATGGCCTGAACCTGGTTCGCCGCATGCTCGCCGAGGCGGCGGATCATCTGACCGAGAAAGGCGTGCTGATCATCGAAGTCGGCAATAGCCAGGTGCACGTCGAGGCGCTGTACCCTGAAGTTGACTTCACCTGGCTTGAGTTCGAGCGCGGCGGTCACGGCGTATTCCTGCTCGCAGCTGCGCAATGCCGCGAGCATCAGGCGCTGTTTCGCCAGCGCCTGAATGGCTGATTAACGCAGTTTCAGATGCCGGCTGATCAGGGCGCGTAAGGCGGCCGGTTTGACCGGCTTGGGCAGGAAGTCGAGGCCGGCGGCATGCACCTGAGCGATCAGCTCGGGGCGGCCGTCGGCGCTGATCACCACGCCCGGAAGCGGCTCACCCAGGCGCGTGCGCAGCCAGGCCATCAGCTCGGTGCCGGTTTCGCCATCATCCAGATGAAAGTCCACCAGCGCCAGTTGCGGCCGCACGTCCTCATTCAGCAGGTGCTCGCACTCCAGGCGATCACGTGCCGTCCATACCTGACACCCCCAGCGTGACAACAGGCTGTGCATGCCGGCGAGGATGCTGTCCTCGTTATCGATGCACAGCACCTGAATGCCAGCCAGCGCCTGGCCGTTGTGCTCGGGCTGGCTGACCAGCACGGGCGGCGCGGCGTGTAAGGCCTGGGGAATGGTGACGCTGAATACGCTGCCTTTGCCCGGCCAGGAGCGCACTTCCAGCTGGTGGCCAAGCACTCGGCACAGGCCATCAGCAATCGCCAGGCCCAGACCCAGGCCTTTTTCGGCGCGGGTCTGGTGGCTGTCCAGGCGCTTGAATTCCTCGAAAATCACTTTGCGTTTGTCGTCGGGAATGCCCGGGCCACGATCCCAGACTTCCAGGCGCAAATGCTGGCCCTTGCGACGCACGCCAAGCAGCACAGGGCCCTTGGCATAGCGAAAGGCATTGGTCAGGAAGTTCTGCAGAATACGCCGCAGCAGTTTGATGTCGCTGTCGACCCGCAGACGGCTGCCGCGCAGGCGGAAGTCCACGCCATGTTCGGCGGCCAGCACTTTGAATTCCGCACCGAGGGTGTCGAACAGGTTGTTCAGTACAAAGGCATGGCGATCCGGAGTGATGCGGCCGTTTTCCAGGCGTGAGATATCCAGCAAGTCGCTGATCAGGTCTTCGGCCGAACGTAGCGAATTGTCCAGGTTGCGCACCAGTTCACGGGTGTCGGCGGGCAGAGCGTCCTCCTGGTGGGAGAGGGCGGCGGAGAACAGCCGCGCGGCATTCAAGGGCTGCATCAGGTCATGGCTGACGGCGGTGAGAAAGCGGGTTTTCGACTGGTTGGCCGCTTCCGCCACGCCCTTGGCTTCGGTCAGCGCCTGGTTCAGTTGTGACAGCTCAAAAGTGCGTTCGCTGACCCGTTGTTCCAGGCCTTCGTTGGCGTCCTTGAGCGCTCGCTCGGCTTCGCGGAACTCTGTGATGTCGGTAAAGCTCATGACGAAACCGCCACCGGGCATGGGGTTGCCGATCAGCTCGATAACCCGGCCATTGGGGAACAGTCGCTCGGACGTGTGCGCGGTACCTTGGCGCATCCAGAACAGACGCTTGCTGACGTGCTCCTCGATATCGCCGCCGCCGAGCAGGCCGCGCTCGGCGTTGAAGCGGATCAGCTCGGCCACCGGCCGGCCCACATACACCTGGCCGTCGGGATAGTTGAACAGCTCGATATAACGGTGGTTCCAGGCCACCAGGCGCAGCGATTGGTCGACCACGCTGATGCCTTGGGTGATGTTCTCGATGGCGCCCTGCAGCAGCGCGCGGTTGAACTGCAGTACCTCCGAGGCTTCGTCGACGATGCGCACCACATCCTCGACCTGCATTTCGCGGCCTTCGATGGCCGCCTTGACCACTGCGCGAGTCGATGAGGCGCCGAGCACGCCGGCCAGCAGGCGCTCGGTGTGGGCGATCCATTCACTGTTGGCGGTCTGGCTGGGGTCGAAGCTCTTGCCCTGGCGGTAGGCGAAACGCATAAAGCTCTGCCGCGCACGGTCTTCGCCGACAAAGCGGTTGGCCAGCATCAGCAGGTCACCGACCTGTACCGCGAGCATGCTGCGGTTGCTCGGCTTATTGCCGAGGTCATGACCGATAAAGCGCCCGGCCTGCCAATGCTCTGCCACGCGGGTGCGCGAGAAGTAGGAGACCCAGGCAAACAGCAGGAAGTTACCGGCCAGCGACAGCACCACGCCACGGGTCAGCGCATCGACCTGAAAGCCGATCGGCCCGTAGAGCAGCGTGTGCACGCCCGGCAAGGCATCCGCCGGCCAGCCCAGGCCGCGCGCCACCAGCGGCATGACCAGAGTGTAGAACCAGATCAACGCACCAAAGAACAACCCGGCAAACACCCCCTGGCGGTTGGCCTGCTTCCACACCAGGGCGCCGAACATGGCCGGGGCCAGCTGGCCAATGGCGGCAAAAGACACCTGGCCGATGGTCGCCAGGCTGGCGTTAGAGCCCAGCAGGCGATAGCACACGTAGGCCAGCAGCAGGATCAGCACAATGCTTACCCGGCGTGCGGTCAGCATCCAGTGGCGGAAGGCCTCGAACGGCCGCTCGGTGTTCTGCCGGCGCAGAAGCCAGGGCAGCAGCATGTCGTTGGAAATCATCGTCGACAGCGCCACCGAGGCGACAATCACCATGCCGGTGGCCGCTGATGCACCGCCGATAAAGGCCAGCATCGCCAGCGCCGGATGGGCTTCAGACAGCGGCAGGCTGATCACAAAGGAATCCGGGGTGACGCCGGCCGGCAGCAGCATTTGCCCAGCCAGGGCAATGGGCACTACAAACAGTGCGGCGAGTATCAGGTAGGCGGGGAACACCCAGCGGGCCAGGCGCAAGTCTTTCGGTTCGATGTTCTCCACCACCGTCACATGAAACTGTCGCGGCAGGCAGATGATGGCGATCATCGCGAGGCCTGTTTGGGTCATCATCGCCGGCCAGTTGACGGTTTCCGCCCAGAAGCTCTCCAGTTCGGGGTTGGCCTTGGCTTGGTCAAATAGGTCGCCAAAACCGTTGTACAGGCCGTAGGTAACGAACGCGCCAACCGCGAGGAAGGCCAGCAGCTTGACCAGCGACTCGAAGGCAATCGCCAGGACCATGCCGCGGTGGTGTTCGGTGACATCCAGGTTGCGCGTGCCGAACAATATTGTGAACAGCGCCAGTACCAGCGACACAATCAGCGCTGTGTCCTGGGCGCCAGTACCATTGGCGCCTGCGCCGGCACCACTGAGCAGGTTCACCCCCAGGACGATGCCTTTGAGCTGCAAGGCGATATAGGGCAATACGCCGACCAGGCAGACCAACGCCACGACCACCGCCAGGGGCTGGGATTTGCCGTAGCGCGCGGCGATAAAGTCGGCAATAGAGGTAATGTTTTCCTGTTTGCTGATCATCACCATTTTCTGCAGCACCCAGGGCGCAAAGACCAGGATTATGATCGGCCCGAGGTAGATCGGCAGAAACGACCAGAGCTGTTCGGCGGCCTGACCCACCGCGCCGAAAAACGTCCAGCTGGTGCAGTACACCGCCAGTGACAGGCTGTACACCCAGGCGCGAATCTTCGGCGGCATGGGCGCGGCGCGGCGGTCGCCGTAGAAGGCGATGGCGAACAGAATGGCCATGTAAATCAGCGCAACCGCGGCGATCAGCCCGCTAGACAGGGTCATGCAAACTCCGAAAACAAACTATAGGGGGCTGCCGGGGTCTTATCTGGCAGCACAGCGGCTGCCCAGAGCCTACTGCATATGATTTGTCCCAGTCTCGCAGCAAAGTGACGGTGCGTCAGGCACGACCAAGGTCGCACTGGCGTAGAACTTGTTGCTGTTGTGGATTGTGCACACTTGCCGGCCCTGTTAGCGTGTCGCGCCTGCGACTCTGTCCGAGGAGGGACCCTATGTTCAAGCCGCAACTGATTACCCTGCAACGTGGCGGACTTCGCATCGAACCCATGGTCGATGCCGATATCCCGGCGTTGGTGAGCCTGGCCGAAGCCAATCGTGCAGAGCTGGTGCATATGAATGGCACCCAGCGTCTGGACTGGTACCGCGAAGGCCTGCTCGAACAACGCGAGGGTCGCGCTTTGCCTTTTGCCATCCGCCTGGGTGAGCAACTGGTGGGCACCACCCGGTTTGCTGAGTTTGTCAGCAGCCTGCCGGCTGCGGAAATCGGCTGGACCTGGTTGGACCGCAGCCAGCACGGCACGGGCCTCAATAGCACCATCAAGTACCTGATGCTCAAGCATGCCTTCGAGAACTGGCGCATGGTGCGTGTGCAGCTGAAAACTGCGGCGAGCAACCTGCGTTCGCAACGCGCCATCGAAAAGCTCGGGGCGCAGCGTGAAGGCGTACTGCGCAATCACCGCCGGTTGGCCGATGGGCGTCTGGACGATACTGTGCTGTACAGCATCACTGACCATGATTGGCCGGCGATCAAGCTACAGCTGGAGGCGCGTTTTATCGGTTAAGGCATGGTGCAGACGGGTGGCGAACAGACACGTTTCTGGCAATCACGTGAGTTGGACGGCGTCGAGCTGCTGCACGCGCACTATATCGAGCAGCGCTTCTCGCCCCATGTGCACGAAGGCTTTGTCTTCACGGTGATCGAGCAGGGTGCCCAGCGTTTTCGCCACCGTGGTAGCGAGCATCTGGCGCCGGCCGGCAGCATGGTGCTGATCAACCCGGATGAGCTGCACACCGGTTCCAAGGCCCATGATCAGGGCTGGCACTACCGCGGTTTCTACCCGGACAACGCGCTGGTGTGCGGTGTGCTGGCGGAGCTGGAGTTATGTCAGCAGGGCATGCCGTCATTCGCCCTTAGCGTGCTGCATGACCCGCAGCTGCATCGTCAATTCGGCAACCTGCATCAGCTGCTGGACAGCCAGGCCTCGGCGCTGCAGCTGCAAACCGCCTGGCGTGAGGCGATTTTGTTGCTGTTTCAGCGTCATGCACGCTTGCCTGATGGTTTAGCACCTGGGGATGAGCCGCGCGCTGTGAGTCGCGCCAAGGAGTTATTGGCCAGTCAGTTGGCGGCGCCGCCGTCACTGGAGCAACTGGCACAGGCGGTGGGTTTGTCGCCGTTTCATTTTGCTCGGGTGTTTCGCCGTGCCACCGGCTTGCCGCCGCTGAGTGTGGCAATGCAACTGGGCTTTGCCGATCAGAGCCATCTGAGTCGACAGTTCAAACAGGCTTACGGCGTGGCGCCGGGGCAGTACCGCCAGGCCAGCGCTATCCGTTAGCGCGTGGCAATCCAGATCAGCAATCCCGCCTGAAATACGCAGAAGGCCACCAGACAGGTGATGGTGAAGCGCAAACCGCCGTCTTCGCGTTTGAATACATCAATGCGCGCTTCCAGTTTGCGTACTTTCACCTCTTGTTCGCGCAGGCTCTGGTCGGCCTGTTGCAGCATGCTGGCGGCGTCCAGTAACTCGACGATCTGCACCTTTTCCGTGTGCCAATCGCCATGCAGCGAGCTGACCCGTGGTGCGCCACATTGCGCCTTGATCTTTAGTGGGTCGAGGTATTCGACCACAAAGCCCTGGGCCTGCAGGCAGTGGTCGCGACGGGCGCGGGCTTCATCGCTGAAGGCGTCCTTACTCGCCAGCGGGGTGTTTTCCACCTGGTAATGAGCGAAGTGCTGGCGTGCCCAGATAATCCCCTGAGCCAGCATAAAGCGCCCCAGGCCACGGTTTTCCGGCTGTACCAGCAGGCCAGTGTCGGGGCCGAAGCGCACGGTGCGCTGTTCATGATTGGCCCAGACTTCGAAGATATTCTGCTCCTTGCGCACGCGCTGACCGGGTAGCTGCAAGGTCAGGCGCAGCAGGCTGTGCTGCTTGCCCAGGCGCTCAACGCGGCCCAGCTGGATAAAGCGCAGTGGCCGGGCGCCGGTGTGGCGGTCGGTGGGCAGGGCAGCCAGGCGCAATAGGTGAAAATGTTCGGGCGCAAGCTCGGCCCAGGGATGGGCTTGCTCGACGACTTCCTGTGGGGCAGCGTCGGTGTCGGTTTGCGGCGCGGGGCTGTCGGTCATAAAACGGCGGTCCTTTACGCGACGCCAATTTATAGGGCGCCTGCTTTTGCGCTTATCGGCCGCCGCTCGGCTAACTGGAGGCTGGCTTTTTGCCGCTGCGCTGGATGAACTCGGCGATCTGCTCGCCCAGCCCCTGTGCCAACGGTAGCCGAGGATTGTCATAGCTCGCCAGTTGCGCCGGTAAATCCAGCGCGCTGATACGCAGCATATGGTTCATGCCGGAGATGATCAGCAGCTCGGCATCCGGCTTGGCCGCTTGCAGTGCCTGGGCGTCGGCGACGCTGACCTGGATGTCATGGCTGCCCTGTACGATTAGCGCCGGGATCTTCAACCGGGCAAAGGCCTGGCCGGGGTTCTGCCGCAGCAGTGAGATCAAATAGGGCTGCACGCTGGGGCGAAACAGCACCTGCAACTGTTTGGGCACCTGTGGGCTGAGTCGCCCGGCCAGCAGGCGGTCGAGCAACTGATTGCTCTGCGCCAGCAGATGCGGCGGCAGACGGGAGGCTAGTTGCTCACGCAATAGCTGATCAATCGGCCGCGAGCTGCCGGCGATTGCCACCAAGGCGTCGGCCTGGGCCTGTTCGGCAGCCAGGCTGGCAATCAGTGCGCCTTCGCTGTGGCCAATCAGAATCAACCGGTCAAACGCCGGATCAGCCTTGAGTCGTTGCGCCCAGCCCACGGCATCGCTGACATAACCCTCGACACTCAGGTCACGCTCATCCGGGGTGGCTGCGCGGCTGGCGGCTACGCCACGCTTGTCATAACGCAGGCTGGCGATGCCCTGTTTGGCCAGGCTCTGGGCCAGGCGTTTGAGGCTGTCGCTCTGGCCGCCTTCGGGGTTGTTGCCGTCACGATCGGTGGGGCCGGAGCCGGCAATCAACAGCGCCACTGCCACGGGTTTGGTGGTGCTGGGTTTGAGCAAAGTGCCATACAGCATGCCCTGATCTGTTTGCAGACGCATGGGTTGTTGCACGCTGCTGTGTGTATTGCTGCTGTGCGCGGCGTTAGGGGCGGCTTGCAGCAGCGTGCTGCAGAGAAGAAGGGGCAACAGAAGAACTCGGGTCATGGATAGGAACTGCCAAGGGTAAGCCAATTGGACGTTTATCCGCCCTGAAGGTTCGAGGATGATCTGTGCGGACGCCCCGGGTATACTCGCCGCACTTTACTCAAGTGGGGTTTTGCGCCGGCTGGCGTAGCCTCGGAGCTGATTTTCGCGGAGCGTTTTGCACATGTCCGGCAATACCTACGGCAAGCTGTTCACTGTCACCACCGCTGGCGAAAGCCATGGCCCGGCGTTGGTCGCCATTGTTGATGGCTGCCCGCCGGGGCTGGAGATTAGCCTGGAAGACCTGCAGCGTGATCTTGATCGGCGCAAACCAGGCACAAGCCGGCATACCACGCAGCGCCAGGAAGACGACGAGGTGGAAATCCTCGCTGGGGTGTTCGAGGGCAAAACCACCGGTTGCTCGATTGGTCTGCTGATCCGCAATACCGATCAGAAGTCCAAGGATTACTCGGCAATCAAGGATTCCTTCCGCCCGGCCCATGCCGATTACACCTATCACCACAAGTACGGCATCCGTGACTACCGCGGTGGCGGTCGCAGCTCGGCGCGCGAAACTGCCATGCGCGTTGCCGCCGGTGCCATCGCCAAGAAGTACCTGGCCACCCAGGGCATTGTGATACGCGGCTATATGAGCCAGCTGGGGCCAATCGAAATCCCGTTCAAGAGCTGGGAATCGGTCGAGCAGAACGCCTTCTTCAGTCCTGACCCAGACAAGGTCCCGGAGCTGGAAGCCTATATGGACCAGCTGCGCCGTGATCAGGATTCGGTTGGGGCGAAGATCACCGTGGTTGCTGAGGGCGTTATGCCAGGCCTGGGCGAGCCAATTTTTGACCGGCTGGACGCCGAACTGGCCCACGCGCTGATGAGCATCAACGCAGTCAAGGGCGTGGAAATCGGCGCGGGGTTCGCCAGCGTGGCGCAGCGCGGCACTGAGCACCGTGACGAGATGACGCCAGAGGGTTTCCTCTCCAACAACGCCGGCGGCATTCTTGGCGGGCTTTCCAGTGGGCAGTCGATTGTTGCGCATTTGGCGCTCAAACCAACCTCAAGCATCACCACGCCGGGACGTTCGATTGATATTCACGGCAACCCGGTGGATATCATCACCAAGGGCCGTCACGACCCCTGCGTGGGTATCCGCGCTACGCCAATCGCTGAGGCGATGATGGCCATCGTGCTGATGGACCATCTGCTGCGCCACCGTGCGCAGAATGCCGATGTACGGGTCAGCACGCCGGTGCTGCCACAGCTGTGATCAGTGCTGCTGCGCGGCCAAGCGCGTCCCGCAGCATGCTTCCGGGTTTATGCGCAGCATGAGCCCGGGATTGCCTTACTGGCGCCTGTCCGGTTTCTACTTCTTCTATTTCTCGCTGCTCGGCGCCACTGCGCCGTTTCTTGCACTGTATTTCGATCACCTGGGGTTTTCTGCCGCGCGAATTGGCGAGTTGATCGCCATTCCTATGTTGATGCGCTGCATCGCGCCGAATATCTGGGGCTGGCTGGGTGACTACAGCGGGCGACGGCTGGCCATCGTGCGTTTCGGTGCGCTCTGCACGCTGCTGTGCTTTGCCGGCATCTTTATCAGCCAGAGTTACGCCTGGCTGGCACTGATCATGGCCTTGCATGCGTTCTTCTGGCACGCGGTGCTGCCGCAGTTCGAGGTCATCACCTTTGCCCATCTCAAGGAGCAGGCGGCGCGCTACAGCCAGATCCGCCTATGGGGCAGTATCGGCTTTATCGCCGCCGTGGTGGGCCTGGGCAAGCTGTTTGAGGTGCTTAGCCTGGACGCCTATCCCTGGGCGCTGATTCTGATCATGAGCGGCATCGTCCTGAGCAGCTGGTGGGTGCCCAATGCGCAGCCGCAGATGCGTCCAAATACTCTGGAGCAAGGCGGCTTTCTTCAACAACTGCGGCGCCCAGGGATTCTCGCGTTCTACCTTAGCGCCGGGCTGATGCAGTTGAGCAACGGCCCGTACTACACCTTTCTCAGCCTGCATCTGGAGGCTCTCGGCTATTCGCGTGGGGTGATCGGCCAGCTGTGGGCGTTGGGCGTGCTGGCCGAGATCGTGCTGTTTATGGTCATGGCCCGTTTGCTGGCGCGCTATTCCCTGCGTACCGTGCTGCTGGCGAGTTTTCTGATTACCGCCGTGCGCTGGCTGTTGCTGGGCAACCTGGCCGGGCATCTGCAGGTGCTGCTATTTGCTCAATTGATGCACGCCGCGACCTTTGGCAGTTTCCACGCGGCGGCCATGCATTTCGTCCAGCGCAGCTTTGCCGACCGCCAGCAGGGCCAGGGCCAGGCGCTGTATGCCGCGCTGGCAGGTGTTGGCGGTGCGCTGGGTGCGCTGTATTCCGGTTATAGCTGGCACAGCCTCGGTCCGGCCTGGACCTTTGCCATTGCCAGCCTGATTGCCCTGGCGGCTGGGCTGATCACCGCATGCTATATGCGCGATGAGCGGCCATAAACCTGATTGTCTGAACTGAAACCGTACGAGAGCCCCGACCATGAGCAGCCTGACCGTCTACCACCAGTCTTCGCCCGAGTACCCGAACAAGCTGTTGACCCACGCCGAAGACATCAACAGCACCCTGGCCGCCGTTGGCGTGCAGTTCAGCCAGGCGCCGGTGCAGCAAGCCGTTACCGCCGGCACTGCCAGCGAGGAACTGATGGCGGCCAGCCGCGTGCAGATCGACCAGCTGATGACTGCGCATGGCTACGCCAGTGCCGAAATACTGAGCCTGTGTGATGAGCGCGGCGAGGGCAGTGAACTGGCCCGTGCGCTGCGCCAGGAGCAGGCGTGCCAACCGGCTCACCTGCATTACTACCTGGCAGGTCGTGGCCTGCTGGCGCTGCATATTGGTGAGTACGTCTACAGCCTGTTGTGCGAGAAGGGCGACCTGGTAGGGCTGCCTGCTGGCATCGCGCATTGGTTCGATGCAGGTGAACATCCGCGTTTTGCCATGCTGCGCCTGTTCGATAGCCGCCAGGTGCCAGGGTTTGTGCCTGTAGAGGGTGATTTTGCCGCCGCGTTTACCGGGCTGGATGACTGCTGAAAGAGCAAACGGCTGAACTCTTACCGTTAGTGTCTATCCTACGTAAGCGATCCCTTCGCATAGGAGCAACACCATATGGGTTCAATGTTCAACGGTTTACTGGGTCTGGTCATTCTGGCGCTGGATATCTGGGCGATTCTCAGCGTGATCAAAAGCAACGCCGAAACGGGCATCAAGGTGTTGTGGATATTGCTGATCGTATTGCTGCCGGTGATCGGCCTGATCATCTGGGCATTGATGGGGCCGCGTGGCACGGTCAAGTTTTAGCCATGCGGCGGGCAGGCGCGTGGTTTTTAGCGCTTTGCCTGCTGAGCGGCACAGTCCAGGCCAGCGATAAGCACGCCTGGACCGCGTTGCGTGAAGGCCGCGCCGTGCTGCTGTTGCGCCATGCCACAGCGCCCGGCACGGGTGATCCGGCGAATTTCCAACTGGATGATTGCCGCACGCAGCGCAACCTCAATCATGTTGGCCGCGAGCAGGCGCAGCGCTGGGGACAGTTGTTGCGCAGCCATTGGATTGAGCCGCGTCTGCTTAGCAGCCGCTGGTGCCGTGCCCAGGACACGGCCCGCGAAATGGGCTTGGGCGCAGTAGAAGTGCTGCCAGCCCTGGATTCGTTCTTTCAAACACCCAACACCGCCCGTGAGCAAACTGCCGCGTTGATTGAGCAGATCAATGCGCAAGCTCGTGGCGTGTCATTGGTGCTGGTCTCCCATCAGGTCAATATCACGGCGTTGACCGGTGTCTACCCAGCGTCTGGCGAGGGGCTGATTCTGGCGTTACCGTTAGCGGCGCCAGCGCGTGTGCTGGCGCGAGTTCAGCCCTGAGTCGCCCTGTACTTAAAGACTCAGCTGCCGCTGTTCCGGTAGCTGTGCCCCTTCCAGTTTGAGCAGCAGCGCTTTGCGCGGTAGACCGCCGGCATAACCGGTGAGGCTGCCGTCACGGCCGATTACCCGATGGCAGGGAATGATGATGGCAATCGGGTTGGCGCCATTGGCCGCGCCGACGGCGCGTACTGCCTTGGGGCGCGCGATCTCGGCTGCGAGGTCGCTGTAGCAGCTGGTGCGGCCAAACGGGATAGCCTGTAATGCTTGCCACACGGCCTGTTGAAATGCCGTGCCCTGCGGCGCCAAGGTCAGCTCGAAGCGCTGGCGACGCCCGGCAAAATACTCATCCAGCTGCCTACACACCTTATCCAGCTCATCTGTGGCGCTGCGCCAGTGTTCGCCGATATGCCAGGGCTTGCCTTCAATATCCATCAGTAGTTGCTGCAAGCCGGTTTCATCCGCGGCTAATAGCAGGCGGCCGATTGGACTGTCGTGGTAGCGGTAGAACATCGCGTCAGCCCTCCGAGTAGTTGTGCCACAGGTGCGCAGCGGCGTAGGCGCGCCAAGGCCGCCAGGCTTCGGCGCGGGCCTTGATCTGTTTGGCGTCGATACCAGTCGCGCCCCATACCGGTGCCTTGAGCAGACCCAGGTCACTGGCGGGAAAGGCATCGACCTCGCCAAAGGCGCGCAGTGCAATATATTCCGCGGTCCACGGACCAATGCCAGGCAGGGCGCACAACCGCTCGACAAAGGCCGTATAGCCGTCCTGAAGATCCAGGCGCAGGTCGCCGCTGGCCACCTGCGCGGCGAAGTGTTGCAGGGTTTGCACACGCTTGCCGGGCATACCGATGCCATCCAGGTTGGCTCCGGCGATGGCGGCTGGGCTGGGGAACAACCGTTGAATATCGACTGCATCGGTAAACTGCAATGGCTCGCCCAGGCGGGTAACCAGGCGGCCGGTGATGGTCACCGCCGCCTTGACCGTAACCTGCTGGCCAACGATGGCGCGCACCGCTTGCTCAAATGGCTCGAAGGCAGTCGGTAAGCGCAGCCCAGGGTTGCGTGCTACCAGCGGGCCGAGTTGCGCGTCGTTGGCAAAATGCGCGCTGATCTGCTGCGGTTGGCAGTCCAGATCAAACATCTTGCGCACCCGTGCGGTGAGAGCCGTTAGGCAAGGCTGCAGCGATTCGCTGTAGTGCAGCTGCAGTGCATGCTGATCATCCAGCGCCTGCACGCGGAACCAGCCGCGCTGGCCATCGAGTTGCACGCTACGTGCGTAACTGTGCGGCTGCAGGCTTTCCACCCCAGCCAGGGCGCGCAGGGCAAAGTGCGCATGGAATTGTTGCCACTGCCAGGGCGGTTGGTAGGTCAGTAACAAGGTGTTGGGTGTTTGGCTCATGGCCGAACAATACCCGCAGCTCAGCTGGCTGTCAGCGTAGAACTGACTTTCAAACTGTGGCGACTAGCGATCGGTTAAAGCGTTTGGCCCCTCTCTGGTCGGGAAAGGGGCCTCGATTTTTATGCGCTGGCGACCCGCTGGTGCAGCTGATGCGACAACTGTTCCAGCTGCTGGCCCAGCTGCACCAAGGATTCCTGGGCTTGCAGTAACTCGGCGCTGGCAGCGCGTTGGCGTTGGCTGGCATCGCGCTGCGCGGCGCTGTTGTCGCGCACGTGCAGCAGCTGCTGGTGGGCGTGGGTAAGCGCCTGGCTGTGCTGCAGGATCGAGTTGGAAAGGTTGTCGGTGAGCCCGGCGTTGCTGCTCAGGGCACTGCTGACATCACTGACCTGGGTCGCCCCGGTGTCGATGATCTGCTGCGACTGGCCGAGGACGTTCTGCACGGTGTCGGCGGTTTCGTTGCTGCGCCGCGAGAGGTTACGCACCTCATCGGCGACCACCGCAAAGCCGCGACCATGCTCGCCGGCGCGCGCCGCTTCGATGGCTGCGTTAAGCGCCAGCAGGTTGGTCTGCTGAGCGATAGCACTGATCATCTGCATGGATTCGGCGATGCGCTGGTTGCTCTGCTGAATCGCCTGCATGCTGGCCTGGGCGTCTTCCATGCGCTGCGCGCAGTTATTCACCTGGCTGCTGCTGTGCTGGGTGTCCTGGCTGAGCTGCTGCATGTGGCCGGTGCTGGATGCGAGGCTTTCCAGCACCTCGTGCAGGGCTAGATCAAGCTGGTGCATGGCGTCGGCTTGCTGCTGCACATCGGTGTCGATGCTCTGGCAGCGTTGGCGAATGCCGCCGAGGGTCTGCTGCAGCTGGCCGGCCATCTGCAGCAGTTCGCTGGCGGTGCTACGCACTTCATCGACGATACCGCCGAGCTGGTCCTGATTGCGCGCGGCGCTCTGGCCGAATTCGTGGGATTCGCTAAGCGCCAGCTCGGCGTCGGCCAGCGCCTGGTTGCGCAGTTGCGCGCTGTACCACTGCGCCAGCCATACGGTCAGCACCGGCAGGATGTAGCCCGAGTAGGTGTTTACTGCGGCATCGCGCGGGCTCAATTCAAATACCGGCAGGCTGGCGCCGCTGCGTTCCAGGCGGATCAACCAGAACACGAACAGCACCTGCACCAGGCTCCAGACCATGGCACTACGCGGGCCGGCCAGCAGGTAGGCGAAGACAATAATCACCGCCGGCCAGTAGATATGCGCCGAGTGCAGGCCGCCCAACTGGTAGATCAGCAGCATCGAGTAGCTGGCCATGCAGGCCAGTGCCATATTCGCCGCCACAGCCAGCGGCAGCACGGCGCTGCGCAGTACTAGCAGCATAAGCGGCATGCCCATTACCAGCAGCAACGAGCCGTACATCAGCGCATCGTTGCCCATGCGCCCCCATTTGATGCAGCTGTATAGGCCGATAATCACGCTGCACAAACCACTGAAGGCCAGGGTGCGGGCTAACAGGATGCTGGCCTGGTCGGTCAAATCATGTGGCAGGAACTGCCCAAGGAAACCCTGTCGCATGAAAACTCCATTCAGTAGGTTGTTCAGCAGTATCGGCGCAAATGATCGCCGACTTGAGCGTGGAAACTGCCAATTTGGCGGATGAAATAGCAATGTGCCATCTGCGCCGACGACTTGTCAGTCGTGCTTTCAGGTCAGTGCCTGGCGATATTGCCCTGGCGTCATGCCTTTCCAGCGTTTGAAGGCATGCAGAAAGTTCGACACCTCGCTGTAGCCCAGGCGTTCGGCAATCTCCTCCTGGCTCAAGCTGGCGATGGCCAGCAGTTCTTCGGCCAGGGCCTGGCGCACTTCCTCCTGCAGTTGGCGAAAGCTGCTGCCTTGGTCCTCCAGGCGGCGGCGCAGGGTGCGGCTGCTGATATTGAGTTCGCGAGCGATCACTTCCATATCCGCCAGACGGCCCGGTGTGCTCAGCAAACGATCACGAATCTGCCCGGCCAGACCGCTGCGCACCTGACGTTTGGCCAGCAAGGCCTGGCACTGCAACTCGCAGAGTTGCGCGCTGTGCGGATTGGCGCGGGGCAGGGGCAGGTCGAGTAGATGGCGCGGGAAGCTGATGCGATTCTGTGCGCCGGCGAATTCCGGCAGCAGGCCGAATTGCTCGATAAAGCGCGCCGGGTCAGCTGGCGTCGGCATGCTCAGTTGCACCTGGGTCAAGGGTACCTTGGCGCCAGTGAGTTCGCGCTGAATCACCATCACCGCAACGGCGTCGCGCAGCAGGAGGAAATCGCGCACCTGACCCGGTAAATGGCTGCCATCCAGTTCCAGGTGCGCCTGGCTGGCGTCTTCGCGCAAGGTGATGCGGTTGAAGGCAAAGGTCAGGTCCAGGTAGCGCAGGCCCAGTTCAGCCGCTTGCCGGAAGGTCTGGCTGCTGAGCAAGGCGTAACCCCAGATACCATAGGTGGTCAGCTGATAGCGCAGACCGGCCTGCAGGCCGAGGTCATATTGCGCGGGCAGGGCGTCGATCAGGTTGCGGATCAGCTGCAGCTCTTGCGCTCCTTCGATTTCACTGTGCAGCTCGGCCAGTTGCAGGGGGCTGAGGCCGGTGTTGAGCAGGCAACGCTCGACACTCAGGCCATGGTCGAGGCCCAGCTGGGTCAGCAGTTGCACGCTGGTAATGCTGCGCCGTGGCAGGGTGAAGGAGGCGGCGAACATGCAGTTGTCCGGTGGTTTGTCCGAAAGTCACAATCAATTGGCCGACTATGCCATAACCCACCACGCGGCAGGCAAGTAGCATCCTGGCATCCGCACTGTTTGCGGTTGGGGATATAAAAATGAATAACACTTCCCAGAATAAATCCGCGTTGCGCGCGCTG
This sequence comes from Pseudomonas sp. NPDC079086, assembly GCF_044542155.1. Lineage (NCBI taxonomy): Bacteria > Pseudomonadati > Pseudomonadota > Gammaproteobacteria > Pseudomonadales > Pseudomonadaceae > Pseudomonas > Pseudomonas sp. NPDC079086. Next base: position 57,744 of record NZ_JBITTY010000003.1, on the reverse strand, counting down.
ATTATCGGCAGCGGCTTTGGCGGCCTGGGCATGGCCATTCAGCTGCAGAAGGCCGGTATTGGGGATTTTCTGCTGCTGGAAAAAGCCGCAGAAGTCGGCGGCACCTGGCGTGACAACAGCTATCCGGGGGCGGCCTGTGATGTGCCGTCGCACCTGTACTCGTTTTCCTTCGAGCCGAAAAGCGACTGGAGCCGCAAGTTCGCGCCCCAGGCGGAAATCCACGCGTACATGCTGCATTGCGTAACCAAGTACCAGCTGCGCCCGCGCATTCGCTGCAATGCCGAGGTGGCTTCGGCGGTATTTGATGCGGCAACGGCGCTGTGGCGGGTGACCCTGAGCAATGGCGAAGAGCTCTGCGCCGAGGTGCTGATCAGTGCCTGCGGTCAGCTCAATCAACCAGCCTATCCAGCGTTGTCCGGGATCGAGCAGTTTGCCGGCGAGGCCTTTCACTCGGCGCGCTGGCGGCATGATCTGGACCTGAGCGGCAAACGCGTGGCGGTGATCGGCACCGGCGCCTCGGCGATTCAGTTTGTCCCGCAGATCCAACCCAAGGTCGCACAATTGCAACTGTTTCAGCGTTCGCCGGCTTATGTGCTGGCCAAGCCGGACCGCGCCTACCGGCCGTGGGAGCTGGCGATAATGCGCAGGCTGCCCTGGGTGCAGCGCATCGACCGTTGCCTCAAATACGTGCAATACGAAGTGCGCGGCTTGGCCTTTATCAGCATGCCGTGGCTGATGAAGCTGATGCGCTTCACCTTTGACCGGTATTTAAACAAGCAGGTCAGTGACCCGCAGTTGCGTGCGCAGTTGCAGCCGGATTACCCCATGGGCTGTAAGCGCATCCTGATCAGCAATGATTACTTCCCGGCCCTGGCAAAGCCCAATGTGACCGTGATCAGCGAGGCGATCAGCCGCGTCAGCGAAACGGCGATCATCACCGCCGATGGCCGCGAGCACCACTGCGATGTGCTGATCTACGGCACCGGCTTTGCCGCCACGGATTTTCTCGCGCCAATGCAGATTCGCGGGCTCGGCGGGCAAGAGCTGAACCAGGCCTGGCGCGATGGCGCCGAAGCCTATAAGGGCATCAGCGTCAGTGGATTTCCCAACCTGTTTATCCTTTACGGACCCAATACCAATCTGGGGCACAACTCGATCATTTATATGCTCGAAAGCCAGTTCCGTTATGTGCTTGGCTGCATCGATTTGCTGCGCCAGCAGGGCGCCCGTTATCTGGACGTAAAAGCGCAAGTGCAGCAGCGCTACAACCAGCAGATCCAGGCCAGCTCACATCGAACGATATGGGAGCAGGGCTGCTCAAGCTGGTACAAAACCGCCTCAGGCAAAAGCACCAACAACTGGCCGGGCTATACCTTTACCTATCGCCTGCAGACCCGCGCCCCGGAGCCCAATGACTATGAATGCACCCGCTGAATTTACCGCCCCCGCGGCCGATCAGGCGTTACTACGCAGCGTCTTGCGTACCTGCTTGCGTCTGCTGTTCCGTGGCCTGGTGCGGCCACCGATGCCGATTGCTGGTCAGCGTGCGGTGCTGCGTTTGCTGACTGCAGCCAGCCCGGCGCCGCGTGGCATCACCCGCAGTGCCGGCACCTTGGGCGGGAGGCCTTGTGAGTGGCACAAGCCGCAGAGTGGTCGTGGCACCGTGCTGCTGTATCTGCATGGCGGTGCTTACCTGATCGGCGGGGCGAACACCCACCGGGCGATCTGCTCCAACCTGGCTAAACGCGGGCAGATGAATGTATGCGCCCTGGATTATCGCCTGGCGCCGGAACATCAATATCCTGCGGCTCGCGAGGATGCGCTGGCAGCGTTTCAGGAACTGATCAAGCTGGGTTACAAGCCTGAGCAGATTGTCATCGGCGGCGATTCAGCGGGTGGCAACCTGAGCCTGATAACTAGCCTGCGCCTGCGCGACCTGGGCCTGCCGCAACCGGCAGCGCTGGTGTGTTTCTCGCCGGTGACCGACTTTACCGGCACACAGCTGCACGAGCCGCCGGCCGGTGATCCACTGATTCAGCGCAAGTGGGTGGAGCAGGCCCTGGCGCTGTATTGTCCGGTGGGCTTGGCACATGACGACCCTGGTTTGTCGCCGCTGTTTGCCGATCTGCACGGCCTGGCCCCGGTATTGATCCAAGTCGGTGAAGACGAAATTCTGCGTAACGACAGCCTGCGCTTTTCCGACAAGGCCAAGGCCGCCGGCGTGGATGTGCGCCTGCAGCGTTATCCGAACCTGTGGCACGTATTCCAGGCCCACGCCGGCATGCTCAAGGCCGCCGATTTTGCCCTGGCCGAAGTGGTGAGCTTTCTGCGTGAGCGGGGCTGCTGAGTGAATAACATCCTGATTACCGGAGCCGCCTCGGGGATCGGCGCGGCCACTGCCAGGCTGTTCCATCAACGCGGCTGGCAGGTCGGCTTGCTCGATATCAACCACCAGGCGCTGGCCAAGCTGGCGGGTGAGCTGGGTAACGTCTGGCATGCCGAGTTGGATGTGGCCGATCCAGCAGCGGTCAAGGTCGCCCTGGCGGATTTTTGCGCCCTGCATGGCGGCCAGCTGCGTCTGTTGTTCAATAGCGCTGGGATTCTGCACTGCGGCAACTTCGAGGACATCGAACTGAGTGAGCATGCGCGCATCCTGCAGATCAATGTGCAGGGCCTGCTGAACATGACCCACGCGGCTTTTCCCTATCTGCAAGCCACGCCCGACGCCCAGGTGATCAATATGGGCTCGGCTTCAGGCGTCTACGGCGTGCCGCATCTGGCCAGCTATTCGGCCTCCAAGTTCGCTGTGCGTGGGCTGACCGAGGCGCTGGATCTGGAATGGGCCAAGCACGGTATCCGCGTCGGCGACCTGATGCCGCCGTTTGTCAGCACGCCGATGCTTAACAACCAGCGCTTCCAGCCCCCGGTGCTAAAGCGCTTGGGCGTCAACCTTGACGCTGAGGCCGTGGCACAGGCGGCCTGGGCGCAAACCCGCAGCCGGGCGGTACACCGGCCGATCAGCCTGCAATTCAAGCTGCTGTACTGGTCCGGCCAGCTGACGCCAGCCTGGCTGACTCGGCGCATCATGGCCTGGCTGGGCCGCGAATAGGGTTGAAACAACTTTCGCTGGGCAAATGCGCGTTGATGGGACTAGTCTGCATTTAACGCTTCTGACTTGTTCGCTCTGAGCAAGCCTGCGTTGACCAGCCCTGGTTTCAGGTCTGGCTTATGACATATCAAGCAGCACATCGCTTGATTCTCGGGCGGCACTGCAACTGGTGCCGCAACACCGCTGATGCTCTGGCGGTAGCAATGGGAAAGCGTTTACCAGGTCGTTGCACTGCAGTATCGACACCTAGTTGGTTCTTTAGCGTCCTGTAAATTTGTCCATCGCCTGAGGAGGTCACTTCATGAGCACAGCCTTGCACGATGATGTCAGTAACGGGGTTTTACGGCGGATGAAGGAGGGTGGCTTCGACTTTGCCAGCTTCCATCCCATCGAGTTTTACGCCCTATTCCCGGATGAGGAGCGGGCCCGTATGGCGACCCGCAAATTTCGAGGTGAATCTTTACACGCCCTGGTGACCGAGCGTGATGACGGTGTCTGGCACCTGCAAGTCAGTAAAGTAATGTTCGCGACATACCACGGCATTGACGACTTCGAGCATGACCTGGAGTCCGTCGTGGCGCCGCTTGGCGGCAAACTGGATGGGTGGGGTGTAACCCAGGAGGTGAGACAGCCCTGAAGTCTGAGCACTGGCCAGCCATAAGCTGGCCAGTGTCATTTCTACATCGCCAACTCACTCCCCAACCAATCGCCCCTCGACCCCAGCCTGCGCTTTGCTTCAGACTTGGCGCATGACCGACATTCTGATTCTGACCCATATTGACTACTGCCCACCGGCCCACCTGGGCAAGGTGCTGGAGCAGGCTGGCCACTCATTTACTGTGCTGCGCGCTGACCTCGGCGAGCTGCACGGCATCGACCTCGACCGGCCCAAGGCCGTTGCCATCATGGGTGGGCCGATGAGTGTGAATGATCCGCTGCCCTGGCTACAGACCGAAGTGGCCGCGCTGCAGCATTTTATCCGCCGCGATATCCCGCTTATCGGCCATTGTTTAGGCGGTCAGTTGCTGGCCAAGGCTCTGGGCGCGGAAATTACCCGCATGCCCTATACCGAAAGCGGCTGGCAGCCGCTGAGCCGTCTTGATCAGGCTGCACCTAGCCCTTGGCTGCAACACCTGCCCGAGCAGTTCCCGATCTTTCAGTGGCATGGCGACAGCTTTGCTATTCCCGCTGGTGCACAGCCGTTGCTCAGCAGCCCCTGGTGCAGCAATCAAGCGTTTGCTTGGGGCGACAAAGTGTTGGCGCTGCAAGGCCACCCGGAAATGGACGAAGCCCTGGTGCGCCAGTGGCTCGGTGACTGGCATCACCTGCTTGATGAAACCCAGCCCAGCCAGCAGAGCAGGGCACAGATGCTCGACGAACTACCGGCCAAGGTCGCCGAGCTAAACCGTGTGGCCGAAGGCTTCTACCGCCACTGGTTGCAACTGGCCGGACTCTGATACCCGGGTAGGGTGGATGACGCTTTACCCATCCACCTGTGGCTGCCTTGTGCTAGATAAAAAGAGCGTTATCCACCCTACGGATTGGCCGCCTTAAAATGGCGCGCCCTGCGACTTGGCTGTCACGATTACGCCCCGGCGTGGTGCGCTGCGCGCCTCTCTAATGCTCAAGTTACTGATTTAAAAGATTTTTGTTGTATGGCGCGGGCCTTGCAAAGCTGTCTCCATGTCCGGGTGACAAGGAGTACGGCATGGCCCGCACCTTTTATGATGAGATGTACGACGCGAGTGGCGCTGTCCGCCCGCACTACCAGGCATTCGCCCGGTGGTTGGCAGATACACCCGAGGAACTGCTGGCGCAGCGCCGCCGCGAGGCCGATCTGCTGTTTCACCGCGCCGGTATCACCTTTACCCTGTATGGCGATGATCAGGGTACCGAACGGCTGATCCCGTTTGACATCATTCCCCGCAGCATCCCCGCCAGCGAATGGCGCATCGTCGAACGTGGCTGTATTCAACGCGTGCAGGCGCTGAACATGTTCCTCGCCGACCTCTATCACGACCAACGCATTATCAAGGCTGGCATCGTGCCCGCCGAGCAGGTGCTGGCCAACGAGGGCTATCAGATCGCCATGCAGGGCCTCAACCTGCACCGCGACCTCTACGCCCACATCGCCGGGGTTGACCTGGTGCGTGACGGCGACGGCAGCTACTACGTGCTGGAAGACAACCTGCGCACCCCCAGCGGCGTCAGCTACATGCTCGAAGACCGCAAGATGATGATGCGCTTGTTCCCCGAGCTGTTCGCCGCCCAGCGCGTGGCGCCGATCGATCACTACCCGAACCTGCTGCTCGATACGTTGAAATCTTCCAGTCCACTGGATAACCCCAACGTCGTGGTGCTGACGCCAGGGCGCTTCAACAGCGCTTATTTCGAGCACGCCTTCCTCTCCCGTGAAATGGGCGTGGAACTGGTCGAAGGCGCGGACCTGTTTGTGCGTGACGACAAGTTGTTTATGCGCACCACCGCTGGGGCCAAGCAGGTGGACGTGGTCTACCGTCGCCTCGACGACGCCTTCCTCGACCCGCTGGCCTTCAACCCGGACTCCATGCTCGGCGTGCCTGGTCTGCTGGCCTGCTACCGCAGCGGCAACGTGGTGCTGGCCAACGCTATTGGCACCGGGGTGGCGGACGACAAATCGATCTACCCCTATGTTGACGACATGATTCGCTTCTACCTGAGCGAAGAGCCGATCCTGAAGAACGTGCCAACCTTCCAGTGCCGCAAACCGGCTGAGCTGTCCCACGTGCTGGCCAATCTTGAACATCTGGTGGTCAAGGAAACCCAGGGCTCCGGTGGCTACGGCATGCTGGTTGGTCCAGCAGCCACCAAGGCCGAAATCGAAGACTTCCGCGCGCGCTTGATTGCCCGTCCGGAGGCCTATATCGCCCAGCCAACCCTGTGCCTGTCGACCTGCCCGACCTTTGTTGAGCGCGGCATTGCACCGCGGCATATCGACCTGAGGCCCTTCGTGCTTTCCGGCAAAGAAACGCGCATCGTTCCAGGCGGTCTCACTCGTGTTGCACTGCGCGAAGGCTCGCTGGTGGTCAACTCGTCCCAAGGTGGCGGTACCAAAGACACCTGGGTGGTGGAGGACTAATCATGCTTTCAAGAACTGCCTCTGATCTGTACTGGATGTCGCGCTACCTAGAGCGCGCGGAAAATCTTGCGCGCATGCTCGATGTCAGCTATTCGCTGTCGCTGATGCCGCAGGACGGCCGTGGCGATGGCCTGGAAGAATTGGCCCTGCCACTGCTGATTACCGGCACCCTGGATGATTACCTGGAGCGCCACGGCCCGCTACATGCCGAGCGCATGCTGCACTTCTTCGCCCTCGATGCGACCAATCCTGCAAGCATCTACTGCTGCCTGCAGGCCGCGCGCAGCAACGCCCACGCGGTGCGTGGACGCATCACCGCCGACATGTGGGAGAACATCAACGCCACCTGGCTGGAAATTCGTGGCATCGCCGAGCAGGGCTTGGGCAGATATGGCATCAGCCGCTTCTGTGAGTGGGTCAAGGAGCGCTCGCACCTGTTTCGTGGCGCCACCTTCGGCACCATCATGCGCGGCGACCCGTACCGCTTTATCCGTCTGGGTACCTTTATCGAACGGGCCGACAACACCCTGCGCCTAATCGATGCACGCTATGAAATGCTCGGCGAAGACATCGACGAAGTCGACGGCCGCCCGGCCCGCAGCTACTACCAGTGGACCGCACTGCTGCGCGCACTCTCCTCATTTGAGGCGTTTGCCGAGATCTACCGTGGCTCGCCCGGCACGCGCAAAGTCTCCGAGTTGCTGCTACTACGTGCCGACGTGCCGCGCTCACTGCGTGCCTGTATGGACGAACTCAACCTGATGCTCGCCAGCCTGCCCGGCGACAACGGACGCCCGGCCCAACGCCTGGCCGCCGAACTGGAAGCGCGGCTGCGCTACACCAGCATTGAAGAAGTGCTCGACGAGGGCCTGCACGCCTGGCTCACCGATTTCATCCTACTGGTGCGCCAGTTAGGCCAAGCCATCCAAAGTTCCTACCTGGAGGTCGCATGAGACTGTCAATCAGCCACGACACCACCTATCGCTATGAAGATCAGGTGCGTAACAGCATTCAGTACCTGCGCATGACCCCGCACGACAGCGAGCGCCAGCAGGTACTCAGCTGGCAGCTGACCCTACCGCGCCCGGTGCGCGCGCAGCTCGACCCCTACGGCAATATTTTGCACGTGCTGACCATGGACGAGCCGCACGAATCCATCGTCATCGGCGCGCGTGGCCAGGTGGAGATCGACGAGGCGCGTGAAGCTGAGCACGAAAGTCAGTCGGCCTTACCGTTCCTGCGCTTTACCCGCCTGACCGAAGCTGACGAAGCCCTGCGCGAGTTCGCCAAGCTGCAAAGCAAGAACCGCCAGGACCGCAATGGTCTGATCGACCTGATGCACGCCCTGAATGCGCATATCAGCTATGTGCCAGGCACCACCGCCGTGGAAACCAGCGCGGCTGAAGCCTTCGCTGGCGGCAAGGGCGTCTGCCAGGACCACGCTCATGCTTTTCTCGCTTGCGCCCGCAGCCTGGGCATTCCGGCGCGGTATGTTTCAGGCTATCTGTTCACCGACAGCGAAGACCATCTGGCCAGCCACGCCTGGGCCGAAGCCTGGCTGGATGACGCCTGGTACAGCTTTGACGTGACCAACTGTCTGGCCAAACCGGAGCGGCATTTGAAGTTGGCCGTGGGCCTGGACTATCTGGATGCCTGCCCGGTACGCGGCATGCGCCGGGGCGGCGGCATTGAGCAGATGCATGCACAGGTAGAGGTTGCCCCGCTGGTGCGGGTGCAACAGCAGTAGAGGCGTTGCGCTGGCTTCGTTGGATGGGTTAGTGATTGTGCAACTCGGAGTTTGAGCGCCATGTAACCCACCAAGCGGTTGCTACCGATACCTTGTCGCGGCTGCTGACGCTTTTAGTCCGTAGGATGGGTTGAGCGACGCGATACCCATGCTGCACGGCAATTTGATGGGTATCGCGTTGCTCAACCTGCGCGGCCCGACCCATCCTACGAGCTGGCGGGCTCTGCGAAACCTGTAGGAGCGGGGGCGTCTAGTTAATGGCCGCGATGATTTGTATTCACCTCGATTCGCGGGCAAGCCCGCTCCTACAAAGGCTGCACTTTGCGCCCCGCCATGTGCCGTAAATACTCAACCAAATCCTCCAACTCCTTGTCACTCAACACCTCAACCGCAAATCCCGGCATCTTGCCTTGCGGCCAACGGCGCAAGCTTTGCGGGTCGCGGATATAGCGGGTGAGAAAGTCACCGCTGAAATACTCGGTCGGGTTGTGCGGAATATTCAGGTCCGGGCCGAATTGCGAGTCGCCTGCGCCATTCAGGCGATGGCAGGCCATGCAGTTCTTCTGGTACTGGGCAAAACCAGCCTGCACCGCCGGGCTGGCGTCTGCCGCGGGCAGTAATTGTGGGAAGCGCTGTGCCACGGGGGCCAGTTTGCGGATGCTGGCCAGCTGGAAGGGCCATTGCTCGGGGCCGATCTGGCTGGCGGCTGGGTTTTGCCATACGAGGTAGAACGGCCCGGCGCTGGGTTTGCCGTTGCCCAGGGCGGGCCAGGGCTCTGCTGGGTCTTCGATGGCCAGCCAGGCCTTACTGCCGGTCTGGCTTAGCGCGGGGGCGGCGGAGAGTTCGGCGGCAAAGCCGTCGCTGGCGACCAGTTGCAGGTGATCGCCCGTTTGCACGCCTTCCAGCAGCGCGGCCAACGGCACGGCGCGGTAGTGCATGTTGCGTTTGTAGCTGACGTCGTCGCTGATCTCGACATTTTGCGCCTGCGGGTGGGTGAGCAATTGGGCACTGCTCAGGCGCTGGCTGCCGTTGCCCAGTTCCAGCGTCAGCTCGGCGGCGTGCAGGTGGGTGAAGGGTAAGAGGACGAGCAGGGCGGTGCAGAGGGTGCGTTTGTTCAATCCTGCGACTCCAGGGCGAGTTTCAAGTCGTCATAGCCGCCGGCGTTGATCAGGTTGCTGTAACCCATGGCGCGCAGGCTTTCTTCGGCGATGCTGGAGCGACGGCCGCTGCGGCAATACAGGACGATGGGGGTGTCTTTGTCCGGGGCGATCGCGCTGATACGGCTGGCGATCTGCTCAAAGTCGATTTGCTCGGCACCGGGCAAAGCGCCGGCTGCGAACTCTTCGGCGGTGCGGACATCGACCAACACACTGTCTGGTGACTGCAAGGCAGTGACGGCGGCGTTGAGTTCAGCTTCACCGGCCATGAGTGGCAGGCTGATCAGTAAACCAAGTGTGGTAATTAGGCGGCGCATGGCAGGCTCCTAGGGATGATTGAAATTACCCTAGCACAGCCGTCGGCAGTCGAGCGTTCGTGGTTTTTTCCTGCCGCTGCCGGCGCACTCCACGGTGGCAGGCAGGGCAGGGCAGCGGAGGTTTAGCTGACCAAGCGGGTCAGGTTGGGAAGGATCAGGATAACGGTGGTGGCAAAAACGATCATGCCTGCTTGGCGCATCTTCACGGGATTGAACATGGCGGTTGGCCTTGTTGTTTTTTGCGGCGGGTAGTCGCTGACCTGCTAACTGCGCAGATGTGACGCCTCGCCTCATGTTGATCACTCAAGCCGTCCCGGCAAAACCCGGCGACGACGCCTACAACAGCCGCCTGCATGCTATTTACAGATGGCTTGATTCAACTGTAGGAGCGTGCAGTGGCCGGCTATAGACGCCTTGATTACTAAGGCGTGTGGGTTAGTTGCTGGTGGTTATGAAAACAGGCCTGCCGCAAGCACTCGAGCCTTGAGCTAGACGCTGATTTACCCCTTCGCCCAGCGATTGACCGTTGGTCTGAGCTGAGCGGTCAATGGGCCTGAGCACTTCGGTCATTGAGACTGTTCCGCTGCGGCGTATGGTAGGCGCACTCAACAAAAACAGGCGTGGGCCCCACCTGCGCCATCAGCCACCCTCCATTGGAGGTCTGAGGACGCCATGACCGAAGCATTTATTTTCGATGCGGTGCGCACGCCCCGCGGCAAGGGTAAGAAGGACGGCGCGCTTTACAGCGTTAAGTCTGTAGACCTGATCGCTGGCCTGCTCAAGGCGCTACAAGCGCGCAATAACCTCGATACCAGTCAGGTCGACGACATCGTGCTCGGCTGCGTGACGCCGGTGGGTGATCAGGGTGCAGACATCGCCAAAACGGCGGCCATGGTCGCCGATTGGGATGTCAGTGTGTCGGGCGTGCAGCTCAACCGTTTCTGCGCTTCGGGCCTGGAAGCGGTGAACCTCGGCGCGATGAAGGTGCGTTCCGGTTTTGAGGACTTGGTGGTGGTCGGCGGCGTCGAGTCGATGTCGCGTATTCCCATGGGCTCCGATGGCGGCGCCTGGGTAATGGACCCGGCGACCAATATGCACACCCACTTCACCCCGCAGGGTATTGGCGCCGATCTGATCGCCACCCTGGAAGGCTTCAGCCGCACTGACGTCGACAGCTTTGCTCTGCGCTCGCAGCAGAAGGCCGCCCGCGCCAGCAAGGACGGTTCGTTCAACAAGTCGCTGATTCCGGTGGCCGACCAGAACGGCATTGTCCTGCTCGATCACGACGAATTTATCCGTGGTGAATCCACCCTTGAGGGCCTGGGCAAACTCAAGCCGAGCTTCGAGATGATGGGCCAGATGGGCTTCGACAGCACCGCGCTGCGCGTTTACAGCCATGTTGAACAGATCAACCACGTACATACGCCGGGCAACAGTTCGGGCATCGTCGATGGCTCGGCCTTGATGTTGATTGGCTCCGAAGCCAAGGGCCGCGAGCTGGGTCTCAAGCCGCGTGCGCGCATCGTCGCCACTGCGGTGACCAGTACCGATCCGACCATCATGCTCACCGGCCCTGCGCCGGCCACCCGCAAAGCGCTGGCCAAGGCCGGGCTGAATATCGCCGATATCGACCTGTTCGAAGTCAACGAAGCGTTCGCTTCGGTGGTGATGAAGTTTATGAAGGACATGGGCGTTGCTGAGGACAAGGTCAACGTCAACGGCGGCTCCATCGCCATGGGTCACCCGCTAGGTGCGACCGGTTGCGCCATCCTCGGCACCCTGGTCGACGAGTTGGAGAAGCGCCAGCTGCGCTATGGCCTGGCGACATTGTGCGTAGGCGGCGGTATGGGCATTGCCACGATTATTGAAAGAGTTTGAGGCGGAGATAAGAAAAATGACTGACGCCATCCGTTACGAAAAAGGCCAGGACAATATCGTTGTTCTGACCATGGACATGCCTGGCCAAAGCGCCAACACCATGAACGCGGTCTACCGCGAGGCTATGGGTGCCACCGTTGCGCGCCTGGAAGCTGAGAAAGATTCCATCGCTGGGGTGATTGTTACCTCTGCGAAGAAGACCTTCTTCGCCGGCGGCGACCTTGGGGAGCTGATCAAAGTCACCAAGGCTGACGCGCAAGCCTTCTACGGCATGATCCTCAACATCAAAGGCCAACTGCGCCGCCTGGAAACCTTCGGCAAGCCGGTTGTTGCGGCCATCAATGGCGCGGCTCTTGGCGGTGGATGGGAAATTGCCTTGGCTTGCCATCATCGTATCGCCCTGGACAACTCCAACGTGCAACTGGGCCTGCCGGAAGTGACCCTTGGCCTGCTGCCGGGCGGTGGTGGGGTGGTGCGCATGGTGCGCCTGCTTGGCCTGGAAAAAGCCCTGCCGTATCTGGCCGAAGGTAAGAAGGTTCGTCCGGATGCCGCGCTTAAGGCTGGCTTGATCCACGAACTGGCCTCCGACAAAGATGACTTGCTGGCCAAGGCCCGTGCCTGGATCGCGGCTAACCCGGCGCCGAAGCAGCCGTGGGATGTCGCCGGCTACAAGATCCCTGGTGGCACGCCGTCGAGCCCGAACGTGGCACAGATGCTGGCCATCGCGCCGAGCGTATTGCGCGACAAGACCAAGGGCTGCTTCCCGGCTCCGGAGAAAATCATGTGCGCTGCCGTTGAGGGGGCACAAGTCGACTTCGACACCGCGCAGATTATTGAGGCGCGCTACTTCACTGAGCTGACCACCGGCCAGGTGGCGAAGAACATGATTGGCACCTTCTGGTTCCAGCTCAATGAAATCAACGCTGGCGGCTCGCGCCCGCAAGGTTTCGAGCCCTACGTGACCAAGAAGGTCGGTGTACTCGGTGCCGGCATGATGGGCGCCGGTATTGCCTATGTATCGGCGGTCGCCGGTATTGATGTAGTGCTCAAGGACATCTCCATCGAGGCCGCTGAGAAGGGAAAGGACTACTCGGCCAAGCTGCTGGAGAAGAAAGTTGGCCGTGGCCAGATGAGCGCCGAGAAGCGCGATGGCATCCTGGCGCGGATCAAACCTACCGTCAGTGACGCTGACTTTGAAGGCTGCGACCTGATCATCGAAGCCGTGTTTGAGGACCGTGACCTCAAGGCCAACGTCACTGCTGCGGCTGAGCGTTCTGCCTTGTCTGACGCGGTAATCGCCTCTAACACCTCGACCTTGCCGATTACCGGCCTGGCCACGGCGGTGCAGAAGCAGGACAAGTTTATCGGCCTGCATTTCTTCAGTCCGGTAGACAAGATGCCGCTGGTGGAAATCATCAAGGGCGAGCAAACCAGTGACGAGACCCTGGCGCGCGGCTTCGATTACGTCATGCAGATCAAGAAGACCCCGATCGTGGTCAACGACAGCCGCGGCTTCTTCACTTCGCGCGTGTTCGGCACCTTCACCAATGAAGGCCTGGCCATGCTGGGCGAAGGCGTGAGTGCGGCGCTGATCGAGAACGAAGCGCGCAAGGCTGGTATGCCAGTCGGCCCGCTGGCAATCAGCGATGAAGTGTCGATGAGCCTGATGAACCACATCCGTCAGCAAACCATCAAGGATCTGGCGGATGAAGGTAAGCAGATTCCTGCACATCCGGCCTTTGCGGTGATCGACATGATGCTCAACGAGTACAAGCGCCCGGGTAAGGCCGCTGGTGCAGGCTTCTACGACTACCCGGCGGGCGGCAAGAAGCATTTGTGGCCTGAGCTGAAGGCGCGCTTTGAAAAAGCTGATGCGCAGATTTCACAAGAAGACGTACGTGATCGCATCCTGTTTATCCAGGCCATCGAAACCGTCCGTTGCGTAGAAGAGGGTGTGTTGAAGTCGGTTGCCGACGCCAATATCGGTTCGATCTTCGGTATCGGTTTTGCCGCCTGGACCGGCGGTGCGTTGCAGTTTATCAACCAGTATGAGGTGAAGGACTTCGTCGCCCGCGCCCAGTATCTGGCTGAGCAATACGGCGAGCGCTTCCTACCGCCAGCGCTGTTGTTGGAAAAAGCGGCGAAGAACGAGCTCTTCTAAGCACTATCTGCGGCACATCGAAGCCAGCTCTATGAGCTGGCTTTTTTATTTCGGTTGATGGCCGGTTGCCGTTGGCTTGTTTAGGCTGTGGCTTTTTCGGGAGCTAAACATGAAGCAGGGACTAACCGGCGTATTGCTGATGACATTGTTCGGTACTGCGCAGGCTGCTGATGAGCGCGTGTATCTGGTGGCTCTAGCGAACCTAGGGGGCTCAAACTTGGCACAGGTGGTGTTTCTCCATGAGCCCGAGATTACTCGGCTTGAGGTCTGCGAAGAGGCTCGATTGAAAGGCATACGTGAGCGCGACTGGGCGCGTTATCACCATATCTTTATGAGCCACCGCATGAAGGGTTATACCGTGCAGTTGCAGTATCGCTGTGTGGTCAGCGAGCAATCCATCGACTCCTAGTATGACAAGGCCAGGTACGACTACGCCTACTTGGTAGAAGTTGACGCGACTGCTCGCATGCTTCTACGTCAAATAACCAGCTTGGCGCAATGCACTAGCACCCTGCAAAGTATGGCGCAGGCTCAGCGTCAGCAGTCCTATTGCGCTAAAGCCAACCAGAAACTGCTGGCTGTGCAGTAGCATGGTCAAGTGAGAATCAGGTTTATACGATCAAGGAGCGTTGTATGCAGAGTCTGAAAGTTTTCGCTTTTGCGCTGGCTGGCTTTTGTGCTGCCCCCTCTTGGGCGGATGACTGCGCCAATGCCATGGATCAGTTCACTCTAAACCAATGTGCGGCGGCGGATTACGCCAGTCAGGACAAGCGCCTAAACCAGCTCTACAGCGATTACCGCAAGCGTCTGGAGGGTGAGCAGAAACAGCAGCTCAAGGACGTGCAGCTGGCGTGGATCAAGTATCGTGATCTGGCCTGTGCATTTGAATCGGGCGCGGTGGAAGGCGGTTCGGCTTATCCGATGGTGATGAACGGTTGTTTGAGCGCAAAAACTTCGGCACGCGCCGATGAGCTGGAACAGTTGAGCGCCTGTGAAGAGGGCGACCTGAGCTGTCCGGCGCGCGCTCCGTAATACGCTCTATCATTCAGCACGCCTGGCGGCCGCACACCAGTTGTTGAATGGCCTGACGCTCGCTCAGGTGAGTGGGCATGCGCAGGGTAGTCAAGGTGCCGTCGCTGAGCTGGATGGCCAGCTCAGACTCGAAGTGGATGCCACTGCCGTCGACAGTGGCATAGGTCACGCCATAGACGTTCTGATTGCTCAGCGATTGGGCCGTACTCATGGCCTTTTCCTCGTGCTAATGGCGCAGTTATTTAGCGGCGTTCTGGTCGGCTTTGAGTTGTGCGGCTTGCACTTTCTCGGCTTGGCGCTGGCTACTCGCGCTGTGGTTGCTGGTGAATGCCGATGCGGCAAGCAGGCTGGCGATGGCAGAAAAACTGGTCATGGTGATGTCCTCTGGTTAGTGGGGCGCAGTGCCCGATGGCCAGATCATCTGCGCCTGCAGGCAATCTCAGAAGTGAATGACGGTTATGGTGACTATCGAGGACGCTGATGGGTCCCGGGTAATTGGTCGGGTTTAGCCCACAGCTATTGCCTTGCAGCCTGTCAGCAGGCACGCTTGCGCGCTGGCAAATCAACCCTCCTGCGCCCTAGGTAACCGCCCATATGCCGCTGCAGATCTGCATCCTGGAAACCGATGTTCTTCGCCCTGAATTGGTCGACCAATACGACAGTTATGGCCGTATGTTCGAGCAATTGTTCGCCCGCCAGCCGATTGCTGCCGAGTTCAAGGTGTACAACGTGATGGAGGGGCATTACCCGCCGGACAGCGAGCGCTACGATGCTTATCTGGTGACGGGAAGCAAGGCAGATTCCTTTGGAAGCGACGCCTGGATCCAGACGCTGAAAACCTACTTGCTGGAACGCTACAGTCACGGCGACAAGCTACTGGGCGTGTGCTTTGGTCATCAGCTGCTGGCCTTGCTGCTGGGCGGTAAGGCCGAGCGCGCCGTGCAGGGCTGGGGTGTGGGTATCCATCAGTACCGCATGGCGAGCAAACCAACCTGGATGAGCCCCGATCTGGAAGACCTGACCCTGCTGATCAGTCATCAGGACCAGGTCACCAAACTGCCGGATAACGCCACTTTGCTCGCAAGCAGTGAGTTCTGTCCGATTGCCTCGTACTGCATCGGTGATCAGGTGCTGTGCTTCCAGGGCCACCCCGAGTTTGTGCATGACTATTCGCGCGCGCTGCTCGACCTGCGCCAGCAGCATATCGGTGAGCCGGCCTACTCCAAGGGTATCGACAGCCTGCAGCACGATCATCAAGGCCATACCGTTGCCGAATGGATGATGCGCTTTGTCGCTCAGGGCCGTGCAGGCCTGACCGAGTAACACGCAGCTGTACGAAAAAGCCCGGTCAGTGACCGGGCTTTTTTATGGCGTACCATCCATGGCCGCCACTTTGCTGGCGGCCGCTACGCGACGTTCAAAATCGCTCTATAGCCAGCCGGACCGCTTGAAGCTGACGTAGAGCCCGATACATCCGGTGGTAATGACCCCGAGTACAGCGAAATAGCCGTACTGCCAGGTAAGTTCTGGCATGTTCTGAAAATTCATCCCGTAGATCCCGGCCACCGCCGTGGGGAAGGCCAGGATTGCTGCCCAGGCGGCGAACTTGCGCTGGGTAACGCTTTGCCGTGAAGACTCCAGCAGCAGGCCGATTTCGATGGCGTGGTCGGCCATCTCGCGCAGTGCGGTGAGGTCTTCTAGCAGGCGGTTGACGTGGATCGCCACGTCGCGAAAGTAGGGGCGCATGTTCTTGTCGATAAACGGAAAGTCGAGGCGCTGCAGTTCTTGGCAGATTTCCGCCAGCGGCCCGATGTAGCGGCGTAGACGCAGCAGGTCACGGCGCAGCCCCTGGATGCGCTCGACATCGGCCTGGCTCAGCGGATTTTTCAGCACGTGCTGTTCCACCTCCTCAAGCTCGACATGGTAGTTGTCCATCAGCGGGCGGTAGTTCTCGATCACGAAGCTGAGCAGGGCGTAGAGCACGAAATCTTCGCCGTGCTCAAGCAGCAGCGGGCGCGCCTCGCAGCGTTGGCGCACTTGGGAGTAGGGCGCGGATTCGCCGTAACGGGCGCTGATGATGTAGCCACTGCCGGCGAACAGTTGGGTTTCGACAAAGGTCAGCTCGTTGTTGAGCAGGATGGGCGAGTAGAGCACTAGAAACAGCGCATCGCCGAAAGTTTCCAGCTTGGGCCGGGTGTGCCGCTGCAGGGCATCCTCCAGCGCCAGTTCATGCAGGTCGAATTGTTGCTGCAGGCTGATCAGCTCCTCGGCGCAGGGATCATGCAGGCCGATCCAGACGAAATGCCCCGGTTTCTTCGACCACGGCTTGCCTTCGTCGAGGCTGATGTTGGTGATTTTCTTGCCCTTGCTGTAAACGGCGGCAGCAACAACGCGACCCATAATGCTTCTCTTATTGGCGGTGAACTCAGCACGCAGCTTAGCGGCTTGCTCGCTGCCAGTGGGTGATGATGGGCACTGCAGGCAAGAAAAGCCCAGCATGTGGCTGGGCTTTACAGGCGTGCGTGATGTATCAGGTGTTCTGGCTGAGCTGTTGATCCATGGCATCAATGCACTGCTGCATCTGCGTGCGGCAAGTCTCGATCAGCTGCGGCAGGTCATCCTGGCTCAGGCCGGCGGTGGGGATGGCTGGCAGTGAGCGAATCATAATCTCGCCGCTGTTCCAGCGATTCAGTTGCAGATGGTTGACGTAAGTGCTGGCGCACACAGGGATGATCGGCACGCCTGCAGCAATCGCCATCTGGAACGCGCCTTTTTTGAACGGCAACAGGCCTTTGCCCAAGTTGCGCGTGCCTTCGGCGAATACCCAGATCGACGTGTCCTTGTGCTTGAGCGTTTCAGTGGTGGTGAGCATGGCCTGCTTGGCGCGCACGGCATTGCCACGATCAAGCAATACGTTGCCAGCCAGCCAGTACAACTGGCCAAAGAACGGCACCCACTTAAGGCTCTTTTTACCGATGCTCACGGTACGCTTGGGCACCACGCGGCCGAGAATGTAGAGGTCATAGTTGGACTGGTGGTTGGCGATGATCACGCATGAGCGCTGATGGTCGAGCAGCGGCTGTACGTCGGTCTTCAGCTTCCAGCGCAGCAGCCACTGTGCCGGGATGCTGTAGATGCGTGCGCAAAGGCGGCTGTTGTCCGGGTTAAACGGGCGGCAGATGCCTAGCAGCAGGCCCAGGATGCCGGCGAGGATAAAGTGCACGCCCATCGCCAGCATGCGCAGAAGAAAAAGCATTTGGTACGCCCGTCATAGGAAAAAGGCGCGCAGTGTACGGGCGTGCACTGCTTTCGGCAATTGATGCTGATCAGAGGTCGTTACCGCTTGTTGCGTCCTCGCTAGAGCCGTTGCCGGTGGAGGGTAACAGGTCAATCGAGCTGTAATGCTGGGCCAGGCGGGTGATGCTGCCATCCTGCTCAAGGGCTAGCAGTGCTTGATCCAGTTGCTGCATAAAGTCCTGCTTGTAGGGGTAGGCCTGTTCATTGATGCGGGTATAGCCCAGGTGACCGTGCTCGCTGGACAACTTTGGCCCTTCAACCAGCCAGTTCAGCCCGTTGCTGACAAACAGGCCTTCGCTGCGCATTTGCTGCAGCTCCCAGAGAATTGATAGGCGATCATTGATATACACATCGATGCGCTTGCGCCTGAGCTGCAGCAGGTTGGTGCGGTTGTCCGTGGCATAGCTCTGTTTGACCTCGCCCGCCGCGAGCATGGTCTTGTAACTCGGCGCGGCGATGATATTGAAGCCTCGGTTGAGGCCGATGCGTAGGCCGGCGTAGGCACCTGGGAAGTCCTCTATGGCGCGTTGCTGAGCCAGTTCGGTACGCACAAAGGCCACTACGCTTTCTTCCAGAATCGGCCGTGAGTAATCCATCCACGGGCGTTCCACGGGGCGGTGGTAGGGCGGGAACAGGGCAAAGGCGGTGCCTTTTTCCAGTGCCGCCAGCCCGCGTGGCCAAGGCACCGGGCGGATGCTGACACGATAGTCCGGCATGCGCGCGAAGGCCGCCCGCAGGATGTCGCTATATAGGCCTTTGGCTTCGCCGTTTTCGGCGTAGCTGTAGGGCGGATAACTGGCGTCACATAGCACCGTAACACTGATGGGCGTTTGCGCTTGGGCGATGCCATGCATTGCCAGGCACAGTAGCCACGCTACGAGTATGCGCATGCCCAATCTCCTTATCGGTTGGCGCAGGCTGCACGCGCAGGTGCAGCCAGGTGTATGGGAACTCAGACCTTGAAACGGCCGAGCAGGTGATCCTGCTGGCCGACCTGTTCGACCATTACAGCGCACTGGCGCACCTGCTCCTCGGCGCCGGCGGCCACCTCATGGCTGATGTCGCGGATATTGGTGGTGTTGCGGTTGATCTTCTCGGTGGTGGCGCTCTGCTGCTCGGCGGCGGTGGCGATTTGCAGGTTCATGTCGTTGATCCTAGTGATGGCATCGCTGATGCGCCCGAGCATGTCGTTGGCCGCGCCCGCTTCTTCGGCGGTCTTGCTGGCGGTGTCACGGCTCTGCTGCATGCGCGATTCTGCCTGCTTCACTCCGGATTGCAGCTGGTCGATCATCTGGCGGATTTCCTGGGTCGACTGCTGCGTGCGTGAAGCCAGTGAGCGTACCTCATCGGCAACCACGGCAAAGCCGCGGCCGGACTCCCCGGCGCGCGCGGCTTCGATGGCGGCGTTGAGGGCGAGCAGGTTGGTCTGGTCGGCAATGCTGGTGATCACCGAGAGGATCGACTCGATGTTGTGGCTTAGTTTGGCCAGCTCATTGATCGCATGGCTGGTTTCGTCCATTTCCTCGGCCAAGTGCTTGATTGCCTCCGTGGAGCGCGAAACCACGCGCACGCCATTCTCGGTTTCCTGATTGGCTGCCAGTGCGGCCTGCGCCGCAGCCTGTGCATTGCGCGCAACTTCTTCGGCGGTGGAGGCCATTTCCTGCATGGCCGTGGCGAGCTGATCAAGCTCCTGCAGCTGTTGCTGTAGGCGGTTGGCCGCCTGATTGGCCTCGCTGGAGGTCAGGGTGGTGCTTTCGCGCACCTGCCTGGAACTGCCCATCACCTCGCTGATCAGGCTCTGCAGGCTTTGCAGGAAACTGTTGAACTCTTTGGAGACCAGGGCAATTTCATCGTTGCCGGTGGCAGGTAGGCGGCGGGTCAGGTCGCCTTCGCCGCTGTTCACCTCATGCAGGGAGTTGTGCAGGTGGTCGAGGGGCTTGAGCAGGCTGTTCATCAGCACGCCGAGTACGATCAGGCTGATGATCACCCCCAGCACGGTGCCGATTACTGCGCGCCAGCTCAGGGCATTGGCTTCGGCCATGACGATGCTCTTGTCCAGCACCACGCCGATATACCAGTCCATGCCTTTGAGATTGGGCAGTGGGGTGAAGGACACCAGCAGGTCATTGTCGCCGCCGCTGGTTTCCTGCAACTCTTTGTTCAGCGCTGGGCTTTGGCCGCCGAACAACTCGCTGTAGCTCTTGCCGTTCAACTCGGTATTGGGATGGGAAATAATATTGCCGTTGCGCGTCAGCAAGAAGGCGTAGCCGGCGCCGTTGAAATCCAAGGTGTTGACCGCATCCGCCACGGTTTTCAGGCGGATATCACCACCCAGCACACCGAGGAATTCGCCTGCATTAGTGATACGCGCGACTGCCGAAATCAGGATTTCTCCGGTGGTTGAGTCCACGTAGGGCTCGGTGAGCACGGCCTGTTTGCCGGCTTTACCAGTGGCATACCAGGGGCGCTGGCGACCGTCCCACTCAGGTGCAGGTTTCCACTCGTCGCTGTTTTTGATTGGTTTTCCATCACTTTGCAGGGCGCCGAACACCAGAATGAACTCGTTCTTCAGCATTGGCGTATTGACGATGCGCTGGGTTTCTTCGGGGCTGTAGTTGCTGTCGATGCTTTGCGCCATCAGGTCCATCAGCTTGAGTTTGGCGTTGAGCCAGTTTTCGATCTGCCGCGCTAGTGCGTTACTCGACTCTGCGATGCTCGCGGCCACCTGGTTGCGAAGGGTTTCGCGAACCTGGCTGACTTGCGCCAGTGACAACAGGCTGGTGGTGAGGAAGAGCACGATGGCCGCAGCCAAGCCAACCTTATGGGCAATCTTCATAACACGCTCCCGACAGCAATTTCGAATAGTTCGGTGAGTGCCTCTGCTCCCTGGCCTTACCTGTTAAAAGTAATACACCCTGGTCAGATTGCTTGCGGGTTTGCCACTGTTTTGCCATTAAATGCAAAAAGCCCGGCACTTGGCCGGGCTTTGCGGGGTTGCTGGGTGAGCTTTACACCATGTGCTTCTTGTCCAGCTCGACTGCCAGGTCGAGGGCTTCGAGCAGCGCCTTGCGTACTTTCAGCTTGGTGTTTTTGTGCGCGGTCATGTTGATCTTCTTCATCTGCTGGGCAACCGCCAGGGCCGTGGCGTGCAGTTGCTCGGCCGGCACCACCTTGTCGAGGAAGCCAGCATCTACCGCACCTTGCGGATCAAACATCTCACCGTTGATCACCGAACGGTGGAAGGCCGATTTGCGCAGGCGATCACGGGCCAGTTCAATGCCGGCGTGGTGCATGGTCATGCCGATTTGTACTTCATTGAGGCCGATGCTGAACGGGCCTTCAACGCCGATGCGGTAGTCCGACGAGAGCAGAATAAAGGCGCCCTTGGCCACCGCGTGGCCCGGGCAGGCGACGATAATCGGGAAGGGGTGGGCGAGCATGCGCCGCGCTAGGGTGGAGCCGGAGGCAACCAGGTCGATGGCATTCTGCGGGCCGGAGGTCATCACCTTGAGGTCGTAACCACCGGAGAGAATGCCCGGCTGGCCGGTGATGATAACGATGGCCTTGTCCTGCACGGCGCGATCCAGAGCTGCGTTGAAGGCAGTGATCACGTCCGGGGAGATGGCATTCACCTTGCCATTACACAGGGTCAGGGTGGCAATGCCATCGTCGAGTTGGTAGCTGATCAGGTCGCTCATGGTCGGGTTCCTTGTGCTGAAGTGCAGCAGACGTTACTCATCCGCATCGGCCAGGTAAAGCACGATGGCTGACTGGCTGGTCAGTGGTGGTGGGCGATTTGGGCTATGGCGGCGATCAAGATCGCCAATTGGGCGGCACGGCTTGCTCGCACTTACCGTCGCCACTTTATTTAAGGAGTGATCGACATGCCTGGCGTTATCAGACTTATCAGTTGTTGGCGCGCAGCATTAGCTTTGCTGCTGTTAGCCAGCATGCTCTGGCTGGCGAGTGACGAACACAGCCGAAATCCTGCTGGTGTGCTCGGATTGTTCGGCTTTGGCCTGTTTATCTCTCTGGGCTTCATCCTGTTCGGTCAGCAGCGATTCGAGCCGAGTACGGCCAATCCCTCGGTCGAAGACCAGCATTTGGTATAAGCGCATGAATTTTTTGAAAAAAGCTTTTGCCTTTGCCAGGGTGTTCGGCTAGATTAGCGCGCCTCGACAGACAGCAATGACCGTCGAGCCCCGGTGAAGTGTCCGAGTGGCTTAAGGAGCACGCCTGGAAAGTGTGTATACGAGAAATCGTATCGAGAGTTCGAATCTCTCCTTCACCGCCATATTGATTGACGAAAAAGCCCGACCATGTGTCGGGCTTTTTCGTTTCTGACGTTTGCTGACCGCTCTGTCGCCTTTAATGTGGGCGCAGCACATAACGGAGCTGCGCATGCGCGCCACCTGGGACATTTTCTGCAGCGTTGTCGATAACTACGGCGATATCGGGGTGACCTGGCGGTTGGCGCGGCAGCTGGTGGCCGAACATGGGCTGGCGGTGCGGCTGTGGGTGGATGATCTAGCCGCGTTTGTGCGTTTGTGTCCGCAGGCTGACGCTCAGGCGCAGCGGCAAATCCAGCAGGGCGTTGAGGTCTGTTTATGGCGTGCTGATTGGCAGGCCGTCGAGCCGGCGGATGTGGTGATTGAGGCGTTTGCCTGTGAGTTGCCGGCTGCTTATATCGCGGCGATGGCTGCGCGTCAGCAGAAAGTGCTCTGGCTTAATCTGGAGTACCTCAGCGCCGAGGAGTGGGTTGAGGGCTGCCACGGCTTGCCTTCACTGCAGTCCAATGGCTTGTCGAAGTTCTTTTTCTTCCCCGGGTTTACTGCAGGCAGCGGCGGCTTATTGCGCGAGCGTGAACTACTGACACAACGCAGGGCGTTTCAGGCCGATAGCGGCGCCCGCGATGTGTTTTTGCGCAGCATTGGCGTCACGCCGTTGCCTGGGGCGAGGTTGATCTCTCTGTTTGCCTATGAGAACGCTGCGCTGGCCAGTTGGCTGGATGTGTTGGCTGCTGATGCGCAAGCCAGCCAGTTACTCGTGCCGGAAGGGCGCATTCTGGCGGATCTGCAGGCTTGGCTCGGCTGCACAGATATGCGCGCTGGTGATGTGCAGCAGCGGGGGCAGCTGCATATCCAAGTGTTGCCTTTTATCCAGCAGGATCAGTATGACCGGCTGCTGTGGAGTTGCGACTTCAATGCGGTGCGCGGGGAGGATTCCTTCGTGCGTGCGCAATGGGCCGGGCGGCCGCTGCTCTGGCATATCTATGAGCAGGCGGATAACGCCCACCTGGAAAAGCTCGAAGCCTTTTTGACGCTATATAAAGAAGGATTACCAGTAAGCGCGCAGATTGCCTTGGTTGATTTATGGCGCGCCTGGAATACCGGTGAGGCGGTCGCTGATAGCTGGAAACAACTGCTGCACAGCTGGCCTGAGCAGTGCAAGCACGCTGAGCATTGGTGTCTGCAACGGGCCTCTCAGGCCGATCTTGCCGAGGCGCTGGTGCTGTTTTACCTAAATTGGCTATGATACGCGGCCAAGAATTCTGTAATTCCATCCAAACCCGGATATTCGTATGAAAACCGCACAAGAAATGAAGCCCAACAGTGTGGCCCTGATCGACGGCCAACCTTGGCTGATCCAGAAGGCCGAATTCACCAAATCCGGTCGTAACAGCGCCATCGTTAAAATGAAGTTGAAGAACCTGCTGAGCGGCTCCTCGACTGAAACCGTGTACAAAGCCGACGACAAAATGGAGCCGGTGATCCTCGATCGCGTAGATGTGACCTATTCGTACTACAGCGAGCCGAACTACGTCTTTATGGACGAAGAGTTCAACCAGTACGAGCTGAATAAAGACGACCTGGAAAGCGTAATGCCGTACATCGTCGATGGCATGACCGACGTCTGCGAAGCCGTCTTCTTCGAAGGCAAAGTGGTTTCGGTTGACCTGCCGACTACCATCGTTCGCCAGATCACTTACACCGAAGGTTCCGCCCGTGGCGACACTTCCGGCAAAGTGATGAAGCCAGCCAAGCTGAGCAACGGTACCGAGATCAAAGTCGCTGACTTCTGCAACATCGACGACTGGATCGAAATCGACACCCGTACCGGCGAGTACAAATCCCGCGCTAAAGCTCCGGTCTAAGACCTGCTTTAACGGCGAGAAGAAAAAGCCCGACCTTGAGTCGGGCTTTTTTATGGCCAGCGATCCGTGGCGGCCACCCTTCGGGTCGTTGTCGCGCGCCGTTAAAACATGATTTCCGATCATTTTTTCTGCTGCTATTGCAGTCTTTAACTGCGTTGTAAGCCGCTTTGCAGCGCCAGGTCCCAGGGCGCTACAGGGCCAAAGCGGGCTTTGAGGAACTCCAGCAACAAGCGGCTTCGTGAATCGGTTTCCCGCTCCAGGCGCAGGGCGTAGATGCCGCTGGGCTCGGGGGCAGGCAGGCCGTTTTCGCAGAAAAGTGGCAACAGTTCGCCGCGCAGCAGGTAGTCGCTGATCAGCCAGGTTGGCAGGTGGGCAATGCCCAGGCCGGCGAGGGCACTGAACAGCAGCGCTTCGGCGTTGTTTGCGGTCATGCGCAGGCGCTTGGGGCGGCATAACTGCAGTTTGCCGTCCTGTTCGAAGCGCCAGGCATAGGGCGGGGCTAGGCTGTCCCAGTCGAGGCCGTCATGCTCCAGCAGCTCGCTTGGGCTTCGCGGTACGCCGCGGCGGGCCAGGTAATCGGGGCTAGCGCAGACGACCCGGACCATCGGTGATAGCGCGGTGGCGACCAGGCGTGTGTCGGCGAGCGGCCCGATGCGCAGCACCAGATCGACTTCCCCCAGGTGGGTGCCATGCAGGTCGACGAAGCTATCGATCAGGCGCAGCTGCACATCCAATCCTGGATAGGCGACCAGGAACTCGGCAATGGCCGGTGCTAGATGGCGACGGCCGAAGGGCGCGGGGGCGTCGATGCGGATCAACCCCTCCGGCGCGCTGCTTAGCGACACCGCTTCGGCACGGGCCAGGTGCAGCTCGGCGAGAATGCGCCGTGCTCGCTCGGCAAAGGCCAGGCCGGCGGACGTCGCGCGCACGGCATGCGTACTGCGGCTAAATAGGTTGCTGCCCAGCGAGCGTTCCAGTGCATCGATGCGCCTAGCCACTGCTGAGGGCGTCAGTGGGTGACGGCGGGCCGCAGCGGAAAAACTGCCGGTTTCCAGCACATCGAGAAACAGGCTGAGCTGGTCGGTCAGGCTATCGGGGTTCATGGTTAGGTCCTGCTGTGCGTTAAGTGCATAGCCATTTTGCGTTGCTGTGCGTTTCGCGGCTAGTGGCGAGTAGCTAGGCTGTGCGGCATCACTTTGGAGCCCGCTGATGACCTTGCTCGACTTTGCCTTGAACCTCCTGCTCGGGCTTGCCCTCGGCACCCTAGGGGGCCTGTTTGGAATTGGCGGTGGCTTGATCGCCATCCCGGCGCTGGGTGTGTTGTTTGGCCTGGATCAGCAACTGGCTCAAGGTACGGCGCTGGTGATGGTAGTGCCCAATGTGCTGTTGGCGTTGTGGCGCTATCACCAGCGCAACCGCATCGACTGGCGCCATGCCATGGCGTTGGCAGTAACCAGTCTGCTGTTTGCCGTGCTCGGTGCTGATTGGGCGGTGACCCTGGATGCGGATCGTATGCGCCTGGGTTTCGTGGTCTTTCTGCTGCTGCTAGCGGCTTACAACCTTTCGCGGCTGTTGAGCAAGTCGGCCATCCTCTCGGTAGGGATGCGCTACCCCTGGCCCTGGCTGACCCTGCTCGGCAGCGGCGCTGGTTTGCTCGGCGGGTTGTTCGGCGTAGGCGGTGCAGTGCTGGCGACACCAGTGCTGACCACGGTTTTCGGTACCAGTCAGGTGGTCGCGCAGGGGCTGTCGCTTGCCCTGGCAGCGCCGAGTACGGCAGTCACCCTAGCAACCTACGCCGCGCATGATCACGTCGATTGGCTGCTGGGCGCCCCTTTAGCGTTGGGCGGTTTGCTGAGCATCAGCTGGGGAGTGAGGTTCGCCCATGCGTTGCCTGAAAGGGTATTGCGTGGTCTGTTTGCCGGCTTTCTGCTGCTCTGCGCGGTATTGCTCGGGCTTAAAGTCTAAAGCCATCGACGATTTGTTCGGCCAGGGTTTCAGTGACCTGGGTTTGCGTGTTGCTGTTGCGCAGAAGCACGATGCTGGCGGAGGGCAGGGCCGGCATGCCTTCCGCTTCGCCAATAATCTTCAAGTCTGGAGTGATCAGGCTGTGCAGCTGGGCGGTAATCGCCAGACCGGCGCTGACCGCAGCCATGATCGCTGACAGGCTGGGGCTCGTGTAGGCAATGCGGAAGTTACGCCCCAGGGCATCAAGACCATTACTGGCCCATGAGCGGCAGAAACATTGCGAGTTGAACATTGCCAGAGGCAGGGTCTCCAGCTCATGCAGATTGGCGTCGCGGGCCTGCGCCCAGACCAGATGTTCCTGACGAAGCAGTTGGCCGATCTCGGTACCTGGCTCGCGGGTGACAATGGTCAGGTCAAGATCCTGGCGTTGCAGTAACTGGAAGGACGGTTCGCAGTGCAGCTCTACCTGCACCAGCGGATAGGACTGGGCGAAGCGCACCAGAATGCCCTGCATAAACCGCATCACGTAGTCGTCCGGCGTGCCGATGCGCACGGTGCCGACCATATGTGGCTCGCGCATGCTGTTCATCACCTCGGCATGCAACTTGAGAATGCGCCGGGCATAGCTCAGCAATAGCTGCCCCTCGGCGGTGAGGCTGAACTGGCGGCCACCGCGCACAAACAACGGGCGCTGTATCACGTCTTCTTCCAAGCGCTTCATCTGCATGCTGACGGCTGACTGGGTGCGGTTGACCACATCCGCTGCGCGGGTAAAGCCACCGTGATCGGCAATCGCTACAAAGGTACGTAGCAGTTCGCTGTCGAGGCTCGGGTAACTGGCCATACATCAATCTCTGAGATGCTTTACATAAGAAACATTCGTTGGATTGATCATAAGCCCAGCGCGAGACTGTCGCCAACCCCACAAGGAGGGCGACGAGATGAAAGGTCAAAAAGGTTATCTACTAGTAGCGACAGCACCTCGGCATCTGAGCCTGAGCGCATTGCTCCGCAAGCTTGGACAACAGCTCAAACGCTGGTATGAATTGGTCGAACAACGCCAGCGCTTGGCTTCGCTCGACGAGGTGGCGCTTAAGGATCTTGGCTTGAGCCGGGCCGACGTGATGCAGGAATCCGAGCGGCCATTCTGGGATGATCCGCTGGCGCATACATTGAAAAACCACCAACAGGGATGCTGATATGCAGGTGCGGATAGTCAATGCCTTTGTCGATGGCGAGCAGGGCGGCAATCCTGCCGGTGTGGTCTTGCAGGCTGATGCGCTGAGTGCTGCGCAGAAGCAGGCGATAGCCGCGCAGGTGGGGCTGTCGGAGACCGCCTTTGTATCCTCTTCGCAAAGCGCGGCGTTCAAGTTGGAGTTTTTCACGCCAACTCGGCAGATTGCTCATTGCGGCCACGCCACGGTGGCTACTTTTTCCTTGTTGCGTCAGTTGGGGCTGGTCAGCGAAGGCTGGAGCAGCAAGGAAACCATAGACGGTAACCGCGATATCTTGCTGCGGGGCGATATGGCTTTTATGGAGCAGCGCCAGCCGCAGTACCTGGATCTGCGCAGTGAGCCAGAGGCCCTTGCCGAAGTGCTCGCCGCCTTGGGCATAACGCCTGAGCAATTGCTTCCCGGCTTGTGGCCAACGCGGGTAAATACCGGTGCGTCCTTCGTCATAGTGCCGTTGCGCAATGAGGCCAACGTGGCCGCTATTGTTCCTGATCAGGCTGAATTGGCGCGTCTCAGCGAGCAGTTCGAGCTGATTGGTTTCTATGTGTTTTCCCAGCAGACCCGCCAGCCTGGGCGGGATGCCGGGGCGCGGATGTTTGCGCCGCGCTATGGCATTGATGAGGAGTCCGCCACCGGCATGGCGGCGGGACCGTTGGCATGCTTTCTCCACGATCACCTGGGTGTGGCCGGCCCGAGTCTGCTGATTGAGCAGGGTTATCTGATGCAGTTGCCATCGGCGAGTGTGATTACCGTCGACCTGCAATTGGCCGAGGGCCGCATAGAGCGCCTGCTGGCTGGCGGAAAGGCGCAAGTAATCAGTGAACTGACCCTAGAACTGTAACTGCACAAGGAATGAGCATGTCCCGCTACCAACTCGCGCAATTGAATATTGCCAGCATGAAGCAACCGCTGGAGTCTCCAGGCATGGCGGATTTCGTCGCCAATCTGGA
Source organism: Pseudomonas sp. NPDC079086 (assembly GCF_044542155.1). Classification (NCBI taxonomy): domain Bacteria; kingdom Pseudomonadati; phylum Pseudomonadota; class Gammaproteobacteria; order Pseudomonadales; family Pseudomonadaceae; genus Pseudomonas; species Pseudomonas sp. NPDC079086. Next base: position 29,627 of record NZ_JBITTY010000003.1, on the reverse strand, counting down.
GCGCATCAACGCCCTGGCCGAAGCTTCGCCGGGCTATATCTGGCGCTTGCAGGACGAGGCGGGCGATGCCACGGCGTTTCGCCCGTTTGGCGATGATGTGCTGGTGAATCTGTCGGTATGGCGCCATGTGCCGGCGCTCAGTGATTACGTCTACAAGTCCGCCCATACCGAGATGCTCAAGCGTCGCCAGGAGTGGTTCAGCAAGGTCGAAGCAGCGCATATGGTGCTGTGGTGGGTGCCGGCGGGGCATCGGCCATCGGTGCAGGAGGCTGCCGAGCGCTTGGCGTTGTTGCGTGAGCAGGGCGCCAGCGCCGAGGCGTTCAGTTTTCGTCAGGCGTTTGCGGCGCCGGATACGCACGTGGTTGAGCCTGCCGAGTAGCGGTAAATCATGGTTTGCTGCGGCTCTGTTTGAGGCGTGGGCGAGGCGGGCGGATCACCGGAGCGGCAAGCGTGCGGCGCATCCGCTACAATGCGCGCCGAATTTGTCTTGCCCGAGAGCCCGCCCATGTCCGCCTGCCAGACCCCAATTATCGTTGCCCTGGATTTCCCGACCCGTGATGCCGCGCTGGCATTGGCTGATCAGCTCGATCCCAAGTTGTGCCGGGTAAAAGTGGGCAAGGAACTGTTCACCCGTTGCGGGCCGGAGGTCGTTAACGTGCTGGCCGGCAAGGGTTTTGAGGTATTTCTCGACCTGAAATTCCACGATATTCCCAACACCACGGCTATGGCGGTCAAGGCTGCGGCCGAGATGGGGGTGTGGATGGTCAATGTGCACTGCTCGGGCGGCCTGCGCATGATGGCGGCCTGCCGCGAAACCCTGGACAAGCTTGCTGGGGCCAAACCGCTGCTGATCGGCGTGACCGTGCTGACCAGCATGGAGCGCGAAGACCTGGCCGGCGTTGGCCTGGATCTCGAACCGCAGGCGCAGGTGCTGCGCCTGGCTGGGCTGGCCGCGCAGGCTGGTCTGGATGGTTTGGTGTGCTCGGCCCAGGAAGCGCAGGCGCTGAAGGCCGCTTACCCGGCGCTGCAGTTGGTGACGCCGGGGATTCGTCCAGCCGGCAGCGCTCAGGACGACCAGCGCCGTATTCTGACTCCGCGTCAGGCGTTGGATGTAGGCTCGGATTATCTGGTAATCGGTCGGCCGATCAGCCAGGCAGCCAATCCTGCCCAGGCGCTGGCGGCGGTGGTAGCTGAGCTGGCCTGATACTGCTGTGGCAAGGCCGACATCGGTCTTGCCACACTGAATCTGTTTTTAAAATTGTATACAATTATCGTGTCTCGACTAGCCAGGTTTTCTCCATGCATCCCGCCGCCGAAGATTCGCCACTGGGCAAATCCAGCGAATACATCGCTACCTACACCCCTTCACTGTTGTTCCCTATTCCGCGTGCAGCCAAGTGGGCCGCGCTGGGCCTGAGCGCTGAGGCCCTGCCTTACCAGGGCGTGGATTTCTGGAACTGCTTTGAGCTGTCCTGGCTGTTACCGTCCGGCAAACCGGTGGTGGCCATGGGCGAGTTCGCCATCCCGGCCGACTCGCCGAATATCATCGAGTCGAAATCCTTCAAGCTTTATCTCAACTCGCTGAACCAGTCGGTGTTCAGCAGCGCTGACGAACTGATGGCGGTACTGGTAAAGGACCTGTCGGCGGCCGCCGGCAAGCCGGTTGGCGTACGCGTGCGCAGCCTGGCCGAGGTGACGGCCGAAGGTGTGCGGGCCGCGCCAGGTATCTGCATTGACGAACTGGATGTAGTCATCAGCAACTATGCGCAGCCGCAACCAGAATTGCTGCGTTGTGATGCCGGGCGAGTGGTCGAGGAAAGCCTGCATAGCCACCTGCTCAAATCCAACTGTCCGGTTACCGGTCAGCCGGACTGGGGCACATTAGTGGTTGAGTACTGCGGCGCGGCGCTGGATCACGCCAGTCTGTTGGCCTATCTGGTGAGCTTTCGTCAGCACGCGGATTTTCATGAGCAATGTGTTGAGCGAATCTTTCTCGATCTGCAGCGCCTGCTCAACCCCGAGCATTTGACAGTCTATGCACGCTATGTGCGGCGTGGCGGGCTGGACATAAATCCTTACCGCAGTAGCGGGCCGATCACTCCGGATAACCGCCGTTTGGTACGCCAGTAATGCAAAACCCCAGCCTTTGAGCTGGGGTTTTTATTGGGCTTAGGCCTGGAGGCGCTTAAATACCCATATTGGCCAGGCTTTGCACGATATTACGCAGGGTGCCGGCGAGGGTAGGGTGGCTGGCTTCGAAGCGTTCCACGGCCAGGTTTACCCCGTCGATTAGGGTTGCGTCGGGGGCAGCTGCAGCCTGGCGGGCCAGCTGCAGTTCAATTTCTTGGGTCAGTACAAACAGTTCGGCACGTTCTTCTTCAGTCAGTGGCGGCTGTTCGGCCAGTTGGTCGCGCAGGTCTTGCAGTTGTTGCTGCAGGCGGCTTGCAGGCATGGAGTTCTCCCTTGGGTAATCGTCAGATTGACTGACCTTGCGCGTGGGCGAAAGGTTCTGCATGCCTTCAGGTTAATCCAAGCCCGCAGGCTTTGCTTGCTTTGGATCAAGCATGAAGCATTGATTCAGCTGGCATTCTGACGATTGTTCAGGGCTTTTCGCCCTTGTGGCGGCGCTGGCTGAGGTCCGCGAGGCAGGTGGGTAGATCGCTGAGCTGGTCGATGACCGAATGTACACCTAGGCGATACAGACTGAGGGTAGCCTGGCTGCGCAGGCGATCGCGTTCGCCCATCGACAGGCTCTGCCAGTCAGCTGGTGCCAGGCCGCAGAGCGGGCCGCTGATGGCCAGGCCAATCGTCCAGATACCGGCATTCAGCGCCGCCTGCAGCAGGCGTGGTTCGCCACTGACCAGTACGCAGCCGTCAAGCTGATCAACCTGTAGCGTCATGAGGCTTAGCCAGATGGCATCGGGCGCTGGCCATGGACGATGATTGTGGCTGGACGTACCTGGCAGCCAGTCGGGGAGGGCGCTGGCCAGGCTGATGCTGGCGTCGCGTGGCAGTTCATCCAGCCAGGCGCAGGGCACCGTCTGTTGGTGTAGTTGTGCAAGCAGGGATAGGGCGGCAGGTGTGGCCTCGGCATGCTCGCAAGCTGTCTCGCAGAGTGCCTGTTGGTAAGCCAGCCACTCCGTGGCCAGGGGTTCACGGCCAAGGGCCTGCGGCAGGCTCTGCTGATTGACTGCCGTTGGGTAAAGGCGTTGCAGGGTAAGTGGGATGGTGCGTGCGCCGAAATCAACCAGGCAGCCAGACAGGCTAAACAAGATGGCGGTGAAGGCGGGCGAGGTGGCGGGCGTTTGCATGGGCCGTCCTTGAAAATGGTCTAGTCCAGGCTAGCGTTTTCAGGTTACAGGCAGATGAAGGCTTTGTTTCCGTTGGCATTGCCACCCATCACTGGGTTGCACGGCAATAGGCGGTAAGATTTTCAGCGATTTGTTCGTCCGCTATGCTGCCTATTTAGTGGGCTGCCGCCTTATAATGCGCGGTCTGATTTGGCCGCCTGCGGCAGCCTGAGCATTTTCAAGGAGCGACTGTGATGCGTGTGAGCGGTGCGAGCTGGATTGAACGATTGAGCCTGTTGATTGCCTGTACCGGCGTGCTGTTGCTGCCTGCACTGGCGCAAGCCAACGAAGAAGACCCTTGGCAGGGCTACAACCGCTTTATGTTCCGGATTAACGACAACGTTGATGCCTATACCCTCAAACCGTTGGCCAAGGGTTATCAGGCGGTGACGCCACAGTTTGTTGAAGACGGTGTTAGCAATGTCTTTCGCAATATTGGTGATGTGCGCAATCTAGCCAACAATCTGTTGCAGGCTAAGCTGCACGACGCCGGCGTGGACAGCGGTCGCTTGATCTTTAATACCACCTTCGGTCTGCTAGGATTCTTTGATGTGGCGACCAAAATGGGGCTGCAACGCAGTGACGAGGACTTCGGCCAGACGCTGGGCGCCTGGGGGCTGGGCAGTGGTCCTTATGTGGTGCTGCCACTGCTAGGGCCGAGCACGGTGCGTGATACCTTTGGCCGCGTCCCTGACTCCATGTTGACTGCACCCATGCATATCGACCACGTACCTACGCGTAATGTGGTGATTGGTGTGGAGACAGTAAGCCTACGGGCCAGCTTGCTCCAGGCTGAGCGCATGGTCAGTGGTGACAAGTACATCTTTATTCGCAACGCCTACCTGCAGAATCGCGAATTCAAAGTGCGCGACGGCGAGGTTGAAGACGATTTCTAAATCGTCGCGTATACAAAAAAGGCGGCCTGTTATGGCCGCCTTTTTTGTTATCCGAGCCTTTCAGCTCATGGAAATAATCGCCAAACCTAAGGCCTGGCGGCCGTCTTCCATCGTGCTGACGCGCATCACTTCAGCTTGGGCATCCAGACCACGTAATTCGTTGTGATCAGATGCGATATGCACGCGAACCTTGTCGCCCATCTTTACTGCGCTTTCAGCTTCCAGCTGCATGCCAGTGCTGGATAGATCGAGACACAGTGCCGGAATTTCCTTGCCGTCATGGTGCAAGGTGACGGGAGCTTCTAGCCGCATGCGGATGTAATCGCGTTTCTCACTGTAGGCACGATCATTTTGGCTCATGGGCTTTTTCCTCTTGTTATGGGGGGCTGTCCTGCAGCTCTTATAACCTTCGCCGATTTGAGGTGTAAAGTCGTATGGCGACGACCGGCATGCGCTTGAATCACGTTACGGATGGGAGTACCGTCTGCGCCTTGAAGCAAGCCGAGTTCGCGCATGCAGGCACTTGGCCTGAATGCATAAGCCAACCCATACCCGGCGCAGTTTGCCTGGATACCTCATGCACAAAACCAGTGCCACGCTGCTGATAATCGACGACGACGACGTAGTGCGTGCGAGCCTTGCAGCCTACCTGGAAGACAGTGGTTTTCATGTGCTGCAGGCGGCCAATGGCTTGCAGGGGCTCGAAGTCTTTGATGCCGAGTCGCCGGATCTGGTGATCTGCGATTTGCGCATGCCGCAGGTCGATGGTCTCGAGCTGATCCGCCGCATCAATGCCCTGCAAGTGGAAACCCCGGTCATCGTGGTTTCCGGTGCCGGTGTGATGAGCGATGCCGTCGAGGCCTTGCGCCTGGGCGCTGCCGATTACCTGATCAAACCCCTGGCCGATCTTGCCGTACTCGAGCATTCGGTTCGTCGTGCGCTCGACCGCGCTAATTTGCGCCTGGAAAACCAGCGCTATCGCGACGAGCTGGAAACCGCCAACCGCGAACTGCAAGCCAGTCTGCACCTGCTGCAGGAAGATCAGAACGCAGGCCGTCAGGTGCAGATGAACATGCTTCCGGTGACGCCCTGGCAGGCCGATGGCCTGAACTTCGCGCATCAGATCATCCCTTCGCTGTACCTGTCGGGCGACTTTGTCGACTATTTCCGTGTCGATGACAGCCGTATCGCGTTTTATCTGGCTGATGTTTCCGGACATGGAGCGTCTTCGGCATTTATCACCGTGCTGCTGAAGTTTATGACCACGCGCTTGCTCTACGAGTCGCGGCGCGGCGGCAATCTACCGGATTTCAAACCCTCTGAAGTACTCGGCCATATAAATCGTGGCCTGATCAACTGCAAGCTGGGTAAACACGTGACCATGCTCGGTGGCGTGATCGACCAGGCCAACAACCGTCTGACCTACAGTATTGGCGGTCACCTGCCGCTGCCGGTGCTCTATAGCGACGGCCAAGCGCATTACTTGGAAGGACGTGGCTTGCCGGTCGGGCTGTTTGTCGAAGCCGAATACAGTGACCTGGAACTTGAATTGCCCGAAGCCTTCAGCTTGACGCTGCTCTCCGATGGCATCCTCGATCTGCTGCCGGGCGATACCTTGAAAGACAAGGAAACCCTGTTGCCGCAGCTGATCAGTTCCGCAGCCGGCACGCTAGATGGCCTGCGCAAGGCTTTTGGGCTGGCCAATCTTGGGGATATGCCGGATGATATTGCCTTGCTGGTGTTAAGCAGGAACCTTGCATGAACCCTGGGATAAGCCCCGGTAGAATCCAGTTTGCCGAGCAAGATGGCACCTTCATCTTGAAGTTTGTCGGTGAAGTGCGCCTGACGCTGTGCTCGGCCCTGGATTCGACCATCGAAAAAATCTTCACCGCGCTGAATTTTTCAGCCATCGTGATTGATCTCACTGAGACTCGCAGTATTGACAGTACGACCCTTGGGTTGTTGGCCAAACTGTCAATTCTGTCGCGGCAGAAGATCGGCCTTTTGCCGACAGTGGTGACCACTCACGCCGATATCACGCGTTTGCTGCAGTCGATGGGGTTTGATCAGGTCTTCAATATCGTCGACACGCCGCTGCCATGCCCAGAGTGTCTGGATGATCTGCCATCGCAGGATCAGTCGGAAGAACTTGTGCGTTCCAAGGTGCTGGAAGCTCACCGTATTTTGATGGGCTTGAATGAGTCCAACCGCGAAGCCTTCCACGATCTGGTCAATGCCCTCGAGCATCACTGATTCAAGTGGCTAAACAAACGTGGCGCTCTATGAGCGCCCCGTTTGCATTCAGGCCTTCCGGGTTTAGGCGGTCAGCAGTTTTTCCAGTTTTTCCTGATCGCGGGCAAACAGGCGAATGCCTTCGGCAAGCTTTTCGGTGCCCATGGCGTCTTCATTCATGGCCCAGCGGAATTGGCTTTCGCTCAGGCTCTGCTTGGTTTCAGCAGCCTGGCCTGGGCTGAGAAGGCGCGCCAGTGGCTGTTGGTCATCAGCCAGCTGCTGCAGCAGTTCCGGGCTGATGGTTAGGCGGTCACAGCCAGCCAGTTGTTCGATCTGGCCGATATTGCGGAAGCTCGCGCCCATCACCACAGTCTGGTAGGTGTTTGCCTTGTAGTAGTTGTAGATGCGCGTAACCGACTGCACGCCAGGGTCTTCTTCGCCGACAAAATCACGGCCTTCGGCCTTTTTGTACCAGTCGTAGATACGCCCGACGAAGGGCGAAATCAGAAACACGCCGGCGTCGGCACAGGCCTGGGCTTGAGCGAAGGTGAATAGCAGAGTTAGGTTGCACTGAATACCGGCCTTTTCCAGCTGTTCGGCAGCGCGGATGCCTTCCCAGGTTGAGGCGATCTTGATCAGTACCCGCTCGCGACTAATGCCGGCTTTTTCATACAGGCCAATCAGGCGCTCGGCGCGGTTCAGGGTCGCCTGGGTATCGAAGGACAGGCGCGCATCCACCTCGGTGGAGATGCGCCCGGGGATGATCTTGAGGATTTCGCCACCCACTGCGACGCCAAAATGGTCGCAGGCTAGGCCTAGCTCGCCTTTTCCGGCTGTAACTGCGTTTTTCAGCAGTTCGCTGTAACCAGGCATGGCAGCGGCTTTAAGCAGCAGGGAAGGGTTGGTGGTGGCATCGACCGGCTTCAGGCGGGCGATGGCGTCGAGGTCGCCGGTATCGGCGACCACAGTGGTGAACTGCTTGAGTTGATCCAGCTTGGAGGTCATGACACAGCCTTGTGGTTGCGGATGCCCCGACCTTACCCGAGTCAGCGGCCTTGCAGCAATTGCGCTGCCTGATCAAACAGCGCCAGTGGCTCGCTGGTCTTGTGAATGTCCACTGAGAGCAACTGGCGAAAACGCCGCGCGCCATTGAAGCCCTGGCCCAGGCCGAGCATATGACGGGTGATATGGTGCATGCTGCCACCTTCGGCGAGGTGCGCGGCGATATAGCCGCGCATGCTCTGCATGGCCTCAAAACGGCTCATCACAGCGTGTGAGGAGCCAAACAGCTGCTGGTCAACCTGGGCCAGCAGATAGGGGTTGTGGTATGCCTCGCGGCCCAGCATCACGCCATCGAAGGTTTGCAGGTGCTGCTGGCAATCTTCCAGGGTCTTGATGCCGCCATTGAGGATGATCTCAAGCTCCGGGAAGTCCTGCTTGAGCTGCGCCGCCACCTCATAGCGCAGTGGCGGTACCTCGCGGTTTTCCTTGGGCGATAACCCTTCGAGAATGGCGATGCGTGCATGGACGGTAAAGCTGCGGCAGCCGGCATCACGCACCGTGCCGACGAAATCGCACAGCTCGGCATAGCTGTCGCGACCGTTGATGCCAATGCGGTGCTTCACAGTTACTGGGATATCCAGCACATCCTGCATGGCTTTCACGCAGTCGGCGACCAGTTGCGGGTGGCCCATCAGGCAGGCGCCGATCATGTTGTTCTGCACCCGATCGCTGGGGCAGCCGACGTTCAGATTGACCTCGTTGTAGCCCGCCGCTTCGGCCAGCTTGGCGCAGGCCGCCAGGTCCGCCGGCACGCTGCCGCCCAGCTGCAGCGCCAGTGGGTATTCCGCCACGCTATGGCGTAAAAAGCGTGCAGCATCACCATGCAGGATGGCCCCGGTGGTGACCATCTCGGTGTAGAGCAGGGCGTGCTGTGACAACTGGCGCAAGAAAAAGCGGCAGTGCCGGTCAGTCCAATCCATCATCGGTGCTACGCTAAATTTCCTGGACACCTGATGAGGGGTTGTATCTATAAGCTCTTGATTCATATAGGTATATATCTTTAATTGTCTTGGTTAAAAATATGCGATTGCTGGTTTTTTAAAGCTTAGTGTGCACACAGTGTGCACGAGGGCATGAGAAGGGTAGTATCTGGGTATCAAAAAATGAGCAGGGAGTGTGCACGAGATGGCTTCGATTACTGAGCTTCCCAGTGGTTCATGGCGCGTTCAAATTCGGCGAAAAGGCCACAAACATATTAATGAAACGTTTTCGACAGAAAAACTTGCAACGGCATTTGCTAAGAAGAAAGAAACTCAGCTTGAGCAGATCAAAGCTACAGGTGGTATTAAGCCTGAAAAAGGCCTGAAATTCGCTGACTGTATTGATGACTATCTTGCGAACTCACGAGAATTTCAGCGCAGCGCGATGGCAATTTATAAGCGCCTCAGGGCTACGATAGGCATCGTGAGCCTTGTGGACGTGAATTATGACTTTCTGACCATGTTTGCCCAAGAGCGAATGGTAGGGAAAAGCTCGGGCGTTACTGTTGCTGGTGATTTATCGTTAATCACGTCTGTCCTGAGATACTGCAAGAAAAAGCGGAAGCTGGACGTGGATGCTTATGCTGCAGACAGGGTCAGAAAAGAGCTGGGCGAGGATCACAAGATCAAGAGTAATGAGCTTGAAATTATCCCCACTGAAGATGAGTTACAGAAGATTATCCGGTATTTCGACAACGATAGGCCGCGAACTATTGAGATGTCGCCTTTGATCCGATTTGCGGTAGCAACAGGAATGCGTCAGGAGGAGATATGCAGAATTCTAATCGAAGATGTAGACAGCAATCCTGAGTCGCCCTCTGTTCTAATCAGGGAGCGAAAGCACCCGACAGAAAAGCTTTCCCGGAATGAGCGTGTTCCCCTGCTACCTGAAGCGTGGGTAATTGCGCAGCAGGCAATAGGCAGTCGCAAATCCGGGTGTATTTTCCCTTATAACTCCAGATCGGTGGGTGCTGCTTACAGGCGTGCAAGGGCTGGGGCTGGTGTTACCTCAGGGACTCGCTTTCATGACCTGCGGCACCTTGCCGTTACAAACTTCTTTGCAATTGGGCTTTCTGTGCCTCAGGTGGCTGTAATGTCCGGCCATAGGGATTGGCAGACGTTGAAACGGTACACGCACATCAAGGCGAAAGACGTGCAGCGTGCTTATCGTGAATTGAAGATGAAGGAGCAGTCCTCAAAGGCTGTCATTGAGGGCATGGCTTGGGTGGTCGAAGAGGTCAAGCGTTTGAGGGAAGAGTTATCCAAGCAGGCTTGAGTTTGAGGCTAAGCTAGGGGCCTAAGGCCCCTAGTTTCATCGCCTCAGGCATCTCTTCATGATTTCTCGCTTATCTTCCTCACGGTCACACATGCGCTCTTGCAGGAAGGCCACAAGCTTTTCTGTCGGATAGAGGAAGGCTCGGCCAAATTTGACGTACGCAGGGCCACTGTTGTGTTTGCGCCAGGACTCGACCGTTGAGAGGCTAACTGCTGCAAGCTCTGCAACGTCTTCTTGAGTTAAGAATGCCATATCGCGCGCGATAAGCGATCTGAGCGCCTGTCGGTGCCCTGCAGCCATTGCTTGCTGAACTGGGAACTCTACGATGCTATTCATGCGCAGGCTCTCCCGGTGTTCAGTTGCACTAGGCGTCTTGCCACCTCAGTAGGGGTGGGTGCGAGCAGATATTGTTTTCTTGGGAAATAGGTACTGGTCCGGCGTGTCTTGGTTTTGCGCGCGAGTCGGCTTATTTTCGGGGAATTCTCTGCGACTTTAAGGTGTTTTGTGTCCTTGCCTGGCCCTACCAGGTTGTATGCGATAGATGACATGCAGCATTTCTCGTATTGCTTGCGGGGGTTGATTCCTCCCGTCAATTCATAGCGATCAAAACACTGGTTACCGATACAGTCAACAAAAAATTCTTTCGAGCTATTGACATTTTGTCAATAGTCTGTTTTTCGGTATAGGAATCGTATACTCTCAAATCATTCGATGAATGAGAAACCCAGTAATTCTGCGGGTAGAACGGGTTTGTCGTATTTCCATGCTGTCGTATGTCGCCGACGAACGGTTGCTATGTGACCGCCGTTTTAAAGCGCGTATGGGGATTCAGTAAGCTTTCGAGGTCGGTCAGCAGCAATTCATTTCTCTTCTGGGTGGGCGCCATAACAGGTAGACGCGTCGTAGACACTGCTGCGATTTACGCCAAACACGCGGCACAGTTCGGCTCGTGGATATCGCTCGCCCAATATCTCAATCAGGCTTATTGATCGAGGGAGTCCGACATTAAGTAGCGCTACCTGGATGTGGGCCAGACCGAAACTGATGGCATATTTCCAGATGGATCGGGGCATGATGAGGTCAACTCCAGAGGGTTACAGCCGCATCAAACTTCCGCCACGCAGCGGAAGCTGCTGCAGCGCTGGCACAGGAGGATTCCCCTTGCCCATGAGCTTACTCACGCCCTCGGACCAAATATAACCAGCGATCAATCATCGAATGGTTATGTTTGCCTCCCACGGCCCAGTTGCCAGATGCACCTTCAATCAGTCACGAGTTGGCACAACGGTACTGGGCCTAGTAGATGGGTCTTAAGCCGGTCATCCACATACGGCTTCGTGCCGTAGTAAGCATGGATTTCCTGGCTCCAGGTCGGGTCCTGCATATCAGTCCAATTGTCCTTGTCGAAGCCAGGCGCCTGGGAGAGGCGTTCCTTGTCGGCGGCCAGCACGAAGCGCTTATTAACCGTATCGAGCGTCAATGCGCTCCACGGCACAGCGAACAACTTCTCGCCCATACCGAGAAAGCCACCTGTTGTGGCTCAATGATTCTGGACAGCACCGCATAGGCCACCCGGCCGCTGCTCACGTCCAGCATGATCTCCTTGATGTCACCCAGATCTTCGTCGTCCTGATTGCAGACGTTATTTCCAATGAGGGTGTCTGCCCCCATCAACTGAGGTCCGGGCCCACCACTCAAGTGGGTGTTGCTCCCTATGCTGCTGGTGCCCTTATAAATGCCATAGGTATCGCGTTGTTCATAGTTCATGCTCAGCTCCTCACGATCATCTCGGGGGCCAATTGAGCACAGCGTCAAACTCGGCTTTCGGCGCTGCGTTTGCTCATGTTGTACTCAAAGCGGGAGACGCTCTGTACGCCAGGGCGCGTTGTGAATGAGAAACGCGGCTGCCTATGTGGTACCAGCACCGTCTGCACTGGCCCACTGAAGGGGTGTACTGCGAGACGCCTATTCGTTAGGGGCATGCTGAACACTAACGTTATCCGTTTTTTGCGGATATCTGCCTGTCGCGCTAGACAGTAACCGGCCAATAGAGGGCGTTGATCATCAACAAAACCAGGGCCTATTCAGCTGACTGCTGAGCAAGCGTACGAACTTCGTCTGCCACGACCGCGAACCCTCGACCAGATTCACCCGCCCGCGCAGCTTCGATAGCAGCATTTAGGGCCAGTAGGTTGGTCTTCTCGGTTATTGAGTTGATGCTGCCAATGATGTTCGCAATCCGTTGACTGGACTCTTGTACAAGGCGCATTTCACGATCAGTGACCTGTGATGCATCATGTTTAGCATGCTCATCGACCCCATAGCTCACAATCCGCTTGATATGACCGATTTAGTCCGTGATTGGACAGAGCGCTCCGCTGAACAGGATTGGCCGGTTGTCCTTCGCGGGTATGGTAAAGGTACCTGCAAACTGCTCACCTTTAAGCAGGGCGGTTACAGGGGCAGAGTGCAACACGGTTATTGAATTAACGCTGGAGCATCGTGACGCATAGTTATGGCCTTTTGCATCACCTCGCTCATAACCTCAATTGGACACTTGAAGTCGAAGCGCTCATTCCCCGGCAACAGCTTTCCCTTGGGTCGACAAACCTGACGGCGGGTTTGCATCTGTTGTTGAGCGACACGGGCCGCCGCCTCGGGCATCTCGGTTGCGGCGCAGCTCCCGGCTGGTGGTGGAAGAGGATCGGTTGATCAAGCAGGCAATCTTGCGCAGGCTAAGACCTTGGGCATGACCGATTTGAATGGTGGCGCGCTCTTCAACGCTAAGTTCGGAATAAGACATAGGGGCAGCACCGTACCGGAAAGGTCAGGTGTTGCACTCAGTATTCGCCGCCGCCCTGCCTATATTCGGGTGAAAAATCGTGAATTGAGCGTTTTTGATTATGCCCAGGTTGACGCACAAGGCATAGTTTTAACTACATTGACCGACAGTGAATACGCAGCATGAAAAATATAGAAATTTTTAATGATCCTACAAGGAAACCTGAAAGGATATTTAGCCAATTAAAGTCGCAAATTAAAAGCAGTTACCCAGAGATTTTCGGTACTGAGAGTAAATGTATAGCGAACATACTAAGTGGGGTGCTGGCTCTCTGCATAGTTTTATTAGTCTCGGAATTTCTGACCGAGCGGTATCTGGAAAAAGAGCTTGCACCGGTCGCCATGCAGAGTGGTGATGACTTCTTAGCTTTACAAATGCAAACAGCAACAGCCCTGAGATCGTTGAACGATCTATCGCGAGATGCGCAACAGTGCACCCAAGACATTCAGGCACTACTTGTAGCAACCACTAAAAATCAGCGATATGTTTACGCCAGTGCAGTAAGATTAGATAACGGTACGGTCTGCACCTCATACGGGCAGTCCCTGCAGGGTGAGCTGATGCTCGGTGCGAAACAGGCTAATCATTATAGTTCCAGCAGCGGCATCGATTACTGGTTTAAAGCTAGCCGAGAGGACAGCAGTGACAGTGGCGAGATCATCATTGGGCAGCAGCATGCTTACGTATGGCTGAACAAAGGTATCACCATCAGTTCGCTCACATTACCGGCTGGCGCAGCTCTAAATTTACTGGACGAAAGAACACTTGAGCCAGTATTTACAACTCAAAGCACCATTTGGCAGCCACCTGCGCACCGCCTTAAGTCGAGTGAACTGGTTTTCGAGAATAATAATGTGTACATGGCCAGTCCAACTAAAATCGATGGCTTGACAGCAGTAGTTTCGGTCCCCATGAGCCTGTATATGCAAGTACTCGGGGTCTATCTAGCCCTCTGTCTGGGGCTTGCTGCGCTAATGTTGAAAGTGGCGCTAGATTTGCATTCAAGATATTTTTCCTTGTCGGCCAAGTTTCGTCAAGCGATCAGTAGCAATACGCTTGAAGTCCGCTACCAGCCGATTGTCGACATGAACACCAAGCAATGGTTGGGTGCCGAGGCCTTGTTACGCTGCAAGCTTAATGAGCAGAGCGTGAGTCCTAATATATTGATCACCATGGCTCAACGAGATGGCTATATGCGTCAGTTAACTCGGCGGGTGTGCACCAAGGTCGCGCAAGATCACGCAAGTCTGATTTGGGCATGTGACGATTTTTACATCACAATCAACTTATCAGCAGAAGATCTTCTGGACGAAAGCTTTCCAGAGTTCACCAAGCAGTTGTTTGCACTTTATCAAGTGCCCACTTCGCGGATTGTGTTTGAAATTACCGAAGAAAGTCTGGCGGACAAAGATAAAGCTATAGTTCAGCTGAAAAAACTCCGTGAGCAAGGTCATCAGATTGCCATTGATGACTTCGGTACAGGCTATTCCAGTTTATCCTACATCGATATTTTGCCCGTTGATATTTTGAAAATAGATCGTTCATTTATTACTCCAGACAAGCTCGACTGTATTGATGGTTTGTGGTGGCACATAATAAGCATCGCCCGAGTCCAAGAGCTTAAGGTTGTTGCTGAGGGAATTGAAACCCACGAGCAAGCTGAAATCTTAAGTTATGCAGGGGTGACTTCTGGGCAAGGTTGGCTCTATTCAAAAGACCTGTGTCCAGGCAATTTAGTTAGGGATTTTTTCACTGTTGAATATACCGGTCTGGCCTGAGTTAACCAGATGGTTTTGCCAAGGATGGCGATCGCAACGGCACATTATGTGTCGATCATTTGATCTTTCGTACGCGATCGGTGCCAGCGCAGAGAGGCAGTGAAATCTCGCGAATGTAATAGCACGTGCAGCCGCTATCCACATCTAATCGATATAGCGAAAGTTTAGAGTTAGGTCTTCCGATGTAGGTGTAATTAAATGCAATATCCCGATCAAGAGTTAATAGCTTTTCATCAGGAAGCCCAGCCAGGGCGCCATCGGAGATTAATCTTGCGCTGCCGAATAAGCCAGACGAAAATTGCATTAAAAATTCCATGTTAGACTCATAGAACCGGTTAAAGTAATACAGCTTATCGTCATTTGCGTTTAGGCGAATACTGTAGTCCAATACTTTTCCGTTGCTGGGTATGATAATGCCGGAACTAAAGTAGTTACCTTGTAATGGTGTAGCCTTGCTTTGCAAGGTGTACGCCAAGTGCGCAATAGACAGCAGCGCAACGCCCAGATAAAGATAGTTGTTGATTTTCATTTAAGACACGCCTTCAGTTGCTTATCAGTCAATTCTCGAATTTTTGAACGATGTACGAGAATAAATTCGCTTGCTCCACCGTCGTCGATGCAGATAAAGGAATAATAACTGTGCATTTTTGTAAAGATAACCGCTGTTGGCGACTCAACTAAATTGCTAAGCCGCTGACTGACTGGTGACACTTCATCCATCAGTGTGCTTAAGGCATGCTCATTGTCAGCAATAAACAACTGTTGCTGATAGCCAACTTGGCGACTTTGGGTCACCATGCCGTGCTGAGTCAGTAAACCCCAATCAATTCGCCACAACAGGCTCAAGCTCAAGAGCGCAAGTAGTCCATACAAGCCTATGCGCTGCCATTTGGCTTTGCTCACCCAGAAAAACCACATCGGCTTTGCCTGCGCAGTCCTCGGGCCCACAGCGGGCTCTATAGAAGGCTCAATATCTGTCTCGGGTATGGCGATATCTGGGGTCTCAATTGCCAAACATATAAACGCAGAGCTCAGTCGATAGCCGTGGCGCGGTACGGTTTGAATGATCAGGCGTTTTTGTTCGTCGCCAAGCAACTCGCGCAGTGCAGCAATAGCCTGATTTAGGCTATTTTGTCCAACGACACGATCAGGCCAGGCAAATTCAAATATTTCACCGCGGGACAATATTGTATCGGGGCGACTGATTAATAGTTCTAGAATTCGACTCTGCGCAAAACCCAAATCCACCGATTTTATGGGGTTGTTTTTATAATTCGTCAGTCGTTGTGTGGAGGGGTCAAAGCAGAACGCTATGTCGCCTTCATGTGCGCGAATGTGATACTGAGGTAATGTAGGAGTTATACAAACTTCATCGCTCATATTAGTTGCTCGTAAAGTAATACTAACTTCAGGCCGCACTTGTAGTGTCTGCGATTCACAAATAAAACCCAAGCCTATCCATAGTTTAGCCTATAGTTTTTAAATTGTCAGCCTCAGTGCTTGGTTATGTCAATAATGCCCGCGCAGTGCGTTGATCAAGAAGTCTACTGGCAATCGAATAGCAACTATAATCACGTCTAGAGCATATCAAGTAGTGTTGATGTATCCAAATATTTTTTATCCCCCCATCCATCCTATCTAATTCATTGTTTAAATAAGCAAGCGTCGGCCGCCTACAAAGCTAGTTGCATGTATTGCTTAAAATACTAACCCTCAGTGGCCCTTGTTCCAAATTTTTATATGCGACCTGATGTGAATGCTTGTGATATGGCGTTTTTCACGACTTTTCACGCTCCGATTGCTTTTTTTGGTGTATGTTTCGCGCCCTAAATTCATTCTCATGAGTAAGCCGTGAAACAACATTGCAATGCGTTGATAGCGCTCATTATTAGTTTCTTTTCCGTTAGCGCGTGGGCGGCACCTGAGTTACAGGTTGCGTTCCATATGGGGGTGGGTAATGGCTCGACCCAGGCGGTCGGTGGCACCCTGATTAATGCAGGTGATGCTGCTATTGCTCAAGGATACCTAGTGGTTACGCCTATAGCTGATCAGTGTTATCCCAAGGCAAGCATTCTTTACCCGTTTGGATTTTTAGCAGCTGGTGAGGAGCAGTCGTTTAGTGTTCCTGTTGCGGAGCGGTTTTCCAGTTATCGCTTGCAGATGGGTGCCTTTGACGAGCAAGGGTTTGCGGTGACAGCCAAGGATGCTAATCAGGCGATCCTAGATGGGCGTATTAGCGAAGAGCGGCAGAAATGTAACGCCGCTCGAGAAAGCCTAACTGATTAAAATTTAAATCCATCAACGATATTTTCTTCACCTCTGAGTGAAGTGCCAGTTAGGTAGCGCAAAGTCGCGCCTAGGTCCCGGTCGTTGATAATATTCTGATCGCTTAAATTATTATGAGTGAGTAGTGTTGTCGCCCATTGTGTGCGCGGTATATAGACCATCGAGGCTAAGTTTTAATGTTCTCCCTGCAAAAGAAACAATCGTTAACTTATTTGATGTTGCTGTGTTTTGCCGTTAATACGGTTTCTTCAGTTGCAGCCCCTTTTCAGAAAACTGCTTCTGAAGAAAAGCTTCAGCAATATATTATCTATAGTCCGGTTCAAGGCGAGGCGTTACAGGCTGTTGCTGAACGTTTTTCGTTGTCGGTCGGTACGCTGACCGCTTTGCGCGAGCAATTTAAAGTCTACGGCTGGTCGTCCACCGCAGTACTAGTACCTTACAGTTCGCTGGGTGAGGCGCGGCTGTATAACAACTACATCACTTATCAGCTAAAACCCGGTGAAACCCTCCCCGCAGTCGCCGGCAAATTCAACCGCTCCGGTCGTGAGCTTACCGCGCTAAACAGGCAGGTCATGCCCGCCAGCAAACTGGACACGCTAAAGGCTGGCGATTTCATTTTGGTGCCCGGCCCGGTGGGCTCAGCAGGTAATGACCAGCTGAGCTCCGCACAGCTAGAAGAACAAGAGAGGCTGACCAGCGCCTTGGCCCAGGAAGCGTTGGGTGTGGCGCAGATTTTCGGAGCTGATCAGAAAAAAGGCTCTGACCCGACCGGGATGCTAGGTCAGCGCGCAGTGGGTGGGCTGACAGGCGCAGCGTCTCGTGAGATCGAGAATTTCCTTGGTGCAAACGGCACCGCTAAAGTAGGCATTCAAGCAAGCGTCAACGGCGGTAAGGTTGGCTATTCGCTGGATTACCTGCAGCCGCTGTATGAGCGTGATATCGACATTGTGTTCGCTCAAATAGGCGCACGTACCTTTGGTGAGCGTAATCTGGCCAACGTCGGGCTGGGCTATCGTAGGCAAGTGGGCGAGCAGTGGCTTGGGGTTAACGGTTTTCTCGACCAGGACATGTCGCGTAACCACACCCGTGGAGGGATCGGCGGTGAAGCATGGACTGATCAGGCGCGTTTCTCGGCCAACTATTATGCGCCATTCAGCGGCTGGAAAAACTCTAACGACCATCGCCTGAACAGTGATCCAGATACTCGCATCCTTCAAGAGCGGGCAGCCAAGGGCTGGGATGCTAATGTGGAAGCCGCGATACCCGGCATCCAACAACTGTTGTTCTCCGGTAAATACTTTCAGTGGCGCGGTGACCGGGTAGACGTGTCGGGCAGCCGTAGTCAGACGGTTAAAAACCCTCAAGGTTATACTTTGGGTGCCAAGTATCAACCGATTCCCTTGCTCGATCTGCACGCCCAACACACCAAAGTGAACGGTGGTTCAGGCGGCTGGGAACTGGGCATGGGTCTGACCTGGGACTTTGATAAGTCATTCAGCGAACTGCTTGATCCGCAAAAGGCGATTGCCCTACGTCCGCTTGCGCAAGCCAAGACCGATCTGGTCAATCGTAACTACAACATCGTTCTCGAGTATCAGGAAAAAGATAAGTACGCCCCGCTGAGCTTTGCACTGAGCACCATGAGCATGATGGTGCTAACCACTGACCCCGGCATGCGTGTTCAAGGCGGACGTCAAGCGCTGGTGAGCTACGAATCTTCTGACACGGATGTACTGGAGGTCAACCCGACGACCGGTGCATTGAATGCTCTGGCGCTTGGTACGGTAACTATTACTGCCGTTGAGCACGATGGCGCCGGTAAAGTCTTCGGTTCGGCCAGCTATACCGTCACCGTCATTCCTAACACCTTGCAGCCGATAGTTAACGTAACACGCATCGAAGGTACCCTCAGCATCGGTTCAACTTTGACGGGGGTTTATACCTTTTCAGCTAACGGCGGTGTGCCCACCGATAAATCGACCATGCGTTGGCTCCGCGGCAACGATGTATTAACCGGCGCCACCCAAGAAAACTACCTAGTTGTTGCCTCTGACGCGGGCAGTACCCTGACGTTTGAAGTGACCGCTAAAAACGATGCCGGCATTATCGGCAATACCTCAAGCATGAGCATCTCCAGCCAGATTGATGTTCAGGTGCCCGTGGTGTCCGTTAGTTATACTGGCACTACGCCATTGGTGGGTGGCACGCTCACCGCGACTGTGGTGTGTGCCAGCTCGTGTGAGTCCAGTAGCTTCACCTACCAGTGGCAAGAGCTTAGCCAAGATAGTTCTGATTATGTCGATGTGAACGGGGCTAATGCGAAAACGTACATCATACCAACGCGTAATCAACTCAAGTATATGCGTGTGCTCGTTGAGCCAATTAAAGCCACACAGTGATGTCGCTTTTACTTCAGTGGTACTCCTCTCCAGTGTCTTGCTTACGCAGGTCATCAAAGAGTGTTTTGTATGAGGCGTCAGACTCGGTATGTACCTGGCTTGTTCGGCTGTGTGGTGCCGTATACCTGCACGTGATGCGGTTAGTGTTTGTCGCGCAAACGGCCGGTAACTACCTCATTCCGTAAGTATTGCTCGTGTTGTTTTTAACGTAAGTCCGGGGGAAAACTCCAGCACAGCGGATGCGAATACAGAACAGTGAGTGCTTGATAAGCATCTTCTGTAACGCAGAGCGAACCTGTGGGTTTTTGGCTTCTTGACTGTTCAAATTTTCTATTCAGGTTCAGGTAACTTTGATGAAGCTAGCCATAAACAAAATTACCTCTGCGATATTGATTGCGGCGCAGTTTACTTACGGCTTGCCGGTGTATGCCGAACAGTACTTTTCCGAGCTCACCCCTATTATCCAAGGGCGACCTCCAATCGCCAGTAGCCTAAAGTTTGACAAACATGCACCTGCCCTCGGTGAAACTGTAACGCTGAGCTATGCCTTTAGTGACGAGGACGGCGATAAAGAGGTAGGGACCAGTGTTGAATGGTTTCGCAATGGGCAGCTTATTGCAGGCGCAACGTCATTTAGCTATACACTCAATGAATTGGATGGTGATAGCCCAGGCATGATCCTGAGAGCAGCCGTTACGCCCAGAACCGACCCGAGCACCACTCTGCCGTATAAGGGCCAAGTCGCAATCCTAGAGATTACTGTTGCCGGTGATCCGAAAGTGCCTCCGCATGTGACGGTTACTGATATCACCGGCAGCTTGACCGTGGGTAGTACGCTGACCGGTGTGTACGTATACCAAGATAATGGAAGTGGTTCGAAAGACGACTCGATCAAGTCGTGGTTGAACGGCGGTCATGGCGACACCGGTAAAGAAGCCAGCTATGTGCTGGCCAATGATGATGCCGGCCATGTACTGACCTTCCAGGTTCAAGCGAAGAACCTGCAAGGTGTTGTTGGTAATACGGACAGTATCGATACTAAGGCGGCCACGGGTGTTACTGGCGGTGGCCAAGGTGGCGTGGTGATTGACCCCGCTGCTGCGCCTTCTATCCGCGACCTTAGTATCAGCGGCAAGTTGAACGTGGGTGAAACACTGTCTGCGAGCTACATGTTTGATCCGCAGACCGGTGTGGAGGGTGATGCGTCCACCTACTTGTGGGCCAACACGGCTACTACCGCAACAGGTGTCACTAGCAGCACTACCGCTGTGAGCACCACCGGT
>NZ_JBITTY010000003.1:0-9147 GCF_044542155.1 Pseudomonas sp. NPDC079086 | reverse complement strand
CGGTGTGGTACCGGCTTACACCATTAAAGACACCGATGCCGGCAAGGTGCTGGAAGTGTCGGTACGTGCCAAGAACAAGGCTGCTGTGATCGGCAACATTCTGACGAAGAAGACTTCGGATACGACGGGTAACACCGTCACTGACGGTGGCACAGGCGGCGTGGTGATTGATACCAAGGTTGCGCCTGCAATCAGCGACCTCAAGATCAACGGTAAGTTGAACGTGGGTGAAAAACTGTCTGCGAGCTACGTGTTTGATGCGAAGACCGGTGAGCGCACGGACGTCTCGACCTACTTGTGGGGCCAGGCGGGTACCGCAACAGGTGTCACTAGCAGCACCACCGCTGTGAGCACCACCGGTGTGGTACCGGCTTACACCATTAAAGACACCGATGCCGGCAAGGTGCTGGAAGTGTCGGTACGTGCCAAGAACAAGGCTGCTGTGATCGGCAACATGCTGACCGCGACCACGGCGAACTCGACCGGTACGGTCACTGACGGGGGTACAGGTGGCGTGGTGATTGATACCAATGCTGCGCCTGCAATCAGCGGCCTTGCGATCAGCGGCAAGTTGAACGTGGGTGAAACACTGTCTGCGAGCTACGTGTTTGATTCGATGACCGGTGTGGAGGGTGATGCGTCCACCTACGTGTGGGGCCAGACGGGTACCGCAACAGGTGTCATTAATAGCACCGACGTTGTGACCCAGTCGGGCAAGGTGCCGGAGTACACCATTAAAAAAACCGATGCCGGCAAGGTGCTGGAAGTGTCGGTACGTGCCAAGAACAAGGCTGGTGTGACCGGTAACATTGCGACAGCAACGGTTAAAGTTAAAGGTCTGGTCCCTTTGGCGACTAATGTCTACATCACCAGTTCCAATACCAACGGCACTCCGTTCAGCGGCGGTCAGACCTTGACCGGCAACTACACCTACAGCCATCCCGACAATGTCGATGAAGGCACCTCGACCTTTATCTGGCAAAGAGACGGTACTTCTATCGTTGGTGAAACCCAGAAAACTTATACGTTAGTCGAAGCAGACGACGTAGGTCATAAAATAACCTTCGGCGTAACACCGGTCTCAAGCACAAGCACCTACAACACTGGACTCACGGTTATGTCTAATACAGAACAGATTAATTCTGTGCTCGCGCCTCTGTTTTTTCTGGATAAAAAGACTCGTACTTGGGCACAAGCTGATACCGACTGTAAGAATGCGGGAGCTAAATTGCCAACCAGCGTTGAACTCCAAGCCCTATTCGTCCGAGCCACACGTGCAACCGTTGCCAATGGCAGTCAGTACAACAATGACATGTGCCATATCCACAAATGGCCGCTCAACGGGCCGTGTGGGGGCAGTACTAGCAGCTACTGGTCCAGCACCCGGAGCGGTGGCGTCTACATCAACGTCAGCCTGATCAACGGCGACGCAGCCAACAGCAGCGCTGACTTCAACACCCTTCAGGTGGCTTGTAAGCGTTGAGGTTTACGCCCCCGCCCGACTCGCTCTGCGTATTGTTCAACCGTGGGTGGCATTTCAGCCGCCTCGGGGTGGGCTAGCTTAGGCGCTGAAGGCTAGCAGGTTGAGCCGCCGGGCTGGGCTTTATAGTCGGTGGTGCAGATGCTGCCAGCCGGCCTTGAGTTTGAGGTGGCTGTAGCGCGCATTGGCGGGGATAAAGTAGCGTTTAAGCACGCCCGCGTGCTGGTGGTAAAACTGTTGGCGTAGACGCAGGTGGTTACCTTGGGCAAGCAGGCCGTAATAGCTGTTGACAGTGGCGAGAATGCTGCGCAGTAGACCGGCGTCGAGTTGCTCTGGCCACGCCTGCGGGCGTGACCACGTACCGCGCGTCGGGGGGCGTGGTGGTGTGGCTTGTTGGCCGGGAGCCAGGCGATGGTTGAACCAGACCAAGCGGGCTTTGAACGTCTGACAACTGCGCGGGAGCAGCCAGCGGTGGTGGGCAAACACGCGATAGCCGAGGTAACAGGCGCCATGGCGGGCCGGCTGTAGTTGTTGTTTGCTGGGGTGCAGGCGTAACTCCAGTTGCTGTTCGAGAAAGTCGCTGATGGCTTGCTTGTAGCTGTTAAGGGTGGCGGGGTCGGGGCCGAGTAACAGCAGGTCGTCCATATAACGCACGTAGCCTTTGACCCGCAGTTGGTGCTTGATGAAGTGATCGAGTGGGTTGAGGTAGTAGTTGGCCAGCACCTGGCTGGTCAGGCTGCCAATGGGAATGCCATGGGTGGTGCCGCGAAAGGCCAAGCGCTTGTGCGCTGGGATGCTAGCCAGCAGTTGTCGCGAGCCACTGAGGGTGTGTGGGGCGCGGCTGGCATCGTAGGCAAAAGCGCGTTCGCCGATAGTGCGTAACAATGCCAGGCGTTCGCCCTGGTGGGGTGTGAGGGCTAGCAAGGTATGCCAGGCAGCGGTGAGTTTTGTACGCGATATGGAGTTGAAGAAGCTATGAATGTCCAACTGCAAAAAATACTCATGCCCGGGTTGGCGCATGTGCCTCTGCACTTTGTTGATGGCGGCCAGGTTGCCCTTGCCAGGGCGGCAGGCGTAGGTGTCGTCGATAAGTTGACGCTCCACACTGGGCTGTATATGGCCAATCAGCCATTGCTGTATCAGCCGGTCACGGAAACTTGGGGCGAAGACTTCGCGCAGTTTGGGTTCGCGCACGGCAAAACGGCTGTGGGCGGTGGGTTGGTAACTGCCGTCAAGCAGTTCGGCGGCCAGCGCTTGGCAGGTGCTGGCGACCTGCAACAGGCCGAGGGATTTTTGCACGCGATTACCACAACGCTTGGCGCCAGCGAGCAGTTCGATGGTCAGTTGTTGGCGATTGAGCAGTGGCGTGTATGGCATGGCGACTTTCCTCGTGGGGTGGTGGATGCAGGCCTGCTTTAAACACCCCAAGGTGTACGCCGACCTAGTGGCGTTGTACGGGCTCTACTGGCCTATCCATCAGGGACTGCCCAAGGGGTTTCGTTATACCAGTGGCGAGCAGATTTTACGTGAGTTGACGTTGTGTATTCGCGCAGTCACGCGCGCGAACTTTAGCGATAAGCAGTGCCCGCAGTCGCGCAGAGCAGCGGCCCAGGGTTTGCTGGAAGTGCGTACTTCGCTAGAGGTGATTCGCGGTTTGTGTACCCTGGCTTGGCAGCTGAAGTGGCTGTCACATGGGGGATTGGCGCTGTTGTGTGATCGGCTTGATCAGTTGGGTCGGCAAACCACCGGGTGGCAGCAGTGGTTTGAAGACGGGGCGGGGTGATTAAGGCGGTGCACTCTATAGGTTGTGTTTGAGTTTGCGGCGAAGGTATTGCCGTTAATTGATAGGGCCGCGTGCGTGACTACAAGGCGGCTGTGAGTATCACGGTATAGACGCGTTAACGGCGTAATAGCCGGTATTTTTATTGAGGCTTGGTATGGCCTGTTACAACAACTCAGGCACTCTATTTTGCGCGGCTCGCCAAGCCAAGGCTGTTGGCCGGATATGCAAACTTCCAGCTTTTTTCAATGCTCTTAAAAACAAGGGGCTGCACCCGAGTGCTAACACTATGCTGAGCAGTATGTATGTGGCCAAACATCCCGATGGGCGGCAGGTTGTTATAACCATCACCGTTGGGATGCCAGAGCCAGACCCTAAATCGCTAGGCGGCGATTATCGTTGCCAGGTGGAGATATGGGGGCTTGGCTTGAGCACATACGCGCATGGGGTTGACGCGCTTCAAGCACTTTGTTTGGCGCCGCGCTGCTTGAGGCATTTGATAGAACCTTTGAGCGCTTCAGGCTGGAGGTTTTATTTCCCCGGCCACCTTGACTGGCCAATAGATTTTTCTACTACTGGTTATTTCTAATTGTTAGCGTGTTAAGTAATTGATATACCGCTCGGCAGCCAGCTACGGCCATTAAGGGTCTAAATAAACTTGCTGTTGCTGTTAGATATAAATTTACAGTGGCTGTATAAGCATGAGGCAATATACCGCTAGTTGCCGCTGCGCAGCGATACATTGCTGCATTTCGAAGGGGGCTATGAATTCGGTGTTGTGCTACTGCAAGCAATGCCAGGCGTGTATGGGCTCTGGTCAGTGGTATGGATTATGTGCGCCAACAGAAAGTTTAAATTCACAAAAAGTTCGCCTGGTGCATTTTTACCGGTGGGTGATTCTGGCCAAGATATAATCTTTGCATTTGCGCTGCCTGCGGTAGGTGCAGATATAACGTTTGGTAACTTTTATTCAGTAGTGCCTCCGCCAATAATTGGCGATCATAAACGTTCTGCCGAAATGGCAATTTATATGGCGTCAGCAGCAAAATGGGCAAAATTCCCTGAGCGCGTGCAAAAATTTAAAATTTTACCTCCTGCTATGGGTGCTTGCTTAGCCAGCAAGCCAATCGTTCGCTGCCCAATCGGGCTCGAGGTATAGCCGCGCCTGAACCTAAGCGCTAGGCTGCATTCAAGGATACTCAATGGATATTTTGGTGCGCGACAGTCGCGAGGTTGATTTACCTGAGCTTGTAGATATTTACAATCAATCGATAGCTGGGGCGTGGTCAACCGCCGATAGTAAAGCAATTTCCGTTTCTGAGTGGCTCGATTGGTATGGCAAACATAATCCGGAAAAACGCCCATTGTGGGTTGCAGAAATCAACGCACAGATAGTTGCCTGGATCGGGCTGAGATCTTTCCATAAAGGGGGGGGGCTGCATATTATGCGACGGCTGAGGTTAGCCTCTACATCGCATCCGCATTTAACAAGCAGGGCATTGGCACGTTCCTTAAAGAAAGAATGATTGAACACTGTCCCCGCCTGGGAGTCACTTCTCTGGTAAGCATCCACTTCGATCACAACGCAGCAACCGCGCGAATCAACCAGCAACTAGGTTTTGAGCAGGCAGGTTATTTAAGCGAAATTGCCTTGGTGAATGGCGAACAGCGAGGTCTTATTGTTTCAATCCTGCGCATCCCTCCAACCGCTAGCAGTGCGTAACGCCACCTTTGCGATTGCCAGCATTCCTAACCCGGTGCTCAACTGTGCTCCCTTCGCTGCTTGGACGCGGCGCCGTGTAGCTCTAGGTTAGGCCCTTATCAACCCACCCAACCACTCAGGAGTCAGACATGGGCAGCTACGTCGATAGTGCACTTACAAAAGGCGAACATATAATTTATCAAGCTAAGGTCAGTGTTTGGTCACTAGCGCCAATAATTGCTCTAGGTTTTATTTTCTTAGGGCTTTTTGGTATCGGACTGTTGTTCTGGATTGACGCGGCCATCAAATACTTTACTACGGAACTTGCCATTACCAATAAGCGCGTTATTGCCAAGTTTGGCTTGATCAGTCGTACAACCATTGAAATCAACCTGCAAAAAATCGAAAGCATTCAGGTCAACCAAGGCGTACTTGGGCGCATCTTCAACTTTGGCTCAGTTGTTGTATCTGGCGCGGGTAATCCTCAAGCACCCGTGCCGGGCATATCCAGCCCTCTTAATTTTCGCCGTGCTTTTCTCGGCGCTCAAGAAGAAAATCGATAGGCACAAATTGTTACACCAGCTACTTCTATTTGCCGCTTTGAAAATCGGCTGATGTTGAAGTCAGCTAGAAATGCATGGTTACTCCGGCAGTACTTAGGAAGAATAGAGACGGCAGTTATGCCAAAGGTTTATGCAATAATCCACGATCGCCATTCTATTGTTGTTGGCACTGGCGGTAGATCGGGACGGAAAAGGGCTCTGCGAGGAGGCTTTCACCTTCCAGGCGGTACCATAGAGAAAGGTGAGAACCTTGTCGCTGCTGCGATACGAGAGGTCAGTGAAGAAACCGGGATTAAATTATGTGAGCAAAACGTCAAAGTTTTTGAATTAGAGCTGAGCAGTCAAAGAGTTAATTTCGTTATATTTGAGATCGATGACGTAGGCGATGCAATCAAGAATCTACCGATACTAAATGTCACCAACTCTTATGGCGAGCCTTTACCGATTTAATAAAACTAGATTTTAGTCACGTAATTAACAATAAAAATTGTTCAGCAGTGTACAACACTGAGTGATTTGCTGCGGGACTTTTTCACGCATGCAAAAATTACATTCATAAGAATTAAGGGTGTTTTGTATATTGGAAGATTTAACTCTAATTATTTTCTAACAACCCATCCATTCAACCCCTCCGGCGCGGATGATGCCTTGCGTTATTATTTACTGCTAATTCCTGTACTGTAGTCTCGGGCGAGAATTGCCCTCTCGTTGACTGATACTTCCGTCCAGTCTTTCGCATCCCCATTCGTTTAGGGACGGTCTGAAGAAGGCTTTCTGGTTTTGGCATAATATCCCGTACTCCAACCGTCGAGCTTTCCGACGAAGCATGCGCTCGTTTCGGGTGATCAAGCGTTAGTTCGGTTATGTGAAGACGCATTTTCGTGGCCTGGCCAAAAAAACCGCGCAACTGGTAACGCTGTTTGCCTTGTCGAATCTGTAGATGGCACGTCGATATTTGCTGAAGAATGCATGAGAGTTGCGCCTGTAATGTCAGAAGTGAACCCTGCGCGGTGCCTGCGGCGGGTAAAAAATACCGAAATAAGCGGATAATTTGATCAGTTTTCCGCTTTGAAATCAGCAGCTACTGAAGTTGACCAGAAATACAGGGCTACTTCAGGCCATTCTTAAAGGTGGCGGGGAGGGGCTGATTAGCAACTGGCCTCACACATAAAGCACGTGGCCTTTATGTGGTGTGAATCTATCTTAATGTGTTTATTTTCCGCTACATAATTCATTGGTAAATAATCAAAGGCTGATCTAGCTATAGCACTAGACACGTGTACGGTTTAACTTTTAGCTTAGTGGTTCACTGTGTGCGTGTTTTTTATATGTGTTTTTGTGATTTAGACTTTTCACTTAATTTCATAACTCAATTTGTTTTTTTATCGTGTGCATTCGTGTACTTTTATTTTGTCTTGGTGTGACCATTAGGGCTGCTGGCAATGCGCTCGCAGCACTTATTGTTGTCTTATTTCATGCTTTCATGCGCGCTGCAACTGAGATACAAGTTGTGTTCCACATTTTGGCGTCCGTTACGGCCCGACCCAGGCGGTTGTTATCCCTATTATTCTTTCCGCTGAGGTGCTTAAATAATCAGTAAAAAAAGCGCATGGCCACATGCAAATGCAAAAAAATAGAAAGCGCGTGTCGCATTGTATCAGCACTCTGCTGCTGGTCTACGAAGCGCGTGCCTAGTAGCGATTAAAATCGCTGACTTCGTTCGCTGTTACGGGTTAAATCCAGCCCTTAGCTTAATTATTAAGCATTATCACCATCTACAAGGAGACGCTAAGTATGCAAGGTCAGATTCAGATAATGGAATACGCTGGTTTTTGGGTTAGAGCCTGGGCCTCAATTATAGATGTGATCTTAATAAGTTTTATAACATTTCCTTTGCTAATGTTAATTTATGGCTCGGCTTATTTTGATGGAGGAGAAGATCTGGTTGCGGGGTCTGCCGATATATTAATATCCTGGGTATTGCCAGCTATTATTGTGGTTATTTTCTGGGTGAAAAAACAAGCGACACCAGGAAAGATGGCCTTATCCGTAAAAATAGTCGACGCCACTACTGGGCAGCCTGCAAGCAACGCACAATTGGTAGGTCGCTATCTCGCGTACTTCGTGTCCATGACCCCGCTCTTCTTAGGCGTGTTTTGGATAGCCTTTGATAAGCGTAAACAAGGCTGGCACGACAAGCTAGCAGGAACTGTAGTTATCAAAAATTTAATACTGAGCCAAACGGATACGAGTGAATAACGCCTAACAAAGGCGCTCACTTCGTTCGTTGGGGCAGGGCGGCGGCGAAAACTGAGTGCAACACCTGACCTTTCCGGTACGGTGCTGCCCCTATGTCTTATTCCGAACTTAGCGTTGAAGAGCGCGCCACTATTCAAATCGGTCATGCCCAAGGCCTTAGCCTGCGCAAGACTGCCTGCTTGATCAACCGATCCCCTCCGACCATCAGCCGGGTGCTGCGCCGCAACCGAGATGCCCGAGGTTGCTACTCGGCCCGTCTCGCTCAACAACAGATGCAAACCCGCCGTCATGTTTGTCGACCCACGCGAAAGCTGTTGCCGGGGGGGTGAGCGCTTCGAGTTGGTGGCCCATATGTTGCCTGAGCGTTTGTCTCCCGAGCAGCTTGCCGGCAAGCTGCGCAGCATGAACATTCCAAGCCTTAAAGATGCCTACTTCTGCCGCGAGACGATTTATAACGCGATCTATGCCTTGCCGGTTGGCGAGTTGCGCAAGGAACTGATCATCTGCCTGCGCCAAAGCAAAACGACACGCAGGGCGCGCTCGGGTGGCGTAGATCGTTTCGGCCAGATCCCTGAGATGGTCAGCATCCACGTGCGCCCGCCAGAGATCGAAGACCTGCTTATGCCGGGCCATTGGGAAGGCGACCTGATCAAGGGTAAGGCCAACGCCTCGTCTGTAGGCACGTTTGTGGAGCGCACCAGTGGCTATCTGATGCTGGTGAAGATGAATGACGCGACGGCAACCTCGGCGATGGAAGGCTTTAGTGCAGCGCTCAATGGCATGCCGCTGGCGGTGCGCAAGAGCATGACCTACGACCAGGTGCGGGAGATGGCGCGGCACGCTGAGATCACCCAGAAAACCGGTGCGGCGATATTCTTCTGGGACCCTCACAGTCCTTGGCAGCGCGGCAGCAACGAAAATATCAACGGCTTGATTCGTCAGTACCTGCCCAACGGTACAGACCTGTCGGTACACCGCCAGGAACAGCTGGATGCCATTGCGCTGCAACTGAACATGCGTCCACGTAAGCGCTTCGACTTCAAGTGTCCGATTGAGGTTATGGGCGAGGTGATGCAAAAGGCCATAACTATGCGGCACGATGCTCCAGCGTTAATTCAATAACCGTGTTGCACTCAGCTCCTGTAACCGCCCGCTTATTTCAGTGTTTTTAGCCGCTGCAGGCACCGCGCAGGGTTCGTGTCTGACATTACAGGCGCACCTCTCCTTCATTCGTCAGCAAATATCGACGTGCCATCCACAGATTCGAAAAGGCAAACAGCGTCACCAGTTGCGCGGTGTTTTTGTCCAGGCCACGAAATGCGTCTTCACATAACTGAACTAAGGCTTGATCACCCGAAACGGG
>NZ_JBITTY010000002.1:1047268-1047617 GCF_044542155.1 Pseudomonas sp. NPDC079086 | reverse complement strand
ACGCCATTGGTGATCTGCGCCTGGGTCAGCACGATCGGGGTCTGGGCCACGCCATTGAGGCTGACGTTCAGGGTATCGCCGACGGCGGCACCGGCCGGCAGTGCCACGCTGACAGTGACGGTGGTGGCGGCGCCCAGCTCAGCATTGCTGAGGGTGCCGTCATCGTTGCTGTCGGTGGTGATGGTCACGGTCGGCGCCGCGACTTGGGTGTCGAGGGTAAAGGTCAGGCTGGACGGTGCCGAGGTGTTGCCGGCGACATCAGTCTGACGCACTTGAATGGTGTTGCTGCCCTCCACGGCCACGGGTGCGGTGGTGCTCCAGGTGGTGCCGTCGGTGCTGTACTCGACCA
>NZ_JBITTY010000002.1:797297-1047172 GCF_044542155.1 Pseudomonas sp. NPDC079086 | reverse complement strand
ACCAGGGCGCCAGGCTCGGTGCCGCTGACGCTGTAGGTGCCATCGTTGCTGATCAGATCGCCGGCGACACCGCTGTCGGTGGTGAGGGCGAGGGTCGGTGCAGCGACTTGGGTGTCGAGGGTAAAGGTCAGGCTGGACGGTGCCGAGGTGTTGCCGGCGACATCAGTCTGACGCACTTGAATGGTGTTGCTGCCTTCCACGGCCACGGGTGCGGTGGTGCTCCAGGTGGTGCCGTCGGTGCTGTACTCGACCAGGGCGCCAGGCTCGGTGCCGCTGACGCTGTAGGTGCCATCGTTGCTGATCAGATCGCCGGCGACACCGCTGTCGGTGGTGAGGGCGAGGGTCGGCGCAGCGACTTGGGTGTCGAGGGTAAAGGTCAACGGCGTAGAAGGTGATGTATTGCCAGATGGATCTGTTTGGCGAACCAAAACAGTGTTACTGCCTTCATTTGGTGTGAATACAGTGTTCCAAGTCGTTCCACCGTCGGTGCTGTATTCGACCAGGGCGCCGGGCTCGATGCCGCCAACTATCAGTGAGCCATTATTAGTGATCAGGTCAGTGGTGCTGGTACCGCTATCGTTGGCCAGTACCACGCTTGGTGCGCCAGGGGCTGTGGTGTCCAGGGGGGTATTAGCTACCGTTGCCTGGGCTGCCTGTTCACCAGTGGCGAGCAGCTCGTCCTGGGCTGTACCGTTTAGGCCCAAATTGGATGTCTCAAAGCCAATGTTTGCTTCCAGTTGCTGCCCAGTCTCCCCCAGCAATACAAAGCTATGCCCGCCGCCTGCGGCACCGCCCGTGCCTCCACCTGGGCCTGCGGCTGTAGCCTCAAGGTCGGTGGTAGGGTCGAAACCGGCTGCCAGGGCCTGTTCCAGGCTAGGGTTGGGCTCGACTTTATTATCGTCAGCCGGCGCCTCGTTGGCGGGGGCCTGCCAGTTGCTGTTCTGCGCAACGTTGACCAGCTCGCCATTAGCCAGTTGCAGGGTCACTTCGCCACCCAGGCCAGTCATGACCTGTTCGCCCATGAGCAGGCGCTCGCCTTCGAATATTTGGCGCTTGAGGCCGTCAAGGGAAACGGCAAAAACTTGGCCTACAAGGCTTTTTACGATGGCGACGATAGTGCTCATAAAACGGGCTCCGGTATGGGCGCGGTAAAGCGTTGAATATAGTGAAGCAATGCTTTGCGTTGAGTGCTGCTTGTCTGACAAAATAATGTCGTCATAAATTTGGCTTATTCCATTATGGAATTACACATATGCCAAACTATTGACCGAGTGCTCGCGATAATAAACAATGTGCGCGCTGATGTCACTTTGATATTGGCTTGTCTCTAGTGTGAGGCGTGTCACGTTCTGTCGGCTGTTTATGTATCTTGCGCCACTTTGCGTCAAGCGCGTCGCCTCTTCGTTGCTCTAAGTCACTAGCCCAGCCTGAAAGGAATTCCATTCAATGCGTTTTTTTGCACTGTTCCCTCTTGCTCTTGCGGTATCGATGGCTGCTCATGGCCAAACGCTGAATCAAGCCATGCAAAGCGCCCTTGAGGTGCATCCGGAGATCCAAGCGGGGATTAATGCGCGCTTGTCGGTTGAAGAACAGATGAAGGCCGCCAAGGGCGGTTACCTACCGCGGGTTGACTTGCTGGCGGGCTATGGTCGTGAAGGCACCGACAGTCCGGGTACCCGCGGGCAGAACCACAACACTGAAACGCTAAATCGCGGTGAGTCGAGCCTGCGAGTGCAGCAGATGCTATTCGACGGCTTTGCTACCAGCAGTGAGGTCGGCCGCCAGCGCGCTACGGTGAATGCCCGTGCTTATGAATTGCTGGGTACCTCTGAGCGCACCGCGCTTACTGTGGCGCAGGTTTATCTAGATGTGCTAACTCGCCAGGAATTGGTGCGGCTGGCTGAGACTAACCTAGCCAGCCACGAACGTATTTATGACCAGATCACTCTGCGTAGCCAGAGTGGAGTAGGGCGCACTGCCGACCTCGATCAGGCCGAGGCGCGTCTGGCTCAGGCCCGCAACAATTTGATTACCGAACAGACCAACCTGGCGGATGCAAGGGTCAACTATTTTAGTGTGGTCGGTAGTGATGCCAGCGAGCTGAGTCCGCCGGCCGGTCTGGCGGGTCACCTGCCGGAAAGCCTGCCAGCTGCGCGTCAGGAAATGCTCGCCAACAACCCGTTCCTGAGTTCGGCTGAGGCTGATGTTCAGGCCAGCGAACAGCAGTACGAAGCAGCCAAGTCGAGCTTCTACCCGCGCTTTGATGCCGAGTTGTCGCGCGGTATGGACAACAATGTGGATGGTGTCAGCGGTCATAGCAACGAGTGGCAGGCCATGCTGCGTATGCGCTACAACCTGTTTGCCGGTGGCAGCAACAAGGCTGATTTGCAGTCCAAGGCCTATCAGACCAACCAGGCGATGGATATCCGCAACAACGCTCTGCGCGTATTAAATGAAGACCTCGGTCTGGCCTGGAACGCCCTAGAAAATGCCCGCCAGCAGTTGCCGATTGCCCAGCAGTACGTTGACTACAGCAGTCGCGTGCGCGAGTCCTACCAGAAGCAGTTCGGTCTTGGTGATCGTACTCTGCTGGATTTGCTCGACAGTGAGAACGAGCTGTTCACCGCCGCGCGCCGTCTTGAGGAAGTGCGTTTCACCGAGCTGTTTACTCAATACCGGATCAAGGCCACCATGGGCTCCCTGCTCAAGAGTCAGGGTGTAGTCGCGCCAATGGCCGCTGCGCCGCTGGACGAAGTGAAGGCCCAGGTAAACTTGCCCGGGCTAAATTGAGCACTGAGCCCAGTCGTTGATGAGTAAAACCTAGTGGCAGTAGACCCAAGCCCGATGCAAACCCGTAGTGATCCGCGTGATCGCTACGACGACCCTCTGCTCGACAGCCTGTTGTCGCTGTGCGGCCTGCACCAGAAGTCGGTCAGCCGCGCGATGCTCACTGCAGGCTTGCCACTGCCGGAGCAACGCTTGAGTGCCGAGCTGTTGCCGCGCGCGGCGGCGCGGGCGGGGTTGCAGGGACGCTGGTTACGCCGGGCTTTGGAGAAAATTCCGGCCCTGGCCATGCCAGCCTTGTTGCTGCTGCACGACGGTCGCAGCGCCATTCTGCTGGGTTGGGATGACCAGGGTCGCGCGCGCATCATGCCCAGCGAAAGCGAAGGTGGTGAGGTGCGCGTCAGTGCCGAGGTGCTAGCTGAGGATTACAGTGGGCGGGTGTTCTTTGCCCAGCCGCAGCACAAATTCGATTTCAACCGTGGTGAGCTGATCCCGCGCGCCACGTCCTGGTTTCGTGACACCCTCAAACGCTCACGCTGGCTGTATATCGATGCCATAGCGGCAAGTTTTCTGATCAACCTGATCGGCCTGGCCACGCCGCTGTTCGTGATGAACGTGTACGACCGCGTCGTGCCCAATCAGGCCGAAGCCACTCTGTGGGTGTTGTCGATAGGCATCACCGGGGTGTTCTGCTTCGACTTGTTGCTGAAGACCCTGCGCGGGTTGTGCCTCGACCTGGCGGGCAAGAAGACCGACCTGATCATCTCCGCCACGTTGTTCGAGCGCATCGTCGGCATGGCCATGAAGTTTCGCCCGGCGCGGGTCGGCAGCTTTGCGCAGAACATTCACGAATTTCAGAGCCTGCGCGACTTTCTCGCCTCGCTAACATTGGCCAGCGTCATCGACCTACCGTTTACTCTGTTGATTCTCGCGGTGATCGCCATGATCGGTGGCCATCTGGTGTGGATTCCGGTGCTCGCATTCCCGCTGGTGGCCTTGATCGGCTGGGCCTTGCAGCGCCCGCTGGCTGAGACCATGCAACGCACCATGGCCCTGGCCGGTGAGCGTCAATCGAGCCTGATCGAGAGCTTGGCCGGGTTGGATGCGGTTAAGGTGAATAACGCCGAGAGCGAGCGTCAATATCTGTGGGAGCAGACCATTGGCACCCTCAGCCGTTTGGAGTTGCGTGCGCGCATGCTCTCCAGTCTGGCGATGAACGGCACCATGCTGCTGCAGCAACTGGCGGGTGTGGTGGTGATCGTGCTCGGTGTGTACCAGATCATCGACGGCAACCTGAGCATGGGCGGGCTGATTGCCTGCTACATGCTTAGCAGCCGCGCGCTGGGGCCGTTGACGCAGATTTCCGGGTTGCTGACCCGCTATCAGCAGGCGCGGGTGACCTTGGATTCGGTCAACCAGATGATGGAGCTGCCGCAGGAACGCCACGCGGATGAACGCCCGCTCAAGCGCCAGTCGTTGCAAGGCGCCATCGAGTTTCGTCAGCTGGATTTCCATTATCCGGATCAGCAGCAGGCCGCTCTGCTAGGGATCAATCTGGTTGTTCGGCCGGGTGAGAAAATTGGCATCATCGGTCGCAGTGGCTCGGGCAAAAGCTCGTTGGCCAAGCTGATTGTCGGCCTGTATCAGCCCGATGGCGGCAGCCTGCTGGTCGATGGCATCGATGTACGTCAGCTAGATGTCAGCGATCTGCGGCATAACATTGGCTATGTGCCGCAAGATATTCAGCTATTCAGCGGTACCCTGCGCGACAATCTGGTGTCCGGTGCGCGTTATGTCGAAGACGAACTGGTGTTGCAGGCCGCCGAATTGGCAGGTGTGCACGAATTTGCCCGGTTGCACCCAAAAGGCTACGAGTTGCAGGTTGGCGAGCGTGGCCAGAACCTCTCCGGCGGTCAGCGGCAGAACGTCGCCCTGGCGCGCGCGTTATTGCTCGATCCGCCGATTCTGCTGCTTGATGAACCAACCAGTGCCATGGATAACACCGGCGAAGAACGCCTCAAGCAGCGCTTGTCTGCGGTGATTGGCACCAAGACCCTGCTGCTTGTGACCCACCGCGCCTCGATGCTTAGCCTGGTTGACCGGCTGGTCATTGTCGACCGTGGGCAGATCATCGCCGACGGGCCAAAAAGTAGTGTGATGGAAGCGCTGAAGAAGGGGCAGATCAGTGTCAGCTAAAGCGCCTGAGAAAAGGAGCCTGCGTCAGGCTGTTGCCGCCTATTTCGGCAGTCACGATGAGCTGGGTGATGAACCGCTGCCGGAGGTCAACAAGGCGTTGATCGAAGACGCTCCAAGGGTGGTGCGGCTCACCATCTGGGGCTTGATTGCCTTTGTAGTGTTCTGCCTGCTGTGGGCTAACTTCGCCGTGGTCGATGAAGTGACCCGTGGCGATGGCAAGGCGATTCCGTCCTCGCGGCTGCAGAAAATCCAGAACCTCGAAGGCGGCATCGTCGCCGAGCTGTTTGTTCGTGAAGGGCAGATTGTCGACGCGGGCGATCCGCTGTTACGCCTCGATGACACGCGCTTTGCCTCCAACGTCGGCGAAACCGAGGCAGATCGCCTGGCCCTACTGCTGCGCGTGGAGCGTCTGAGCGCCGAAGTGCAGGACCGCGAGCTGGTGGTGGCCGATGAAGTGCGCGAGAAGGTGCCGAGGCAGGCGGATAACGAAATTCAGTTATTCAACAGCCGCAAACAGCAATTGCTCGATGAAGTAGCTGGCCTGGAAGAGCAGTTGATTCAGCGCCAACAGGAACTGCGCGAGTTTGCCTCCAAGCAGGGGCAGTTCCGCAATAGCCTCAGTTTGCTGCGTCAGGAAGTGCAGATGTCCGAGCCTCTGGTGGCCCAAGGCGCAATTTCCCAGGTGGAGGTACTGCGCCTCAAACGTGCCGAAGTGGAGGCGCGCGGCCAGCTGGAGGCCACTACTCTGGCGATACCGCGCGCCGAGTCGGCGATCAAGGAAGTCGAGCGCAAGATCGATGAAACCCGTGGGCGTTTTCGCAGCGAGGCGCTGACCGAGCTCAACGAGGCGCGCACCGAGCTGAGCAAAATCCAGTCAACCGGCAAGGCGCTGGAAGATCGGGTCAACCGCACTCTGGTGATCTCGCCGGTACGCGGCATCGTTAAACAACTACTGGTCACCACCATCGGCGGGGTGATCCAGCCGGGTAGCGACCTGGTGGAAATCGTGCCGCTGGGTGAGAACCTGCTGGTCGAGGCGCGGATTCGTCCGCAGGACATCGCCTTCCTGCATCCAGGGCAGGAGGCCATGGTCAAATTCACCGCCTATGACTACACCATTTATGGCGGGCTCAAGGCTGAACTCGAACAGATCGGTGCTGACACGGTGACCGATGATGATGGCAACAGCTTTTATGTGATCAAGCTGCGTACCAACAAGAGTCATCTGGGTAGCGATGAGCACCCGCTGTTGATTATTCCCGGCATGGTTGCTTCGGTGGATATCATCACTGGCAAGAAGAGCGTGCTCAGTTACTTGCTTAAACCAATTCTTCGTGCGCGCTCTGAGGCCTTGCGCGAGCGCTGAGTGGCGGAAGCGCTAAATAGAAAAGCCGCAGCTCGCTGCGGCTTTTTGTTGTCTGCAGAGGTTAGCCATTTGTTGATTTAGGAGCAGCCTGTAGCCGTGCTTGAAGGCTACGGGCATGGCCCGCCTACGGCATACACCTACTCAACAAACAGCTGCTGCACCACCGAGAAGTCCTGCTTGCCCTTGCCCTGTTTAAGCAGCAGGCGATACAGCTGCAACGCCAGCGCGCCCATGGGCGTGCTGCTGCCGCTGGTTTGAGCGGCTTCCTGTGCGAGGCCGAGGTCTTTGGCCATCAGCTCGGCCATAAAGCCGCCGCTGTAACCTTTCGAGGCGGGGGCGTTTTCCATCACACCGGGCCAGGGGTTGTACTTCTCCAGCGTCCAGTTGCCACCTGAGCTCTGGCGCATGATTTCGGCCAGTACGGCTGGCTGCAAACCATTGGCCACGCCCATGGCCATGGCTTCGGCGGTGGCAATCATCTGCACCGCCAGCACCTGGTTGTTGCACACCTTGGCCACTTGCCCTGCGCCATCGGGGCCAGCGTGGAAGATGTTCTTGCCCATGGCTTCGAAGATTGTGCGGGCTTTTTCCAAAGTGTTGGCTGCGCCGCCGATCATAAAGGTCAGGGTGCCGGCTGCCGCCCCCGCCGTGCCGCCGGATACTGGGGCGTCGAGCAGTTCGATACTGCGCGCTGCCGCCGCTTGATGCACCTTGCGTGCGGCTTCCGGGGCAATGGTCGAGCATTCCAGTACCAGACTGCCGGGTTTGATCGCGGCCAGCAGACCGTTATCACCCAGGTACAGGCCTTCAACATGGCGGCTGGCCGGCAGCATGCTGACCACCACATCGGCATCCTGCACCGCGTCCAGCGCGCTGCTGGCAGCTTGGGCGCCGTCTTTGGCCAAGTCCTCGACGGCTGCTTGCAGCAGGTCGAAGGCCCTCAGGTTAAAGCCGGCCTTGAGCAGGTTGCGCGCCATGGGCAGGCCCATATGGCCGAGGCCGATAAAAGCGATTGTTGTCATTGTTATGCTCCTGTCGCGCTGAAAAGTGGCCGTTATCGGTTACAAGTCCGCCAGTGGGTGGACGCCGTCCCAGGCTGGGGCGAAGTGTGCGTCGATCACCTGCTGCGGAATGTTCGCCACATCCGGCCAATGCCAGCGTGGCGCGTGATCCTTGTCAATCAGTCGCGAGCGCACGCCTTCGGGGAATTCCGGGTGGCGACAGCAGTTCAGGCTGATGGCGTATTCCATCTGGAATACTTCGGCCAGGGACAGCTGCTTGGCGCGTTTGATCTGTTCCCACACCAGATGCCCGGTCAGCGGGCAGCCGCCGGCCAGAGTTTTGGCGGCGCGGGCCAGCAGCAGGTCGCTATCGCCTTGCAAGGCGCTGATCGTCTGCCAGGCGTGAGGCAGATCAGCGGTATCGAGCAATTCGTCAATGCGCGCTCGGCGCGGCAGCCACTGCGCTTCTGGCAGTTCGGCTAGGGCCTGATTTTCCAGAGCCTTGAGCAGGCTGTGCAGCTGTTGCGGGCTCTGTTCCTGCCAGTTGAGCTGGGCCAGACCGTTAAGTAAATCGTCCTGCTGGCTGTCGAGCAGTACGCGGTCGGCCAGGTCCAGATCCAGCGCGTCGCGGGCGTTGATGCTGCTGGCGGTCAGGCCGAGAAACAGGCCGAGCTTGCCCGGCAGGCGCGCGAGGAACCAGCTGCCACCAACATCCGGGTACAGGCCGATATTTACTTCCGGCATGCCCAGGCGGCTGCCTGGGGTGACGATGCGGATACCGGCGCCTTGCATCAGGCCCATGCCGCCGCCCAGTACATGGCCGTGGGCCCAGCAGATAAAGGGTTTCGGGTAGGTATGGATGCGGTGATCGAGGCGGTACTCATCGGCAAAGAATCGCCGCGCCAGGGGCGGAATTTCTCCCGGCAGTTCGCGGCACTGATGCACCAGCTGCACCACGTCGCCGCCGGCGCAGAACGCCTTGGGGCCGTTGCCGCGCAGCATTACGCAGGCGATGCTCGGATCGTCCGCCCAGGCCTTGAGCTTGGCATCCAGCGCTTCAATCATCGGCAGCGACAGGGCGTTGAGGCTCTTCTCGGCATCCAGGCTGGCGATGCCGATGCGCATGCCGTGCTGGGCCGGGCGTTCTTCGAAAATTACATTCATCGTGGGTCCATCCTACGGATTACTTATTGCGCCACTGCGGGTCGCGTTTTTCCAGGAAGGCGTTTACCCCTTCGCGGGTATCGTCGGCGTCGAACAGGTCGACAAAGCGCTCGCGTTCTTCCGCTAGCCAGGTATTCGGGCTGCGTTCGCGGGCGCCCTGGATCAGCGGTTTGATGGTGCGTACCGCCACCGGGCTTTGCCGCGCAACCTTGGCCGCCAGCAGCAGGGCGTGGCCACCGGCTTCGCCGCTGTCGACCACTTGCTCGACTAGGCCGATGCGCAGCGCGGTTTCTGCCTCGATGCGTTCGCCGCAGAGGATCATGCGCTTGGCCCAGCCTTCGCCGACCAGCCAGCTCAGGTGCTGGGTGCCGCCGGCACAGGGCAGCAGGCCCACCGTGGCTTCTGGCAGGGCCAGTTGCGCCTGGCGTTCGGCGATGCGGATATCGCAGGCCAGGGCGCATTCCAGGCCGCCGCCCATGGCGTAGCCGTTGATCGCGGCAATCGATACGCCGCGGAAATCGCGCAACGCTTCGAAGGCCTCGCCGAAGCGGCGGGCCATTTCGCGGGCGCGGGCCTTGTCGCCATCGGCGAACAGCTTGAGGTCGGCGCCGGCGCTGAAGAACTTGCCGCCCTGGCCGGTGATCACCAGGGCGTAGATATCATCATCCTGGTTGAGGTGTTCGATCAGCTGCTTGAGGCCGATCAGCGAATCGCGGTCCCAGGTATTGGCCGGCGGTTGGTTGATGGTGATTAGCGCGGTATGCCCGTGCTTTTCCACGGTGAGCTTGTGGGTCAGGTCGAATACACCGGGGTTGTAGGGCTCGATGGCGTGGCTCATGGGTGTCCTCATGTCAGTCATGCAGGGCGGGGCAACCGCCCTAGGCAAAGGGTTACAGCAAGCGATCCAGCATGCCGCCCTGATCCAGCAGGCGGCGGGCAATGATCACTCGCATGATCTCGTTGGTGCCTTCCAGAATCTGGTGCACGCGGCTGTCACGTACCCAGCGCTCCAGCGGGTAGTCGTTGAGGTAACCGTAGCCGCCGTGCAGTTGCAGCGCTTCGTTACACAGGGTGAAGCAGTGGTCGGTGGCAAAACGCTTGGCCATTGCGCAATACAGGCTGGCTTCGCTGTGACCGTGATCCAGCTTGTGCGCGGCTAGGCGCACCATCTGTCGGCTGGCGGTCAGGTCGGTAAGCATGTCGGCGAGTTTGAATTGCAGGGACTGAAAATCGCTCAGTGGCTTGCCGAATTGCTTGCGCTCTTCGACGTAGCGCAGCGATTGCTCCAGCGCCGCTTGTGCAGCGCCCAGCGAGCAGCTGGCGATATTGATGCGGCCGCCATCCAGACCCTTCATCGCGTAGACAAAGCCCTGGCCCTCAGGGCCGATGCGGTTGCCGGCGGGAATACGTACACCTTCGAAAGTGATGGTGCGGGTCGGCTGGGCGCGCCATCCCATCTTCAATTCATTGCGCCCGTATTTGACGCCCTCGGCGTCGGCCGGCACCAGGAAGCAGGACACGCCCTTGGCGCCGCTTTCCTCGCCGGTGCGCGCCATCACGATCAGCACATCGGTGGAGCCTGCGCCGGAGATAAAGCACTTGCTACCGTCCAGCACGTAGTCATCGCCGTCACGTTTGGCGCGGGTGCGTAGGTGCGCGGCGTCGGAGCCGGCGTCTGGCTCGGTCAGGCAGTAGGAGGCCAGTAATTCGCCGCTGACCAGGCGCGGCAGCCAAGCATCCTTCAGCGCCTGATCGGCGAAGGAGGC
Source organism: Pseudomonas sp. NPDC079086 (assembly GCF_044542155.1). Taxonomy (NCBI): domain Bacteria; kingdom Pseudomonadati; phylum Pseudomonadota; class Gammaproteobacteria; order Pseudomonadales; family Pseudomonadaceae; genus Pseudomonas; species Pseudomonas sp. NPDC079086. The sequence continues at coordinate 1,036,895 of NZ_JBITTY010000002.1, read as the reverse complement.
GAGCATCCACGAGGCCATATTGTGGATGGTCAGAAACGCCGTGGTGGCGATGCAGCCGGCCGACAACTGCTCGAAAATCAGCGAGGCGGATAGCCGGGATAGGCCCAGGCCGCCATCGTCTTCATTGATATACAGCGCCAGGTAGCCCTGCTCGGCGGCGCGCTTGATCACATCCACCGGGAAGTGGTGGTCGCGGTCCCAATCGGCGGCATGCGGGGCCAGTTCACGGCTAGCGAATTGTCGGGCGCTGTCTACCAGCAGGCGTTGTTCATCGCTGAGTTCGAAATCCATAAGTCCTCATTGCAGGGTCAGGGGTTGCCCGGCGGCGCGTCGTTCGGCCTGCCATTCGGCGAGGCTGGGTGCCGCTTGGGTGGCGTCGAGACGATCGACGATTTCAAAGTAGTCTTGCTTGAGCGGGTCCTTGAGCACCTCGGCGCGTTCTTTGACTTTGACGGCATACACCGTCTGCAGGTTCTGGTGGTCGAGGGTGCGCCAGGTTTGTTGACCCTTGAGCAGCTGATAGCTGTGGCCTTCCAGGGCCTTGATCAGCGCTTCGCTGTCCAGGCTGCCCGCGCGTTTGGCGGCATCGGCCCACTGATAGACGATGCTGTACGCCGACGCCGCAGAGCTGGACGGGTACATTGCATAGCGCTCGCTGAAGTCTTTAACGAAGGCTTCGCCGCGCACGGATTTCTCCAGCGCCGGTACGCGCCAGGTCCAGGGTTCGGTGCCGATCACGCCTTCCATCAGGCCGGGGCCGCCTTGCTCGACCATGCTCTGGGTCAGGTTGGGCGCCACGATCTGCATGCGCTCGGTCAGGCCCAGATCCTTGGCGATGCGCATGGCGCGCACCAGGTCTTCGCCGAACAGCACCAGTGCCAGCACTTCGGCATTGCTGGCGGCGGCCTGAGTCAGGGCGTCTTGGTAATCGGCCAGGCGCGCACCGGGGAAGCTCACCTTGAGCCCCGGATGTTGGCCGCTGTTTTCGCTGCCGGTGGTCTGGCGCAACGAGCTTTCGGTGGTGTGGCCCCAGGTGTAATCGGAGGTTATGTAGAAGTAACGCTTGTTCGGCAGGTTCTTGCTCAGGTATTGCCCCAGCACCCGCGCGCTCATCCAGGCGTTGTTGCACTCGCGGAACATGTAGCGATGGCCATCCTTGCCGGTGGTGTCGTTGGAGTAGGTGAGGGTGCCGAAATACAGCAGGCCATGTTCTGCGGCGCGCTTGCCCGAGGCGATGGCCACCGCGCTGCTTGATCCGCCAAACAGCATGGCAGCGCCTTCACTGGCCAGCTTGTCGACGTTCTTAACCGCCTTGGCTGGACGCGATGCGGTGTCCTTGCTCGACAACCGCAGCGTACGTCCGAGCACACCGCCCTGGGCGTTAAGTTCGTCGATGGCCAGCAAGGCTCCGCGCATCTGTGCCAATCCTTCTTCCTTGTAAGGGCCGGTGCGTGGGTAGTTGAGGCCGAGGGTAATCGGCTCAGCCGCTTGCGCACAGGCGGTAAGCCCGGCCCAGAGGGCCAGGGCGGTAGTCAATCGTTGCATGGCAGTTCTCCTTGTTCTTGTTGTTGGAACTCGGAGAACTTTTTACGCCATTCGACTAATTGTTGAGATCGTCTATTGGTCTAACAGGGCCGACACCCTTCTCATTTCAACTGAATGGTCATATTTGCGCCGGCTACGGAGTCTTCATCAAACCAGCGGCTGGTGACCGTCTTGGTTTCGGTAAAGAAACGCACGCCTTGTTTGCCGTAAGCGTGCAAGTCGCCGTAGAACGAACCCTTCCAGCCGGTAAAGGAGAAGAACGGCAGCGGCACCGGCACTGGTACGTTGATGCCGACCTGGCCAACTTCCACTGCGTGCTGATAATGCCGCGCCGCGCCGCCGGAGCGGGTAAAGATCGAAGTGCCGTTGCCGTAAGGGCTGGCATTGATCAGTTCGATGGCTTCTTCCAGGGTGTCGACTTCCATGCACACCAACACCGGGCCGAAGATCTCCTCGCGGTACAAGCTCATCTTGGTCGTCACGCCGCGAAACAGTGTGGCGCCGATCCAGTTGCCGTTGGGGTAGCCCTCTACCGCGCAGTGCGAGCCGTCCAGCAGGCATTCGGCGCCTTCCGCTTTGCCTTCGGCGATCAGCCGAAGTACGCGTTGTTTCGCTTGCTGGCTGATCAGCGGGCCGAAGGCGGCGTGGCCGTCGGTCCAGTAGCCGGGCTGCAGATCGGCCATCTGCGCTCGCAGCTCGTCGATCCATTGCTTCGATTCGCCGACAAAGACTGCCACGCTGATCGCCATACAACGTTGCCCAGCCGCGCCGCAACTGGCGCCGACCAGGTTGCTCAGCACCTGCTGCTTGTTGGCGTCAGGCATGATCACCATATGGTTCTTCGCTCCGGCAAAGGCCTGCACGCGCTTCAGGTGCGCGGTGCCGGTGCGGTAGATGTGCTGGCCAACCGGCACCGAACCGACGAAGGAGATGGCGCGGATATCCGGATGGGTCAGCAGGCTGTCGACCACTTCGCGCGCGCCGTGCAGCACCTGCAATACGCCCTTGGGCGCGCCAGCTTCGATAAACAGCTCAGCCAGGCGATTGGGGGTCAGCGGGTCCTGCTCGGACGGCTTGAGAATAAAGGTGTTGCCGGCGGCGATGGCCAGGGGAAACATCCACAGCGGAATCATCGCCGGGAAGTTGAACGGGGTGACGCCGACGCATACGCCCAGCGGCTGAATCCAGCTGGCGGTGTCGATGTCGCGGGCCACGTTCTCCATGGTCTCGCCCATCATCAGGCTGGCGATATTGCAGGCCTGCTCGACCACCTCGATACCGCGCCAGACATCGCCCTTGGCATCGGCCAGGGTCTTGCCGGTTTCCCCAGCGAGAATTTCCGCCAGCTCGTCATGGTGTTCTTTGAGCAAGTGCTGGTAACGCAGCATCACCCGCGCGCGGTCGGAGACTGGCACTTCGCGCCAAGTCAGGAAGGCTGCCTTGGCACTGGCAATCGCCGCTTCGATTTCCTCGGCGGTGGCCTTGGGTGCCAGCGCGAGAACTTCCTGGGTCGCCGGATCGGTGACTTCGATAAATTCACGGGCGCGGCTTTCGCGCCATTCACCGTCGATCAACTGCGCGATTGCCTTGGCCATTGTTTTCTCCACGCGGGACCTGAGGTCCGATTGTTGTTTTGTCAGTGTTATAGCCGCCTTACTCGGCTTTGTGGATTGACGATCTTGGTCTGCAGATGGACTATCTTGGGATTGAATCAGTAGCCAGGTGCCTATGAACGCGCAGGTCGATACCTCCAACTGGCCACTGCCGGCCAACGGCGTGCGCTTTATCACGCCGCCCCGGCTGCGCCGCCTGCTGGCTAAAAACCCATTGGCGCAAGACTGCTACCCCCTGGCTCTGGGCTTCTACCCGCAGGCTGCGGGGCATCGCATGCATCGTCCGCAGCCGGAGGATCATCTGCTGATCTACTGCCGTGCTGGGCAGGGTTGGCTGGAGACGGCGGATGGACGATTAGCTGTCAGTGGTGGCGATCTGCTGCTGTTGCCGAAAGGCGTGATGCACGCCTATGGCGCGGACGTGGACAAGCCCTGGACGCTGTACTGGGTGCATTTTGATGGCGAGTTGGTAGCGGATTTTCTCAAGCCCCTGGGCAAGGGGCCGCTGTGGCGGATTGGGGTGCAGCCGCGCTTGCTTGCAGAGTTCGACGCCTTGCTTAACTTGCGCAAGCAGGGGCTTAACCAGGCGCATTTCGTTCATGCTGCGCACCAGTTGCAGGTGCTGCTCACCTCCCTGGCTGTGCTGCCGGCGCGCACCACTTTGAAGTCCGGGCGGGTACTGGATGTGGATGCGGTGCAGGCGGTGATGCGCGCCCATCTGCATGATTCGCTAAATCTTGATGAGCTGGCCGCGCAGTTCAAACTGTCGCGCTTTCACTTCGCCAAGACCTACCGCGCCCTGACCGGCCATGCGCCGATTCAGGACTTTATCCAACTGAAAATGGCCTACGCCTGTCGTCTGCTCGACGAAGGTGAGCAGGGCATTCGTCAGGTCGCCGAGCAGCTGGGTTATGACGATGTGTATTACTTCTCGCGGTTGTTTCGCAAAGTGGTGGGCATGGCGCCCAGTCACTACCGTGCGCTGCATCAGGGCTAGGGAGTTGCGCAAAGATGCATGACTGCTTTCGACTATTGCTAGGCGCTGGTGATGGTATTGCGGCCACTGCGCTTAGAGCTGTACATGGCGCGGTCGGCATTTTGTAGCAGGGTTTGCGCATCCCTACCGTCTTGCGGGTAAATGCTGATGCCGAGGCTTGCGCGTACCTGCAGATCTTTGCCATCGATCAACAGGCGATTTTGCAGCAAGGCCAATAACTTCTGGGCAATACCGAGCAGGGTGGCGCGGCTCTCAACCTCCTCGAAGAGTATGACAAACTCATCACCGCCTAAACGGGCCACTGTGTCGCCACTGCGGGTCACCGAGGCGAGCAAGTGAGCAATGTTATCCAGTACTTCATCGCCGGCGGCATGGCCATGGGTGTCGTTGATTTCCTTAAAGTGATCGAGGTCTACATAGAGTAGGCCTAACAACTTGCCGTTGCGCTCTGCGTTGTTGATGGCGTGTTGCAGGCGATCGAAAAACAGGCGGCGATTGGGTAGGCCGGTCAACGGATCGTTGTGCGCCATGCGCTGCAGCTCTTGTTGGTTGGTGTTGAGTTCGATGATCTGCGTGAGGATTTTCTCCTGCATGGCGCGGATATTCCGGGCCAACTTGCCGAGTTCGTCACCGCGCTCGGTTGGCAGTGGCTGCAGGCTGAGGTCTTCGCTGAAGTGGGCGATCGCCAAGCCTATTTGATTCAGTGGTCGAATCATGTTGCGCGCAAGCCACAGTGAGAGCAGCAGGGTGATCAAACTGAGCGCCATAATGATTTGTATCAGGCGCTGATCGAGTTCGCGGGATGCTGCGAGGATATGTTCCTCGGGTACTGCCAGGCCCAGTAGCAAATGCTTGCTCTCAGCTTCGATGCTGACGGTGGTAAAGGCCGCTAGCCGCGTTGGTTGCTCACGTTTGGCTGGCAGGGTACTGAGCATGTTGCCGCTTTGTCCTTCAAGCAGAGCCAGCAGTTCCGGCAGCTGGGTTTGAATCATCACGCTGGGGCCTTGGCCGTTGGCCTGGGACTTGTTGCGCTCAGGGTTGAGCAGCAGTTCGCCCTGACTGTTGGCCAGAAACAACTGATAGTAGTCGGGCAGCTCGCGCTGCAGACGGCTGAACAGCTTCTTGATATTGATGCTCAGTACTATACAGGCCGAGCACTTGCTGGTCATCGCTCCAGATAGGGCTGGCGAGGTGAAGTGTTAGCACGTTGTCCGGATCAAGGCGCGAAGGAGCTATCTCAGAAAAAAACAGCTGCCCCGGCATTAATTTCAGCGTTTTAAACACATAGGGGAAGTGGCCTTTTTCTTGTAAAGCGCTGCTGGAGGCAGGGCCGTTGCGATCAACGTTGATGCGCTCTAGTCCATGGTTTTTCGCGTCGATCAGGCGAATACGCTGGTACTCGGGGTTGGCGTTGAGCATGGAGGTAAATAGCTGAGTTAACTCCGCAAACTCTTTGTTGCTCCTTGGCATGTCTGCAAGCACATCAACCGGTTGTGACTGGGTGCTGAGTACCTTGAGGTCATTGGCGAAATTTTCCAGGCTGATCTGCAGATTGCGCCCCAATACTTGATTGGCCACCAGAAGGTCGCGCTTGGCAGCAGCTATCAGGATTTGCTTGCTGCTGCTCAGGGAGTAGTAACTGGCAAGCCCGCTGAGCAGCAAGCCGAACAAGCAGAGCAGTACGGTGAGCTTGTTGCCGATGCTGAGTTTCAAGGTTGAACCACGTTTTCCGGGCGTTCGCCGGCGAGTATGGATTGCCAGAGTTTGGCGCGCAGTTCTGCGTTTGCCACAGACTGAAGCCAAATCAGGTTCATGGGGGCATTTGAGGCGTGCAGGGTTCGCAGGGTGTTTTCCAGGCCCTGGCGTTCAGTCAATGCCCCGCTGACTTTTGGCTCAAGGCTGTAGTTGATCCATTGCTCAGCCAGATCACGGTTGGGCGTAGTGCGAGTAATTGCCCAACAGTCCAGCCAGGCAAATGCACCTTCCCGGGGGATCACGTAACCCACATCGGCGCCTGCATCCTGCAACAGCTTAAGTTGCTGGCGACCGTAGTTGGCATACATCAAGGCAACGGAGTTTTGCATGAACAGGCTAACCGACTCTTCCGGCAGGCTGTAAAAGCTCAGCACGTTACGCCGCAGCTCAATCAGCTTGGTTACAGCGGCGGTCATTTCTTCGTTGGGTATGGCGAAGGGTGGTTTAGCAAGGGCTTGGCGGGCCAGCGAAAAGCTGTGACTGCTGCCGTCGTAGGCCAGCACTTGACCCTGCCATTGCGGGTCCCAAAGGCTGTCAATCGAGTTCGGTGGGCGGTCCATCATCTTACGGTTATAGATCAGCCCCATCTCGCCATAGACATAAGGGACTCCATAGGCCTGCCCCTGATGCATTAAACCGGGTATGTCGTTGAGTTGACGAAACTGTTGGAGTTGACCGTTGCGATTGTTCAAATTTGCCAGGCGCAAGGGTTGCAGCAGCTGCTGCTGAACGAAGTAGTTGATTTCGGAGGTGTTGGCGGCAATTACGTCGTAATGCATACCGCCATCTTTGCTCAGCTTAAGCCGCAACTCGTCATCGTTGCCGACAAGGGTGACTTCTACGTCGGCGTCATAGCGCTCGGCAAAGGCTTCAACTAAGTCCGCATCGGCATAGCCTGGCCATGTCAGGACGCGTAGCAGTGGCTTGGCCTGTAATGGCAGGCTAAGTAGACACAGTAAGACTATTGATATCAGCGGGCGTGATAGCACGGTAATGGCCTTTGCTTTTTTCATAGTCTAGGCCAGTGCTTGCGTAATGCAGAAGCCCCTGGACCTGTTTGCTTGAGAAGGTTGGCTGAGTTTCAGCATCCATCTCTTCGTACCATCCCTCGGCGCAAATACAACAATCCCATGTATCACCTGGCGCTACAACCGGCGCTGCAATGCCGTTTGCCTTGACTTGCCTGGATGCCTTCCTTAGCGTGCCGCTTCCGTTGGAATAAGCAGGAAACCGGCATGAGCGCTGCAGATAACGTCAAACTCGAAGCTGGCTGGAAGGCCGCTCTGCATGAAGAGTTCGAGAAGCCCTATATGCGCGAGTTGGGTGACTTTCTGCGGGCCGAGAAAGCCGCAGGCAAGCAGATTTATCCGCCTGGTGCGCTGATATTCAATGCGCTCAACTCCACGCCGCTGGCTCAGGTCAAGGTAGTGGTGATTGGCCAAGACCCTTATCACGGCGAGGGTCAGGCCCATGGCCTGTGCTTTTCCGTGCAGCCTGGGGTGAAAACGCCGCCTTCGCTGGTGAACATCTACAAAGAGCTCAAGCGCGACCTGAATATCGACATCCCCAGCCACGGCAACCTGCAGCATTGGGCGGAGCAGGGTGTGCTGCTGCTCAACACCTCATTGACGGTGGAGCATGGCATCGCCGGCTCTCATGCCAAGATCGGCTGGCAAACCTTTACCGACAAGGTGATCGAGGTGGTCAGTCAGCAGCAGGAGCGTCTGGTATTCCTGCTGTGGGGCGCGCACGCGCAGAGCAAGGAAAAACTCATCGATACCAGCAAGCACCTGGTGTTGAAATCTGTACACCCTTCGCCGCTATCAGCGCACCGTGGCTTTATCGGCAATGGTCATTTCAGCCGTACCAACAAGTTCCTGCAGCAACATGAGCTGAGCCCGATCGACTGGCGCTTACCCGAGGCCTGACAACCTGTTAAGCGGCTTTACACTGCTGCTCGTCAAGATCGCGACGCAGGTCGCGCAAGCGGTGGCTCAGACGCTCGCGTTGAGTCGTATCACTGCTGCTTAGCAGTTGGCTGAATAGCGTAGCCATTGCCTGGCGTGAGCGGCCATAACTGGCGCGGTATTCGTCGCTATAGAAACGCTCGCGCTGCTGCAGCAGACGGGTCAGTTGCTCGGCAAAGTCGGCGCTGTCGCGTTCGGCAACCACCGTGCGCAGCTCGGCCTGCCACCGTTGTCGATTCTCCAGCCACAGGCGGTTTTGCTCGCCCAAGCTATTGGCCCAGTCGGCGATATGTTCCGTCTGGACGCTGTTCAGGCGGCCTAGCCAGGGCTGCAGGCGTTCCTGCATACGCGTCTGGCGCTCGCTGATCTGGGTGGTTAGCGGCGGGTCGAGAAAGTCCTGGCGGTCTTCCAGGTTGTCCTCATCCAGCGCGGCATATAACTCGTTGACCTGCTGTTCGCTCAGGCTCTGCAGCAGTTCGATGGCGGTAGGGGTGATCTCGACGCTAATGCGTTTGAGCGCGGCATCAAACTGGGTGAATTGCTCAAGTAGCTGGCTGCTGTCCGGCTGTGGCTGCTTGAGGATACTCTCGGTGATGTGCAGCCAGTCGATATAGCGCGGTAGCTCGACGTTGCAGTGCCATTGCAGGTGTGTCTGCAAGCGGGGCTTGAGCCAGGCCTGTTGCTGGCTGTTGAGGTTCAGGTAGTCGTTCAGCCGCCAGGGCACCAGCCAGTCCAGGTTCCGGTAGGCCAGCCCCAGGCGGCTGCAGGCTGTGACCAGTAGGCTCAGGCAGAGCAATAGCAGCAGGGATTTTGCGGTGGGCCAGCGCAGTACAGTCATAGACAATGCCTCGTTAAGCCAGGCCTGAGAGTACCCCTGCGCAATGCGCCTGCGTGGTGGCGGACATATCTGTTAAACAAAAACTGTTGGTGAAGCCGGCAAAAAGAGCCCGCACAAGGCGGGCTAAACGTGGTCGTTAATGCGTTTTCAGCGGCGCTGCCAGAATCTGAACAAGGGCTCGGCGAGGAACATCACCAGAAACAATCGCAGCACCTGCAGGGCGGTGACCATTGCCACTGAGAGTTGCAGGGCTTCGGCGGTCAGGCACAGCTCGGTAATGCCGCCGGGCATCATGCCGAGCATCAGCGCGTTCTGGCTTTCCCCGGCCAGCCAGCCCAGGCCCTGGCCCAATGCGGCAGCGGCGAGCATGGCGAGTAGGCAGAACAGCAGGATGCGCGCGAGAAAACCGGGTGCGCTGCGAAAGAAGTTGCGGTCGAAGTGGCAACCCAATGCGCAGCCGATCAGCCATTGACCGACCTGGCCAAGACCCGCAGGCAAGCTTAGGTGCAGGTCAAAGCTGACGCTGGCCACTGCGCAAACGGTCAGCGGGCCAAGCATCCAGGGGTTGGGCTGACCTAAGCGGCCCCACAACCAAGCCAGCAGCGCGCCGCCAGGTAACAGCAGTGCCAGCCATGGCCAGCTCACTGGAGCCGGCAGCGGTGGGGTGATGGGTGGCAAGCTCCAGGTGAAAATCGCTGGAATCAGCAGCACCACCAACAGCAACCGCAGGCTATGGGCTGCCGCCACCTTGGCGGTTTCAGCGTTATGTCGCTGGGCCAGATTGACCATCTCGCTGGCGCCGCCAGGCATGCTCGCGAAGAACGCGGTAGCGCGGTCGAGGCCGGCGCGGCGCAACACGATGATGCCAATCAGGCTCAGCAGCAAAGTAAGCAATGCACCGAGCAAGATGACACCGAAGTGACTCAGCAGCTGGCCGAGCACTTCACTGGTGAAATGCAGGCCAATGGCGCTGGATACCAGCCACTGGCCGGTCTTGCGCCCGCCAGGCACTTCGCTGATCAGCCAGCCGCTGCAGCGTGCCGCGATGACTGCCAGCAGTGAACCGATGATCCACGGCAAAGGCCAGCCAATCAGGCTGGCCAGGGTGCCGCCGGCAAGGCCTACCAGCGGAGTGGCCCACCAGCTTTGCCAGTCGGTGAGCACAGGCAGCTTAGGCATTGGCCAGGCGCGCCGTGCGACGCGCACGCCACCAGCGCAGGCCCGGCAGGGCCAGCATCAGCGCGGTGAGCGCCCACAGACACAGGCTGATCGGGCTGTGCCAGAGGATGTTCAAGTCACCGGCTGAGATCGACAGGGCGCGGCGCAGGTTGTCTTCCATCAGCTCACCGAGGACGAAGCCCAGGATCAAGGCCGACAGCGGGAAATCCAGTTTGCGCAGGATGTAGCCGAATACGCCGAGGCCGATCATCAGTACCAGATCGAAGGTGGTGCTGTGCACCGCGTAGACGCCAACCATGCTGATCACGGTGATCGCTGGTACCAATACCCAGTTAGGCACGCTGAGCATGCGTGAGAACAGGCCAACCAGCGGAATGTTCATCACCAGCAGGATTACGTTGCCGATAAACAGCGAGGCGATCAGGCCCCACACCACGTCAGGCTGCTGTTCAAACAGCAGCGGGCCGGGGGTGATGTTGTACAGGGTCAGCGCGCCGATCATCACCGCAGTGGTGCCCGAGCCCGGCACGCCGAGGGTCAGCATGGGGATCAGCGAGCCGCAGGCCGAAGCGTTGTTGGCGGCTTCCGGTGCGGCCAGGCCACGCAGGTCGCCTTCGCCAAACTTGCCGTTGGCACCGGCCATGCGCTTCTCGCTCATGTAGGTCATGGCACTGGCGATGGTCGCACCGGCACCGGGCAGAGTGCCGATGACGAAGCCTGCTACGGCGCTGCGCACCATGGTCCAGAAGGTGAAGGTGAACTCTTTGAAGTTGAACAGCAGGCGACCGCTGGCTTTCACGGCTTTCTGGCCGTTGTGGGTTTTTTCCAGCATCAGCAGTACTTCACTAACGCTGAAGAAACCGATCACCACGATGACGAACTGGATGCCGTCGGACAGGCTGACGCTGTCAAAGGTGAAGCGGTATACGCCGGTGGTGGAGTCGACGCCGACCGTGGCCAGGGCCAGACCGATCAACGCAGCCATCAGGGTTTTCATCGGTTTGTCGCCGACCATGCCGCCGAGGCAGGCAATGGCGAAGATCATCAGTACGAAGTATTCGGCCGGGCCGAAGGCCACCGCCCATTTCGCCAGCAGTGGCGCAAACAGCACCACGGCGCAGGTGGCGATGATGCTGCCGATAAACGAGCTGACCGCCGACAACGATAGGGCTATCCCGGCTTTGCCTTGGCGGGCCAGCGGATAACCATCAAGGGTGGTCATCACCGCCGCAGCATCGCCGGGCACGTTGAGCAGAATGGCAGAAATACGCCCACCGTATTCACAGCCCAGGTACACGGCGGCCAGCAGGATCAGTGCGGTTTCCGGTGGTAGGCCAAGGGCGAAAGCCAGCGGCAGCAGCAAGGCCACGCCGTTGATCGGGCCAAGGCCTGGGAGCATGCCGACGATGGTGCCGACAAAGGCACCGAACAGCGCCATCAACAGGTTTTCCGGGCGGGTGGCGACATCAAAGCCTTGCATCAAGAAATTCAGGGTTTCCATTTCAGCTCTCCACAAAGGCTTCGAACAGGCCGAGGGGCAGCGGCACATCCAGCAGGTAGTCAAACAGGACATACAGCAACACGCCCATCAGCACGGCGCTGATGGCGCAAGGAATCAGGCGGCCGGTAAATAGCAGGCCAAGGGCGAAAGCGGCCAAGGCAGTGCTGATGACAAAACCAAGGGTTTCAAACAGCACGGCATAGGCCAGCAAGGTCAGCACGCACAACGTGGCACGCAGGGCGGCTTTGCGGTTGAAGGTTTGTTCGAGCAGGCCTGGCTTGAACAGTAGCCACAGGCTGCCGGCCGACATCAGGGCCAGCAGCAGCAAGGGATAGGCGCGCGGACCCACCGGGTCGTAGGCGAAGGGTGCCTGGAAGCCCCAGGCAATAACGGCGAGAACGGCGCAAAACAACAGCCAGATCGCGGCGAACAGGCGAACGTACATGGCGAATTACCTAGTTGAAAATACACAGAAGGCGGAAGCGTTACGAGCGAAGGGACGGCAAGGCGGAAAGCGGCGAGAAAGCGCAGTTTACGAATGTAAATGAGCATGACTCGCAAGGCTCGCCCTGTCGGGCCGCCCTTTGGGCGTTCGGTGGCCGAGGCCACCGTCCGAGCCGCTTTCCAACGCTGCATTACCGAGCGCAGTAGCTTCCTTACTGAACCAGGCCGAACTCGCCTGCCAATGCCTTGTATTCTTCAACTTGCTTGAAGACCAGGGCTTTCAGCTCATCACCGGTGACTGCCAGGGGCAGCAGGTCGCGCTGTTCACGCAGCTTGGCGAAATCTTCGCTGGCCAGCAGGGTGTCGAACTGCTGTTTCCACCAGTTGAACTGCTCGTCGCTAACCTCTGGGCCCATGTAGAAACCACGAATAACCGGCCAGCTGATGTCATAGCCCTGCTCTTTAGCAGTCGGGATATCGCCCAGCTTGCCCGGCAGACGCTCATCGGCGAGCACGGCGAGGATGCGTACTTTCTTCGCTGCCAGTTGCGGGGTGACTTCACCCAGGCCGCTACTGGTGACCTGTACATGGCCGCCGAGCATGGCGGTTAGGGTTTCGCCGCCGCCTTCAAAGGCAACGTAACGCAGGTTTTTCGGGTCGATGCCTGCGAGGCGAGCGATCAGTGCAGTTTGCATCCAGTCCTGCCCACCGATGGTGGCGCCGGCGCCGAAAACGATGCTGCCTGGGTCTTTTTTCAGCGCTTGCACCAGATCATCAAGGTTCTGGTAGGGCGAGTCGGCACGCACGGTGATGGCACCGTAGTCAGTGCCGACGGCGGCCAGCCAGCGCACACCGGTTTCGTCGTAACGGCCGAATTTGCCTTGCGCCAGGTTAAGCAGTGAGCCGCTGGAAAACGCAGTGATGGTGCCTGGATCATCAGCGCGCTGGGCAATCACCGCGTTGTAGGCAACAGCGCCGACACCGCCGGGCATGTAGGTGACGCGCATCGGTGACTTGAGCAGGCCTTCGTCTTTCAGGCCGCTTTGAGCCAGTTTGCAGGTCAGGTCGAAGCCGCCACCGGGTTTGGCCGGGGCAATACATTCTGGGCGCTTCGGTTCCGCAGCCAGTAGTTGGCCGGCAAAGGCCATGCAAGCGGTAGCCAGGGCAATGCGAGTAAAGGCAGTTTTCATGGTGTGTTCCTCTGAACTCTTATTGTGGTTTACCAGATCGGCAACGTGTAGCCGACGATGACGCGGTTCTCGTCCGCATCGCGGGCGAAGTCGGATTTGAAACTGGCGTTACGCAGGCGCACGTAGACATCTTTCAGCGGGCCGCTCTGCACCACGTACTTGACCTCGATGTCGCGCTCCCACTCACCGCCGGTGTCGTCGCTGCCAGCAATTTGCGCATCGCTGCCTTTGATGTAGCGGGTCATAAAGCTCAGGCCGGGCACCCCGAGCTTGCCGAAGTCATAGTCGTAACGGGCCTGCCAGGAGCGCTCGTCGGCATTGGCGAAGTCGTTGATCTGCACGAAGTTGACCAGGAACGGGTCGCTGCCATCGATATAGGCGTAACCGGTGTCGCCGCTCATGTCCTGGAAGCCCAGGCCCAGTTTGTGGCCCTTGATGGCGTAACTGAGCATGGCGTTGAAGGCGCGGTTATCGACTTTTCCGGCGTTCGCCGCGCCGCTGTCTTTGCTCAGCATCAGGCGTACATCGGCACTCAGGTTGCCGCTGCCGAGAGGCTGGCTGGCGAGCAGGCCGAAGAAGTGCTGACGGTAAATATCGTCGAGATCGGCAAAGTAGTAACGCCCGGTGAGGCCCTTGGCGAACTGGTAGTCGAGGCCCATCAGATCCAGATGGTCAGCGGTGATGCCGCCGGCGAAGCGGCGATTTTTGCTGTTGAGGATCAGCTCTTCGGAGTTGGTCGAGGCGCGGTCGATCACTTTGTCCAAACGCCCGCCGGTAAAGGTCAGTCGGTCCAATTCGGACGAAGTCAGCAAACCGCCTTCAAATACCTGCGGCAGCAGGCGGCTGTCGCTGGCCTTGACCACGGGCAGTTCAGGAATGTGCGAGCCGTAGCGCAGCTCGGTATTGGAGACCTTGACCTTGGCCGTCAGGCCCAGGCGGCCGAATTGATCTGGGGTGCCACCATCGTCCTGCACAGGCAGCAGGTCGGTGCCGGTACTGCCGCCGCCGGAGTTTAGTTTGACGCCGAGCATACCCATGGCGTCCAAACCAAAGCCGACAGTGCCTTCGGTGTAGCCGGACTGGATGTCGAGGAGAAAGCCCTGACCCCATTCGTCGCGCTTGTTCTGCTGGCTGCTTGTACCTTCACGGAAGTCGCGATTGAGGTAGATATTGGTGGTGGTCAGGCTTGCCTTGCTGTCGGCGACAAAGTCGGCGTTGGCTGCGGGGGCAAGCAGGGCCGTGCTGATAGCCAGGCTGAGCAGGTGAACAGGCGAAAGTGCCCGATTTGATGCAGTCGGCATCCTGTGGTCTCCATTGTTGTTTTTGTCACGGCTGCGCACCACTGCGTCAGTCGTTCAGGTCGGTGGGTCGAGCCACCTGAAACCGATGCTATGGGGTCAAGCTTTCACCAGGCTTTCAGCTTGAAAGAAAATTGTAGGGGCGTTCGCAGCGGCCTTTGCACCGTTACACTGGGTACATAACAACAAGTTCGTGGAGTGCTATTACCGTGCGAATCCTGCTGGTCGAGGACCATCTGCCCCTGGCTGAAAGCGTGGCTCAGGCCCTGCGTGGCACCGGGCTGACCGTGGACATGCTGCATGACGGCATAGCCGCTGATCTGGCCCTTGGAAGCGAGGATTACGCCCTGGCGATTCTCGATATCGGCCTGCCGCGTTTGGACGGTTTTCAGGTGTTGGCGCGTCTGCGCGAGCGCGGCAATACCCTGCCAGTGCTGATGCTTACCGCTCGCGGTGAGGTCAAGGACCGCGTACATGGCCTTAACCTCGGCGCCGATGATTACCTGGCCAAACCCTTCGAGCTGAGCGAGCTGGAGGCGCGGGTTAAGGCCCTGCTGCGCCGCACCGTGCTCGGTGGCGAACGCCAGCAACGCTGCGGCAATCTGCTGTATGACCTGGATACCCGGCGTTTTACCCTGGCCGATGGCCTGCTGACCCTGACCTCTCGCGAGCAGGCGGTGCTGGAAGCGATGATCGCCCGGCCGGGCCGGGTGATGAGTAAGGAGCAGCTGGCCGCCCAAGTGTTCGGCCTGGACGAAGAGGCCAGCAGCGACGCCATCGAAATCTACGTACACCGTCTGCGCAAAAAACTCGAAGGCGGCGGAGTGCGCATCGTCACCTTCCGTGGCCTGGGTTATCTATTGGAGGCAGTCGGTGACTGAGCACGGAAAATCCGTGGAGAACCAGCCGGGCAGCCTGCGCGGGCGGTTGATCCGCCGATTGGCGCTGCTCTTGGCGCTGATTCTGTTTGTCAGCAGCCTGAGCGCCTATTGGAGTGCCCGTCATGCAGCAGATACCGCCTATGACCGCACTTTGTTGGCCTCGGCGCGGGCGATTGCCGATGGTCTGTACACCACCGCCGAACGGCTGAATGCCAATGTGCCCTATGTGGCGCTGGACACCTTTGCCTATGACAGCGCCGGGCGCATCTACTACCAAGTCCTGGATGTGCAGGGCGCGCTGGTGTCCGGCTATGAGGATTTACCGCAGGCGCCAGTGGGCACCAAACGCACCGAGGATTATCCGGCGTTGGCGCGTTTCTACGATGCCGAGTTCCGTAATCAGGGGGTGCGTGTGGTCAGCCTGCTGCAGCCGGTCAGCGAGCCGGGAGTCAATGGTGTCGCGGAAATCCGCGTGGCGGAAACCCAGGGCGCACGCGAGCGCATGGCCCGCGAATTGTTACTCGGCACTCTGCTGCGCATGGGCGTGCTGTCGCTGAGTGCCTTGTTGCTGGTGTGGCTGGCGGTGAGCGCTGCGCTGCGCCCGCTGGAGGCCTTGCGGCGAAGTGTGGCGACGCGCACCAGTGATGATCTGCAGCCGTTGTCGGATGTTGGCATGCCACGCGAGCTACGTCCGCTGATCGATGCGCTGAACCAATTCAATGATCGTCTGCGCAACCTGTTCGAGCGCCAGTCGCAATTTATTGCCGATGCTTCCCATGAGCTGCGCACACCCTTGGCGGCGCTCAAGGCGCGGGTCGAACTGGGCTTGCGCGCTCAGGAGCCGGCGGTGTGGCGCAGTACGCTAGAGGAAGCGGCGCAAAACACCGACAAGCTGACCCATCTGGCCAATCAATTGCTTTCGCTGGCGCGTATCGAAAGCGGTGCGCAGGCAATTGCCGAGGGTGGTGCGCAGCGTCTGGATCTCAGCCAGCTGGCGCGCGAGTTGGGTATGGCGTTGGCGCCGCTGGCCCATGCGCGGGGTATTTCTCTGGCGCTGGAGGCTGAGCAGCCGGTGTGGGTCAGCGGTGAGCCGACTTTGCTCAATGAGCTGTTGTGCAACCTGTTGGATAACGCCTTGGCCCACACTGCTGCTGGCGGCAATGTGATTCTGCGTGTCTTGCCAACTGGGGTGCTGGAGGTTGAAGACGACGGGCCGGGGATTCCGCCAGAGGAGCATCAGCGGGTTTTTGCGCGCTTTTATCGACGCAGCAACAAGGGTTCGGGGGCGGGGCTGGGTTTGGCGATTGTGGGTGAGATATGCCGCGCGCATCAGGCCGAGATCAGCCTGCATCAGGCTCAGCCGCAGGGCTTGCTGGTCCGCGTCGAGTTCGCCAGCGCAGAAGCCTAAGTCAGGGTGCCAGGCTCAGCGGTTGCTGGATTTCCAGCAGGTACTGGGCGATTTTGCCGCTCTCGCGCAGCTGCGCTAGGCCCTGGTTGAAACGGACGATCAGCTCGGCGTTGCCGGGTATTTCCCGCGAGAGCAGTAGGTGCAGGCTGTCGCTGCGTAGCGGCTTAGGGTGAAAACTCAGTTGCGCACGTTCGGCGGCGCTGAAGTGTTGATGCAACATGTCGAAGCCGACCACCTTGTCCATCGGGAACAGATCGACGCGACCGGCAATCAGTTGACGAAACGCGGTTTCATCGCTGGTCACTCGATTGACCCGCAGCTGCCCAATGGCTTCGGCCTGCTGAAAGGCTTCGCCGTAGTCATAGCCGCGAGTGCCGACCAGGCGCCGGCCTTGCAGGTCGCTGACCTGCTTCCAGTCAAAGCTGTAGCCCTTGCGGTGGAACAGGTAGTAACCGCTTTCCACCACAGGGTCGCTGATAAAGAACTTTTTCTCACGCTCGTTGCTGCGCAGCCAGACTGCGCTGCCGGCGCGTTGACCGCGCTCGGCCAGTTGCAGCGAACGCGCCCAGGGGTGGAACTCCCAGGCCACGTCGATGCCCTGCAGGGCAAAAGCTTCGGCGACGATGCGTGAGGCAACGCCCTTGTGCGGCAGTTGTTCGCCCAGATAAGGCGGCCATTCACCGTTGGTCAGGCGCACCGATTCTGCAGCGGCCAAAGCACCGCAAAACAGGCTGAACAGAACGGATAACAGCAGAGTGCGCATGAGCCGTATGCCGATTGCGGGGACTGTATTCAGTCTAGTTGCATTCGGCTGCATGCGCGTGAGGGGCTTTACTGAAGCATGCTCATGGCCGCTTCCATAGCGGCGGAGAGGTCTTCGTCTTCATTCAGGTTCTGGCTTGGGTCCAGGCCGAGCTTGCGGAACGCAGGGATCTGGCTCCAGTCCAGCTGGGTGTAAGGGTGCTCGCTGCCCAGGTAGCTTTGCAGGGTGGCGACCTGGACGATATCGACATAATCGACCTTGGCGCTGTCGCGGGTGAAGTCCAGGTACTGGCTAGGCACCATGGCAATCAGTTCGGGGAATTCCCAGGCGCGCAAGATTTTATCGCCGATGATCGGGTGAATCTGCTCGATCACGTGGTTGAGGCTGATCGAGTCAGCCAGCAGTTCGCTGTGATCTTCGGCGTAGGTGAGGATCGGCAGCACGCCGATCTGATGCACCAGGCCGGCGAGGGTTGCCTGATCCGGCAGCAGGCGGGTGTAGTGTTTGCACAGAACGTGGCAGATGCCGGCGATCTCCGTGCTTTTATTCCACACTTCGCGCATTTTTCGGTCAACCACATCGCTGGTGGCCTGGAACATCTGCTCCATCGCCAGGCCCGTGGCCAGGTTGCAGGTGTAGTTGATGCCGAGGCGACCGACTGCCATTTGCAGGTCGGTGATTTCCTTGTTGGTGCGCAGCAGCGGGCTGTTCACCACCTTGATGATGCGCGCAGTCAGGGCGGCGTCGTTACCAATCACCTTGCTCAGTTGCGGGATGCCGATGTCCGGATCCTCTGCCGCCTCGCGGACCTTCAACGCGACCTCCGGCAGGGTCGGCAGTACCAGTTCATCGCTGTCGATGGCCTGGGTCAGTTCCTTTTGGACTTTCTCGGCAAGCTTGCTCATGGGCAATTCTCTTTAGGCGGTCAGGCAATAGTAATAAGTGTAGTAAGTGCTTAGCGCTGTATTTCGCGGTCTGAGTCCAGTGTATACGGCAAATCGAGCACGCTCAGCGTGTTGCCTTCGACAGAGCCCAGGTGAATAACGCCATTCAGTGCGGCTTCGTCCTGTAATACGGCGAGCAGTTCAAAGCCGGCCGGGCTGCGTGCTGCCAGCACCACTTCACCGACGCTGGAGGTGTGGCTGGGCGAAAACAGCGCAGTGGCCGGCTCTGGCACTTGGCTATCGTGTAGTTCCAGGCGATACAGGCGACGTTTGAGTTTGCCCAGGTACTGCATGCGCGCAACGATTTCCTGGCCGGTGTAGCAGCCTTTCTTGAAGCTCACGCCGCCCACGGCTTGCAGGTTAATCATCTGCGGAATAAACAGCTCGCGGGTACTGGCCATGACTTGGCCGATCCCTGCGCGTACTTGTGCCAGTAGCCAGTCATTGAGCGGAGCTTCAGGCAGGTGGCTGGCCAGTTGCGTCTGTATGGCTGCGGCCTGGTTGGCGGGTAACCAGAGCTCGGCACGGCCGTCGCTTAGGCGCAGGGCCAGCAGTTCATCGCTGCGGGCCACGCTGTCAGTGGTCTTTGCAAGCTCCAGGCCGAGACTGCGCAGGGCGTCATCGCCACCACTTAAACCGATACGCAGCCAGTTTTGGCTTTCGTCGGTGAGTTTGGATTTGCTGAAGACGGCGTATTTCTTCAGGTCAGTCAGTTGTGCTTCCAGCAAATCGCTGGCCATCGCCAGCAGGTAGCCGTCACTCACGCTGAGGATGCGAAAGCTCGACTGCATGCGGCCCTTGGGTGTGCAGCGCGCGCCCAGGCTGGAATGGCTGTCGCTCAAGTAGTTGAGGTTGCAGGTGACCTGGCCCTGGAGGAACTTGTTGGCATCGGGGCCGCGTACGGCAAGGATGCCTTCGTGGCTGAGGGTGCAATAAAACGCGGTATCGGCCATGGTGGGTTAGGTATCGCTGGATAAAAGTTAGGGGGCTCATCATAGAGCGCGCCTCGCGCCTTGTCAGCGCTTGCCGCTGCTTCGCTTACGGACATTGCCTAGTCGGCTGATGCACACGATCAACAGGGGCGCTTTTCATCGGTATACTGCGCGCCTTATCCAAGGAGCATACCCATGGTTGACTCGGTTGAACTCAATCGTCTTTTTTGGCACAGCCGCCGCGGCATGCTGGAGCTGGATGTGCTGTTGGTGCCGTTCGTCAGGGAGGTGTACCCACACCTCGATGCCGATGATCGCGAGCGTTATCGCAAGCTGCTTGAATGCGAAGATCAGGACATGTTCGGCTGGTTTATGCAGCGTGCTGAGCCGGAAGATGCTGATCTTAAGCGCATGGTTCGGATGATTCTGGACCGTGTCCAGCCGAAGTGATGATTGGCAATGCCAGTGGCTGCCCTCACGGCAGCTGCTGGCCTGCTATGCCCTGATTCAAGGGCTGGCGCTGCTTAGCCTGGCGCTGGTGGATATCCACCTTTGGGCACTTGTACTCGGGGTTGGTTTCTGTCTCGCCCATGCCGCTTGGGTGCTGCCGCGGCATCTGCTGCTGAGTTCGCCTTCGGCCTACCGTGCGCTGCGCTGTTCGGCCGATGGTTGGCAGGTGCACAGTGCGGCGCAGGGCTGGCAGGCTATCGAGTTGCATCCCGATAGCCTGGCCTTACCGTTGATAGTGTTGTTGCGCTTTCGTCTGGCCGGACAGCGTCGCGTGCGTTCGGCCTGCATCGCCCGTGACAGCCTGGCCCGTGATCAGCATCGGCGCTTACGAGTGCGGCTGAAATTCAGTCGCCATAGGTGGGCGGCAGCAAAATAGTGTCCTTTGCCTCGGCCAGCTGCTGTGGGTAGTCCAGGGTGTAGTGCAGGCCGCGGCTTTCGTGGCGCAGCATGGCTGAGCGAATCATCAATTCGGCAACCTGGGCCAGGTTGCGCAGCTCGATCAGGTCGCGGCTGACCTTGTAGTTGCTGTAGAACTCGTGAATTTCATCGAGCAGCAGGCGTACCCGGTGCTCGGCGCGCTGCAAGCGCTTGTTAGTGCGCACGATGCCGACGTAGTCCCACATAAAACGCCGCAGTTCATCCCAGTTGTGCGCAATGATCACGTCTTCATCGGAGTCGGTCACCTGGCTGGCGTCCCAGCTGGGAAGGTCGCTGGGCATGCTGATCTGCTCCAGCTGCGCAACAATGTTCTGCGCTGCCGAGCGGGCATAGACGAAGCATTCCAGCAGCGAATTGCTGGCCATGCGATTGGCCCCATGCAGGCCGGTAAAGCTGGTTTCACCGATGGCGTACAGGCCGGGTACATCGGTGCGGCCGCTCTGGTCGACCAGCACACCGCCACAGGTGTAATGCGCAGCCGGTACCACTGGAATTGGCTCTTTGGTGATGTCGATACCGAAGTCCAGGCAGCGTTCATACACGGTGGGGAAATGCGATTTCACAAAATCAGCCGGTTTATGGCTGATATCGAGGAATACGCAGTCGATCCCCAGGCGTTTCATCTCATGGTCGATGGCGCGGGCGACGATATCCCGTGGCGCCAGTTCGGCCCGCGCATCGAAGCGCGGCATAAAGCGCTCGCCGTTCGGTAGCTTGAGCAGTGCGCCTTCACCGCGCAACGCTTCGGTGATCAGAAAACTCTTGGCTTTGGGGTGGTACAAGCAGGTCGGGTGGAACTGGTTGAACTCCAGGTTGCCAACTCGGCAGCCGGCGCGCCAAGCCATGGCGATGCCGTCACCGCAGGCGCCGTCGGGGTTGCTGGTGTAGAGATAAACCTTGGCCGCGCCGCCGGTGGCGAGAATCACAAAGCGCGCGCTGAAGGTGTCGACCTCGCCGCTGGCGCGATTGAGCACGTAAGCGCCCAGGCAACGCTGGCCCTCCAGGCCGAGTTTGCGCTCGGTAATCAGATCGACGGCGACGCGCTGCTCCAGCAGTTCGACATTGCTGCGTTGCTTGGTCTGTTCGAGCAAAGTGTTGAAGATTGCTGCGCCAGTGGCGTCGGCGGCATGGATGATGCGTCGGTGGCTATGGCCGCCTTCGCGGGTCAGGTGGAATTCGAAACCGCCGTCTTCGCGCGCGGTTTGGTCGTCGCGAGTAAAGGGTACGCCCTGGTCGATCAGCCACTGGATGGCTTCGCGGCTGTGCTCGACGGTAAAGCGTACGGCGTCCTCGCGGCACAGGCCGCCACCAGCATTGAGGGTGTCTTCGACGTGCGACTCAATGGTGTCGGTATCGTCCAGCACCGCTGCCACGCCGCCTTGCGCCCAATAGGTCGAGCCGTTGGACAGGTTGCCCTTGCTCAGTACGGCAATGCGCAGGTTCTCAGGCAGTGTGAGGGCCAGAGTCAGGCCTGCTGCACCGCTACCGATAACCAGAACGTCGTGTTGGTAATGTTGGCTCATGTTCGAATTCCGCGAAAAGCGGCCCCTAGTATATAGAGGGGGTGGACGGCACAATAGCCGGCTTATGACCAAGTGCGTTACTCGGGAACTTTTTAAGTGTTTCGGGTTCCATAGGCGGTTGTTTAGATGGAAATTCGCCTGTGTCAGGCAGCTTTACAACGGGCCTGCGGTTTTTGCCTAGCCGGCGGGTGATCCAGACTACAAGCGCAGCAGTGGAGTCCCTTTGCTGCGCTGTTCCGTGCAGGACTTTTAAGTGTTCTGCAGGAAGCTTGTTTG
Source organism: Pseudomonas sp. NPDC079086 (assembly GCF_044542155.1). NCBI lineage: Bacteria > Pseudomonadati > Pseudomonadota > Gammaproteobacteria > Pseudomonadales > Pseudomonadaceae > Pseudomonas > Pseudomonas sp. NPDC079086. The sequence goes on along the minus strand of NZ_JBITTY010000002.1, from coordinate 1,014,893 downwards.
AAGGAGAGAACTTTTGCGCAATGCCCAAGTCTACTTTGGCAGACCGAGTAAAGGGTTGGCGTTGCGCTCCTTCAAACCTTATGAGGAGTTTTCATGCTAACCCAGGAAGATGATCAGCAACTGGTTGAGCGCGTACAGCGTGGCGACAAGCGTGCATTTGATCTATTGGTGCTCAAGTATCAGCACAAGATTCTCGGGTTGATCGTGCGTTTTGTGCATGACACCCATGAGGCACAGGATGTGGCGCAGGAAGCCTTCGTCAAGGCGTATCGGGCGTTGGGTAATTTCCGTGGTGACAGCGCGTTCTACACGTGGCTGTACCGCATCGCCATCAACACGGCGAAGAACCATCTGGTCTCGCGTGGTCGGCGCCCGCCAGACAGTGATGTAAGTGCTGAGGATGCTGAGTTCTATGACGGTGACCATGCCCTCAAGGACATCGAATCGCCGGAGCGTGCACTGTTGCGCGACGAGATCGAGGCCACCGTACACCGCAGCATCGAGCAGTTGCCGGAAGATTTACGCACAGCGCTAACCTTGCGTGAATTTGATGGTCTGAGTTACGAGGACATTGCCAGCGTCATGCAGTGTCCAGTCGGCACCGTGCGTTCGCGAATTTTTCGGGCGCGTGAGGCTATTGATCGATCCCTGCAGCCGTTGCTGCAGGAAACCTGAGACAGCGGCGTCAGCCAAGAGAGGAACCGCCATGAGTCGTGAAACCCTGCAGGAATCGCTGTCCGCGGTGATGGATAACCAAGCGGATGAACTTGAACTAAGGCGCGTGCTGGCGGCTAGTGATGACCCTGAGCTGCGCGCAACCTGGTCGCGTTACCAGATTGCTCGTGCGGTCATGCATAAAGAGCTGCTTGAGCCGCGGCTGGACATCGCTGCTGCTGTATCTGCTGCTCTGGCTGACGATGTTGCCCCCGTTGCGCAACAAGCGCAGCGTGGTCCTTGGCGCACCGTAGGTCGCCTGGCTGTTGCAGCTTCGGTCACGTTGGCGGTGCTGGCGGGTGTGCGCCTGTACAACCAGGACTACATCACCGGTGCGCAGTTGGCGCAGCAGGCTAATCAGCCGGTGCTGAATATTCCCCAGGTTAGCGGGCCGGCCATGCTGGCAGGCTTCAATACCTCTGAAGAGCTGCCCGCTCCTGCGGCTAGCGCTGTGGGTCAGGGTCAGCCAGGCTGGCATGAGCAGCGTTTGCCGGCCTATCTGCGCCAGCATGCGCAGCAGGCAGCCATGAGCATGAGTGAAGGTGCGCTGCCATATGCGCGCGCCGCCAGTCTGGAAAACCGTTAACGGCTCGTTATTAAGGAATCGCATGCGCTTTATTCCTTTAAGCGTTCTGTTGCTGGGCAGCTGGTTGGCGTTGCCGGCAGTTGCCGATGAAGGTCAGGCCTTGCTCCAGCGTTTGGCGGATGCCGAGCGCACGCAGAGCTTTCAAGGCACCTTTGTTTACGAGCGCAATGGTAGTTTTTCGACGCATAGCATCTGGCATCGAGTCGGTGATGGCGGTGCTTTGCGTGAGCGCCTGCTTCAGCTGGATGGCTCCGCGCAGGAAGTGTTGCGTGTCGATGGGCAGGTGCAATGCGCCAGCGGTGCACTGGCTGATCAATTGATCGACAGTCAGCTGTGGCCTGCCCGGGCGTTGGATGCCGAGCAGCTGAGTGAGTGGTATGAGCTGCGAGTGCTCGGTAAGTCCCGTGTGGCGGGGCGAGCTACCAGTGTATTGGCGCTGGTGCCGCGCGATCAGCATCGTTATGGCATCGAACTGCACCTTGATCAGCAAACCGGCTTGCCGCTCAAGTCCTTGCTGGTCAACGACAAGGGGCAGCTACTCGAGCGTTTCCAGTTTACTCAACTACAAACTGAAGTCCCCACCGCCTCTAGCCTTGAGCCTGGTGCAGGGTGTCGCCCGGTGCGTTTGTCTCCTGCTCAACTGGATGCTGTCGAAGCCTGGCGCTCTGACTGGTTGCCGCCAGGCTTTAGCCTGAGTTCGGTTACCCAGCGCCGCAGCCCTGCATCGGATGAACCAGTTGCATGTCAGGTATATGACGATGGTTTGGCGCGTTTTTCTGTATTTATAGAAGCGCTACGCGGCGCTGTTGTTGAGGATGTCCGAACTCAGTTGGGGCCGACTGTGGCGGTTTCGCGCCGGTTGAAGACTGATGATGGTGACGTGATGGTCACCGTAGTTGGCGAAATTCCGTTGGGTACGGCTGAACGAGTGGCCTTGTCGATACGCTCGGCGGCTGAGGCAGCGCAGTGATCGAGGAGCAGGGGCGAGTTGTGGCTGTTGAGTCCGGCGCTGTCTGGGTCGAAACCCTGCGCAAAAGCACCTGCTCCAGTTGTTCCGTCAAAGCCGGTTGCGGCCAGGGCTTGCTTGATCAGCTCGGGGCAAGCGGTCGTCGTGGTTATGTGCGTGCGCTATCGGATTTGCAGCTGAATGTGGGAGATGCGGTCATCATTGGTGTGCATGAGGACCTGCTGGTTCGCGGCTCACTGCTGGTATATCTGCTGCCCTTGTCCGGCTTGTTTGCTGCGGCTGTAGTGGCTGAGCAGGCGGGTTTGACTGAGCCCTGGGTAATACTCAGCGCGCTGTGCGGTTTTCTGTTTGCTTGCTGTGCTGTGCGCTGGCGCAGCCGTGTTACGGCCGGTGATCCGGCTTTGCAACCTGTGGTGTTGCGTGCATTGCTTGCTAGTGCCGCAGCAGCGTTTTAAGACTTTTGCTGGCCTGATGGGGAGTTGTATGTCGAAGCCTGGTCTGAAATCTTCATTTATTGCGTTATGTGCCGTACTGCTGATGGGGCAGGCACTGTTTGCTCAGGCGAGCCTGCCGGATTTCACCGAGCTGGTTGAGCAGGCCTCACCGGCGGTCGTCAATATCAGTACTCGGCAAAAGGTGCCAGATCGCGCGGTGGCTGGCAGTGGTCAGCTCAACGCGCCCGATCTTGAAGGTTTGCCGCCGATGTTCCGCGAGTTCTTCGAGCGCAATATTCCGCAGGTGCCGCGTAATCCCGGCGGTGGTCGCCAGCGTGAAGCCCAGTCGCTGGGTTCGGGCTTTATCATTTCCGCTGATGGCTATGTGCTGACTAATAATCATGTGATTGCCGATGCCGATGAAATCATCGTGCGTCTGTCGGACCGCAGTGAGCTGGAAGCCAAGCTGGTCGGGACTGACCCGCGCAGTGATGTTGCGCTGCTCAAGGTTGAGGGTGCTGGCTTGCCAACCGTCAAGCTGGGCAAATCGGAAGAGCTGAAGGTCGGTGAGTGGGTCTTGGCGATTGGTTCGCCATTTGGTTTCGATCACTCGGTGACCGCAGGGATCGTCAGCGCCAAAGGTCGCAGCCTGCCGAACGAGAGCTATGTGCCGTTTATTCAGACTGACGTAGCGATCAATCCGGGTAACTCCGGTGGCCCGCTGTTCAACCTGGCCGGCGAAGTGGTGGGTATCAATTCGCAGATTTTCACCCGTTCCGGCGGCTTTATGGGGCTGTCGTTCGCCATCCCGATGAGTGTGGCCATGGATGTTGCCGATCAGCTGAAGACCGAAGGCAAGGTCAGTCGCGGCTGGCTGGGTGTGGTGATTCAGGAAGTGAACAAGGATCTGGCTGAGTCGTTTGGCCTGGATAAACCGGCCGGTGCGTTGGTGGCGCAGGTGCTGGAGGATGGTCCGGCAGCCAAGGGCGGTTTACAGGTCGGAGACGTGATTCTTAGCCTGGATGGCAAGCCAATTATCATGTCCGCTGATCTGCCGCATCTGGTTGGTGCGCTCAAGCCAGGTGCCACGGCTGAGTTGGATGTTGTGCGTGATGGCGCGCGTAAAAAACTGAAAATGAGCATCGGTGCGCTGCCTGAAGATGGCGAAACCATTGCGGGTAATACTGCACCTGGTGTTGAGCGCAGTAGTAATCGCCTAGGTGTCAAGGTGGTTGAGTTGACCGCTGAGCAAGAAAAGAGCCTTGATCTAAAAGGTGGCGTGGTCATCTCCGAGGTGCAGGATGGTCCGGCTGCCTTGATCGGCTTACGTCCGGGCGATGTGATTACTCACTTGAACAATCAGGCGATCAATTCGGCCAAGACCTTTACCGAGGTTGCGCAGGCGCTGCCGAAGAATCGTTCTGTGTCGATGCGTGTGTTGCGTCAGGGGCGCGCGAGCTTTATCACCTTCAAGCTGGCCGACTAACGGCGCAGGCAGAGTAAAAGGGCGACTTCGGTCGCCCTTTTACATAGGGCTGCCGCGCGGTCTTGATGACGTACAAGGTGGCTTTCGGGTACACTTCGCGGCTATTTTCGGCGGGCAGTCGCCTGCGACCTTTTTGAGTGTTGATCCGTGAGTGATTTGAGTCATATCCGCAATTTCTCCATCATCGCCCACATTGACCACGGCAAGTCGACCTTGGCCGACCGGTTTATCCAGATGTGTGGCGGCTTGGCCGACCGTGAAATGGAGGCCCAGGTGCTGGACTCCATGGATCTGGAGCGTGAGCGCGGGATCACCATCAAGGCGCACAGCGTAACCCTGTATTACAAGGCTAAAGACGGTATCACCTACCAGCTGAACTTTATTGATACCCCCGGCCATGTCGACTTCACTTATGAAGTCAGCCGCTCCCTGGCTGCTTGCGAAGGCGCATTGTTGGTGGTCGATGCCGGTCAGGGTGTGGAAGCGCAGTCGGTAGCCAACTGCTATACCGCCATCGAGCAGGGCCTTGAGGTCATGCCGGTGCTGAACAAGATCGACTTGCCGCAGGCCGATCCGGACCGGGTCAAGGAAGAAATCGAGAAGATCATTGGTATTGATGCCACTGATGCGGTGACTTGCAGCGCCAAAACCGGCCTGGGCGTCGATGAAGTACTTGAGCGTCTGGTGCACACCATTCCGGCTCCAACCGGTGATATCGAGGCGCCGCTGCAGGCGCTGATCATCGACTCTTGGTTCGACAACTACTTGGGCGTGGTTTCCCTGGTACGTGTACGCCATGGCCGGATCAAGAAGGGTGACAAGGTGCTGGTCAAGTCCACCGGCAAGGTGCACCTGGTCGATAGCGTCGGCGTGTTCAATCCAAAGCACACTGCGACCGTTGACCTCAAGGCCGGTGAGGTGGGCTTTATCATCGCCAGCATCAAGGATATTCACGGTGCGCCAGTGGGCGACACCCTGACCCTGGCTGCTACGCCGAATGTCGAAATGCTGCCCGGTTTCAAGCGTATCCAGCCGCAGGTCTATGCTGGTCTATTCCCGGTCAGCTCTGAGGATTTCGAAGATTTTCGTGATGCGTTGCAGAAGTTGACCCTGAACGATTCGTCATTGCAGTATTCGCCGGAAAGCTCCGACGCACTGGGCTTCGGCTTCCGTTGTGGCTTCCTCGGTATGCTACATATGGAGATCATCCAGGAGCGCCTGGAGCGTGAATACGATCTGGATCTGATCACCACTGCGCCTAGTGTAATCTTCGAGGTCTTGCTCAAGAACGGCGAAACGATTTACGTCGACAACCCGTCCAAGCTGCCGGATGTCTCCTCGGTCGAGGACTTCCGCGAACCCATCGTGCAGGCCACTATCCTGGTGCCGCAGGAGCATCTGGGTAATGTCATCACTCTGTGCATCGAAAAGCGCGGCGTGCAGCGCGATATGCAGTTCCTCGGTTCTCAGGTTCAGGTTCGCTATGATCTGCCGATGAACGAAGTGGTGCTGGACTTCTTTGATCGTCTGAAATCCACCAGCCGTGGTTATGCATCGCTGGACTACCATTTTGATCGCTATCAGTCGGCCAATCTGGTCAAGCTGGATGTGTTGATCAATGGTGACAAGGTGGATGCCCTGGCCCTGATCGTGCACAAGGACAATGCTCACTACAAAGGCCGGCAGCTGACTGAGAAAATGAAAGAGCTGATTCCACGGCAGATGTTTGACGTGGCTATTCAGGCTGCAATTGGTGGGCAGATCGTTGCGCGGACTACGGTCAAGGCGCTGCGCAAGAACGTATTGGCCAAATGCTACGGTGGTGATGTCAGTCGTAAGCGCAAGCTGCTGGAAAAGCAGAAGGCCGGTAAGAAACGCATGAAGCAGGTTGGTAACGTGGAAATTCCACAGGAAGCCTTCCTCGCTGTGCTCAAGTTGGATAGTTAAGGTCCTATGTCGATCAATTTCCCGCTGTTACTGGTTATCGCCGTCGCCGTTTGTGGCGCGCTGGCGTTGTTCGACCTGATCTTTCTGGCCCCGCGCCGGCGAGCCGCTATCAGCACCTACCACGGCCAGGTCAGCGAGCCTGATGAGGCGGTGATGGAGCGTTTGAACAAAGAGCCTTTGCTGGTGGAGTACGGCAAGTCGTTCTTCCCAGTACTGGCCATCGTGCTGGTGCTGCGCTCGTTTCTTGTCGAGCCCTTCCAGATTCCATCCGGCTCGATGAAGCCGACTTTGGAAGTGGGCGATTTTATTCTGGTTAACAAATTCGCCTATGGCATTCGCTTACCCGTGCTGGACACCAAGGTGATTGAGGTAGGCGACCCGCAACGTGGCGATGTGATGGTGTTTCGTTATCCAAGCGATCCTAATATCAACTACATCAAGCGTGTGGTGGGTTTGGCCGGTGACCGTATTGCCTACAGCAGTGATAAACGTCTGACCATCAATGGCGAGTCTGTGGCGCAGCAGTTGATCGGCGATGAGCCTGGCAGCCTGGGCAGTGCGACGCTGTATAACGAAAAACTTGGTGAGGCAGAGCACCAGATCCGTAAGGAAATGCAGCGTTATCGAGTAGAGCCAGGTCGCGAGTGGGTCGTGCCGCAGGGACATTACTTTATGATGGGCGACAACCGCGATAACTCGAATGACAGCCGCTACTGGAATGATCCGGCCATCCCCAAGCCGCTGCTGGGCATGGTTCCGGACCAGAATATTGTCGGCAAAGCCTTTGCCATCTGGATGAGCTGGCCGGATCCGAAGTCGCGCAACCTGCCGAATTTCTCCCGCGTAGGCCTGATTCACTGACCTGCTGCCGAATTTGCGACGCTGTTAAATACAGCGTCGCAGGCTATATATAGTCTTGCCTCCAGCCGTAACGGCTCTCACATAACTCGAATTTGGGGACAAATATGAAATCTGCGCATTCGCAAAAGGGGATGTCGATTCTTAGTTGGTTGATGGTGCTGGCTGTAGTTGCTTTTTTGGCCAGTGCGGCTTTTAAGGTTTTGCCCCATTACCTTGACTATATGTCAATAAAAAAGATCATCATGTCAGTAGAAACAGAAAAGGCCCTACAGATCCGTACAGTTGGTGATTTCTATAGCCATGTTGATAGGGGTATACAAGTCAACAATATTCGTAGTTTGAATATTAGAGATGCGCTCAAGATTAAAGTTGAGAATAATGAGTTTCGAGCACATCTGAAATATGAGCAGCGTGAGCCCCTGATAGAGAATATTGATCTAGTGGTGCATTTTGATAAAGAATTCCGCGTGCGTATGCCGTGAGTGCGTCGTTAGCCCGTCTCGAGCGGCAGCTCGGTTATACCTTCAAGGACCAGGAGCTGATGATTCTGGCCCTTACCCATCGCAGTTTCGCCGGGCGCAATAACGAACGCTTGGAGTTTCTCGGTGACGCCATTCTCAACTTTGTTGCCGGCGAGGCGCTGTTCCAGCGCTTTCCATTGGCCCGCGAAGGGCAGCTGTCACGTCTGCGTGCGCGCCTGGTCAAGGGCGAGACCTTGGCCATTCTGGCTCGTGGCTTTGATCTGGGCGAGTACCTGCGCCTGGGTTCCGGCGAGCTGAAGAGCGGTGGCTTTCGCCGTGAGTCGATTCTTGCCGATGCGTTGGAAGCGCTGATCGGTGCTATCTATCTGGATACCGGGATGGATGCAGCTCGCGAGCGGGTGTTGGCTTGGTTGACTACTGAGTTGGACAGTTTGACCTTGGTTGATACCAACAAGGACCCGAAAACCCGTCTGCAGGAATTTCTGCAGTCGCGCGGCTGTGAGCTGCCACGCTATGAAGTGGTGGATATCCAGGGTGAGCCGCACTGTCGGACATTCGTGGTCGAGTGTCAGATTACCTTACTGAATGATAAAACCCTGGGGCAGGGTGCCAGCCGGCGTATCGCCGAGCAGGTTGCGGCCGCTGCCGCGTTGATCGCCCTGGGTGTGGAGAATGGCAATGACTGATTCACCTGTTACACGCTGTGGCTATGTCGCCATCGTCGGCCGGCCAAACGTGGGCAAGTCGACGCTGCTTAACCACATCCTCGGCCAGAAACTCGCGATCACCTCGCGCAAGCCGCAGACCACTCGGCACAACATGCTCGGCATCAAGACCGAAGGTGAGGTGCAGGCCATCTATGTAGATACCCCCGGTCTGCACAAGAACAACGAGAAAGCGCTCAATCGCTATATGAACAAGAACGCCTCGTCGGCGCTGAAGGATGTCGACGTAGTGATCTTCGTGGTTGATCGCACCCGTTGGACCGATGAGGACCAGATGGTGCTCGAGCGTATTCAATACGTCGAAGGCCCGGTGATTCTGGCGATCAACAAAACCGACCGCATTGAAGACAAAGCTGAGTTGATGCCGCACTTGGAGTGGTTGGCTACCCAGCTGCCGAATGCGGAGATCGTGCCGGTCTCTGCACAACACGGGCACAACCTAGATACCTTGGAAAAGCTGGTCGGCGAGCATTTGCCGGAAGGCGTGCACTTCTTCCCGGAAGATCAGGTCACTGACCGCTCCAGCCGCTTCTTCGCCGCCGAGTTGGTGCGCGAGAAGATCATGCGTCAACTCGGTGCCGAGTTGCCGTATCAGATCACCGTAGAAATCGAGGAATTCAAGCGCGACGGACGCATCCTGCACATCCATGCGCTGATTCTGGTGGAGCGTGATGGTCAGAAGAAGATCATCATTGGCGACAAGGGCGAGCGTATCAAGCGCATTGGCCAGGAGGCGCGCAAGGATATGGAAGTAATGTTCGACTCCAAAATCATGCTCAACCTCTGGGTCAAGGTCAAAAGCGGTTGGTCCGACGATGAGCGCGCCTTGCGCTCCCTGGGTTACGACAACATCTAGCCTCGCACGGGCGCGCCCTTTCGCCCGTTCCTGCGCCCCATCAAATTGAGTCGCCACCGGCCATGCTTGCAGACAGTCAGCCTGCTTATGTTCTGCACAGCCGCGCTTACCGTGAAAGCAGCGCGCTGGTGGATTTCCTTACCCCGCAAGGCCGCTTGCGTGCCGTACTGCGTGGCGCTCGTGGTAAGGCTGGTAGCTTGGCGCGGCCATTTATTCCGCTGGAAGCCGAGTTTCGCGGGCGGGGTGAGCTAAAGAATGTGGGGCGTCTCGACCCTGCCGGCATACCCAATCTGCTGGTGGGTGAGGCGCTGTTCAGTGGCCTGTACCTTAATGAGCTGCTGATTCGCTTGCTGCCTGCCGAAGATCCGCACCCGACGATTTTCCAGCATTACGCCATGACCGTTCTGGCCTTGGCCCAAGGTCGTGCCCTGGAACCCTTGTTGCGCTCTTTTGAATGGCGTCTGCTAGATCAGCTGGGCTATGGTTTCGCCCTTGACCTGGACAGCGAAGGTCAACCCATAGCCGAAACGGGTTTGTATCGACTGCATACTGAAACCGGATTGGTGCCAGTAGGACATCTGCAGCCGGGCGTGTTTCAAGGTGCTGAACTGCTGGCCATGGCCGAAGCTGACTGGACTGCGCCGGGCGCTCTTGCTGCAGCCAAACGCCTGATGCGTCAGGCCCTGGCACCCCATTTAGGCGGTCGACCGCTGGTCAGCCGTGAACTGTTTATGACGCTCAAGGAGCCGAACCGTGACTGATGCCAATCGTATTCTGCTGGGAGTAAACATCGACCATGTGGCCACCTTGCGCCAGGCTCGTGGCACCCGCTATCCAGACCCAGTGAAGGCCGCGTTGGACGCTGAAGAGGCTGGTGCCGACGGCATCACCGTGCACCTGCGTGAAGATCGCCGACATATCCAGGAGCGTGATGTGCGCCTGCTCAAGGAAGTCATGCAAACGCGCATGAACTTCGAGATGGGCGTCACCGAGGAAATGCTCGCTTTCGCCGAAAGCATTCGCCCCGAGCACGTCTGCCTGGTACCGGAAACTCGTCAGGAGCTGACCACCGAAGGCGGTCTGGATGTCGCCGGGCAGGAGGCGCGGATTCGCGCAGCGGTCGAGCGCCTGAGCAAGATTGGCTGTGAGGTATCGCTGTTTATCGATCCGGACCCGCAGCAGATCGAGGCGTCCAAGCGCGTCGGCGCACCGGCCATCGAACTGCACACGGGCCGTTATGCTGATGCCCATACACCTGAAGAGGCTGCGCGCGAGTTGGCGCGGATTCGTGATGGGGTGGGCTGCGGCGTGGCTCATGGCCTGATCGTCAACGCCGGCCATGGTTTGCATTACCACAATGTCGAGCCGGTGGCGGCGATTGCCGGGATTAATGAGCTGAACATCGGCCACGCGCTGGTGGCGCATGCGCTATTCGTTGGCTTTAAGCAGGCGGTGGTGGAGATGAAGCAGTTGATCGTTGCGGCGGCCAATCGCAGCTGAGCCGGTGAGTAGGGCGGGCATGCCCCAGGCTTGTCCGCCATCCATAAGTGGTAAGCGCCAACTCACCGGGAGTTGAGGTGTATCGGGGTTACGGTTTGCGGGCGATCAGCACAGCGCGGCTGGGTGCCGGCAGGCCTTCGACCGTGCGGCTATGGTCGGCTGGGTCGAGAAACTCGGGCAACGACTGAAAGCGCATCCATTCGGTCGAGCGCTGTTCATCCACGCTGGTGGTGCTGACATCCACGCAGCGCACGTCGACAAAGCCGGCGCGGCGTAGCCACAGTTCCAACGCTGGCACCGACGGCAGGAACCAGACGTTGCGCATCTGCGCGTAGCGGTCTTCGGGCACCAGCACCTGCTGGGCATCGCCTTCCACGACCAGGGTTTCCAGCACCAGTTCGCCGTCTTTGACCAGGCAGTCCTTGAGATCAATCAGGTGATCGATGGGCGAGCGCCTGTGATAGAGCACGCCCATGGAAAATACCGTATCGAAGCCCTGCAGCTTGCTTGGCAGTTCCTCAAAGGCCAGCGGCAGATGCCAGGCCGGCAGGTCGGGTAGGTAGTTCTTCATAGCCAGGAATTGGCAGAGGAACAGCCAGTTGGGGTCAATACCGACCACACTCTCAGCACCCGCGCCGAGCATGCGCCACATGTAGTAGCCGTTGCCGCAACCGACATCCAGCACGCACTTACCCTTGAGGTCGAGGCAGGGTGCGACCCGCCGCCACTTCCAGTCCGAACGCCATTCGGTGTCGACATGCACATCAAACAGATGAAACGGTCCCTTGCGCCAAGGAATCAGACCCTGCAAGGCCGTTTTCAGCGCGGCGCGGGTTGGTTCGTCGCAGTTGCCGCTAAAGGTGAAGCTGTGCAGCAGTTCCAACTGTTCGACGTTCAGATCTGGCAGGGCTTGTACCGCGCCGTACCAGCGCGGCAGGTCGCCATGGCCGACTGCCAGTTTGGCGTCGATTTGTCCGGGCAGGCCGGCTGACCAGTCTTGCAGTGGGGTGCCAGCAAGCGCGGCTTGCAGGGCGTCGAGGTCGAGGCGGCTGATCATGGCAGGGCAATCAAGGAGGCGAAGTTGAGGCACTGGAACCATGGCACCACCTGGCTGAATCCGGCGGCCAGCAGGCGTTCGCGATGCTGTTCCAGGCTGTCGGGCAACATGACTTTTTCAATGGCGCTGCGCTTCTGGGCGATTTCCAGCTCGCTGTAGCCGTTGGCACGTTTAAAGGCGATATGCAGATCGCCCAGCAAGGCGTGTTGCCCGGCATCTTCGAACTGCAGTTTTTCCGAGAGGATCAGTGCACCACCGGGCAGCAAGGCCTGGCGAATCCGCGTGAGCAATTCCAGGCGTTGTTCGGGCTGGATAAATTGCAGGGTGAAGTTCAATGCCACCAGCGAGGTTGGCTGGAAATCGAGGCTGAGAATGTCGGCCTCGATCACCTCAACCGGCAGCAATTCCTGAAACATCGAGTCCTGGGCGTGCAGATACTCGCGGCAGCGCTCGACCATGGCGCTGGAGTTGTCCACGGCGATCACCCGGCAATCCTCGATCTGCACATGCCGGCGCAGCGCCTGGGTCACTGCGCCCAGCGAGCTGCCAAGGTCATACAGCACGCTGTGCGGTTGGGCGAACTGGCCAGCGAGCACGCCGATATTCTCGACAATGGTCGGGTAGCCCGGCACCGAGCGTTTGATCATGTCGGGGAAGACCCGAACCACATCTTCGTTGAACACGAAGTCCGGCACCTGGGCCAGGGGTTGGGCGAAAAGACGGTCGGGCTGTTTGCTCACGATGGCTACGCACTGGTCGATAAAGCCGGGCATTTTAGCCAAGTACGCGGTATAGCCAAACGTTGATTGGCGCTATTGGTCGCAAAAAGCAGCGTACGGGTCAGGTTAGTGCCGGATTGTGGGGCTGTTTGAAGGCTGATGCCGCGATGCCCCATTGCCCCAACCAGTAGCTGAGCATGATCGCCATTGGCGCGGCCTCGAAGGGGGCGACAAAGCGGTTGATGCCAATCAGGCTATCGGACAGCACAAACAGCGCAGCGCCAATGGCGGCTAGGCGTGTCGAGGTGGTGTTCAGGCCGGGCTGGCCGAGGCGGGCGAGGGCGCGCCAGAGCATCGCGCTGATGGCCAGGGCATAACAGGCCACAGGGATCAGCAGTGGTCCCAGATTGGCGCTGGCGAGTGTGGCGAACATTATTCCGCCGGTGGCAAGGGCAAGCAGCAAGGCGAACCAGGCAGGTTGCTTGCAGTCGCTCAGGTAGGCACGCAGGTAGGCCAGGTGGGCAAGGAGGAAGGCGCCGAGACCGAAGACGAACAGATCAGCGGGCCAGTCGAGCAGGATATCGCCCGCCAGTGAGCAGAGCAGGCCGATGCTGAGCCAGCGTCGATACTGGCCTTTAGGCGCATTTCTCAGCCACAGCAGCAGGGCAATCACCGGGATGCCTTTGCTAAGCAGGCCCAGTTCACTCAGGTCACTGAGCCTTGCAAAGAGAAAGACTGTAGCGCCCAGCAAACTCAGCAGCAGATAACGCATGGCCCTAGTCCTTAATGCTCGAAGGCCAGCACTATGGCGTGTCGCGGATTAACTGGCCACGCCGTGGGTGCCACTCAAGTCAGCATTTCGCGCCAGTACTAACGAGCCTTGATCGTGCAGTTGAAGCGCTGGGCGGGTACCACGCCGACTTCCCAGGGGCGTTCATAGCTCAGGGCCAATTGCCCTTCGCCAGCTTGTGCGACCTCGAAACGCCAGGTGGAAACCCCGGCGCTGCCGACCAGGCCAGCGTCTTCCGGGTTGCTGTAGACCTCGGGGCCGAGGCTTTTCAGAACCTGCGGCGCGGAATCACGCAGCAGCCAGCGAAAGCCGGTAGTGGGGTTGCTTGGCAGGCGCAGGTTAAATTGCTGGCCGACGTGCAGCGACAGCGGGCATTTGTTCTGCTGGTCCTGCTCCAGGGTAACGCTGCTGGGCTTTTGCGCGCAGGCGGCAAGCAGTACGAGGCTGAGTGCCACTGTCAGGCGGGGGACAAGCATGGTGAGCTCCTGGCGAATGTCGAGGCTGCCAGCATAGCCGCTAGGGCTGCTCCGCGGGAGCCTGGGCGGCGAATGTCGCCTGCAGTGGCGCACGCAAGTGCTGGGCGTATTCGTCAATCAGGGGTGTGAGCAGGGCAAAACATTCGTGCGGCGCCAGGCGTATTTGGCGGCTGCCGATCAGTTCATGCTCCAGCCGCTGCAGCACCTGCTGCAAAGACGCGCCGACGGGTGATTGTTCCAGTTGCACAAAAAGCTGTTGAATCTGCTGTTTCAGGCTTGGCGGGCACTGACTGTAATTGGCTGCGCGCACGCTCAGGCCGCGTAGGCGGGCGAGATTTTCCAGGCCATGACAAGCCTGGGCGATGCCCTGTACGTGTGAGTTGCCAGCCAGGTACAGGCGGGATTCGAGTGTTGCGATCACCTCCAGCAATCCATCGATCACCTGGCAATGCGCGGCAAAGTCCGCCGGGTTGCGCCGCAGGCGTGGCCAGTCCTGCTGCAGTGGTGCAATGGCAAGGCTTGCGCCGGGCCAGTTCAGCCAGAGTTGATCGAGTTGGCGGGCCAGAGCGTTGCGCTGGCTGGTGCTGAGCAGATCTTGTTGGGCGCCCAGGCTGCGGTGTTTTTGCAGGTTCTGCAGCAGGTCGATGGCGCGTTGCAGCAACGCAGCTTGCAGCTCGTTGAGATACTGCTGGTGGCGTTTGCCGGCGAGCCGGCTGAGGTAGTGGCCGGCGAGTAACAGCGCCAATACCAGCGCGAGAGCAATGCTGAGAGCCATAAGCTGGTTTCCTGATCCCGAACGTTGCGCAAGGGGCAGACAAGCACAGCAAATCCCTTGCCAGTCCTTACAAAGGTCCGATTTGTGCACTTTTAATCCGTTGGCGGTCAATTGATTGCCCTGTGCTTGGGCGCTTTTAATGACGTGGGAAATTTTTGGTGCGGGGTCTGCCCATTTGTCGTGCGGGCTGCAGTTTTACCGGGCAAAGGGTTAAAGTTGCACCTCTGATATTCAGGGTTGCACTTTTCATGTTCAACGCGCGTTTGATGCGTCTTGATGACCAGGCCCACGAACACACCCACGACCATCATCAACTGGTGCTGTCGCTGGCAGGGCGTGCCGAATTTGAGGTCAATGGCAGGGGTGGCGAGGTATGCCGCATGCGCGCCTGCCTGGTGCCGGGGGATGCCGATCACCAGTTCGCCGGCATGGGTGATAACCGCATGCTGATCATCGACCTGGATGAGCAGGGCACTTCCAGCGAAGACCTGCAATTGCTCACCCGTCTGTTTGAAACCCCGCGTTACCCGCAGCTGGATGCTGATTTCCAGAACCTGCTGAGCTATGCCGGGGCCGAGCTGGAGCGGTATGGCTCCGATCCGCTACTGCCCCGCGCGCTGGGCGGCGTGCTGCTGCGTGCCTTGCACCTGCGCCTGTTCGGTGAGTCTCGTGTGCGGGCCGTGGGGGCGCTGAAACTGGAAAGAATCGACAGCTATATCGTCGAGCATCTGGCGCGGCGTATCAGCGTGGCCGAGTTGGCGCAGGTGGCTTGCCTAAGCCCCAGTCATTTCCATGCGCAGTTCAAGGACAGCGTCGGCCTGACGCCGCATCAATACCTGCTGAAAACCCGCCTGGACCGCGCCGTGCGACTGTTGCGCGAGAGCGGCCTGCCGCTGATTCGGATTGCGGAAGAGTGCGGTTTCTCCAGCCAGAGCGCGCTGACCACCGCCATGCGCCGCTACCTGGGTCTGACGCCGAAACGCCTGCGCAGCGCCGAATAAACCCACGCTGACCGCCTTGGCTGGCGGTGATCATCAAGTTGTGGTTGCCGATCAAGCGTGAACTTCTTCACGCTGGCGGCTAAGCTGTGGCTCACAGAGACATTTACTGTGCCTGGGCAAGGATGCTGTCCCCTTCAAGTGCGTCCCTAAAGTACGAGTAGTCTTGATGAGCAAGCACCTGCATCCATTGTTCGCGTTTTCACTGCTCGGAATGTTGCTGCTAAGTGCGCCACTGCACGCCGCGAGCCTGCAAGCCGAGCTGGTGGATAGCCAAGGACAGCCTTTGGCCAATGCCGTGCTCAGTTTGCGCAGCGAGGTTGCACCTGTGGTTGCACCTGCTACTGCAATAATGGATCAACGCTCGCAACAGTTCGCGCCAACTGTGCTGGCAGTGCGCAGTGGCACCTCGGTGTCGTTCCCCAATAGCGACAATATCCGTCATCACGTCTATTCGTTCTCCCTCGCTAAACGCTTTGAGCTGCGCCTGTATCAGGGCACACGGAGCGCGCCGGTGATTTTCGATAAGCCCGGTGTGGTGGTGCTTGGCTGCAACATTCATGACTGGATGCTGGGCTATGTCTATGTCACCGACGACCCGTGGTTCGCTGTGAGTGATGCGCAGGGCAAACTCAACCTTGAACAGTTGCCAGCCGGGACCTACACCGCCAGCCTGTGGCACCCACAAGCCCCGGATATGTTGCCGCAGGCCGCCGGCCAGGTGCAGCTGACGGAGGCCGGTAGCAAGCAGCGCTTTACCCTAACCATGCAGGCCCCCGCCAGCCAAGCAACTCCCAGTGCGCCGGCCAGCGCCTTTGGTGATGCGTTCAAGAAGGCTCGTGATGCTGCGCAATAGTTTCCAGGCGCGTATAGCCGGTGTACTGGTACTGCTGCTGTTAGTGGTGGTCGGCGCACTCTATGTGGCTGTACAAACCGCCACCAATGCTGCCGTACGCAGTCAGGCGCGTGAGCAGTTGGATGTCGGTAGCCTGGTATTTCAGCAGTTGCTCGAAGTGCGCGGTCGCCAATTGCACGACGCGGTGCAGGTGTTGGCCGCCGATTTTGGTTTCAAGGATGCCGTCGCCAGTGGCGACACAGAGACTATTCGCTCGGCTCTGGCCAACCATGGCGCGCGGATCAACGCCAGCGCAGTCATGATGCTGGGGCTGGATGGCAACCTGGAAGTCAGCACTGATCGGCAGATCAGCGGCGACACGGCCAAGCGCCTGAGTGCCCAGGTGATGCAGCGCCAGCGCGAGGGTGTACAGATATTTCTGATGCCGATTGCCGACAAGATCTACTTGCTGGTGCAGGCCACGGTTACCGCACCGTTGCCGATTGCCCGAGTAATGATGGGTTTTGAAGTTGATGATGTATTTGCCGCCGAGCTACGTGAACTGACCCACCTGGATCTGACCCTGCAAGCGACCCAGGACGGTGTGGCCGATATCTGGATCAGCACCTTACGGCCTGCGCAGCGTGAGCAGCTGCAAGACAGCATGGCCGAACTGGCCAATGATGCGATAAGCCTGATCGGTGACGAGTCCTACCTTAATCAGACCCTGGTACTGGCCAGTGGTGAAGGCTTTGAAGTGCGGGCGTTGCTGCACAAGTCCCTAAGTCAGGCGCAACAGGCGTTTGCGCCACTCGATCAGGATATTCTGCTGATTGCCCTGGTGGCGCTGACTGCGTCCCTGGGCGGCGCCTTGTTGCTGGCTCGCTCGGTATCTCAGCCAGTTCAGCAATTGGCGGCCGTCGCCGAGCGGGTGCGCCAGGGTGATTACCAGGCCAGCCTGGACCTGCAGCGCGGCGATGAGCTGGGGCGTTTGGCCATCGCCTTCAAGGCCATGCAGCAAGGGATTGCCGAGCGTGAGCGGCAACTGGCGCACAACGCTTTACATGATGCGCTAACTGGCCTGCCCAACCGCACCCTGGTGCTGGAGCGTCTGGGTAGCGCGATCACCGCGGGGCGGCCTACGGCGTTGCTCTACCTGGGTGTGGCGAATTTTCGTGCAGTTAATGAAAGCCTCGGTACAGAGGGCGGCGACCTGGCGCTGCAGCAGTTGAGCCGGCGCCTGCAGGCGATTCTGCGCCCCGGCGATAGCGTGGCGCGGATTATCGGTGACGAGTTTCTCCTGCTGCTGGAAAACACCGACAGTGACAACGCCGTGGGCATCGCCGACAAGGTGCAGCAATTGCTGCTCAAGCCGTTGCGTGTTGCCACCCATGATTTCGCCTTGGATTGCCGCATCGGCATTGCCAGCTACCCGGTTGATGGCAGCGCCCCGGAAGAGTTACTGCGCCGGGCGAGCATTGCCATGCAGGATGCAGCCGGCATGGCCAGCCATCTGCAGGTCTACCAGCGCGGCCGCGATGATGCCCAGCAGCGGCAGATTCGCTTGATCCGGGATCTGCGCCATGCGCCGGACAAAGCCGAGCTGCTGCTGCACTATCAGCCGAAATTGGACATTGCCGCTGGCCAGGTGCGTCAGGCTGAAGCCTTGCTGCGCTGGCAGCATCCGGTGCTGGGTATGGTCTCGCCGGGGGAATTTATTCCGCTGGCCGAGCGTACCGGCAGCATCCAGCTGTTGACCTCCTGGGTGATCGAGGAGGTCATGCGCCAGCTATGCGAGTGGGCTGAGCGCGGCCTGCACGTGCAGGTGTCGCTGAATATCTCTACCGAAGACCTGATCGATCCAGAGTTGCCGGCGCGGGTCAGCGCACTCTTGGCCAAGTACCAAGTACCGGCCGAGCAGCTGATATTTGAAATCACCGAAAGCGGGGTGATGCTTAATCCCGAGCTTGCCCTGCAGGTGTTGCATGGTCTGCGGGCGTGCGGCATCAGCCTGTCGGTAGACGACTTTGGTACGGGCTATTCTTCACTGACGCAGCTCAAACGCATGCCGGTGCAGGAGTTGAAGATCGATCAGTCGTTTATCCGTGACCTGGACGATGCCAGTGAGGACTCGGTAATCGTGCGCTCGACCATTGAGATGAGCCACAGCCTGGGTCTCAAGGTCGTGGCCGAGGGTGTCGAATTCGAGCGTAGCCTGCAACTGCTCGGGCGCTGGCGTTGCGATACCGCTCAGGGCTACCTGATCAGCCGGCCGTTGGCGGCGCAAGCTTTTGAAACCTGGATGGCGCAATACACCGCCGCCGCCTCGACCCTGGTGCATTGACCATGACTCAACTGCCGCGCTGCCTTGCCCTGTTGCTCGGTCTGCTGGCCAACCTGGCCTTGGCCGATGGCCGCCTGCTGGCCACCGGTGGCGCCAGCAGCATTGAAGGCGCGGCCGGTGGTGGGATTACGCCCTGGGCGGTGCTTTCCGGCTATGGTGAGCGCGGCGAGTGGGGCGCGGATGTATTTGCCACGCGGGTGGAAACCGGCGATTACCGCCTGGATGTGGCCGGTATTGGTGTTGCGTTCGATAACCGTGTTGAGCTGTCCTACGCCCGCCAACGCTTTGATCTGGGCACCCTGGCACGCAACCTCAATCTGCCGGAAAACAGCCTGAGCCAGGATATCTTCGGCCTCAAGGTGCGCTTGTTTGGCGACCTGATCTACGACCAGCTGCCGCAGGTGTCGCTGGGCGTTCAACACAAACGCCAGAAAGATTTTCTAATTCCCAGCCTGGTGGGCGCCCAGCGCAGTGAAGACACTGAAGGCTATATCACGGCCAGCCGGTTGATCCTCGGCGGTGCCTTTGGTTACAACCTGCTGCTCAATGGCGGCCTGCGTTACAGCCGGGCCAACGAGCTGGGCCTGCTGGGTTTTGGTGGCGACCGCCGTGATCGCCACTCGCTGCTCAAGGAAGGTTCCGTCGCCGTGTTGTTCAACCCGCGCTGGGCGCTGGGGGTGGAGTACCGCGAGAAGCCGGACAACTTGAGCTTTGCCGGCGAAAGTGACTGGGCCGATCTGTTTCTCGGTTACTTCCCCAACAAGAATCTGGCAATGGTGCTGGCCTATGCGCGCCTCGGTGAAATCGCCACGCTGGATAATCAGGACGGGGTTTATCTGTCCGTGCAGGGGAGTTTCTAAGCATGCGCAGTCTGCTGCTGGTAGTTGTTCTGAGCCTGGCGGCCTGTGCCCAGCAGCCGCCGAAAGACGACAGCCTATACCGTGAACTGGGTGAGCAGGCTGGGATTACCCATATCGTTGAAGGCATGCTGCTGAATATTGCCGCAGACCCGCGCATCGTTCGGCATTTCGAGAATATCGACATCGTGCGCCTGCGCGACAAGTTGGTTGAGCAGATCTGCGTCGAAGCTGGCGGCCCCTGCACCTACACCGGCGACAGTATGGAAGAAAGCCACAAGGGCCAAAACCTCACCCCCAGCGACTTCAACGCCCTGGTAGAAAACCTGCAGGATGCTATGAGCGCCCAAGGCGTGCCCATGCCAGCGCAAAACCGTCTACTGGCCCGGCTTGCGCCCATGCGTGATCAGGTGATTGATCGTTAGTGTGCTGTCTCGGTGTCAGGTTGGGCGAAGGACTACGGATTTATACCGACGCGCTGGCCTGGTTGTGGATAGAGGCTTTGCTGCGTCGGCGGTAGAGCAGAACTGCCCATGCCCACAGTCCTAACTCCAGGGCAAAGGACCAATGCAGTAGGAAATTCAGCCACCAGGGGCTGAACCGCGCGGGTACGCTAAAGAGCGCATAGGGTTGGTCTACCAGGGGCGCGAACCACCTGATATCGCCCACGATGCTGTCGAGTAGTAGGTGCAGCACACCAGCAGCACAAAAGGTGCTGGCCAGTAAGGCTGCTTTGCTGCGATCACTCTGTCGGTAAACAATCAGGCTGAGTATCAGTGTGCCGATCCAGGCTATTGGCCAATGGCTGAAGTAGGTGTGGTGATGATGCTGGCGCTGGTCGATCAGATGGAAATACAGCATATCCAGATCAGGGGCGACTCCACCCAGTAATCCCGCGCAGATAAAAGTCTTGGCAGGAAGACGTGCAGCGAAAAGCTTGCTGTGTAAGAGCGCCGCAGCGATGTAAGCCGCTGGCGCATGCCCGATGATCATCTGTATCTCGTCCCTGAGTTGCGTTCGTATGTCGTGTGAGCGGTGCAGATGCTCTGCTTTCAGTTTGCTCAACGCAAGGTCTTGGCTATCGCCAGAATATCGGCGCGGTGGCTGATCACCAGGCTGAGCTCGCCGTTTTCGCCGATAAAGTCCTGCGGTGGCATCAGCTTCTGATAGGCCGCGAGCTCTTGCAGCGGTGGCAGTTCGGCGTCTGGCGTGCGTTCCTTGATCGCGTGGTAGAGCGCCAGGTTGACCAAATCGAGCAATTGCAGGTTATGCCCTGGGCTGCGCTGCCAGTTGCCGGCGTCGCGGATGATTTCGATATATTCGTTATGCACCGACCATTTCTTCAGCACGATGATGCCGAGTGATTTGCTGTATTCGCGGCACAGCTTGTAATGCAGCTCGCTGGAGGGCGTTACGCTTTCATCTCTGAATGCCGACAGTACGGCGAGGGTACCCACTTCGCTGAGCAGGCTGGCCAACAGGGCGTGTTCCGCCGTCACATGGCCCAGCAGGCGGGCCAGCATCGCGCTAGTACTCGCTTTGATCACCAGGCGCTCCCAAGCATCGACAAACAACCGCTTGTGCCCAGGGCTGTGCAGGGTGAACAGGCTTTTAATGCTGTGCACCATGGTAATTCGGTCGACTTCGCTCATGCCGAGCAGGCCGATTACCTCATGCAGCGTCTTGGGCGCCAGGGTGTGGCGATACAGTGCGCTGGATGCATGTTTCATCAGCAGGGCACTTAGGGCCGGGTCGCGGCTGATCAGGCGCACCAAGGCACTTAGCGAAATATTCGGGTCACTCAGGGCGCGGCGGATATCCAGAGTGATGGTTGGCAGGCTGGGCAATTGCTCTTCGCCCTGCATCAACTGCGAGACGACGCGCCGGTAGATTGAGTAATCGGATGCTTCGCTCTGCAACACACACCTCCAGCGTATGGATACAGTCTAGATGGCCGTTACATGCTCAGCATAAGTGGCGATGGATGGCGATGATCGGCGAAATCTGTGGCCTTGAGCTTTAAACAGCTGTTTGCAGGAAGTTCCTGCGCCTGGAGTTTTCTGCAAAAACTCCAGAGCTTTTTGTAAGAAGCGGTCATGCCTCTGCCACTAAATTCCGTCCTCTATTTATGCGGTGCGCAGATTTCTGCCCACAGGATGCTCCGGCAAGCCAGTGCAGTTGGGCTAGACCTAATAAAGACAGTGAGCAAATAAAGGATAAGGCGTGACCGCAATAGCCCGTCTGACTTTGTCCGTAACTGCACCTGCGCAGGCCGTGGTGAGTGATGTTGAGTTTTTACCGGTGTGCAACGTTTACCAGAACGTTGGGTGCGCGCCGGGTCTGGCCGGGTGTAAGGCGCTGGCAGGCAATTAAAAGGATTTTCACGGGCGACTGTCTTGCGGCATGCGCCCGTTGTTGT
This sequence comes from Pseudomonas sp. NPDC079086, assembly GCF_044542155.1. Classification (NCBI taxonomy): domain Bacteria; kingdom Pseudomonadati; phylum Pseudomonadota; class Gammaproteobacteria; order Pseudomonadales; family Pseudomonadaceae; genus Pseudomonas; species Pseudomonas sp. NPDC079086. The sequence continues at coordinate 993,065 of NZ_JBITTY010000002.1, read as the reverse complement.
ATTGGGGCTGTAGAGCCTTTTTACGATCTCGCGAGCTAGAACCCTGAGCGGTGGTTTTTAACGCAGCAGGGCTGACGCGCAGCAGATCGTAAACAGGTTCTTTGTGTCTCGGTTGCGGTAAGCGGCTTCACCTGCATAAGGCAGGCGTGCAATGCCACGTTGGCGATGGGGGCTACTCCCTGTTGCTGGAATAACAACAATCAAGAGGGGAGCTCCTCAATGACTGCAAATACTCCGATGCTCGTCACCTTTGTGGTGTACATCGCGCTGATGGTGATGATCGGCCTGATCGCTTACATGCGCACCAAGAACCTTTCCGATTACATCCTGGGCGGTCGTAGCCTGGGTAGTTTCGTCACCGCCTTGTCGGCCGGTGCATCGGACATGAGTGGCTGGCTGCTGATGGGCTTGCCAGGTGCGGTATACCTGTCCGGTCTGTCCGAAGGCTGGATTGCCATCGGCCTTATTGCTGGCGCTTACCTGAACTGGCTGTTCGTTGCTGGCCGTCTGCGTGTGCAGACAGAGCACAATGGCAACGCCCTGACTTTGCCGGATTACTTCACCCACCGCTTTGAAGATGGCAGCCGCGTGCTGCGCATTTTTTCGGCACTGGTGATTCTGGTGTTCTTCACCATCTACTGCGCTTCGGGCGTTGTAGCCGGTGCCCGTCTGTTCGAAAGCACCTTCGGCATGTCCTACGAGACGGCGCTGTGGGCTGGTGCTGCGGCGACCATCGCCTACACCTTTATCGGTGGTTTCCTGGCGGTAAGCTGGACTGACACCGTGCAGGCCACGCTGATGATCTTTGCGCTGATCCTCACCCCGGTTGTGGTGATGATTGCCACCGGCGGTGCTGATACCACCTTTGCTGCCATCGAACTGCAGGATGCCACCAACTTCGACATGCTCAAGGGTGCAACCTTTGTGGGTGTGATCTCCTTGATGGCCTGGGGTCTTGGCTACTTTGGTCAGCCGCATATTCTGGCGCGCTTTATGGCGGCTGACTCGGTCAAGTCGATTCCGGCAGCTCGTCGTATCTCCATGACCTGGATGGTCCTGACCCTGGCGGGCGCAGTGGCTGTGGGCTTCTTTGGTATCGCTTACTTCGCCGCCAACCCGGACCTCGCTGGGCCGGTGACTGAGAACCCTGAGCGCGTATTTATCGAGCTGGCCAAGCTGCTGTTCAACCCATGGATTGCCGGCATTCTGCTGTCCGCCATTCTGGCTGCAGTGATGAGCACCCTGAGCTGCCAGTTGCTGGTGTGTTCCAGTGCCCTGACCGAAGACTTCTACAAGGCGTTTCTGCGTAAAGATGCCTCGCAGACCGAGCTGGTATGGGTCGGCCGTGGCATGGTGCTGCTGATCGCGATCGTCGCGATCATGCTGGCCGCCAATCCGGAAAACCGCGTACTGGGCCTGGTGTCCTACGCTTGGGCGGGCTTCGGTGCTGCGTTCGGTCCGGTGGTGATTCTCTCGCTGGTATGGAAGCAGATGACCCGCAACGGCGCGTTGGCTGGCATGTTGGTCGGTGCTCTGACCGTGATTCTGTGGAAGAACTTCCTTGGTCATCTGGGTCTGTACGAAATCATCCCAGGCTTTATCTTCGCCACCATCGCGATTCTGGTATTCAGCAAGGTCGGCAATGGCCCTTCGGCCAGCATGATCAAGCGCTTCGACGAAGCCGAGAAGGAATACCAGTCGGTCTGACTACTCGTAATACACGGCAACTGACTGGTCGCTCAGTTGCCCTGCGGAGCTACTCTGCAGTGATGTGCATGCGACCCGATAGTGCTTCGCCGGTCCACACCTTAGGTGTTGGATCGGCTTTTTTATGGCTGGCCATCCAAGGCCGCCACCCTTCGGGCCGTCGCTACGCGACGTTGGAAATTGTCCCAGACAATTTTTATGGCCTGCCTGCCATATAGGCGCACCCAGCAAGGGGCGTGGTTACGCTGCGTTTAAAATGGCTCCCGACCATTTTTTATGGTCGCAATAAACTCCAGGCACTGCGTTGCGCTTTCGATTGGCCGCTGGTTTGGCTAAGGTGGCGGGGTTTGCCTCAACCGAGCTGTTCGTACAGGTTTCGCATGACTCAATCACCGAAAAATCCGTTGCATGGCATTACCCTTGAAGCCATTCTCACTGCCCTGGTTGCCCAGCACGGCTGGGACGGCCTCGCGCAGCGCATTGATATACGCTGTTTCAAGAGCGACCCGAGTATCAAGTCCAGCCTGACCTTCCTGCGCAAGACACCTTGGGCTCGGGAGAAGGTTGAGGCGCTGTATATCCGCTCGCAGAGGGGTTAACAGTAGGTTCTGCGCCGCTCGATACGCTGTTCGGAAATCTGGCACCCTTGTTGCAATACCTCTGCAAACGCCGCGAAGCGTCAAAAAACCGCGGCCAGTGGAGGTAGTGATGAGCCAGGGTGTTGAATTTAATCGCTTGATGCTGGAGATGCGTTCCATGCAGGCCGACGCCATGGCGCGTCAGAAGCCTGTCGCCAGCACGCCTGAACCCGGCGCGCCGAGCTTTTCCGAGATGCTCGGGCAGGCTGTGGGCAAGGTCAACGAAACCCAGCAGGCCTCCAATAAGCTGGCAACCGCCTTTGAAATGGGCACCAGCGGCGTGGATTTGACGGACGTGATGATCGCGTCGCAGAAAGCCAGCGTCTCCTTTCAAGCCATGACCCAGGTGCGCAATAAGCTGGTTCAGGCTTATCAAGACATTATGCAGATGCCGGTTTAAGGGTAGGGCTGAATCATGGCTGAAGCCGTCGCTGCAAACGTACCTGCCACCACCAGTGGTGATGAGTCGAAGAAACCGCTGTTCGGCCTGACCTTTCTGGAAAACCTCGCCGACATGTCGATGTTGCGCCAGATCGGCTTGCTGGTCGGTCTGGCTGCCAGCGTGGCCATCGGCTTTGCCGTAGTGCTGTGGTCGCAGCAGCCGGATTATCAGCCGCTGTATGGCAGTCTCGACGGTATGGATGCGTCCCAGGTGATGGAGACGCTGTCCGCCTCTGATATCAAATACACCGTAGAACCAAATTCCGGCGCGCTGCTGGTCAAGTCGGGTGACCTGGCCCGCGCGCGTATGCGCCTGGCTGCTGCTGGCGTTGCGCCGAAGGACAATAGCGTTGGTTTTGAAATTCTCGACCAGGAACAAGGCCTGGGCACCAGCCAGTTTATGGAAGCCACACGCTACCGCCGCGGCCTGGAAGGCGAGTTGGCGCGCACTGTTTCCAGCTTGAACAACGTCAAGGCGGCCCGCGTACACCTGGCCATTCCAAAGAGTTCGGTGTTTGTGCGCGATGAGCGCAAACCCAGCGCCTCGGTGCTGGTGGAGCTGTATTCCGGGCGCGGCCTGGAGCCGAGTCAGGTAATGGCCATCGTCAATCTGGTCGCCAGCAGCGTGCCGGAAATGGACAAGGCCCAGGTCACCGTGGTCGACCAGAAGGGCAATCTGCTCTCGGATATTCAGGAAATGTCCGAGCTGACCATGGCCGGCAAGCAGTTCGATTACAGCCGCCGTATGGAAAGCCTGTTTACCCAGCGGGTGCACAATATTCTGCAGCCGGTGCTGGGCTCTGGCCGTTACAAGGCCGAAGTGTCGGCGGATGTGGACTTCAGCGCGGTAGAGTCCACCTCGGAAATGTTCAACCCGGATCAGCCAGCGCTGCGCAGCGAACAACAGGTTAACGAACAGCGCACCAGCAGCCTGCCGCCGCAAGGTGTGCCCGGTGCACTGAGTAACCAGCCTCCTGCGGCCGGGGCTGCTCCGCAGCAGGCTGGCGCAGCTGCCGCCGCGGTGCCTGGGCCGATTGCTGCAGGGCAGCCGCTATTGGATGCTAATGGCGCACAGATCATTGATCCGGCCACCGGCCTGGCCATGCTTGCGCCGTATCCTGCGGACAAGCGCGAGCAATCCACCCGCAACTTCGAGCTGGATCGGTCGATCAGCTACACCAAACAGCAGCAGGGCCGTTTGCGTCGACTGTCGGTCGCGGTGGTGGTGGACGATCAGATCAAAGTCGATGCCGCCAGCGGCGAAACCACCCGGGTACCGTGGAGCAGCGACGATCTGGCGCGCTTTACCCGCCTGGTGCAGGACTCGGTGGGCTTTGACGCCACCCGGGGTGACAGTGTCAGCGTAATCAATACGCCGTTCTCCGCCGAGTTGGGCGAGGATGCTGTTGCGTTGCCTTGGTATCAGAGCGAGCTGTTCCTGCTGGCCATGAGCGGGCTTAAGCAGCTGATGCCTGCGCTGTTGATCTTTATCTTGGTCTGGTTTGTGCTGCGCCCAGTGATGAAGAACATCACCAACGGTGGCAAAGGCCAGGGCGATGGCCGTGATGGTGATGTTGAACTGGGCGAAATGGGCGCGCTGGGCGGTGACCTGGCCGAGGACCGTGTGAGCCTGGGCGGCCCGCAAAGCATCCTCCTGCCGAGCCCAAGTGAGGGGTATGATGCACAACTGAACGCCATCAAGAGCCTGGTCGCTGAAGACCCAGGCCGCGTAGCCCAGGTTGTGAAAGAGTGGATTAACGCCGATGAGTGAAAATCGAACCGCCACTAAATTGAACAAGGTCGACAAGGCTGCGATTCTGCTGCTGTCGCTGGGTGAAACTGATGCGGCTCAGGTGCTGCGTCACCTCGGGCCGAAGGAAGTGCAGCGGGTCGGCGTGGCCATGGCCGGTATGCGCAATATCCAGCGTGAGCAGGTCGAGCAGGTGATGGGCGAGTTCGTCGATATCGTCGGCGATCAGACCAGCCTGGGCGTCGGAGCCGATGGTTATATCCGCAAAATGCTGACTCAGGCACTGGGCGAAGACAAAGCCGGCAACCTGATCGACCGTATCCTTCTCGGCGGAAGCACCAGTGGCTTGGACAGTCTGAAATGGATGGAGCCGCGCGCCGTTGCCGACGTGATCCGCTACGAGCACCCGCAAATTCAGGCCATCGTTGTTGCCTATCTCGATCCCGATCAGGCCGGTGAAGTGCTTGGCCACTTCGATCACAAGGTGCGCCTGGATATCGTCCTGCGCGTGTCCTCGCTGAACACCGTGCAGCCGGCGGCGCTGAAGGAACTCAACCTGATTCTCGAGAAGCAGTTCTCCGGCAGTTCCAACACCACCCGCGCCGCGCTCGGCGGGGTCAAGCGCGCTGCCGATATCATGAACTTCCTCGACAGCTCGGTCGAAGGCCAGTTGATGGACTCTATCCGCGAAGTCGATGAAGACCTCTCCAGCCAGATCGAAGACCTGATGTTCGTCTTCGACAACCTTGCCGATGTGGATGACCGTGGTATCCAAGCGCTGATGCGCGAGGTGTCCTCGGACGTGCTGGTGCTGGCACTCAAGGGTGCCGACGAAGCGATCAAGGAAAAGGTCTTCAAGAACATGTCAAAACGCGCCGCCGAACTACTGCGCGACGATCTGGAAGCCAAAGGCCCGGTACGCGTCAGCGACGTGGAAACCGCGCAGAAGGAAATCCTTACCATCGCCAGGCGTATGGCCGAAGCCGGGGAAATTGTCCTGGGCGGCAAAGGCGGCGAGGAAATGGTTTAACCCATGGCCAGTAATGGTTTGACGCATGTCCAGTAAAGAGCCGCCTAGCGAGCTGATTCGCGCTAAGGACCTCAAAGGCGTCGACCTCTGGGCGCTGCCCAGCTTCGACCCGGAAGTGGAAACACCTGAACCCAGCGAAGAGGAGCAGGCGTCCGAACAGTCGGTTGAAGCGAGCGAACAGGCGCCGGCCGAGAGTGAGGATGTAGCCCTGGAAGACGTCAAACCCTTGACGTTGGATGAATTGGAGGCGATCCGTCAGGACGCCTACAACGAAGGTTTTGCCACCGGAGAGAAGGATGGTTTCCATGCCGGCCAGTTAAAGGCCAAGCAGGAAGCCGATATAGCCTTGGCCGCAAAGGTGGCGGGGCTGGAACAACTGATGACTCAGCTGTTTGAGCCGATTGCCGAGCAGGATCAGCAGCTTGAAGAAGCCATGGTCAGTCTGCTCGGGCAGATGGTGCGCCAGGTGATTCAGCGTGAGTTGGTCAGCGATTCCAGCCAGATTCGTCAGGTGCTCAGCGAGGCGCTCAAGCTGCTGCCGATGGGCACCGACAACATCCGTATTCACGTCAATCCGCAAGACTTCGAGATGATCAAGGCCTTGCGTGAGCGTCACGAAGAGAGCTGGCGGATTCTCGAAGACCCTTCCTTATTGCCCGGCGGCTGCCGGGTGGAAAGTGAACTCAGCCGTATCGACGCCACCGTGGAGACCCGCCTGAATCAGGCGATCAAGCAACTGTTCGAGCAGCAGCGTGAACAGGCTGCGCACCCATTGGAAGCCGATTTGCATACCGATCTGGATGCCCAGCCGGCGGATGCTCCTCAAATGGAAAGTCAGGCGAGCCCTGATGCGCCTTGAACGGGTGAGTTTCGCCAAGCGCCTGGCCGGTTACAGCGAAGCCGTGGCGCTGCCGACCCAGCCGCTGGTTGAAGGCCGCCTACTGCGCATGGTCGGCCTGACCCTGGAGGCCGAAGGCCTGCGCGCTGCCCTGGGCAGCCGCTGCCTGGTGATCAACGACGACAGCTATCACCCGGTGCAGGTCGAGGCCGAGGTGATGGGCTTCTCCAATGGCAAAATCTTCCTGATGCCGGTCGGCAGCCTGGCCGGCATCGCCCCTGGTGCCCGCGTGGTGCCGCTGCCGGATACCGGGCGCTTACCCATGGGCATGTCGATGCTTGGCCGGGTGCTTGACGGCACCGGTCGCGCTCTTGATGGCAAAGGTGGGATGAAAGCCGAAGACTGGGTGCCGATGGACGGCCCTGCGATCAATCCCCTCAACCGTCATCCGATCAGCGAACCGCTGGATGTCGGCATCCGCTCAATCAACGGTCTGCTGACTGTCGGTCGTGGTCAGCGTTTGGGTCTGTTTGCCGGCACCGGTGTGGGTAAATCGGTATTGCTCGGCATGATGACGCGCTTTACCGAGGCCGACATCATTGTGGTCGGACTGATTGGTGAGCGGGGCCGCGAAGTTAAAGAATTTATCGACGAGATCCTCGGTCACGAGGGGCTCAAGCGCTCGGTGGTGGTCGCCTCGCCGGCCGATGATGCACCGCTGATGCGTTTGCGTGCGGCCATGTATTGCACGCGAATTGCCGAGTATTTCCGCGATAAAGGCAAGAATGTGCTGCTGTTGATGGATTCGCTGACCCGTTTCGCCCAGGCCCAGCGCGAGATCGCCCTGGCCATTGGCGAGCCGCCGGCGACCAAGGGTTATCCGCCATCGGTGTTTGCTCGTCTGCCCAAGCTGGTGGAGCGCGCCGGTAATGCAGAGAAGGGCGGCGGTTCGATTACTGCCTTCTACACCGTGCTCAGTGAGGGCGACGATCAGCAAGACCCGATTGCCGATGCCGCCCGTGGGGTGCTCGACGGCCATATCGTGCTGTCGCGTCGCTTGGCCGAGGAGGGGCATTACCCGGCCATTGATATCGAGGCGTCGATCAGCCGGGTGATGCCGCAGGTGGTCAGTGCAGAACATCTGCGCCTGTCACAACGCTTCAAGCAGCTGTGGTCGCGTTATCAGCAGAGTCGCGACCTGATCAGTGTTGGCGCTTATGTGCCCGGCGGCGATGCTGACACCGACCTGGCCATCGCGCGCCAGCCGGCCATGGTCAAGTACTTGCGGCAGAATCTGCAGGACAACGAAAGCCTGGAAAACAGCAGCGCGCAGCTGGCGGCGACCTTCAACCCCGCCGCAGCAGGCGCGTAAGCCATGGCGCAAAGCCGCGCCGCGCGGCTGGCTCCGGTGGTCGACATGGCCGAGCGTGCCGAGCGCGAAGCGGCCTTGCAGTTGGGCCATTGCCAGGGGTTGCTACGCCAGGCCGAAGTGCAGCTGGGGGATCTCGAGCGTTATCGCGGGGATTACCAGCAGCAATGGATCACTGAGGGGCAGCGTGGCGTCTCCGGGCAGTGGCTGATGAACTACCAGCGCTTTCTCACCCAACTGGAAACTGCCATTGGCCAGCAGCGCAACAGCGTCGACTGGCACCGCGCCAATATGGAAAAAGTGCGAGAAGTCTGGCAGCAGCGCTACGCGCGCCTGGAAGGTTTGCGCAAGCTGGTCAAGCGCTATCAGGACGAAGCGCGCCTGGCCGAAGACAAGCGTGAGCAGAAATTACTCGATGAGCTCTCGCAGCGCATATCCGCCCGTGATTCGCAGTCTTAAGCGCGAATTGTCGTTAGCTTGAAATTGAACGTGACACATCAACACAGCCTAAACAGTTGCCGCATGCGCATTGCGATGCTACATCTTGATCATGCATAACCTGCAGATTGGCCCACCTGAACGTGCGGCCTGGTCTTTTCGTTTATAGGAGTAATTCATGGCCATCACCTCGCTGCCCTCATCCGATGGGCAAGAGCTGACCATTCTGATTCAGGGACGCTTCGATTTCGGTGCGCATCAGGAATTTCGCAATGCCTACGAGCGCGTCAACAGTACCCCGCAGCGTTACGTCGTAGACCTCAAGGAAACCACCTACCTGGACAGCTCGGCGCTCGGCATGCTGTTGCTGCTGCGTGATCACGCCGGCGGCGACAGTGCGCAGATCCGTCTGCTCAACTGCAACCCTGATGTGCGCAAGATCCTGGCTATCTCGAATTTCGAGCAGCTGTTCAATATCGCCTGATCGGGGCGCGTGCCATGCCAGAGCGTCTGTCCATTCTGATCGCCGAGGACAACGCGGCTGATCGCATGCTGCTGTCGACCATCGTCAGTCGTCAGGGGCACCGGGTACTGACCGCCAGCAATGGCCTGGAGGCGGTCGCCCTGTTCGAGCAGGAGCGTCCGCAGCTGGTGCTGATGGATGCTTTGATGCCGATCATGGACGGCTTTGAAGCCGCACGGCGGATCAAGCAGGCGGCCGGTGAAGAGCTGGTGCCAATCATCTTTCTTACCTCCCTGACCGAAGGCGAAGCCTTGGTGCGCTGCCTGGAAGCCGGCGGTGACGACTTTCTCGCCAAGCCCTATAACCGGGTCATTCTTGAAGCCAAGATCAAGGCCATGGATCGCCTGCGTCGTCTGCAGGACACCGTGCTGCAGCAGCGCGATCTGATTGCCATGCACAACGAGCACCTGCTCACCGAGCAACGGGTGGCCAAGGCGGTGTTCGACAAAGTGACCCACTCCGGTTGTCTGGATGCGCCGAACATTCGTTATCTGCAGTCGCCGTATGCGGTGTTCAACGGCGATCTGTTGCTGGCCGCGTTCAAGCCGTCAGGCGGTATGCATGTGCTGGTGGGTGACTTCACCGGCCATGGTTTGCCAGCGGCTATTGGCGCAATGCCGCTGGCCGAGGTGTTCTATGGCATGACAGCCAAGGGCTATTCCCTGGCCGAAGTTCTGCGTGAGATCAACGCCAAGCTCAAACGCATTCTCCCTGTGGGGGTGTTCTGCTGCGCCACCGTGTTGAATATCAGTTTTCAGCGTCAGGTGGTCGAGGTGTGGAACGGCGGCCTGCCGGATGGGTATCTGCTGCGTGGTAGTGGTGAGCGCTTGCCGTTGGTGTCGCGGCATTTGCCATTGGGGGTGCTGGAGCCTACGGCGTTCAACGATAAGTATGAGGTTTATCCACTGGCCCTTGGGGATCGGGTTTTTTTGCTTTCCGATGGCGTGCTGGAGGCTTGCAATAAGCAGGGTGAGTTGTTTGGGGAAGGGCGCCTGCTTGAGGTGTTTGCCGCCAATCGCCAGCAAGCGGCGTTGTTTGGCGAGATCCAGCAGGCGCTGACCGACTTTAGTGGCGAGCAGCAGGATGATGTCACCCTACTTGAGGTCAGCCTGGTTGATGACGCCGAGCTGAGCCGGCCGCCGCTGGCATTTGCCGACAATGGCCAGAGCCATTCACTGGACTGGTCGGCCAGCTTCGAGTTTCGCGGGGAAACCCTGCGTCACTTCAATCCCTTGCCGTTCCTCTTGCAGCTGCTACTTGAGGTGCAGGGTCTGCGGCCTCAGGGCGGCGCCTTGTTCAGTGTACTGGCCGAGCTGTATTCGAATGCCCTGGAGCACGGCGTATTGGGTCTGGATTCAGCGCTCAAGGCGAATGCCGAGGGGTTTGCCGAGTATTACCGCCAACGCAGCGTGCGACTGGCGGCGCTGACCGATGGCTATGTGCGCTTTCACCTGCAATTGCTGCCTGAGGGTGCTGGTGGGCGTCTAATTGTTCGGGTTGAAGACAGCGGCTCTGGCTTTGATGCCCAACAATTGCCCACAGAACCTCGCGATGCTCATAGCTTGAGTGGTCGTGGGCTGGCATTGGTCAGGCAATTGAGTGAGCGCTGCAGTTGGGGCGACGGCGAACCGGGGGTGCGCGTAGAGTTTTCCTGGTTGCCTGGGGCATAATCCGGGGCAACATGCGAGGGGAGCGAGCCGTTGTCCGATATTCACCTTGATAGCACTGTACTGGCGGCTTTGCAGGACGTCATGGAAGATGAATACCCGGTGCTGCTGGATACCTTCCTGATCGACTCCGAAGAGCGCCTGTTGGTGCTGCGCCAGGCTGAGCGGGCTGCCGATGCGCAGAGTTTGCGCCTGGCTGCACACAGCTTCAAAGGCAGTTGCAGCAATATGGGCGCGCTGATGCTGGCTGGGCTGTGCAAGCAGCTGGAGGAAGCCGGCCGGCGTGAACAGCTGGAACAGGCCCCTGAACTGGTTGAGCAGATCGAGCGTGAGTTTGCCATTGTGCGCATTCTTCTCAAGTCCGAGCGCCAGCGTTATCGGCACTAGTCTTGCTACTTCTGTCCCTGTATTGCTGCATTTCACCCCGCTGAACCTGCCTGCCACCAAGTTGGCCCGCGCCTTGCAAAACTCTCCGCACGACCAACCCTGAACGGAGAGTATCCATGTCCGTTGCCCCCGATCTGCTGCTCAAGTCGGCACCTGAAGTAAAGCCCAGGGCTGCTGCATCAAAACCGCCGGGGAAACCCGCGCAGCCCAATAAAAATGAGGCTTCCAGCTTCTCTCAGGTGTATGCAAAAGAGCGTCAGGCCAAGGCTGCCGAGCGCAGTGACGCGCCTGCAAAACCTGCGCGTGAAAGCAAGGTAGACAAAGAAGAGCCACAGGATGAGCAGGCACAAGCTGCCGTCGGACAGGCCGAGGTTGCCGATAGCGGCAAGCCTTTGCCGACTGATCCGGCAAGCGATGGTGCGGTGATTGATCCACTGCTGTTGCTCGGTATAACCGGTGAGTTGCCAGCGGAAGAGACTGCAGAGTCGGCGCTGGACACAGAACCCGCGCCGCTACTGGTGACTAGCGGGAGCCTGACCAGCTCAGGTCCGGCGAGCATGACTGATGCCAGCTTTGATCCTGAGCTGGATGCGCTCAACCAGTTGCCGGCCGTTCGTATGGCTCTGGAAATGGGTGCGAAGGAAAAGCTGCAGACCGACCAGGCAATAACCCCCTCAGCACAGGCGCAAAACGTCAGTCAGAGCCTGTTGGCCAGTCAGGTGGTGCAGGATGAGCTGCCGATAGAGGGTGACGCTTTAGAGCTGCCGGAGCTAGAGCTCGAAGCCCTCACCGGCAAAGGTCTTGAAACGCTGAAGGAAGGTACGGCGAACAACACGCCGGAGAACTTTGTCAGCAAGCTTAATGCGCTGAGCCAGGCTATTGGCCAACAGACTCCGCTGTCCGCACGCGCGCCATTGGTAGTTGGGCAGCCGGTGCCCATGCAGCAGGGTGGCTGGAGTGAGGCGGTGGTGGATCGGGTGATGGTGATGTCCAGCCAGAACCTCAAGTCTGCCGAGATTCAGCTTGATCCTGCCGAATTGGGCCGTCTGGAAGTCCGTATCAGCGTCAACCAGGAGCAGAGCCAGGTCACCTTCGCCAGCCCGCATGCCGGGGTGCGTGAAGCGCTGGATTCGCAGATGCACCGCTTGCGTGAGTTGTTCGCTCAGCAGGGCATGAACCAGCTGGACGTGAACGTCTCCGATCAGTCGCTCAGTCGCGGCTGGCAAGGGCAGGAGGGCGAAGGTGGCAAAGGTCGTGGTGGTTCCTCCGGTGAGTTGCTTGGTGCTGATGAGGAGCTGCACTCGAACGTTGCCGAGTCAGCGCGCACGACGCCTGTGAGTGCCCGCGGCTTGGTTGATTACTACGCATAGCGTGCTTGCTGCTGTAGTTGCATGGCCCACTGATCTAAACTGCATTTCGCCCGGCTCCCATTGTGTGGGAGTCGGGCGATTTTGTTTGGGGCGTGGGTTTATCTGATGCCTTGGCCGTATCACCCGCAGGTGCTTGGCCACTCGTACTGAGCAGGTTTGTTGACAGACTGGCATAACACTTGCTCTTAACCCTTTGAAAACGGATAGAACTCCGAATAACGACGGATTATTGGCATGGCTAAGAAAGAAGCAGCACCCGCACCGGCAGATGCCGAGGCGAAACCAGCCGGCAAAATGAAGCTGATCATTATTATCGTTATTGCCGTGCTGCTGGCTGTGGGCCTTTCTGTGGGGGGGACGTGGTTCTTTCTGAGCAAGAAGAACACAGGTGCTGAAGAGGCCAAGGCAGAGGCCAGCGCTGAGCCAGCGGTGCCAGTCAAGCAGGCCGCCATCTATGAAGAGTTGTCGCCAGCTTTCGTGGTGAACTTCAACCATCAGGGCCGCGCTCGCTATATGCAGGTCAGTGTGGCCTTGATGACCCGCGACCAGGCGGCCCTGGATGCGCTCAAGGTACATATGCCGGTGTTGCGTAACCGTCTGGTGATGCTGTTTTCCGGTCAGGACTTTGCTTCTCTGATCACCCCGGTTGGCAAGGAAATGCTGCGTCAGCAGGCGACCGCCAGCGTGCAGGAACTAGCCGAGAAAGAGACCGGCAAGGTCACGGTTGAGCAAGTGTTGTTCACTAACCTCGTGTTGCAGTAACCAGGAGCCGTCTATGGCTGTGCAAGACCTGCTTTCCCAGGATGAAATTGATGCCTTGTTGCATGGCGTCGATGACGGCTTGGTTGAAACCGAGGATGAAGCCGAACCGGGAAGCGTCAAACAATATGACCTGACCAGCCAGGACCGCATTGTCCGCGGGCGTATGCCGACGCTTGAGATGATCAACGAGCGTTTCGCCCGCTATACCCGTATCAGTATGTTCAACCTGCTGCGCCGTTCCGCCGATGTGGCGGTGGGCGGTGTGCAGGTGATGAAGTTTGGTGAGTACGTGCACTCGCTGTATGTGCCGACTAGCCTCAATCTGGTGAAAATGAAGCCGTTGCGTGGCACCGGCCTGTTTATTCTCGACGCCAAGCTGGTGTTCAAATTGGTGGACAACTTCTTTGGTGGTGACGGTCGTCACGCCAAGATCGAAGGGCGCGAGTTCACCCCCACCGAGCTGCGCGTGGTGCGCATGGTGTTGGATCAGGCCTTTATCGACCTCAAGGAAGCCTGGCACGCGGTCATGGATATCAACTTCGAGTACGTCAACTCGGAAGTGAACCCTGCACTGGCCAACATCGTCAGCCCCAGTGAAGTAATTGTGGTTTCCACCTTCCATATCGAACTGGACGGCGGTGGCGGTGACCTGCATATCACCATGCCTTATTCGATGATCGAACCGATCCGCGAGATGCTCGACGCGGGCTTCCAGTCCGACGTCGACGATCAGGACGAACGTTGGATCAAGGCGCTGCGCGAAGACATTCTCGGTGTCAGCATACCGCTGGGCGCGACTGTTGCCCGTCGTCAGCTCAAGCTGCGCGACATTCTGCATATGCAACCCGGTGACGTGATACCGGTGGAGCTGCCTGAGAGCGTGGTGCTGTGCGCCAACGGTGTGCCCTCATTCAAGGTCAAGGTGGGTGCGCACAAAGGCAAACTGGCTTTGCAGGTGCTTGGCCCCATTGAGCGTAACCGCTAATTCCCCTATTCAACGCCAGCCGAGGAAAAACGATGGCAGACGAAAACGAAAATGTAGACGAAGGCGAAGAAGCAAGCTCCCCCGAGGAACAGGCGCTTGCCGACGAGTGGGCGGCTGCATTGTCTGAGGCCGGCGATGCCGGCCAGGACGATATCGACGCCATGCTCGCTGCCAGCGACCCAGTGCCGGCTGCGCCGCGTGCGCCGATGGAAGAGTTCGACAGTGCCCCGAAATTTAATCTGCCGGTTAACCTCGAAGGGCCGAACCTGGATGTGATTCTGGATATCCCGGTGTCGATCTCTATGGAGGTCGGTAGCACCGACATCACCATTCGCAACCTGTTGCAGCTCAATCAAGGATCGGTCGTTGAGCTGGATCGCCTGGCAGGGGAGCCGCTGGATGTATTGGTCAACGGCACTCTGATTGCTCACGGTGAAGTGGTGGTGGTGAATGAGAAATTTGGCATTCGCCTGACTGACGTGATCAGCCCAAGCGAACGCATCAAGAAGCTGCGCTAACCATGCATAGAATCCTTCTGCTGGGCCTGGCTCTACCTTTTGCTGCAATGGCTGCCGAGCCGGCAGCGCAAACGGCCGTACCCCTTGCCGGAGCGGGCATGGGCGGGCAGCTAGTACAGCTGTTGTTGGGCCTGCTGTTGGTTATTGGCCTGATCTTTCTGCTGGCCTGGCTGATGCGTCGGGTGCAGCAGATCGTGCCGCGTGGAGGTCAGGTGATCAAGGTGCTGGCAACCCAGGCCCTGGGGCCGCGTGATCGCCTGGTGCTGGTGCAGGTGGGCAGCGAGCAGGTGTTGCTGGGGCTGACGCCAGGCAACATTACCTCGTTGCATGTACTGAAAGAGCCGGTGCATTTACCGGATGCCGAGCCGGCCTCGACCGAGTTTGCCCAGCGCCTTATGGAGCTGTTAGGCAAGGACCAGAAGGACAAGTCTTGATGCTGCGTTTGTTGCTGGTGTTGGTTTTTAGCCTGGGGGCTTCGCTTGCGTTTGCCGCAGATCCGCCGACTGCCAGCACCTTGATTCAGTCGGGCAGCAACCCGCTGTCGATCCCGGCAATCACCCTGAGTACCGACGCGGCGGGGCAGCAGGAGTATTCGGTCAGTCTGCAGATCCTATTGATCATGACTGCGCTGAGCTTTATTCCAGCGTTCGTCATGCTGATGACCAGCTTTACCCGAATCATTATTGTCTTCTCGATTCTGCGTCAGGCCCTGGGGTTGCAGCAGACGCCTTCTAACCAGATTCTGGTCGGACTGGCGCTGTTTTTGACCATGTTTATCATGGCGCCGGTATTCGACCAGATTAACCGCGAGGCGCTGCAACCCTACCTGAACGAGCAGATGCCGGCGCAGGAGGCGATTCTCAAGGCTGAAGGGCCAATCAAAAACTTTATGCTGTCGCAGACCCGCGAAAGCGATCTGGAGTTGTTTGTTCGCCTGTCCAAGCGCACCGACATTGCCACCCCGGAAGATGCGCCGCTGACCATCTTAGTACCGGCGTTTGTCACCTCTGAGCTGAAAACTGCTTTCCAGATCGGTTTTATGATCTTTATTCCGTTTCTGATCATCGACATGGTGGTCGCCAGTATCCTGATGGCGATGGGCATGATGATGCTCTCGCCGCTGATTATTTCCCTGCCGTTTAAGATCATGTTGTTTGTGCTGATTGATGGCTGGGCGTTGATCATGGGCACCCTGGCCGCCAGTTTCGGAGGGACTTAACCATGACCCCCGAAGTGGCGGTAGATATTGTGCGCGGTGCCCTGTGGCTGACCGCCAGCATCGTAGCGATTCTGGTCGTGCCGAGCCTGATAGTCGGCTTGTTAGTGGCGATGTTCCAGGCTGCGACCCAGATTAACGAGCAGACCCTGAGCTTTCTGCCCAGGCTACTGGTTATTCTTCTGGTGCTGATATTTGCCGGTCCCTGGCTGGTGCGTCAGTTGATGGAATACACCGAGAACCTGATCATGAATATTCCGATGCTGATCGGCTGACATGCTCGAGCTAAGCAACGAGCAGATCGGTGCCTGGGTGGGCAGTTTTCTGCTGCCGCTGTTTCGCATTGCCGCGCTGCTGATGTTTATGCCGATCATCGGCACCCAGCTTGTGTCGGCGCGGGTGCGTCTGTATTTGGCGCTGGCCATCTGCCTGGCGATCATGCCGACCCTGCCGCCGATGCCAGTGATCGATGCCATCAGCGTGCAGGCCTTTATCTGGATTGCTCAGGAAATTCTGATTGGCATGATGCTCGGCTTTGTTCTGCAGCTGTTTTTCCAGGTATTTGCGATTGCCGGGCAGATCGTTGCTATGCAGATGGGCCTGGGCTTTGCCTCCATGGTCGATCCGGCCAACGGTATTTCGGTTCCGGTAATCGGTCAGGTATTCATGATTCTGGTGACCTTGCTGTTTCTCGCCATGAATGCCCATCTGGTGGTGTTTGAAGTGATCACCGAGAGCTTTTTCACCTTGCCGGTTGGCGGTGGGTTTCTGGTAGAAAATTACTGGGAAATTGCCAATAAGCTGAGCTGGGTGTTGGGGGCTGCCTTACTTCTGGTATTGCCGGCGATTACTGCGCTGTTGGTGGTCAACTTGGCATTTGGGGTAATGACCCGCGCCGCGCCGCAGTTGAATATCTTCTCTATTGGTTTCCCACTGACCCTGGTGCTGGGGCTGGTCATCGTCTGGATCGGCATGGCCGATATCCTTGCGCAGTACCAGGTGTTTGCCACCGAGGCGTTGCAATTTTTGCGTGAAATGGCGGGGGCGAGTTAAGCCATGGCCGAATCCGAGAGTGGTGCCGATAAAAGTGAGGAACCCACGGAGAAACGCGTACGCGAATCGCGTGAGAAGGGTCAGATTGCCCGCTCTAAAGAGCTAAACACCCTCGCTGTGACCATGGGCGGATTTGGCGGCATGTTGGCGTTCGGCGGCAGTATCGGCAATTCCATGCTGGACATCATGCGTGGCAACTTTTCTCTGCCACGCGAGGCGATCATGGATGAGCGCACTATGGGGCTGTGGTTGGCTGCCTCGGGGCAGATCGCACTTGAGGCGCTGTTCCCACTGCTCATGCTTCTGCTGGTCGTATCGATTGTTGGGCCAATTTCGCTGGGTGGCTGGTTGTTTTCTGCTGAAGCCATGGCTCCTAAGATGAGTCGAATGAATCCTTTGGCGGGGCTTAAACGAATGTTCTCGGCCAGTGCTCTGGTTGAGTTACTCAAGGCCTTGGCCAAATTCATTCTGATCTTGCTGGTGGGGGTTGCAGTGTTGTCTGCCTGGAAGGACGACATACTGGCGATTGTCCATGAGCCAATTGACTCCGCCATTCTGCATTCGATGACGGTGGTTGGCTGGAGTGCGCTTTGGATGTCCTGCGGTTTGATCTTGATCGCAGCGGTGGATGTGCCGTTCCAGCTCTGGAGCAGCAAGCAGAAACTGATGATGACCAAGCAGGAAGTGCGCGACGAGTACAAAGACAGCGAGGGTAAGCCCGAAGTCAAACAGCGTATTCGCCAGTTGCAGCGGGAAATGGCCGAGCGGCGCATGATGCAGTCGGTGCCGGGCGCCGACGTGGTCATCACCAACCCGACGCACTTTGCCGTGGCCCTGAAATACGACCCGGCCAAGGGTAGCGCACCGGTGCTGCTGGCCAAGGGTGGCGATTTCACCGCCTTGAAGATTCGCGAAATTGCCAATGAGCACAAAGTCATGGTGCTGGAGTCGCCAGCCCTGGCGCGGGCGGTGTTCTATTCCACCGAGCTGGATCAGGAAATCCCTGCTGGCCTGTACCTGGCCATCGCTCAGGTGTTGGCCTACGTCTACCAGCTGCGTCAATACCAGGCGGGCAAGGGCAAGCGCCCAGGTCCGCTGCCAGATATGCCAATCCCGCCGGATTTACGCCGCGACGAGTGACGATTAGCCATTGCATCTGGCTCGACTGTTGTTTGGCTTAGCCTGGCAAAGTTGGACAGCTTCTTGCAAAACCCTCCCCAAAGGCGCGACTCGCGTCAAAAGATTGAATTGGCTGGGGTAGTGGTGTGGCAATAGATCGCTCGCAAATGATCGGTGATGTGCGCAGCAACCTGTCGGGGTTGAAGCAGGGCAATCTGGGCATACCGCTGATGCTGCTGGTCATGCTCGGCATGGTCATGCTGCCGATTCCGCCGTTCCTCCTCGATGTACTTTTTACCTTCAGTATTGCCCTGTCGATTGTCGTGCTGCTGGTGGCGATCTACGCCTTGCGCCCGCTGGATTTCGCCGTATTTCCGACCATTTTGCTGGCGGCAACCTTGCTGCGTCTGGCGCTCAACGTCGCATCTACGCGCGTGGTGCTGCTCAATGGTCAGGATGGCCACGATGCTGCGGGTAAGGTGATCCAGGCCTTTGGTGAGGTAGTGATTGGCGGTAACTACGTAGTCGGTATCGTGGTGTTCGCCATCCTTATGATCATCAACTTCGTGGTGGTCACTAAGGGCGCTGGGCGTATCTCCGAAGTCAGCGCACGTTTTACCCTGGATGCCATGCCTGGTAAGCAGATGGCTATCGACGCCGACCTGAATGCGGGTTTGATCGATCAGGTTGAAGCCAAGAAGCGCCGTTCCGAGGTTTCCCAAGAAGCTGACTTCTATGGCTCCATGGACGGTGCCAGCAAGTTTGTTCGCGGTGATGCGATTGCCGGCCTACTGATTCTGTTTATCAACCTGATCGGCGGCATCGCCATCGGCATATTTCAGCACTCCCTGAGCTTCGCCGACGCGGGGCGCATTTACACATTGCTGACCATTGGTGACGGTCTGGTGGCGCAGATTCCTTCGCTGCTGCTTTCTACCGCTGCCGCCATTATGGTTACCCGGGTGTCCAGTTCGGAGGACATGGGTGCGCAGGTCAATCGGCAAATGTTCGCTTCGCCGCGCGCGCTGGCAGTGACGGCCGCAGTGATGATCGCCATGGGGTTGGTTCCCGGCATGCCGCATTTCTCCTTTATCAGTCTGGGTCTGGTGGCTGCGGGTGCTGCTTACTGGATTGCTAATAAGCAGCGTGCGACCAAGGAAAACGAGATCAAGGAAGTACAGCGTCAACAAGAATTACTGCCAGCGCAGAAAGCGCAGGAGGTCAAGGAACTGGGCTGGGATGACGTGACGCCGGTGGATATGGTCGGCCTGGAAGTAGGTTACCGCCTGATTCCACTGGTGGACCGTAACCAGGGTGGCCAACTGCTGGCGCGTATCAAAGGTGTGCGCAAGAAGCTTTCCCAGGAAATGGGCTTTTTGATGCCTTCGGTGCACATCCGCGACAACCTTGATCTGCAGCCCAATGCCTATCGCCTGACTTTGATGGGGGTAAGTGTGGCTGAAGCGGAGGTACACCCGGATCGCGAGCTGGCGATCAACCCTGGACAGGTGTTTGGTCCGCTTAACGGCATCGCCGCCAAAGACCCGGCATTTGGCTTGGAGGCGGTGTGGATCGACCCGAGCCAGCGCGATCAGGCGCAATCCCTCGGTTACACCGTGGTGGACGCCAGCACCGTGGTCGCCACCCACCTCAACCAAGTGCTGCACAAGCATGCCCACGAGCTTCTAGGGCATGAGGAAGTGCAGCAGTTGATGCAGCTGCTGGCCAAAAGCTCGCCCAAACTGGCTGAAGAGCTGGTGCCAGGGATGATCTCCCTGTCGACCCTGCTCAAGGTGCTGCAGAGCCTGCTGCAGGAGCAAGTACCGGTACGCGATATCCGCACCATTGCGGAAGCCATCGCCAATGTCTCGGTGAAGAGTCAAGATCCCGCCGCGATGGTGGCGGCGGTACGCGTCGCGTTGGCCCGTGCAATCGTGCAAAGCATTGTGGGACTAGAGCTGGAGCTGCCTGTGATCACCCTGGAGCCCAGGTTGGAACAGATATTGCTCAACAGTATTCAGAAGGCCGGTCAAGGCTCCGAGGAGGGCATCCTCCTGGAGCCAGGCATGGCCGAGAAGCTGCAGCGTTCCCTGGTGGAAGCGGCGCAGCGCCAGGAGATGCTCGGCAAGCCAGTGATTTTGCTGGTGGCCGGTCCGGTCCGGGCGATGCTCTCGCGATTCGCGCGGCTGGCGGTTCCGAGTATCCATGTACTGGCATACCAGGAAATTCCGGATAACAAGCAGGTCACCATCGTTGCGACGGTGGGGCAGAACTAATCGAGGTTACAGGCCATGCAGGTCAAACGCTTTTTCGCCGCCGATATGCGTACCGCCATGAAGTTGGTGCGTGATGAGCTGGGTGCCGATGCCTCGATCATTGGTAATCGCCGGGTAGCCGGCGGTGTCGAACTGACCGCTGCGCTGGATTATCAGGTGCCTGCCGCGCCAGCCCGTCAGCCCAATCCGGCGCTGGAAGCCGAGTTGCGCAAGACCCAGGCAAAAATCGCCACGGCCCAGGCCGAGCTGACCACCCGTACTCAGGTTGATGCCGGCAAAGACCGCCAGCTGTTTGGCGCTGCCGACAGCTTGCCTGCTGACAGCCTGGCTGCCGTCATGCGCAAATCTCAGGCTGCGCCTGCTGCGGTAACCGATCAGCGCGCCCTGGATGCGATGCGTTTCGAGCTGCATGGCCTGCGCGAGCTGATTGAAGTGCAGTTGGGTTCGATTGCCTGGGGGCAGCTGCAGAACCGCCGTCCGCAGCAAGCCAATCTGTGGCGCCGTCTGCAGCGTATGGGATTGTCGGCCGAATTATCGAAAGCGCTGCTCGAACGTGTCAGTAACGTAACCGAGCCCCGCCAAGCCTGGCGCATGCTGCTGGCGCACCTGGCTCATGCGATCAAGACGCCGAAGCAGGAGCCGATGGAAGAGGGTGGTGTGATCGCCCTGGTGGGCCCAGCTGGCATGGGTAAGACCACCACTCTAGCCAAGCTGGCCGCGCGTTACGTACTCAAGTACGGCGCGCAGCATATTGCCCTGGTCAGCCTGGACAGCTACCGCATTGGTGCTCAGGAGCAACTCAAGACTCTGGGGCGTATTCTCAATGTCCCGGTGACCCTGGTCGATCCGGGTCAGTCGCTGACCCAGGCCCTGGCTCCGCTGGCGCGCAAGCGAGTGGTGCTGATCGATACTGCCGGCCTGCCCGCCAACGACCCAGCCCTGCGTATGCAGCTGGAAACCCTGGCCAGCCGTGGCGTCAACGCAAAAAATTATCTAGTAATGGCCGCCACCAGCCAGGGCCAAGTGCTGAAAGCCGCCTACCATAGTTATAAGCGCTGCGGCTTGTCTGGTTGCATCCTGACCAAAGCAGATGAAGCCACCAGCCTGGGTGAGGTTTTAGGACTGGCTATTAGCCAGCGTCTACCGGTAGCCTATCTCACTGATGGGCCACGCATTCCCGATGACTTGCAGATTCCCCGCAGTCATCAGTTGGTGAGCCGAGCCGTAGGGCTGCAGGCGACCCAAGATCCAAGCGAGGATACGATGGCGGAGATGTTTGCCGGCCTTTACCAGCAACCTGCACGACGCGTCAGTTAAGTGGCAGGTTGTTGGAATTGAAACGTGCTTAGCCGACCAAGTGGCTCCAGTCGAAGTTAGACAAGGTGTTAGAAAACATGGGTATGCATCCCGTACAGGTGATTGCGGTGACCGGCGGCAAAGGTGGCGTCGGTAAGACCAACGTCTCGGTGAACCTGGCGTTGGCCCTGGCTGATCTCGGCCGCCGGGTAATGCTGATGGACGCCGACTTGGGCTTGGCCAACGTCGATGTGCTGCTTGGCCTAAGCGCTAAACGCACCCTGGAAGACGTCATCAGCGGCGAGTGTGAACTGCGTGATGTGTTGCTGCAGGGGCCTGGCGGCATTCGTATCGTGCCAGCAGCGTCTGGCATTCAGAGCATGGTGCAGCTATCGCCCATGCAGCATGCCGGGCTGATCCAGGCCTTCAGTGATATCAGCGACAACCTCGATGTGCTGATTATCGACACCGCCGCCGGTATTGGTGATGGTGTCGTCAGCTTCGTGCGCGCGGCCCAGGAAGTGTTGGTGGTGGTGTGCGATGAGCCCACGTCGATTACCGACGCCTACGCGCTGATCAAGCTGCTCAACCGCGACCACGGCATGAATCGTTTTCGCGTATTGGCCAATATGGCCCACAGCCCGCAGGAAGGTCGCAACCTCTTTGCTAAGCTGACTAAAGTGACTGATCGCTTTCTCGATGTTGCCCTGCAGTATGTAGGTGCAGTGCCTTACGACGAGTCAGTACGCAAGGCCGTGCAGAAGCAGCGCGCGGTCTACGAAGCCTTCCCGCGCTCGAAGTGCGCGCTGGCGTTCAAGGCGATAGCCCAGAAAGTCGACGCCTGGCCGTTACCGGCTAACCCGCGCGGTCATTTGGAGTTTTTCGTTGAGCGTCTGGTGCAGCAACCGATCGCGGACACGGCCATATGACAGCAGCCTCTGGACTTCGTATGTATAGCAAGGCGCAGGCGCAGGACTCCCAGCACCAGTTGATCGAGCGCTACGCGCCCCTAGTCAAACGCATTGCCTATCACCTGTTGGCCCGTCTGCCGGCCAATGTGCAGGTCGACGACTTGATCCAGGCCGGTATGATCGGTCTGCTCGAAGCGTCAAAAAAATACGACTCCAGCAAAGGCGCCAGTTTCGAGACATTCGCCGGTATTCGCATTCGTGGTTCGATGCTCGATGAGGTGCGCAAAGGTGACTGGGCGCCACGCTCGGTGCATCGCAATAGCCGCATGGTCAGTGATGCGATTAGAAAAATTGAGGCTAGAACTGGCAGAGACGCTAAAGATCAAGAGGTTGCGGCCGAACTCCAATTGAGTCTCGAGGATTACTACGGCATTCTTGGCGACACTTTAGGCAGCCGCCTGTTCAGTTTCGACGACCTGTTGCAGGACGGCGAGCACGGCGGGCTGGGTGAAGACGCTGGCAGCAACCACCTCGAACCTTCTCGTGATCTGGAAGATGAACGCTTTCAGGCGGCCTTGGCAGATGCTATTGCCAACCTGCCGGAGCGCGAGCGTCTAGTGTTAGCGCTATATTACGATGAAGAATTGAATCTTAAAGAGATCGGCGAGGTGTTGGGGGTTAGCGAATCACGTGTAAGCCAACTACACAGTCAGTGTGCCGCTCGTTTACGCGCTCGTCTGGGCGAGTGGCGCGCACATTGAGTTGCATTTGCTAACGCTGGGCCGGTTTCACGATTAAAAGCGCATACAGGTTGCTGGGTGCGTTTGGGACTGTACGGAGGTCGACTTGGACAAGAACATGAAAATCCTCATCGTTGATGACTTTTCAACGATGCGACGGATCATCAAGAACCTCCTGCGTGACTTGGGGTTCACCAACACAGCGGAAGCCGATGATGGCGTCACCGCGCTGCCCATGCTCCAGAGCGGCAGTTTCGATTTTCTGGTGACTGACTGGAACATGCCCGGTATGACGGGTATCGACCTGCTGCGTGCGGTTCGCGCAGATGAACGCCTGAAAACGCTACCGGTGTTGATGGTTACTGCAGAAGCCAAGCGCGATCAGATCATCGAAGCAGCCCAGGCTGGGGTTAACGGTTATGTAGTTAAACCGTTCACCGCCCAAGTGCTGAAAGAGAAGATCGAGAAAATCTTCGAGCGGGTCAACGGCTGATGTCTGCCATGAGGGTGCTATGGAACATAAAGATTCCGTTCAGGGTGACCTTGAGTCGACCCTGAAACACAACGCTCGCCAACTGGTAGATAGCCTGGAACAAGGCAACTTTGGTGAAGCGGTACAGCTGATACATGAGCTCAACAAGGCGCGTGACCGTGGTCTGTATCACGAAGTCGGCAAGCTGACGCGTGAGCTGCACAACGCCATCGTCAATTTCCAGCTCGACCCCCATATGCCGCATGCCACGGAGGTTTCGCAAATAACCGATGCCACTGAACGGCTGAATTACGTGGTGACGATGACCGAAAAAGCGGCCAATCGCACCATGGATCTGGTTGAGCAGAGTGCCCCATTGGTTAATGACCTCAGTAGTGAGGCACATAGCCTGAGCGCTGATTGGGGGCGCTTTATGCGCCGCGAGATGAGCGCCGATGGCTTCCGTGAGTTGGCCAAGCGTGTTGAGCTGTTTCTAGCTAGTAGCGAGCGTGATGGCGCCAAGATATCCGGGCACCTCAACGACATTCTGCTGGCTCAGGACTACCAGGACCTTACAGGGCAGGTGATCAAGCGTGTAACGCAGCTGGTTACCGAAGTGGAAAGCAACCTGCTGAAACTGGTGCTGATGGCCAGTCAGGTGGACCAATTTGCCGGCATTGAGCACAACCACGAGTTGCTCCGCGCCGAACAAGAAAAACAAAAAGAGCCTTCGCGTGGTGAAGGTCCGCAGATTCATGCCGATAAGCGTGAAGACGTCGCATCCAATCAGGATGATGTCGACGACCTGCTTTCCAGCCTGGGATTTTAGGAGCACGTCTTATGAGCTTCGGCGCCGATGAAGAAATCCTCCAGGACTTCCTGGTAGAGGCCGGCGAGATTCTTGAACTACTGTCCGAGCAGCTCGTAGAGCTGGAAAGTCGCCCGGATGACATGAATCTGCTCAACGCTATCTTTCGCGGGTTTCATACCGTCAAAGGTGGTGCCGGTTTTCTCCAGCTCAATGAGCTGGTGGAATGCTGCCATATCGCAGAAAACGTCTTCGACATCCTGCGTAAGGGTGAGCGGCGCGTCGACTCCGCGTTGATGGATGTGGTGCTGGAAGCACTGGATGCCGTCAACAGCATGTTTACCGAGGTGCGTGAGCGTACCGATCTAACCCCCGCCACCCCTGAGCTGCTGGCCGCCTTAGCCCGTTTGGCTGAGCCGGCTGGCGCAGAAGACACTGTGTCGGCTGAAGCGCACGTTGAGCCTGAACCTGAACCTGAAGTTGCTGAGACCGCAGGCGATATCACGGACAGTGAGTTCGAGCATTTGCTGGGCGCCTTGGATGAATCTCCGGCGCAAGTTCCGAGCGCTGCTAGCAGTGATGAAATTACTGATGATGAATTCGAGTCATTGCTCGATCAGCTGCATGGCAAAGGCCAGTTTGTGGCCCCTGATGTTGCACCTGCACCTGCTCCGGCCAAGCCAGTAGCGGCGTCTGGCGATGAAATCACCGATGATGAATTCGAGTCGCTGCTCGATCAGTTGCATGGTAAGGGTCAGTTTGTTCCGCCACCTGTATCGGCACCCGCCGCGCCAGCGGCCAAGTCTGAGCCTGCAGCACCCCCGAGCGGTGATATCACCGACGACGAGTTCGAAGCACTGCTTGATCAGCTGCATGGCAAAGGCAAGTTTGTTGAGCCTGAGGCGATCAAGCCTGCAGCAGTTCCGGCAGCTCCAGTAGCTAAGCCTGCGGAGCCTGCAAAGGTCGCTGCCAAGCCAGCTGCAAAACCTGCAGCTAAAACGGAGCCGGCCAAGGCGCCTGCTGCTCCGGCAGCCGCGCCTGCAGCCGAGAAAGCTGCGCCGCCTAGCGAGGCGGAAACCACTGTGCGGGTTGATACCGCGCGGCTGGATGAAATCATGAACATGGTCGGTGAGCTAGTGCTGGTGCGTAACCGCCTGGTGCGTCTGGGCGCCAGCAGTGGCGATGAGGCCATGTCCAAGGCGGTGTCTAATCTGGATGTGGTAACGGCTGATCTGCAGACCGCAGTAATGAAAACCCGCATGCAGCCAATCAAAAAGGTCTTCGGACGCTTCCCACGCTTGGTCCGCGATCTAGCGCGCAACTTGAAAAAAGAGATCAATCTGGAACTGGTCGGCGAAGAAACCGACCTCGACAAGAACCTGGTCGAGGCGCTGGCCGATCCGTTGGTCCACTTGGTGCGCAACGCGGTCGACCACGGTATTGAAACCCCGGAAGAGCGTGAAGCTTCAGGCAAGCCACGTGGCGGCAAGGTGATCCTGTCCGCCGAGCAGGAGGGCGACCATATCCTGCTGTCGATCTCCGATGACGGCAAAGGTATGGATGCCGATCAGCTGCGGGCCAAGGCTGTAGAAAAAGGTCTGCTGGATAAAGATGCCGCCGACCGTCTCAACGAATTCGAGTGCTACAACCTGATCTTCGCACCGGGGTTCTCGACCAAAACCGAGATTTCCGATGTTTCCGGTCGCGGTGTGGGCATGGACGTGGTGAAAACCAAGATTTCCCAGCTTAATGGCACGGTCAACGTGTTTTCGGTTAAGGGCCAGGGCTCGAAAATCGTCATCAAGGTGCCGCTGACTCTGGCCATTATGCCGACGCTGATGGTGATGCTGGCCAATCAGGCGTTTGCTTTCCCGCTGGTCAACGTCAACGAAATCTTCCACCTCGACCTGTCGCGAACCAATGTGGTCGACGGTCAGGAAGTGGTCATTGTGCGTGACAAGGCCCTGCCGCTGTTCTACCTCAAGCGCTGGCTGATCGGCAGTGCCGCCCACGTCGAGCAAGGCGAGGGGCATGTGGTGATTCTCACCGTTGGCAGTCAACGTATCGGCTTTGTGGTCGATCAGCTGGTCGGCCAGGAAGAAGTGGTGATCAAGCCGCTGGGCAAAATGCTGCAGGGCACTCCAGGCATGTCGGGCGCGACCATTACCGGTGATGGACGTATTGCCCTGATTCTTGACGTGCCGAGCATGCTTAAACGTTATGCCCGGCGTATCTGATTGTTAGCGGCGCAGCTATCTGTCGCGCCGCTTAGGAGTGTTTATGGCTGTTAAGGTGTTGGTGGTTGATGACTCCGGTTTTTTTCGTCGGCGCGTGTCGGAAATTCTTTCAGCCGACCCAAACATTCAGGTAATCGGCACCGCCACTAACGGCCGTGAAGCCATCGAACAGGCCCAGGCGCTCAAGCCCGATGTGATCACCATGGATTACGAGATGCCGATGATGGATGGCATCACGGCTGTGCGTAACATCATGCAGCGCTGCCCGACGCCGGTGTTGATGTTTTCCTCGCTGACCCACGAGGGCGCTCGCGTTACGCTGGATGCGCTGGAAGCCGGAGCGGTGGATTTCCTACCGAAGAATTTCGAGGATATCTCGCGCAACCCGGAGCGGGTTAAACAGCTGCTCTGCGAAAAAATTCATACCATTGCGCGCAGTAACCGTCGTAGTTTGAGTCCGCCTCCTGTGGCAGCGCCTGCCACGACATCTGCTTCGCCAACCAAGCCTGCGGCACGTCCTGCAACTACCACTAGCACCTTGGCCCGCCCTGCTGCGGCTCCCGCGCCAGCTGTTGTCAGTGCTGCGCCTAAGCGTAAATCCTATAAGTTGGTTGCGATTGGTACCTCGACCGGTGGGCCGGTGGCGCTACAGCGTGTACTGACCCAGTTACCGGCTAATTTTCCTGCGCCAATTGTGCTGATCCAGCATATGCCTGCTGCTTTCACCAAGGCCTTTGCCGAGCGCCTCGACAAGTTGTGCCGCATCAGTGTCAAGGAAGCCGAGGACGGTGATGTGTTGCGCCCCGGCCTAGCGCTGCTGGCGCCAGGCGGCAAGCAGATGATGGTCGATGCACGCGGTGTGGTGAAAATCCTTCCTGGTGATGAGCGCCTTAACTACAAGCCTTGTGTCGATATCACCTTCGGTTCGGTGGCCAAGTCCTATGGCGACAAGGTGCTGGCGGTGGTGCTGACCGGTATGGGCGCGGACGGCCGTGAAGGCGCGCGCTTGCTCAAACAGGGTGGCAGCCAGGTGTGGGCGCAAGACGAAGCCAGTTGCGTGATCTACGGCATGCCTATGGCCATCGTCAAAGCCAACCTGGCCGACGCCATCTACTCACTGGATGATATCGGCAGGCACTTGGCGGAGACCTGCATTTAATGGATGTACTGAGCCTTATTGGGGTCATCCTGGCATTTGTCGCGATCCTTGGCGGCAACTACCTCGAAGGCGGCCATGCTGCAGCTCTACTCAATGGGCCTGCTGCGCTGATTGTGATTGGCGGCACCCTGGGTGCGGCGTTTTTGCAGGCGCCGATGAACGTGTTCAAGCGGGCTTTGGCAATCATTGGTTGGATCTTTTTTCCGCCGCGTGTGGACCTGGCCGGCGGCATCAACCGGGTGGTTGGCTGGAGTATGACCGCGCGCAAGGAAGGCCTGCTTGGCCTTGAGGCAGTGGCCGATGTTGAAGCCGACCCTTATGCCCGCAAAGGCTTGCAGCTGTTAGTCGATGGCGCAGAGCCTGAGGCCATTCGCAGTATTCTTGAAGTTGATCTGTACACCCAGGAAGGTCGCGATATTCAGGCTGCCAAGGTGTTTGAAAGCATGGGTGGCTACGCGCCGACCATTGGCATTATCGGTGCGGTGATGGGGCTGATTCACGTGATGGGCAACCTGGCCGACCCGAGCATGCTTGGCAGTGGGATTGCCGTGGCTTTTGTGGCGACCATCTATGGCGTGGGTTTTGCCAATTTACTGCTGCTGCCCATTGGCAACAAACTCAAGGCTATCGCTCAGCGCCAATCGCGTTACCGCGAGATGCTGCTCGAGGGTATCTTGTCGATTGCAGAGGGTGAAAACCCGCGCTCCATCGAATTGAAGCTGCAAGGCTTTATGGATTGATGGGGATACCAAATGGCCCGCAGGCGTCATCAAGAAGAACATGAAAACCACGAACGTTGGCTGGTGTCCTATGCCGACTTCATCACCTTGCTGTTCGCGTTCTTTGTGGTCATGTATTCGATTTCCTCGATTAACGAAGGCAAGTACAAAATTCTTTCGGACAGCCTGACTGGGGTGTTCAATCAGCCTGATCGGGCCATCAAACCGATTCCGGTGGGTGAGGAGCGGCCGCGCACCACTGAGCCGGATCGTTCGCTGGTGGATGAGGAAAGTGCGCAGTCATCCGCCGATGATCTGCAGAGCATTGCCAGCAGCGTGCGTGAGGCATTCGGTGACTTGATTCAGTCCGAACAGCTCAAGGTCAGTGGCAATGAGTTGTGGATTGAGATTGAACTCAGCTCCAGCCTGCTGTTTACCAGCGGCGACGCCATACCCAACAATGCGGCTTTCGACATTATCGAAAAAGTAGCCAAAATTCTGGCACCTTACGAAAACCCAATTCACGTGGAAGGCTTTACCGACAACCTACCGATTCAAACAGCCCAGTTCCCGACCAACTGGGAGCTCTCTACCGCGCGGGCTGCCAGTATCGTGCGTATGCTGACTATTGATGGGGTCAACCCCAGTAGGCTTGCAGCAGTCGGTTATGGTGAGTTCCAGCCTGTTGCGGATAACACCACCGCCGAGGGGCGCGGGCGTAATCGGCGGGTGGTGTTGGTAATCTCGCGCAATCTAGATGTGCGCCGTAGTGTGAGTGGTGTCGGCAGCGCCAATGCCAAACCCGATGCGGCCTTGCAGCGGGCTGGCACGCAACCTGCACCAGCCCCGGCAGCGCCGGCCCCGCAAACGGGTGCCGTCAATCCCCCGTCGCCGGCCCCATAAGGGTGGCCCCGTTCTCGGTCAGGCTGTAGCTGTACCGGGAGGATGATAACGATGAGAGTCTGGGCAGTAGCCAATCAAAAAGGTGGAGTCGGCAAGACCACCACATCAATCGCTCTGGCAGGCCTGTTGGCTGATGCTGGCAAGCGTGTGGTGATCGTCGATCTCGATCCCCATGGGTCGATGACCAGCTATTTCGGGCACGACCCGGACAGCCTGGAGCACAGCAGTTTCGATCTGTTTCAGCATAAGGGCAGCGTGCCGCGTGGCTTGCCGCAGCAATTGCTGTTGCCTACGAGCAATGAGCGCATCTCCCTGTTGCCGTCGAGTACTGCGCTGGCCACGCTGGAGCGCCAGTCGCCTGGACAGAGCGGCCTGGGCCTGGTGATTGCCAAGAGTCTGGCGCAGCTCTGGCAAGATTTCGACCATGCGGTGATCGACAGCCCGCCCTTGCTTGGCGTGCTGATGGTCAACGCTCTGGCCGCCAGCCAGCAGCTGGTGATTCCGGTGCAGACTGAGTTTCTCGCCGTCAAAGGTCTGGAACGCATGGTCAATACCCTGGCGATGATCAACCGTTCGCGTCAGCAGGCGTTGCCTTATACCATCGTACCGACCCTGTTCGACCGGCGTACCCAGGCCTCCATGGGTACACTGCGGGTGTTGCGCAATACTTACCCTGAGCATCTGTGGCCGGCCTATATTCCGGTGGATACACGCTTGCGTGATGCCAGCCGAGCGGGGCTTACACCGTCAACGTTCGACAACAATAGCCGAGGGGTAATCGCCTACCGGGCGTTGCTCAAACACCTGTTGTCGCAGCAGATTGCCGCACAGGTCGCTTGAGATGAACGGCTATGCTGAAGATATAGGCTCAAGTCTGTCGCTAGCGCGGCCGATAGTCTGTACAGATTGTTATTGCGGGTTGTATTCATGAGTCGTCCCCTAGCCACCGCTACACGTTCGCAACTGGCCTTGCAGTCCTATTTGGACGGCTTGCTGCAGGAGGCTGCGGTCGAGTTTGCCGAAAGCATCACTCTGGATGAGTTTGAGGCTGCGGTGCTGGAAGAGCAGGTGCGCGATGCCCGCACCATGCCGCAGGTACAAGCTGTGACGGTCAAGCCCGTGATTGAGCTGGCGCCGCGGCCGTTGGTGTTGCCTACCATCGAGATGCCTGCGCCGAAAATTGAAGTTCAGGTTGAACCGCCGCAGGAGGTGGTTGCAGCCCCTGTGGTGGTCGAGGCTATGCAGCCTGCTCCGCAGGTGCTGGTGGTGCCTGAGCCGGTGCTGCAGGGCCGGCCTGAGTGGGCTCAGGGGCCTTTCGAGTGTCTGCTGTTTGATGTTGCCGGGCTGACGCTAGCTGTTCCGCTGGTATGCCTAGGCTCAATTTACCCCCTGGAAGGCCAGGAACTTACGCCATTATTTGGCCAGCCAGACTGGTTTCTCGGCATACTGCCGTCCCAGGCCGGCAACTTGAAGGTGCTGGATACCGCGCGCTGGGTGATGCCGGATCGTTACCGCGATGATTTTCGCGAAGGTTTGCAGTATGTGATTTCTGTTGAGGGCTATGAGTGGGGGCTGGCGGTGCATCAAGTCAGTCGCTCTATTCGTCTCGACCCCAACGAGGTCAAATGGCGCAGCCAGCGCACACAGCGTCCGTGGCTGGCGGGTACGGTTATTGAACATATGTGCGCTTTGCTAGATGTCGCATCCCTGGCGGAATTGATTGCCAGTGGTGCGGCTAAACGCATGGCCGCGAACCAGATGCATTGAATAGCGCCGGGCTGTGCGATGTGCGCAGCTTTGCATCTATAGTAATCACAGCGGGGTATACACCCGCGATCGCCGCCGCGAGCGGTTCATGACGAGGCTAGGGACATGAAGAAAAGTTCTGCACAAGGTTCTGATGATCCGATTCTGCAGTGGGTGACGTTCCGTCTGGACAACGAAACCTATGGCATCAATGTGATGCAGGTCCAAGAAGTCTTGCGCTATACCGAGATTGCTCCTGTGCCGGGTGCTCCGAGCTATGTGCTTGGCATCATCAACCTACGCGGCAACGTGGTGACCGTGATCGACACGCGTCAGCGTTTTGGCCTCGACTCCACTGAGGTGACCGATAACACCCGTATCGTGATTATCGAGGCTGACAAACAGGTGGTTGGCATCTTGGTCGATAGCGTGGCCGAAGTGGTTTACCTGCGTCAGTCGGAAGTGGAGACCGCGCCGAACGTTGGCAACGACGAGTCTGCCAAGTTTATCCAGGGCGTTTGCAACAAGAACGGCGAGCTGCTGATTCTGGTCGAGCTGGACAAGATGATGAGCGAAGAAGAGTGGTCCGATCTGGAGAGCATCTAAGCCATGCTCGACGCGCTGCTGGTCGCGCTGGCCTTAGTTTGTCTGGGGCTGATAGGTGCATGCGTCTGGCTGGCCCGGCGGTTGCGCGACAGCATAAAGCTACAGGGCGAGCGTGATGCCGTGCGAGACCGGCGGCTCAAGGAGCTCAGCCGGCGGCTGGATGCCTACCTGACCGGTAGCGTGCAGATGGGCGAGGAGTTGCATGAGTTGCGCAGGGTCGTTGCGCCGTTACCGGACAAGCTCAATCAGATTGAGCAGCGTGACCCCAGCAGCCTGTCCTTTACCCAGGCTGCGCGTTTAGCTGGCATGGGTGCCAGCGTGGATGATTTGACCCAGTCCTGCGGTCTGAGTAAGGCCGAGGCTGAGTTGGTCAGCAAGATGCAACAGGCCAAACTGCAGCGTTCCTGATTCCCCAATCCTAAAAAACACTCAATGTGCCGGGCCTTCCAATAGGCGTAGCGGCGGCGTGATATCGCCATCACGTTCACTGCCGGCCGGCGCTTTACCCTTCAGGTACCAGGCAAAGGCGATGATCTCCGCGATACAGCGATACAGCTGCTCTGGAATCGCATCGCCCAGTTCCAGTCGCGCTAAAAGGCGCACCAGTTCGGCATTCTCGTAGATCGGTACTTCGTATTCGCGTGCGATGGCCAGAATGGCTTCGGCCAGCTCATCATCGCCTTTGGCACTGAGTACTGGCGCATTCTGGCCGTCGTAGGTGAGGGCGATGGCTTGGCGTGGCGCGGTCTTCTTCATGCGGTTTCATCCACCCAACGTTGTTCCAGGGTTGTGCGCGGCCCGCGTGGCGGCGTGCCCTGGCTGCAGGCCAATTCGCCAACCTGAACACCGGCAGCGTTTAGGCGCTGGCGTAGGTTGTCCAGTTCCGCATCGATCAGGCTGACGGTGCTGCTGCGTTCGGCCCACAGCTGGCTCGAAAGGCGACCGCGGGCCAGTTGCGCCTGCACTTGTAGAGGCCCTAGTGGATCAAGGTCGAAGGCAAGCTCGACTTTCCACAGGGTTTCCTTTTTCTCGGGCTTGCCTTGCGGGTTGCTTTCATCGCGCTGGATTTTTACCTGCAGCGGCACCAGCTCCTGTTGGTTGCGCATGGGCAGTTCCAGTTGCCAGGTGGTCAACAGGTTGCCGTCTGGGCCGACCTGACTCTGCGCCAGGCTGGAGAGCTGGTGGGTCTGCAGGCGTGAGATGGCTGCGGCGGCGAGCTTCAATAGGGTTTCCAGGTCAGCCTCACCTTCCATCGCCTGCAGCAGGCGTGAGGGCAGTGGGAAGTTCAACGCTTGCTGGCGGCTAGTGGCTTTGCCCAGGCTGCCTAGCAGGTCGCGGGCCAGTGCTGGCATCGCTTGGGCCAGGGCGGAGCCAGCATTGGCAGTGGCCAACGGTGCGGCGCCTGACAGGTTAGGTAGCAATTGAGTGATCAGGCGTAGCAGATTAGCTTTCAGGTCGGTTGGCAGCGCCTGGCCCTGGCCGCTGAGCAATTTGCTTTCCAATAGGATGCCGCTGTTTTCCAGGGCCGTGGCCAGGCCTTTTGGGGTGCTCAGTTGAGTGGCGTCGGGCAGGGCGCCGAAGAGTTTGTCGATACTGGTGCGCAGTCCTTCACTCATCTCGGCATTGCCGCGCAGCCCTTGCAGGGCGCTAAACAAACCCTCCAGGGAGCCTTGGCGGTTGTTTTGGCTGCCCAATTGCTGGCTCAGCGCGAGCTGATCCAGACGGCCGCTTAGCGGCATGAAGTTTAACGCTTGGCTACCTTGTACCTGAGCGCTGAGCAGGCTGCCCAAGGGGAGTGCCAATGGAGTTTCCAGAGACAGCTTGCTGCCAGCCAACGGCGTGTTGAGCAGGCTGACCAGCACCTTGTAGATCACCTGCTGCGAGCGTGTTTGCAGTATTTGTTCGCGAGCCACTACCTTGCCCTGCAGCAGGGTACCAACCGGTAACTGGTCGAGGTCCAGGCTGGTCAGGGTTTTTTCACCGCCCATCAGTACGGACAGGGCCAGGCGAGTTTCCGACAGGGCGGTTACGGCCAGGGATGTGCCTTGGGCAAGCGGACGCGGGCTGCTGGCTTCCAGGGTGGTCTGGCTACCGTTGCTCAACGTTAGCTTGAGCAGCATCTGAAAACTCTGCGCGACTTCCTTGAGGGCAATAACCTCGGCCTTGGCGGTTTCACCGCTGGCCAGCAGGCCCTGCATGGGCTGCAGCAGTTTCACCGCCAAGTCAGCCGCTATGGCGTTGGGTCGAGTGCTGGGAGGCGTCGGCGCAATAGGCCGTGGGCTGCTGATTTCGCTCATTGGCGGGTTACACCCTGTCGAAAATGCCCACTGCGGGAGGCGAGGTTGGGCATGTATAATCGCGCCCCGTCTGGTTCGGCTGCGCATTCCACTTGCGTCAGTATAGCGGCCAAGACTCTGCCGACTTGAACAGCTTTTGCCATCCATCTTAGGTGCCGATGCCTTGACCAGTCCTCTTCTCGAAGCCGTGGCGCTCGCCTGTGAGCGAGACTGGCGCATGCTCTTCGAGCGTCTGGAGCTGCGTCTGGTTCCCGGTGAGATGCTGCAGGTGGCCGGCCCTAACGGTAGTGGCAAGACCAGCCTGCTGCGTTTACTCGCCGGCTTGATGCAACCGACGGCTGGCGAGATCCGGCTCAATGGTCTGCCGTTGTCCGCGCAACGGGCTGAGCTTGCGCGCAACCTGCTGTGGATCGGCCATGCCGCTGGCATCAAGGGCTTGCTGACTGCCGAGGAAAATCTCACCTGGCTTTGCGCCTTGCATCAACCCGCTGAGCGCGATGCCATCTGGCAGGCGCTGGCGGCGGTAGGGTTATGCGGTTTCGAGGATGTACCCTGTCACACCCTGTCCGCCGGGCAGCAACGCCGTGTCGCGCTGGCGCGTTTGTACCTGCCGGGGCCACCGCTGTGGGTGCTGGATGAGCCGTTTACCGCGCTGGATAAGGCAGCGGTGGCGCAGCTGGAGAATCATCTGGCTGCGCATTGTCAGCAGGGCGGCCTGGTGGTGTTGACCACGCACCATGAATTGACGGTCAAGCCGGCCGGTTACCGCGAGCTTGATCTGGGGCAGCGTCCGTTATGAGCAATGTCTTTAGCCTATTGCTGGCCCGTGAGGCGCGTCTGTTGTTTCGTCGCCCGGCTGAGTTGGCCAACCCGCTGGTGTTCTTCGCCATTGTGATTGCCCTGTTCCCGCTGGCGGTGGGCCCGCAGACGCAGTTGTTACAAAGCCTTTCGCCTGGACTGGTGTGGGTAGCGGCCCTGCTGGCCGTGCTGCTCTCGCTTGACGGGCTGTTTCGCAGCGATTTTGAGGATGGCTCGCTGGAGCAGTGGGTCCTTTCGCCGCACCCCCTGGCTCTTCTGGTTCTGGCCAAGGTGCTGGCACACTGGCTGTTCTCAGGCTTGGCATTGGTGCTGTTGGCGCCGGTGCTTGCGCTGATGCTTGGTTTGCCAGGGCGCTGCCTGCCGGTGTTGCTGATCTCGCTGCTGCTCGGTACGCCGGTGCTGAGCTTGCTGGGTGCAGTCGGTGCGGCGCTGACGGTAGGCCTCAAACGTGGCGGCCTGTTGCTTGCGCTGCTGATTTTGCCGTTGTACATCCCGGTGCTGATTCTCGGCAGCGGTGCGTTACAAGCCAGCCTGCAAGGATTGCCGGCGGTCGGCCACCTGTTGTGGTTGGCCAGCCTCACCGCATTGGCGGTGACCTTGACACCTTTTGCCATCGCCGCTGGTCTGACGATCAGTGTCGCTGAGTAGACAATAAGCCTGAATGGCCGATTGATCCGGGAGCCTGCCTGCGCCCTGATCAGCCCTAGCACTGATGAGTAACCTGATGAACTGGACGTGGTTTCACAAGCTCGGCTCGCCCAAGTGGTTCTATGAAATCAGCAGCCGCTGGCTGCCCTGGTTGGCCCTGGCCGCTGCCTTGCTGCTGGTGGTCGGTCTGGTCTGGGGGCTGGCCTTTGCGCCGCCGGATTACCAGCAGGGCAACAGCTTTCGCATCATCTACATCCATGTGCCGGCAGCCTTCCTGGCCCAGTCGATCTACGTGATGCTGGCGGTGGCAGGTATTGTCGGTCTGGTGTGGAAAATGAAGCTGGCCGATGTCGCTCTGCAGCAGGCGGCGCCCATCGGTGCCTGGATGACCGTGATTGCGCTGATAACGGGTGCAGTGTGGGGCAAGCCGACCTGGGGTACTTACTGGGTGTGGGATGCACGCCTGACCTCGATGCTGATTCTGCTGTTTCTGTATTTCGGCGTGATCGCCCTGGGTAACGCCATTACCAACCGTGATAGCGCTGCCAAGGCCTGTGCGGTGCTGGCCATCGTTGGTGTGGTGAACATCCCGATCATCAAATACTCGGTGGAGTGGTGGAACACTCTGCATCAGCCGGCCACCTTCAGCGTTGTTTCGAAGCCGGCCATGCCGTTCGAGATGTGGATGCCGTTGCTGATCATGGTGCTGGGTTTCTACTGCTTCTTTGGCGCAGTGCTGCTGCTGCGTATGCGTCTGGAAGTGCTCAAGCGCGAAGCGCGCAGCAGTTGGGCCAAAGCCGAGGTCAAGGCGCTGGTGGAGAAAGGCCGATGAGTTTTGCCAGCTTTAGCGAGTTTATCGCCATGGGCACCCATGGGCCTTACGTCTGGTCCTGTTATGCCATCAGCCTGGCTGTGCTGGGGCTGAATGTGGCGCTGCCAATCCTGGCGCGTCGCCGTTATCTGCAAGACGAGGCGCGTCGTATGCGCCGGGAGGAGTTGAAGTGAACCCCGTGCGTAAAAAGCGCCTGTATATCGTCCTGGCCATCATCGCCGGTGTTGGCATCGCTGTGGCACTGGCCCTCAGCGCGTTGCAGCAGAACATCAATCTGTTCTACACCCCCACGCAGATCGCCAATGGCGAAGCCCCGCAGGACACCCGTATCCGCGCCGGTGGTCTGGTCGAGGAGGGCTCGGTCAAACGTTCCAGTGACTCGCTGGACACCGATTTTGTCGTCACCGACGGTGCCAAGAGCGTAACCATCCGCTTCAGCGGCATCCTCCCGGACCTGTTTCGTGAAGGGCAGGGCATCGTTGCCATGGGCAAGCTTGACGCCAATGGCGTACTGATCGCCGATGAAGTGCTGGCCAAACACGATGAGAACTACATGCCGCCGGAAGTCATGCAGGCCCTGGAACAGAGCGGTATGAAGCAGAAACATGACGCGGCCAAAGCGGCCAAGCAGGCGTCCCAATCGGAGTACGCGCAATGATCCCCGAACTCGGCCATCTGGCGATGATTCTGGCGCTGTGCATGGCGCTGGTGCAGGCGACTTTACCGATGATCGGAGCCTGGCGCGGTGATCGCCAGTGGATGAGCCTGGCGCAGCCAGCCGCATGGGGGCAATTCAGCTTCATGTTGTTCGCCTTTATCTGCCTGACCTATGCCTTTATGGTCGACGATTTCACCGTCGCCTACGTGGCCAACAACTCCAACAGCGCACTGCCCTGGTACTACAAATTCAGCGCCGTGTGGGGCGCGCACGAAGGCTCGCTGCTGCTCTGGGGTCTAATCCTCGCCGGCTGGACCTTTGCCGTATCGATTTTCTCGCGCCAGCTGCCGGAAGAGATGCTCGCCCGCGTGCTGGCGGTGATGGGCATCATCAGTATCGGCTTCCTGCTGTTCCTGATCATCACCTCCAACCCTTTCGAACGCCTGCTGTTTGATACCCCGGTCGATGGCCGCGATCTCAATCCGTTGTTGCAGGACTTTGGTCTGATCATTCATCCGCCGATGCTATATATGGGCTATGTCGGCTTCTCCGTGGCCTTTGCTTTCGCCATTGCTGCCTTGCTTGGTGGCAAGCTGGACGCGGCTTGGGCGCGCTGGTCGCGGCCATGGACCATTGTCGCCTGGGCCTTCCTCGGCATCGGTATTGCGCTGGGCTCCTGGTGGGCCTACTACGAACTCGGCTGGGGCGGCTGGTGGTTCTGGGACCCGGTGGAGAATGCCTCCTTTATGCCCTGGCTGGTCGGCACCGCACTGATCCACTCGCTTGCCGTGACGGAGAAACGCGGTGTGTTCAAGAGCTGGACCGTGCTGCTGGCCATCGCCGCCTTCTCCCTGAGCCTGCTGGGTACCTTCCTGGTGCGTTCCGGCGTACTGACTTCGGTGCATGCCTTCGCCAGCGATCCTGAGCGTGGCGTATTTATCCTGGCGTTCCTGTTGATCGTGGTGGGCAGCTCGCTGGCGCTGTTTGCGATCCGTGCGCCGGTGGTTAAGAGCCAGGTTGGCTTCGCCCTGTGGTCGCGGGAAACCTTGCTGCTGGTCAACAACCTGATTCTGGTGGTGGCCGCCGCGATGATTCTGCTCGGCACCCTGTATCCGTTGGTGCTAGACGCCATGACCGGGGCCAAGCTGTCGGTCGGCCCGCCGTACTTCAACGCCTTGTTTGTGCCGCTGATGGGCCTGTTGATGGCGATGATCGCGGTCGGCGTGCTGGTGCGCTGGAAAGACACCCCGCTGCAGTGGCTGCTGAGCATGCTCGCGCCGGTGCTGATCGGCAGTGTGGTGCTGGCAGTGATCGCGACTTTCCTGGTCGGCGACTTCAACTGGGCGGTGCTCGGCGTATGCCTGCTAGCCGCTTGGGTGGTGCTGGCCGGGGTGCGCGATATTGTCGAGAAGACTCGCCACAAGGGCCTGCTCAAGGGGTTGCCAAGCCTGACCCGCAGCTATTGGGGTATGCAGACTGCGCACCTGGGCATGGCGGTATGCGCCCTCGGTGTGGTGCTTACCAGCATGGGCAGCTTCGAGCGCGATATGCGCATGGCGCCGGGTGAGTCGGTGGACATTGGTGGCTATCAGTTTGTCTTTGAAGGCGCCGTGCATTTCGAAGGACCGAACTTTACTTCCGACAAAGGCACAGTGCGCATCCTGGAAGAGGGTAAGCAGATTGCCGTGCTGCACCCGGAAAAGCGCCTGTATACCGTGCAGCAATCGGTGATGACCGAAGCCGGTATTGACGCCGGGATCACCCGCGACCTGTTCGTCGCCCTCGGCGAGCCACTGGAAGACGGTGCCTGGGCAGTGCGCGTGCATATCAAGCCGTTCGTGCGCTGGATCTGGTTCGGTGCGCTGCTGATGGGCTTCGGTGGCTTCCTGGCTGCCAGTGATAAACGCTACCGCATGAAGGTACGCACCCGCGTGCGTGATGCGCTGGGCATGGCGGGGGCGCAGGCATGAAGCGATTACTGCTGCTGTTGCCGTTGCTGGTCTTTCTTGGCGTGGCGGTGTTTCTCTATCGTGGGCTGTTCCTCGATCCCACCGAGTTGCCTTCGGCGCTGATCGGCAAACCGTTGCCGGCGTTCTCCCTGCCAGCGGTGCAGGATGGCAAAACGCTCACCGAGGCCGACCTCAAGGGCAAGCCGGCGCTGGTCAACGTCTGGGCCACCTGGTGTGTGGCTTGCCGCGTTGAGCACCCGGTGCTGAACAAGCTGGCCAAGCTGGGCGTGATCATTTATGGGGTCAACTACAAGGATGACAACGCAGCCGCGCAGAAGTGGTTAGTGGAGTTCCATGACCCCTATCAACTGAATATCAACGATGCGCGCGGCACTCTGGGTCTGGACCTGGGCGTTTACGGCGCGCCAGAGACCTTCCTGATCGACAAGGATGGGATCATCCGCCACAAGTTTGTCGGGGTGATCGATGAGCGTGTCTGGCGTGAACAGTTGGCGTCGCTGTATCAGGCATTGGTCGACGAGGCTAAACCATGAAACGTTTGCTGACCGCTGCCGTATTGGGGCTCGCCTTGCTTGGCACTGCCCAAGCAGCCATCGATACCTACGAATTTGCCACTGAGGCTGAGCGCCAGCGTTATCGCAATCTTGTGGAAGAGCTGCGCTGCCCGAAGTGCCAGAACCAGAACATTGCCGACTCCGATGCGCCGATTGCCATGGACCTGCGTGCACAGATCTACCGCATGCTGGAGGAGGGTCAGAGTAACGAGCAGATCATCGACTATCTGGTTAGCCGCTATGGCGATTTCGTCCTCTACAAACCGCCAGTAACCGCGCGCACTGTGCTGCTGTGGTACGGCCCAGCTGGTTTGCTGGCCGGTGGTTTTGTCCTGCTTGGGGTCATCCTCCTGCGTCGTCGCAGCAAGCCAGGCGTCACCGCCAGCGGCCTGTCAGTAGATGAACAGCAGCGTCTGGCTGCTCTGCTTAATCAAACGCCTGTGGATAAGAAAGACTGATGATTGAATTCTGGTTATGCGCCGGTCTGTTGCTGCTGACGGCCCTGGCTTTTCTGCTGATCCCGGTGCTGCGTGCACGCAAGGTTCAGGCTGAAGAAGACCGTACTGCCCTCAACGTGACCCTGTATCAGGAACGTCTGCAGGACCTGCAGACGCAACACGAAGCGGGAGCGTTGAATGCCGAGCAGCTGGCCAATGGCCGTGATGAGGCAGCCCGCGAGCTACTCGCCGATACCGAGGGCGTGTTGGCGCAGCCCATGCGGCGTGCGTTGGGCGGCAAGATTCCACTGATTGCCGCGCTGCTGATGCCGCTACTGGGCTATGGCCTGTATCAGCATTGGGGCGCAATCGATGATGTTGAGCGTGCACGTACTTTTGCCGATCAGCCGAAAACCATCGAGGAAATGACTGCACGCCTGGAAGCTGCGGTGAAGAACGATCCCAAATCCGCCGAGAGCTGGTACTTCCTTGGTCGTACCTATATGGCCCAGGAGCGTGCTGGTGATGCTGCGGTGGCGTTCGAGCGCGCTATCGGCGTAGCCGGACGCGAGCCGGAGCTGCTCGGGCAGTGGGCGCAGGCGCTGTATTTTTCCGGTGACAAGCAATGGACCGAACAGCTGCAGGCGCTGACCGATGAGGCGCTGAAAGGTGACCCGGCAGAAGTTACCAGCCTTGGCCTGCTCGGTATTGCCGCCTATGAAGCTGGGCAGTTCCAGCAGGCGATTGGTCACTGGCAGCAACTGGTGGCGGTACTGCCGGCGGAAGACCCTTCACGTCAGGCGATTCAGGGTGGGATTGACCGTGCCCGTGAGCAGCTTGGTGAGCCCGCAGCTGATGTTGCTCCAGCAGTCAGTCAGGGTTTGAACGTACGGGTCGCGCTGGCTGCCGAGCTGCAGGCCAAGGTGCAGCCGGGCGACTCGGTATTTATCTTTGCTCGCGCGGTTTCTGGGCCGCCGATGCCGTTGGCGGTCAAGCGCCTTACCGTGGCGGATTTGCCGGCCGAAATCAGCCTGTCGGACAGCGATGCGATGATGCCGCAGCTGAAAATCTCCGGCTTCGAACAGGTACAGCTGGTTGCACGTATTTCGCGCAGCGGCAACGCCACGGCCGGTGAGTGGATCGGCAGCAGCCAACCGTTGGCCAGTAAGACCACCGAGCTGCAGCAACTGCTGATCGATAGCGCCGACAGCAAAACACCATGAGTCGGTTACTGCGCGGCGCCGTGCTAGTCGGTCTGCTGGGGCTCGGCGCCTGCGTACAGACCCCACTTGCCACGGCGCCGGTTACCAGTCCGAGTGGCAGTAGCAATCACCCACGCTTTGCCCCACCACCTGCGGTAGAGAGTCAGTGGGATGCGGGGTTAGGCGTGTACGTGGTCGGTGGTACTCCTCACCTGTATTACCGTGAGCGTACCTATTACCGTTGGAACTCCGGTTGGAGCTGGGCCAGTAACCCGAAGGGTCCTTGGTTGCCGACCGACAGCAGCGGTGTGCCGCCCGGTTTGTATCGCCGCTACGCGCAATAAGCAGTTTTAGTGCGCGGGGCAGGGCGTCGCCGGGCGGCGCTCGATATCCGGTTCGAAATCTTCGATCAAACGGCAGATGGCCTGACCATCGGGGGCGCATTCGCCCTTGCCGGCCCAGTCGTCGAAGGCGTTCTGCATCACCAGCGCCAGGCGCTGACATTCCTCGATATGTGCCTGTAGCGCCGTCAGGCGTTCGCTCAGCAGGTCGCGTACCTCAGAGCAGGGTGCGTGGCCGTTATCGGCACTGCTGAGAATCTGCTGCGTGTCTTTCAGGCTAAAGCCCAAGCGGCGGGCGCGAGCGATAAAGCGCAGGCGTTGCAGGTCCGTGCTGGAATACTCCTGATAGCCGTTATCCGGGTTGCGCGAGGGCCTGAGCAGGCTGAGATCTGTGTAGTGACGCACCGTCTCACTGCTTACAGCGGCGGCTTTGGCAAGTTGGGCTACGCGCATAGTCACTCTCCATTGATAAGGGCCGCGCCAGGTTAAAACCTGGGGGCGGCCCTTGGGTCAAGCGCAGGTTATTCAGCGATCTGCAGCTTGCGCGCCTCATGGTAGAAGAAGCGAATTTTCTCGTACTCAAACGGCGAGTTGAGCTGGCCGTAGCGGAAGTTCACCGTGGAGCGCTGGTCGACTACTTCTAGCAGGGTAATTTCCGGGTGACTGACGCTGGCTTCGGCGACATTCAGCCAGTTGACCTGGCTTTTAACCGTAAAGTCCGCCACCAGGCCGCCGGTATCGCGCAGGTTCGATGGCCCCAGCAACGGCAGGATCAGGTAGGGCCCAGCCGGTGTGCCGTAATAGCCAAGGGTCTGGCCGAAGTCTTCCTTCTGCTTGGGCAGGCCCATGCGCGTGGCGGGGTCCCACAGGCCGGCGACTCCCAAGGTGGTGTTGAGCAGCAGGCGCCCGGTGGTCTGCATGGCGCGCTTGCCCTTGAGTTGCAGTGCGCTGTTGAGCAAGTTGGGCACGTCTCCCAGGTTGCTGAAGAAATTGCTGACGCCTGTCTGCACCAAGTTGGGGGTGATGTAGCGGTAGCCATCGACAATCGGCAGGAATACCCACTCATCGAAGCGGTAGTTGAAGTGATAGACGCGACGGTTCCACGACTCCAGCGGGTCATAGACCTGCAGTGCGTCGAGGGTCGAGCGCTCGAACTCACGCTCATCCAGCCCAGGGTTGAACTGCAGGTGTTGTAACGGTTGTTTGAAGCCATCGTCATCGACGCTGTGCTCTGCGTGGGCAAGGCTGCTAGCCAACGCCAGGGCCAGTAGTAAGGCAATGCGAGAAGTCTTAACCACGGAAAAACTCCAGCATGGCGTCGCTATTGACGCGGTAATTGAGGTTGCCGCAATGGCCACCCAGCGGATAAACGGTCAGGCGATCACCCAGAGTACGGCGCAAAAAGCCCAGGTCACCCGGGCCGAGGATCACATCATCGGCGTTATGCATAACGGCAATCTTGCTGCTGTTTTTCAGGTAGTCAGCCACGGCATACAAGCTGACTTGGTCGATCAGTTGCGCAATGCTGCCGCCATCAGTGCGGGCGCGCCACATTGGAATCACCTGTTCGGTCAGGTAACAGTCGAAGTCGCACTGCAGGGCGCGGCGAAAGAACGGCGTAAGGCTGGTGCCTTCACTGATCGGGTAGTCGATCGGGGTGATCAGGCCACGACGGTTGATCAGGTCCGAGGTAAAGGTGATGTCGGCGGAGGAGAAGCGGAACGCGGCGCCGATCAGCATGGCCATTTGCTCGTCGCTGAGTTTCTCCTTAGAGTTCTGGAAGTCATAGAGCAGTGCGTCGTTGATATCGACATAGCCCTTGTCCTGGAAGTAACGGGTCAGCTTACCCAGTACCAGCTCATAGAAATTGGTGCTGTTGTCGATGCCCTCAACCTTGGTTTGCACCATACGGTCGAGGTTGGTGATTGAGGTGTAGAGGTTGACCGGCGGGTTGAGAAGCAGCACGCGCTTGAAGTTGAAGCTGCGCCGGGTTTCATCCAGCTCGCTGACAAAGGCCGCCTGCAGCGCGCCCAGGCTATAGCCGGTGAGGTGAAATTCGCTGACTTTCAGGCGAGGGTGTTGCGCACGCACGGCCTGCATGGCGCGGTACAGATCGTCGGCGTCTTCGCGGGTAATGCCGGGTGTGGCAAAACGCGAGGCCGAGGTCATAAAGTCATAACTAGTTGGCGACGACAACTGCACCACGTGGTAGCCCGCGCCGTAAAACAGCTTCTTCAGGTATTCCGGGGTGCTGCTGGCGTAATGCGCGCCCGTGCCGGCGATGATAAAAATCAGCGGTGCTTCGCCGGGCTGGGTTGCCAGGCGATAGCGCATTTTGGTGACCGACCAGAAGTTGTCCGGTAATTCGAATTCGCGCTCAGGGCGCAATTTGATCTGGTAGTCACTCTGGTTGATATCAGCATCGGCTGGCAACTCAGGTCGCAGTTCTGGCGGCGTAGTCGCCAGAGTGGCTTCGAATGCGTTGCTGATGGGGTAGCCGTAGCTGCTGGCGTCGATATCGGCCGCGCTGACGGGAGCGATCAGTGCCAGGCAACTAAGAAGGGCAAGCAGACGAGGGACATGCGACATGGCTAAATCTCTTGAGAGCTAGGGCTGGTTCTATGCAGATGCATGATGCCGGTTGAATTTGACCATAGAAGTCAGGCTAAGTGCCGTTTAGTTATAGTTGCGTACGTTTTCAGGCGAAAGCGCCATGTCGAAACGCGGTATTACTAGGGCAATACCGCCAGTTGCTCGACCCAGATCAGCTCGCAGGCTCCATCGCCAGTGTCTTCTCGGCTGAGCGAGCTGGCCCAGCGATAGCCGTCGTCGCCATCGACCCTTACCAGTTGTCCGCTGAGGCGAATGTGCTGGCCTTCTTTGAGCCCGGCCAGGGTGCTGGCTACTTCAGGGGTGGCGGGTATCAGGTGCATATTGGCGCTATGGATCTCGATCTGCCGGCGTTCGATCGGCAACTGCTCAGCGCGCCAGAAGTACCAGCGGTTGCGCTGACTGATGCTGATATGGCGCAGTACTTCGGGGTCGGCCATTGGTCCCCAGCCGAGCGCCAGGTCAGTCGGCGAGAGTTTGGCGCCACGGTCGAAGTAGTAGTCTTCACGGCCGAGAACGCGTGCTTCGAGTTGAAAACTCTCCAACCTGCTGATCGTGTGCTCCGCCACGCGCCAGCTATCACTGGACAGCGGCGTGCTAGCAGGCGGAC
Organism: Pseudomonas sp. NPDC079086; assembly: GCF_044542155.1. NCBI lineage: Bacteria > Pseudomonadati > Pseudomonadota > Gammaproteobacteria > Pseudomonadales > Pseudomonadaceae > Pseudomonas > Pseudomonas sp. NPDC079086. The sequence continues at coordinate 948,403 of NZ_JBITTY010000002.1, read as the reverse complement.
CACTGGGTGTGGGCAGCAGTATGACCCACAGCATCCAGAGGCCGAGCAGGCTTGCGGCGATCAGTATCAGGCGACGTATCAGCATGGCTGGATTCTAGCTGGAGAGACCGCAGGGGGGCGATCTCGGGGGTGTTATCTGTGACGCGGCAGCTTATCCTACGCAGCCTTTTATCTGCTTGAGTTGCCCATGCCCCGTTATCTGCCTCTGATTGCTCTGCTGATCGCGGCAGCCTTGTGTCTGGCGCTGAGCGTTGCCCTGCGTTACCAGCTGATGGAAGGCGCGCAGTGGGTTGGCCTGTGCGTCGATGCCCCGCAGCAGTTGGCTTGCCAGGTGCGCGCAAGCCTTGGCTGGTTGATCCACTTCCGCGTATTGGCCTGGGCTTCGTTGTTGTGTGCCGTGTTGGCATTTGTGCTGCCAGGTGCCTGGGGTAAGCGCCTGGCGGTGCCGGCATTGTTGCTCGCTCTACCGGCGTTGGTGTTGTACAGCGCTAGCCTTGCGGTATTTGCCGTAGTGTTGGCGCTGCTGCGCTGGGTGCGCGCGCCACAAACCGCCTGATCAGGCGGTTTGTGCTTTAACCCGCAGGCTGCGCCATAGCGCCGCCACCAGTAGCACGCAGGTCAGCGCCCAACCTAAGGCCTGCCAGTTGCTCAGGGTTTCCTGGTACAGCTGCGGCGCAATGCACGCGCCGATCAGCAGCGCGAGCAGGGCGATTTCACGGCGGTAGCCACCTACCGGACGGCACAGATAAACCAGTGCCGGCAGCAAGAGCGCTGCGCTGGGGAAGCTGCGGTAGCGCGCATCCGCTACCAGGGCGAGCATCATCACCGCGCCGGCAAAGCCGCTTAGCGCCAGCCACAGGGCGCCATGGCTGTGCAGCCTGCTGAACGCGCGTTCGCGCCAGCCATTGCGGCTGCTTAGTAGCAGCGCTGCATGGCTCAGTACCAGTAGATTCAGCAGAATAAGCGCGGCGGCCCAGAGCCATTCGCCGAGGTAACGGCTGGTAACCAGGGTCAATTCTGCAAACAGGCCGATACAGCCGGCGCCGAGTGCCGCCAGCAGCGGCAATAACAGCGCGGCGCGTGGCGACTGAGGGCGGCCGGCCAGCAGTAGGGTGGCGGCTGCAATGATCAGGCTGAAGACCAGCCAGGTCGGCCAGTGCGGCAGGTTGGATACGGCGCCAGCGAGGATCGATTTGTCCTCGCGGTCGGCGTCATACAGGCCCCAATAACCGCCAACGGCACCTTCGCTGATGCGTTTCCACGGCTGGTCAAACGCCTCGATCAGGTTGTAGCGCCAGCCGTTTTGCTCGGCCAAGGCGACAAAGCCACGGATGAACTTCGCCTGATTGACCAGGTTTGGCACTGCGGTTTCGCGCTGGCGGCCTTCGCTCGGCCAGCCGGTTTCGCCAATCATGATGTCCTTCGGTGCATAAGCATTGCCGAAGGTCTGGCGCACCTCGGCCACCTCATGCAGCGCCGTTTCGATGCCAGCGGGGTTGTCTTCCCAGTAGGGCAGTAGGTGGATGGTGATGAAATCCACCGTTGGCGCAACTTCCGGGTGCTTGAGCCAAAACTCCCAGACATCGGCGTAGGTCACTGGTTGTTTGATCTGCGCCTTGACCTGCTCGATCAGTGCCACCAATTGCTGCGGAGTGACTTCCTTGCGTAGCAGCGCCTCGTTTCCGACGATCACCGCTTGGACCACATCCGGGTTCGCGTTGGCGATTTTCACCAAACCAGCGATCTCAACCGCGGTATCGGTTGGATTACGGCTGACCCAGGCGCCGACGATCAGTTTCAGGCCATGCTTGCGTGCCATGTTCGGCAGCTCTTCCAAGCCGGTCACCGAGTAGGTGCGCAGGCACTCGAAGCGTTCGGCGAGCAGTGCGAGGTCGGCATCCATACGCTCGGGACGCAGCTGCATCGGCTGGTCGAAAGGCGATTGATCCTTGTCGAACGGTGTATAGGACGCGCACTGCAGCTTGTGCGTGGGCGTTGCCGCATCTGCCAGTTCGACCGGTTGACCAATACCAAACCACAGGCCGCAAAGCGCCAACAGGCCAAGCAGGCAGGCAAACACGTGTGGTGCAGCAGGGAAGCGAGAAGTGGCGGGCATGATCGGGCGCGTATGGTGACTGAGCCGCGCATAGTAGCGGATTGGCTCAGTTCCTCGCTGGCTGTTTTACGCCCGGCTCGAAGGTTTAACCTGGCCTCAAGCCTGGTGATGCAACCAGGCATGTCTGGGGCGAGCTGCGGCAGTTGTTGAGCGACCTTCGATGCGCTGCCAGACCTTCTCGTGGAAGTAGAAACCCACCGAGTTGCACAGCGGTTCGATGGCGGCCACCAGCCCGCTGGCAGCGATGCTACCGGTCAGTGCGTAAGTGACGCCGAAGGCGATGCAGAAGTGCATTAGGGTGAAAGTCACAGTCTTGAGCATGGCGCACCTCGAGTGAGAATTATTCTTCATTGAGGTGCAGCCTAGCTGCTCAAGCTCGATTGTAGAAATGTTTCAATTGAATGGCTTTAATAGTTTTCGATGATTTAAACGTTGTGCTGCTCTTGCAGTTGTTAGCGGGTAAGAACGCCAATCAAAACTGCTTGGAACAGTTCTAACGTCGTGTAGCGGCGGGCCGAAGGGTGATGACCACGGGTGGAAAGCCATAAAAAAACCCGCACTAGGCGGGTTTTTACTTTCAAGCTGGCTTGAAAAGGTGGTTCGTGTAGCTTTCTGATCTATGAGTAATTGGTTAAAACCAGCTGCTCTATCAGTTGAGTCAAGGACTCGAAAATGGTCGGGGTAGGGGGATTCGAACTCCCGACATCCTGCTCCCAAAGCAGGCGCGCTACCGGACTGCGCTATACCCCGATGTACTGCTGGCTCCGCGACCAGGACTCGAACCTGGGACCCAATGATTAACAGTCATTTGCTCTACCGACTGAGCTATCGCGGAACGATGGCGCGTATCCTACTGATTAGAAAGGGGAAGTCAAGCCCTGGCTGACTTTCCTGTTGAATCAGAGTACGGCTGCGATGGCCTCGGTAACGGCCGGCAGATTGCGCTGATTGAGTGCCGCAACGCAGATGCGCCCTGTTCCAACGGCATAGATGCCGAACTCGTTACGCAGGCGCTCGACTTGCTCGGTCGTCAGGCCGGAGTAAGAGAACATGCCGCGTTGTGCTGCCACAAAGCTGAAGTCGCGCTTGGCGCCCAGGGCTGCCAGCTGCTCGACCATGGCCATGCGCATACCACGAATGCGCTCGCGCATTTCACCCAGTTCGGCTTCCCACATAGCGCGCAGTTCCGGGCTGTTGAGCACGGTGGCTACTACGCTGGCTCCGTGAGTTGGCGGGTTGGAGTAGTTGGTGCGGATGACGCGCTTGACCTGCGACAGCACGCGCCCCGTTTCTTCTTGCGAGCCGGTAACGATGGACAGCGCGCCAACGCGCTCGCCATACAGGGAGAACGATTTGGAGAACGAGCTGGAGACGAAGAAGGTCAGGTCGGACTCAGCAAACAGGCGCACGGCCTCAGCGTCTTGTTCAATGCCATCGCCAAAGCCTTGGTAGGCGATGTCGAGGAACGGCACGTGTTCGCGCTCGCGGAGGATCTCCAGCACGGCTTTCCAGTCGTCCAGCGTCAGGTCAACACCAGTCGGGTTATGGCAGCAGGCATGCAGTACGACGATTGAGCGCGTTGGCAGGTTTTTCAGGTCTTCGAGCAGGCCGCCACGGTTAACACCATTGCTGAAGGCATCGTAGTAACGGTAATTGCGCACCGGGAAACCTGCAGACTCAAACAGCGCGCGGTGGTTTTCCCAGCTTGGGTCGCTGATGGCTACGGTGGCGTCAGGTAGCAGGCGCTTGAGGAAGTCTGCACCGACTTTCAGAGCGCCAGTGCCGCCAATGGCTTGGGTAGTGATTACGCGACCTTGCTCAAGCAGCGGCGAGCCCTGGCCGAACAGCATGGTTTGCACGGCTTTGTCATAAGCGGCAATGCCCTCGATCGGCAGGTAACCACGTGGCGCATGTGCCGCCGTCAGGATGGTTTCCGCTTCGGCCACTGCGCGCAGCAGCGGGATGCGCCCTTCTTCGGTGGTGTAAACACCAACGCCCAGGTTGACCTTGGTGGTGCGAGGGTCAGCGTTGAATGCTTCATTGAGGCCCAGAATGGGGTCGCGCGGTGCCATTTCGACGGCAGAGAACAGGCTCATGGGTGCGGCAGCTCTGAAGAGGAGAAGTGGGGGTCAGGCAACACCCTGCTAGGGGTTGCGTAAGTGCAGCGGTAGTATACCGGCGCATAACCTGTGCTGCGACAGCAGGCACACGCTTTTCACCGGTTATGACGTAGGCTTTCAGGTCGCGTCACAACCGCTTGTCGAGGTCCGTCATGTCCGAGTTTCAATTGGTCACCCGTTTCCAGCCAGCCGGCGATCAGCCGGAGGCTATTCGGCAGATGGTCGAGGGCCTGGAGGCGGGCCTTTCGCACCAGACATTGCTCGGCGTAACGGGATCGGGCAAGACGTTTTCTATTGCTAATGTGATCGCGCAGATTCAGCGCCCGACCTTGGTGTTGGCGCCGAACAAGACCCTGGCCGCGCAGTTGTATGGCGAGTTCAAGAGTTTTTTCCCGAACAACGCGGTGGAGTATTTCGTTTCCTATTACGACTACTACCAGCCAGAAGCCTACGTGCCGTCCTCCGATACATTTATCGAGAAGGATGCCTCGATCAACGACCATATCGAGCAGATGCGTCTGTCGGCGACCAAGGCGCTGCTGGAGCGGCCGGACGCCATCATCGTCACCACTGTGTCGTGCATCTACGGCCTGGGTAGCCCTGAGTCGTATCTGAAAATGGTGCTGCACGTCGATCGTGGCGACAAAATGGACCAGCGCGCCTTGCTACGCCGCTTGGCCGATCTGCAGTACACCCGTAACGACATGGACTTCGCCCGTTCGACCTTCCGCGTGCGCGGCGATGTGATCGATATATTCCCGGCAGAGTCGGACCTGGAAGCCGTGCGCATCGAACTGTTCGATGATGAGGTGGAGAGCATCTCGTCGTTCGATCCACTGACCGGCGAGGTGATCCGCAAGCTGCCGCGCTTCACCTTCTATCCCAAGAGCCACTACGTCACCCCGCGTGACGTGCTGCTGGAAGCGGTGGAGAAGATCAAGGTCGAGTTGGTGGAGCGGCTGGAGTACCTGCGCAGTAACAACAAGCTGGTGGAAGCCCAGCGCCTGGAGCAGCGCACCCGTTTCGATCTGGAAATGATCGTTGAGCTGGGTTACTGCAATGGCATCGAAAACTACTCGCGCTACCTCTCCGGGCGCGACTCCGGCCAGCCGCCGCCGACGTTGTATGACTACCTGCCGGACCAAGCGCTGCTGGTGATCGACGAATCCCATGTCTCGGTGCCGCAGGTCGGTGCCATGTACAAAGGCGACCGCTCGCGCAAGGAAACCCTGGTGGAATATGGCTTCCGCCTGCCTTCGGCGCTGGACAACCGGCCGATGAAGTTTGATGAGTGGGAGGCGGCCAGCCCGCAGACCATTTTCGTCTCGGCGACACCGGGTAACTACGAAGCGGAGCATGCCGGGCGAGTGATCGAGCAGGTGGTGCGGCCGACTGGGCTGGTCGATCCGCAGATCGAAGTGCGTCCGGCGCTGACCCAGGTGGATGATCTGCTATCGGAGATCCATAAGCGCGTGGCGATTGAGGAGCGTGTTCTGGTCACCACCCTGACCAAACGCATGGCTGAGGATTTGACCGATTATCTGGCTGATCACGGCGTGAAAGTGCGCTACCTGCACTCCGATATCGATACCGTGGAGCGGGTTGAGATCATCCGCGATCTGCGCATTGGTGCCTTCGATGTATTGGTGGGTATCAACCTGTTGCGCGAAGGCTTGGACATGCCGGAAGTGTCGCTGGTGGCGATTCTCGATGCTGATAAAGAGGGCTTCCTGCGCTCTGAGCGTTCGTTGATCCAGACCATCGGCCGCGCCGCACGTAACCTCAACGGTCGGGCGATTCTGTATGCCGACCGCATGACTGGCTCGATGGAGCGCGCCATTGGTGAGACCGAGCGGCGGCGCAACAAGCAGATCGCCTTCAACGAAGCCAACGGCATTATCCCCAAGGGTGTGTTCAAGGACGTTCAGGACATTCTCGAGGGCGCAGTCGTTCCCGGTTCGCGCAGCAAGAAACGCAAGGGCATGGCTCAGGCCGCCGAAGAAAGTGCGCGTTACGAGAACGAGCTGCGCTCACCCAGTGAAATCACCAAGCGCATTCGTCAGCTCGAAGAGAAGATGTATGCGCTTGCACGCGATCTGGAGTTTGAAGCTGCGGCGCAGATGCGTGACGAGATTCAGAAACTGCGCGACCGGTTGTTGCAGGTGTAACAGGACGGGTATGGGGCGTTTGTGGGAGGGCTTTCCCTCCCGCCGATAGGTGTACTTAACGGCGACCGAAGATAATGAGCACCACGCCGCCCAGAGTAATGCCGCAGGCGAGCATGGCTGCGACGCTAAGATGTTCGTCCAGCAGCAGATAACCCAGCAGTAGAGCGACTACTGGGTTCACAAACGCAAAAGTCGACACCAGGCTGGGGCGTACCTCGCGCAACAGCCAGAAGTACGCTGGGTATACGCCCAGGCTTACTGGTAGCACCAGATACGCCAGCCAGAGCCAAGCGTTGCTGCTTAGGCTGCGCAGGTCCAGCGCCTGCCAGTCGCCGTGCCACAGGCCAAACAGTGCCAGCAGCATTGCCCCAATCAGCATTTGCAGGCTCAGACCCAGCCAGCTCGAGCGAAATGGCGGGCGCTGCCGCAGTAGCCAAGCCCCTCCGGCCCAGAGCAGTGTTGCGCTGACCACCAGCACCCCAGCGAACCATTGTTCGCCTGAGGCCGCTTGGCCCAGGCCGTTGTTCATCAGCAAGACAATGCCGCCGCAAGCCAGCGCTAGGCCGCAGAGCACCCACAGGGGGGGGCGCTCTCCGAGCAGCCACTCCAGCGCCACGCTCCACAACGGCAGGGTGGTGTAGAGCATGGCGAGCATGCCGGTTGGCAAATATTGATTGGCGTAGATGAGTGCACCCTGGCCGACCGTAATCAGGGTTAAACCACCCAGTAACACGCCCCCCCAGTCACTGCGCTGAATACGCAGCTGGCCGCTGAGAATTACCCACGTCAGGGCTATTAAGCCAGCAAAGGAAAAACGCAGGCTGCCGATGACGAACGGCGGCAGCTCCAGCAAGAGGAAGTGGTTGGCCAGGTAGGTTGTACCCCAGCCCAGGTAAATTACGGCGAACGCGATAATTAGCAGCAGTGTGCGAGTACGTGGGGCGAAGGTGGACATGGGGACCTGAAACGACAACGCGCCAGAGGTTGGCGCGGGTAGGGTTAGTGCGCCGCTGTGCCAGTGGTGCCCGCAGGCAGCTTTCTGGTTAGCAGCACCGCAATCATGCTGACGCCAAGGGCGATGCCAATGCAGTGGAAGGCGTCATTGTAGGCCATGATCGCTGCCTGCTGATGGGTGATTTCGCTGAGCTTGGCCAGTGCCGCTTGTTCGCTGCCGAGCTTTTCGGTCAGCAACGCCAGGCGCTCAGCGACCTGCGGGTTGCTCGGTACCAGGGCTTCGCGCAAGTAGTCGAAATACACTTTGGTCCGGCTGTCGAGCAGGGTGGCGAGTAGGGCGATGCCGATGGCACCGCCGAGGTTGCGCAGAATGTTGAACAGGCTGGAGGCCGAGCCAGCATCTTGCGGCATCACGTAGGCGGTGGCGATCAGCGAAATGGTCACCATCACCAAGGGTTGACCGAGCGCGCGAATAATCTGGATATGGTTGAACTGCTCGCCGGCAAAGTCCGGATTGAGTACGCCCGAGAGGAAACTGGCTCCACCGAACAGGCCAAAGCCAATGGCGCAGAGCCACTTCGGGGAAATCTTTTTCATCATTAGCGGTACGAAGGGGATGAGGAATAGTTGCGGTACACCCATCCACATAATCACTTCGCCGATCTGCAGGGCGTTGTAGCCCTGGATTTGTGCCAGGTACAACGGCAATACATAGATCGAGCCATATAAGCCCATGCCCAGGCCGACGCTGGAGATACTCGACAGGCCAAAGTTGCGCTCGCGCAACACACCGAGATTGATCAGTGGGTTGGGGCGTGACACCTGCAGAATGACAAATAGCACCAGGCTGATCGCGGCAATGCTGCCCAGGCCGCTGATCAGGTTCGACTCCAGCCAGTCCTTGCGATGGCCTTCCTCTAGAAATACCTGCAAGCAGCCGAGCCCTAGACCGAGGGTGAGAATGCCTGCGTAGTCAGTGCTTTTCAGCATGTCCCAATTCGACGCTTTCTTTTCCAGGCCGTAGAGCAGCCCGGCAATCATCAGCAAGCCCGGTGGCACGTTGATGTAGAAAATGTATTCCCAGCCGAAGTTCTCTGTCAGCCAGCCACCGAGCGTAGGGCCGATTGACGGTGCGAAGGTCGCGGTCAGGGCAAACAGCGCCATGCCTTTGGCGCGGTGATGCTCAGGTAGTTTGATCAGCGTCAGGGTGAACGCCAGTGGGATCAATGCACCGCCGGTAAAGCCCTGCATGGCGCGGAATACGATCATGCTCTCCAGGCTCCAGGCCAGTGAGCAGAGCAGTGAGGAAAACAGAAAACCGATGGACACCCACACGGCCAGGCGCCGTGCCGAGAGCAACTGCACCAGCCAGGCGGTGAGCGGGATCATGATGATCTCCGCGACCAGGTAGGAGGTGGAAATCCACGAGCCTTCCTCCAGGGTGGCCGATAGCGCGCCCTGGATGTCCTTGAGTGAGGAGTTGGTGATCTGGATATCCAATACCGCCATAAAGGCGCCGAGCATGGCGCTCATCACTGCGATCCAGTCACGCCGGCTCGGTTCACCCGTTGGGCGGATCAGCGAATCACCTGTCATGTTATGGCTCGGACCGCAGGTCGACCTTGACCTCGACCGACATGCCCGGACGAATCAGACCTTTGAGTGGATTATCCACGGCGAAGGTCAGTTTTACCGGGATGCGCTGCACTACCTTGGTGAAGTTGCCGGTGGCGTTATCCGGCGGCAGCAGGCTGAACTGAGCGCCGGAGGCGGCAAACAGGCTTTCAACGTGCGCCTCAATCGGTGTGTCGGGGAAGCTGTCGAAGGTCAGCTCAGCGCTCTGCCCAGGGCGCATGTGGCCGATCTGGGTTTCTTTGAAGTTGGCTTGGATCCATATGTCCTGATCCGGCACCAGTGACAGCAGGTAGGCGCCCGCCTGAACAACTTGGCCGTTGCGGGCCGCACGTTGGCCGATAAAGCCGCTGATTGGTGCATGGATTTGCGTGCGGGTAAGGTTCAGTTCGGCCTGTGCCAAGTCGCTGCGGGCGCTTGCGATTTGCGCCTCCAGGCGTTTGATCTCGGCGTTCAGGGTGTTGATTTGTTGGCGCTGGGCTTGCAGGTCAGCCTGCGCTTTGCTCACTTGTGAGCTGGCGATACGGCTGTCGGCGGTCAGGGTAGTGACCCGCTCCGCGGAGATAAATCCAGGCTTCTGCAGGGTTTTCGCGCGCGATAGATCGATTTGGGTGCGGCCCAGGGTGGCTTGGCTTGCCGAGACATCCGCTTGGCTGGCGGCTATCAGGCTGGCTTGTTGCTCCAGCGTGCTGCGCGCCTGGCTCAACTCCGCTTCACGGGTGGCCAGGGTCGCCTCGGCGCGTTGCCTGGCCAGCTCGAAGTCTGCGCTTTCTAGCACCAGCAACAATTCGCCTTGCTCGACGTGCTGGTTGTCTTGCACCAACACGTTGTCAATGCGTGCGCCTAGCTGGCTGGATACGCGGGTAATCTCGCCCTGTACGTAAGCGTTGTCGGTACTTTCCAGGTAGCGGCCGATCAGCAGCCAGTGGCCGAAAAAGGCGGCGATGATCAAAACGAGGATGGTCAGGAAGACAAATAGGCGGCGTTGCAGTTGGGCGGGCATGGCAGGTGCTCGAAGGTCGGGCAAAAATTGTAAGTGAATCTAACAGTGTTCCTTTCGCGCCTGTAGTCGCTAGAATTCATAAACTTTGTTGCTTCTAGGGAACAATAATGGGGCTGGATGATGCGCTGATCTTCACTCGCGTGGTCGAGTGCCACAGTTTTACCCAGGCGGCACAGGGCCTGGGCATGCAAAAGTCGACAGTCAGCCGGCGCATTGCCCTGCTTGAAGAGCGGTTAGGCGTGCGCCTGCTCAATCGCACCACGCGCAAGCTGCGCCTGACCGAAGTGGGGCAGGCCTATTACGAGCGCTGCCGGCAGATCATGCTCGATTTCGCCGAGGCCGAGCAGGCAGTGATGCAATTGCAGCTGGCTCCTGCCGGTTTGTTGCGTATCAGTGCGCCAATCGAATTTGGTCAGCTGTTTCTCGGGCGGGTGCTGGGTGAATTTATGCGTCAGTACCCGCAGATCACCGCAGAAGTGGAGTTGACCTCGCGGCGCGTTGATCCGGTCGAGGAGGGTGTGGACATTGCCATCCTGGTCGGTCAGCCGCAGGACTCCACCCTGATCGCGCGCAAGGTCTATGAGACCAGTCGGGGCTTGTATGCTAGCCCCGACTACCTGGCGCGGCACGGTACGCCGCAGACTGTTGCCGAGCTGGCTGGGCATCGTGCGGTCGTGCTGCCCAATGACTCGACGCGTTACTGGCCGTTGGAGGGGGAGAGCATTGCCTGCCAGGGCGTGCTGTCGTGCAACAACATCACCTTTGCCCGCGAGGTGGCCATGGCCGGCGCTGGGATTGCCGGCTTGCCGATCATGATTTGCGAGGCGGCGGTACAGACCGGGCAGTTGGTTGCGTTGCTTCCCGAGGCGCGCCTGCCGGCTGGCGAACTGTATGCGGTCTACCCGTCACGGCGCTTTCAGGCCATGAAAGTGAAAACCTTTCTCGACTTTCTGATTCGCAGTCTGCCGTTGTCAGCTGGTCGGCTGCTGGAGCCGCCCATGGCTGGCCTGTTAACATCGGCGCCTTAATCCGCGTTCACTGCAACTCTTCGAGACTTTCCATGACCACCGTCCGCACCCGTATTGCGCCGTCGCCCACTGGTGATCCGCACGTAGGCACCGCCTATATCGCCCTGTTCAACCTGTGTTTTGCCCGTCAGCACGGTGGCGAGTTTATCCTGCGTATCGAAGACACAGACCAGCTGCGTTCCACCCGTGAGTCGGAACAGCAGATCTATGACGCCCTGCGCTGGCTCGGCATTGAATGGAGCGAAGGCCCGGACGTCGGCGGCCCGCACGGCCCGTATCGGCAGAGCGAGCGCGGCCACATCTACCAAAAATACAGCGCTGAGCTGGTGCAGAAGGGCCATGCCTTCCACTGTTTCTGCAGTGCCGAGCGCCTGGACAAGCTGCGCGCCGAGCAGATGGAGGCCAAGCAGACGCCGCGTTACGACGGCCACTGCATGCACCTTTCTGCTGAAGAGTTGCAGCAGCGCTTAGCGGCTGGTGAGCCGAATGTGGTGCGCATGAAGGTGCCGACCGAAGGCGTCTGTGTGGTGCCCGATATGCTGCGTGGCGAGGTCGAGATTCCGTGGGACCGCATGGACATGCAGGTGCTGATGAAGACCGATGGTCTGCCCACCTACTTCCTGGCCAACGTGGTCGATGACCATCTGATGGGCATCACCCACGTGCTGCGCGGCGAAGAATGGCTGCCGTCGGCGCCCAAGCTGATTTTGCTGTACGAATACTTTGGCTGGGACAAACCGCAGCTGTGCTACATGCCGCTGCTGCGTAATCCAGACAAGAGCAAGCTGTCGAAACGCAAGAACCCGACCTCGATCACCTTTTACGAGCGCATGGGCTTTCTGCCGCAGGCGATGCTCAACTACCTTGGCCGCATGGGCTGGTCGATGCCGGACGAGCGCGAGAAATTCAGCCTCGACGAGATGGTCGAGCACTTCGACATAAACCGGGTTTCCTTGGGCGGACCGATCTTCGACCTGGAGAAACTGTCCTGGCTCAACGGTCAGTGGATGCGCGAGCTGAGCGTCGAAGAATTCGCCGCTGGTGCGCAGAAGTGGGCGTTCAACAGCAACTACCTGATGCAGATTGCACCGCATGTGCAGGGCCGGGTGGAAACCTTCAGCCAGATCGCGCCATTGGCCAGCTTCTTCTTTGCCGGCGGCGTAGCCCCGGATGTCGCGCTGTTCGAGCACAAGAAGCTCTCGGCCGAGCAGGTGCGTCAGCTTATGCAGTTGATCCTGTGGAAGCTTGAAGCGCTACGCCAGTGGGAAAAAGACAAGATCACCAGCTGCATCCAGGCGGTGGTCGAGCACCTGGAGCTGAAACTGCGCGACGCCATGCCGCTGATGTTTGCTGCCGTCACCGGCCAGGCCAGCTCGGTCTCGGTGCTCGATGCCATGGAAATCCTAGGCCCGGACCTGACGCGTTTCCGTCTGCGTCAGGCCATTGAGCTGCTCGGTGGCGTGTCGAAGAAGGAAAACAAAGAGTGGGAAAAACTGTTGGCGTCCATTGCCTAATCAGCTAAATGCCTCATCCGGCCGTCGTTTGGGCGTGCCGTGATGGGGTAAGTGGTTGTTCTGTCAGCATAAAGAATGCTGGCGTAGGTAAAAATATTGTTGACAGGTGTGGGGCGTGCTCTTAACATGCGCCCCGTCCTTGAGATGGGGCTATAGCTCAGCTGGGAGAGCGCTTGCATGGCATGCAAGAGGTCAACGGTTCGATCCCGTTTAGCTCCACCATCTTCAAAGCCGCAAGGCTTGCCACAATCAGCTCTTGTAGTTGGTTGGTTGTAGAAGGGTTACGTCCCCTTCGTCTAGTGGCCTAGGACACCGCCCTTTCACGGCGGTAACAGGGGTTCGAGTCCCCTAGGGGACGCCAGTTTCAAAAAGCAGTGCTGGTTTGGGCTGTGAGCCGAGAGGCGATAAATCCGGGGGTATAGCTCAGCTGGGAGAGCGCTTGCATGGCATGCAAGAGGTCAACGGTTCGATCCCGTTTATCTCCACCAATTTTGCAGTAGTAGCAACTGCCACGGGGCCAGCGTAAAGCTGGCCTTGTTCTTCGAAGGTTTCGTCCCCTTCGTCTAGTGGCCTAGGACACCGCCCTTTCACGGCGGTAACAGGGGTTCGAGTCCCCTAGGGGACGCCATTTTTGCCCGCTATGCGGGATTTTGAAGGGTCATTCATTATTGAATGGCCCTTTTGTTTTTATGGCCTTTCATCCCTGGCGGCCACCCTGCGGGCCGTCGCTACGCGACGTTAAAAATTTCTCTAGGCAATTTTTTCTACCTCCTGAGCATTATTTCTCCAGCCGATCAGCGGTTGCCGCGCAGGCTTGCCTAATTATATTTCGCCTATAATATTATGATCGTAATGTTAAGGAGGCGAACATGAGCGAGAAGAAGGCGCAAACCCGCGAACGCATTCTGGCCGCTGCCGGTGAGGCGCTGCTGCAGCGTGGCCTGGTCGAACCCGGTGTGGGCGAGGTGATGGGTGCTGCGGGCCTGACGGTAGGCGGCTTCTACGCGCATTTTGAGAACAAGGAAGCGCTGATGCTGGAAGTATTTCAGCAGATGCTCTGCCAGCGTCGGGAGCGGGTCGCGCAGCTTGATCCGGCGCTGACTGGCCAAGACCGCCGCGTGCTGTTGGCTGCTTTCTATCTGTCTCGCAAGCACCGCGATGCCCGCGAGCAGGGCTGCCCGCTGCCCAGCTCGTTAGGCGAGCTGGGGCGTATGCCGGATGGTTTTCGTGCGGTGCTGGCGGAGCACATCGAGCTGATGACCGCACAGCTGGCGGGCAGCCCTGAGGAGGCTGAGCAGGCGCTGGCCGATATCGCCTTGATGGTCGGAGGGCTGGCGCTGGCACGCGCGCTAGGCCCTGGTGAGTTGTCTGATCGAGTTTTGCGTGCCGCTAAATCGGCAATCGTCTGAGGAGAATGGCAATGAACAGCATGAGCTGGGTTCGTGGTTTCAACGCATCGATTGGTCTGCTGGCGCCGCATGCCCTGGCTAGCAAGTTGCGTCGGGAGTTTATGACGCCACATACCTTGCCGCCGCGGGATTGGGAGTTGCCACTGTTGGCGCAGGCCGAGCGCATTACCCTGCGTTTTGGTCTGTCAGCGTTGCGCTGGGGCAGTGGGCCGGCCGTGTTGCTGATGCATGGCTGGGAAGGGCGGCCGACGCAGTTCGCCGAGCTGATCAAGGCCCTGGTCAATGCCGGCTACGGCGTGGTGGCGCTGGATGCTCCGGCGCATGGCCGTTCGCCTGGGCGTGAGGCCAATGTGGTGTTGTTTGCCCGCGCCTTGCTGGAGGCCGCCAGCGAGTTGCCGCCGCTGAAAGCGGTGATTGGCCATTCCATGGGTGGCGCCAGTGCTTTGCTGGCCACTCAGTTGGGCTTGCGTACTGAGGCGCTGGTCAGCATTGCCGCGCCCAGCCGAATTCTGACTATGTTGCGGCGTTTCTCGCGCTATATGGGGTTGCCGCGCCAGGCGCGCGCGCACTTTGTCCGGCTGGTCGAGGAGAAGGCCGGGATTCCTGCCGGGCAGCTCGATAGCGCGCACTACCAGCTGGATTTCCCCGGATTGGTCGTACACGCGGCGGACGATCCGATGGTGCCATTCAGCGAGGCTGAATCGATTCATCAGAGCTGGTTCGACAGTCGCCTGCTGCGCTTGGAAAGCGGTGGGCATCAGCGCGTATTGGCCGATCCGCGGGTGGTGCAGGCGGTGCTGGAGCTGTTGGAATCGTTGAATCAGACATCGTCCAAGGCGCTGGCTTCGTAACCGATGACCTTGTTGCGCCCGGCGGCCTTGGCTTGATAAAGCGCCTCGTCGGCGTTGCGTAGCAGCTGTTCGCGGTCGCTGCCGCTATCCGGAATCAACGCATAGACGCCGATGCTCAGGCTCAGGTCGATGCGCAGACCCTGATGCATGCAGGGGTGACTGGCCAAGTCTGCACGCAGCTGCTCGGCCAGGTCCATTGCGCCGGATTGGTCCGTGTCGCAGAGCACGGCGGCAAATTCTTCGCCGCCGAAGCGTACCAACAAATCGTTACTGCGCATGCGCTGCTGCATGCGCAGTGCCGTGTGCTGGAGGCAGGCGTCGCCGACCAGGTGACCGTGCTGGTCGTTGACCTTCTTGAAGTGGTCCAGGTCCATCATCAGCATCGCAAGCGGCCGCTGGCTGCGTTTGGCCTGGGCGAGCATGCGCTCCAGTTCTTCATTGAGCACCTGGCGGTTGAACAGCCCGGTCAGGCTGTCGCGACGGCTGAGCTCGGCTAGCTGGCGGTTGGCGGTGGAAAGTTCCTGCAGGGCCTTTTGCAGAGAGGCGGTGCGCTCTTCCACGCGGGCTTCCAGGCCTTCATTGATCTGTTGCTGCAGATCCAGGCTCTTGGCCTGTTCCAGTCGCAGTTGGTGCTCATTGGCGTATAGCTGCTCTTGAGCCAGTTGCTGGGCGTGTTGCGCCAGGCGGATGCGTGAGCCGAGGGCAATCGAGAAGATCACCAGCTCAAGTAGGCTGCCAATCTGCTGGGCATGCAGGGTCAGCAGGGAGTTGGCAATCAGGCCGGTACCGCTGAGCACGCTGAACAGGCTGGCGATAATCAGGGCTGACCAGCCGAGGGCGAACAGCTTGGCCGGCGGGTAGCCGTCGCGCCAGCGCAGCACCGTGAAAATGCAGCCGAAAATCGCGCAGACCAGCAGCAGTACGAAACTGCCGATCAGCGCCACGAGGTAAGGCGCAACCAAAGCCAGCACCATTACCAGCAGGCTACTGCCAATCAGGCCGCGGCAGATCCAGCTGTAAGCCGGGTGCTGGTTCTTGAGGTCGAGTACGCCATAGGCGAACAGCACGCCGAACAGCGTTGCCAATGCCGAGCTGAACGGGAAGCTCATCTGCTGCCAGGCCAGTGACTCAGGCCAGAGCCATTGCAGGGCAAAACCCAGCTGGATGAACTGATAGAGGCTGAAACTGGCGACAAACAGGCTGTACCACAGGTAATTGCGGTCGCGGGTGATGATAAAGATCGACAGGTTGTAGATCATCATCACCAGCAGGGCGCCGAAGAACAGGCCCTGTAGCAACAACATGCGTTGTTCGTGCTGGTTGAATGCCTGGGCACTCATCAGGCTGGCGCTGAGGTTGGCCGAACCATCGGTCTGCATGCGCAGAATCAGCTCACGTTCCTCCCCGGCGGCCAGGCTGAATGGCAGCACCAGTTGGCGATGATTGACCCAGCGTTGGTTAAACGGTCTCTGATCACCGGCTTGATACACATGGTCGCCGTCCAAGCCGTAGGCATCCAGCATGTCAAGCAGCGGGTTGCCGATCAACAATACCCAGTCGATCGCCTCATCCGCCGGGTTGTGCAGGCTGAAACGCAGCCAGTAGGCGTGTGTGCTGTAGCCAAAGCTGGCATCGCGGCGGGCCACCGGTTGCCATACTGACTCAGGGAGCTGGCGCACGCTGTGGATGTCCGCCAGGCCTTCGGGGTCTGCCCACACCTGCATGACGGGGCCAGGCAGCAGCGGCGTGTCGCTGGCCAGCAGGGGCAGGCTGGTGGCCTGCGCCAGTGTCGGCATTAACAGCAGTAGAAGTACGCGCAGCAACACAATCAAAAGAGGCATTCCGTGGCAAGGATGTTGGCGGACACGACAAAGGTGCATTATTGCGCGGCCTTATGACATACCGATAGCTTAGCCGGGGTTGCTTATGAGCCAAAATTTGCTGCATTGCCATGCTCAGCGCGCCGCTTGCCTGCATGCGCTGGCCGCCGACCTACTGGCGCAGATTCAGGCCACGCTGGCGCAACACCTCCGTGCCGGGCTGATACTGCCCGGCGGCAGTAGCCCGCAGGCCTTGTTGCCCTTGCTGGCGCAGCAACTGGCTAGTCAGCGCATCGACCTCAGCCCCAGTGATGAACGCTGGGTGGCGGCGCAGTCAGCCGAGAGTAATTGGCAGCTGTTACATCACGGGCTACCGAACGCTAATTGCCTGGACCCACGCCAGGGCGAAACGCCAGCACAGGCGGCGTTGAATTGGGGCGAGCAACTGGCGCAGTGGCCTCCGTTTAGCGCGGTGCTGCTGGGTATGGGTGAAGACGGCCATATCGCCTCGCTGTTTCCCGGTATGCCTGGTTTGGCGAGCGGGCTTGATCCGCTGGCTAAACCTGCAGCCTTGTCAGCCCTGGCGCCGCAGGAGCCGCGTGAGCGTCTGTCGCTTAACCTGGCCATGCTGCAGCGTGGTCAGTGGCTGGGCTTGCTGGCGTTTGGCGAGCGCAAGCGCGAGTTGATTGATGCGGTGTTGGCCGATCAGTCCTCGGCTCGCGAGATACCCTTATATGCCTGGCTGCAGCGCAGTCCGTTGCCGGTAAATATTTACTGGGCACCCTGAGCGGATATTAAGGTCAGCTGCATATAGGTCGGCTGCGTTAAAGCAGGCGCTAAGCCGTTACACTGCAAGCTTGTACCTCGCCGATAAAGGGAATCGTCATGTTGCATCCGGTTGTTGAGCAGGTTACCGCCGCACTGGAAAAACGTTCGGCCAAGCGCCGCGAACGTTATTTGCAGCGCCTGGCCCTGGCAGCCGGGCGCACCGCGCATCAGGCGCTGGGTTGCTCCAACCTAGCCCATGCCCTGGCCGCGCAGCCCGATGATGCGCGACTGATCATGAAGCAGGGCGGCTCGCCGCATGTCGCGATCATTTCCAGCTACAACGATCTGCTCTCGGCCCATGCGCCGCTGAGGGATTACCCTGAGCGCCTGAAAGTGGCGCTGGCCAAGGCCGGTGCGACTTCGCAGTTTGCTGCAGGGGTACCGGCCATGTGCGACGGCATTACCCAGGGTGAGGGGGGTATGCAGCTGTCGCTGTTCTCCCGCGACCTGATCGCCCAGGCTGCCGGCATCGGCCTGACCCACGGCATTTTCGATGGCGCGTTGTACCTGGGTGTGTGCGACAAGATTGTCCCAGGCTTGCTGATCGGTGCTTTGCATTTCGGTCATCTGCCGGCTGTGTTCGTGCCGGCCGGGCCCATGCAATCGGGTTTGCCGAACAAGGAAAAAGCCGCAGTGCGCCAGCGTTATGCTCGTGGCGAAGCCAGCCGTGATGAGCTGCTGGCTGCCGAGCTGGCCGCTTACCATCAGGCCGGCACCTGCACCTTCTACGGCACGGCCAATACCAATCAGCTATTGATGGAAGCCATGGGCCTGCACGTACCGGGCAGTGCTTTTATCCATCCCTATACGCCACTGCGCGATGCTATGACCGATGAGGCGGCGCGCCTGGTCGCGCATAACAGTCGTAAGGGCGAGCGTTACTTGCCGGTCGGTCAGCAGATTAATGCGCGGGCGTTGATCAATGCCGTGGTGGCTCTGCTCGCCAGCGGCGGCTCGACCAACCACACCCTGCATCTGCCTGCCATCGCCCGGGCTGCTGGTTATGAACTGAACTGGGATGATTTTGCCGCGCTGTCGCGGGTTGTGCCGCTGCTGGCGCGCGTCTACCCCAATGGCGCGGCGGACGTTAATCAGTTCCAGGCCGCTGGTGGCCCAGCCTGGTTGCTGCGTGAGCTTCTCGGCGCCGGCTTGCTGCATGACGATGTCGCCACCGCCGCCGGACATGGTTTACACGCCTATACCCGTGAGCCCTGGCTGGAATATGAGCGCCTGGCCTGGCGCGACCTGCCGGCGCAGAGTCCCGCCCCGGAGATTGTCCGGCATGTGGCTGAGCCATTTGCCGAGGAGGGTGGCCTGGTGCTGCTGGCGGGTAACCTGGGTCGCGCCATCCTGAAAACCTCGGCGGTGGATCCGGCGTTCTGGCAGATCCGCGCCCAGGCGCGCGTCTTCGATTCGGAAGCAGCCGTGCAGGCGGCCTACAGCGCTGGTGAGTTGCAAGGTGACCTAGTGCTGGTGGTGCGCTTCCAAGGCCCACGAGCCAACGGTATGCCTGAGCTGCACAAACTGATGCCACTGTTGGCCAATCTGCAGCAAGCCGGCCAGCGTGTCGCGTTGATTACCGATGGGCGCATGTCCGGCGCTTCCGGGCAGGTTTCTACGGCCTTACACGTGACCCCGGAGGCGGCGGCAGGCGGTGCCTTGGCGCGGTTGCAGGATGGTGATTGGCTGGTGCTGGATGCGCAAAACGGGCGGCTGCAGGTGGAACTGAGCGAGCAGCAACTGGCCGCACGACCATTGGCGTGTGCCAGTGCTGAGCTGGAATTGGGCTATGGTCTGGAAATGTTTGCGGCCCAGCGGCGTCTGGTTAGCTCGGCTGAGCAGGGCGCCAGCAGCCTGTTTGAAGACTGAACGCGACGATTGAATCTTGAGAGCGGGGAGCAAGGCATGAGCCTGACGATGGATGTGGTGCTGCAACAGGCCCGCCCGGTGTTGCCGGTGTTGGTGATCGACGATATCAGCCTGGCGGTGGACCTGGCCCGTGCGCTGCACGCCGGCGGTATTCGTGTGCTGGAAGTGACTTTGCGCACCCCGCGCGCGCTGGATGCCCTGGCGGCCATGCGCAAGGAGTTGCCGGACCTGCTGGTGGGCGCCGGTACCCTGATTCATGCCGAGCAGTTCAGCGAAGCCCGCGACGCTGGGGCGCAGTTCGCCGTCAGCCCTGGCTGCACTGAGCGACTGGCCGCCGCTGCAGAGGACTCCGGCTTGCCCTACCTGCCGGGCGTGATGACGCCCTCCGAAGTGCTGCTGGCGTTGGAGTACGGCTATCGTTCGCTGAAATTGTTCCCGGCCAATGGCGCGACCAGCATCAAGATGCTCAAGAGCTTCAAAGGACCGTTCACCGGCATTCGTTTTTGTCCAACCGGTGGGGTAACCCCGGATAACCTGCTGAGCTTCCTGCGTCTGCCCAACGTGGCCTGCGTCGGTGGCACCTGGATCGCGCCAAGCAATCTGGTACGCGCCCGCGCCTGGGATCAGATCACCCAGCTAGCGGCCGAGGCCCGCGCCTTGGCCGGTAGCCTGGAGCAGCCAGCATGAGCTGGGAGTTGAGTAACCCCTTTGTTATCGATATCCAGGTCACGGCAGAGGATATCGACGGCCTTGGCCACGCCAACAACGCCGTGTATGTCAGCTGGCTTGAGCGCTGCGCCTGGCGCCATTCGCAGTTTTTGGGGCTGGACTTGGCCGAGTACCGCCGCCTCGATCGCGCCATGGCCGTGCTGCGCCATGAAATCGATTACCTGGCCAGCGCCTATGAAGACCAGCAACTGCAGATGGCCACCTGGATTGTCGAGTCGGATCAGCGCCTGAAGATGGATCGGCGCTTCCAGCTGATTCGCCCGGAAGATGGCGTGACCCTGTTGCGGGCGAAAACCACCTTTGTCTGCATCGAGCTGTCCAGCGGCAAACCCAAGCGCATGCCGCCAGAGTTTGTTGAGGGTTATGGTGCGGCGTTGCAGCCACCATTCCCTATGGAGTTGTAGCGCGGCTTAACCGATAGCTGGCTGCGCATCAGCCTGTCGCGCCGCGTACACTACGCGGCGTTTTTGTACCTGCGCCCTTTATCTTGCGCGGCAAAGAATATTCAAGAGACTGCCTATGCAAATCGCCCTGGCTCCGATGGAGGGGTTGGTCGACGAAATCCTTCGCGATGTGCTCACTCAGGTGGGCGGCATCGATTGGTGCGTGACGGAATTTATCCGGGTCACTGAGCGGGTGCTGCCCGCCAGCACCTACCAGAAGCTCGCCCCTGAACTGTTCAGCGGCGCGCAAACGGCTGCTGGCACGCCGTTGCGCGTGCAGTTCCTCGGCTCCGATCCGGCCTGCCTGGCCGATAACGCCGCCTATGCCTGCACTCTGGGCGCGCCGGTAATCGACCTCAATTTCGGCTGCCCGGCCAAGACGGTGAACAAGTCCCGTGGTGGCGCGGTATTGCTCAAGGAGCCCGAGTTGCTCCACGCCATCGTTCGTGAGGTGCGACGTGCGGTGCCGGCGGCGATCCCGGTAACCGCGAAGATGCGCCTGGGTTTTGATCACAAGGATTACGCCCTGGAATGTGCCCAGGCGCTGGCCGATGGTGGCGCGGCGCAGATCGTGGTGCATGCGCGGACCAAGGTTGAAGGCTACAAACCGCCTGCGCATTGGGAGTGGGTGGCGCGGGTGCAGGAAGTGGTGAAGGTGCCGGTATTCGCCAATGGCGAGATTTGGACCCTGGATGACTGGCGGCGCTGCCGCGAGGTCAGCGGGGTTGAGGACATCATGCTCGGTCGTGGCCTTGTGGCGCGTCCGGATCTGGCCCGGCAGATTGCTGCCGCCAAGGCTGGGCAGGATGTTGTGCCCATGAGTTGGGCCGAGCTGCAGCCGCTGCTGGCGGATTTCTGGCTGCAAGCGCGGCGCAAGATGTCGCCACGTTACGCGCCGGGGCGGCTCAAGCAATGGCTAGCCATGCTCACCCGCAGCTACCCCGAAGCCACCGAGCTATTCAATTTGCTGCGCCGCGAAAGCGACTGCCTGCGTATCGATGGTCTGCTTGGCATTGACTTTATCGAGCCTGAGCGTGCCGAGCAGGCGAGTGCCTGATCCTGATATTCAGCGCCCGCCGCTGACATCCAGCAGCGCACCGCTGGTGTAGGACGCCTGCTCGCTGGCTAGCCAGAGAATCGCTTCAGCCACTTCACGGGCCAAACCGCCGCGGCCCATGGGCACACTCTGGCTGACCCGCGCGACCCGCTCCGGCTCACCGCCGCTGGCGTGAATCTCAGTCTCAATCACCCCTGGGCGCACCGCGTTGACGCGAATGCCATCGGCCGCCACTTCCTTGGCCAGGCCCAGGGTCATGCTGTCGATGGCGCCCTTGGCTGCGGCGTAGTCGATATATTCGCCCGGTGCGCCGAGTCGTGCGGCTGCCGAGGACAGGTTGACGATGGCGCCGCCGTTGCCGCCCTGGCGGGTCGACATGCGTTTGATCGCCTCACGGCAGCAGAGAAAACTGCCGTACACATTGGTCGCGAATACCCGTTGCCAGCGCGCCAGCTCCATCTGTTCCAGACGCATTTGGGTTTCCAGTATCCCGGCGTTGTTGACCAGCACATCGAGGCGGCCAAAGTGCTGGTCAATGCGGGCGAACAGCTGCATTACCTGGCGTTCATCGGCTACATCGGCCTGCACGGCGATGGCCTGGCCGCCCGCTTGGGTGATCTCGCGCACCAGTGCTTCAGCCGCTGCCTGTTGCCGCTGATAGTTCAGGCACAGCGCGTAACCCTGGGCGGCCGCCAGCCTGGCAGTGGCGGCGCCAATACCGCGGCTGGCCCCGGTTATCAGCATGACCTTTTCCATCAGCGTCTCCTCCCTGTAAGAAAATTTTGCAGAGGCTTGAAATCTACCTGAGTAGCCACATTTTTAGTGATGTGGGATGCCGAAGCCGGGTCCCGCGTTTATCACTCGCTGAATCTCAGGAGATTTAATCATGAGCACCGCATTTTCCATGACCCCGCTGTTCCGTCAGTCCGTAGGCTTCGACCGTTTCAATGACCTATTCGAGTCGGCCATGCGCAATGAGGCGGGTAGCAGCTATCCACCCTACAACGTCGAGAAGTATGCCGACGACCAATACCGCATCGTGGTCGCGGCAGCGGGCTTCCAAGAAGACGACCTGGAACTGCAGGTCGAGCGCGGCGTGCTGACCGTCACCGGCGGCAAGCGCGACACCAGTGCCGAGAACGTCACCTATCTGTACCAAGGCATCGCCCAGCGTGCGTTCAAGCTGTCGTTCCGTCTGGCCGACCATATCGAGGTCAAGGCCGCCAGTCTGGTCAACGGCCTGCTGAATATCGACCTTGTGCGCATCGTGCCGGAAGAGGCTAAAGCCAAGCGTATCCCGATTGGGGGCAGCCGCACCGTGCTGCAGAGTTAAGCTGCCACGCTTTTAACAACAAGGGCACCTACGGGTGCCCTTGTTGTTTTACAGGGGGGCCGGTATGCGGTTGTTGTGCAGCAGTTGGCGGAACTGCTCCAGCGGCACCGGCCGGCTGAACAGGTAGCCCTGGTAGTGATGGCAGCCCTGCTGCTGGAGGAATTCCAGTTGGTCGGTTTGCTCGACGCCTTCGGCAATCATGTCCAGGCCCAGGCTGCGGGCCATGGCGACGATGGCGCGGATGATTTCCGCGTCGTTGGCATCCAGGGTGGCATCGCGTACGAAGGACTGGTCGATCTTCAGCACATCCACGGGCAGACGCTTGAGGTAAGTCAGTGAGCTGTAGCCAGTGCCGAAATCGTCCATGGCGAAGGTCACGCCGAGGCGTTTTAAGCGGTTCATCTTGGCGATGGTGTCGTCGATATTCTGGATCACGATGCCTTCGGTTATTTCCAGCTTGAGCATGTGCGGCGGCAGGTGGCTGCTGGTAAGGCTGCCTTCCACCAGTTCGACAAAATCATTCTGGCGAAATTGCCGGGGGCTGATATTCACGCACAGGCTGAATTGCGTGGCGTCGACCATTCCCTGTTGCAGCAGTTGTGCGCAAGCGTGGCAGGCTTCGGCGAGCACCCAACCGCCGACTTCGAGAATCAGCCCGCTTTCTTCGAGAATATGGATAAACAGCGCCGGTGATTGCATGCCCAGTGTCGGGTGCATCCAGCGCAGCAGGGCTTCGGTGCCAATGATCTGGTTGTTGCGTGCATCCACCTGGGGCTGAAAGTGCAGCTCGAACTCACCCCGTGCCAGCGCTAGGCGCAGGTCGTTTTCCATGCGCAGGCGTTCGCTGGCGGCCTTCTGCATGGTGTTGCGAAACAGCTGGATGCAGTTACGCCCCGAGTCCTTGGCCCGATAGAGTGCAATATCGGCACGCTTGAGCAGGTCCGAGGGTGTGTCGCCATGGTCGGGAATCAGGGCGATACCGATGCTTGGAGTGACTTGCAATTGTTGGCCGTCGAGCAGCATCGGTTCGGCCAGCAGGTGGCGCAGTTTTTCTGCCAGCGAGCGAACCTGCTGGACCACCTTTGAGCGTTTGCCTTCCAGGCCGGAAATCAGCACGACAAACTCGTCACCACCCAGGCGCGCTACGGTGTCCTCCTGGCGCACGCTGGCTTCCAGGCGTGCGGTAACCAGCTTGAGCACAGCATCGCCGACTGGGTGGCCGAGTGAGTCATTAATGTGTTTGAAGTGGTCGAGGTCGATAAACAGCAGGGCGCCGCGTAGTTCGTGGCGTTTGAGCAGGGATATCTGTTGGGTCAGACGATCGAGTAACAGTGCGCGGTTGGGCAGGTTGGTCAGCGAGTCGTGGTAGGCCAGGTGCTGTACCTGGGCCTGGGCCTCTTTGAGTTCGCTAATATCACGAGCAGTCAACAGTAGGCAGGGGACATTATTCAGTTGGATGGGATTGACCGATACCTCAACCATCTTGATGGTGCCGTCACGGTGTCTACCGTGCATTTCCATGCGGCGAACATGCCCATCGCGTCTAAGAGTATCTAGCATCTGAACGCGTTCTGACGGATCAGCCCATACGTTAATTTCTAGTGCCGTGCGACCTATGACCTCTTCAGCGCTGTAGCCGTTTAGCCTGCAGAAGCCTTCATTGACCTCAATGTAGCGGGCGGTATCGCGTTCGGTAATGGTGATGGCGTCCGGGCTTGATTGGAATGCCAGGGCAAACTTCTCCTGGCTGGCCTGCAGTGCAGCCTGGGCTTTCTGCCGCTCGCTGATATCGCGGAAGGTGGTGAGGATGCAGCGCTGGTTGCTGACAAGTACGACCCGAGAGGAAACCACACAGGTAATGATGCGGCCATCTTTGGCGCGATAGTCTGCAACTTCGTTGTGCAGCACTTGGTCGCGTTTAAGTTTGCCGGCTAGGTTATTGCGTTGCTGCAGGTCGGCCCATAACTGGATGTCGGTCATCCTGTTTCCGATCACTTCTTCCGGTTGCCAGCCAAAGGTCTGGCTGAAGCTGGAGTTGATCTCCATGGCCAGGCCTTCTGGCAAAGTGGTCAGGGTGATCGGGTCTGGACTGGACTGGAACAGGCTGGCGAACTTGGCTTCCGAAGCGGCCAGGCTTTGCTCGCGTCGCACCCGTTCGCTGATATCGATAAGGATGCCGGCCATGCGTTCGGGTTTGCCGTCAGCATCGCGGTAGAGCTTGGCGGTGCTTTCCAGGTAATGCACGTCCTTGTTGCCGTACACCGCCCGGTAGGTGACCTGGTAATCCTCGGTCAGACCTTTAGCCAGGCTGTTGAAGTGCTTACGCATGGCGTGACGATCTTCCAGCGGGACAAAACTGAAGAATTTGCGGAAATCGTCATGGAAGGGCTCGTCCGCCAGGCCATGCAGCTTTGAGGCGCGGGCTGAACCAAACAGCATATTACTGGGGATGTGCCAGTCCCAGGTGCCGAGGTCGGCTGAGTCGAGGGCCAGATTAAGGCGCTCCTGGCTGTCGCTGAGAGCTTGTTCCTGCTGGCGTTGCTGGGTGATATCACGCAGTGACAGGACTAGGCAAAGATTGCCCTCCAGTACGATCTCGCCGCCGAATAGCTGGTTTCGGCGGATGCTGCCGTCGCGGTGATAGAGCGATACTTCCAGGCCGTTGAGGCTGTTGTTGCTGATCGCAGTCATCATCCGCTGGCGATCTTCCAGGCAGGCCCAGATACCCATTTCCAGCGAAGTACGGCCCAGGGTCTGTTCACTGGTCCAGCCAAACTGGCGCTCGAAGCCGGCGTTGATCTCAATAAAGCGGCCGCTGGCCTTGTCGGTGATCACCACGGCATCCGGGCTGTAGTTGAAGGCCTGGGCGAACTTCTCCTCGCTGCTGCGCAGTGCTTGTTCGCGGGCTTGCTGGCTGGTTATATCGCGGATTACGCCAATAACGCGCTGTTTACCATCGGCGTCCAGTTGTAAGCTGCCGCTGATTTCCAGCCAGTGCAGGCTGCCATCTGGCCAGCGGATGCGGTGACGAAAAGCGCGGTTGCTTGGGTTGCCGGCGAGCAGTTGCTCGAACAGGCGCAGTATATCGGGGCGGTCTTCCTCGGGAATCAGCTCGATATAGTCGATGCGTTTTTCCAGCGGCAGCTTGGGGTCGAGGCCGAACAGTGCTTGGGCACCACGTGACCAGCTGACCCGGCCGCTTTCGATGTCCCAGTACCAGGTCCCCAGCTTGGCACCGTTGAGGGCGCGCAATAGGCGCGGGGCATCGTTCCAGGTGCTTTCGAATTCGGCAGGATCCAGTGCCGGGATAAACGGCAGTGGCGGACGGCGATCACTGGATTTAGCCACGACCAACTCTTCCTTTGTATACGTGGGTTTCCTGGTCTGTGGCTGAGCAGCGGGGCTGAGTCATGCAGAAACCTTTCTTATCGTTATGAGCTCACGTTAGCCCTTAGTTGCTGGCCATTGCAAGGCCATCACGCTGGGCATCCAGCAGGTTCATAAAGGCCCGCGCAGCGTTGGAAAGAGTGCGTTCGGTGTGACTGATATAACCCAGCTGACGGGTTAACTGAATGCCCGGTAGCGGCAGGCGCGCCACCTGTTCGTCGAGCATGGTACGTGGTAGCACGCTCCAGGCCAGGCCGATGGAAACCATCATCTTGATGGTTTCCAGGTAGTTGGTGCTCATGGCGATATTCGGTGTCAGCCCCTGGGCCTCAAACAGGCGCCGCACAATATGGTGGGTAAAGGTATTGCCACCGGGAAAGACCGCCGGGTGATGGGCCACATCGGCCAGGCTGATCGCTTTGCTGCGGGCTAGCGGGTGCTCGGGGGCGGCGACGAAATCCAGCGGATCATCCCACACGGCCACTGCATGCACCGGCTCGCGGGTTTCCGGCGCCAGGGTGATTACCGCCAGCTCGGCGCGGCCATGCAGCACTTCTTCATAAGCCACTTCCGAGTCGAGAAACTGGATATCCAGCGCCACCTGTGGGTGCGCCCGGGTAAAGGCGCGCAGCAGCGGCGGCAAGCGATGCAGGCCTATATGGTGACTGGTTGCGAGGGTCAGGCGACCGCTGATCTCGCCATTCAGGTTGGTCAATGCGCGGCGCGTATCATCGAGCACATTGAGTATTTGGTAGGCCCGCGGCAGTAGGGCGCGGCCGGCCTCGGTCAGGCTGACCTCGCGGCCCAGGCGGTCGAACAGGCGCACACTCAGCTGCTGCTCCAGGCTGGCGATGCGTTTACTCACCGCCGGTTGTGTTAGATGCAGGCGTTCAGCCGCCTCGGAGAAGCTGCCCAGCTCGGCGATAGCAATAAAGGCATTGAGGGTGGCGAGATCCATAGGGCTGCTCCTGGCGATGGGCGACGTGCAGTATGCGTAACTTAAATGCACTTGCATTCCAATGAGGAATGCTTTGAATGAAAAATATGAATTTGAGTAATTTAATGCAAGCCCATAGGATTACCCCATAAGCCAAAGGGCTATTTGCCCAGGCATAGAAACAGGTTGATGAGGGATAGCGGATGGCCGGCAAAACGCTGTACGACAAGCTCTGGGAAATGCACGAAGTGAAGCGCCGCGACGATGGCTCGTCGCTGATCTACATCGACCGGCATATCCTTCACGAAGTGACCTCGCCGCAGGCCTTTGAGGGCTTACGTCTGGCCAGCCGCAAACCGTGGCGCATCGACGCCAACATCGCCACCCCAGACCACAACGTGCCGACCACCAAGGCCGAGCGTCAGGGCGGCCTTGAGGCCATCGCTGATGAAGTGTCGCGGATTCAGGTGCAAACCCTGGATGAGAACTGTGATGACTTCGGCATCCTCGAATTCAAAATGAACGACATCCGTCAGGGCATCGTCCATGTGGTCGGTCCAGAGCAGGGCGCGACCTTGCCGGGCATGACTGTGGTCTGCGGCGACTCGCATACCTCGACCCACGGCGCTTTCGGCGCACTGGCCCACGGTATCGGCACTTCCGAGGTCGAGCATGTGCTGGCGACCCAGTGCCTGGTGGCGAAGAAGATGAAGAACATGCAGGTGCTGGTCGAAGGCAAGCTGCCGTTCGGCGTGACCGCCAAGGACATCGTGCTCGCGGTAATCGGCAAGATCGGCACCGCCGGCGGTAATGGCCACGCGCTGGAGTTTGCGGGTAGCGCAATCCGCGACCTGTCGCTGGAAGGGCGCATGACCATCTGCAACATGTCCATCGAAGCCGGCGCCCGCGTGGGCCTGGTGGCGGTGGATGAGAAAACCATCGCCTACGTCGAGGGCCGCCCGTTTGCTCCGAAAGGTGCCGATTGGACCGCCGCCGTGGCGCAGTGGCAGGACCTGGTGTCGGACGCTGATGCGCATTTCGACACCGTGGTCGAATTACGTGCCGAAGACATCAAGCCGCAAGTCAGCTGGGGTACTTCGCCGGAAATGGTGCTGGCCGTGGATCAGAACGTGCCGGACCCGGCCGCCGAAAACGACCCGGTGAAGAAGGATTCGATTACCCGTGCCCTGAAATACATGGGTTTGCAGGCCAATCAGGCGATCACCGATATCCAGCTGGATCGCGTGTTTATTGGCTCCTGCACCAACTCGCGCATTGAAGACCTGCGGGCCGCCGCCGAGGTAGCCAAGGGCCGCAAGGTCGCCAGTACCATCAAGCAGGCGATGGTGGTACCGGGCTCAGGCCTGGTCAAAGCCCAGGCGGAACAAGAAGGTTTGCACCACATCTTTATCGAAGCCGGTTTTGAATGGCGCGAGCCGGGCTGCTCCATGTGCCTGGCGATGAACCCAGACAAACTCGGCAGCGGCGAGCATTGCGCCTCTACCTCTAACCGTAACTTCGAAGGCCGTCAGGGCGCTGGTGGGCGTACCCATCTGGTCAGCCCAGCCATGGCGGCGGCGGCGGCAGTAACCGGCCGCTTTATCGATGTGCGTGAATTGATTCAGGCCTGAGGACTCGACTATGAAAGCCTTTACCCAACACACCGGCCTGGTCGCTCCATTGGATCGCGCTAACGTCGATACCGACCAGATCATCCCCAAGCAGTTCTTGAAGTCGATCAAGCGCTCAGGTTTCGGTCCTAACCTGTTCGATGAGTGGCGTTATCACGATATTGGCCAGCCGAATCAGGACAATTCCAAGCGGCCGATCAATCAGGACTTCGTGCTGAACTTCCCGCGTTATCAGGGCGCCAGCGTGCTGCTGGCGCGGGAGAACTTTGGCTGTGGTTCGAGCCGCGAACACGCGCCTTGGGCGCTGGAAGAGTACGGTTTCCGTACCATAATCGCGCCGAGCTTTGCCGATATCTTCTTCAATAACAGCTTCAAGAACGGTCTGCTGCCGATCATCCTCAAGGAAGACGAGGTCGATGCGTTGTTCCAGCAGGCCGAAGCCACTGTCGGTTATCAGCTGACCGTCGACCTGGCCGCGCAAACCGTGACCCGCGCCGATGGCGTGCAGTACCGCTTCGAAGTCGATGCGTTCCGCAAGCATTGCCTGCTCAATGGCCTGGACGATATCGGCTTGACCCTGCAGGACAGCGATGCGATCAAGACTTTTGAAAGCACTTACCAGCAGCGCAGCCCCTGGTTGTTCGGCGCCATCAAGTAATCAGTGGGCGAGTGCATGCGTCACTCGCCGATTTAATGAGTTGAGAAAAGTATGTCCAAACAGATTCTGATTCTCCCCGGTGACGGCATTGGCCCGGAAATCATGGCCGAAGCGGTCAAGGTGCTGGAACTGGCCAACGATAAGTACAACCTGGGTTTCGAGCTGAGTTTCGATGACCTAGGTGGCGCGGCCATCGACCGTTATGGCGTGCCGCTGGCTGACGAAACCCTGGCTCGCGCCAAGGCCGCTGATGCCATTCTGCTCGGCGCCGTCGGCGGCCCGAAGTGGGACGCCATTGACCCGGCGATCCGTCCGGAACGTGGCCTGCTGAAGATTCGTTCGCAGCTGGGCCTGTTCGGCAACCTGCGCCCGGCGATTCTCTATCCGCAACTGGCTGATGCCTCCAGCCTCAAGCGCGAAATCGTTGCCGGCCTGGATATCCTGATCGTGCGTGAGCTGACCGGCGGCATCTATTTCGGTCAGCCGCGCGAAAGCAAGGTGCTGGAAAACGGCGAGCGCATGGCCTACGACACCCTGCCGTACAGCGAGAGTGAAATCCGCCGTATCGCCCGCGTCGGTTTCGACATGGCCCGCGTGCGTGGCAAGAAACTCTGCTCGGTGGACAAGGCCAACGTGCTGGCCTCCAGTCAACTGTGGCGCGCCGTGGTCATTGAAGTAGCCAAGGATTATCCGGACGTCGAACTCAGCCACATGTACGTCGACAACGCCGCGATGCAACTGGTGCGCGCGCCGAAGCAGTTCGATGTGATGGTCACTGACAACATGTTTGGCGACATTCTTTCGGATGAAGCGTCGATGCTAACTGGCTCTATCGGCATGCTGCCGTCGGCTTCGCTGGATGCCAACAACAAAGGCATGTACGAGCCGTGCCACGGCAGCGCGCCGGATATCGCTGGGCAAGGCATTGCCAACCCGTTGGCGACGATTCTGTCGGTGTCGATGATGTTGCGTTACAGCTTCAATCAGACCGCTGCCGCTGATGCCATCGAACTGGCCGTGAGCAAGGTGCTGGATCAAGGCCTGCGTACCGGCGATATCTACAGTGCTGGTACGACCAAGGTCGGTACTGCTGCGATGGGCGATGCAGTAGTCGAAGCGCTGCGCAGTCTGTAATCTTCCTGGCCCGCCGGAGGTCTCCGGTGGTCAGCTTATATAGGTGTAGTGGTTATGAAACGTGTAGGTCTGATCGGTTGGCGCGGCATGGTGGGTTCCGTGCTGATGCAACGCATGCTGGAAGAGCAGGATTTCGACTTGATCGAGCCGGTGTTCTTCACCACCTCCAATGTCGGCGGCCAAGGCCCTGCTATTGGCAAGGAAACGGCGCCTTTGAAGGACGCCTACAGCATTGACGAGCTGAAAAGCCTGGACGTGATTCTCACCTGCCAAGGTGGCGATTACACCAGCGAAGTCTTCCCCAAGCTGCGTGAAGCGGGTTGGCAGGGCTATTGGATCGATGCCGCCTCGTCGCTGCGCATGGACGACAGTTCGGTCATCGTGCTCGACCCGGTCAACCGCAAGGTGATCGATCAGCAACTGGATGCTGGCACCAAGAACTACATCGGTGGCAACTGCACCGTCAGCCTGATGCTGATGGCCCTGGGTGGCCTGTACGAAGCCGGTCTGGTCGAGTGGATGAGTGCCATGACCTACCAGGCGGCTTCAGGTGCTGGCGCGCAGAACATGCGCGAGCTGATCAAGCAGATGGGCGCGATCAATGCTTCTGTGGCTGATGAACTGGCTGACCCGGCAAGCGCCATTCTGGATATCGACCGCAAAGTGGCCGAAGCCATGCGTGCTGAATCGTTCCCGGTCGATAACTTTGGCGTGCCGCTGGCCGGTAGCCTGATCCCCTATATCGACAAGGAGCTGCCGAACGGCCAGAGCCGTGAAGAGTGGAAGGGTCAGGCGGAAACCAACAAGATCCTCGGCCGCTTCAAAAACCCGATCCCGGTCGACGGCCTGTGCGTGCGTATCGGTGCCATGCGCTGCCACAGCCAGGCGCTGACCATCAAGCTGAACAAGGATGTGCCGCTGTCGGATATCGAAGGCCTGATCAGCCAGCACAATCCATGGGTCAAGCTGGTGCCGAACCAGCGCGAAGCGAGCATTCGCGAACTGGGCCCGACTGCTGTAACGGGTACTCTGAGCGTGCCGGTCGGCCGTCTGCGCAAGCTCAACATGGGCTCACAGTACCTCGGCGCGTTCACCGTCGGTGACCAGTTGCTGTGGGGCGCGGCGGAACCGCTGCGGCGCATGCTGCGTATCCTGCTGGAGCGTTAATCGCGCTGCGTTGATACATAAACAGGCTGTCCAAGAGGGGCGGACTGTTGGGTGTTCGAGTCAAATCGAGCGCTCAGCAGTCCGCTCCTTTGCATTTGGCGGGTGCGCCTATACAGTGCTGGGCTTATTTCCTCGAGCCTTGTCATGACCCGCACTTTTGATATTGCCGTTATTGGCGCCACCGGCAGCGTTGGCGAAACCCTGGTGCAGCTGCTGGAGGAGCGCGAGTTCCCGGTGGCCAATCTGCATCTGGTAGCCAGCGGTGAGTCAGCCGGGCGCTCCTTGTCCTACAAGGGCAAGAACCTGCGTGTACGTGATCTGGAAACCTTCGACTTTGCCAGCGTGCGCCTGGCGTTCTTAGCTGCCGGCAGCAAAGTGACGCAGAAATATGCCGCACAGGCTGCAGCGGCGGGCTGCGCGGTGATCGATCTGGCCAGTGGTTTGCCCGCTGCGCAGGCGCCACGAGTGATTCCCGAGGTCAATCCTGCCGTATTGGCGAGCTTGTCCGCGCCCTATCTGCTGACCAGTCCAAGTGCCCCGGGTATTGCGCTGGCCGCCGTGCTGGCGGCGTTGCCTGAGCAAGTCCGCATTCAACGGGTGACTGTGACGGCCTGCCTGGCCGTATCCAGTCGCGGGCGGGAAGGGGTGTCCGAGTTGGCGCGGCAAACCGCGGAACTGCTCAATGGTCGAGCGTTCGAGCCGCAGCTGTTCGATCGGCAGATGGCATTTAATCTGCTAGCGCAGGTTGAGCAGACCGATAGTGCAGGGCACGCTGCGCTGGAGCGGCAGATTGCCAGCGAACTCAAAGAGCTGCTGGCATTGCCTGATTTGCAGGTTGCGGTGACCTGCATCCAGGTGCCGGTATTTTTTGGTGACAGCCTGAGCGTTTCATTGCAGACCGAAGCGGCCATCGATCTTAAGCAGGTCTGTGCCGCTCTGGACGCTGCGCCGGCTCTGGAGCTGGTGGAATTGGATGATTATCCAACCGCTGTCGGCGACGCCGTTGGCCAGGATGTGGTCTATGTTGGCCGGGTGCGCGCTGGTTTGAACGATCCAGCCGAACTCAATTTGTGGATTACGTCTGATAACGTGAGAAAAGGCGCGGCGCTAAATGCTGTGCAATTAGCCGAGTTGTTGATAAAACACTATCTGTAAAAGATACTTACCTAGAAATTTGAAGAATCTTTCGAGCTTGGCAATACTGGCTGAGTTGATTGCTGAATGGGGTTACGTCTCTGGACGTGACAGGCAGCAATTTTCAACATCCTCTCGCTGGTCGAGAAAAAAAGATAAAACAAGGGATAACGCTATGGTTCGGGTTCGCAAACTGGTGCTGGCAATCGCAGCTGCTTCGGCGCTGTCATCCGGTATGGCGCACGCGCTGGGGCTGGGTGAAGTGACCCTGCAATCGGCGCTCAATCAACCGCTGGTGGCTGAGATTGAGTTGCTGGAAGTGCGTGACCTGGCTTCCAACGAAGTTATACCGACCCTGGCGTCCCCTGAAGCATTCAATAAAGCTGGCGTTGATCGTCAGTTTTTTCTGACTGACCTGAAGTTCACCCCGGTACTCAAGCCCAATGGCAAAAGCGTCATTCGGGTGACCTCCAGCAAACCGATGCGCGAGCCTTACCTGAATTTCCTGGTTGAAGTGCTCTGGCCGAATGGCCGTTTGCTGCGTGAGTACACCGTACTGCTTGATCCGCCGCTGTATACCCCGCAGAGCGTTATTCCTGCCGCTGCGCAGATGCCTGCAGCCGCTCCGGCCCCCGCGCCACGCGTACAAACTCCAGCGCCCGCACCGCGTCCAGCAACTGCTGCGGCTCAACCGGCAGCGCCAGCGGCTCCAGCCGCACCTGCTGCTCCAGCTGCCAAGCCGCTGGAAGGCAATGAATACAAAACCACCGCCAACGACACCCTCTGGGAAATTGCCCAGCGTGCGCGTGCCGGCGGCAGTGTGCATCAAGCCATGTTGGCGATTCAGGATCTGAACCCGGATGCCTTTATCGGTGGCAACATCAATCGTCTGAAAAATGGCCAGGTACTGCGTCTGCCTGATGAGCAGCAGGTCAAGAGTCGTGCTCAGGGCGAAGCCATCGCTCAGGTAGCCGAGCAGAATGCAGCCTGGCGTGAAGGGCGCAGTGTCGCTGCGAGCGCCCGTCAGCTGGATGCCACCAAGCGTACCAGCGCCGCAGCTACTCCAGCCAAAGTTGAAACCGGCGATAGCCTGAAACTGGTTGCTGCTGATAGCGGAAAAGCTACGGCCGGTAGCGACAAAGGCGCAGCTGACAGTAAGGCGCTGACTGACAAATTAGCCGTGACCCAGGAAAGCCTGGACTCCAGCCGTCGTGAAAACGATGAGCTGAAGGGCCGCATGACGGATCTGCAGAGCCAGCTCGACAAACTGCAGCGTTTGATTCAGTTGAAAGACGACCAGATGGCCAAACTGCAGGCTGATCTTGCTGCGCAAGGTCAGGCTCCAGCGGTTGCCCCTGTCGCTCCAGAGGCAGTCGTAGCTGAAACACCGGTTGCTCCAGTTGAGCCTGCACCACAAGATCCAGCTGCATCGACACCCGTAGTACCTGCAGCAACTGGCGAAACGGATTTTAATTACAGTGAAGAACCCGCTGCCCAGCCAGAAGCCGTTGCACCAGTCGCGCCGCCTGAGCCAGCCCCTATTGCTGCTCCCGAGCCAGCTCCGGTAACCCCCGTTGCCCCAGTTGTCGAAGCGCCAGTTGTGGTCGAACCGCCAGCTGAAAGCAGCACTATTGATGATCTATTGGCCAATCCGATGTTGCTGGGCGCCGCTGGTGGTGGTGCGCTGCTGGTATTGCTGATTGCACTGATGATGCTGTCGCGCCGCAATGCACTGAAAGAAGCCGAGTTGCAGGAAAGCCTGGCTGCCGATGACGGCTCGTCCGATCTGGGCGCTGGTCTGGATCTGCCAGATGACAGCTTTGCCGGTTTGGCTGATGACCTTGATGGTCAGCAAACTGATCTGCCAAATGAAGAACGTGTGACCGCGCAAACTGGCGATGCACTGGGCGAAGCGGATATATACATTGCCTATGGCCGCTTCCCGCAGGCTGCTGAGTTGCTGCAAGGCGCGATCAATGATGAGCCACAGCGCAGTGATCTGCGTCTGAAATTGATGGAAGTCTATGCCGAGATGGGTGACCGCAATGGTTTTGCCCGTCAGGACAACGAACTGCGTGAGATCGGCGGTAGTGCCGCTGAGCTTGATCAAATCAAGGCTCGCTACCCAGCCATGGCTGTTACGGCAGCTGCAGGCTTTGCTGCTGCGGCTGCTGAAGAGAATCTGGACAGCTTCAGTCTGGACGACCTGGCCCTGGACGAGCCGAGCCCGAAAGCCGCTACTGACGAGCAGGATGATGCATTCGATCTGAGTCTGGATGATCTTGAGTCCGAGCTGGATCGTGATCTGCAGGCTGCCGGTAACACTGCTTCCCTGGATGACCTGGACAGCCTGTCTCTGGATGACGATCTGGATTTCAGTTCGCCGGTTGAGCAAGCCAATAACAAGGATGACGACCTGGGTTTTGATCTGAGCCTGTCTGATAGCGGCGATAGCGGTCTTGATCTAAGTGGTGATCTGGCTGATTTCAGTCTGGATCTGGATACCCCGGCCAAGCCAGCTGCGGCTGCCGAAGATGACTTCCTGCTGAGTCTGGATGACGAGCCAAGTGCTGCGCCGGTCGTGCCTGAGCCAGGGTTTGATCTGCCGGATGAGCAGACAGGCGGTGACTTTGATCTATCGGCTGATTTCGATCTGTCGCTGAATGATGAGGCGCCTGCGCAGCCATCGGGCGATAGCTTCGCTGCTCAACTGGATGAAGTCAGCGCTGAGCTGGATATTTTGTCTGACGATCTGGATCAGCCTGTTGATCTAGATGCGCCGGCAAGTACCGCCTCGTCCAGTATGGATAATGACGATGACTTCGACTTCCTGTCGGGTACCGACGAGACAGCAACCAAGCTCGATCTGGCTCGCGCCTACATCGACATGGGTGATACCGAAGGTGCTCGCGATATCCTCGATGAAGTCATCACTGAAGGTAACGAAGGTCAGCAAAATGAAGCGCGTGAGCTGATCGCTAAATTGGTCTGATACATGTCTGATGGTCTTACTACAACGGCAGCCGATTCGGCTGCCGTTGGCGTTTTCAAGATAGCCCTGGGCGTTGAGTACAAAGGTTCGCGCTATCGCGGCTTTCAGCGCCAGCGTGCTGGTGTGCCTTCGATTCAGGAATCACTGGAAAAGGCCCTGGCGAAAGTCGCAGGCGGTGTTCCCGTAACGCTAAGCTGCGCTGGGCGTACCGATGCGCTAGTGCACGCCAGTGCTCAGGTGGTGCATTTCAATACGCCGGTCGAGCGCTCCATGCATGCCTGGGTCATGGGCGCGAATATGAACCTGCCTGGTGATATCAGTGTGACCTGGGCCAAGTCGATGCCGGCGCACTTTGATGCGCGTTTCTGCGCTCAGGCGCGGCGCTACCGTTATGTGATTTATAACGACCAGATTCGTCCGGCGCATATGGCCGAAGAGGTGACCTGGAACCATCGGCCGCTGGATGTTGAACGCATGCGCCAGGCGTCTCGGGCATTTATTGGCACCCATGATTTCAGCGCTTTCCGTGCCCGTCAGTGCCAGGCCAAGTCACCGATCAAAACTGTGCATCACCTGGAACTGCTGCAGTACGGGCGGTTTATCGTGCTGGATATCCGCGCCAATGCCTTTCTGCATCATATGGTGCGCAACATCGCGGGGGTGTTGATGACCATTGGTGCGGGCGAGCGACCTGTTGAGTGGGCGCAGGAAGTGCTGGAAACCCGCGTGCGGCGTACCGGCGGCGTGACTGCGCATCCTTATGGGTTGTATCTGGTGCAGGTCGATTACCCTGAGGAGTTCGACCTGCCCAAGCGCTACCTTGGGCCGCATTTTCTTTCCGGCTTGCCCGATGTGGCGGCTGACGCCTGAAAGGCTATTTGCTAGCATCCGGCTTCCACTGAGTTTATCGAGGTCATCCTGTTGTCAGCCGTTCGCAGCAAGATTTGTGGCATTACCCGCATAGAGGATGCATTGTCGGCTGTCGAGGCAGGCGCGGATGCTATTGGCTTGGTGTTTTATGCCAAGAGCCCGCGCGCTGTTACGGTGTTGCAGGCGCGGGCGATCATTGCCGCCTTGCCACCTTTTGTGACCACGGTAGGGTTGTTCGTTGATGCCAGCCGCTGCGAGCTTGGGGAAATCCTTGATGCGGTGCCACTTGATTTGTTGCAGTTCCATGGCGACGAAACCCCAGCCGACTGTGAGGGCTATCACCGTCCCTACATCAAGGCGCTACGGGTCAAACCAGGTGATGACATTGCCGCGCAGGTTGCGCTCTATAAGAATGCCAGTGGCGTGCTACTGGATACCTATGTGCCAGGTATTCCGGGCGGCACAGGTGAGGCATTCGATTGGTCACTGGTGCCTCAAGGCTTGAACAAGCCAGTTATTCTGGCGGGCGGACTGACTGCTGAGAGCGTTGCACAGGCCATCGCTCAGGTGCGTCCCTATGCCGTGGATGTCAGTGGTGGCGTAGAAATAGCCAAGGGCATCAAGGACGCTGAGAAGATTCGCGCTTTTATGCAGGCAGTCAAGGCTGCTTGAGGTGCGCGGGGTTGATGTGACGACGCTGCCGACTTGGCCGTCCATACCCCTGTTGCAGGTTGGATAAACGCTGCAGGCGGTCGTTAGAGGCGGCGGGTGCGTAAATGCTGATGGCTGTGCACCGGCCCCTGAAACGACTGTACCCATGAATTTTCCCGATTAGGCCAGGTCGCATTTAGCGCAGCCCGTCCGGTTAACAGCTTTGGAGAGACAAGAGCATGAGCAACTGGTTAGTAGACAAACTGATCCCATCGATCATGCGTTCCGAGGTCAAGAAGAGTTCGGTGCCCGAAGGCCTGTGGCATAAGTGCCCATCTTGCGACTCCGTGCTGTACAAGCCTGAGTTGGAAAAGACCTTGGATGTTTGCCCCAAGTGCAATCACCACATGCGTATCGATGCTCGCGCGCGCCTGGATATCTTCCTCGATGCCGAGGGGCGCGAAGAGCTGGGTGCTGACCTTGAGCCGGTCGATCGCCTGAAGTTTCGTGACAGCAAGAAGTACAAGGACCGTCTCACCGGTGCACAGAAGCAGACCGGTGAGAAAGATGCTCTGGTGGCCATCCGCGGTACCTTGGAAGGCATGCCGATTGTGACCTGCGCCTTTGAGTTCTCTTTTATGGGTGGCTCGATGGGCGCCATCGTCGGTGAGCGTTTTGTCCGCGCCGCCAACGCAGCCCTGGAGCAGCGATGCCCGTTGGTGTGTTTCTCTGCATCCGGCGGTGCGCGCATGCAGGAAGCGCTGATCTCATTGATGCAAATGGCCAAAACGTCGGCTGTACTGGCGCGTCTGCGTGAAGAAGGTATTCCGTTTATATCTGTGCTGACCGACCCGGTGTATGGCGGCGTGTCTGCCAGTCTGGCCATGCTCGGTGATGTGATTGTTGCCGAACCTCGCGCGCTGATCGGTTTTGCCGGTCCGCGCGTGATCGAGCAGACCGTCCGCGAGAAACTGCCTGAAGGTTTCCAGCGTAGCGAGTTTCTGCTCGAGCACGGCGCCATCGATATGATTATTCACCGTGCCGAACTGCGTCCGCGCCTGGCGCTTTTGCTGGCCCAGTTTATGGGGCTGCCTTCGCCTGTAGCCTTGCCGGCGACTACATGACCGAGCGCTCCCTTGCCGATTGGCTGAGCTATCTGGAGCAACTGCATCCCAGTGCCATTGATATGGGGCTGGAGCGTTCTCGGATAGTGCTGCAGCGCCTTGGCCTGGCCAAGCTGGCGCCGCGGGTGATTACCGTCACCGGAACCAATGGCAAGGGTTCGACCTGTGCATTTATTGCCGCGCTGTTGCAAGGGCAGGGGCTCAAGGTCGGTGTTTACAGCTCACCGCACCTGTTGCGCTACAACGAACGGGTGCAAATCGCGGGCGTTGAAGCCACTGACGCCATGCTCTGCGAAGCCTTCGCCGTGGTCGAAGCTGCGCGCGGTGAAACCTCGCTGACCTATTTCGAGATGGGCACCCTGGCCGCGTTCTGGCTGTTTCAGCAGGCCGGTCTGGATGCTCTGGTGCTGGAAGTTGGTCTCGGCGGTCGGCTGGATGCGGTGAATCTGCTGGATGCCGACATCGCCCTGGTCACCAGTATTGGCATCGATCACGCCGACTGGTTGGGTGATACCCGTGAGTCGGTTGCCTTTGAAAAGGCTGGCATCTTCCGCGCCGGCCAGCCTGCTCTGTGTGGCGATCTAGAACCGCCGCAGCCTTTGCTGGACCAGGTGGCCCTGCTCGACGCGCCGTTCTTTTTGCGTGGCCGTGACTATGACCTGAGTATCACTGCACAGGACTGGTCCTGGTACGGCCTTAACCATCAAGGCGAAGTGCTGAGCTTGACGCACTTACCGCTGCTCGATTTGCCCATGGAAAACGCTGCTCTGGCTCTGCAGGCTTATGCAGTGATGCAATTACCTTGGCAGCCTGAGCTGATCAGCCAGGCATTACAGCAGACGCGAGTGGCCGGGCGGCTGGATCGCAGAATACTTAATTGGCAGGGTAAGTCACTCACGCTGCTGCTCGATGTTGGGCATAATCCCCATGCTGCCGAGTACCTCGCTCAGCGCTTGGCTAGTCGGGCGTTGTCAGGTAAGCGGCTGGCCGTATTCGGTTTGCTGGCTGACAAGGATCTGCCCGGTGTGGTGGCGCCTTTGTTAAATGAAGTGGACAGCTGGGCGGTGGCGGCTTTGCCGACCAGTCGTACGCGTGCAGCCACTGAGTTGCAGGCGCATCTGCAAAATAGCGGGGCACAGGTGGCCGCTTATGCCAATGTGCAGGCAGCACTTGAAGCTCAGTGTGAGCAGGCTTCGGATGGGGATGAGGTGCTGCTGTTTGGATCTTTCTACTGCGTGGCCGAGGCCCTGGATTGGCTGGCCCGCCAAGCCAATGGGGGCGTGCAGGATGGCTTTGCTGGATAAGGGATTGAAGCAGCGCATGGTCGGTGCGCTGGTATTGCTGGCGCTAGCAGTGATTTTTCTGCCGATGCTGCTGTCGCGTGAAGATGAGTCGCAGCGGGTTCAGGTTGATGCACCGGCAATGCCGGTGGCGCCCGAGGCCCCTGAGGTCGAATTGCAACCGGTGGCCGTGCCTGAGCCGCAGTTATTACCTGATGAGCCGATTGGCGCCGACGCTGAGCAAAGTCTGGAGTCGAGTGAGCCGGTTGTGAGTGAGCCGCCGACCGCGCCAATTACTCCAGCGACACCAGCGGCTACGCCTGAGCCTGTTTTAAAGTCGCCTCAGCCAGCACCCAGTAAGCTGGACGCCAATAGTCTGCCAATCAGTTGGTCGGTGCAGTTGGCCAGTCTGTCCAGTACTGATGGCGCGCAGAAGCTGCAGAAAACCCTGCGCAGTCAGGGCTACAACGCCTATATCCGAAGCTTCGATGGCATGAATCGGGTGTTTGTCGGGCCGTTGATTGAGCGTGCAGAGGCCGATCGTCTGCGCGATCAGCTCAATCGTCAGCATAAGCTCAATGGTTTTGTGGTGCGTTTTCAGCCCGAAGCGAGCTGATCAGGCGGCTTGGCGTGCTCCGCCAAGCTGAGCTGCCTGGCCTCCCATTAGGCTGGTTGGGCATTTCAGCGGTTGGCGAATCCTTTGCTTACGCCCCGCACAGGTGCTCTGCTAAAATGCAGCGCCTTTCTCGTCGGTAACCTGCATCGTGGCATTCACCTGGGTCGATTGGGCGATTATCGCCGTTGTCGCCGTTTCAAGTCTGATCAGTCTGAGCCGAGGCTTCGTCAAGGAAGCCCTGTCGCTGCTTACCTGGATCATTGCTGGCGTGGTTGCCTGGATGTTTGGCGGCGCACTGTCGCAGCACCTGGTGGGTTTTATCGATACGCCCTCGGCGCGCGTGATTGCAGGTTGCGCGATTCTATTTGTGGTCACCTTGTTGGTTGGTGCCTTGGTCAATTACCTGATTGGGGAGTTGATCCGGGTAACCGGGCTGTCGGGGACAGATCGTTTTCTCGGCATGGTTTTCGGCGCGGCGCGCGGAGGCCTGCTGGTCGTAGTGCTGGTCGGTCTGATCAGCTTGGCTCCGGTGCAACAAGACAGCTGGTGGCAGGAGTCAGCTCTGCTGCCGCATTTTCTGATGGTTGCTGACTGGTCGAAAAACCTGATTCTCGGTTTGTCCAGTGAGTGGCTTGCCAGCGGCGTTTCCGCGCCGGTGGAATTACCGTTCAAAGAGGCACTGCTGCAGCCTAAACTGCCGTAGTGCGTTGCGAATCATCGTGTTTCATTGAGTAGGGGTTGCGTCACATGTGCGGCATTGTCGGTATCGTCGGTAAATCGAACGTCAATCAGGCGCTGTATGACGGGCTTACCGTCCTCCAGCACCGCGGCCAGGATGCTGCCGGTATTGTCACCAGCCATGATGGCCGCCTGTTCCTGCGCAAGGACAACGGCCTGGTGCGTGATGTGTTCCAACAGCGTCACATGCAGCGCCTGGTTGGCCACATGGGCATCGGCCACGTGCGCTACCCGACTGCGGGCAGCTCCAGCTCCGCTGAAGCGCAGCCGTTCTACGTCAACTCGCCGTACGGCATCACCCTGGCGCACAACGGCAACTTGACCAACGTCGAGCAGCTGGCCAAGGAGATCTACGAGTCTGACCTGCGCCACGTCAACACCAACTCCGATTCGGAAGTGCTGCTCAACGTGTTTGCCCACGAATTGGCGCAGCGCGGCAAATTGCAGCCGACCGAAGAAGATGTATTCGCTGCAGTGACTGACGTGCATGAGCGCTGCGTGGGTGGTTACGCGGTTGTGGCGATGATCACCGGTTACGGCATTGTCGGCTTCCGCGATCCCAATGGTATCCGTCCGATCGTCTTCGGTCAGCGTCATACCGACGAGGGCGTGGAATACATGATTGCCTCGGAAAGTGTCTCCCTCGACGTGCTCGGTTTCACCCTGATCCGCGATCTCGCGCCGGGCGAAGCGGTGTACATCACTGAAGATGGCAAGCTGTATACCCGTCAGTGCGCGAGCAACCCGAAATATGCACCGTGCATCTTCGAACACGTCTATCTGGCGCGTCCGGACTCGATCATGGATGGCATCTCGGTCTATAAGGCGCGCCTGCGCATGGGCGAGAAGCTGGCCGACAAGATCCTCCGTGAACGCCCAGTGCATGACATTGATGTGGTCATCCCTATTCCTGATACCAGCCGTACCGCTGCGCTGGAGCTGGCCAATCACCTGGGTGTTAAGTTCCGCGAAGGCTTCGTCAAGAACCGCTATATCGGCCGTACCTTCATCATGCCGGGCCAGGCTGCACGGAAGAAATCCGTACGGCAGAAGCTCAACGCCATCGAGCTTGAATTCCGCGGCAAGAACGTGATGCTGGTGGACGATTCCATCGTGCGCGGCACCACCTGCAAGCAGATCATTCAGATGGCTCGCGAGGCGGGGGCCAAGAACGTGTATTTCTGTTCGGCAGCCCCAGCCGTGCGCTACCCGAATGTGTACGGTATTGACATGCCTAGCGCCCATGAGCTGATCGCTCACGGCCGCACCACCGAGGAAGTCTGCGAGCTGATTGGTGCCGACTGGTTGGTCTACCAGGATCTGCCGGATCTAATCGAGGCGGTCAGTGGTAGCAAGAAGATCAAGATCGATAACTTCGACTGCGCGGTGTTCGATGGCAAATACGTCACCGGCGATGTCGACGAGGCTTACCTGAATAAGATCGAGCAGGCGCGAAATGACCTCTCGAAGGTCAAGTCCCAGGCTGTCAGCGCGATTATCGACCTGTACAACAACTAGGTTGCAGTCCGGCCCGTTACGGCGGGCTGGTTGAGGGAATTGGTAATGACGATTGAATGGCAAGCCGGGCGTCTGGACAGCGATCTTGACGGCGTCGGCTTCGATACCCTGGCGGTGCGCGCCGGTCAGCACCGCTCGCCGGAAGGTGAGCACAGCGAGGCGATCTACCCGACCTCAAGCTATGTGTTCCGTACCGCGGCCGATGCTGCCGCGCGTTTTGCCGGCGAAGTGCCGGGCAACGTCTACTCGCGCTACACCAATCCGACCGTACGCGCCTTTGAGGAGCGTATTGCCGCTCTGGAAGGCGCCGAGCAGGCGGTGGCAACCTCATCCGGTATGTCGGCGATTCTGGCCATTGTCATGAGCCTGTGCAGCGCCGGCGATCATGTGCTGGTGTCGCGCAGCGTATTCGGTTCGACCATCAGCTTGTTTGAGAAGTACCTCAAGCGCTTTGGTGTGCAGGTCGACTATGTACCGCTGGCCGATCTGGATGCCTGGTCGGCGGCGTTTAAGCCCAATACCAAGCTGCTGTTTGTCGAGTCGCCGTCCAATCCGTTGGCTGAGTTGGTGGATATCGCTGCACTAGCGGACATCGCCCACAGCAAAGGCGCACTGCTGGCGGTGGACAACTGTTTCTGCACCCCGGCGTTGCAGCAACCGCTCAAGCTGGGTGCCGATGTGGTGATGCACTCGGCGACAAAATACATCGATGGCCAGGGCCGTAGCATGGGCGGTGTGGTTGCAGGCTCGGCCAAGCTGATGACCGAAGTGGTGGGTTTTCTGCGTACCGCGGGGCCGACACTCAGCCCGTTCAATGCCTGGATCTTCCTCAAAGGCCTGGAAACCCTGCGCATCCGTATGCAGGCGCATTGCGCCAGCGCGCTGCAATTGGCGCAGTGGCTGCAGCAGCAGCCAGGCATCGAACATGTGTACTACGCCGGTTTGCCCAGCCATCCACAGCATGAGCTGGCCAAGCGTCAGCAGAGTGCCTTCGGTGCCGTGGTCAGCTTTGAGGTCAAGGGCGGCAAAGAGGCGGCCTGGCGTTTTATCGATGCCACGCGGGTGATCTCGATCACCACCAACCTCGGTGACACCAAAACCACCATTGCCCACCCGGCGACCACCTCGCATGGTCGTTTGAGCTCTGCCGAGCGGGCTAACGCCGGTATTCGTGACAACCTGATCCGCGTCGCGGTGGGCCTGGAAGACTTGGCTGACCTGCAAGCGGATTTGGCTCGCGGCCTGGCGGCGCTCTAAGCGCTCTGAGCGATGTTGTCAGCGTTAAAGAAAAGGCCCTGCTTTTAATTAAGCAGGGCCTTTTTATTACAGAGAGTTATTCGCGCAGATCGATAGCCTCAGGTTCGGCCTGGTCGAACAGCTGTACCGGGTCGCGCGGCAGAATGCCAGGTCGGTAGTTTTCGCGGATATCGCCAAGTACGCGGATGTCGCTGTATTTTTTCCCGGATAAAGCTGCCATGCCGGCCGCATCGCGGATTACGGTCGGACGCAGGAAGACCATCAGGTTGCGCTTGATGCGGGTTTCCTTGGTCGAGCGGAACAAGCGTCCGATCAATGGGATATCGCCCAGCAGCGGCACCTT
The DNA here is from genome assembly GCF_044542155.1 of Pseudomonas sp. NPDC079086. Classification (NCBI taxonomy): domain Bacteria; kingdom Pseudomonadati; phylum Pseudomonadota; class Gammaproteobacteria; order Pseudomonadales; family Pseudomonadaceae; genus Pseudomonas; species Pseudomonas sp. NPDC079086. Next base: position 904,092 of record NZ_JBITTY010000002.1, on the reverse strand, counting down.
GGAGTCAGCCTGGGTCACATCATCCTGAATCAGTCCGCCGAGCACGATAACCTGGCCGTTCTCGGCGAGGATGGTGCTCTTGATCGAGCGTTTGTTGGTAATCAGGTCGACGGCATTCACGCCCTGGCTGGTTGGGGCGATGGAGGAAATTTCCTGCTCGATTTCCAGGCGCAGGCTAGCGCCATCGTTGATATGCGGGGTTACCTTCAGGGTCACGCCGATGTCCTGGCGTTCGATGGTGGTGAAGGGGTTGTCGGCACCCGATGCGCTGGTGGTGAAGGAACCCGTCTGAAACGGCACATTTTGCCCGACCAGGATTTCTGCCTTCTGGTGGTCCAGGGTCAGCAGGCTGGGCGTGGACAGCAGATTGCTCTTGCTGTTGGCCGACAGTGCAGTAATCAGCACCCCAAAACTGTCAGTGCCCAGTCCGATGATTGCGCCGTCCGGCAGGTTGGCCAGGGTGTTGTTGTCGCTGCCGCTGTCGTTGCCGCTGTCCTGAATGGCTTGCAAGACCCGTCCTACTGACAGTCCGGTGCCGCTGAAGTTAGTACCACCCAGCCCGCCAGTGCTACCACGGGCATCGACGGCCCACTGCACACCCAGCGCGTCACTGATATCTCCGGATACTTCGACAATCGCCGCTTCAACCATCACTTGGGCGCGGGGGACGTCGAGCTGGCGCACGATGTCTTCCAGGGTTGCCACCACATCAGGCTCGGCCAGTAGCACCAGGGCGTTGAGGCTCTCGTCGGCGCGGATCAGGATGGTCTGCGGCTTGCCGGTGGTTTCGCCGCCAGTCTCGGGTTTGAGTTTCTCGGAGATTTCTCCGAGGGTTTCCGCCAGGCTTTTGGCATCGCCATGGCGCAAGCGGATAACCCGGGTATTGGCCGAGCGGCTGGTGGGGGTGTCTAGCGATTGTGCCAGGGCCACTAGCTTGGCCCGGGCTGCCGGTGGGCCGAGCAGAATCAGGCGATTGGTGCGGCCGTCGGCAATCACCTGCGTGCCGGACGCGCCCTTGGCTTGGCCGCGATCCACGGCGCTGCGCAGTACTTCGGCGGTGTCCATTACCCAGGCATGCTGCAGGTTGAGCACGCTGTAATCGTTTTGGCCTTTCTGGTCGAGCTGGCGCAGCAGGTCTTCGATGCGTTCGATATTGGCCGTACGGTCGCTGATGATGATCGCGTTGGCGCTGCTGATCGCTGCCAGGTGGCCGTATTGCGGCACCAGTGGGCGAATCAGCGGAATCAGCTCGGCGGCCGAGCCATGCTGTACCTGGATCAGCCGGGTTTCCAAGCGGTCTGGCGCACTGCGCCCAGCATCCGCGTCGGACTTGGCCTCGGCATTGGGTACGATGCGCGCCTGGTCGCCCTGGGTAATCACGCTGAAACCGTGGGTGGCCATCACTGAGAGAAAAAGCTGGTAGACCTCGGTGAGTGTCAGCGGGCTGTTGGATACCACGCTGACCTGGCCTTTGACCCGTGGATCGACAACAAACGTCTGCCCACTTATCTGTGCGACCTGATCGATAAACTCACGGATATCGGCGCCTTTGAGGTTGATGGTCCAGCTTTCTTCCTGCTGGCTGGCGCTCGGCGCGATGGCGGTAACAGCAGCGCTCAGTGGTAGCGAACTGCAGACTAGGCCAGCGGCCAGTAGGGCGAAGGTAAGGCGCGAGAGAGTGGGGGTCATCGTGTCAGTTTTCTTCCGTGGGCTGTTCGGTGGGTTCTGCAGTGCCCGGCAGGCTGCCGGAATCCTGCATCTGCTGGCGTAAGGCATCCATACGTTCACGCAGCTGGCTCAGGTCATCGGACTCCATCTCGCTGAGCTGCTCAATCGGGTCGACCATAACCTCCTGGGTGTTGCTTTGTACGCTACTGGTGGTCGAGCTATTGAGCGGGAAACTGAGGCTTTCACGGCGACCATTGCGCAGCAGTTCGACGCGATCAGGAGCCACCGAATGCAGGCGCACGCCGCTACTGATTTCGCTGTTGATGCTGTAGCGTTGGGCCGTGCTGCCTTCGCTAAGGATGATTGCTGTGGAGCGTTGCGGATTTGCATGTACAAAGCTGCCGAGCAGTGTCAGGCGCAGGTTGGTGCTGGGGGCGGGGCCGTCGTTGGCGGCGCTGTTGCGGCCGAACAGTTGACCGATCTCGGGATTGACTGCCGCCACTGGCGCTTCGTTGGAACTGTTGTTGCTGGCTGCTACGGGCGCGCGCAGCAAACGCAGCCAATCGGCACTCTGCCAGGCCAGACTGACGCTCATAACAAGAATCAGCGCGATGCCAGCAAGAGAGGTGGCCTGGCGCTTTAGCCAGCGTTGTGGAGCCATAAGCTGCAAGGGGGCGTCACTCCGTAACTTATTATTATGTGGTGTGGTTCGCGCGCTGATCATAGACATTTGCCAAGCATTTGGCAGCCCCTGGTTGGGGTAGTGTATAGACCAGTTCAATGTGCTAAAGATAGCGCGCTGTTTTTCGCTCTATTGCGGCTAACTTACAACAACTATGTTGCAAAACCCCAGTTTTTGAGCCCTCGCTTGATATTCTTGGGTTCATCATCAGCTTTCTGTGCTTAAGGCATATTACGGATGAATGCGTTGCTTACAGAAGTGCCATCACGGCGTTTACCTTTCAGCTTTGCCAGGCGTCACGGTGTGGTCCTCGTTGTGGAGGGCGGCGTTCCTTGTCTGGTTTATCGCGTGGGCGTCGAATTGGTTGCGCTGAGCGAGGCGCAGCGCTTTGTTGGCGCGCAGTTACCGCTGCAGGCGCTGTCGCCCGAGGCCTTCGAACAGGCCCTGGCCAAGGCCTATCAGCATGATTCGGCGTCTATGCAGTTGGCCGAGGACATCGGCGGCAGTCTCGATCTGGCCGCGCTGGCCGAGCAGGTACCAGAAACCGAAGACCTGCTGGAGCAGGAAGATGACGCGCCGATCATTCGATTGATCAACGCCATCCTCGGCGAAGCGATCAAGGAAAACGCCTCGGACATCCACCTTGAAACCTTCGAAAAGCGCTTAGTCGTGCGCTTTCGCGTAGACGGTATTCTGCGTGAAGTCCTGGAACCCAAGCGCGAGTTAGCGGCTTTGCTGGTGTCGCGGATTAAAGTCATGGCGCGGCTGGATATTGCCGAGAAACGCATTCCGCAGGATGGGCGTATTTCCCTGAAAGTCGGCGGCCGCGAAGTAGATGTGCGGGTTTCGACTTTGCCATCGGCCAATGGCGAGCGAGTGGTGCTGCGTTTGCTCGACAAGCAGGCTGGCCGCCTCAACTTGCAGCACCTAGGCATGAGCGCGCGTGATCGCGATCAGATGGAAGCCACCGTGCGCAAGCCCCACGGCATTCTGCTGGTCACCGGGCCTACCGGTTCGGGTAAGACCACCACGCTGTACGCCAGCTTGGTCAGCCTGAATGACCGCACGCGCAATATCCTCACCGTCGAAGATCCGATCGAGTATCACCTTGAGGGCATCGGCCAGACCCAGGTCAATTCCAAGGTCGATATGACCTTCGCCCGTGGCCTGCGCGCCATCCTGCGTCAGGACCCAGACGTGGTGATGGTCGGTGAGATTCGCGACAAGGAAACCGCTGAAATCGCCGTGCAGGCCTCGTTGACCGGTCACTTGGTGCTCTCTACCCTGCACACCAACAGTGCCATCGGCGCGATCACCCGCCTAGTGGACATGGGCATCGAGCCGTTTCTGTTGTCGTCGTCCTTGCTCGGAGTGCTGGCTCAGCGCCTGGTGCGGGTGCTCTGTCCGCATTGCAAAGAGGCTTATCAAGCCGATGAAGCCGAGTGCAAATTGCTTGGCGTGGCGCTTGCGCCGCCGCCGACCCTGTATCACGCCCGTGGCTGCGCCGAGTGCCATCAGCAAGGTTATCGCGGCCGTACCGGTATCTATGAGCTGGTGGTATTTGATGATCACCTGCGCACCCTGATTCACAACGCCGCTTCCGAACAGGACATGACCCGCCACGCCCGCAGTCTAGGCCCGAGCATCCGTGACGATGGTCGACGCAAGGTGCTGGAAGGGGCGACCACGGTCGAGGAAGTGCTGCGCGTGACTCGAGAAGAATAATGGCCGCGTTCGAATACCTTGCCCTCGACGGCAAAGGCCGCCAGCAGAAAGGCGTGCTGGAAGCCGACAGTGCGCGCCAGGTGCGGCAGATTCTGCGCGAGCGGCAACTGGCGCCGCTGGATGTTAAAGCCACCCGTACCCGGGAACATGCTGGAGCAGGTTCGCACTTCAGTTTTGCCCGCGGTATTTCCGCCCGTGATCTGGCGCTGATTACCCGGCAGTTGGCGACCCTGGTGCAGGCTGCCTTGCCGATTGAGGAAGCCCTGCGCGCCGCCGCTGCCCAAGCCAGCTCGCCGCGTATCCAAAGCATGCTGCTGGCCGTGCGCGCGCGGGTGCTGGAAGGCCACGACCTGGCCAGCAGCCTGAAAGAATTTCCTTCGGCGTTTCCCGAGCTCTACCGCGCCACCGTGGCGGCGGGCGAGCATGCCGGCCACCTTGGCCCGGTGCTGGAGCAATTGGCCGACTACACCGAGCAACGCCAGCAGTCGCGGCAAAAAATCCAACTGGCGCTGCTCTATCCACTGATTCTGATGTGCGCGTCCTTGCTGATTGTCGGCTTCTTGCTGGGTTATGTTGTGCCAGACGTGGTGCGGGTGTTTATCGACTCCGGGCAAACCCTGCCGGCGCTGACTCGCGGCCTGATTGCCCTGAGTGATTGGGTCAAGGGTTGGGGTTGGCTGGCGGTGATTGTCGCCATTGTTGGCGTGTTCGCCTTGCGCTGGGCGTTGCGTGATGATGCGGTCAAGGCGCGTTGGCACGGCTTTTTGCTGCGTATCCCGTTGGTGGGGCGCTTGATTCGCGCCACCGATTGCGCACGGTTTGCCTCGACCCTGGCGATTCTGACCCGCAGCGGCGTGCCGTTGGTTGAAGCCCTGGGTATCGGTGCGCAGGTGATCGCCAATCGGGTGATTCGCGCGGACGTGGTGATAGCCGCACAGAAGGTCCGCGAGGGCGGCAGCCTGACCCGCGCACTGGAAGCCAGCGGCCAGTTTCCGCCGATGATGCTGCACATGATCGCCAGCGGCGAACGCTCGGGCGAGCTGGACCAGATGCTGGCGCGCACCGCGCGCAATCAGGAAAACGATCTAAGTGCCCAGGTGGCGCTGTTGGTGGGGCTTTTTGAGCCTTTTATGCTGGTCTTTATGGGGGCGGTGGTGCTGGTGATCGTGCTGGCCATTCTGCTGCCGATTCTGTCTCTCAATCAGTTGGTGGGGTAAGCAGTGAACAAGCGTCAATCAGGTTTTACGCTGATCGAAATCATGGTGGTGGTGGTGATCCTCGGCATCCTCGCCGCCTTGGTGGTGCCGCAGGTTATGAGTCGGCCTGATCAGGCCAAGGTCACCGTGGCCAAGGGCGATATCAAGGCCGTGGCCGCCGCGCTGGATATGTACAAGCTGGACAACCACGCCTACCCGAGCACCCAGCAGGGCCTGGAAGCGCTGGTGAAAAAGCCCTCCGGTAACCCGCAGCCGAAAAACTGGAACCGCGACGGCTACCTTAAGCGCATGCCGGTCGATCCGTGGGGCAATGTCTACCAATACCTGGCACCGGGTACCAAGGGCGCTTTCGACCTGTATTCGCTGGGCGCCGACGGCAAGGAAGGCGGCAGCGATCAGGATACCGATATCGGTAACTGGGACCTCTGATTCCCATGCGCCAGCAACCGAGCCAGGCTTGGGGCTTTACCCTGATCGAACTGCTGGTGGTGCTGGTGATTCTCGGCAGCCTGATCGGCATTGCTGTGCTCAGTGTGGGCATCGCCGGTCCTGGGCGCGAGTTGCATAACGAAGCCGAACGGCTGGCCGGGTTGATTGGCGTGCTGGCCGAGGAAGCGGTGCTGGATAACCAGGAATACGGCCTGCTGCTCAGTCGTGAGGCCTACCAGGTGCTGCGCTACGACTCGGCGAAGCAGAGCTGGCAGGCCTTGTCGGCCAAGCCGCACAAACTGCCAGGTTGGGCCGAGCTGAGCGTCGAGTTGGAAGGTGTTGCGCTGGAGCTGCCGCTGCCAGAAGGCGAAGAGCCGAGTAAAGGCACATTGACGCCGCAGTTGTTGCTGCTGTCGAGCGGCGAGATCAGCCCGTTTCGTCTTCGTCTGGCCGAGCGCCGCGCTGATGGTTTGCGTCTGCAATTGGTCAGCGATGGTTTTCAGTTGCCCAAGGTCGAAACTGAGCAAACAGCAGGGCGTAAACGATGAGGCGCGCGGGCGGTTTTACCTTGCTTGAGGTGCTGATCGCCTTGGCGATTTTTGCCATGGTTGCCGCCAGTGTGCTGACTGCCACTGCGCGCAGCCTGCAGACCGCTTCGCGTTTGGAAGAAAAGACCCTGGCCATGTGGATTGCCGACAACCGCCTGGCTGAGCTGCAACTGTCGAAGAGTCCGGTCGCCGATGGTCGTGAGCAGGGCGAGGTTGAATTCGCCGGACGGCGTTGGCAGTGGCAAAGCGAGGTGCTGGCCACCAGCGAGGCGGATATGCGCCGCGTCACCCTCTGGGTTGCGCCGGCAGAGCAGGAGCGTTCGGGCGGTGATGTGCGTGAGCGCGCGGTGGTCAGCCTGAATGGTTTTCTCGGGGTGATGCAATGAGGGCGGCGCGTGGCTTTACCTTGCTCGAATTGCTGATCGCCATCGCCATCTTTGCCCTGCTGGGGCTGGGCACCTACCGCATGCTCGACAGCGTGCTGCAAACCGACAAGGTCACCCGCGCCCATGAAATGCAGCTGCGTGAGCTGGTGCGCGCCATGGCCGCATTCGAGCGCGATGTGTTGCAGGTGCAGGCCAGGCCCACGCGCGACCCTTTTGGTGACCCACGCGCCGCCTTGCTGGGTGAAGACCTGGATGCCCCAGCCCTGGAACTGACTCGCAGCGGCTGGCGCAATCCCCTGGGGCAGTCGCGCTCCGGCCTGCAGCGCGTGCGCTGGCAGCTCAGTGGGGAGCAGTGGCAGCGCCAATACTGGACCGTGCTGGATCAGGCGCAGGACAGCCAGCCGCAGGTGCAACAGGCGCTGGATGGGGTGACTCGACTGCAATTGCGCTATCTGGATCAGGAGGGCAGCTGGCAAACCAGTTGGCCGCCACTGGGTAATAACCCGGACGATGCGCTCAAATTGTTGCCGCAGGCTATTGAATTGGTTCTCGAGCATCGCCGCTATGGCGAATTACGCCGTGTGCTGCGTCTGCCCGAAGGCTTGCCGGAGCGTCTGCAGCAGGCGCCTAAACCGAGCCCTGACGACCCCGCTGAGCCAGGCGGCGATACTCCTGAGGAGCCGCGCACATGAGTCGGCAGCGCGGCATGGCGCTGATCACCGTCTTGTTGGTGGTGGCGGTGGTCACAGTGGTTAGCGCTGGGATTATCGCCCGCCAGCAACTGTCTATTCGCAGCAGCGCCAATCAGCTGCATGTGCGCCAGGCCTGGCATTACGCCCTGGGCGGCGAAACCTTGGCCAAGGCCATTCTGCAGCGTGACTTGCGTGAGGGTGATCCAAGTGCGCCGGTGGATCATACGGGCGAGGCGTGGGCTAAAGCCCGTGCGCCCTTTGCCCTGGATGAGGGCGGCGCCTTGCGTGTGCAGATCACCGATCTGACTGGGCGTTTCAATCTCAACAGCCTGCTGCGTCAGGGCCAGCCCAATGAGGCCGCCGTGGCGCAGTTGCGCCGTCTGCTGCTGGGGCTGCAGATCGAAGCGCCCTACGCCGAGCGCCTGCTCGATTGGTTGGACGCTGATGATCAGCCCAGCGGTGGTTACGGCGCGGAAGACAATCAATATCTGCTGGCGCAGCCGCCTTATCGCGCGGGCAACCGAGAGTTGAAGGATGTCTCCGAACTGCGCTTGTTGCTGGAAATGACCGAGGCGGATTACCAGCGCCTGTCGCCCTATGTCAGCGCGTTGCCGGCGGATGCCACGCTTAACGTCAATACCGCCAGCGCGCGGGTATTGGCCAGCGTGGCTGAAGGGTTGCCCCTGAGCACCGCCCAGGGCCTGGTCGCCGCGCGGGGCAGTGAGGGCTATCGTGATTTACCGAGCTTTACCGCGCAGCTCAGCGGCTTGCAGGTGCAGAGCCAGGGCCTGGCGGTCGGCAGTCAGTATTTTCAGGTGCTCAGCGAAGTCACTGTTGGTGAGCGCCGTCAGGTTTTGCGCAGCACCTTGCAGCGCGCCAGCGATGGTCAGCTGTATGTTCTAGCCCGTGATTTGGGGCAGGGCGGTATGCCGCCCACGCCCGTTGAGGAAGTCGAACCATGAGTCAGACCTATGTATTTCTGCCGCCCGCGGCTTGTGCCGGTGCGCAGGCGGAGCTACCCGTACAGTGGGTGGCCGATGGGGGCAGCGAAACCCTGGCGTTCAGCGAAGTGCAGGCGCAGGTGGGTGGCAGCTGGACCCTGGTCCTGCCCGTTGAGGCGGTTACCTCCTGCGCGGTCAATCTGCCGACGCGCAAAGCCCGCTGGTTGCGTCAGGCGCTGCCGTTTGCGGTGGAAGAGTTGCTTGCTGAAGAAGTCGAGCTGATGCACCTGGCGTTGGGCGAGCAATTAGCCGATGGCCGTCACCGGGTGTTTGCCGTGCGCCGCAGCTGGCTGGCTGGCTGGCTGGCGTTGTGCCCCACAGCGCCGCAGGCGATTGTCGTGGATGCCGATCTGCTTCCTGGATCGGGTACTGCGCTTTTTTCGCTGCACGGTCGCTGGTTGCTGGGCGGCGAGAATGTCACGCGGATGGCGCTGCAGGCGCAGGACTGGCCGCAGCTGAGCCCCCTGTGTGCGCAGCCACAAGTTGCCTGGTGTGACCCGCAGCACCCAGCGCCGCAACCGGTGGATGAAAGCATGGACGTAGCCGATCCCTTTGTATGGCTGGCCCAGCAGCCGCTACGCAATAACCTGGCCCAGGGCGAGTTCGCCGTGCAAAGCAGTAGTGGTCAGTGGCAACGCTGGCGGCCATTGCTGGGGCTGGTCGGCATGTGGCTGGTGTTGCAGTGGGGCTTCAATCTCGCGCAGGGCTGGCACCTGCAGCGTCAGGCCGATGAATACGCCGCAGCCAGTGCCGCGTTGTACCGGGAGCTGTTCCCGCAGGACAGCAAGCTGGTCAACCTGCGTGCGCAGTTTGATCAACATCTACAGGCAGGGGCAGGCGGCGGACAAACCCGTTTGCTCGGCTTACTTGCCCAGGTCAGCGGCGCGATGGCTACAGAGGGCGGCCAGGTGCAGATCAGTCAGGTGGATTTCAGTGAAGTACGTGGCGATCTGGCCATGCAGGTGCAGGCTGCCGGCTTTGCCGAACTGGAGCGTCTGCGTGAGCGCTTGCAGGAAAGTGGCCTGGCGGTACAACTGGGCTCGGCCAGCCGTGAAGGTGCAGGCGTCAGCGCGCGCGTGGTGATCGGAGGATGAGCATGGTCTCGCAAAGCAAAGGTTTTACCGCGCAGCTGGATAATTCGCAGTTGTTGCAGCGCTGGCGTGCTCTGGCGCCTCGTGAGCAGTTCTCGCTTGGCAGCCTGGGCGCGTTTCTGCTGCTGGTGCTGCTCTATCTGGCGCTTTGGCAGCCGACGCAGGAGCGCCTTGCTGCAGCGCGCAGTGCGTTTGAAACACAGCGCGAGTTGAATGCCTATCTGCATAGCCAGGCGCCGGCGGCGCGCAATGTGGCCAGCACCCCGCAACAGGCGATTGATCCGGCGCGGCTGCAGGGTATGGTCACGGCCACGGCTGCGACTCAGGGCCTTACCATCGAGCGTTTGGACAATGCCGGCGATGGCGCCGTGCAGCTCAATTTGCAGCCGGCGCCTTTTGCCCAGTTGCTGCGTTGGTTCACTGTGCTGCAGGAACAGGGTGTGCAAATCGCCGAAGCCGGGCTGGATCGTGCCGAAGACAATAAGGTGGCCGCTCGGTTAAGCCTGCGGGTGGCGCAATAATGGTGCGGCGTGCCCTGTGATGGCACCTGCGAAGGACAGTTCTTTTTGCACTTTTTTAGAAAAACTTGAAGCAGGGTGTTGACTTAGGTGCGGCCCTTGCGTAAATTTCGCGCCTCGCAAGCAGCGGGTGATTAGCTCAGCTGGGAGAGCAGCTGCCTTACAAGCAGCGGGTCGGCGGTTCGATCCCGTCATCACCCACCACTCTTGTGAACCGGACGAAAGTCCACCGACGCGCAGCGGTAGTTCAGTCGGTTAGAATACCGGCCTGTCACGCCGGGGGTCGCGGGTTCGAGTCCCGTCCGCTGCGCCATATTTTCCAGTCTGAGATGGTTCAGGTTGAGATGGAAAAGCCTAAAGGCTGATTCATCAGATGAAGCAAGAGTTGTACGGACGAAAGTCCACCGACATGCAGCGGTAGTTCAGTCGGTTAGAATACCGGCCTGTCACGCCGGGGGTCGCGGGTTCGAGTCCCGTCCGCTGCGCCATATAGAGAGCCCGCTGATAGCGATATCAGCGGGTTTTTTATTACCTGCCATCCATGGCGGCAACCCTTCGGGCCGTCGCTTCGCGACGTTAAAAATGACTCCCGGTCATTTTTTATTGCCTGTAATTTTCCGCAATTGGCCTGAATCTGGTTGTGCGACAAACTGTCATCTTGCGTTCATCTGCCTGCTCTAGCCTGATTGGCATGCTCTTTGTTTATGCAGTGAGCGGTTGCTGATATAGCGAGTGGAGGAACAGGCAATGGACGATTATCAAGAAGAGCTGCTGGAAACCCGCGCCGCCGAGCAGGATGTGCCGGAGCGTGACGAAGACGCTACCGAACTTTGACCATTTATAGGGGCGCTAAAGTGCTCGGCGTTGCTCGCGGCGATATTCGCCTGGGGTTTGCTGGTTCCAGCGTTTGAACGCATGCTGGAAGGCTTCGGCGGAGGCAAAGCCGAGCAGGTAGGCGATTTCGCCGAATGCCAGTTCGGTGTCGCGGATATAGGCCATGGCCAGGTCGCGGCGAGTGTCGTTGAGGATTCTGCGAAACTGCGTGCCTTCCTCGGCCAGCTTGCGCCGCAGGGTCCAGGTCGGTAGCTGCAGGCGCGCCGCCACTTCTGTCAGATCTGGTTCGCGACCGTGCAGCAGCGGGCCGAGCAGCTGAGTAATGCGCTCGCGCAGGTTTCGCGTGCGAGTCAGTTGCGCGAGTTCGTGTTCACAGATTTCCAGCAGGTGCCGCCAGGTGCTCGGGCAGTGCTCGGGGTTGCGCATATTCAGGCTCTGCTGGCTCAGACGCAGCTGGTTGTGTTCACTGGCAAACTCCACTGGGCAGTCAAACAATTCGCCGTACTGCGCCGCATAGACGGGCGCGGGAAATTCTATCTGCACTTTCTCCACGGGCAGCGCTTGTTGTGCCAGCTTGCTGAGTTGTTGCGCCCAGCTTGCTAGCACCGAATCAACCACAAAGCGGTTATAGGCGTTGTAGGGGCTGATCGAATAGAAGCGCAGCCAGGCGCCCCGATTGTCTTCGTGCAGGCTGGATTGGCCGCGGTAATTACTGGCATATAGCGGTTCGAAACGAATCAATGCGCGCGCCGCTTCCCGCACCGTCGGTGCCTGCATCGCAGTGACACCGGCTAGACCAAGTTGGCTTAGGCGGCTGGTTTGCCCCATCAGCAGGCCCAGGCCTGGTTCGCCACATTGCTGGATGGCGCTATGGCCCAGGCGCATGTAACGCGGGATCGACAGTCGCGCACGGGGTTCGGCTAGGCGTGCGGCATCCAGGCCGTAACTATCGAGCAGCGGTTGTGGATCCTGGGCGCAATCGCGCATGGCATCGGCCAGGCTGTCGACAAAGCCGACCGACAGGTCGCCGAGTTTGATCCGCGTGTTTTTTAGCATCGCAAAACTATTCCGCTTATAGCCAGGCAGTGCTGGGCATCTAGATAAGGTGCCAGGGTAGGCAGGTGCTTTGGCTTTGCCAAGGCTTGCTGCTCTTTTTGATCATTAGGTTGTTACTTTAAGTCATTGAGCTGTTCGGCGCGGCTGATTATCGTCTAGACCATATTCGACCGCGACCCGTTAAGAGGTTGCGGCATCCGTGAAAGCCAACACCCGATGTGGAGATTTCCATGACTGCTCAGTACCCCCACCTGCTGGCCCCGCTTGATCTGGGCTTCACCACGCTGAAGAACCGCACCCTGATGGGCTCGATGCACACCGGGTTGGAAGAAAAGCCCAATGGTTTCGAGCGCATGGCGGCCTATTTCGCCGAGCGCGCCCGTGGTGGCGTTGGCTTGATGGTGACCGGTGGTATTGGCCCGAACGATGAAGGCGGCGTGTATTCCGGCGCAGCCAAGCTAACCACCCCGGAAGAGGCGGAAAAGCACAAGATCGTGACCCGCGCCGTGCACGCGGCGGACGGCAAGATCTGCATGCAGATCCTCCACGCCGGCCGTTATGCCTACAGCCCGAAATCGGTAGCACCGAGCGCCATCCAGGCGCCGATCAACCCGTTCAAGCCGAAAGAGCTGGACGAGGAAGGGATCGAGAAACAGATTCAGGATTTCATCAACTGCTCCGTGCTGGCCCAGCAGGCCGAGTACGACGGTGTTGAGATCATGGGTTCGGAAGGCTATTTCATTAACCAGTTCCTCGCCGCCCATACCAACCACCGTACCGATAGATGGGGCGGCAACTACGAGAACCGCATGCGCCTACCGGTGGAAATCGTCCGCCGTGTGCGTGAGGCCGTCGGCCCGAATTTCATCATCATCTACCGCCTGTCGATGCTCGATCTGGTCGAAGGCGGCAGCACCTGGGACGAGATCGTCCTGCTGGCCAAGGCCATCGAGAAGGCCGGCGCTACCATCATCAACACCGGTATCGGCTGGCACGAAGCGCGTATCCCGACCATCGCCACCAAAGTGCCGCGTGCGGCGTTCACCAAGGTCACTGCCAAGCTCAAGGGTGAGGTGAGCATTCCGCTGATCACCACCAACCGCATCAACACCCCGGAAGTGGCCGAACAGGTACTAGCCGAAGGTGATGCCGACATGGTCTCCATGGCCCGTCCGTTCCTCGCTGACCCGGATTTCGTCAACAAGGCTGCAGAAGGCCGTAGCGACGAAATCAACACCTGCATCGGCTGTAACCAGGCCTGCCTGGACCACACTTTTGGCGGCAAACTGACCAGTTGCCTGGTCAACCCGCGCGCCTGCCACGAGACCGAGCTGAACTACATTCCGACCACCGCGGTGAAGAAGATCGCCGTGGTCGGTGCTGGTCCTGCTGGCCTGTCAGCGGCCACCGTGGCCGCCGAGCGTGGCCATAGTGTGACCCTGTTCGATTCGGCCAGCGAAATCGGCGGCCAATTCAACGTGGCCAAGCGCGTGCCGGGCAAGGAGGAGTTCTTCGAGACCCTGCGCTACTTCAAGCGCAAGCTGGAAACCACAGGTGTCGACCTGCGCCTGAACACCCGCGTCAGCGCCGACGAACTGGCGAAGGGCGGCTTCGACGAAATTATCCTGGCCACCGGTATTGCGCCGCGTACCCCGGCCATTCCGGGTATCGAGCATGCCAAGGTAATCAGCTATCTGGACGCCATTCTGCAGCGCAAGCCGGTTGGCCAGAAGGTTGCGGTCATCGGCGCCGGCGGTATCGGCTTCGACGTCTCCGAGTTCATCACCCACCAGGGTGAGGCCACCAGCCTCAACCGTGAGGAGTTCTGGAAGGAGTGGGGCATCGACGTCGCGCTGGAAGCCCGCGGTGGTGTGGCGGGGGTTCAGGCCCATCCGCATCCGGCGGCGCGTGAAGTGTTCCTGCTGCAGCGCAAGAAATCCAAGGTCGGCGACGGTTTGGGCAAGACCACGGGTTGGATCCACCGCACCGGTCTGAAGAACAAGAACGTACAGATGCTTAACTCGGTCGAGTACCTCAAGGTTGACGACGCCGGCCTGCATATCAGCATCGCCGGTGGCGAGCCGCAGGTATTGCCGGTGGATACGGTGATTGTCTGTGCTGGTCAGGACCCGCTGCGTGAGCTGCAGGAAGGCCTGGAAAACGCCGGGCAGAGTGTGCACCTGATTGGTGGTGCCGATGTGGCCAGCGAGCTGGACGCCAAGCGCGCAATCAACCAGGGCTCGCGCCTCGCCGCCGAACTCTGATAGCAAGCGCCCCGCCTAGTGCGGGGCGTTTTGCATGTGGCTCACAACAATAAGGAGAAGCCCGTGTCCGATAATCCTCAATTACAACCGGCAGCGGCCGCCACGCTCGCTCAGTGGCATGGCCTGATGCAGAACAACGATTTGCGCAGCCTGCCGGAATTGCTACACCCGCAGGCGGTGTTTCGTTCACCGATGGCGCACAAGCCCTATGCCGGTGCGCCCATGGTGTCACTGATTCTCAATACCGTGAGTAAGGTGTTCGTCGACTTTGCCTACCACCGCGAGCTGGCCAGCGCCGATGGTCTTAACGTGGTGTTGGAGTTCAGTGCCAAGGTGGGCGAGCGCGAGCTCAAGGGCATCGACATGATTCGCTTCGATGAAACCGGCAAGATCGTCGATTTTGAAGTGATGGTTCGCCCCATGAGTGGTCTGCAGGCCTTGGGCGAGGAAATGGGTCGACGCCTGGCTCCATTCCTGGCTGCCGCCAAAGCCTGAAGCGTTGCACCAAACCCATCACACTTTCACCCTGTTAGCCGGGTTTTAGCGGCTTGCTGGCAGGGTGACTGCCAACCCAATCACATTGCTGGGCTTGGTTTTTCCCCTAGACTTGCCTGAACAAGGGTATAGCGCCTGCGACGTGGGGCTTGCTTAACTCGTCAGAATGTTGGCAGTCTTGCCGTGTGCGCCATTTTTTGCACAGTATAGGCAGGATGAGTCACCGCTGAGCGGAGCACCCGTTTCGGCCTAGAGGAAAAGCGATGAGCATGCAGAACAAGCCGCAGATGGTTGAGGCCGTACTGTTCTTCAGTGAACGCGGCGGCATCTGCAAGCAAATGTTTTTCCCCGAATTCGAAGCCTTGCTCGATGGCGTGGTGAATATGCCGGAGTTCGCCGACGAGCAGATGCGTGTGGCGTACGTGCTGATCAACCCGCGTTTGCTGATCAAGGCGCTGGTGTTTTTCTACCTGGATTTCGATGAGAAGGGCGCGCCGGATTCCGGCTGGAATATCCCTTTGCAGGCCCTGGCCGAGCGCGCCGGGCGCGGACCTGATTTGGGCGCAGGTCCAATTCGTCTGGCTTGCCGCAGCCAATGCCCGGTCTCTTGGCACCAAATGCACCTCTGGGACCCCAGCCTGACCCCAGGTAATAACGATCTGGCGCTGCTGCGCGATGTAGTCAAACGCAACAGCCTCGGCTTGCTGGCTGAAGACGATAATGCTCCGGCGGTTGCGCCCGAGCGTCTGCAGATGGCTTCGGAGGATAAGTGGTACGCCGCGGACCCCGCTCAGGAAGAAGCCGCCAAAGCCACAGAAAAGCTTGATCAGGAGCAGCGAGTGAAAGCCGCGCAACTGATCAAGCAGCAGCGTTTGCGCATCACTAGCTTGACCCAGCAGCACGAGGAAGAGTTAGCCAAGTTCAAGCTGGCCAGCGATGAGCAGAGCAAAAATCTGCAATCGCAAATCCACGGTCTGCATCAGGCCTTGCGCCAGCAGGAAGAGCATAACGCTGCGCTGAAGACGCAACTGGCTGCTCAGGCATCGAGTTTCCAGACCTCCCGTGAGGAAATGACCGAGCAACTGCGTGCGCTGGAGCGTGATGGTCGCAGTGAGAGCGACAGCTTGCGTGCGCAGTTCGAAGGTGAGATGCAGGCCAAGATCGCCTCGGCAGTGGCCGAGTACAAAGAGCAGATTGCTATTCGCGATGTCGAACTGGCTTATCGCGGCGAGCAGGACACTCAAGCGTTGCAGGAGATCAATCGCCTCAAACGCGCTTATGCCGACCTGGCCAGCCAGGGCGGTGATCAGATTCTTGAGCGTCTGGCCAAGCTCGGTGTGGTCTTTGTGGTTTACCACCCAGGCGCAGGTCACTTGACCATCCCGCTGCAGGACATTGCCGCCTACCAGGACAACCCAATGGCCTATGCGGCGGCCAAGTGCTTTGTCAGCGAAGAGCAGTACCGTCATTGGCTGGCGCATTACCAGCAGCCGAGTTGCGAAGCCTCGCTGCCCAGTGGTGAGCGCTGCGCCATTCCCATTGATCGTATTGATACCCCCAGCCGTTTTGCCCTGGGCGAATCCAATTGCTGTGCGCGGCACAAGGCCAGTAGCCGTTTGCGTACTGTCAGTTAACCTTGCCTGTTGTCCTACCTGATTGGGCCCCTCACGCCCCTTTGCAGCATTTTTCGCTGGATTGGTCGGTCGCCGCCGGGGTTGAGTTGGCGGTGCTGCGTTTGGATCTGCTTGATCCACTGATCAGTGGTAATAAATGGTTCAAGCTCTCCCACCACCTACGCGCCGCAGAGGCCAGTGGCTCTAAGGGCGTGATCAGCCTGGGCGGGGCGCACTCCAATCACCTGCATGCCCTGGCCGCCGCTGGTAAGCGCTTTGATTTCCAAACTGTCGGACTTTTGCGCGGTAACCCGCAGCAGACGCAGACTGTGGCTGACCTGCAGGCCTTCGGCATGCACCTGCACTGGCTGGGCTATGCGGGCTATCGCGCCCGGCATGCATCCGATTTCTGGTTGCCCTGGCAGGCACAGTATCCAGGCTTTTATCCGCTGCCAGAGGGCGGTGGCGGGCTACCTGGGGCGCTTGGGTGTATGAGCTTGGTGCAGCAGGTGCGCGAGCAACTACCCAACCTCAGTTGGAACGATTACGACGCCTGGTGGCTGGCGGCAGGTACGGGCACCACCCTGGCAGGCCTGCTGATAGGTGAGGCCGGCGCACATCCGGTGCATGCGGCGCTGGCCGTGCCGGCTGACCATGGCGTCGAGCAACAGGTGCAGGCGATTGTTCAGGCTGCCGGTATGCCAGTCGGGCGTTATCAGTTGCATGAGGCCAGTCGTGGCGGATTTGCCAAGGTGGATGCCGAGTTGCTCGGCTTTATGCGGGCGGCGGAAGCGCAAAGCGGCGTGCCGCTGGAGCCGCTGTATACCGCCAAGGCATTAATGGCGTTGCGCCAGCAGGTCGAGGCCGGTTACTTTGCTCGCGGCAGTCGCCTGGTGTTTGTCCACACAGGTGGCTTGCAGGGCCGTGCCGCGGCCATGTTGCAAGCGGCGAAAGCATGCTCGGCCGATTAACCCGGCTACACTGAATTTCACCAGCGGAGCCTGGATATTCCATGAGCGAACCTCTTAACCCCGAGCAGCTACGCAGCCTGACGCCACTCAATGTGCTGTCTGAACAGCAGTGGCGTGAGTTGCGTGCGCAATTGGTGCCGCAACCTTTGCTGGTGGGGCAGTTGTTGTTTCGCCCGGGGGATCAGGCGCGCTTGACCTACTACCTGTTGGCTGGCGAGTTGCTGCTGCAATCGGTCGACGGGCAAGAGCAGCGTTTGCAGGCTGGCAGCGAGGCCAGTTGCCATCCATTGTCGCCGAGCCTGCCACGCCTGCATGAAGCGCGGGCGCTGACCGATGCCAGCGTGTTGGCGCTGGACACTGCGACCCTCAATCGCCTGCTAACCTGGCGTCTGGCCTATCAAGATCTGCTGCTGGAGCTGGGGCAGAGCCACGCCGAAGTCGAGTGGTTGGAGCGCCTGCTGGAAAACCCGCTGTTTGCCAAGGTGCCACCGTCCAACGTGCGCGCCATGCTTGAGCGCTTGCAGCGGATTGAACTGGTCGCAGGCAGTACCGTGCTGCAGGAGGGCGATGTCGGTGACAGTTGCTACTTCCTGAAAAATGGCCGTGCTGAAGTGATTCGTGGCGCCGACAGTGCGCAGCAGGTGTTGGCCGAGCTGGAGATTGGCGCCTGCTTTGGTGAGGAAGCCTTGCTGGCCGACAGTCCGCGTAATGCCACGGTGACCATGCTGGAAGACGGCGTGGTGCTGCGCCTGAATCGCCAGGACTTCTTCGCCTTGCTAAAAGCCCCGGTGGTGGATGAAGTGTCGCTTGGCGAAGCATCGCGTTTGCTGGCTGCAGGGGCGCAATGGCTGGATGTGCGCCTGCAGGAAGAATACGAGCGTGCCCATGCGCTGCAATCACTGAATATGCCGCTGCAACTGCTGCGGCTGAAGGCTCGCCTGCTGGATAAGGCGCGCACCTATCTGTGTTACTGCGACAGCGGCAAGCGCAGCAGCAGTGCGGTGTTTCTGCTTTCGCAGCTTGGCTACCGCGCGTATGCCTTGCGGGATGGGGTGGATGCCTTGCCGGCGATCCAGCGTGATGCGTTGCTGTGCGAGAGTGGTTCGGGCTATCTGGCGCGCTCGGGCGGGCGCACCGAACGCAGTCTCTGAGCTAGTCAGCCGGTTGCGCCGGCCAGTGATCATTGACCAGAAATACCCGCTCGGCCTCCAGCCAGCAGCGCTGCGGGCCTTCAGTCAAGCGTACGAGCAACTGCGCGTTGGCATCCTCCGGTAGCGCGGCGAGCCAGTGATTGAATTGCTCGTGCGACCACACATGCTCTCCCTCGATGCGCGCCGACGCCAACCAGGCGTGTCGGGCTAATGGCTGCCAGCGACCTTGGTTGTCTGTGGTAAAACGTGCCCAGTCAGTGCGATGCAGCCAGCGTCCACGCAGGTGCGCTGGGTTGCCATCCGTTGGCGCGGTATAGGATGGCTGCAGCCAGGGGGAGAATAGATAACCGCCCAGCCAAAGCGCCGCCTGAGGTTGCTGGATATCCAGCTCGGACAGGCGCTGTTGGGCTTCGGCACGTGCTGACAGTGGCAACTGGTGCTGACCCAGATGTGCCAGTTTGATATCTAAGCGGTCGTGGCTACCCGGGCCGAGCCAATGCGCCAGCTCAGTGCCAGTACATTGTGGTTGGCCCAGGTACAGCTTGATGGCCAGCTCCAGGTGATGCACGCCTTCCTCATCGCGCAGCAGCATATCCAGCTCACCCAGGGTGTGACCCTGCAAGCGGATGGGCAAGTTGGCTGCCAGCACCTCGATACCGGGCGCGGCGTGCAGGGCAAACTGCCAGAGTCGTTCGTAGTAAAGGCCCAGGCGGCGTACCGAGCTTTGGCTTAGCCACTGCTGCAGAGTATGGCTGTCGCTATCCAAGCTCAGCAGCCAGTCAGCCAGCGCGTCGGGTTGCTGGCTCCAGTTGCTGGCCTTTAGCGGGTGACGCTGCGGCCAGGGCGAATGTGCCAGCAGTGGCGGCGAAAGCAGCGCCCAGGCCAGGTCACGTACAGCAGGTTGACGCAGCTGCGAGGGCAAATCAGCGAGTGAGGGGAAAGGAATCATGTTTCGAGCATAGCGCTTAGACGCTGTGTGCGATCTGCTTCGTGTCGGTCCTGTGGGGTTAAAAGCGCCCTGCGAGCTCCTCAACAAGCGCTTAACCGCGGTCTTAGCAGGTCAGCGGTTTGCCGCTGCCCTTAGCTTTCGCCCATAATCCGGGGCTCTAGATACACAGCCAGGCGGGAGCACCATGGAGCAATTTCGTAATGTCGGCATTATCGGTCGGCTGGGCAGTACCCAGGTGCTGGACACCATTCGCCGGCTGAAGAAATTTCTGCTCGCCCGTCACCTGCATGTAATCCTCGAAGACACCATCGCCGAAGTGCTGCCGGGCCATGGTCTGCAGACCTCGTCACGGAAGATTCTCGGCGAGGTATGCGATCTGGTGATCGTCGTTGGCGGCGACGGCAGCATGCTCGGCGCCGCCCGCGCTCTGGCGCGGCATAAGGTGCCGGTGTTGGGCGTCAACCGTGGCAGCCTGGGCTTTCTCACCGATATTCGCCCCGATGAGCTGGAAGTGAAGGTGGCCCAGGTGCTCGAAGGGCATTACCTGACCGAGAACCGCTTTCTGCTGGAGGCCGAAGTGCGCCGCAATGGCGAGGCCATCGGCCAGGGCGATGCGCTCAATGATGTGGTGCTGCATCCGGGCAAGTCGACGCGGATGATCGAGTTCGAGCTGTTTATCGATGGCCAGTTCGTCTGTAGCCAGAAGGCCGACGGCCTGATCGTTGCCACGCCGACCGGCTCCACGGCCTATGCGTTGTCTGCCGGCGGGCCGATCATGCACCCCAAGCTGGATGCCATCGTGATCGTGCCGATGTACCCGCATACGCTGTCTAGCCGGCCGATTGTGGTGGATGGCAACAGCGAGCTGAAAATCGTCGTATCCAAAGATCTGCAGCTGTACCCACAAGTCTCTTGTGACGGGCAGAACCACTTCACCTGCGCCCCCGGCGATACGGTCACCGTGGCCAAGCGGCCGCAGAAGCTGCGCCTTATTCACCCGCTGGACCACAACTATTACGAAGTCTGTCGCAACAAGCTGGGCTGGGGTAGCCGGCTCGGCGGGGGGGCTTGATGCACCTCGATCCTGCTCGCGGTTATGACCTGATCGGCGATATCCATGGCTGCGCGAAAACCCTGGAACATCTGCTTAGCAACCTGGGCTATCGCCAGCAGGGCGGTGTGTGGTGTCACCCGCAGCGTATGGCGATCTTTCTCGGTGATCTGGTCGACCGTGGCCCGCGTATCCGTGAGGCACTGCACTTGGTTCGCGATATGGTCGTGGCCGGTCAGGCGCTGTGCATCATGGGTAACCATGAGTTCAATGCGCTGGCCTGGAGCACGCCGGCAGCGCCAGGCAGCGGTAGGCAGTTTGTCCGTGAGCACACGCCACGGCATGCGCGGCTGATCAAGGAAACCCTGGAGCAGTTCGACGCCTACCCGGCGGAGTGGCAGGGATTTCTCGATTGGTTCTACGAGTTACCGCTGTTTATCGATGCTGGGCATTTCCGTGTGGTGCATGCCTGTTGGGACGACAGCCTGATTGAGCCGCTGCGTGCGCAGTTTGCCGATGGCTGCATTGATGAGCATTTTCTCCAGGCAGCAGCCGTGCATGGCAGTTTTGCTAATACCGCGCTGGATCGCCTGTTGCGCGGTACTGACATGCGTCTGCCGCACGGCATGACCCTGACCAGCGATGACGGTTTTACCCGCGCGCACTTTCGCACCAAATTCTGGGAAGAGGATCCGCAAACCTACGGCGATATCGTCTTCCAGCCTGATGCCTTGCCAGAACTGGCGGCGCAGATGCCGCTCAGTGAGATGCAAAAAACCGAATTGCTCAAATACGGTGCCGACCAGCCACTGTTGTTTGTCGGCCATTACTGGCGCAGCGGCAAACCCGCGCCGATTCGCAACAACCTGGCCTGTCTGGATTACAGCGCCGTGCTCAACGGCAAGCTGGTGGCTTATCGGCTGGATCAGGAAGTACGCCTGGATGCCAAAAAGTTCGTCTGGGTTGAAGTCGATAGCCCGGAGGCTCGGCCATGAGCGCAGTAGCGGCAATGCGCTTGCCTGAACAGATTGACTTGAGCGGCTTTATTACGCTGTTGCAGCGCTTACAGGTGCCGCACCGAGTTGCGGAAGAGGCGGGCGAGCAAGTGCTCTGGGTGCCCAGTGAACAACTGGCTGAGCACGTACGCGAACTCTACGGGCGCTACCCGCAGGGCGATGCTGAGGTGTTGCTTGAGCCGCCACAGGCTTCTACGAATAGTGCTCCGGGCTTTGTTCAGCAGCTGAAAGCCAGTCGCATGACCGCTGTTGTCCTGGCGCTGACCTTTATTGCTGCGGCCATCACCTTGCTGGGCGATAACCTGACGACGGTAAGTTGGCTGAGCTTTGTCGACTACCGCGTACAGGGCGATTACATCTATTTCAGTTACCTAAACGACACGCTGGAAAGCGGCCAGTGGTGGCGGCTGTTGACGCCAATGCTGATTCACTTTGGCATTCTCCATCTGGCGATGAATACCTTGTGGTACTGGGAGCTGGGGCGGCGGATCGAAGCGCGCCAGGGAGCCGTGATGTTATTGGGGCTGAGCCTGCTGTTCAGTCTTGCGGCCAATTTCGCCCAGTACCTGCATGCCGGCCCATCGCTATTCGGCGGTCTGTCCGGGGTGTTGTACGGCTTGCTCGGGCATTGCTGGATCTTCCAGCGTCTGGCACCAACTTCCGCCTATCGGCTGCCGCCCGGCGTGTTGGTGATGATGCTGGCCTGGCTACTGATCTGTATGACTGGCATTTTCGAGCTGCTGCAATTCGGCGCAATTGCCAACGCCGCGCATGTCGGCGGCCTGCTGGCCGGTTGCCTGACCGGGCTGGTGGGTGGTGTGTTGGCGCGTCGGCAACGCAGTTAGTTCTTTATCAGGCTGGTAAACTGCCACTTTGCATTTGGAGGCGCCATGTCGTCCTTTCTCGAAGCGATTGAAAACATCACCCCTGAGATCTACCAGAACCTCAAGCTGGCCGTGGAAATCGGTAAATGGCCCGATGGCCGCAAGCTGACTCAGGAGCAGAAGGAGCTGACCCTGCAGGCGCTGATCGCCTGGGAAACCCACAACCTGCCGGAAGAAGAGCGCATCGGTTATATGGGCCCGCAGGAGTGCAGCTCCAAGTCCGAGCCGGTCCCCAATTTGTTATTCAAAACCTCGGATACCCTGCACTGATGAGTGAGTTGGCCCGTGGTGCCCTGAGCAAAATGGCGGCGCAGTTGGATGCGCCAGTGCAGTACAGCTTTCGCCTGGGCGATGAACTACTGCCAGTCAATCCGCTGATTGGCAAAAGCCTGCGTCTGGAGTTTTTGGGCGCGATCCACTGCACCCATTGCGGGCGCAAAACCAAGAGCAGCTTTAGCCAGGGTTACTGCTATCCCTGTATGCAGAAACTGGCGCAGTGCGACATCTGCATCATGAGCCCGGAGCGTTGCCACTATGACGCGGGTACCTGCCGTGAGCCGAGTTGGGGCGAGCAGTTCTGCATGACCGATCATGTGGTCTATCTAGCCAACTCATCCGGGGTGAAAGTCGGTATCACCCGCGCCACGCAGATTCCTACCCGTTGGATCGACCAAGGTGCGACCCAGGCGTTGCCAATTCTGCGCGTCGCCACCCGTCAGCAGTCCGGCTTTGTCGAAGACCTGTTGCGTAGCCAGGTGGCGGATAAAACCAACTGGCGCGCGCTGCTCAAGGGCGATGCTGCGCCGGTTGATCTGCTTGCCGTACGCGAGCAGCTGTTTGCCACGTGCAGCAGTGGGTTGACCGACTTGCAGCAGCGCTTTGGCATCCAGGCCATTCAGCCACTCAGTGATCAGCCGGTGGTGCAGATTGCCTACCCGATTGAGGCTTATCCGGCGAAGATCACCAGCTTCAACCTGGACAAGAATCCGCTGGCCGAGGGCACGCTGCTGGGCATCAAGGGCCAGTACCTGATGTTCGATACCGGCGTGATCAATATCCGCAAGTACACCGCTTACCAGCTGGCCGTTCACGAACTGGCCGCCTGAGTTACTTATTCGCGAACCCGGCGCCCGCGCGCCGCAGACAAAGGGCCACAAGCCATGCGCACCGAACAGCCGAAGATGATCTACCTCAAGGACTACCAGGCCCCGGATTATCTGATTGATGAAACGCACCTGACCTTCGAGTTGTTCGACGACCACACCCTGGTGCATGCGCAACTGGTGATGCGCCGTAATCCGGCTGCCGGTGCCGGTGCCGGTGCCGGTGCCGGTCTGCCGCCGCTGGTGCTGGACGGTCAGCAGCTAGAACTGCTCAGCGTGGCGCTGGACGACCGCGAGCTGAGTGCCGGCGATTACCAACTGAGTGACAGCCATCTGACCTTGCAGCCGACGACGGCCAGCTTTGTGATCGACAGCAGCGTGCGCATCCACCCGGAAAGCAACACCGCGCTGGAAGGGCTGTACAAATCCAGCGGCATGTTCTGCACCCAGTGCGAGGCCGAGGGTTTCCGCAAGATCACCTATTACCTCGACCGCCCGGACGTGATGAGCAAGTTCACCACCACCCTGAGCGCGGCGCAGCATGACTACCCTGTTTTGCTGTCCAACGGGAACCCGATTGCTAGCGGCAGTGAAGAGGGTGGCCGGCACTGGGCGACCTGGGAAGACCCGTTTATGAAACCGGCTTACCTGTTCGCCTTGGTCGCCGGTGACCTCTGGTGTGTGGAAGATAGCTTTACCACTATGAGCAGCCGCGACGTGGCGCTGCGCATTTATGTCGAGCCGGAAAACATCGACAAATGCCAACACGCCATGGACAGCCTGAAGAAATCCATGAAGTGGGACGAAGAGGTCTACGGCCGAGAGTACGATCTCGACATCTTTATGATCGTCGCGGTCAACGATTTCAATATGGGCGCGATGGAAAACAAGGGCCTGAATATCTTCAACTCCAGCTGTGTGCTGGCCAAGGCTGAAACCGCCACCGATGCCGCGCATCAGCGTGTTGAAGCGGTAGTGGCCCATGAGTACTTCCACAACTGGTCGGGCAACCGCGTGACCTGCCGTGACTGGTTCCAGCTGTCGCTCAAGGAAGGTTTTACCGTATTCCGCGATGCCGAGTTCAGTGCCGATATGCACTCGCGCACGGTCAAGCGCATCGAGGACGTAGCCTACCTGCGTACCCACCAGTTCGCTGAAGATGCTGGCCCGATGGCCCATCCAGTGCGCCCGGATGCCTTTATGGAAATCTCCAACTTCTACACCCTGACGGTCTATGAGAAAGGCTCGGAAGTGGTGCGCATGATTCGCACCCTGGTCGGCGCCGACGGTTTCCGTAAAGGCAGCGATTTGTACTTCGAGCGACATGATGGTCAGGCCGTGACCTGTGATGACTTTATCCGCGCGATGGAAGAGGCCAATGGCATCGACCTGAGTCAGTTCAAGCGCTGGTACAGCCAGGCAGGTACGCCACGCCTGGAAGTCAGTGAAAGCTACGACGCGGCGGCCAACAGTTATCGCCTGCACTTTCGCCAGAGCTGCCCGGCCACACCAGGGCAGGCGGAAAAGCAGCCGTTTGTCATCCCGGTCGAGCTGGCCTTGCTCGATGCCCAGGGCCGTGAGTTGCCGCTGCAATTGGTCGGTGAAGATACGGCAGGTGAGCGTTCCCGTGTGCTGCAGATAACTGAAGCGGAGCAGGCGTTCACCTTTGTCAATCTGGCGGAAAAACCAATGCCTTCCTTGCTGCGTGGCTTTTCTGCGCCAATCAAGCTGAGCTTCCCCTACAGCCGTGATCAGTTGATGTTCCTAATGCAGCACGACAGCGATGGCTTCAACCGCTGGGAAGCTGGGCAGCAACTCTCGGTGCAGGTGCTGCAGGAGTTGATTGGCCAGCATCAGCGTGGCGAGCCGTTGGCGCTCGATCAGCGCCTGGTCGAGGCCTGTCGCACTCTGCTGGCGGATGAGTCGCTGGATCAGGCCATGGTTGCCGAAATGCTCTCGCTGCCAGGTGAGGCTTATCTGGCGGAAATCAGTGAAGTGGCCGATGTCGAAGCCATCCACGCCGCCCGTGAGTTCGCCCGTAAGCAACTGTCGGATGCGCTGTTTGATCTGCTGTGGCAGCGCTACCAGCGTAACTGCGAAGTTTCTCGCTCCAGCGCCTATGTGGCGGAGGCCGAGCACTTCGCCCGACGCAGCCTGCAGAACATCGCATTGTCCTATTTGATGCTCAGCGGCAAGGCCGAAGTACTAGCGGCCTGCCTGGAGCAGTTCGAGAACGCTGACAACATGACCGAGCGCCTGACCGCATTGGCGGTGCTGGTCAATTCACCGTTCGATGCCGAGAAGGCCACTGCACTGGCCAGCTTTGCCGATTTTTTCAAGGGCAATCCGCTGGTGATGGATCAGTGGTTCAGCGTGCAAGCCGCTTGCGCCTTGCCTGGTGCGCTGCAGCGTGTTGAGAAGCTGATGCAGCATCCGGCGTTTACCTTGAAGAACCCGAATAAGGTTCGTTCCCTGATCGGTGCGTTTGCCGGACAGAACCTGCTGGGTTTCCACCAGGCTGATGGCAGTGGCTACCGCTTCCTGGCAGATCAAATCATTACCTTGAATGCCCTTAATCCGCAGATCGCTTCGCGCTTGCTGGCGCCGCTGACGCGCTGGGCCAAATATGGCAGTGCTCGTCAGGCTCAAATGAAAGCGCAACTGCAGCGCATTCTGGCCTCGGGTGAACTGTCCAGCGATGTCTATGAAGTGGTTAGCAAGAGCTTGGCTGGTTAATTAGTGAGCGGTAACAACCTAGGGTGGCAGCGCCACCCTATATAAAACGCTCAATACATTTGAGTGTTTTTTGATCAGTGCATTAACTCTAAAGACCGATTCTGCCTATCTATGTGCAATGCATAGGGTTACAGGTGCTTCATGCAGTCCTTTTTATCCGTACAAAAGTGTTACCTGATTTAATCGGGTAACACTTTTTGTGTTACCCGATTAACTGTAAGCAGAGTTTGCGCAATATGAGTTGAGCTGCTTGGCTTGACCTTGGCTGATTTGTTTGAAGCATCTAGGCGTGCACAACGCAGCAAGGTGACTGATCGCGCCAGATGGTAGGACAAAATAGGAAAAATCTGTCACTGCATGCGGTTATTTGATTGCTGAATGATCAGTCACAAAGCGGCTTTATGGTTCGAGTGTGCGTTGAAGTGGATTTTTTATACGACCGTTTGAATTGGCACTATGGTTGCAGGGAACTAAATCGATTTGACCTCGTCATGGTGCACGCCAAACAGTGAGGTGCGTGTAAGCGCGTTGGGGGCTTGCCTTCCAATCAACATTTAAGGCCGTCATCAGTACGGCCATAACGTGCCCCAGCGGTTGGGGTACAAAAAAGATGATCTGTCCACGGAGTAATGTTTCGATGGAAATTAAGTCCCGTAAGCCCGTATTGCGTTTCGCACCTGCCAAGGCAGGTTTTGCTTTTGTCGGTCTTCTTCCTTTGCTGGTAGCGGCTCATGCCCAGGCAGTGGAATTCAGCTTCGCCGACGATGAAATCAGCGGCTCCATCGATACCACCGTGTCCTACGGTCAACTCTGGCGCGTACAGGGGCAGGACAAGACCAATAACGATATCAATACCAACGACGGTAACCGTAATTTCGATACTGGCCTGGTTTCCGAAGTGTTTAAAATCACCACTGATATGGAAGCGCGTTATCAGAACTATGGTGTTTTTGTACGCGGCACGGCGTTCTATGACACCCAGATCATGGACAAGCGCAATGACTACATGACCCAGAACAACCCTTCTCAACCTAGCCAGAATACGCCGAACGACTCGAGTTTTACCTATGATACTCGTCACAAAGCCGGCCGAGGCGCTCAAATTCTCGATGCCTATGTTTATGGCAATTGGGATGTGGCTGACATGCCAGTTACCGCACGTTTCGGTAAGCAAGTTTTTAATTGGGGCGAAGGTTTGTTCTACCGCGGTGGCATCAATACGACTAACCCGGTGGATGCTGCTAAGTTCCGGCTTCCAGGTGCTGAGCTGAAAGAAGTACTGGTTCCGGTTGAAGCCCTGAGTTTCAACGTAGGCCTGACTGATAATCTTTCGATGGAGGCCTTCTACCAATTTAACTGGAAAGAGTCGGCTATCGATCCGGTTGGTACCTACTTCTCAGAAACTGACTTGTTTGCTGATGGTGGTAATACCGCATACTCAACGCAAACTGCGCTCATCGCTGCGGGCGGCCTTTATCCTGGCTTGAGTGCTGCTAATACTGGCGGGCTGGCGGGCGGTCGTAACGTTGATTCCAATGGGAACATCCAAGTAGCGAAGATTGGCTCCGACATTAATGCAAAGAATGATGGCCAATACGGTATCAACTTTAAATACATTGCTGAAGAGCTGAACTCCACGGAGTTTGGGGCTTACTTTGTAAACTATCATTCAAAAGAGCCTACAATTTCTGCAGATCTTGGTGATTATCAAGGTCTGAATCTCGGGCAGATCGCAGCTGGTGCGTGTGTGGCTGCGCTAGGGGCTAACCCTGCTTGTGCGAATCCAGCATTTTTGGCTGCCAACTTCGCTACTGCTGCTGGCGGCCTTGCTACCCTCGACGTGGCCAATCAAGTAAACGCACGGCGTGAGTATGCTGAAGATATCCGTATGTACGGCTTCAGCTTCAATACGACCGTTGGAAATGCTTCGGTGTTTGGTGAGTTGGCTTACCGGCCTAATTTGCCGATTGGTGTTGCGACAACCAATGATCTGTTGGGTGATCTGTTGGGGCAGGCAGCCCCGCTTGCTAGCGGCAGCGCTGTGAATATCGGTGGTAAGCAGGTTCGTCTCGGAGATGTAGTTCATAACGTGGAGCGTGTTGAAGCCTATAACACCTCGCTGGGAACCATATATAATTTCGGTCCTACAGCAGGATTCGACTCATTATTCGGCGTTTTTGAGCTTGGATCCGAACATCTGCGCGGCTCCGACTTGAAGTACAAAACTAAAGACGGTGTCACTCGTTACTATTCGGGTCGTGGAAATAACTCCTATGTTGGTGGCGGTGATCGTGATGATCAGGTTAATAAGAACGCCTACGGTTACACATTGGTTTTGAGTGGTACTTGGAACGATGTCTATGCGGGGGTGAACGTTTCACCGTACGCTGTATACAAGGATGACTTTGAAGGTAACTCTTACCAGACCGGTAACTTCATCGAAGGCCGCAAGGCTTATACCCTTGGCGTGAAAGCTAGCTACCTAAACAGCCTAGAAGCTGAACTAGCGTATACCGAGTTCTTTGGTGCTGGCCAAAATAACGGCAGCCGCGACCGCGACAATATCGGCCTGAACGTCAAGTATTCCTTCTAAACATAACTAGAAAATATCGAGTGCCTGCGGGCGCTCGGTTGATGACTTATTTCACGGAGAATCAAGATGCTGAAAAAGCACACGCTGATTGGTGCTGCCATTGTGCTGGCACTGTCCGCTGGCAGCGCGTTTGCTGCAGTCTCGCCTGCTGAGGCGGCGAAGTTGGGCGCAAGCCTCACCCCGTTTGGTGCCGAGAAAGCCGGTAACGCAGCAGGCACCATCCCTGAGTGGACCGGTGGTATCACCAAGGCTCCGGCGGCTTACAAGACGCCAGGCCAGCATCACGTCGATCCTTTTGCTGATGACAAGCCACTGTTCACCATCACCAAAGCCAACCTGGATCAGTACAAAGACAACCTGACCCCAGGTCAGATTGCGATGTTCAACACTTACCCGAACAGCTACCAGATGCCGGTCTACCAGACCCGCCGCTCTGGTTCTGCGCCGCAGTGGGTGTATGACAACACCATCAAGAACGCCACCACTGCCAAGCTGCTCGATGGCGGTAACGGTTTCTCCGACGCTTACGGCGGTATCCCGTTCCCGATTCCGCAAAATGGTGTAGAAGCGCTGTGGAACCACATCGCACGCTACCGCGGTACCTACATCGTGCGTCGCGCTTCGGAAGTGGCTGTGCAGCGTAATGGCAGCTACTCCCTGGTGACCTCGCAGCAGGAAGCTTTGTTCAAGTTCTACAACCCGAAAGGGACTGCAGCTGACCTGAACAACATCATGTTCTACTACCTCTCCTTCACCAAGAGCCCGGCGCGTCTGGCCGGTGGTGCGGTACTGGTGCACGAGACGCTGGATCAGGTAAAAGAGCCGCGTCAGGCCTGGGGCTACAACGCTGGCCAGCGCCGCGTTCGTCGTGCGCCGAACCTGGCCTATGACACCCCGATCGCTGCCGCTGACGGCCTGCGTACTGCAGACGACACCGACATGATCAACGGTTCGCCAGATCGTTATGACTGGAAGCTGATCGGCAAGAAGGAAATCTACATTCCTTACAACAGCTACAAGGTCACCAGCCCTGAAGTGAAGTACAAGGACCTGCTGCAAGTCGGTCACTTGAACCCAGCCTTTACACGTAATGAGTTGCACCGTGTATGGGTTGTCGAGGGCACGCTGAAGTCGGGCTCGCGTCACATCTACTCCAAGCGCACCCTGTTCCTCGATGAGGACAGCTGGCAAGCAGCAGTGGTTGATCAGTACGACGGTCGTGGCGAGCTGTGGCGCGTTTCGATTGCCTACCTGAAAAACTACTACGACCTGCCGACCACTTGGTCTGCGCTGGATAGCTTCCATGATCTGCAGGCCCGTCGTTACCACGTGCAGAACCTGGATAACGAAGAGCCAAGCACCATCGACTTCAGCCAGGCTGTGCCGGATGACGGGTACTTCAAACCTGCTGCACTGCGTCGCCGCGGTACGCGTTAATCCGCGTGTAGGTTGAGCAAAAGGCCGCTACTGTTGTAGCGGCCTTTTGCTATTTGTCAGTCCAACAGGGCATGGTAGACGGCCGGGTTTAACAAAACATAACGTCGCGCCGATTGTCAGGCCTTTTGAAAGCTCAGTAGGATAGGCGTACTGCTATAAGGGTAGTGCTACCTATAAGAATAAGGGGGAAGGTATATGAGTGAGCCCGTCATGCGGCGCACCCAGGCCGGTCGTGTTGTGGGGTTTTCCCGCGCACCGGCGCTCCGCGTCCACTCACCGATAGCCAAAGCGCTGTCGCTGTGCAGTGTGCTATCCGTGCTGATGTTTACCAGTGCGCCACTGCAGGCTGCCAGCGATGACACCAGTCATTACTCGGTAACCTCTGCCAAAGCTCATCACAGTCTTTTGCTGGATGTCGCCAGCCTGGGTAAGCGCCTGGTCACCGTCGGTGATCGTGGGCATATCCTCTATTCCGATGATAACGGCGCAAACTGGGTTCAGGCCAAGGTGCCGACCAAGCAGATGCTCACTGCCGTGTTCTTTGTCGACGATAGCCATGGCTGGGCTGTCGGCCATGATGCGCAGATTCTTGCCAGCACCGATGGCGGCGCTACCTGGGTCAAGCAGTTCGAAGACCTTGAGCGTGAAGCGCCACTGCTGGATGTCTGGTTCAAGGATCGCAACAACGGTTATGCCGTAGGTGCTTACGGCGCCTTGTTGGAAACCACCGATGGTGGCACCAACTGGGAAGATGTCGGCGACCGCATGGACAACGAAGACGCCTACCACCTCAACGCCATTGTCGAAGTCAAAGACTCTGGCCTGTTTGTTGTCGGCGAGCAGGGCGCGATGTTCCGCTCTCCGGACTGGGGGCAGACCTGGGAAACCCTGGAAGGCCCTTACGAGGGTTCGCTGTTTGGTGCTTTGGGCACTGATGAAGCCGGTGCGTTGCTGGTCTATGGCCTGCGTGGGCATCTGTTCCGTTCGGCAGACTTCGGTACAACCTGGCAGGCGATCAGCCTGAATACCGCTAACAATGGCCCTCTGGAATTTGGTCTGGCTGACGGTAATCGCCTGGCCGACGGCTCCATTGTGGTGGTTGGGCATGGCGGCACCGTACTCAAGAGCACCGACAACGGCCGCACTTTCAATGTGACCAATCGTGCCGACCGGCTTTCGCTGGCAGGCGTTGCAGCAATGGAAAACGGCAATCTGATTCTGGTAGGGCAGGGTGGCGTTCATGCCGCTACGCCTACTGGCGCCGATCTGGGCCAACAACAATAAGCCGGGAGCCTTTGCATGAGTAAGCATCAACAACAACCTGCCTCCTTCCTGGAGCGGTTGATCTTCAACAATCGCCCGGCCGTGATTCTGCTGTGCCTGTTGATCAGTCTGTTTCTGTTTTTCCAGGCGGCGCAGGTGCGTCCGCAGACCAGCTTCGAGAAGATGATTCCGCTGGGGCATCCGTATATTCAGAAGATGCTTGAGCACCGCAATGACCTGGCGAACCTGGGTAACACCGTGCGTATCTCGGTGGAAGCGGTGGATGGCGATATCTTCAGCAAGGAATACATGGAGACGTTGCGTCAGATCAACGACGAAGCCTTCTATATTCCGGGTGTCGACCGTTCCGGCCTGAAGTCGCTGTGGAGCCCAAGCGTACGCTGGACCGAAGTGACTGAAGAAGGTTTTGCCGGCGGCGAAGTGATTCCGCAAACCTACGACGGTTCTTCGGAAAGCCTTGAGGAGCTGCGCAGCAACATCCTCAAGTCCGGGCAAATTGGCCGTTTGGTGGCCAACAACTTCAAGTCGAGCATCGTTGACTTGCCGTTGCTGGAGACCTATGCCGACCCGAATGATCAGAGCAAGCAGATCCCACTGGATTACCAGAAGTTCTCCCACGAGCTGGAAGAGAAGATCCGCGACAAGTACCAGGCGCAGAATCCCAACGTCAAAATCCATATTATTGGCTTCGCCAAGAAAGTGGGTGACTTGATCGATGGTCTGATTGGTGTAGCGCTGTTCTTTGCCGTGGCAATCGCCATTACCTTTGTTCTGTTGCTGTGGTTCACCCACTGCTTCAAGAGCACCCTGGCGGTGGTCGTGGCTACCTTGATCGCGGTGGTCTGGCAGCTGGGTCTGTTGCATACCCTGGGCTTCGGGCTTGATCCATACTCGATGCTGGTGCCGTTCCTGGTCTTCGCCATTGGTATTTCCCACGGTGTACAGAAGATCAACGGCATCGCCATGGCATCGGGCGAGGCAACTGATTCACTGTCCGCTGCACGAATGGCTTTCCGTCAGCTGTTTGTTCCGGGCCTGGTGGCGCTGCTGTCGGATGCTGTGGGTTTTATCACCCTGCTGCTGATCGATATCGGTGTGATCCGTGAGCTGGCCATCGGCGCATCCATGGGTGTGGCGGTGATCATTCTGACCAACCTGATTCTGCTGCCCGTGATGATTTCCTACGTCGGCATCAGCAAGAAGGCGGTGAAGATCAGCCGCGAAGAGGCCACCAAGGAACATCCGTTCTGGCGCTTCCTGTCCAAGTGCGCACACCCGATGGTGGCGCCGATTTCCGTGGTGGTGGCTATCGCGGCACTGGCCGGTGGCGTGTGGTACGGGCAGAACCTGAAAATCGGTGACCTCGATCAGGGTGCGCCTGAGCTGCATCCGGATTCGCGCTACAACCTGGATAACGATTTCGTCATCCGCAACTACTCCACCAGCTCCGATGTACTGGTGATCATGGTCAAGACGGCGGCTGAAGGCTGCTCGACTTACCCGACTCTGTCGGCCATGGATGAGTTGATGTGGAAGATGGAGAACACCGAAGGCGTGCAGTCGGCCATTTCCATGGTCACCGTGTCGCGTCAGGTGATCAAGGGCATGAACGAGGGCAACCTGAAGTGGGAAACCCTGTCGCGTAACCAGGATGTGCTGAACAACTCCATTGCCCGGGCCGACGGCCTGTACAACGGTGATTGCTCGGTGGCACCGCTGCTGGTGTTCCTCACCGACCACAAGGCGGAGACTCTTACCCGCGTTGTTGATGTTGCCGAAGACTTTGCCAAGCAGAACAACAGAGAAGGCCTGGAGTTCAT
Organism: Pseudomonas sp. NPDC079086; assembly: GCF_044542155.1. Taxonomy (NCBI): domain Bacteria; kingdom Pseudomonadati; phylum Pseudomonadota; class Gammaproteobacteria; order Pseudomonadales; family Pseudomonadaceae; genus Pseudomonas; species Pseudomonas sp. NPDC079086. The sequence continues at coordinate 870,878 of NZ_JBITTY010000002.1, read as the reverse complement.
CCTGGCAGCCGGTAACGCCGGGATCGAGGCGGCTACCAATGAGGTGATCGCAGCGTCTGAAACCACCATGTTGATCGCGGTGTATGCGGCCGTGAGCATCATGTGCCTGCTGACCTTCCGCTCGCTGGCTGCCACTCTCTGTGTGATCCTGCCGCTGGTGCTGACTTCAGTGCTGGGTAACGCCCTGATGGCCTATATGGGCATCGGTGTGAAGGTGGCGACTCTGCCGGTAATTGCTCTGGGCGTGGGTATCGGTGTCGACTATGGCATCTATATCTACAGCCGTCTGGAGACATACCTGCGCCAGGGTCTGTCGCTGCAGGACGCTTACTACGAGACGCTCAAGTCGACCGGTAAAGCGGTGCTGTTCACCGGCGTCTGTCTGGCGATTGGTGTGGCGACTTGGATCTTCTCGGCGATCAAGTTCCAGGCCGACATGGGCCTGATGCTGACCTTTATGTTCCTCTGGAACATGATCGGCGCGATCTGGCTGCTGCCTGCACTTGCACGCTTCCTGATCAACCCGGAGAAACTGCGCAACAAGGCCTAAGCCTGATACGCAGTAGCCACACTAAAAACCGCGGCCCTTGGGTCGCGGTTTTTTATTGTCTGTGGGGCAGGTTGCAGAGGGCTTCTGTAGGAGCGGGCTTGGTCGTGATGTCATGCAATGCTAACGGCTGAGGCCCACAGGCTCTGTGCCTCGTGTTAGACGGCCGACGTGTAACCCATCAGGCAAGGTAAGCCGATTAGCGCTTGTTGGGTTAGGTGGCACAACAGGTGTGTAATTGCGGCTCAGCTCCGGCGTGTGGCATTACCTATCTACAACAGGTGACTGCTACAAGCCTACGCCTCGTAGCTTGTGCTGTTGGGACTACCGATTAGCGCGGATACAGCGGAGGCAAGGCACTGGTGTCCGGGTTAGCGGTGCTTTCGAGGTCTTCTACGGCAGGTAGGCTGCGAATCGCCAGCCATAGGTTGCGGCCTTGCCAGTGCTGACCGCTCTCGCTGTACAGCGCGCCATTCAGGCCGTCGAGGGCGTCGGATAGCGGGGTAAAGCGCGCGGCCATATCGGCCAGGGTTTCCGGTTGCTGACGGGCCCAGGCGTCCAGCGCATGGCGAGTGGCCTGCGAGTCGTTGGCCAGGCAGCTGCGTTTGAGGTCATCAAGCAGGTTGCGTTGGCTGGGGCCAGTCTGCTGGCTAGGCAATACGGGAGGCTGACGGCGCGCGCGCCACCACAAGGTAAAGCCGAGCAAAGTGGTCAGACTCAGCAGCGCGCTGCTAAGTTGCCAGGGCCAAAGTTGTACGTCGACTGTTTCGCTGACAGTGGGGCGTGCTGTTTCAACCGGTAGGGTTTCCAGGTTCGGGTTGGCGGCCACCTGCAGGTTACGCGCGGGCAGGCTGCTGCGTTCGAGCTGATCGGTCGTGGTGTTCCACCACAGCACTTCGATTGCCGGCAGGGTAATTTCGCCTTCACGGTTGGCCACCAGTGCTTCACGTTCTTCACGGCTGGCTACCAGACCGTTGTCATTGGCCTGGTTGGCTAATTGGGGTTGATCGGGGTAACGGCGCAGGCCGGCAACCTGGGTGGCTGGCAAGGGCGGCAATTGCGCGCTGGCCAGGCCTTCGACCTTGAGCAGTAGGCTGCGGGTCAGCGAGTCGCCGACGCGGGCGGTTTCCGGCTGCGGACTCCAGACTTCACTCAGGCTCAGTGCGCGGGCTGGCAGCCAGGGCGCGTCGGCCGGGTAGCTGGCCGGCTTGGCTTTTACCGTCAGCGGGATTTCCGGCGAACGAACCCGTACCACCTTGCCTGGGCGTGGGCCAAAAGGGTTGTAGGCATTACTGCTGGAGCGATCAACTGCGGTGGCGGTGAAGGCCTGTGAGGGGATCAGCAGATCGCCACTTTCCTGGGGGAAGATCGCGTAACGCAGCTCGATCACGCCATGGCGCACGCCGTTGATGTCTTTCTCATAGGTGCGCGGTTCGCCGAGCGCTTCTACGCGTGCCTGGGGCATCTCCAGTTGGGTCAGGCTGCTGTCGTCGTAAAGCGAAACGGAGTGATAGATGCGCAGCGTCAACACGGTTTGCGCCTGCACGTAGATGCTTTCCTGATCAAGGCTGGCGTCGATAAACACCGGGGCCATGCGACTGTCATTGGCGCTGGCGGCCTGTTGTACGTGCAGGGTGATTGGCTCACTTTGCAGCTGGCCAAGGTTCAGTGGAGGGATCACCACATAACCGCTGTGTTTGGGCTGCATGGTGACGATCCAGCGGGTGCTAGCTTGTGCGCCGTTGCTGCCGCTGGTCAGGCGGTTGACCTGGCGGGTACCGAGCACCTCGAACAGCTCGTTAAGCGGCTGCAGATCGGGCTTGCCGAACAGCGTGGCGTCATTCGACTCCAGAGTCAGTTCAACGCTCTCGCCGGCATCCAGGCGGGTGCGGTCAACGCTGGCTGTAAGGCTTTGCGCGCTGACATTCATGGCCAACAGGCCAAGCAGAAGGGTACAGAGCAGTCGGCTCATTGCAGTTGTTCCTGGCGCTGTTGTTGTTCCAGCCTGAATTTACGCCGCAGCAGTTCGCCCGGATCATCAGGGATCTGCCGTAGCCATTGTTCCAGTGCCTGACGACGTTCGCCGTCGAGGGGCGGCTCGGCGCTGGCAATCTGTTCTTCGCCGCTGTCGCTGTTATCTTCTTCTGGTTGTTTTGGCGGAGTATCTGCGTCTTCGTCTGCGCCGGGTTGTGCGGGTTTTTCACCCTCATCTTCAGGCTCTGACGGTTTGGCCGGTGATTGCTTGGCCTGCTGCTGGGCATTTGGGGCGGACTGGCCTGCTTGTGGCTGGCTGCTGGGCTGATTCTGCTGTTCGTTGGATTCTTGCGGTTTGTCGGCTTGATTCTGTTGTTGCTGTTGGTTCTGGCGCAGCAGTTCTTCGACCAGAGCTTTGTTCTTTTGTGCCTGAGCCAAGTCGGGCTGCAACTCCAGCGCCTGGGTGTAGGCATCCACGGCGGCTTCCAGTTCATTGCTGCGTGCCAGGGCGTTGCCACGGTTGTAGTGGTCACTGGCAGTTTCGCCATTGGCGAAGCGTTCGGCGGCCGCAGCGTAGTCGCCGGCCTGGTAGAGCGCCTGGCCTTGCCAGCGCGGATCGTTGAAACGCTGCGCCGCTGCCGCCGGTTGTTGCGCCTCAAGCAGGCGCTGGCCTTGCTGGTCTGCACGCAGCCAGAGGTCGTCGAAGCTGAAGGCGTAGCTGTTCTGCGGCAGGCTCAGCAATACCAGCGGCAAGCACAGTAGCCAGCCGCGACGGGCAGCGCAGGCGGCGAGTAACAGCAGGGGCAGGAGCAGCCAGTGGCTCTGGTCAGCCCAGGCTTGTAGGCGGGTCAGCTCGCCATCGCGGCGTACCTCTTGCGGCGCATTCAACAGGCCGAGATTGCGCAGGTCACGTTCGTCGAGAGTGACGCCCTGATACTGGCCTCCCAGCTCATTGGCAAAGCGCTTGAGGCCGTTGCTGTCCAGGCGCGGTAGCAGGATGGTGCCTTGGGCGTCCTTGAGGAACGAGCCGTCTTCCTGAATGATCGGTGCGCCCTGGGTGCTACCAATCCCGAGAATATGCAGGCGCTCGCCACGGCGGCCGAGGGCTTGGCTGATGGCTTGGCGTTGTGCTTCATCGAGGCTGCTGGTCAGCAGCAACAAGCGGCCATTGCCCTGGGCGCCCTGTTCGAGCAGTTGCAGGGCCTTGGCCACGGCTAGGTCGGCGCGCTTGCCTGGCTCGGGCATGATCCCCGGATTCAGCGCGTCGAGCAGGTTGCGGCTGGTGGCCAGATCGTCGGACAGTGGCACCAGGGTATGTGCGCTGCCGGCATACACAACGATGGCGGTTTGCGCGTCCTGGCGCGCTTCCAGCAGGTCAAGCAGCTTGCGCTTGGCTTGGGCCAGGCGATTGGGTGAGGCGTCGCTGGCGAGCATCTCGGGGGTCAGTTCGAGCAGTACCACAAGCGGGTCGGCCGGTTTTGGATTTTGCTGCTCAATGCGTTGCCAGCTGGGGCCAAGCAACGCCAGTAGGGCGAGCAGCCAGGCCAGACCGAGGGCCAGCCAGGGCAGGCGACTGTTGCGCCCGCCAGTGGCGGTCAGCAGCGCTGCCTGGAAAGCGCTCGGCAGTAGGGCTTGCCAGCGGCCGCTACGTTTTTCCCGGTGCCAGAGTTGCCAGAGCAGGATGCCCAGCAGCGGAATCAGCAGCAGCCAGAAGGGCCGTTGCCAGTGCGGCCAGAGGCTGGTCAGTTCGCTCATGACTGTTTCCTCCGCAACCGTATCAGCTGATTGCGCCAACGTTGTTGCAGGCTCGGCCAGAGTGTCTGGCTGGCCAGCAGCAGGCTGAGTAGCAGGGCCAGGCCCAGGGGCCAGGGATAGAGGGGCAGGGTTGGTCGCGCCAGGGTTGGTTTCTGTGCCACCGGCTCCAGGCGGTCGAGGGTCGCTTCGATGGCTTGCAGCTCTTCGCTGTCGCGGGCGCGGAAGTATTCGCCGCCGGTGGCCTCGGCAATTGCGCGCAGGCTTGGCTCGTCAAGATCGATGCCGGGGTTGAAACCGAGCATGCCCAGCACGCCGCCCTGTTCGGGGTCGGCGCCAATGCCAATGGGGTAGATGGTGATGTTTTCCTCGGCGGCCAGACGCGCTGCAGTCATAGGATCAATCTCGCCACCATTGTTGGCGCCGTCGGTGACTAGTACCAGTACGCGACTTTGCGCGGGACGCTCGCGCAGGCGTTTGACGGCCAAGCCAATGGCATCGCCGATGGCGGTCTGTGGCCCAGCGATATTTTTCTGCGCCTCATCCAGCCAGGTGTGCACGGTCTGTCGATCGAAGGTCAGGGGCGACTGCAGATAAGCCCGGCTGCCGAACAGAATCAGGCCGACCCGATCACCTTGGCGGCCGTCGATAAAGTCGCCGAGCAGATGTTTGACCAGGGTTAGGCGGCTGACTTCCTGGTCTTCCCATGCCATGTCGGCGTAATCCATGGAGCCGGATACATCCACCGCCAGTAATAAGTCGCGGCCGCTGGCCGGCAATGGCAAGGGTTCACCCAGCCATTGTGGGCGTGCGCAGGCCAGCAGCAGCAAGAGCCAGATCAGCGCAAACGGCGCCTGTTGCCGCAGGGCCGGCAGTCGCACGCGGGCGCGGCGGCCGCTCAAACCTTCCAGCTCGGCCAGAAAGCTGATTTTCAGCGCCGCCTCGCCGCTGTCCGCAGGCGGCAATAACGCGCGCAACAGCCAGGGCAATGGAGCGAGGAGAAAGGCCCAGGGCCAGGCAAACTCAAACATGTTTGCGAATCCAGATCGCCACGGCCTGGTTGAGGCCGGCGATGGCCTTGTCATCCAGACTGCAGTGCGGGCGATAGGCACCTTCCACCAGGATCATCCAGCGGGTCAGGCCGGCTGCTGGGCAACGGCTGTCGAGAAAGGCCAGCCAGGCGCGGCTGCTGAGGATATGGCTTTGGCTTTGCGGGTAACGCTCGCGGCACAGGCGCTTGAGGATGGCGTTGAGTTGCTGCAGCCACGGGCCGGCATCGGCGCCGTCATAGGGCTTTTTCAGTTGTTCGAGTTCGGTCAGTGCAGCCTGGCGCAGCGGTTCGAGAGCCGTTTCATCTGAGGCGCTAGCAGCTTTACGTGGCAGGCGTTTCAGCAGCTTGAAACCTGCCCACAACACCAGCGGTAAGAGAACCGCAAGCAGCCACCAGCCGGGTGCTGGCGGCCACCAGCTGATGGGCGCAGGGGCGATCAGCGGTTCAAGTTGGTCCAGCGGGTTCACAGGGTCTTCCTCGGGCGCTGGGCGTTCAGGTGTTCTCGCAGCTGCTCGATCATCTCGCTCTGGGTATTCAGCGCCAGCAGCGGCACGCCGAGTTTCTGCGCCAGGCGTTGCCAGCGCGCCTGGCGCGCATCGGCCAGGCTGCGGTAAGCCTGGCGCAGCTCGGCGTCCTGGGTGTCGAGTTCCAGCTGTGCGCCGTGCTCGGTAAAACGCAGCAAGCCGGCATTCGGCAGGGCGTGGTCGAGTGGGTCGGATACTGGCAGCAGCAACAGGTCGGTGTGCCGCGCTAGCAGCAGCAACTGCTGTTCACTGCTGTCGGTCAAGGTGCGCTCATCACACAGAATCACCACCAGACTGCCAGGGCGGAGCACTTCGCGGGCGCGCCGCAGGGCCAGGCCGAAGCTGTCACGTCCGCCCTGAGTGTCGTTGCTCAGGGTCTGGTTGGCTTTGGCCAGACGGCTGAGCAGTTGCAGCAGGCTCTGTTTGCTGCGCCGTGGTTTGATTTCGTGGTGTTCCAAGTCGCCAAATACCAGGCCGCCAATACGGTCGTTATGGCCCAGTGCGGCCCAGCCGATTAGGCTGGCAGCCTGTGCCGCCAGCACGGACTTGAACATCAGCCCGGAGCCGAAGAACAGCCGCTTGCTCTGCTCGACCATGATGTAGATCGGTCGCTCGCGTTCTTCATGGAACAGCTTGGTGTGCGGCTCCTGGGTACGCGCGGTTACGCGCCAATCGATGGTGCGTACATCGTCGCCTGGCTGGTACACGCGCACCTGATCGAAGTCCACGCCGCGTCCACGCAGCTTGGAGTGGTGCAGACCAATCAGTGGGCTGCGCCTTGCCGGAGTGGAAAACAGCTGCACTTCACGCACACGATGGCGCATCTCGATCAGTTCACCGAGGCTGACGCGAATACCGGGCTGCGTGGGTTGGTCGTGCATGGTGGTTAGGCGACCGCCACGACGTCGAGAATGCGCTGTACCACGCGGTCCTGGTCGATACCGGCAGCTTCCGCTTCGAACGACAGAATGATGCGGTGACGCAGCACGTCGAACAGCACTGCCTGGATATCTTCCGGGCTGACGAAATCCCGCCCTGCCAGCCAGGCGTGTGCGCGTGAGCAACGATCCAGGGCTATCGAGCCGCGTGGGCTGGCGCCGTAGGCAATCCACTCAGCCAGTTCCGGGTCGAACTTGGCCGGGGTGCGCGAGGCCATTACCAGTTGCACCAGGTATTCCTCCACCGCATCGGCCATATACAGGCCGAGGATTTCCTGGCGCGCGGCAAAGATTGCCTGCTGGCTGACCAACTGCTCGGGTTTGGTCTCACCGTTGAGCGCTTCGCCCCGCGCTTGGGCGAGGATCTTGCGTTCCACGCTGGCGTCCGGGAAGCCGATCTTCACGTGCATCAGAAAACGGTCGAGCTGGGCTTCGGGTAGCGGGTAGGTGCCTTCCTGCTCAATCGGGTTCTGTGTGGCCATCACCAGAAACAGCGGCGACAGGTGATAGGTGCTGCGCCCCACGCTGACCTGACGCTCGGCCATGGCTTCGAGCAGCGCCGATTGCACCTTGGCCGGTGCGCGGTTGATTTCATCAGCCAGCACCAGGTTGTGGAAGATCGGCCCCTGCTGGAACACGAAGCTGCCGGTTTCCGGGCGATAGATCTCTGTTCCGGTGATATCCGCCGGTAGCAGGTCGGGGGTGAACTGGATACGGTGGAACTCGGCCTCGATACCTTCGGCCAGTTCCTTGATCGCCTTGGTCTTGGCCAGACCAGGTGCGCCCTCAACCAGCATGTGACCATCGGCGAGTAAGGCAATCAGCAGCCTTTCGATGAGTTTTTCCTGGCCGAGGATCTGGCTTGAAAGAAAATGTCGCAGCGCGACAAGCGCTTCACGGTGTTCCATCGTTAAGCTCATCCAGCAAATGTGACCAGCGGGTCGTGAGACTCGCCAGAGTTAAGTGGCAGCCACTTTAATGCAATCGCTGCCTCCTAGACTAACGTTGAACAACAAGGTTGTGGCGAAGGTCATTACTCGCGACTGCCTTGATCGAGTCCCCTGACGAATAACAAGCCAAACGGAGCAAACCCATGGCGTTCTTTACGGCGGCCAGCAAAGCCGATTTTCAGCATCACCTGCAAACGGCGCTGACGCAGCACGTCAGTGAACAGGCTCTGCCACAAGTAGCCCTGTTCGCCGAGCAATTCTTCGGCATTATCGCCCTTGAGGAGCTGACTCAGCGTCGCCTCTCTGATCTGGTCGGCTGCACATTGTCGTCCTGGCGGCTGCTGGAGCGTTTTGAACCAGCCAAACCTGAAGTGCGGGTATTCAACCCCGATTACGAGAAACACGGCTGGCAGTCCACACACACCGCCGTGGAAATTCTGCACAGCGATATTCCGTTCCTGGTCGACTCGGTGCGCATGGAGCTGAACCGTCGTGGTTACAGCATCCACACCCTGCAGAACAGTGTGTTCAGCGTACGCCGCAACAAAAACGGTGAACTGCAAGAAATCCTGCCCAAAGGCGCTCAAGGTGAGGGCATACAGCAAGAAGCGCTGATGTTCCTTGAGATTGACCGCTGCTCCAATGCCGCTGAACTGAAAACCCTGGAAAAAGCCCTGCACGAGGTATTCAGCGATGTACGCCTGAGTGTGGCTGACTTCCAGCCGATGAAGGCCAAGGCCAAGGAGCTGCGTGCCTGGTTGGATAAGGCCAAGCTCAAGGTTGAAGGGGCTGAGCTGGAAGAGGTTAAGGTGTTCATGAACTGGTTGCTCGATGACCATTTCACCTTCCTCGGTTATGAAGAATTCACCGTGGCTGACAGCGCTGATGGCGGCCGCGTTGTGTATGACGAGAAATCCCTGCTGGGCCTGTCCAAGCGCCTACGCGCTGGTCTGACGGCCGATGACACGCACATCGAAGCAGAGGCGGTCAGCTACCTGCGCGGCTCGCAGCTGCTGTCTTTTGCCAAGGCGGCGGTACCGAGCCGTGTACATCGTCCGGCTTATCCGGATCTGGTGTCGATTCGCGAGTTGGACAGCAAGGGCAATGTGATCAAGGAATGTCGCTTTATGGGGCTCTACACCTCGTCGGTGTATGCCGAGAGCGTGTGGAACATTCCCTATATCCGCCGCAAGGTGGCCGTGATTGAACAGCGTTCGGGCTTCGATAGCAGTGCACACTTGGGTAAGGAACTGGCCCAGGTATTGGAAGTTCTGCCGCGTGACGACTTGTTCCAGACGTCCGTAGATGAGCTGTTCAGCACCACCATGTCGATCGTGCAGATTCAGGAACGCAACAAGATTCGCGTATTCCTGCGCCGCGATCCTTATGGCCGCTTCTGCTACTGCCTGGCTTATGTGCCGCGTGATGTGTACTCCACCGAAACCCGTATGAAAATCCAGCAGGTGCTGATGGAGCGCCTGCAGGCTATCGACTGCGAGTTCTGGACGTTCTTCTCTGAGTCCGTACTGGCACGGGTGCAGTTCATCCTCAAGGTTGATCCGAAGAACCGTGTGCAGATCGATCCTGTGCGCCTGGAGAAAGAAGTCATCCAGGCGTGCCGCTCGTGGAAGGATGACTACACCGGGTTGATGGTGGAAAGCCTCGGAGAGGCTCAGGGCACTGAAGTGCTCAGCGAGTTTCCGGGCGGCTTCCCTGCTGGCTACCGTGAGCGTTTCGCCCCGCATTCGGCGGTGGTGGACATGCAGCACCTGCTCAGCCTGAACAGCGAGCGTCAGCTGGTGATGAGCTTCTATCAGCCGCTGACCCAAGGTGAGCAGCAGTTGCACTGTAAGCTGTACCACGCCGATACACCGCTGCCACTGTCCGACGTGCTGCCGATTCTGGAAAACCTCGGTCTGCGCGTTTTGGGTGAGTTCCCTTACAAGCTGCGCCGCGCTGATGGCCGCGAGTTCTGGATTCACGATTTTGCCTTCACCTATGCCGAAGGCCTGGATGTTGACATCCAGCAGCTCAACGACACCCTGCAGGACGCCTTCGTCAAGATCGTCGGCAGCTCGGCAGAGAATGACGGCTTCAACCGTCTGGTGCTGATGGCCGCCATGCCATGGCGTGATGTGGCGCTGCTGCGCGCCTATGCGCGTTACCTCAAGCAGATTCGCCTGGGCTTCGACCTGAGCTATATCGCCAGCACTCTGGTCAACCACGCAGATATCGCCAAGGAACTGGTGCGCCTGTTCAAGACGCGCTTCTATCTCGCGCGCAAGCTCACCGCCGATGATCTGGAAGACAAGCAGCAGAAACTCGAGCAGGCGATTCTCGCCGCGCTGGATAACGTGGCGGTGCTCAACGAAGACCGCATCCTGCGTCGTTACCTGGATCTGATCAAAGCCACCCTGCGCACCAACTTCTACCAGACCGATGCGGCCGGGCAGAACAAGTCCTACTTCAGCTTCAAGCTGAATCCGCGTGCCATTCCGGATATTCCACGGCCAACGCCGAAGTTCGAGATATTCGTCTACTCGCCGCGTGTCGAAGGTGTACACCTGCGCTTTGGCGACGTGGCCCGTGGTGGCCTGCGTTGGTCGGACCGCGAGGAGGACTACCGTACTGAAGTGCTCGGCCTGGTGAAGGCGCAGCAGGTGAAGAACGCGGTCATCGTGCCGATGGGTGCCAAGGGTGGCTTTATCCCACGGCGCATGCCGCTGGGCGGCTCGCGTGATGAGGTGCTGGCCGAGGGTATTGCCTGCTACCGCATCTTTATCTCGGGGTTGCTGGATCTCACCGATAACCTGAAAGACGGTGCCGTAGTGCCGCCGCAGAACGTGGTACGCCATGACGGCGATGACCCTTACCTGGTGGTTGCTGCGGACAAAGGCACTGCAACCTTCTCCGATATCGCCAATGGCATTGCTGCCGAATACGGCTTCTGGCTGGACGATGCGTTCGCCTCGGGCGGCTCGGCGGGCTATGACCACAAAGGCATGGGTATTACCGCCAAGGGCGGCTGGGTCTCGGTGCAGCGGCACTTCCGTGAGCGCGGCATCGATGTGCAGAAAGATGATGTGACAGTAATTGGCATCGGCGACATGGCGGGTGACGTATTCGGCAACGGCTTGCTGCTGTCGGAAAGCTTGCAGATGGTGGCGGCCTTCAACCATATGCACATCTTTATCGACCCCAACCCGGATGCAGCCAAGAGCTTCGTCGAGCGTAAGCGCATGTTCGATCTGCCGCGCTCCAGCTGGGCTGATTACGACACCAAGCTGATCTCGGCGGGTGGCGGGATCTTCCTGCGCAGTGCCAAAAGCATCGCCATCAGCCCGCAGATGAAAGAGCGCTTCGATATCAGCGCCGACAAGCTGGCGCCGAATGAGCTGCTCAATGCCCTGCTCAAGGCGCCAGTCGATCTGCTGTGGAACGGCGGTATCGGTACATACGTCAAATCCAGCAAGGAAAGCCACGCCGATGTTGGCGACAAGGCTAACGATCTGCTGCGTGTCGATGGCCGCGAACTGCGCGCCAAGGTGGTGGGCGAGGGCGGTAACCTAGGCATGACCCAGCTGGGCCGCGTCGAGTACGGTCTCAATGGCGGCAAGAGCAACACCGACTTTATTGACAACGCCGGTGGGGTGGACTGCTCCGACCACGAGGTAAACATCAAGATCCTGCTCGGTGAAATCGTTGCTGCTGGCGATATGACCGGCAAGCAGCGCAACAAACTGCTGGTGGAAATGACCGATGCAGTTGGCGGTCTGGTGCTGGGCAACAACTACAAGCAGACCCAGGCGCTGTCGCTGGCCGAGCGCCGCGCCCGCGAGCGTGTTGGTGAATACAAGCGTCTGATGAGCGCCCTGGAAGCAGCCGGCAAGCTGGACCGCGCCCTGGAGTTCCTACCCACTGATGATGAGCTGAACGAGCGGACCGCCAAAGGCCTGGGGCTGACCCGGCCGGAACTGTCGGTGCTGATTTCCTACAGCAAGATTGACCTCAAGGAGTCGCTGCTCAAATCCCTGGTGCCAGACGATGAGTACCTGGCGCGCGAGATGGAAACCGCCTTTCCGCCGTTGCTGGCGACGAAGTTTGGTGAGCCGATGCGTCGCCACCGCCTGAAGCGTGAAATCGTCAGCACGCAAATCGCCAACGATCTGGTCAACCACATGGGCATCACCTTCGTGCAGCGCCTGAAGGAGTCCACCGGCATGAGCGCGGCCAATGTTGCCGGCGCTTATGTGATCGTGCGTGATCTGTTCCGCCTGCCGCATTGGTGGCAGCAGATCGAAGCGCTGGACTATAAGGTGTCCGCCGACCTGCAGTTGCAGTTGATGGATGAGCTGATGCGTCTGGGCCGTCGCGCCACACGCTGGTTCCTGCGTAACCGTCGTAATGATCTGGATGCTGCTCGCGATGTGGCGCACTTTGCGCCGCGTATCGAGGCGTTGGTTGGTCGTCTGGACGAGTTGCTTGAAGGGCCGGCCCGTGAACTTTGGTTGGCGCGCTTCCAGGCTTATGTCGAAGCGGGTGTGCCTGAAGAGCTGGCGCGGGTAGTGGCTGGTACCAGCCATCTGTACACCCTGTTGCCGATTATCGAGGCGTCGGATGTGACCGGGCAGGAGCCGGATCGCGTAGCTGCGGCGTACTTTGCCATTGGCGGGTCGCTGGAACTGTCCTGGTACCTGCAACAGATCACCAGCCTGCCGGTGGAAAACAACTGGCAAGCGCTGGCCCGTGAAGCCTTCCGCGATGACCTGGACTGGCAGCAACGCGCCATCACTGTGTCGGTACTGCAAATGGCCGAAGGCCCTGCGGATATCGAAGAGCGGGTCGGCGTATGGCTGGATCAGCACCGCCGTCTGGTGGATCGCTGGAAGGTCATGCTGGGCGAGTTGCGTGCGGCTACCAACACCGATTACGCCATGTACGCTGTGGCTAACCGTGAGTTGATGGACCTGGCACAAAGCGCCTGATGGAAACAGCGCAGGCCTGACCTGCGTTGTTCCTGAAGCAATAAAAAAGCCCCGCGAGTGCGGGGCTTTTTTATGAGCGATGGTTATGTGGCGACTGTGGTTATCAGTCGTCGAAATCCATCCAACCGCCCATCTCTTTCCAACGATTGACGATGCCGCAGAACAGCTCGGCCGTCTTCTCGGTGTCATAGCGGGCCGAGTGTGCTTCCTTGCCGTCGAAGTCAATGTCGGCAGCCTGGCAAGCCTTGGCCAATACCGTCTGGCCATAGGCGAGGCCGGCTAGGGTGGCGGTGTCGAAGCTGGAGAACGGGTGGAACGGGTTGCGCTTGATGCCCGTACGGTTCACCGCAGCATTGAGGAAACCCAGGTCGAAGCTGCTGTTATGGCCGACCAGGATCGCCCGTTTGCAGCTGTTGGATTTCAGTGATTTGCGCAGACTGCGGAAGATTTCCGTCAACGCGTGCTCTTCAGTGACGGCCATGCGCAGCGGGTGGTCGAGTTTGATACCGGTGAAGTCCAGCGCCGCCTGTTCGATATTGGCGCCTTCAAACGGTTCGATACGGAAGAACTGGGTGTGCTCCGGGTAAAGGAAGCCGCCTTCGTCCATGCCAATGGTGGTAGCGGCGATTTCCAGCAGGGCATCGGTGGCGCAGTTGAAACCACCGGTCTCCACATCCACGACTACCGGCAGGTAGCCACGAAAGCGCGCGGCCATCGGATGGCGAGGGCCTGAGTGGCTGTTGCTCTCGGCTTCGTCGTCGTACAGGTCTTCACTCACGCTTGGCGCTCCAACAGACGCCAGCGCAGGGTTTCACCGGCGCGTAGCGGGATAACGGTTTGATCGCCCAGCGGCAAGCTGGCCGGTGCGGTCCAGTCTTCACGCACCAGGGTGATGCTGTCGCTGTTGCGCGGCAGGCCATAAAAGTCCGGGCCGTTGAGGCTGGCGAAGGCTTCCAGCTTGTCCAGCGCATTGCGCTGCTCGAAGGCTTCGGCATACAACTCGATAGCTGCATAGGCGGTGTAGCAACCGGCGCAGCCGCAGGCGGCTTCCTTGGCATGCTTGGCGTGCGGCGCCGAGTCGGTGCCGAGGAAGAACTTGGCGTTACCACTGGTGGCCGCATCCAGCAGGGCATCCTGGTGGGTGTTGCGCTTGAGAATCGGCAGGCAATAGAAGTGCGGGCGAATACCGCCAACCAGCATATGGTTGCGGTTGTACAGCAGGTGGTGCGCGGTGATGGTGGCGCCGACGTTGGCCGAAGCACCTTGCACAAACTCCACCGCATCGCGGGTGGTGATGTGCTCGAACACCACTTTCAGAGTCGGGAAGCGCTCGACCACACGGCTCAAATGCTCGCCGATAAAGACCTTCTCGCGGTCGAATACATCGATCTCGCTGCGCGTCACTTCGCCATGCACCAGCAGCGGCAGGCCGACTTCGGCCATGGCTTCGAGCACCGGGAAAATCTTGTCGATGCTGGTCACGCCAGAATCGGAGTTGGTGGTCGCACCGGCCGGGTAGAGCTTGGCTGCATGCACAAAACCCGAGGCCTTGGCACTACGAACATCTTCTGGCTGGGTCAGGTCGGTAAGGTACAGCACCATCAGCGGTTCGAAGCGGCTGCCAGTTGGGCGGGCGCTGAGAATGCGTTGACGATAGGCGTCGGCTTCACTGGCGTTGCGCACTGGCGGCACCAGGTTGGGCATGATGATGGCGCGGCCGAAGGTGCGGGCTACATCGGCGACTGTATGGGGCAGTACGCCACCGTCACGTAGATGGATATGCCAGTCGTCGGGACGCAGCAGGGTAAGGCGGTCAGTCATGGAAGCTTCCAGGCGGGTAAAACGTGGTGAGAATGCTACCGGAAAAGCCCCGTGGCAGCACGTTGAAAGCGGGGGCGGCGGGTAAAGCTGACTGAAGGCAGGGTTGTGCTGTGGCCTGTCTGCGCAGAGACGTAAAGCGCTGCTCAAGTTTTCCGACTTGGCACCGATAGACAGAGGGTAAGCCGTATTCCCTGGAGTCTGTCGTGCGACCCTATCCACTCGCGGTGCTTTGCCTGCTGGCAAGCCAGCCCGTCCTAGCCATCAGCTTCCAGACTCGTCTGGAGAAGATTGAGTGGCAGGTCGAAGGTGATCAGTTCGAGTGCCGTTTGTCGCAACCGGTTACCGATTTCGGCTCAGGGGTGTTTGTCCGTCGGGCGGGCGAGCAGGTTACCTTCAGCCTGAAAGCCCGCGAGCGCTGGCTAGGTGCGGGCAATGCAACCTTGCTGGCTGCGGCTGCGCCCTGGCAGCCGGGGCGAGGTGATATCAACCTGGGTTCGGTCAGCGTGGTGCCTGCCGAGGTACTGTTTAACAGTTCCCAGGAGCAAGGCGCGCGCTTGCTCACCGGTTTACTTGAAGGCCGCAGCCCCTTGGTGCGCCATCGTGCAGCAATGGGTGGCGATGCGGTTGAGGTGCGTTTGCTACCGGCAAAGTTCAACAAGGCCTATCACGAGTATCTGGATTGCACGGCCAAGCTGCTGCCAGTGAATTTCGATCAGGTACGTAAGAGTCAGGTGGGTTTTCCCGGCGGTGGTGTAGCGCTGGAGCCGCTGGCCCAGGCCAAGCTGGATATCATTCTGAGCTTTCTCAAGGCCGACCCCAGCGTCAATCGCATTCAGCTTGATGGCCATGCGGATAACAGCGGCAATCGCCTGACCAACCGCGACCTATCGCGCCGTCGCGCGCTGGCAGTGATGGAATACCTCAAGGCCAACGGCATTCCTGCTGAGCAGATCACCATGCGCTTTCATGGCGAGCGCTACCCGGTTGTGCCAAATAACAATGAAGCTAACCGGGCGAAGAATCGCCGAGTGACCATCCTCCTTGATCGGGCGCCGGAAGCTGCCGTGCCGCCTGCTCCAGCGCCGACTGCGGCTGACCCAGCGGCCACTTCTTAGCGCCTGCTACTCGTCAGTTGTCCAACAATTATCCGTCGCTTGGTCGTCACAAGCTGTCGCGCCTCTGTAAATCAGGCGGCATGGGCAGTAGAATCGTCGGTTTTCCCGCACAACCCCGTGGAGTTGATGGCATGGCCGACGTAAACAAGGTAGTCCTGGCATATTCCGGTGGCCTGGACACTTCCGTGATCCTCAAGTGGCTGCAAGATACCTATAACTGCGAAGTGGTGACCTTCACCGCAGACCTCGGCCAGGGTGAGGAAGTCGAGCCGGCCCGCGCCAAGGCACAGGCCATGGGCGTCAAGGAAATCTACATCGATGATCTGCGCGAAGAATTCGTCCGCGACTTCGTCTACCCGATGTTCCGTGCCAACACCGTCTACGAAGGCGAATACCTGCTGGGCACCTCGATTGCCCGTCCGCTGATCGCCAAGCGCCTGATCGAAATTGCCAACGAGACCGGCGCCGACGCCATCTCCCACGGCGCTACCGGTAAGGGTAACGATCAAGTGCGTTTCGAGCTGGGTGCCTACGCACTCAAGCCCGGCGTGAAAGTGATTGCCCCGTGGCGCGAATGGGACCTGCTGTCGCGCGAGAAGCTGATGGACTATGCCGAAAAACACGCTATCCCGATCGAGCGTCACGGCAAGAAGAAGTCGCCGTATTCCATGGATGCCAACCTGCTGCACATCTCCTATGAAGGCGGCGTGCTGGAAGACACCTGGACCGAGCACGAAGAGGACATGTGGAAATGGACTGTCTCCCCGGAGGCAGCGCCAGATGCACCGACCTATATCGAGCTGACCTACCGCAAGGGCGACATTGTTGCCATCGACGGCAAGGACATGAGCCCGGCCACCGTACTGGCTGAGCTGAACCGCATCGGCGGCGAGAACGGCATTGGCCGTCTGGATATCGTCGAGAACCGCTTCGTCGGCATGAAGTCCCGTGGCTGCTACGAGACCCCCGGCGGCACCATCATGCTCAAGGGCCATCGCGCCATCGAGTCGATCACCCTGGACCGCGAAGTTGCTCACCTGAAAGACGAGTTGATGCCGAAGTACGCCAGCCTGATTTACAACGGTTTCTGGTGGAGCCCTGAGCGTCTGATGCTGCAACAGATGATCGACGCCTCCCAGGCCAACGTGAACGGCGTGGTACGGATGAAACTGTACAAGGGCAACGTGATCATCACCGGTCGTAAGTCTGATGACTCGCTGTTCGACGCCAATATCGCCACCTTCGAAGAAGATGGCGGCGCCTACAACCAGGCCGATGCTGGCGGTTTCATCAAGCTCAACGCCCTGCGTATGCGCATCGCGGCGGGCAAAGGGCGCAAGATGCTCTGATAGACTTGAGCACCTGAGCCACACCAAGCCCCGGCCATAAGCCGGGGTTTGCATTTATAAGCCCACAAAGCCGGGCATGATGAGGAGACACCTGATGAGACTGCTGCATACCATGCTGCGCGTCGGCGATATGGATAAATCCATCGCGTTTTACACCGAAGTACTGGGCATGACCCTGCTACGCCGCAAGGACTACCCAGAAGGGCAGTTCACCCTGGCATTCGTCGGTTACGGCGATGAGGCGCACAACAGCGTGATCGAACTGACCCACAACTGGGGCGTCGAGAGCTATGAACTGGGCACGGGCTATGGCCATATCGCCTTGGAAGTAGCGGATGTATACAAAGCCTGTGAGGATATTCGTGCCCGCGGCGGCAAAATCACCCGTGAGCCGGGCCCGATGAAGCACGGCACCAGTATTTTGGCGTTTGTCGAAGATCCAGACGGCTACAAAATCGAGTTGTTATCGCCATCGCGTGCTGACTGATAGCTGCTATCTTTGTAAGTAATGGCTTACAAAGCGAATGGCCAATCTACTTGGCTAGACGAGGTGTTCCATGACCAGCGGAAACCATGCGAAGCGGCTGATTCGGGCCGTGCAGGAGTTGTCCATGGCAAGGGATCTGGATGCTGTTGCCGAGGTGGTGCGCCACGCAGCGCGTGAACTGGTGGGAGCCGATGGCGCCACCTTTGTCTTGCGTGACGGCGAGCAGTGTTTTTACCGTGATGAAGATGCCATCTGTCCGTTATGGAAAGGGCAGCGTTTTCCCCTACAAGCCTGCATCAGCGGTTGGGCCATGCTCAACCGCCAGGCCACGGCGATCGAAGACATCTATCAAGATGATCGAATCCCCCACGCCGCCTATCGACCCACCTTCGTCAAAAGCCTGGTCATGGTGCCGATTCGCACCCTGGAACCCATCGGTGCGATTGGTACTTACTGGGCCAGCCAGTACCGTGCCACGAGGGGCCAGATTGAAATGTTGCAAGCTCTAGCCGACGCAACCTCGGTGGCCTTGGAGAATGTGCAGGTGTATGCCGAACTGGAGCGGCGGGTTGAGGAGCGTACGGCGCAATTGGCGCAGGCCAACCAGCTGCTGCAAGATGAAGTGGCCGAGCGTCTGCGCGCCGAACTGCTGGTGCGGCAAATGTCGCTGACCGATGAACTGACCGGCTTATACAACCGTCGTGGTTTCCTGCTGCTGGCTGAGCGCGAACTGCAAGTCGCACGCAGGCGGCGCGGGCGAAGCCTGCTGCTGTATGTCGACCTGGACTACCTGAAGCTGGCCAAAGACCGCTTTGGTCATGCTGCCGGTGATGGCATGCTGGTGGACGCAGCCGATCTGCTCAGATCGCTGTTTCGCACCACCGATGTAGTGGCGCGCATTGGCGGTGACGAATTTGTGGTGCTGGCCAGTCATTACAGCACCAGTGAGGAGGTGCTGACCCGGCTGGATAAGGCGCAGCAGTCTTTTCAGCAGCGCACAGGGCGGCCCTTGTCGCTAAGTGTCGGCGCAGCGGAGTCGTCATTGCAGCCTGATCAGAGCCTTGAGCAGTTGCTGACTCAAGCTGACGCTGCGATGTATGCCAACAAGTGTTCACGCCGTCGCTTACAGGCTGTTGGCTGAGCAACAAAAAAGCCCCGCAGCGTAGCGGGGCTTTTTGTTTATGGCGGGCTTAGAGGTCGAAGTCGTATTCGGCCAATTGCTTGTGCAGGCGGCGCTCTTCGAGGAAGTTATCGATGATGCGGCGCTTGGTCAGGTTGGTCTTGGCCACCTCTACCGGTGCTTCGGCGTCATCCGCTTCTTCAGCAACAAAATCTTCGTCGAGCTCAAGTTCTTCTTTGTCAGTGCTCATAAGTTCTGCTCCAGGCTACAAGGGCCATTTGCGCACCTTATAGCGGCAAAACCTGGGCGGGTAAAAAAGATTTTTTCAATCAGCTGATTGAGTGGCTGAATAGCGGCTCAATCGTCCGAGGTTTTTTGTTTGTATTCACACAGGTCTTCGATGCGGCAGCTGCCGCAGCGTGGCTTGCGCGCCTGGCACACGTAGCGGCCATGCAGGATCAGCCAGTGGTGTGAATCAAGCAGGAATTGTTTCGGCACAAACTTCATCAGTTTGTTTTCCACTTCCACGACATTCTTGCCGGGAGCGATGCCGGTGCGGTTGCTGACGCGGAAAATATGCGTGTCCACTGCCATTGCCAGTTGCCGAAACGCTGTGTTGAGCACCACGTTGGCGGTTTTGCGGCCTACGCCCGGCAAGGCTTCAAGCTCTTCGCGGGTTTCTGGCACTTGGCTGTTGTGGCGTTCGATCAGCAGGCGGCAGGTTTCTATGACGTTCTTGGCTTTGCTGTTGTAAAGGCCAATGGTCTTGATGTATTCGCTCAAACCTTCGACGCCCAAGGCGTAGATGGCTTCCGGGGTGTTGGCTACCGGGTAGAGTTTGGCGGTGGCCTTGTTGACGCTGACGTCAGTGGCTTGGGCCGAGAGCGTGACGGCAATCAGCAGCTCGAATGGAGTGCTGTAGGCCAGCTCGGTCTTCGGTTCCGGGTTGTCTTCGTGCAGCCGGCGGAAGATCTCGTAGCGCTTGGCGGCGTTCACTCGATCACTCCGGTCACCCGCACACGGCGGCTTTGTGCAGGCACTTCGACCTGTTGCGCCTTGGCCCGTTCGGCCAGCACTTCGTCTACACGGTTTTTGCAGGCAATCAGCAGACCTAGGACGATAAAGGCACCGGGCGGCAAGATGGCCAGGAGGAAGCCTTTGTAATCGTGGATCAGGGTGAGTTGCCAGCTAGCCGCGCTGGGGCCAAACAGCAGGTGCATATTGGCAAACACTGCGCCGGTGCCAAGCAGCTCGCGCAGGGCGCCGATCATCACCAGTACCACGCCGAAGCCCAGCCCCATCATCAGGCCGTCGTAGGCGGCGCGGGAGGGGTCGTGCTTGGCAGCAAAACCGTCAGCCCGACCGAGAATTACGCAATTGGTGGTGATAAGCGGGATAAAGATGCCGAGTATCTGGTACAGCTCATAGGTAAAGGCCTGCATCAGCAGTTCGATGCAGGTGGTCAGCGCGGCAATGATCATCACAAAGGCCGGCAGGCGCACGGCGGTGTTGACCACGCCGCGTACCAATGAAACCGCTGTACCGGAACAAATCAGCACCACGGCGCTGGCCAGTGACAAACCAAGAGCATTGACCGCCGAGTTGCTTACGCCCAGCAGCGGGCAGAGGCCGAGCAGTTGCACCAGGGCCGGGTTGTTTTTCCACAGGCCGTTAAGCGTGATTTCGCGGTAGCTGGGACTAGCCATTGGACTTCACCTGGGCTGCTGCGAACAGCTGTTCTTGATTGGCATCGAAATACTGCAAAGCCTTGTGCACAGCCTTGACCACCGCGCGCGGGGTGATGGTGGCGCCGGCAAACTGATCAAATTCGCCACGATCTTTCTTCACTGCCCAGCCATCTTCGCTGGGGTTGCTCAGCGACTTGCCGTCGAAGTTGCGAATCCAGGCACTCTTGGCCAGCTCGATCTTGTCGCCCAGGCCTGGGGTTTCCCGATGACCGAGGACGCGCACACCGGCCAGGCGACCATCAGCCTGGATACCGATCAGCAAATGGATCGCACCGCTGTATCCGTCTGGCGCGGTGGCACGCAGGATCACGGCGCTGGGTTTACCGTCTTTCAGGGCGATATAGGCGGTCTGTGGCGATTTGCTGCCGAGCAGCGGGTCGTGCAGCTGGAGGCTGTTGTCGAGCAGGTGGTTGTCGTAGCTGCTCTGCGGCAGGATCTCGCTCAGAGCGCGTACTTGGGCTTCGCGCTCGGCATTGGCTATGCGCCCGGCAGTGGCTTGGTGCAGTGCGGCAACCAGGCCTACGGTGGCGATGGCGAACAGCCCAAGTACCAGGCTGTTTTTCAGCATCGAGCGGCTAATTTCAGGCAGGGCCACGGTCACTCTCCCAACTTGAAGCCGCGAGTCGGCTTGCGGTGGCCGTAGGTGCGCGGCCGCGTGTAATAGTCGATGGTGGGCGCGGCCAGGTTCATCAGCAGTACGGCGAACGCGACGCCGTCCGGGTAGCCGCCCCAGGCGCGAATCACATAGACCAACACTCCAACGCCTATGCCGAAAATCAGTCGACCGAGGTTGCTGGTTGCGCCGCTGACCGGGTCGGTGACGATAAAGAAGGCACCCAGCATGGTCGCGCCGGTGAGCAGATGAAACAGCGGCGAACCGTGAGAGTCCGAGCCCGAACCGTTCCAGAACAGCAGGCTCATCACGCCCAGAGCAGCGAGCATGCCGACGGGGGCGTGCCAGGTGAACAGGCGCTTGTGCAGCAGGTACAGGCCGCCCGCAAGGAAGGCCAGGTTGACTGCTTCTGTGGCGGCGCCGCCGAGGTAGCCGAACGCCGGGTTTTGCACCCACAGCTCGTCGATGGTCAGGCTTTTATTGACCTTGAGCGCATCCAGCGCAGTGGCCTGGGCCCAGCCGTCGGGCAGATTGGCGATGCCAAAAATCTGTTGCAGGCCCTCAAGCAGGCCGACTGTATGCGGCGCTGGCCAGCTGGTCATCTCCACCGGGAAGGAAATCAGGACTACCACATAGCCGAGCATGGCCGGATTGAAGGGGTTCTGTCCGAGGCCGCCATACAGCTGTTTGCCGAACAGCACGGCAAAGCCGGTGGCAACCAGGGTTAGCCACCAAGGTGAGTACGGCGGCAGCGCTAGGGCCAACAGCACGGCGGTGACCAGTACGCTGTAGTCCTTGAGAAAGAACAGTACCGGGCGCTTGCGCAGAGCCAGGATGGCTGCTTCAAAACCCAGGGCGCAGGCGCTGGCCCACAGCAGGTTGATCAGGGTGCCAGCGCCGAAAAGCCAGGTCAGGGCGAGAATGCCCGGCACCGTAGCCAGCAGCACCTGCAGCATCACTTGCTGGGTACGATTGCTGCCCTTGGCGTGGGGCGATGTGATGCGGGGCAGGGCCATTGGCGCTCCGGTCGTTGGGTTGGCTACGCAGGGCTGTTATCAGCTGCCTGCGTGTTCCTGTAGTTGGCGTTCGGCGTCTGCCAGGCGTTGACGCGCAACGGCCAGAGCGTCGGCAGCACTGCTGTCATCACGTTCCAGCTTGCGCAGATCAGCGCGAGCAAAGGCCACTTCGGTCTTTAGCGCGCGGGTGGCTTCGTCGATCGGTTTCTTGTCCGTGCGTACCAGCTCTGGTGCGGGTTTACCGGATGCGTCCTCGGCCTGGTGCAGCGCCTGCTCGGCGGCTGCCAATGCCTCGCGCAGGCTGCTAAGCGCGGTTTCATCGCTGCCGGCC
Organism: Pseudomonas sp. NPDC079086; assembly: GCF_044542155.1. NCBI lineage: Bacteria > Pseudomonadati > Pseudomonadota > Gammaproteobacteria > Pseudomonadales > Pseudomonadaceae > Pseudomonas > Pseudomonas sp. NPDC079086. The sequence goes on along the minus strand of NZ_JBITTY010000002.1, from coordinate 848,557 downwards.
TTCTCGGCCTTTTTCAGTTCGGCGCGCTTCATCGCCAGTTCGATCTTGGCTTTCTTCAGTGCGCCATCGTCGGCTGCCGGTTTAGCGGCGGGGGCTGGTGCTTGAGCGTTCAGGCTGGCCAGCAGTTTCTCGGCCGTTTCCAGCTGGCTGCGTAGTTGTAGCAATTCGCTTTGCTGCTCGCTGCTTGGCGCTTCGAGTTTTTCCAGCTTGCGTACCTGAGCGCGCAGCATGGCGGCGTCGATTTTGGCTTTTTTTAGTGCACCATCGTCGGCAGCGGGTTTGGTTGCGGGTGAAGGAGCTTGGGCTTCCAGACCGGCCAGCAGTTTTTCGGCGGCGTCCAGCTGGCTGCGCAGTTGCTGCAGTTCACTTTGCTGCTCGCTGTTTGGCGCTTCGAATTTTTCCAGCTTGCGCACCTGAGCGCGCAGCATGGCGGCGTCGATTTTGGCTTTTTTCAGTGCACCATCGTCGGCAGCGGATTTGGCAGCGGGGGCCGGAGCTTGGGCTTCCAGGCTGGGCAGCAGTTTTTCAGCCGCCTCCAGCTGGCTGCGCAGTTGCTGCAGTTCATTGTGCTGCTCTTCGCTGGGTGTTTCGAGTTTCTCCAGCTTGCGCACTTGGGCGCGGAGCATGGCGGCGTCGATCTTGGCTTTTTTCAATGCGCCATCGTCGGCAACTGGGGCAGCAGCCGGTGCCGGTGGGTTGGCGGCCATGGCCGTGTCGAGGGCCTGCTGGGCGATGGCTGCAGCGCTGCGCAGTTCGTCGACCTGGGCCTGTAGTTCGGGGCTGGCATGGGCGGCCAGCTGCTTCTCAGCTTTTTTCAGCGCCACCTGAGCCATGCTGGCTTCTATTTTGAGCTTCTTCTGTTCATCGCTCAGCCCAGCAGGCTTGCTGGCTGGTGCATCGCTGCCGCTAGCTGGAGTGGCTTGGGCTTGGGCTTGGGCGGCCTTGGCTTGTGCTGCTTTGGCGGCGCGGGCCTGGCGGTCGGCTTCCTTTTGCTCTTCGGCGCGGCGCAGGCGTTCCTGGCGCAGCTCGAAGCGCTGCTTGGATTGTTCGGCCTTCAGCTGCTTCTGCTCCAGGTCGCGAATCTCACCCTTGGCTGCGCGGTAGTACTGCACTAACGGAATGCTCGACGGGCAGACATAAGCGCAGGCTCCGCATTCGATGCAGTCGAAGAGGTTGTGCGCCTTGAGCTGTTCATGCTCCTGGCCGATGGCGAAGAAGTGCAGTTGCTGCGGCAGCAGGCTGGCCGGGCAGGCTTCGGCGCATTCGCCGCAGCGGATGCAGGGCATGGCCGGCGCTGGCGGTGGCAGCTCGGCGGTGGTCGAGGCCAGCAGGCAGTTGGTGGTCTTGATCACGGGCACGGCGAAGTCGGGCAGGGTAAAGCCCATCATCGGGCCACCCATGATCAGCCGGTTCAGTTTGTTGCGGTCGAGGCCGGCAAACTCCAGCAGTTCACCTACCGGTGTGCCGAGCAGCACCTCGATGTTCATCGGCTGGCTCAAGGCTTCACCGGTGAGGGTGGTGATGCGCGAGATCAACGGTTTGCCGTGGATCACCGCGTCATGGATGGCCACGCATGTGCCGACGTTCTGGCAGAGCATGCCAATATCAGCCGGCAGGCCGCCACTGGGCACTTCTACGCCGGTGAGGATTTGGATCAGCTGCTTTTCACCGCCAGATGGGTATTTGGTCGGGAACACTTTCAACTGATAGCTGCGCTCGGCTAGCGCCTCGCGTACGGCGGCGATGGCTTCGGGCTTGTTGTCTTCGATGCCGATCAGCACCTGATCTGGATGGATCAGCTGCACCAGAATGTCGATCCCGGAGACCAACTCGTTGGCGCGCTCGCGCATCTGCATGTCATCAGCGGTGATGTAGGGCTCGCACTCGGTACCGTTGATGATCAGCGTGTGGATTTTCTGCGTGGGCCGCGCATTGAGTTTGACCGCCGTGGGGAAGCCCGCACCACCGAGGCCGCTGATCCCTGCCTGGCGAATCAGCTCAATCAGGGCGCTGTGTTCCAGATGGCGATAGTCAGTCTGTGGGGTTAGCTCGATCCATTCATCCAGCCCGTCACTGTCGAGAACAATGGCCGGGGCGAGCATGCCGGAGACATGCGGGTAGGGCTGCGGACCGATAAAACTAACGGTGCCGGAGGTTGGTGCATGCACCGGGACGCTGACAAAACCATTGGCGGCGGCGATCAGCTGGCCTTTCAGCACGCGTTCACCGACGCCGACAACCGGTTCGGCTGGTGCGCCGATATGCTGGTTAAGCGGCAGTGTCAGGCGCTTGGGCAGCGGAGCCGACTGGATCGGCGTGCGGTTGGACAGCTCCTTGCACTCGGCCGGGTGAATGCCGCCGGGAATGTCCCAGATCAATGCTTCAGCTTTGTGCAGTGCGCTCATGCCGCTTGCTCCCGGTCACTGGCAATCAGTTGGCCGGGGGGCAGGGGTTTTTCCCATTTCCAGCTTTGTACGGTACTGCCCACTTCGATCATGTCGATGCAGTCCACTGGGCAGGGCTCGACGCACAGATCACAGCCCGTGCATTCGCTGACGATCACCGTATGCATCTGCTTGGCCGCGCCGACGATGGCGTCCACTGGACAGGCCTGGATGCATTTGGTGCAGCCGATGCACTCGGTTTCGCGGATGTAGGCGACCATCTGCGGCTTTTCGCCTTCCACGGCGTCCAGCGGCTCGGCTTCAACGTCGAGCAGATCCGCCAGTGCTTGGATGGTCGCTTCACCGCCGGGTGGACATTTGTTGATCTTGTCGCCGCCGGCAATTGCCTCTGCGTAGGGCTTACAGCCCGGATAGCCGCACTGGCCGCACTGGGTTTGTGGCAGCAGGGCGTTGATCTGCTCGGCAATCGGGTTGCCTTCGACCTTAAAACGTACAGCCGCGAAACCGAGGATGGCGCCGGCCACCAGGCACAGTGCGAGCAAGGCAAGTACTGCAATCAGCACCAGGCTCATAGCTTGATTAGCCCGGTAAAGCCCATAAACGCCAGAGACATCAGCCCAGCGGTGATCATGCCGATGGCCGCGCCCTGGAAGGATTTGGGTACGTCGGCAATGGCAATACGCTCACGCATGGCGGCGAACAACACCAGCACCAGCGAGAAGCCCAGTCCGGCGGCAAAGCCGTTGGCGGTGGCGGTGATAAAGGTGAATTCGGCCTTGTTGGCGTTGAGCAGGGCCACGCCGAGGACGATGCAGTTGGTGGTGATCAGCGGCAGGAAGATCCCCAGCACGCGGTACAGCAGTGGACTGGTCTTGTTCACCACCATCTCGGTGAACTGCACCACCACTGCAATCACCAGGATAAAACTGATGGTGCGCAGGTATTCGATATCCAGCGGTTTGAGCACGTACTGCTGCACCAGATAGCTGCACATGGCGGCTAGGGTCAGCACGAAGGTGGTGGCCAGGGACAGGCCGATGGCGGTCTCGATTTTCTTCGAGACGCCCATGAACGGGCACAGGCCGAGGAACTGGACCAACACAAAGTTGTTGACCAGGATGGCGCTGACCATGATCAAGGCAAGTTCGGTCATTGCGGGTTCCATTGATGGACGGGCAAAGGCCGCAGGAAAGGGGTGGCTATTATCGGTAAGCCGACCCAGCCATACAAGCTGGATCAGCGTTCCTGACGTGTCGCTATAAGGCTAGCGCAGCCTGGCCGAAGTGACTGCGCTATCTGGTTTGCAGGCTTACTTGACCCGCTGACCCGGCTTGGCACCGCTGTCCGGGCTGAGCAGGTAGATTTCTTCACCGCCAGGGCCCGCAGCCAGCACCATGCCTTCGCTGACGCCGAACTTCATCTTGCGTGCGGCTAGGTTGGCAACGTAGAGAGTCAGGCGGCCTTCCAGTTTGCTTGGGTCCGGGTAGGCGCTCTTGATGCCGCTGAACACGTTGCGCTTGGCGTCGCCGATATCCAGGGTCAGGCGCAGCAGCTTGTCGGCGCCCTCAACGAATTCGCACTTCTCGATCAGGGCAATACGCAGGTCGACGGCGGCGAAGGCATCAAAGGCGATCTCGGCAGCCAGTGGGTCTTTCGTCAACTCGCCGTTACCGGCGGCTGCCGGAGCGGCTTCGCTGGCTGCCAGGTCTTCTTTGGAGGCTTCGATCATGGCATCGACTTTCGCCGGTTCGATACGGGTTAGCAGGGCGCTGAACGGGTTGAGTTGATGATCGGCCAGCAAATAGCGGTGGTCGTCCCAGGTCAGTGGCGCGACATTGAGGAAGGCTTCGGCGTCTTTGGCCAGTTGCGGCAGCACCGGCTTTAAGAAAATCACCAACTGGCGGAACAGGTTCACGCCCAGGGCGCAGATGGCCTGCACCTCGGCTTCCTTACCTTCCTGCTTATTCAGCGCCCAAGGGGCTTTGTCGGCAATCCAGGCATTGGCGCGGTCGGCCAGGGCCATGATTTCGCGCATGGCACGGGCGAAATCACGTGCTTCATAGGCTTCAGCAATAGAAGGCGTGGCCGCCGTAAAGGCATCGGTCAGCTCGGGGGCAATGTTGCCCGCCAAGAGCAGGCCATTGTTGCCTTTGTGGATAAAGCCTGCACAGCGGCTGGCAATGTTGACCACTTTGCCAACCAGATCGGAATTGACCTTCTGGATAAAGTCTTCGAGATTGAGGTCGAGGTCATCCACGCCACGGCCCAGCTTGGCTGCGTAGTAGTAGCGCAGGTACTCGGGGTTCAGGTGGTCCAGGTAGGTGCGCGCCTTGATAAAGGTGCCGCGCGACTTGGACATCTTCTGCCCGTTGACGGTCAGGTAGCCGTGTACGGCGACTGCGGTTGGTTTGCGGTAGCCGGCACCTTCGAGCATGGCTGGCCAGAACAGGGTGTGGAAATTGACGATGTCCTTGCCGATAAAGTGATACAGCTCGGCGCTGGAGTTCTTGCCCCAGAATTCGTCGAAGTCTAATTCTGGGCTGCGTGCGCAGAGGTTTTTAAAGCTGGCCATGTAGCCGATAGGTGCATCCAGCCAGACGTAGAAATACTTGCCTGGCTCGTCGGGAATCTCAAAGCCGAAGTAGGGCGCATCGCGGGAAATGTCCCACTCTTGCAGGCCGGAATCCAGCCACTCGGCGATCTTGTTGGCGACCGCATCCTGCAATGTGCCACTGCGGGTCCAGCTTTTCAGCATGGCCTCGAAGTCTGGCAGCTTGAAGAAGAAGTGCTTGGAGTCGCGCAGTACCGGCACCGCGCCGGAGATGGCCGAACGCGGGTTCTTCAGCTCGGTCGGCTCGTAGGTTGCACCGCATTTCTCACAGTTGTCGCCGTACTGATCTTCGGTCGCGCATTTCGGGCAGGTGCCCTTGATGAAACGGTCGGCGAGGAACATGCCCTTTTCAGGGTCGAAGTACTGCGTGACCGAGCGCGTGGCGATATGCCCGGCATCACGTAGCTTCAGGTAGATGGCCGCCGACAGTTCGCGGTTCTCGTCCGAATGGGTCGAGTGATAGTTATCAAAGTTGACCCCGAAATCGGCAAAGTCGGCGGTGTGTTCAGCCTGCACATTGGCGATCAGTTGTTCCGGGGTGATGCCTTCCTTCTCGGCACGCAGCATGATCGCCGAGCCATGCGCATCGTCGGCGCAGACGTAGATGGCCTGGTTGCCACGCAACTTCTGAAAGCGCACCCACATGTCGGTCTGGATGTACTCGAGCATATGGCCGAGGTGGATCGAACCGTTGGCGTAGGGCAGGGCGCTGGTAACGAGAATTTTGCGGGCTTGGCTCATGGGGATCGGCTGCACTGGTAACTCAGGGAAGCCGGCAACTATATAGGGGCGGTGGATATTTTTCATCCTTGCGCGGCTAATGCCGTGCGCTAAGGCGCTGCGGATTGAGCCTGGCCGGCTCGATCACGTGCGGGTGCGCACCTATGCCGGCTGCCTGGGGTAATATGCCCGCCTGCTTTACTCAGCCTTTCGGAGCCGTCCATGAGTGTCGTTACCCGCGCAGCGGTCGAAGCCGCTTTGTCCCAATACACCGACCCGCATTTGAATCAGGACCCGGTTAGTGCCGGTTGCTTGCGTGAGGTGGATATTCAGGGTGGCCAGGTCAAGGTGCGCCTACAGTTGGGCTACGCCGCTGGGCTGTTCAAGAGCGGCTGGGCGCAGATGCTGCAGATGGCCCTGGAAAACCTCGACGGCGTTGAGCGGGCCCAGTTGCAGGTCGACTGCGTGATCGAAGCGCACAAGGCGCAGGACCAAGTGCCGGCGCTGGCCAATGTGAAGAACGTGATTGCAGTGGCCTCCGGTAAGGGCGGCGTGGGCAAGTCCACTACCGCGGCCAACTTGGCGCTGGCGCTGGCCCGCGAAGGGGCCAAGGTCGGCATTCTCGATGCGGATATCTACGGCCCCAGTCAGGGCATCATGTTCGGTATTCCAGAAGGCACCCGGCCACAGGTTAAGGATCAGAAGTGGTTTGTACCGATTAAAGCCCATGGCGTGGAAGTGATGTCCATGGCCTTTCTCACCGATGAAAACACCCCGGTGGTCTGGCGTGGGCCGATGGTTTCTGGCGCGCTGCTGCAATTGATCACTCAGACCGCCTGGGATGACCTGGATTACCTAGTGGTCGATATGCCACCAGGCACTGGTGATATTCAGCTGACCTTGGCGCAGAAAGTGCCGGTGGCCGGTGCGGTGATCGTCACCACGCCGCAGGATTTGGCCCTGCTGGATGCCAAGAAAGGCGTGGAGATGTTCCGCAAGGTCAATATTCCGGTGCTGGGCGTGGTGGAAAACATGGCGGTGCATATCTGCTCGAATTGTGGCCACGCTGAACATCTGTTTGGTGAAGGCGGCGGCGAGAAACTGGCGGCGCAGTTTGGCGTTGATTTGCTGGCATCCTTGCCGCTGTCGATGGCCATCCGCATGCAGTCTGATGGCGGCAAGCCGACCACCGTGGCCGATCCGGAAAGCCAGATTGCGATGATCTACCAGGAAACCGCGCGTAACGTCGGTGCACGTATCGCTCAAGGTGGTGCGCAGCAGGCGATGCCGAGCATTGTGATCAGTGAAGATTGATCTGGCAGTGGCGTACGCAAGTGCGCCATATCTTGCGCGTAGCTAAATAAGCGCCCACAAAAAAGCCCCGCACTAGGCGGGGCTTTTTATCAAGCGGGTTAGATCAGGTTATACAACCTGAACTTCCTCAGCTTGCATGCCTTTCTGACCGCGGGTAGCGACGAAAGTCACTGCCTGGCCTTCTTTCAGGCTCTTGAAGCCATCGCTCTGGATAGCTTTGAAGTGTACGAAGAGGTCGTCACCGGACTGTGGGGTGATGAAGCCGTAGCCTTTTTCATCGTTGAACCACTTGACGGTGCCATTCTGACGATTCGACATGTTATGTCTCCTAACAAATTTATTAACAGCCCTGGAAAAGCCCAGGCCGGGACTGAGTGCAACGAGTACTAGGAGTCGGACGATGTTTGGATCGAAATCTAGGCATCAAGTAGCGATTCGCGGTGACACATGCAGCACAGTGGGACCACCATACCCGCTTTTAGCGCTAAGCGCGAATGCTCTGTGCATCTTTATGTTATTTAGCGACAGACAGACGGTTTACCGTTTTGCGCGCCGCAGTGGCTCAAGAGCCTTTGAACCCTGCCGCCGGCCCCGGTAAGATGCGTGCACTTTTCACCCTTCGCTATAGCAGGACACCCGCCATGAGCATCAAATCGGATAAGTGGATTCGCCGCATGGCTCAAGAGCACGGCATGATCGAGCCTTTCGTCGAGCGCCAGGTACGTGCCGAGGGCGCACAGCCACTGATTTCCTATGGCGTTTCCAGCTACGGTTACGATGTGCGCTGCGCTGACGAGTTCAAGGTGTTTACCAACATCAACTCGGCGACCGTCGACCCGAAGAACTTCGACGAGAAGAGCTTTGTCGATGTGAAAAGCGATGTGTGCATCATCCCGCCGAACTCCTTCGCCTTGGCGCGCACCGTGGAGTTCTTCCGCATTCCTCGCGACGTGCTGACCATCTGCCTGGGCAAGAGCACCTACGCGCGCTGCGGCATTATCGTCAACGTCACCCCACTGGAACCGGAGTGGGAAGGCCATGTAACCCTGGAATTTTCCAACACCACTACCTTGCCGGCGAAGATCTACGCCAATGAGGGTGTGGCGCAGATGCTGTTTTTGCAGTCCGATGAAGCCTGTGAGGTTTCCTACAAGGACCGCGGCGGCAAATACCAGGGCCAGCTAGGTGTGACGCTGCCTCGAGCATGATCGACCGCTGTATTAAAAAAGCCGGGCAATGCCCGGCTTTTTCATGTGTGTCAGAAACTCAGGGCGCCAGCGGCAGTTCGCGTTTGTGGCGGGTGTTGTCGTAGGTGCGCACTATGGTGGCGTAGGCCTCCTCGCGAACCGGCTGGCCGTGCAGGAATGCATCAATCTCTGCATAGCTGATGCCGTGGGCTTCTTCGTCCGGCTTACCGGGGCGCAGTTCTTCCAGGTCAGCAGTAGGCACCTTGAACACCAGGTTTTCCGGCGCGCCGAGGTGTTTGGCGATGGCCCGCACTTGACCCTTGACCAGGCCGGACAGTGGGGCGAGGTCGCAGGCGCCGTCGCCGAACTTGGTGAAAAAGCCCATGACAGCTTCGGCGGCGTGGTCAGTGCCGATTACCAGGCCGTTGTTGGCGTTGGCGATGGCGAACTGGGCGACCATGCGGATACGCGCCTTGATATTGCCGGTGACGAAGTCGCGACGGGCGTCGCTGAGCTTTTGCAGATGAGTCACCTGCTCGCCTAGCCCCGTAACGCTGCCAGCAATATTCACCGTGTCTTCTTCATCGGCGCGAATAAATTTCAGCGAATCCTGCGCGTCCTGCTCATCGTGCTGCGTGCCGTGTGGCAGGCGTACGGCGATAAAGCGATAGGCCGTATCGCCTGTCTCTGCACGCAACTCTTCCACGGAAAGCTGGGCCAGACGGCCTGCGGTAAGGGAGTCGACGCCGCCACTGATGCCTAACACCAGCACCTTGAGGCCGGAATTGCGCAGGCACTGCTTGATGAAGGCCTTGCGTTTGTCGATTTGTGCCGCCAGTGCGGCGGTATCGGCGAAGGGCGGCACCACATCGAGGGCGGCGGCGATTTCGGCTTGGCGATTGCTCATTTCAAAGTCCTCACGAAGAGCAGAACACATGGCTTATGCGGCCGCGCAGCAGAAGTGCCCGGCGATATCGCATCAAGCGTTAGCAAAGCGCAAAGCTTACGTTGAACAGGCTACAAAGTGCACGCTAGAGCTGCATGCAGATGCTATTTGAAGCTGTTCTGGCTAAATCGCAGGCAAAAGAAAGGGCGCTAAAAAGCGCCCTAAAACGATGATGATCTATGGAGTAAGTCCACTTACTCTGAGCGGCCGCCGCTAAATTGGTTCAGTGGCGGCCGACGAACGGTCGTTCAGTCGTGGCCCCGTTTCAGTTCGCGGGCATCAGCAGTAGGCGTTTGTTGCCATACACCTTGTCGAGGTTTTGCGATTGGAAGGGGAAGCTCATATAGCTGCCCTTGAGCCACGCATCGATGCCGTCGGCGTAGTGTTTGCTGGCGGGGTTGCCGGACTGCCCGGAGCTGTTGAGGCCGATCAGCGGCTCTTCGCGGCCGAAATCGACGATGATGCGCATGGCCGGAATCAGCCAGGTGTCGAAGTTCTCGCCCCAGTTGTAAGCCGCCACGTTTAGCGTGCTGTGATCACCGCCTGCCGGGTAGGGGCCGCGATCCAGATAACCCTTGATGGCGTTAATGCTGGTGCGTTGGCTGGCGCTCATATACTGCGCCAGCTGGGTGGTTTCAGTGGTCCAGTTGTAGGTGTGCAGCTTGCCCCACTGCCAGGCGCTACGCTCGGTGCCCAGTTTGCTTTCCAGTAGCGCGACGGCACCAGCGAGGCTGCGCGCGAGGATGGCCGGTTTGTCTTCACGCTGCGCGGTGCGGGTGTCGTTCCAGAATGGGCTATCTTCACGGCCTAGCAAGTGGTCGGCCTGGGCCGAATAAGAGCTGTTGGCAGTTTCTACAAGAGCCTTCCAGGCGGGCGTGCTGTCTGGGCCGAGTTCGTCGAGAAAGGTTTCCCGTGCGCTCTGGTAGAGAAAGGCACTGTACAGCGCAGCGTCTGCCGAGGTGGCGGCCATTTTGCCGTCAAATTTCATCAGCCGGCTGTGCGCTTCGAGGGCTTTGCTGCGCTCTGCTGCCGGCATAGCGTCGATGGCGGCTTGCAGGCCTTCAGCTATGCCGGGTGCGCTGAACATGTTTTGCAGCTTGGCGACGAAGGGTGAGGTCTGGTCGTACTGCATGGCGATCATGCTTTGGGTGTCATGCCTACCAGTTGCTGCCAGCGCAGCGATGCGTTCGGCGCGCTCGGGGTAGAACCAGGAGTTGGACAGCTGCATGCCATAGCCACGCGGTACGGTGCGATGGTTGGCGGTGCCGAGCCAGCCATCTGGCGGATCCTGATCGTAGGGATGCAGCATTGGGTCAGCAAAACCGTCCCACTCATATTGGCTATCCCACCCAGGGGAGGGCATCAGACCCAGGCCCGCGCGGCGATTGGGGAAGCGTCCGGTGACTTGCCAGCCGATATGCTGGGCATCGGCAAACACGATGTTCAGCGGCATGGCGCGGACTTCGCGAGTGGCTTCAAAGGCCTGCTCGACCGACTGCGCGCGCGACAGGTCGAAGAAGGCATCGAGGGTTTTATCCGCTTCGAACTGGGTGGTCTTTAGGGCCAGACCATAGCCGCTGCTCAGTTGCATGGGTTGCAGCATGTGCTTGCGCTCGCCCAGCACCGAGTTCAGCAGCGGGCCGTGGCGGGTTTCGAAAATGGTTTCGCGGATCGGTCGCTGGCCTTTGATAAAGAAGGTTTCCTGGCGTTCCTGCGCGGGTAGCCATTTGCTGTCGGCCAGGTAGTGCAGGCGGCCGCCTTGACGTTTGACCTGCTCCAAGAACAGGTCCTGGTTATCGCCCATGACCATGGTCATGCCCCAGCCCAACTTGCCGTTGAAACCGGCCACCACGGCCGGTACGCCGGCAATCGATACACCAGCGGCCTGGTATTTGGGTGAGCGGATTTGCACGAAATTCCACACGGACGGCATCGACAGTGGCAGGTGGGTGTCGTTGGCCAGTAGGCTCTTGCCACTGCGCGTGCGCTGCGGGGCAAAGGCCCAGTTGTTTGACGCTGCCACGCCAAGCATATGGGCATCGGCAAACTGGCTAACGGCGGCGCTGATATCACTCAGGCCGGCTAATTGGCCATTGAGATTGAGCCCCTTGAGTTTCGCGGCTTCTTCAACAGGCAAAGGCTCGTCTGGATAGGTTGGTAGTAGCCAGGCCAGTTGCTCGCTGCCGACTTTTTGTGCAAGCACCAGAGAGGCGATTTCTTCCTGCAAATTGACCGCCAGGCCGAAGTTCAGCAGGCAGAACACCAGCACCGAGTCTTCGGCCTTCCAGTACGCCGGGCGATAGCCGGATTCGGCCAGGTCCATTGGCAGTTTGTCGCGGTAGCGGAACAGGTAGGCGTTGACTCCGCGGGCATAAACCTCGAAGAAGCGTTTTATCCGCGGCGAGGCGTTGCTGTAGAGCACCTCTGCGCTTTTCTTCAGGTTGACCGCGCGCATGAAACGGTCCATTTCCAGTACGCCGGGGCCGGCCATTTCGGCCAGGCGGCCCTCGGCCATCAGGCGCAGGCCGACCATCTGGCTGAGGCGGTCGCTGGCATGTACATAGCCCAGGGCGAACAGCGCGTCATGGAAGGTGGTGGTTTCGATCAGCGGCATGCCCAAGGGGTTACGGCGGATCACCACGCTTTGCGCCAGGCCCTTGACCCGGACGATGCCCTGATCGGGGGGCACGCTGTCGCTGTAACGGCTATTCAGAAATGACTGGCAGCCCGTAAGAGCGACGACTGCCGTCAGTGCGGCGGCAAGGCTGAGGTGGGCCATGGGGCGTAACGCGCGCGCTAGCATGCAGCAGGCTCCTTGCGGGTGGAAAACGGTCAATTGGGTGTGCGCTTTCCAGGTGCGTGGGCGCGCAAATGCGGACGTACTACGTTAGCCAGCCACCATGCGCCTGACAAGGCGCATGGTGAGCGAATCAGGCGCTTTGACGCAGGGGTGGCAGGGCTTCATCGAGCAGCCAGCGGGCGGCGGCGCGAGCGGCTGCCTTGTGCTTTAGCTCGAGTTCGCTGAAGTGCTGTTCATGCTGGCGGCGCACGCTTTTCTCCAAGGCCTTCCACTCGGCGTGGGTCGGCACCTGGGCGGTTGCCGCGAACAACAGATGAAAAACCTCACAGCGCTGATCCTGACTAAGACTGCTGTCGTAGTTATCCAGCAGCACCTTGATGCGAATGGCGCCCTCGATCAGCGGCAACTGACCCTCGAGCAAACTGCTGGCGAGGATATGCAGATCGCCACCGAGGCGTTCGCGCTGCATGTTGAGCGCCTCCGCCTGGGCTTTTTCCTTGGCCCAGACGCGTTGCCACAGCTGTAGGGCGTACAGCGCCAGTGCGGCAATCACTAAGGCACTGCCGATCAGTACGAGCAGGGTGAGGTTATTCATCGCAGGCTTATGCGCCGTGGCATTTCTTGAATTTCTTCTCGCTGCCGCATGGGCAGGGGTCGTTGCGGCCAACGTCTTTCAGGGCATTGCGCGCAGGCTCCTGGTGGCCATGATTGCAGTGCGGACCATGTACATGGCCGTGATCATGGTTGTGTGCGTGATCATGGTCGTGAGTGCAGTCAGGGCCGTGGACGTGTTCTTGCTGGGTCATGCGAGTTACTCCGGGATGTAATCGCCGGGAATTATCTCGCCATTACGCGACATGTGCACGCTCTGTCCGAACAGCCAGCCGGTTTTTACTACGCCTTGCAGGCGATAGGGAATGGGCTGGTCAGGTTTATCCAGGGCTTTGACGATCTGTCGTAGGTGGCGCCAGAGGTTAGTGCGCACCGGTATGGAGAAATTATGGTGGCCGCGGGCGGGCACCGTAAATGAAACGTTCGACTCGCCTTCAGCCAGTTTGACCTGGTTCAGATGCACCAAGTAGTCCATCCCGCGCACTGGCAGGCTGAAATTGTTGGGGTTATCGATGCGAAAGCGCAGCGTGAAATGCTGCTCCAGCAGTTTGGCTTTAACGACGTCGACTTTAACGAGGCGTACTTCGGGCGACTTCAGGTCGCCTTGAGAGGAACAACCGCTAAGGCCCGACAGGAGGCCAAAAAACATCAATAGGCTGAGAATTCTTATCGTTTGCGCCTGATAAAACATTGCATACTCCGAATGACGCATCAGTGTAACAAGCAAGTGCTTGGCTGCAACCTGTTGTGACGGTAAAAAAACCTGCGCCATACTGAGCAACGAATAGGACAGGAGTATGACCATGGCTCGCTACGAAATTGCCTTCAGCGCGCAACTGGTTCCGGGTGCGCAGCTGGAGTTGGTAAAAGCCAATCTGGCCAAGTTGTTCCAGGCGGATGAGCAGCGTCTGGCGTTGCTGTTCTCGGGGCGGCGCATTGTGATCAAAAGCAACCTGGATGCAGCCGGGGCGGAAAAATACCGCTCGACCCTGGCGCGTGCCGGTGCTGTGGCCGAAGTGGCCTGCCTGGACGATGAGATCGAAGAAATAGAGTTGGCTGCGCCACCTGCCGTGGCCACAACTCCAGTTGCTGCGCCGGCTGTGGCAACTGTTCAGGCACCTGCCAGCAGCCAATCAGCAGGACGCCTGCAAGTAGCCCCACGCGATGAATACATGGCAGCGTTTGCGGAAGTTGATGCGCCGGATTTTGGTATCGCCCCGCTAGGTGATGATGTTCAGGATGGTAAACCGCAGGTGCAGGCTCCTGCCCTGGATTTGTCGCAGTTCAGCCTGGCGCCTCCTGGCAGCGACATGGGCGAGGCGAAAAAAGCCCCAGCTGGGCCGCCACCGGATATCTCCCATCTGAAATTGCAGGATTAGTTTGCAGCGCAGAGAGCCCCTTGTCGGTGCTCTCTGCGCTCTCAATACGCCTCGCTAGTCAGAAATAGCTGGCACAGCATTTCTTGAATTTCTGTCCGCTGGCACAGGGGCAAGCGTCATTGCGACCAAGCTTCAACTCGACAGTCGGGTCAATGAAATACCATTTGCCGTTATTGCGTACGAAGGCCGAGCGTTCGCGATGGCTGTGCGCGCCGCCTGCATCACGCCAGTGCGCGGTAAAAGTGACATAAGCGTGCTGCGGCTCGCCCTCAATCAGCTGCGCCTGCTCGACCTCAAGCCCAAGCCAGGTGCTGCCCAGGCTCCAGGCGCGGATAGCATCGTGGTCGAGCCCTGCTTGCTGGGCCGGTAATGTGCTGTGCGCGAGGTAATCGATCAGTCCTAGGGCGTAAGCGCTGTAGCGTGAGCGCATCAAGGCTTCGGCGCTGGGGGCTGGAGTGCCTGCGTGATAAAGGCCGCAGCAAAGTGTCAGCAATTGCTCGCTGCCGCAGGGGCAGGGGCAGGTTGTACTGCTCATGGATTTACCACCAATACTTCCCAAAGTTTTCCGGGTTGGCCCAGAACTTGGCGTTCAGCCAGTCAGGTACTTGCTTGTAGTCGAGCAGGTCATAGGTGAACAGGTTGAGTGTCTGTTCGTCGCGCTGAAAGCACTCGCTGGCCTGCAGGGCCAGGGCAAAGAAGTCGGTTTCTTGCCAGTCACAGGCTTGCAGATCGACCAGCACAGCCATACGGCTGGCATTCAGGTTGCGAATACCACCGAGCAGCTCTAGCCCGGTGCGTTTCGGCAGATGCTCAAGGCAGTCGACAATTAATGCCAGATCGAAACGTTGCGCGGCGACCTCATCAGGCAATGCGCCGGCATCTGCGTGAACGAAGTGGCAACTTGGATGGGCCTGGATAAATGCATCAATTGCAGGTGGTTTTCGGCTACCGACTAGCAGCAGGCGTTCTGGCGTGTAGCGTGCCAATAGGGCCGCAAGGGCTTGTTGGGGTGTGCGGGTGGACGGAGTTGCAGGCATAACGGCTCCTCGCTCAAGTGCGCAAAGACTAACGCGCAAGAGCTGTGCGGCCTAGTGCGGATCGTGCTAGTAATGTGTTTGCATATTCTCTGGCATATTTTGTTGCTGACGTCTTTACTTCGTCAGTATCGGTTTTTGCCGATTTACCAATAGGAGACGTATCTATGAGCATCACCAGGAAAGCATTACCCCTGATTGTCGCGAGTACCTTTTTGACCGGTTGTGCCGGGCTGCAGAAAACGGATTGGCCAACCTGTGCCGCGATCGGCGGTGTGGGCGGTGCTGCTCTGGGCGCTATTGAAAGCTCTACCTGGGCTGGTGGCGGTGCAGTAGTTGGCGCTGGCATGGCCGCTGCGTATTGCTGGGTGCATGGCGCCAGCGATGAGCAGGTTGTTATGGTTGAAGAAGTGGTTGAAGAAGTTGTAGTTGCCGAACCAGCTGAAGCCGTACGTGTAGAGCTGGACGTCAAGTTCGACTTCGACAAGTCTCAGGTCAAACCAGAAAGCTATGGCGATATCAAAAATCTGGCTGACTTCCTGACTCAGTACCCACAAACTACCACCGTGGTCGAAGGTCATACCGACTCCGTTGGCAGCGATGCTTACAACCAAACCCTGTCCGAGCGTCGTGCCAATGCGGTACGTGATGTACTGGTCAACCAGTACGGCGTAGGCAGTGACCGCGTTAGTGCTGCAGGCTATGGCGAATCGCGTCCAGTTGCGGACAACGCCAGTGCTGACGGTCGCGCTGTCAACCGCCGCGTAGAAGCAGAAGTAGAAGCTCGTCCTTGATAGTCTGATTCCAGGCTTTCTGAAGAAAACAGGCCAGACCCTTCGGGGTCTGGCTTGTGCAGCTTGAAGGGTAGGTCTTTACTCCTTAGTTACCGGCAGTAGCCGGCATTACAGGAGATTTCTACCATGAGAGTTAGATCCATTCTGGGGGTGGCCCCCATTCTCTTGGTCAGCAGTGTTCTTTCAGGTTGCGTCACAACTTCCAGTACGGGAGATGCGCCGCTCAACCAAGGGAACTGGCCCCTGTGCAGTGCAATTGGCGGTCTGACCGGTGCTGGTCTGGGCGCAATCGAAAGTTCTACGTGGGCAGCAGGTGGAGCCGTGGCCGGTGCGGTCATTGGTACGCTGATTTGTTACGCCCAGGATGGTGATGAAGACGACGACGGCGTGTTTGACCGTCGTGACCGTTGCCCAGGCACCCCTCCTAATACTCCGGTGCATCACAACGGCTGTCCGATCAAGGAATATGCCAGCATGCCTGCTGAAGTTCAGCCTGAGCCCATTGAAATGGTGGATTCGGTTCGGGTGGAGCTGGATGTAAAGTTCGATTTCAACAAATCCGATGTTAAAGCTGACAGCCAGGCTGATATCAAGAGCCTTGCTGACTTTATGAAGCAATACCCGCAAACCACTACGACCGTTGAAGGACATACCGACGCCGTAGGCAGTGATGCCTATAACCAGGGGCTGTCTGAACGGCGTGCCAATGCGGTGCGTGATGTGCTGGTCAATCAGCATGGCATCGATAGCGGCAGGGTCTCCTCTGTTGGATACGGCGAGTCGCGGCCGGTTGCTGATAATGACAGTGACTCTGGGCGGGCCATCAATCGCCGTGTTGAAGCGGAGGTAGAAGCGCGGCCATAGTTGATGTGATGCGCTGGCAGGCCGTTGCGAACCCATCTGCCGGGTTCGCAACGGCCTGCTAGCGAGAGAGCAGTTTCAACCCAGTAAAAGCTGTGAAGGTATTCCACCTCCATGGTTTTTACTGGTCTTCTGGCAGCACACTCCCAAAGCAGATAAGGTGCAGCGAAATAAAAAACTGCCGGGGGCGGATATGAAGACATTTCTGACGTTGGGTAAAGTGCTGACGGCATTGTTCTGGGGCGTTGTATTGGCAAATCTGCTGCAACCCTTTGCACAACCTTTCGCGCTGCTGTTGAACGGCGCTGGGGCTTTTATTCTGCTGATCCATGGGCTTGAACTGTGGTTTTTTGACAAGCGTATTGCCGCTTGCTCCAAACCGACACAAGAGCGTGTACAGGTCATGCTATTCGGGGTTTTTCAGTTGCTCGGCTTGCCGACTGCGCAAGCGACTGTAGCTGCTGAAGCCGAGCCTGAGCAGGCGCTGCCGATGGAGGCCGGAAATGCGTAAGTTGCTCGCCCTTGCGGCGCTGTTCAGTCCACTGGCATTGGCCCAGGCGGTAATTGAAGTCGACTCCCATGTAGTTATGCGTCTGCCGAGCAATACCAGCGTGTTGCTGCTGGACCGTCTGGAAATTGCCGATCACGGCACGTTGTTGATTCCCCCCGGGTTAACAGAAATTCGTGTGGCGCAGCTAACCCTGGGGCGCGACGCACGCCTGGCGATTGCCCCCAGTGATCAGGTGTTGCGTCTCGAAGTGGAAGTCGCAGATATTGCCAGCGGCGCACAGATCAGTGCGCGTGGCGCCCAGGGCCGTGCTGATAAGCCGGCGCTGCCAGGGCGTAACCTGAGCCTACGTATGCAGGCTGTAACCCTGGAAAACCTGGTGCTGGATGCCCGTGGCGGTACCGGTGCCCCCGGTTATGCCGGCCTTGCCGGTGCCGATGGCAAGCCAGGTGGTTGTACCTGGGGTGAAGCCAGTCGCGGCTATGATGGCTTGAATGGTGGCGATGGCCAACCGGGTGCTGCGGGCGCGCAGGTACGCCTGGAAGTTCCGCAGGGTTTCCCGGTTGAGCAGTTGCAGGTGCGTCTCGATGGTGGCAGCGGCGGTCAGCCGGGCGTGCCAGGTGCGGGAGGCCAAGGTGGTGTGAGTAAGGGGTGCTGGCTGTACAGCACCGATGGTGCTCGCGACGGCAAACCTGGGCAAGCTGGGCGGCCCGGTGAGCCAGGCCCGGCTGGCGCTCTGAATGTCGTGCAGTTCTAACCGATCACGTATTTCCAACCGCTGCCCACTGGCAGCGGTTGCTTAAGCGCAGTTAAAACGAGGGGCGGATGCCGGCAATTGCCACAACCAGTAACCCCAGCAGCAGGTTGATGCCGACTAGCCGACGAATACGCCCAAGCACGGCGCCGCCATTCGGCCAATCCTCTGCCGCCAAGACGCGGCGCAGCTCAGGCAGTTGCAGTGCCTGGATGCGTAGAAACAGCGCCAGCATGGCGATATACAGCCCCATCATGATGTGTACATAGCGCGGCGCGGTATCGAATCCGTTAAAGCGCAGGTGCAGCATGCCCACGCCGGTCACCGGCAGTACGATCACTGCAGCCCACACCCAGTAGAAAAACCGCGGGAAGACCTCTAACCAGAGTTTCAGGCGAGACGGGGCTTCCAGTGCGACGACTGCTGCCGGGCGCAGGATCATCCAGGCGAAGAACATGCCGCCCACCCAGATCAGGGCGGCGAGCAGGTGCAGGCTGTAGACGAAGGCGTATGGGGTCATGCAAGCACTCCTGTTAGTTAAGAATCTATTTTCGATCTGCTGCTCGTCGGCTCTGCCGCGTTAGAAGCAGGCGCTCGCTCGCGAGATCGTAAACAGGTTCTAAGCGGTTCAGCGCGGGATCAATTAGCGCGCTATGATAGCCGCCGATTACAAACACTGAAAATTTATCCAGCCTTTTCGCGTCAAGACCCCATGCTCAGTACCGAACTCAAGTCCCAGATTCAGGGCGCCTATTCCCGTTTTCTCGAAGCCAAGTCGCTCAAGCCGCGTTATGGTCAGCGCCTGATGATTGCTGAAATTGCCAAGGTGCTAGGGGCAATCAAGACTGACGACGAAGGCCGACGTCTAGGAGATCCTGCGGTGGTGGCGGTTGAGGCCGGCACCGGTACGGGCAAGACGGTGGCTTACAGCCTGGCCGCGATTCCTACTGCCAAGGCCGCGGGCAAACGTCTGGTGATCGCCACTGCCACCGTGGCACTGCAAGAGCAAATCGTGCACAAGGATCTACCAGACCTGATGCGCAATAGCGGGCTGAATTTTAGCTTCGCCCTGGCCAAGGGGCGGGGTCGTTATCTGTGTTTGTCCAAGCTGGATATCCTGCTGCAGGAAGGCCAGGCGCAGAGCGCCACTGCCCAGTTGTTCGAGGAAGAAGGATTCAAGATTGATGTGGATGAGCAGAGCCAGAAACTGTTCACCACGATGATCGAAAAACTCGCCGGCAATAAATGGGACGGCGATCGTGACAGCTGGCCGGAAGAGCTGGAAGACACGCGCTGGTCGCAACTGACCACCGATCACAGCCAGTGCACCAATCGCCATTGCCCGAACTTTCAGCAGTGCGCCTTCTACAAAGCGCGCGAGGGCATGGGCAAGGTTGATGTGATCGTCACCAACCATGACATGGTCCTGGCGGATCTGGCCCTGGGTGGCGGTGCGGTGCTGCCGGACCCGCGCGACACCCTTTACGTGTTCGACGAAGGCCATCACCTGCCAGACAAAGCCATCGGCCATTTTGCTCACTTCACCCGTCTGCGCTCGACTGCCGATTGGCTGACTCAGATCGACAAGAATCTGACCAAGCTGCTGGCGCAGAACCCTTTGCCGGGGGATATAGGCAGGTTGATCGAGCAGGTGCCGGAACTGGCACGAGAGATCAAAACCCAGCAGCAGTTTATGTTTGCGGCCTGCGAGCAGGTGGCCGATTTCAAGCCAGGTGAGGATATGCAGGGCCGCGAGCGGCCGCGCCATCGCTTTGTCGGCGGTGTGGTACCGGAGCATCTGACCGAACTGGGCCTGGAGCTGAAAAAGGGTTTTTCCAAACTCAATGATCTGTTTACCGGCGTGACCGAACAGCTCAAGGAAGCCATGGATGGTGAGGGCGCTGTCGGTATTGCCAGTCATCAGGCCGAGGAATGGTACCCGCTGTTTGGCAGCCTGCTGGCGCGGGCCAAGGGCAACTGGGAGCTGTGGCTGGCCTTTACTGCTGAAGACCCGGAGGAAAGCCCACCGATGGCGCGCTGGCTGACCCTGGCCGACAGCGGTGCGTTGTTTGATATCGAGGTCAACGCCAGCCCGATCCTGGCCGCCGAAACCCTGCGCCGTAACCTGTGGAATGTCGCCTATGGCGCCTTGGTGACCTCGGCGACCCTAACAGCGTTGGGCACCTTTGATCGCTACCGCATGCGTGCAGGCTTGCCGAAAGTGGCGGTCACCACCGTAGTGCCGAGCCCGTTTCATCACGCCGATGCTGGTGTACTGCGGGTGCCTAACCTGAATGCCGATCCGCGTGATGCGGTGGCCCACACGGCGGCGATCATTCGCGATCTGCCTGGTCTGGTTGAGGGCTCGCGCGGCACCCTGGTGCTGTTCTCCTCGCGCAAGCAGATGCAGGAGGTCTTCGATGGCCTGGAGCGCGACTGGCGCAAGCGGGTATTTATCCAGGGTAATTTGTCCAAGCAGGAAACCCTGAACAAGCACAAAGCGCGGGTCGATTCCGGTGAAGAGAGCGTGCTGTTCGGCCTGGCCAGTTTTGCCGAAGGCGTCGATCTGCCAGGTGCTTACTGCGAACATGTGGTGATCGCCAAGATCCCCTTCGCCGTGCCGGACGATCCAGTAGAAGCGGCCCTGGCCGAATGGATCGAAGCGCGCGGCGGCAACCCCTTTATGGAAATCGCTGTACCAGACGCGTCCTTGCGCTTGGTGCAGGCGTGCGGGCGTTTGCTACGCACTGAGGCCGATCGCGGCATCATCACCTTGCTCGACCGGCGGGTGGTCACTCAGCGCTATGGCAAGTCGATTCTCAATGCCTTGCCGCCGTTTCGTCGGGAAATCAGTTAGCAGTTCGCCTGTCAGTTACCAGGCTGATGGAAAACGTGGGCGAGGCAGCCAAGGCAAGAATGGCCTAGGAAGCGGAATTTACTGGCTGTAAATGAGCATGACGAGTTTCACTCGTCCTCCGGGTCACGTTAAAGCGCGTTAGCCGCAAGCGGCTTTCCGAGGCCGTTTTTAAAGCAGTATTGCCAACGCAGGAAGTTTTCAGCGGACTGGTAAGCAACTCATTGAGTCTTATCGGCTCCAATGACGCGTGAACAATGCCTTGATAGTCACCAGGGCCTGAATTTTGCCTCGGGCAGTATTGCCCAGGTCGGTTGAAACAATGCGGGAGTGTGGTTCGTGAAGGTTAAGCGCAGGTTGCAAACGGCTGTTCTGCTTTCAGCGCTCGTGGGTTTTGTCGGCAACGCTATGGCGACAGGGCCGCAGGAGTTGTTCAACTTTGTTCGGCCAATGGATGCCGTACAAGTCACCACGCAAGATGCCGATTTGCCCAACCGTATCGGCGAGCCGACCCCGCAAGGTGAAGTGCTGCGGCGGGTGACCTTCCACCCCGCCGAGCAGCCGAGCCTGCGTCTCACCCCGCAAAACGGTAGCTGGGACTGGTCGCAGCAGGCGCAGGTTAGCTTGCGTATGCAGAACGCCATGGACTGGGCGCTGACTCTGGATGTGCTGATCGAGAGCACTGACGGCCAGCGTCTGAGCACGCGCATCGCCCTGCCTGCTGGCCCTGCGCAAACTCTGTTGATCCCTTTGCAGGCAGCTTCGCCCCGCGATCAAGGCATGCGTGCCGGTGTGCCGATGCCTTGGACGCACAAAGGCCAGCGCCTGCTGCTGGCGGATACAGTCAGCGGGGCGCTGGACCTGAGCAAGGTCAGTGCCGTCACCCTGTCTATGCCGCAGCCGAAAGCCGCGCAACATATTCTAATCAGCCAGTTTGGCGTGACCGACGAGCAGTTCGCGACTGCGGCC
Source organism: Pseudomonas sp. NPDC079086 (assembly GCF_044542155.1). Classification (NCBI taxonomy): domain Bacteria; kingdom Pseudomonadati; phylum Pseudomonadota; class Gammaproteobacteria; order Pseudomonadales; family Pseudomonadaceae; genus Pseudomonas; species Pseudomonas sp. NPDC079086. The sequence continues at coordinate 826,809 of NZ_JBITTY010000002.1, read as the reverse complement.
TATGCCGGTATCGTCGACAGTTACGGCCAATATGCGCGAGCCGATTGGCCGGGCAAGGTCAAGAACGATGAGCAACTGCAGCAGGCCGTGGCCCAAGAGCAGAAGCAACTGCATGCCTGGCTGGCTGAGCGTCCCGCACAGGACAAGTTTGCTGGCTGGACTGGCGGGCAGCCGTTTGAGGCGAGCGGTTTCTTTCGCACCGAGAAACGTGATGGCCGCTGGTACCTGGTAACGCCAGAAGGCCATCCGTTCTACTCGCTGGGCGTCAATGCGGTAACTACGCAGCAGAGCGCCACCTACGTTGAGGGACGTGAGGCGATGTTTACCGGGTTGCCGCAACCGGGTGATGCACTCGCGGCCTATTTCGGCACCTCCGACAGCCGCAGCGACACTGGCGCCAACCAGGGACGGGCGTTTGCCAGCGGGCGTTGGTTCGATTTCTACAAGGCCAACCTGCAGCGCAGCTATGGCCAGCTTGATCCTGCGGCGTGGCGCACGCTGAGCCAGGATCGTCTGCAGGCCTGGGGCTTTAACACGCTGGGTAACTGGAGCGACCCCACATTTGGCGGCGATACCCGCATGCCGTTCAGCATTCCGCTGTCGATCCATGGCGATTACGCCACTATCAGCACCGGTGTCGACTGGTGGGGGGCGATGCCTGACCCGTTCGATCCGCGGTTCGCCATGGCCACCGAGCGTGCCGTGGCAATCGCGTCGCGCGATCATCGTGAAAATCCCTGGTTGCTTGGTTATTTCGCCGATAACGAATTGGCCTGGGCCGGTCCTGCGGATGATCCTAACGGCCGCTACGCCCTGGCTTACGCCACGCTGCGCCTGAGCACCGATGTGCCGGCCAAGCGCGCCTTCCTCAAACAGCTGCGCGACAAGTACCGTAACCACAATGGCCTGTCCCGCGCCTGGGGTATCGAGCTGCCGGCCTGGGAATTGATGGAAGACCCGGGTTTTCAGGCGCCGCTGCCCAGTGCCGAGTTCCCGGCCATTGAGAAGGATATGCAGGCATTTTTGCGCCTGTATGCCGACACCTACTTCAAGACCATTGCCGACTCGCTCGATTGGCATGCGCCCAACCACCTGCTGCTGGGCGGTCGTTTCGCCAGCAGCATCCCCGAAGCGGTGAGTGCCTGCGCAAGCTTCTGCGATGTATTGAGCTTCAACTTCTATACCCGCGAGCCGCAGCACGGTTATGACTTTGCTGCACTGCGTCAGCTCGACAAGCCGCTGATGATCACCGAGTTTCACTTCGGCTCGCGTGACCGTGGCCCGTTCTGGGGCGGGGTTGCCGAGGTCTACAAGGAAGAGGAACGCGGCCCGGCCTATGCGCATTTCCTGGCCAAGGCCCTGGAAGAGCCGCAGATCGTCGGTTTGCACTGGTTTCAGTACCTTGATCAGCCGGTTACCGGACGTTTGCTGGATGGTGAAAACGGTCATCTGGGCCTGGTCGGAATTACCGACCGGCCGTGGGATGGCTTCGTCAAAGCCGTGCGCAAAGCCAACCTGGATGTGCCGAAAACGCTGCTCAAACCGGTAGCGGCGCCAGTGCCGGCGACCCCGTAAAGGGCTATTCGCCGCGCTGATAGTGGGGTTGCCAACCTTGCGCAGGGTTCTCCACAGGCGTTAGAGCTGAAACAATCGGCCGAGCATTTGGCCGAGTATGAGAAAGGGGAGCAGGGTGGTGCAGATACAGGGTTATTTCGACCTCAAGTTCGAGTCGCTGAGAGACGCCTTTGCGGCGTTGTTCGAAGAGCCGCAGGAGCGCGGCATGGCGCTCTGCGTGCAAATCGGCGGTGAAACCGTGGTAGATCTGTGGGCCGGTGTGGCCGACAAGGATGGCCAGCAGGCCTGGCACAGCGACACCATCCTCAACCTGTTTTCCTGCACCAAGACCTTTACCGCAGTCACCGCCCTGCAACTGGTGGGCGAAGGCAAACTCGAACTGGATGCACCGGTGGCGCGCTACTGGCCCGAGTTTGCCGCCGCTGGCAAGGACAAGATCACCCTGCGGCACTTGCTCAGTCATCAGGCCGGGCTGCCGGCCTTGCGCCAGATGCTGCCGGCTGAGGCGCTGTACGATTGGCAGGCGATGACCACGGCCCTGGCCGCCGAGCAGCCCTGGTGGGCATTGGGTGAGGGCCATGGTTATGCGCCGATCACCTACGGCTGGCTGGTGGGTGAGGTTTTGCGCCGGGTCGAGGGGCGCGGGCCGGGCGAATCCATCGTCGCGCGCACGGCCAAACCCCTGGGGCTAGATTTCCATGTCGGCCTGGCGGATGAAGAGTTTGAGCGGGTGGCAATCATTTCCCGTGGCAAGGGTAACTTCGGCGACGCGGCAGCCCAGCGCCTGCTCAAGACCATGATGAGCGAGCCTGCGGCGATGAGTACGCGCGCCTTTACCAATCCGCCGTCGATCATGACCAGCACCAACAAGCCGGAATGGCGACGTATGCAACAGCCTGCGGCGAACGGCCATGGCAATGCCCGCAGCCTGGCCGGTTTCTACAGTGGTTTGTTGGATGGCCAGTTGTTGGAAAGCGAGTTGCTGGCTGAGCTGAACCGCGAGCATGCGGTGGGCGATGACAAAACCTTGCTGACCCGCACCCGCTTTGGCCTGGGTTGCATGCTCGACCAGCCAGAGGTCGCCAACGCTACGTACGGCATGGGGCCGCGCGCCTTTGGCCACCCTGGAGCCGGCGGCTCAATTGGCTTTGCCGACCCAGAGCGGGATGTGGCCTTTGGTTTTGTCACCAATAATCTAGGACCGTTCGTCTTGATGGACCCCCGTGCGCAGAAACTTGCGCGTTTGTTAGCTGATTGTTTATAGCGAGCTCGGCTAGACTGCTGCGCAACATGGCATGGTCCGCCTCTGAGCGGGCCAGTGGCCCGCTCCTTTTTTGCTTATCACGTGTGGATACCTGATGCTCGCTAACAAAACTCTCGCTATCGCCCTGTGTGTTCTGATCAGCGGTTGCAGTGCTTTCGACAAATCCGCAAAGCCTGCTCCGAAAGTGGTGCCTATGCCGCCACCTGCAGTTACCCAGGCCTGGCTGGATGTGTATGAGCCGAAGGTGCGTGAAGCGATCAAAGGCACTCATTTTGAGTTCGAACGCCGCGAAAACCTCTTAGTAGTTACTGCGCCTGTGCAGGGTTCGTTTAACCCGGATCGCCCAAACATGATGCTGCCGAGTACCTTGGGCCCACTGAGCCGTATGGCCAAGCTGCTGGAAAGTGATGAAACCATTGGCGTGCTGATACTTGGTCATGCAGACAGCAGTGGTGAAGTGAATGCTAATCGCGAACTGAGCCACCAGCGCGCTCGTGCCTTTACCTCGATTTTCCGCCTCAGCGGCCTCAAGCAGAACCGCCTGATGGTCAAAGGCCTTGGCTCGGACATGCCACGCGCGGCCAACGACAGTCAGCAGGGCCGTGCGCTGAACCGTCGGGTGGAAATTCTCCTGACCTCGAAAGCCACCCTCAATGCGCTGATCTCCAAGTACAGCCAGCCTGCGCCCGCCGTTGCAGTCGCCGCGGTCAAGCCTGTGACTGACAAGAGCGCGAAAACCGTGGCTAAAGCCGACAAACCAGCCAGCAGCCAATAGGCTCTAACGTTATTGGTGTTGCTGTGGATCAAGCCAAATAGAGCGCTCGCGGGTAAGCTAGGCAGCTTCTGTTGAGAGGATGTGCCGATGACTCAAACCTTGGCTGATATGCGTCGTGACTACACCCGCGATGGCTTGAGCGAAGCACAAGCGCCGCTTGAGCCTTTTGCATTATTTGAGCAGTGGTTTGCCGAAGCGGTGAAGACCGAGCAATTGCCGGTCGAGCCTAATGCCATGACCCTGGCGACCGTCGATGGAGAAGGGCGCCCGCATTGTCGGGTGCTGCTGCTCAAAGGTCTGGATGCCAGGGGCTTCACCTTCTTTAGCAACTACGACAGTGCCAAAGGCCAGCATCTGGCCGCCAATCCCTTTGCCGCCATGACCTTCTTCTGGCCCAGCCTGGAGCGGCAAGTGCGTATTGAGGGGCGTGTTGAGCGAGTCAGTAGCGAAGAGTGCGATGCCTACTTCCAGGTGCGTCCGCTGGGCAGCCGCTTGGGCGCCTGGGCTTCGCCGCAGAGTCGGGTGATTGCCGATCGCACCGAACTGGAAGGCCTGCTGGCTGAGACCGAGCAACGCTTTCTGGATCGCGCGCCGCATTGCCCGCCGCACTGGGGCGGTTATCGCTTGCTGCCGGAACGCATCGAGTTCTGGCAAGGCCGTTCCAGTCGTCTGCATGACCGTCTTAATTTCCGCCTGCAGGGCGCTGCCTGGCTGCGTGAGCGCCTAGCACCCTGAGCGCGCTAGTCGCCGGAGTATTGTGCGGCAGCGTGCTCCAGCCAGGCTGGCAGGTCGTTGCGTTTGATCCCGGCGGCCTGCGCCTCAGCCAGGCGAGCGAGCATATAGCTGCGCTTGGCTGTTAAGTCGCCAGCCAGTGACAGCGCAAGGTCGCGGTCGATCCAGCGCTTGATCCGCACATACAGCCACCAATGGAAGTACAGCCCGGCAACACTGGTGATGGCGACAATAAAGTAATCCATAAATCCCCCAAGCTAAGCTCTAGCTTAGGCTGATTGGATGCTGAGATTGCACGCGGCGAAGTGTCGCGCCGTGGCCCTGTGCTGCGGCATGGGTAAAGTTTTGCTGCATATTTGCGGGTGACAGCTAAGCTGCGCAGGCGTTTTAATGAGCGCCTGCCTAACTGGAGAAACAATCATGCGTAAACCCTTTCTGTTGGCTGCCTCGTTTTCCGTGCTGGCCCTGTTGGGCGGCTGCGCCTCCAGCCTGACTGGTGACACCTACTCACGCGATGAAGCACGCACCGTGCAGACCGTACGCATGGGCACTATCGAATCGTTGCGCCCGGTGAAAATCGAAGGCACGAAAACCCCAATCGGCGCAGGTGCTGGTGCGGTTATTGGCGGCGTGGCCGGTAGTGGCATTGGCGGCGGACGGGGTAGTGCGGTGGCTGCGGTGATTGGCGCAGTGGCCGGTGGCCTGTTGGGGGCGATGACTGAGGAAGGTCTGACCCGTACCCAGGGTGTGGAAATCACCGTGCGCGAAGACGACGGCAGCATGCGTGCCTATGTTCAGGCCGTCGAAGAGAATCAGATTTTCCGCGTCGGTGAGCGTGTGCGCATCATGACCGTGAATGGCACCAGCCGCGTTACTCAGTGAGTGTCGAAGAGGCCGGATCAGTCCCGACTGATCCGGTTTTTTATTGCCTTTTTTCCAGATAAACCAGATGTTTATCGGCGTTTCGCAGGCTTTTCAGGCAAGCTCGTGGAAAACACAGCGTTTAGTAATAATTCTATCCATGACGGTTGGCCGATAGTTATGGATAATCGCGCACGTTTTGGCGTCGACGGGCTTTAGTCGCCGCGCGGTGCAATACTTTTGCGCGGGTTGCAGCTCAGGTGAATCCTGCGGCTGCGGCCAGTAAGCAGGTTAGGGAGTCAGCCGGGTACGGGGACGTGCCGGGTTTGTATTAAGGGGTTTTTCTATGACGCTTGCGCTGATCATCGCCTTGCCATTTCTCGGTATTTTTCTGCCTTTGTTCGCCGAGCGCCTGGGCCGTTCCGCCTGCGCGGTGGCGGCTGCATTGGCACCGCTGACGGCTCTGGTATTGCTGTTCTCGCAGCAGTCTGCGGTGTTTGCTGGCGAGTTGCTCAAGGTCAAGCTGGAGTGGTTGCCGGCTCTGGGCCTGAATCTCAGTTTGCGCCTGGATGGCCTGGGTTTTCTGTTTGCCCTGCTGATTCTCGGTATCGGCCTGCTGGTGATTCTTTACGCGCGTTACTACCTGGCGAAGAAGGAGCCGATGGGGCGCTTCTTCGCCTTCCTCCTGCTTTTTATGGGCGCGATGCTCGGCGTGGTGCTCTCGGAAAACCTGCTGCTGATGCTGATGTTCTGGGAACTGACCAGCCTGTCGTCGTTCCTGCTGATCGGTTTCTGGGGCGCCCGTTCGGATGCCCGCAAAGGCGCACGCATGGCCTTGGCCGTGACGGGCGGTGGTGGCCTGGCGCTGTTCGCCGGGATTCTGTTGATCGGCCATATCGCGGGCAGTTTCGAGTTGTCTCAGGTGCTGGCTGCTGGTTACGCCATTCGCGCCCATGAGCTATACCCGCTGGCGCTGATTCTGGTGCTGTTGGGGGTGTTCACCAAGTCGGCGCAGTTCCCGTTCCATTTCTGGCTGCCACATGCGATGGCCGCGCCGACGCCGGTGTCGGCGTATCTGCACTCGGCGACCATGGTCAAGGCTGGGGTGTTTCTGCTGGCGCGTCTGTACCCAGCCTTGGCGGGGTCTGAGTGGTGGTTCTACCTGGTCAGCATCACCGGCCTGGTGACCTTGCTGGTCGGTGCCGGGATGGCGTTATTTCAGCATGACCTCAAGGGCCTGCTGGCCTATTCGACCATCAGCCACCTGGGCTTGATCACCTTGCTGTTCGGTCTGGATACCCGCCTGGCCGCGGTGGCGGCGGTGTTCCACATCATCAACCACGCCACCTTCAAGGCCTCGCTGTTTATGGCGGCGGGGATCATTGATCACGAAACGGGTAGCCGCGATATGCGGCGTATCAACGGCATGTGGAAGTACATGCCGCATACGGCCGTGCTGGCCATGGTGGCGGCCTCGGCGATGGCCGGTGTGCCGCTGCTCAATGGCTTCCTGAGCAAGGAAATGTTCTTCAGCGAGACGCTCAACCAGCACCTGCTGGGCAGCTTCAACTGGGTTATCCCGGCGGCGGCAACCCTGGCTGGGGTGTTTTCGGTGGCCTATTCGTTGCGCTTTATCCACGACGTGTTTTTCAACGGCGAGCCAATCGACCTGCCGCATTACCCACCGCATGAGCCGCCGCGCTATATGAAGGTACCGGTGGAGATTCTGGTGTTTCTCTGCCTGCTGGTGGGGATCGTGCCGGCCTACACCGTGGCCCCGCTGCTGGCGGCAGCTGCTTCGGCAACCCTGGGCGGCGATGTGCCGACTTATAGCCTGGCAATCTGGCATGGCCTCAACCTGCCACTGCTGATGAGCTTTATCGCCCTGTTCGGCGGGATTCTGGTGTACGTGTTCCGCCAGCCGTTGTTCCGCTGGTATGCCGGGTTGCCGAGCGTAGATGCCAAGTTGATCTTTGAACGTGGTGTAGTGCTTGTGATCCAGGCGTGTACCGCCGTGACCCGATGGTTAGAAAATGCTTCGCTGCAGCGTTACCTGGCGCTGTTACTCGCTGCAGCGTTAATCGTGGTGACCCAGGGCCTGAGTTCGTTGCCACAAATCAGCGGACCGCTGGCCATGGCGGAGATCGACGGCATCACTGCTTTGGGCCTGGGCATCATGGCCCTGGCCGCATTGGTGACGGTTATCTTCCATCGCCAGCGTCTGGTCTCGTTGCTGATGCTCAGCGTGGTTGGGCTTATGGTGGCCCTGGCCTTTGCCCGTTATTCGGCACCTGATCTGGCCCTGACCCAGCTGTCGGTAGAGGTGGTGACGATCATCCTGTTGATGCTCGCATTGTTCTTTCTACCGGCGCAGACCCGCATCGAATCGAGCAGCCTGCGTGGCTTGCGCGATTTCACCTTGGCGGTCGGCACTGGCGTGATGGTGGCGATGCTGGTGTTCGCCGTGCTGACGCGGCCGTACGACAGTATTTCGGCGTTCTTCCTGGAGAACAGCGTACCGGGCGGTGGCGGCACTAACGTGGTCAACGTGATTCTGGTGGACTTCCGTGGCTTCGATACCATGGGCGAGGTCACCGTATTGGCGATTGCCGCCGTGGGTATTTTCGCCCTGCTTGACGGCTTGCGCCTGTTCCAGCCGAAGGTTGATGCGCAGGGCCGTAACTGGGCGCGTGATCGCCATCCGCTGATCCTCGCCACCCTGTCACGTGTGCTGTTGCCGATGGCATTGCTGGTCTCGGTGTTTATCTTCCTGCGCGGCCACAACCTGCCCGGCGGCGGCTTTATCGCCGGCTTGGTCACGGCGGTGGCGTTGATCCTGCAGTACGTCGCCAGTGGTGTGCAGTGGACGCAATCGCGCCTGCCGCTGAATTATCAGGGCATGGCCGGTCTTGGCGTATTGATTGCCGGACTGACCGGCCTGGGCAGCTGGCTGTTTGATCGGCCGTTCCTGACCTCTGCTTTCGGTCATTTCGACATTCCGCTGATCGGTGAAATCGAGCTGGCCACCGCCATGCTCTTCGACTTGGGCGTGTACCTGACGGTGGTCGGCGCGACCCTGCTGATTCTCGCCAACCTGGGCAAGTTGACCCAGGAAAAAGTTGTAGAAGAGGTGCTTTGAGATGGAAGCCATATTTGCCGCAACCCTGGGCATCCTCACCGCCAGCGGTGTGTACCTGCTGCTGCGCGCGCGGACCTTCCCGGTAGTGCTGGGGCTGACGCTGATTTCCTATGCGGTCAACCTGTTTCTGTTTGCCATGGGCCGCCTGCAGAGCGGCGTGGTCACGGTGATCGGCCAGGGCATTGAATACGCTGACCCATTGCCGCAGGCGCTGGTGTTAACCGCCATCGTGATCGGCTTTGCCATGACCGCCTTTGTGGTGGTGCTGGCGCTGCGCAGCGTTGGCGAAACCCAGACCGACCATGTTGACGGCCAGGAGCCTGCGCAATGAATCACGGCTTGATCCTGCCAATCCTGCTGCCGATGTTTGCCGGCAGCCTGTTACTGCTGGGCGCGGGCCTAAGCCTGCGGGTCAAACGCAGTCTGTCGCTTGTGGCCACCTTGTTGTTGCTGCCGTTGAGCTGCTATCTGCTCTGGTTGGCCGATCAGGGCGTGCTGCAGGTATATGCCGCCGGTAACTGGGCAGCCCCCTTCGGCATCATCTTGCTGCTTGATCGCCTGAGCGCCTTGATGCTGGTAGTCACGGCGGTACTCGGCAGCTTTGCCTTGTTGTATGCGGTGCGCGGTGATGATCAGCGTGGGCAGAGTTTCCATGCGCTGTTCCAGTTCCAGCTGATGGGTATCAACGGCGCCTTTCTCACCGGCGACCTGTTCAACCTGTTCGTGTTCTTTGAAATCCTGCTGATCGCCTCCTATGCGTTGCTGGTGCATGGCGGCGGGGTAGAGCGGGTGCGTGCGGGGTTGCATTACGTGGTGCTGAACCTGGTAGGTTCGGCGTTCTTCCTGCTCGCGGTGGGCGTGCTGTATGGCATCACCGGCACCCTGAATATGGCCGATATGGCCATTCGGGTGGCCGCTGCCGGGCCGGATGACGCAGCGCTGCTCGGCGCTGCCGGCTTATTGCTGCTGGTGGTGTTCGGCCTCAAGGCAGCGTTTCTGCCGCTGTATTTCTGGCTGCCCAAGGCCTATGCCTCGGCTACCGCTCCGGTCGCCGCACTGTTTGCGATCATGACCAAGGTCGGCCTGTACTCGATCATCCGCGTATACACGCTGATCTTCGGTGACGAGGCCGGCAGCCTGGCCAATATGGCCAACGACTGGCTCTGGCCGATTGCCCTGCTGACTCTGGCGCTGGGCGTGATCGGCGCGCTGGCGGCAGTCAGTCTGCAAGGGCTCTTGGCCTATCTGGTGGTGGTGTCGGTCGGCACCTTGCTCGCCGGCATTGCCATCGGCACCGAGCAAGCCCTGGCCGCTGCCCTGTATTACCTGGTGCACAGCACCTGGGTGGCCGGTGGGCTGTTCCTGCTGGCTGACTTGATTGCCCGTCAGCGTGGTGAAAAACAAGCGCTGCTGGTGCAGGGCCCAGCGCTGCAGAATCCACATCTGCTCGGTGGCCTGTTCTTTTTCGGCGCGATTGCCGTGGCCGGTCTACCGCCGCTCTCCGGGTTTATCGGCAAGCTGCTGTTGCTGCGTTCGCTGGAGCCTGGCCTGCAGGCGCTGTTGCTCTGGCCGATTGTACTGGGCGGCGGCTTGCTGACCCTGATTGCTCTGAGCCGTGCCGGCAGCATGCTGTTCTGGCGCGTTGGCCTGAGTCAGCTGGACAGTGCTGAGCTGGATTACGGCCGGTTGCTGGCCTGTGCTGGCTTGCTGCTGCTAAGCCTGCTGCTGATGGTCGGTGCCGCGCCGCTGCTCAGTTACGTCGAGGCCACGGCCAGCCAGCTGCATGACCTGGCGTTGTACCGGCAAATCATCGAATCGGGAGCTGCACGATGAAAGCACGTCGCTGGTTACCCCATCCGCTGCTGAGCTTGTGCCTGCTACTGGTCTGGATGCTGTTGATCAATGACCTGAGCCTGGGTCACTTGCTGCTTGGAGCGCTGCTCGGCTGGGCGATTCCACTGCTGACCCAGGTGTTCTGGATCAACCCGCCACGGGTCTACAAACCATTCAAGCTGTGCGTGTTTTTGCTGCGCATCCTTGGCGATATTGTTATGGCCAACCTGCAAGTCGCCAAACTGATCCTCGGCTCGCCCGCCAAGCTGCGTCCTGCTTTTGTGGAGATTCCTCTGGTGCTGGAGGACGAACTGGCTCTGACCATGCTCACCAGCATCATCTCCCTGACCCCTGGCACGGTGTCCGCCGATCTCAGTGATGACCGCAAGCTCTTGCTGGTGCATGGCCTGGATGTGCCCGATGTTGAGGCCTTGGTGGCGGAAATTAAACAGCGCTACGAAGCACCCCTGTTGGAGGTATTCACATGCTCGCCTACGTGATTCCGCTGTGCCTGGTAATCATCGGCATGGCCCTGATACTGACCACGGCTCGCTTGATCATCGGTCCGGACTTGCCCGACCGTATCCTGGCCCTGGACACCCTGTATATCAACGCGATTGCCATGCTGGTGCTGTTTGGTGTCTGGCTGGGCTCCAGCCTGTATTTTGAAGCGGCCCTGCTGATTGCGGTGATGGGCTTTATTGGCACAGTAGCAGTGGCCAAGTATCTGCTGCGTGGCGACATCATCGAATAGGAACGAGTTTACGATCTGCTGCGCGTCGGCCCTGCTGCGTTAAGAACAGGCCGGGACGCGGCGTCTCGGATTGCTCATTTACAGCTCGTAAACTCCGCATCCTCGCCTGTTCTTGCCTTGCATGGCTCTAGCTCGCGAGATCGTAAAAGCGTTCTATGGAGGTTGTTGAATGGATACCTGGATCGAAGCGCTGGTGGCGCTGTTTCTGCTGATCGGCAGCCTGTTCGCGTTGATCGGCGCGATTGGCCTCTACCGCCTGCCAGATTTTTTTATGCGCCTGCATGGGCCGACCAAGGCCAGCACCCTTGGCGTGGGCGGTATGGTAATCGCCTCGCTGATCTACTTCAGCTTTCGTGGCGAGGGCGTCAGCCTGCATGAACTGCTGATCGCCCTGTTTCTGTTTATCACCGCACCGGTCAGCGCCCATATGCTGGCCAAAGCCGCGATGCAGCAGAAGCTGCGGATTAGTGAGCAAACTCGCGGTAAACCTTGGGAACAATGAGCCTGCCTCGGGTCGGCGATACGGTGTTAGAACCGGCCTCGCTCTAGTTCGCGAGACCCGAAATAGGCTCATAAACCAGCCCACACAGTTCGCGGCGCTGACTGTATCTGTCGGTGCCGCACCGGCCTCTCTACACTGCAGCCTTTAGTTTGGGGCTTTGCTATGCGTGAGCAGGGAAGGGGCATCGCGGTGATCAGCCTGGTGGTCGCCATGGCGCCGTGGGGCAGTTCCTTTATTGCGCTGAAACTGGCCTTTGTCGAGTTGCCGCCGCTGTGGGTGATTTTCGGCCGTATGGCCCTCGGCAGCCTGGTGTTTCTGCTGGCCTGGCGCTGGCGCGGAAAGATGCATTACCGCGCCGGTGACTGGAAGTACCTGCTGGGCCTGGCGGCTTGCGAGCCTTGTCTGTATTTCCTCTTCGAGGCGCTTGCGCTGCAACACACCAGCGCAGCGCAAGCGGGCATGGTCACGGCGTTGCTGCCGCTGCTGGTCGCAGTAGGAGCCTTCATCTTTCTGCGCGAGCGGATCAGCCGCATCACCCTGGCGGGCTTTCTCCTGGCGCTGATCGGTGCCATATGGCTTAGCTTGGCCGGTAGCGCCGACGAGCATGCGAGCAACCCGGTTCTCGGTAACCTCTACGAGCTGCTCGCGATGCTCTGCGCCATGGGCTACACCCTGTTGCTCAAGCATTTGTCATCACGCTATTCGCCCTTTCTGCTCACCGCCATGGTGGCTTTTGTTGGCACCATTTTCTTTCTGCCCTTGGCCTGGTTCAGCGCGCCGTTGCCAGCCAGCGTCAGCCCCATGGGCCTCGGCGCGGTGGCGTACCTGGGCATATTGGTCACCGTGGGCGCTTACGGGCTATACAACTTTGGCGTCAGCCGCTTGCCGGCCAGCCAGGCGTCGGGCTTTACCAACCTGATCCCGGTGTTCACCCTGCTGTTCGCCATACTGCTATTGGGCGAAAGCCTGAATACCGTGCAGATAATGGCGGCGGCATTGGTGTTTGCCGGTGTGTTACTGAGTCAGTGGCAAGGCGCGACGCCTATGCCTGCTGGAGTTCTGGATTGAGGACAAAGTGATGAGTGATAGACGAACTTGGGCGCGTGAGGCGATCCGCATCATCGAGGCGGATTTTCAGCGCAGCGCCGATACCCATCTGATTCCCTTGGCGCTGCCGGGTTTGCCCGGTGTTGAGCTGTATTTCAAGGACGAGTCCAGCCATCCCACTGGCAGTCTCAAGCATCGCCTGGCGCGTTCACTGTTTCTTTATGCTCTGTGTAACGGCTGGCTCAAGCCCGGTGCGCCAGTGATCGAGGCGTCCAGCGGCTCCACGGCGATTTCCGAGGCCTATTTTGCCCGCTTGCTGGGGCTGCCGTTTATTGCGGTGATGCCGGCCAGCACCTCGAAGGAGAAGATCGCGCAGATTGCTTTTTACGGCGGGCAGAGTCATCTGGTGCAGGACCCGACGCAGATATACGCCGAGTCTGAGCGCCTGGCGCGTGAGACCGGCGGGCATTTTATGGATCAGTTCACCTACGCCGAACGCGCCACCGATTGGCGCGCCAACAACAATATTGCCGAGTCGATCTTCCAGCAGTTGCGTAGCGAGCGCTTTCCCGAACCGAGCTGGCTGGTGTCCAGCCCCGGCACCGGCGGTACCCTAGCCACTTTGGGCCGCTATGTCCGCTATCGCCGCCACAACACCCAGGTGCTGTGCGCCGATGCCGAGCGTTCGGTGTTCTTCGATTACTACCGCACCGGCGATGCCAGCCTGTACCTGAACCATGGCTCGCGCATAGAGGGCATCGGCCGGCCCCGGGTCGAGGCGTCCTTTCTGCCGTCGGTGATTGATGCCATGTGCAAAGTGCCGGATGCCATGTCCCTGGCCGCCATGCATTACCTGGCGCAGCGTCTGGGCCGCAAAGTGGGTGGCTCCAGCGGCACCAATCTGATTGGCGCGCTGCTGGTGGCGCAGCGCATGGTTGCGGCTGGCGAGCCTGGCTCGGTGGTGGCGATTCTCTGCGATGGCGGCGAGCGCTATGCCGACACTTACTACAACCCGGACTGGCTTAGTGCTCAGGGCTTCGAGCTGACTGGGTTAATCGCAGCGGTGGCCGATTGTGCGGAGCGCGGCGTCGTGCTGCCCGGTGAGTTACCCACGGCAGGGCTGTAGATGGATAACCTGCGAATTCGCGAAGCCCTGGCCGCCGATATCGACAACCTTTGCGCGCTGATCTTCGAGCACGGGCCGAATCCTTGGAATCACCTGCCTCCTATCGAGGTAACGGCCCATCTCCAGCAGATTGCCGATGGCTCTGTATCGGCATTGTTGACTGAGCGCGGCGGTGAGCTGCTGGGGTTTGTCAGTTATGAGCTTTCGCGGCATTTTGCCCGCTACCAGCCGCCGGCGCGCCGCGATTTAGAACATGCCTATATCTGCGAAGCAGTCACCCATCGTGCTGTTGCCGGACAGGGCCTGGGCTCACGGTTACTCAAACAGGTGATTGCCGAGCTGGTTGAGCAGGGCGTGGGCGATATCTATATCGACCGCCACGAAGAGAACGCTGCCTCGGCCGGAATGATGCGCAAGGCGGGGTTTGTTGAAATCGAGACCTACGCTGACCCCGAGCGCCGCCCTAATGGCTCGCGGCGCACTACGGTCTGTTGTCTGCGTCTGCACGTGTAGTCGGCCGCTCGCGATCCTCTTGGCAAGCCGTCCTGGTCTAAAGTCACTGCTGTAGGTGGGCGTACACCGCGCCCCGAATGCAGCAGGAGAAATGCCATGGGAATTGTGCGCAGCTGCTTGCACATGCTGCTGTGGTCGGCCGTTTGGCTGAGCTTACCGGCGCTGGCTGCCGAAGATACGGCAGGATCGAAGGACCATCCGCTGTTGTCACGCTACCCGGATTCCTACATCGCTGAGTACGAGCAGAACTACAACGTCGCGCAGTTCGCCACCGGCAGCCAGGATGGTGTGCCACAGCGACAGGCCGTGGAAGGTGATGCCACGCAGATTCGCTATTACCACAACACCGCCGATACTCAGCCCAGTCCTTTACAGCTGCTGCGCAACTACCAGAATGCGCTCAAGGCGATTGGTGGCGAAGTCATTTACGAGCGCCTGCCCCAGGACGGCGATGGCGGTGAAACCACTCTGAAAGTCACGACCGGTGGTAAAGACGTGTGGGTGCGTATCGAGCCGGAGATTTTCAGCGCACCGACGCAGAGCTACAAGCTGGTGATCGTCGAAGTGGCCGCCATGCAGCAGGTAGTCAGTGCTAATCAGTTGCTTGATGAACTCAACCGCAACGGCTTTATCGCCCTGTATATCAACTTCGACACCGGTAAAGCCGAGCTCAAGGCCGATGGTCAGGCCACGGTGGCGGAGATTGTCAGCATGCTCAAAGCCGCGCCGGATCTGCGCCTGGCCATCGAAGGCCATACCGACAGCCAGGGTCAGGCCGAGGCGAACAAACTGCTGTCTGAACAGCGCGCACAGAGCGTGATGAAAGCCATAGTTGCCTCTGGTATCGACGCGCAGCGGCTGACCGCCGCCGGTTTCGGCCAGGAACGGCCAGTGGCGGACAATCGCAGTGAGGAAGGACGGGCAAAAAATCGTCGGGTCGAATTGGTTAAACAGTAGCGGTCAGAGTCTGTAGCCCCTGATTGGGTGGCTAAAGCCTGAACACGTTGAGGCTCTGCATATCTGTGCCAGGGCCAGGTCGTCTAGCTTGATCCCTGGTTTGTAGGATGGCCCGACACTGTCCAGCGCGGTCGATGGCGTGAAACTCCGGCTGCCTTGGCCGCCGGAGTTGTGAGCAGGTTGGGGTGTCAGGCGGAAAATCCACCATCAATCATCAGGCTTGAACCTGTGATATAGCCTGCTTCCGGACCCGCCAGATAAGCCACGAAGCTGGCAATCTCTTCGGCGCGGCCGTAACGGTTGATGGCCATCAATTGCTTCAGGCTATCAGCAAACTCGCCGTTTTCTGGGTTCATGTCGGTGTCCACCGGGCCCGGTTGCAGGTTGTTCACCGTGATACCACGGCCACCCAGGTCGCGGGCCAGGCCCTTGGTCAAGCCCACCAGTGCGGCCTTGCTCATGGCATATACCGCGCCACCGGCGAAGGGCATGCGCTCGGCATTGGTGCTGCCGATGTTGATGATACGGCCACCGTCGTTAAGGTGTTTGGACGCTTCCTGACTGGCGATCACCACGCTGCGCACGTTGATCGAAAGCGTGCGGTCGATATCTTCGATGCTCATTTCTTCGATTGGGGCGATGGCCAGTACACCGGCGTTGTTCACCAGAATATCCAGTTGGCCGAAGGTGCTCAGGGTTTGCTGAATGGCGCCGCGAATGGCGCTTTCGCTCGCGCTGTCGGCTTTAATGGCTAGGGCTTTGCCGCCGGCGGCCTGGATTTCCTTCACCAGTGTTTCGGCATGCTGGGCGCTCTGGCTGTAGGTCAGGGCAACCGCAGCACCGTCACGAGCCAGACGTTTGGCGATAGCGGCGCCAATGCCACGGGAACCGCCTTGAATAAAAGCTACTTTGCCGCTGAGGGAAGAGGTGTTCTGAGTCATGTCGATCTCCATACAAGTAAGTGAGTGTGTGGGTACTTCTTGGTGTTGGAGTGAGTATCTGCCTCGGATTGATTTCTAATAAGCCTGTAATACGCATATGCTTTCGATCCAAATGCTATCGAATGCTCGCGGGGGAATAGCCTATGGACACGCTTAATTGCATCGAATGTTTTATTCGCAGCGCCCAGTCCGGCAGCTTTGCCGAGGCCTCGCGGCGTCTGGGGCTGACGCCGGCTGCGGTCGGGAAGAATGTGGCGCGGCTAGAGGCTAGCCTGGATGTGCGACTGTTTCAGCGGAGTACGCGCAAGCTGAGTCTTACCGAGGCCGGCGAGCACTTTCTGGCCGAAGCGGCGGGTGGCCTGAGTACTCTGCAACTGGCGATGGAGAATCTCACCAGCCTGCGCAGCCAGCCGGCAGGTGTTCTGAAGGTGAGCATGGGCCTGTCGTTCGGCCGTGAGTACATGGTGCCGCTGCTGGGGGAGTTTCTACGGCGTTATCCGCGCATCGTGCCGGACTGGCATTTTGATAACCGCCAGGTAGACCTGATTGCCGAAGGCTTTGATGCCGCCATTGGCGGTGGCTTTGATATTCCCCAAGGTGTGGTGGCGCGTGAGCTGGCACCAGCCCACCGCATATTATTGGCGGCACCACAGTACCTGGAGCAGGCTCCGCGCTTGGATTCACCCGCGGATCTACCTCAGCACGCCGGCATCTTGATTCGCTCACCGCAAACCGGCCGCGTGCGCCCTTGGGCCTTGCGCAACCGCGAGGGCCTGTTGGCTTCCGCAGAGATGCAAACCCGGATGACCTTCAGCGACCCGGAAGCCGCCTGTGTCGCAGCCGAGAGCGGGCTCGGCATTGCCTTGGTCAGCACCGGCCATGCCCAGATATACCTGCGCCGAGGCACAGTGCAACGGGTATTACCGGACTGGCATGTGGATGCGGGAGCTCTTTCGATTTATTTCGTCGGGCAAAAACTGTTGCCGCAAAAGACCCGCGTGTTTATCGATTTTGTCCGCGAGCAATTCCAGCAACAGGGGCTGGAAAAGCTCTTGTCAGCGCTGTGAGGGTTAGGGTGCCTTGGGCGGGCCTGCTTTCAGGCCTCGGCAATCCCCAGCATGTCCTTGATCAGCGCTTCGGCCACGCGAATACCATCGACACCTGCCGACAGAATACCGCCGGCGTAACCTGCGCCTTCACCGGCCGGGTATAAGCCGCGCACGTTAAGGCTCTGCATATCTGCGCCACGGGTGATGCGCAGCGGTGAGGAGGTGCGGGTTTCGATGCCGGTGAGTACCGCATCATGCAGGTCGAAACCTTTGATCTGCTTGCCGAAAGCCGGCAGGGCTTCGCGGATGGCTTCGATGGCAAAGTCCGGCAGGGCCAAAGCCAGGTCGCCCAGTTTTATCCCAGGTTTGTAGGATGGTTCGACGCTGCCCAGCTCTGTAGAAGGTTTGCCGGCGATAAAGTCGCCAACCAGTTGCCCTGGCGCTTCGTAGGTGCTGCCGCCGAGCAGGTAGGCCTGCGACTCCAGCTGCTCTTGCAGCTCAACCCCAGCCAGCGGGCCGCCCGGATAATCCTGCTCCGGGGTGATGCCGACGACGATGCCGGCGTTGGCATTGCGCTCATTGCGCGAGTACTGGCTCATGCCGTTGGTCACCACGCGGTTCGGCTCCGAGGTGGCGGCGACCACGGTGCCGCCCGGACACATGCAGAAGCTGTAGACCGAGCGGCCGTTCTTGGCGTGGTGCACCAGTTTGTAATCCGCAGCACCGAGCTTGGGATGGCCGGCGTATTTGCCCAGGCGCGCACGGTCGATCAGGCCTTGCGGGTGCTCGATACGAAAGCCCACCGAAAATGGCTTGGCTTCCATGAAGACTTCGCGTTTGTGCAGCATGCGGAAGGTGTCACGCGAGCTGTGGCCCAGGGCCAGGATCACCTGGCGGCTGAGAATCTGCTCGCCACTGTCGAGCACCACGCCCTTGAGCTGACCTTCTTCGATCAGCACATCACTGACGCGCTGCTGAAAGCGCACTTCGCCGCCGAGGGCCTTGATCTCTTCGCGCATGGTGGCGACCACGCCGGTGAGGCGGAAGGTGCCGATATGCGGCTTGCTGACGTAGAGGATTTCTTCCGGTGCGCCGGCTTTGACAAACTCATGCAGCACCTTGCGTCCGTAATGCTTGGGGTCCTTGATCTGGCTGTACAGCTTGCCGTCGGAGAACGTACCGGCACCGCCCTCGCCGAACTGCACGTTGGACTCCGGGTTGAGCACGTTCTTGCGCCACAGGCCCCAGGTGTCTTTGGTGCGCTGGCGTACCTCAGTGCCGCGCTCCAGCACGATTGGGCGCAAACCAGCTTGGGCAAGAATCAGCGCGGCGAAAATCCCGCAAGGGCCGAAGCCGACCACCACTGGGCGCTCGGCCAGGTTCTCTGCTTGGCCAACCGGCTTGTAAGCGGTGTCTGGGGTGACGCTGATGTGCTTGTCGTCACTCAGCTTGGCCAGTAAGGCGGTTTCATCGCGCAGGCTGCAGTCGATGGTGTAGATAAAGTGCATCTCAGTGGATTTTTTGCGCGCATCGTAGCTGCGCTTGAACAAGGTGAAGTCGAGCAGCTCGCTGTCGGCAATCCCCAGGCGCTGGACGATGGCGGGGCGCAGGGCCTCCTCGGGATGATCGAGGGGTAGCTTGAGTTCGGTGATGCGTAGCATGGGGGCGATCCACTTTCAGGGCCGGAGGCAACCCGGCAGCTTTTAAAAGGCGACGATTATACGCCTATCTCCGGCTAAAGGCCGCCGCCGGTCAACGGCAGCGGCCCGTCATGTGGCTGCCTCAACCCTCAGTGCTAACGCGCCTCGGGCTTTACCCAGGCCAGCATCACATCGAGCATGCGGTTGGCGAACGCCCACTCGTTGTCATACCAGGCCAAGACCTTGACCAGATCGCCCTGCACGCGGGTGTGGCTGAGATCGACTACGCAGGACACCGGGTAGCCGTTGAAGTCGCTGGACACCAGTGCCAGCTCATTGCATTCCATCACCCCCGGAGGTAATTGCAATGCGCCGGCCTGCAATGCAGCGTTGATCGCTTCGCGGCTGGTCGGGCGTTCGCTGGTAAAGGTCAGATCGACCAGTGACACGTTGGGCGTCGGTACGCGTATCGACAACCCATCCAGGCGGCCAACCAGTTCCGGCATCACCAGGCCGATGGCCTTGGCTGCACCGGTGCTGGTGGGGATCATCGACAGCGCAGCGGCGCGGGCGCGGTAGAGATCGCTGTGGGTCTTGTCCAGCAGGTTCTGGTCGTTGGTGTAGGAGTGGATAGTGTTGACCAGCCCCTGACGAATGCCCACTGCTTCGTGCAGCACCTTGGCCATCGGCGCCAGGCAGTTAGTGGTGCAGGAGGCGTTGGAAACGATCTGCTGATCGCCCAGCAGCTGGTGATTAACGCCGTAGACCACGGTCAGGTCGGCACTGTCCAGCGGATGCGACAGCAGCACCCTCGGGCTGCCGGCGCTGATGTGCTGTTCGACCTGTTCGCGCTTCTTCAGCTTGCCGGTGCATTCGAGCACCAGATCCACCGCGTGCTCCCGCCAAGGCAGGTTGGTCACTTCGCGCTCACGCAGCAGCTGGATCGGGTGGCCGTTTACCAGCAAGGTATCGCCATCCAGGCTGATGTCCCCAGGAAAGCGGCCGAAGGTGGAGTCGAAGCGGGTGAGGTGGGCGAGGGTACTCTGCTCACCCAGGTCATTGATCGCGGTGAGGTGGATCTGCTGCTCCAGTTTGCGCTCAAACAACGCGCGCACCAGGCAGCGACCGATACGTCCATATCCATTAATAGCAATGCGCAGCATAACGATATCCCTTTGGCTGTCTTCCCTTGCAGCTTAGGCCAATCGTCTGCCAGCTGGCTGATCTATCTCAGCTATCTGCGCATTGGCAGCTTGCTTCCAGGCCTTTGAAAACGTAGGCGAGGCAGGCAAGACAAGGCAAAAACGGCCGAGGAAGCGGAGCTTACTGGCTGTAAATGAGCATTCCGAGGCCGTTTTTAACGCCGTATTGCCAACGCAGGTAGTTTTTCAACGGCCTGCTAGTCGTTACGTGCGCCGCCCAGGTAGGCACAGCCCCGCAGAACTTCACCATTAAGGCGTAGCTCAGCGCTCAGGTGCTGCACCGCGCCACTCATGCTGTTGACGCAGCGCTGGCGGGCGACCCACAGATCAAGGCGTTGGCCGTTGGCTTCGCTGCTCAGGTTTAGGCGGCCTTCGGGCAATTGCTCTTCCAGGTAAGGCAGTGCTTGAGGCTCCTGGCCGGGGCGATTGAGGATCAGGCCCTGACTGCTTACCGCGATATTCCAGTCCGGCTCGTGGCCACTGGCACGCAGGATGGTGCGGGCGAAGTTGATATCTGTGCAGCCATGGCCTTCAGCCTGTACGCGGTACACCTGGCTCGGCACAAACTGACCATCGACACCTTTCTGCGCATTGGCCTGCAGTTGGCCGCGCATATCGACATACAGCGTTGCGTGGCCATCTCCGAACAGCGTGCTGGCATCGCTACTCAGCTCGGCCGCACTGTCTTCCTTGAGGATAAATTGGCGTTGTTCCTGGCAGGGGCGAAACAGCAACTGGCCCGCGTTCAGGCTGAGCTCGCCCTGCATACGCGTCTGCTCGATAACAGGCTCGGCGGGTTTGTCGGTGAACACCTGGCAGCTGGCGAGCAGTGGCAACAAGACAAAAGATAAAGGGCGGCTGAAACGCATCGTGGCACTCCTGAAAAGTGCGCTCACGTTACCTAGGCCCCTGGCGTATCACAAGGGCATGCCGCCGCTGGCGACGGCATTTTCAGCCGTGTTGGGCATGTCAATCAGGGCTGTGAAACCCGCTGACTGACGTACCCTGAGGGTTAGATGTCCGTCTTGATTGTGGTCGTCGGGCCATTAGTCTTAACCGACTCAATACCACCCTCACGGCTGGCTGCAGCCTTATACATCTGGCTGGTGCCAATCACCTGATGGTTGGCTGCCTTGAGGTTGAAGTAGAAGCGCCCATCGCTGGCATCCTTGCGCTCGTAACGCTCATCGGCGGGCGCATTTTTTTGCACCGAGGCGATGCCACCTTCAGCGGCAGCACGACTCTCGTACTGTTCACTGCGCAAAATCACCTCGGCATTGCCTGCCTTCAACACGAAAAAGAACTGGCCTTTATCGTTCTTCGTAAGTTCATACCAACCAGCCATGGCGGCCTCCATCAAATAAAAGGGAAGGGGTAGAACAGCGATCAACGCAACCACGCGTGTGATCGACGGGAAAAAGCATAGCAAGGGCGTGTGACAGTGCGCGGTGAGGTGGCATGAGCAATTGCGCAGGCCGTGCTTGAGGGGAGTGGTGGCTTTGAACTACTCGCCGGACAGATCCGACTCCTGGTCTGGGTCGCCCAAGAGGAATGTGTCGCCATTGCTTGCAGTCAAGCTAGCGGTAGCCAGGTTGCGGATAACCCATTGCCATTGGTCATAGCGGCTCTCCAGAGTGCCGCGCGCAGTGCAGGGGCCGTAGAGGAAAAAATCATGCTGCTGACGTGCGGAAATAAGCACCGCCCGTTCAAAGAAGGCCTGTACCTGCGCTGGACTGATCACGAACTTGGCGCAGCCTTCAGACTGCCGGCCGACACCCTGCTCTTGCACGTGGATATTGGTGATCGCTCCTATGGGCGATGCCAAGCAGGCAAGCGGGAACAGGAGTATCGATGACAGTAGAACTGCGACTATCAGGTGGGGGTTGTATGTCGAAATAGGCATTTGTTGTTTGGACATGATTTGGGATGTTCTGTGTCTTGAATATTGTGATTGAAGTACGTTTGAGCAACTTCGGTAAGTAGCGGGTATTTGATGTGGCCAGACGTTTGGTTAAGGGGCGGGCTTTAGCCCGTCCCAGTGAGCGAAGCGAACGGTTTGAACCAGTTGTTAGGCGCTAGGCGTCGTATTAAATTTTATAGCCAAGTATAGATTCACAGTTGCTGTTTTCGTAAAACTTTTTGAATGTTTTCTTTGTGGCTTCTTGCTTCGATGGCACTTGCTGCTCTGCATTGACTGTAATATTTATAAGGTTTGTAAGTGCTGCATCATGCTGGGCTATGTATAGAAAAACCATTTCACGCCGCTCGGTATCGCTTAGGTCTTTAAATGTTTCATTATGATTTATTATTTCTAGGCCGTCGTTGATAACAGTCGTGAAGATTTTGCTGCGTTGGCCTGTCTCATTGCTGCTGTTGAGAAGTGCAGTGACGTCGTTAGCTACAGGGATACTTCTCATTAATGATATTGCGCAATTTGCTTTTTCTGTAAGCCCCATTATTGTTAGGTAGTCAGGTTTCATCGCGTAATATTGATAGTCAAGCCATAAATCCTGCTCGGCAGGTGTGTTAGTTGTCGAGGCTACTAATGCGTTTGACATGGTTACGGTAAGAATAATAGCTAAGAATTTTATGCGTTTTATGGGATTCATTTGGTGGTGCCTAACGTTTGGTTAAGGGGCCGGCTTTAGCCGGTCCCGAACGAGCGAAGCGAGTGACTTGAACCACCAGTTAGGTATGTGGCCACTCTGTACATATGACCCCGCCGCTGTTTATCTGCAAAAATTGCGCTGCTTCATGAACAAGCCCAGCAGAAGTAGACGAAATTACTAGCACCAGTGGATTTTCTGACACTGGATCTATATCGAGACGTTCGCGATCTATGGAGCGACGTATAACCGTAAGCTCCGTCCATTGATTGTCGTTGGCGTGGCTACTATTGCCATCAGAGTCAAAATCCACATTACCCCAAAGATAATGAGCGACAGACGGAAATGGCGGTCTTAGTCCAGGCTCTACTAGGTACAGCGTAAATCGTTCTTCCATATACCTAACGTTTGGTTAAGGGGCGGGCTTTAGCCCGTCCCAGTGAGCGAAGCGAGCGATTTGAACCACTTGTTAGGCGAATTCTATTAGTAGGCATATGGCAACAAAGCATAATAATGCGGTTACGATAAGTTGATTTATCAAAATGTCGGTGCGTTTTTTGCTGATTTTGTGGGTTGGATAAACCATAGGCCATGTTTTTTCTGTGGCCGCAAGGAGTAATGTTTCAGGGGTTACTGGTATGCGCTTTACTTGCTGGTACGGTGCTGGTGAAAATAGAGCTCCGATATTAAAACCTTCTTCGTTGTGATGGAAATACCAATAGTAAGTATTCATGGCAACATTGTATGTTGACGCAAAATCTTCAGCCAACTCAAAGAAATCATCTCCATCTATGCCTAGGTCGCGGCATAGATCAGCTTTAGGAGAAAGGTTGGTCCTGCTTACTCCCTGGCTTTTTTCAAGAAAATTGTAGATTTCTTCGATATCCATATTTGCCTAACGTTTGGTTAAGGGGCGGGCTTTAGCCCGTCCCAGTGAGCGCAGCGAACGATTTGAACCAATTGTTATGAGGTCAATTACCGCATTCTGAATAAACACATGGCGGCCAAACCTGCTCTGCAAATGTATGAAAATTGAAGCTTGGGATAATCAATTGTCCGTTAGATTTTTTGTACACCATAAACCTACCAAACAGCGGCCCTTTTTCCATATTTATTACAACGTATACAGACTTGGTTGAAGGGGAGATTTCTTTTTCAGACACATATTCATGGCTAATGAAATTTCCATAATATGCTGTTATTTGTCCAAACTGAGCGGACTGAGCCTGCAGCTCCTTGCTTCCTTCCAATGGACCATCTTTTGCCCAAGACTTCCAAGCTTCGGCAACCCCTTTTTCTTTGAATGCTTTAAATCCATCATCAATAATTTGATCTTTAGCAAGCACTGATAGAGGAAGCACTGCGAGGATTAATGCTGTTAATGTTTTTTTCATGGATTTCCATTTCTCGATTAATTTGCTTTGACTCATAACGTTTGGTTAAGGGGCGGGCTTTAGCCCGTCCCGAGTGAGCGCAGCGAACGACTTGAACCAGTTGTTATATGGCTTTGCTTGCACCGGCAAGGGTTTCTTTTACCTGCGCAGAGTGTTTGGCCTTACCCTTTGTAGCAGTTACTTTTTCCGTTGTGGTTTTCACTTCGACTTTTAAGTTATAGCTGTTGGCGTATGGTCTGCCTTTGAATAAAGAATGTAAGTACTCCATATAGTTCTCTGCAAGCTCAGCGCTATTAAGATACAGCGTTTTATAGGAGAGGCGGCCTGTCGTGCTTGGGTAAAGCCCTTGGACAATATCGTCGTCTTCGTAGTGTGGATTTATCATGTTGGATGGAATGAGTTTGTGCGGGATTTCTACTTTTATTGTTGCGTACTCGACAACGGATTTATTCGGGAAATCACCAGCTTCGCGTAGTAGTTTCATCCTTGGTCTCCACATGACTTATTGCAATGACATATAACGTTTGGTTAAGGGGCGGGCTTTAGCCCGTCCCTAGTGAGCGCAGCGAACGACTTGAACCACTAGTTAGAAGCCATTCACCCATGGAAAAATGCCTTAATATTTTTTGAGGCCTTTTCTATCAATCCGCTTTCTAAATTCAAGGTTACTTGAGCATCCCAAGGTTCTGCTCCTTCGTATTGGGAGAACTTGAGCTTAACAGCTATGTGACCTTTCTTATCTGATGTGCATGTAATTGAAAATTCTTGTTCAATTGATGCCCATTCTATTTCGCCGCTCCAGCCTTTCCATTCTTTGGCCATGTACGCAAATAGATCAACTAATAAGTCGCAGTCGGTGTAGCCCCAAACGCGCCTAGAAACGAAGATATCATTACTTTTGTATGCCGCAGTAAAATAGTCGCCTTCGATATTTGATAGCACTAGTTGTGCGGCTGTATCTGCTGATTTGATGACGACTTCATTCATTGCAATGGCTTCTAACGATTAAGCTAAGGGGCGGGCTTTGCCCGTCCCAGCGAACGAAGTGAGCGATTTGAGCGCATTGTTAGGTTTCAAAACGCGTACAGCCAGTTCAAGTGTTGCTTGGTAATATGCTCGACAAGATAATGCCTTGCTTGGCTATCTTTTCGATTGCGTAATGGTAGAAATCTTGATTTGCTTTTGAGCCGCATATGTTTACAAGCTCTACTCCTGCTTGAGTTAGAAATGCTTTCCCGGTTTGAAGCTCGTTGTCGTTCTCTTTTGAGAATTCAAGAATTGTCGGGTTTCCATAGTAATAAATTACGGCTTTCATTGGGAGGCGAAGCCGCTTATAACCGGATACAGACTCAAACGAAATTAGACCAATAGCATCGAGGTGTTTAAGTGAGGAGAAGTTTATTCCGTGCTTTGTATATATTTCATTATCTACGTCAAATATAAGAGGTGTAACATCCCCAATCATCCAGATAAACTGGCAGAAGTTTGTAAAAAGTTCTGCATCTTTTTTGTCCATTGATGCAACAAAGTCTATTGTTCTCTTTGAATATGTACCGGGCTTTGTTGCCTCACCTGCAAGAAGACTTGACCACAAAGATTGCATTTGCTTGTCGGATACGGTGTCGCATTTCTCAAAGAAGTGAGCAACCCAGTCCTCCTCTAATTTCTCGGTCTGTGCATCGAGAGGAATAGCTTTTGCTGCTTGGGCTGTAATTGCTTCTATATTTTCCTGTTTTCTAGCTTCCTGATGCACTAGCCTCTCAATACCTCTTTGCTGGATTTCACTTAGTTCTATCCCTGCTAGAGCTTTTATTTTCTCTGCGGCAGCCTCAGCTTCTGCCTTTTTCTTAATTCTTCTTGGTTCGTATAGTACGCCGACTGCATTTGATACTTTTTCAATCAGAATGGTAGCCGGCTTGGCCAGATCGCCGAGGTTTATGATCGAGTTTCCGTCTGACACGATTCCTCCTTTGATACCTAACTATAATTAGACGACATTGCTGTCGCATAACATCCGATGGAATGTCGGATAACGTTCCTTGTCGTTCTGCAAGTCCTTGTCTAGCTTGGAGTAGGTCGCGGCAAACGCGACATTACTCAGGGAGCAACACGACATGGATGACGGCAAGCCAAAATTGTTGGTGCAGGTGCGCCAGCAGATTCGTTTGAGAAACTATTCGATTCGTACCGAGGCTGTCTATGCCGAGTGGGTGAAACGCTACATACGGTTTCATCGTTATCGGCATCCCGCGGAAATGGGCGCTGCGGAGATTGAGGCGTTTTTGACTCATCTGGCCGTCGCCAGGAATGTATCAGGCTCTACGCAGAATCAGGCATTGGCGGCGCTGTTGTTTCTTTATAAACATGTTTTGGATGTGCAATTGCCTTGGCTCGATGACATCGTCCGCGCCAAAAAGGCAAAGCACTTGCCCGTTGTGCTGACTCGCGATGAAGCGGCGCGGGTGTTGGCAGAGTTGTCGGGTGTGCAGTGGATTGTGGCTAATTTACTTTATGGTGCTGGGCTGCGCTTGTTGGAGGCACTTCGGCTGCGGGTCAAGGACGTCGATTTTGCTCGGGGCGAAGTTCTGGTGCGTGATGGTAAGGGGCAGAAGGATCGCGTGACCATGTTGCCGCAGCGCTTGGTATTGCCGTTGCAGGAGCATCTCCTGAAAGTCGCTGTTTTGCATCGCACCGATCTGGCTGAGGGCTTTGGTCGAGCCAACTTGCCGTTCGCGTTGGCGCGTAAATACCCGAATGCGGCGGCGGAGTGGGGGTGGCAGTTTGTGTTTCCGTCAGTCAGTCGCTCGCAGGATCCGCGCTCTGAGGGGATCTTCCGTCATCACTTGCATGAGAAAACCATTCAGCGTGCAGTGCGTGTGGCGGTAAGGCGAGCAGGGATCATCAAGCCAGCGACGCCGCACACCTTTCGCCATTCTTTTGCGACTCATCTCTTGGAAAGTGGCCAGGACATTCGCACGGTGCAGGAGTTGCTCGGTCATGCGGATGTGAAGACGACGCAGATTTATACCCATGTGCTCAATCGCGGCAGGTTGGGGGTAATCAGCCCGCTTGATCGAGTGTAAGAAGGATGTGCTTTGCTGCGAAGCCGCTCTGTTCTTTTGGGAGCGGTATTAAAAGCCCCGCACTAGGCGGGGCTGTTTGGTGTTGCAGTGACGTGCGTGGTGGTCAGATCAGCTCAGCCCACATGTCGTATTCATCCGCGTCGACGATGCGTACGCGCACTTTGTCGCCTGGGTTGACGTTGGTGCTGGCGATAAACACGCTACCGTCGATCTCCGGGGCATCGGCGTAGCAGCGGGCGACTGCGCCTTGATCGTCGACTTCATCGATCAGCACGTCCATTTCCTTGCCGACTTTCAGTTGCAGGCGCGCGGTGCTGATCGCTTGCTGGTGGGCCATAAAACGGTCCCAGCGATCCTGTTTAATGTCGTCCGGCACCGGGTTGTCGAGCAGGTTGGCGTGCGCGCCCTCTACCGGTGAATACTGGAAGCAGCCGACGCGGTCGAGTTGCGCTTCGGTCAGCCAGTTGAGCAGGTATTGGAAGTCTTCTTCAGTCTCGCCAGGGAAGCCGACAATAAAGGTCGAGCGGATAGTCAGCTCCGGGCAGATCTCGCGCCAGTTCTTGATGCGTGCCAGAGTCTTGTCTTCGAAGGCTGGGCGCTTCATGGCTTTCAGCACTTTCGGGCTGGCGTGCTGGAAGGGGATGTCCAGGTACGGCAGGATCTTGCCAGCGGCCATCAATGGGATCAGCTCGTCGACGTGCGGGTAGGGATAGACATAGTGCAGGCGTACCCATACGCCCATGCTGGAGAGCGCTTCGCACATTTCGGTCATGCGGGTTTTCACCGGCTGACCGTTCCAGAAGTCGGTTTTGTACTTCACGTCGACGCCATAGGCGCTGGTGTCCTGGCTGATCACCAGCAACTCCTTAACGCCGGATTTGACCAGGCGTTCGGCTTCGCTGAGCACTTCACCTACTGGGCGGCTGACCAGCTTGCCACGCATCGATGGAATGATGCAGAAGCTGCAGCTGTGGTTGCAGCCTTCGGAAATCTTTAGATAGGCATAGTGGCGCGGTGTGAGCTTGATGCCTTGCGGCGGCACTAGATCGATTAGCGGGTTGTGGTCCTGACGCGGCGGTACGACTTCATGCACCGCGTTTACCACCTGCTCGTACTGTTGCGGCCCGGTGACCGAAAGCACGCTCGGGTGTACGTCGCGGATGCTGCCTTCTTCCACGCCCATGCAGCCGGTGACGATCACCTTGCCATTTTCCTTGATCGCTTCGCCGATCACTTCCAGGGATTCAGCCTTGGCACTGTCGATAAAACCACAGGTATTGACCACTACCACGTCGGCGTCCTGGTAGGTGGACACCACTTCATAACCTTCCATGCGCAGCTGGGTCAGGATGCGCTCAGAGTCCACCAGTGCCTTGGGGCAACCGAGTGATACAAAGCCGACTTTCGGCGTGGCGGGGGTGGACATGGCGTTAACCTCAGGCGTGTGCGAACGGATGCTGGGCGCTTGGCGCGCCTCTGATCAAAAAGTGCGCAATTCTAGCGGCAGACTTGCGCCATTGCCACTACCACGAAGGGGGTTTTAGCCGTTTGAGGCGTGAATCTCGGGCTGTGCTACGCATTGCGATTACTTGCCCAGAGAAAAGACCCGCTAATGGGGGAGGGGCACCTTTTCTATGGAGCTTTCAGCTTGCTTCAGCTGCGGCGAGGCAGGATGCGGGTCAGGGTGTTGTCACGCACGAAGAAGTGGTGGAGCAACCCGGCGGCGGCATGCAGGCCAATCAGCCAATAGCCGGCGCTGCCAGCCAGCTCGTGCCATTCTTTGATCTCGCCGGCCAGTGGTTTGTTTGGCGCTAGCAGTGCAGGAAGTTCAAGGCCGAAGAATGGAATAGGCTTACCGGCAGCACTAAGGATCAGCCAGCCAGCCAGTGGTGCACCAATCATCAGGGCATAGAGTGCTAGGTGCATCAGCTTTGATGGGATGGCTTGCCAGGCGGGCAGAGCGGGGGTGATAGCTGGCGTTGGTGCGATCACGCTCGCCAGTATGCGGAGCCAGACTAGGGCAAATACCGCAAGGCCAAGCATAAAGTGCCATTGCTTGAGCAGCTCACGCGTATCGCTGCCTTTAGGGAAATTGCCCTTGAGCTCAATGCAGGCATAAACGCCGGCAATAAGAATCAGCATTAGCCAATGCATTGCAATGGACAGGCTGCCGTAGCGCAATGCGGTATTTTTCCATGGCATGGTGGTGTGAGCTCCGAGGCTTTAGGTGGTGGGCAGACTCAGTTTAGGCGGAAAAGCTTAAGGCTTACTGAGCTGGATCACTTAAATCATGCACAAACAAAAAGGCCACTCGATTGAGTGGCCTTTTTGAGTATCTGGTTGCGGGAGCCGGATTTGAACCGACGACCTTCGGGTTATGAGCCCGACGAGCTACCAGACTGCTCCATCCCGCGCCGGCTATTCTATATAGAAATCGCACTCTGTCAACAAAATTATGTTTTTAATCAAATGCTTAGACTGGTGGCGTGGTGAAACAAAAAAGGCCACTCGATTGAGTG
>NZ_JBITTY010000002.1:0-797202 GCF_044542155.1 Pseudomonas sp. NPDC079086 | reverse complement strand
GTGTGGCCTTTTTTGAGTATCTGGTTGCGGGAGCCGGATTTGAACCGACGACCTTCGGGTTATGAGCCCGACGAGCTACCAGACTGCTCCATCCCGCGCCGCACATTCTATATAGATATGATCTTCTGTCAATCGATTATTGGTTTTTAATCAATAACTTATATCGTGGATCTGTAGAAACAAAAAAGGCCACTCGATTGAGTGGCCTTTTTTGAGTATCTGGTTGCGGGAGCCGGATTTGAACCGACGACCTTCGGGTTATGAGCCCGACGAGCTACCAGACTGCTCCATCCCGCGGCGCCAATTTTAGCGTCTAATTCCGATGTGTCAACCTAAAGGTGGATATAAGTTGTTTTTATTCAGATGCTTAGCCGCGCCCTGACTGACTTTTCGCTGCAGAGGCCTTTGCTAGAGCCTGATTGGGCAGGCTGCTGCGCTTTCGGCGTAGCCCGCTACAGGTCTGTTGGGCTAGAGTCCGTGCCCATTGAATGGGAGGAATAGTATGAGCGTTGAATGCAAAGCCTGTGGTGCTCAGGTACCAGCCGATGCCAAGACCTGTCCGGGTTGCGGTGCTGCCGTATCGGCGAAGACCAAGTTACTGCCTCTGGCGGCTTTTATGCTGATCGTCATCCTGATTATCCAGTCTTATATGGGCAAGTCTGAGGAGGCGCAGAGCGAGGCCAAGCCTGCGTCCCCTGTAAGCTCAGCCCAGCAGTAGCAGCAGGATTGGTGGGTTTGGCGATGAGCAGCCGTAAGATCATTCACGTCGATTGCGACTGCTTCTACGCGGCAATTGAGATGCGTGATGATCCGAGCCTGGCTAGCAAGCCTTTGGCGGTAGGTGGTTCGGCGGACCGGCGCGGGGTGATTGCTACCTGTAATTACGAGGCGCGCAGTTATGGGGTACGTTCGGCGATGGCCTCTGGACAAGCGCTGAAGCTGTGCCCGGATTTGGTGATCGTCAAGCCGCGGATGGATGCCTACAAGGCGGTATCGCGGGAGATTCAGGCGATCTTTCGCGATTACACCGAGCTGATCGAGCCCTTGTCGCTGGATGAGGCTTACCTAGATGTAACCGACAGCCCGCACTTTGCTGGCAGCGCCACGCGCATCGCTCAGGATATTCGCCGGCGGGTCTCGCAGGAGCTGCACATCACCGTCTCTGCGGGCGTGGCGCCGAACAAGTTTCTGGCCAAGATTGCCAGCGACTGGAAGAAGCCCAATGGGCTATTTGTGATTACCCCGGATCAGGTTGAGGATTTTGTTGCCGCCTTACCGGTGAACAAGCTGCATGGCGTGGGTAAAGTCACGGCTGAGAAGCTTGGGCGTCTGGGCATCCGTACCTGCAGCGACCTGCGCGAGTGGAACAAATTGGCGCTGGTCAAGGAGTTCGGCAGCTTCGGTGAGCGCTTGTGGGGGCTGGCACGCGGTATTGATGATCGGGTCGTGCATAACGACAGTCGGCGTCAGTCGGTTAGCGTGGAAAATACCTTCGACAAAGATTTACCGGACTTGCCCGCCTGCCTGGAGCAATTGCCTGCGTTGCTGGAGCAGCTGGCAACGCGGATGGAACGGCTGGATGCGAGTTATCGGCCGGATAAACCCTTCGTCAAGATCAAGTTCCATGACTTCAGCCAGACCACCCTGGAGCAGGGCGGGGCGCGTCGTGATCTGGAAAGCTATACGCGGCTGATGAGCGCCGCCTATGCGCGTGGCAACAAGGCTGTGCGTTTACTGGGCGTTGGCGTGCGCTTGCATGACCTGTGCGGTAAGCACGAGCAGCTGGAGTTGTTTGCGCCCTGACAGCGGGTGTGCAGGGCGCAGAAATAGAAAAGGCGAAGCCCCAGGGCTTCGCCTTTTTAGTCGCGCATGGATCAGTGCTTACGCGGTACCGGCTTGAGCAGCTCGTCTGGCGGCATTTCGCAGGCGATCTTGCGGCCTAGCAGTGCTTCGATAGCGGGCAGGGCGTAGGCGTCGTCTTCGCCGGCAAAGCTGATCGACGTGCCGCTAGTGCCAGCGCGGCCGGTACGACCGATGCGGTGCACGTAGTCGTCTGGTGTTTCTGGCAGGGTGAAGTTGATCACGTGGCTGATCGCATCGACATGGATGCCGCGGCCGGCTACGTCGGTGGCGACCATCACGCGGATCTTGCCTTCACGGAAGCCTTCCAGGGCGCGGATACGCTTGTGCTGGGGGACGTCACCGGACATCTGTACGGCGCTGATGCCGTCGCGGGTCAGGCGTTCTTCGATGCGCCGCACTTCATCTTTGCGGTTGGCGAAGACCATCACACGAATCCAGTCGTTCTGGGTGATCAGGTTGTACAGCAGCTTGTATTTGTCGCTGCCGGCCACGGCATAAACGTGCTGCTCGACCGTATCGCTGGCGACGTTTTCCGGCTCGATCTCGACGATCGCCGGCTCCGTGGTCCATTGCTTGGCCAGGTTCATCACGTCTTCGGTGAAGGTCGCGGAGAACAGCAAAGTCTGGCGTTCGCCCTTCATCGGGGTCTGGCGGATGATCTGCCGTACCTGGGGGATAAAGCCCATGTCGAGCATGCGGTCGGCCTCATCCAGCACCATCACCTCGACCATATCCAGGTGCACTTCGCCGCGCTGGTTGAAGTCGAGCAAACGGCCCGGGGTGGCCACCAGAATGTCGCAGAAGCGCGATTCAAGCAGCTTGAGCTGTTTGTCGAAGTCCATGCCACCGACAAAGCTCATCACATTGAGGCCGGTGTATTTGGTCAGGTCGGCGGCGTCTTTGGCGATCTGCACCACCAGTTCGCGGGTCGGGGCAATAATCAGCGCGCGTGGCTCGCCCATATAGCGCTCTTTCGGCGGTGGAGTTTGCAGTAGCTGAGTGATGATCGAGATCAGGAAGGCGGCAGTTTTGCCCGTGCCGGTCTGGGCGCGACCGATTGCGTCGCGGCCACTGAGGGTGTAGCCCAGTACCTGCGCCTGGATCGGCGTGCAGTAAGGGAAGCCAAGATCATGGATCGCATGCATCAGCTCGGGGGAGAGATTGAAGTCATGAAAACGGGTTTTACCCTCGGCCGGAGTTACGGCGAAGTCTTCCAGTTTCCAGGTGTTGGCTGGTTTTGCAGGACGCTCGCGGCGTGTTTTCGCCGGTTTTTCCTTGCTCTGTAACGGTTTTTCAGCGGCTTCAGTAGTGCGCGGTGAGGCGCTACGGCTGGTTTTTTCAGCGCTGGCGTCAGGCTGGGCGCGCGGTGCACTGGGCGTTACAGGTGGCGGAGTTACTGGGCTGGATTGCTCGCCCTCGGCTTTGCCGAATATTTTTTTGAGTGCTTTGAGCACGGTCATCTCATCAATTGGTTAAGGAGTGAACGGCCGCCAGTGTAAAGCAAGAAGCCGGCGCGGCGAAGTGCCGCGCCCGATGGCGGTGATTGGCTGGTTTTTATTCAGTTTTCGGGAAGACTGGCAAGCAGTAGGCGCTGTACGTTGCCGCCCATGATCGCGGCAATTTCGTCGTGGCTGAAGCCCGCCTTGAGCAGGCCTTCGGTCAATTGCGCTAAGCCGGTAACGTCGAAGGGCGCATGAATGGTGCCGTTAAAATCTGACCCGAGCGCCACATGCTGCACGCCGATCAAATCTACGGTGTAGCGGATCGCGTTGACGATGGCCTCGACCGAGGTTGCGCAGACGGCAGCGTCCCAGTAACCAATGCCAATGACCCCGCCCGTTGCAGCAATCGCCTGCAGGTGTTTGTCGCTGAGGTTGCGAGTGCCTTTGCAGGTGCCTTCGACGCCTGTATGAGAAACCAGTAGCGGTCGTATCGCCATGCCCAGTACATCGTCGATTAAGGGGCGTGAGGCGTGGGCGAGATCAATTAGCATGGATTTCGCTTCC
The DNA here is from genome assembly GCF_044542155.1 of Pseudomonas sp. NPDC079086. Taxonomy (NCBI): domain Bacteria; kingdom Pseudomonadati; phylum Pseudomonadota; class Gammaproteobacteria; order Pseudomonadales; family Pseudomonadaceae; genus Pseudomonas; species Pseudomonas sp. NPDC079086. Next base: position 793,333 of record NZ_JBITTY010000002.1, on the reverse strand, counting down.
AGGCGCTTGATTACCAGGCGCCCCAGAGGTGTCAGGCCACCTTTTTCCAGGCCGTGGGCCGAACCACCCACTTCGTTATCAAAGAAGTGGGTCAGGCCGGTAATGCGAAAGCCGGCGTTATAGAGTGTGTCGACGTTTTCAAGTTTGCCTTCGATCGGTTGCAGGCCTTCGGTGGCGAGGATTGCCGCAACGCGCTGCGGATCTTTCTCCCAGTCACTGACAAAGTTGGCCAGGTCGCCACGGTTCTTGATCATTACCAGGCGACCGCCGCTGTTAACGCTGGCTTCGTTGAGTTTGTGCGCCTGGTATAGCGCGCGTTGTAGCAGGCTGTTCCAGGTTTCCCGTGGCCAGCGCTGGGCCATGGCCAGCAGCGTAATGTTGTCGGTTTCGCCACTATTGCGCTCGTAGTTGAGGCCGCGCGGGGTCTTGGTCACGGTGGAGAACACCTGCAAGCCTAGGTGGCCTTCGAGCATGCGTGGTAGATCGGAGTGGCCAAAGTCGTAGCGTTTGAGCAGGTCACGCTCCCACAGCAGCGCGTCGTCATGCAGGTCGGCAATAAACAGCTGTTGATGCAGCTGGTTGGCCGGCTCGCTGGCGGGGTAGGGAGCGGGTGATTCGACGCTGTTCATCTTGCGATCAAGCAGGGAGGGCAGGACAAATACGCTGCCAGCCGCGATCAGTAGAAGAACCAGGAGAGTAAGCAGGGCTTTGCGCATAGTGAGGTGCCATCCGGGCGTTGTTGTTATGCGCTGCACTCTAGCAAGTAAGGAGGAAAAATGTGATGGCCGGGTACTGCGCTGTAGGCTAACCGCAGATGCAGTCGCGGCCTTGCTGTTTGGCTTGATACAGCGCGCTGTCGGCGCGGGCGATCACACCTTGCAGGCTGTCCTTTGGCTGCATTTGTGCCAGACCAATGGACACGGTCACGCCGGGCAATACGCCAATCGGTGAGTGGAATGAGCTGACATTGCGCAGAGCCAGGCGCAGTCGTTCGCCGATGCTGCGGGCTTCATCGATGGCGATTTCCGGCAGCAGAATGACGAACTCTTCGCCGCCATAGCGGGTCAGGCTGTCCTTGGGGCGCAGCTGGTTGCGCAGAGTATGCGCAACCAGGCATAGGGCATAGTCGCCGGCGAGATGACCATGCTGGTCGTTGTAGGCTTTGAAGTGGTCGACATCGAGCATCAGCATGCACAGCGGCTTGCCATTGAAGGCGCTGCGAGTGCTTTCACGCTCGAATATATGCTCCAGCCAGCGGCGGTTATAGGCGCCGGTGAGGGCGTCGATATTGGCGGTCTGTTCGCTGTCGAGGATGATCCGGTTGCCTTTGCGCACGCGATCGCAGAGCAGCTCGAGCATGTTCTGCATCAGTTCTGGCGATTGCTGGAACAGGTTGAACAGCGATTCGCGGTGCAGGCGCAGCACGCTGCAGGGCTCGGTCGCTACCACGTAGGCAGAGGGATGCTCATTGTCGATAAAGCTGATTTCGCCCGCGCAGTCACCGACTTTCAACGTGCTGACGGCCTGGCTGTCGAGCGAGCCGAGATAGACCTTGAGTTGGCCCTTGAGCAGCAGGTAGAGGTACTGATTGCGATTGAAGGGCGACAGCAGTACTTCGCCGGCCTCCAGATCGCAGGCGCGGAATTCTTTGAGCAGCTGGTTGATGCTGCTGGCGGCGACGTTATTGAACAGTCGCAGGTGACGAAGTTGCTGCAGGTCAGCCTGCCATTTGGCGTTTTTCATTGGGTCGGCAGGTGTGACTGCGGGTTGGGAATAATATTGGTCATCGCTAGCGCTCCTTGCATTAAGGGCGAATGCCATGTCTGAACATATTCCGCTGCCTGTGGCCTGACAATGCTTGTCAGACGCACGGACGACCAGTGGTATTGAAGATGGATGGTTGGTCACAAATATGGCGCGATCCTTGCGCCAGCACTTGCTTACTCGCTGGTGTGCAGTTCTATCGCCACGGCGAAGCCGGCCAGGCGTTGGGTCACGGCCTCAGCCAGCACGGCCTGATCGGCGGGCAGGTGGATGTGGGCGACCTGGCCGCGTTGATCATCGCTGAGCACATCGACGCGCAGGCGCGAATCCAGCTCTGCCAGCGCAGTCTGGTAGACGCGAGCAATGGCATCGAAGCGCAGCGCCGGCTTGAAGGTTTTACCCACGGCGGTCAGCGGGATGGCATCGATGATCCAGGCGTCCTTGGGGATCGCCGCGCGCTCGGGGATGTGCTCAGCAGCATGAGCCAGCAGGTCGGCTTCGCTAACCTCTGCACCGGGCTTGAGTTGCACGTACACCACGGGCAGCTCGCCGGCTTTCTCGTCGGGTTTGCCGACCGCTGCGGCCATGGCCACGGCGGGGTGCTTGTGCAGTGCTTCTTCGATCATCTGTGGGTCGATATTGTGGCCGCCACGGATGATCAGATCCTTGCTGCGCCCGGTCAGCCAGATATAACCGTCGGCATCCACACGGCCCAGGTCGCCGGTGTTGAACCAGTCGGCGTCGACCCAGATGCCGGCGTTCTTGCTGGTTTGCAGGTAACCCTTGAACACCGTGGCACCACGGATGCACAGGTTGCCGATTTCATTGCGATTGGCCTCTCTTAGATAGTTGCCTTGTTCGTCGAGGATCTTGATGCTCACCTCGCAATAGGGTATCGGCAGGCCAATGGAGCCGGGGCGCCGCTCGCCAGCAGGCGGGTTGGCGCAGCTGCCGCAGGTGCCTTCGGTCAGACCGTAGCCTTCAATCAGGGTCAGCCCGGTTTTGCTTTCGAACTGGCGAATCAGTTCCACCGGCATTGGTGCGGCGCCGCACAGGGCGTATTTAAGTGAGCTGAGGTCATGGCCTTCGCTCGGCACTTGCAGCAGGCCGGCATAGATGGTCGGTACGCCACTGAAGAAACTGACCTTGTGGCGTTCGATGATCTTCCAGAAATTGCCTATCAGGTTGGGGTTGCGATAACCCTGCGGGGTGGCCAGCAGCACTTCAGCGCCGCCGATAAAGGCGGTGAGACCGGTAACGATTACGCCGTTGACGTGGAATAGTGGCAAGCCGCAAAGGGTGACATCGACCGGTGCAAAGTCCGTCACCATGTTCATGCTGTAAGCCATGGCGACTTCATTGGCGTGGCTATGCGGTGCCAGTTTCGGCGTGCCGGTGGTCCCGCCGGTGTGGAAATAGCTGGCAATGTCGTCCGGGGCGATGACGCGGCCGCTTTCCAGGTGGTCATCCGGGCAGCTGGCAATCAGTTCGTCGAAGTCCAGCACGCCATCTGGCAGTGGCCCACGCTGAGTTTTGATGGCGCTGCATTGAGGCTCCGGCAGCAGGTTGGCCATGTCCACGCAGATAATCGCTTTGAGCGCCGGCAGCTGCTCGCGCAGTCCTTCGACCTTGGCCCACAGATCGGTGCCGGGGAAGGGGGCGAGGGTGACCAGCAGCTCGGAGTCCGAAGCCTGGATCAGTTCGGCAATATGTTCCGGGTCGAGCAGCGGGTTGATCGCATTGATGATCCCGGCTGCTTCACCGCCCCAGATGGTGAAGTGAGTGTGCGGTAGATTGGGCAGCAGAAACGACACCGCTTTGCCCGGGCGCAGGCCCAGGCGATGGAAGGCGTTGGCAGTCTGGGTGATCTTGCCCAGCAGTTGCCCGTAGCTGAGGCGATAAGCCGCCTCGTCAGCTGTGCCCTGGAGGATAAACGAGAGTGCCGGCGCATCCGCTTGCCGCTCAGCGCTGCGGCGGATCAACTCATAGGTGCTGGCCGGCAGGTTGCGCTCGGCCAGTGGGGTTTGCTCAATCAGCTGGATGTCGCGCAGGGTCTTGATCGCTGGGATGGCAGGCATAAGTGTTCTCGCTCGCAGGCATTCAACTGGTGAATCGTTGCTCCAGCCAGTCGGCAATGTCGCGGATTTCCTCATTCACCACTTCGTGGCCCATCGGGTAATCACGCCATTGCACGCTGACGCCGGAGGCATTCAGGTAGTCATGGGCTGCGCGGCCCATGGCCGGCAACACAATGTCGTCGAATGTGCCATGCAAACACAGGACCGGCAGTTGTCTTTTTGTATCTGCGAGGCTGACGTCGTCGCTGAACGTTGGCGCATAGGTCGACAGGGCGATCACCCCACCGAGTGCAAACTGCCAGCGCAGGAAGGCGGTGTGCAGCACCACTGCGCCGCCCTGAGAGAAACCAGCGAGAACAATACGCGACGGATCTATGCCGCTGTCGCGTTGCGCTTCGATCAGTGCGATCACTTGTTGCGCCGAGGCTTCCAGTTGCTCACGGTTGATCGCTCGTGCTGGGCTCATGGCCAGGATGTCGTACCAGCTGGGCATGGCGTAGCCGCTGTTAATAGTCACCGGTTGTGTCGGCGCTTGCGGCAGCACGAAGCGGGTGCTGTGCAGGCGCTTCTGCAGCATCTCGGCAATCGGCATAAAATCGTAGCGGTCGGCACCGAGGCCGTGCAACCAAATGACGCACGCGTCGGCGGCAAGTGTGGGCTGAAGAATCAAGGGTTCGCTCATTTGAGGCTCCGCTGTGGTGCGTGTGCGCTGATTTAGTGCGCGGGAAAATTTCGAGGGTGGCGATTCTAGAAAGAAGTTGTCGCCAGGGTGCAAGTTTTGCTCTTGACCTGTCCGTATGGTGCTCAAAGCGCGGCGCTGGTACGGGCCTTGCTATACACCCTAGGGACTGATGACGTTGCCGGGTTGTGGTAACACTGCCACCAAATCGGGCGCGGAGCAGACTGAAAAGCCGTTACCGGCGTTTCACAGGTTCGCCAGGCGCTGCATGCTGTGCGACAAGTCACTTGCTATCTGTCTCTAGCCCATTCAAATAATGGGCGGGTGAGAGTTTATGGCCGCTGGAGCAATCGGCAACTAAACTCGCGCTAAGGTTTGATCCCCGGTTGAGTGTGTTGCTGCCGACACAGTCAGCGAGCCCCATAAGGGTACGGTGGTAGAACCGAGACTCCAAACACAACAAAAGCAACTGGAGGTTTTAATGAAGATGGTGAAATCCACATTGGCAGTACTGACCACCGCAGCTGTTCTCGGTGTCAGCAGTTTTGCTCAAGCAGGCGCTACTCTGGACGCGATCCAGAAGAAAGGTTTCGTACAGTGCGGTATCAGCGATGGTCTGCCTGGCTTCTCCTACGCCGATGAGAAAGGCAATTACATGGGCCTAGACGTTGACGTATGCCGCGCAGTTGCTGCTGCAGTATTCGGTGACGCAACCAAGGTCAAGTACAGCCCGCTGACCGCCAAAGAGCGCTTCACCGCGCTGCAGTCCGGCGAAGTCGACATCCTCTCGCGTAACACCACCTGGACCAGCTCGCGCGATTCTGGCCTGGGTCTGAACTTTGCCGGCGTCAACTACTACGACGGTCAAGGCTTCCTGGTTAACAAGAAACTCGGCGTTTCCAGCGCTAAAGAGCTCGACGGCGCAACTGTCTGCATCCAGGCAGGTACCACCACCGAGCTGAACCTCTCCGACTACTTCCGCGCCAACAGCCTGAAGTACACCCCGATCACCTACGACACCTCCGACGAGAGCGCCAAATCGGTTGAAGCCGGCCGTTGCGACGTGCTGACCTCTGACCAGTCGCAGCTGTACGCACAGCGCATCAAGCTGGCCGATCCGGAATCCTACGTGGTACTGCCGGAAGTGATCTCGAAAGAGCCACTGGGCCCGGTCGTACGCCAGGGTGACGAAGAGTGGTTCGACATCGTGCGCTGGTCGCTGTACGCGATGGTCAACGCTGAAGAGCTGGGCATCACTTCGGCCAACGTCGAAGAGCAAGCCAAATCCACCAAGAACCCCGACGTAGCTCGTTTGCTCGGTGCTGAAGGTGAATTCGGTAAAGATCTGAAACTGCCGAAAGACTGGGCCGTACAGATCGTCAAGCAAGTGGGTAACTACGGCGAAAGCTTCGAGCGCAACGTCGGTGTCGGCAGCGAGCTGAAGATCGAACGTGGCCTCAACGCCCTGTGGAACAAGGGTGGTCTGCAGTACGCACCGCCAGTGCGCTGACCGTCCGCTGCCAGCCGCTCTTCCTGAGTGGCTGGCATTGTTCTGATTGATGTGAACCTCATGCCCGCTAATGCGGGCATGAGGGTTCCAAGAGGGCTCCTATGCAAACCACTGCAAATGTCCCGCGCCCCGGTGGATCGGTTTGGACCGACCCCAAGGCACGTGCCTGGCTATTTCAAATTCTTGCTGTTGTCGCCGTTGTGGCGCTCGGCTGGTTTCTGTTTGACAACACCCAGACCAACCTGGAAAAACGCGGCATCACTTCCGGGTTTTCCTTTCTCAATAACAGCGCCGGTTTCGGCATTGCCCAGCACCTGATCGACTACGACGAAAGCAACTCCTATGGGCGTGTTTTCGTGGTGGGCCTGCTCAACACCTTGTTGGTGTCGGTGATTGGTATTGTCCTGGCGACGCTGTTGGGTTTCCTGCTGGGTGTGGCGCGTCTGTCGCCGAACTGGTTGGTCAGCAAACTGGCCACCGTGTACATCGAGACGTTCCGTAATATCCCGCCGCTGCTGCAAATCTTCTTCTGGTACTTCGCTGTGATGCTCTCCCTGCCAGGACCGCGGCAGAGCATGGGCGTTGGCGAGACGTTCTTCCTTAACAGCCGTGGCCTGTATATGCCGGCACCGAGTCCGGGGGACAACTTCAGTCTGTTTGCCGGTGCGGTGATTGTCGCAATCATCGGCGTGGTGCTGTTGTCGCGTTGGTCGAAGGCGCGTTTTGAGGCAACCGGTCAGCTGTTTCCGGTATCGCTGGGAGCGATTCCGCTGCTGATCGGCCTACCAGGTTTGGCGATTCTGCTGGGCGGTAACCCACTGCAGTGGAGTGTGCCGGAACTGAGCGGTTTCAACTTCCGTGGTGGCTGGGTGCTGATCCCCGAGCTGATGGCGCTGACTCTGGCGTTGACCATCTACACCGCTGCCTTTATCGCCGAAAACGTGCGTTCCGGGATCATGGCCGTCAGCCACGGGCAGACCGAGGCGGCGCGTTCCCTGGGCCTGCCTGCCGGTAAGACCCTGCGTCTGGTGATCATTCCGCAAGCAATGCGGGTGATCATTCCGCCGCTGACCAGCCAATATCTCAACCTGGCGAAGAACTCTTCGCTGGCCGCCGGTATCGGTTATCCGGACATGGTCTCGCTGTTCGCCGGTACGGTACTCAACCAGACTGGGCAAGCGATCGAGGTGATTGCCATCACCATGAGTGTGTACCTGGCGATCAGTATCAGCATTTCCATGCTGATGAACTGGTACAACAAGCGCATTGCGCTGATCGAGCGGTAAGGAGCAGCCATGCAAACTCATACGTTCAAACCTGATCTACCGCCACCCGCGCTCAGCGTCGGTGTGGTCGGTTGGCTGCGCGCCAACCTGTTCTCCAGCTGGTTCAACACCTTGCTGACGCTGTTCGCGGCGTACCTGTTGTGGCTGATTGTGCCGCCGCTGATTCAGTGGGCCTTGATCGATGCGGACTGGACTGGTACCACCCGTGCCGACTGCACCAGTGGCGGTGCCTGCTGGGTGTTTGTGCAGCAGCGTTTCGGCCAGTTCATGTACGGCTTCTACCCGAGTGAGCTGCGCTGGCGCGTTGACCTGACACTGTGGCTGGCGGTCATCGGTGCTGCACCGTTGTTCGTGCCGCAAATGCCGCGCAAGGCCATGTATGGTCTGAGCTTCCTGGTGGTTTACCCGCTGCTGGCGTACTGGCTGCTACACGGTGGTTTCTTCGGTCTGTCGACCGTGCCCACCAGCCAGTGGGGCGGTCTGATGCTGACCCTGGTGATCGCTGCTGTCGGTATTGCAGGCGCCTTGCCGCTGGGCATTCTGCTGGCGCTGGGGAGACGCTCGGACATGCCGGCGATCCGCGTGATCTGCGTGACCTTTATCGAGTTCTGGCGCGGGGTGCCGTTGATCACCGTGCTGTTTATGTCCTCGGTAATGCTGCCGCTGTTCCTGCCTGAGGGCCTGTCCTTCGACAAGCTGATGCGTGCGTTGATCGGCGTGATCCTGTTCCAATCGGCCTATATCGCCGAAGTGGTGCGTGGCGGTCTGCAGGCGATTCCCAAGGGTCAGTACGAAGCTGCTGCGGCCATGGGGCTGGGCTACTGGCGGATGATGGGCCTGGTGATTCTGCCGCAAGCCCTGAAGCTGGTTATTCCCGGCATCGTCAACACCTTTATTGCGCTGTTCAAGGACACCAGCCTGGTGATCATCATCGGCCTGTTCGACCTGCTCAACAGCATCAAGCAAGCCACCACCGATCCGGCTTGGCTGGGCATGGCCACTGAAGGCTATGTGTTCGCCGCGCTGATTTTCTGGATTTTCTGTTTTGGTATGTCCCGCTACTCCCAACATCTGGAGCGCAAGCTGGACACCGGCCACAAGCGTTAGGAGCTAACCCATGAGTGAAGCAAACAAACAGCCTGCGCCTGCTGACGGCATGATCCAGATGCAAGGCGTGCACAAATGGTACGGTCAGTTCCATGTGCTCAAAGACATCAACCTGAATGTGCAGGCCGGTGAACGTATCGTGCTGTGCGGGCCGTCCGGCTCGGGCAAATCGACCACCATCCGCTGCCTTAACCGCCTGGAAGAACACCAGCAGGGGCGCATCGTAGTTGATGGCACCGAGCTGACCCACGACCTGAAACACATCGAAGCGGTGCGTCGTGAGGTCGGTATGGTGTTCCAGCACTTCAACCTGTTCCCTCACCTGACCGTGCTGCAGAACTGCACCTTGGCCCCGATGTGGGTGCGCAAGATGCCAAAGCGTCAGGCTGAAGAGATTGCCATGCACTTTCTTGAGCGCGTGCGTATTCCGGAGCAGGCCAACAAGTTCCCTGGTCAGCTTTCAGGTGGTCAGCAGCAGCGTGTGGCGATTGCCCGTGCGCTGTGCATGAAGCCGAAGATCATGCTGTTCGACGAACCGACCTCGGCCCTCGATCCAGAAATGGTCAAGGAAGTGCTGGATACCATGATCGGCCTGGCTGAAGATGGCATGACCATGCTCTGCGTAACCCACGAAATGGGCTTTGCCCGTACCGTGGCGAACCGAGTGATCTTTATGGACAAGGGCGAGATCGTGGAACAGAACGAACCCAACGCCTTCTTCACCAACCCGCAGAACGAACGCACCAAGCTGTTCCTTAGTCAGATCATTCACTGAGTTGCAGCCGCAACAAAAAGGGAGCCTTCGGGCTCCCTTTTTTATGGCCTGCCATCCCTCACGGCCACCCTTCGGGCTGGCGCGCAGCAATGCTGTGTGGTTACTTGCTTTCAGGCCAAAGGCGCAATGGTTTGCCTTCGGCGGGCCATAGCTGCAGCTGTTCGGTGGCGGAGAAGTCCCAGCGTTCTACTTTGCTCAGGCTGTCGAGAAAGCGTGCTTCTTGCTCCATCAGCGCCGGTGCGCACATCTTGCGGGTGCTGCCGGCGGCGCTGAAGCTGAGCTTGTCGCCAGTCAGGGTGTAGCCGGCAAACCAGTGGTTGCAGCCGGCATTGCCATAGGCGCGGCCGTCGTCACCGAGGGTGATGGTCAGGTGGCTGCGGTCGATCAGCGGGCGTTCGCCAATCCATTCCACCAGGTAGGTGTGTTCGGTTTCCAGCTGTGGCGCAGATGTGGCGCAGCCCACGAGACCGGCAGCCAGCAGGCTGATAGTCAGTACGCGTTTCATATAGCCTCCTTGTTGATGCATTTCGGGCACAGGTGCTTGGCGCTTTTCGACTGCCAGCCCAGTTCCTTGATTCGCGCTTCGGCGGCCGGTGCCTGGGCCTTTTTACCGAGGGCGGCGTCGACGGCGAACTCAAAATCCAGCTGAGCGTTGCAGCTGTCGCAGTTGGCCTGCCAATTGAAGATCGCCAGTTCCTTGAACGCTGGGCCGGTGGCCACGGCCACCCACTGGCCGCGCGGGTTAATCAGGTGGCGTACCTTGTCGGCCTGTAGGCGCATGGACAGCTCGCGGCTGCCCTTGAGAGTGACCAGCAGGGTGTCGCCGCTCTGAATCGAGCCGCCATTGCCGGTTACCTGGTAACGGCCTGGTGCCAGTGCGCGGCATTCGATCAGGGTGTGCTCGGGGTTGAGCAGGTTGTAGCGAAAGTCGTGTTCAGCCATGAATCCTCCAAATGTGCGCAAATGCTATCACGCGGCAGGAAGTAGCTGATTGATCGGCGCATTTCCCAGCCAGGCGACGATATTGTCACGGGTGGTGCTGGCAATCGCCGCCAATGCTTCGTGGGTAAGAAAGCCCTGGTGCGCGGTAATCAGTACATTGGGGAAACTCAGCAGGCGCGCGAGCACATCATCCTGCAGCGGCTGTTCGGAGCAGTCCTCGAAGAACAGCTCGGCTTCTTCCTCATAAACATCCAGGCCCAGATAGCCCAGTTGCCCGCTTTTCAGCGCGCCGATCAGCGCCGGGGTATCGATCAAGGCCCCGCGTCCGGTATTGATCAACATTGCGCCGCGTTGCATCTGCTGCAAGCGCTCGGCGCTGATCAGGTGATGGGTGGCGGCGTTGAGCGGGCAGTGCAGGCTGATGATGTTGCTGCTTTCGAGCAGCTGATCCAGCTCGACCTGTCGCGCGCCGGTGGGTAGCTCGGCGATGGGCGCGGGGTCATGAATCAGCAGCTGGCAGCCGAAGCCGGCCATGATTCGTGCAAAGGTCAGGCCGATCTGCCCGGCGCCGATGATGCCGACTTGTTTGCCGTGCAGGTCAAAGCCGATCAGCCCGTGCAGGGAGAAGTCGCCTTCGCGGGTGCGGTTGAAGGCGCGGTGGGTACGCCGGTTGAGCGTCATGATCAGCGCCAGGGCATGCTCGGCGACAGCATGCGGTGAGTAGGCGGGCACCCGCACCACCGTTAGGCCGAGAGCGTGCGCGGCGTACAGGTCGACGTGGTTGTAGCCTGCCGAGCGTAGGGCAATCAGTCGAGTACCGCCGGCGGCTAGTTGCTGCAGCACCGCGGCGCCGAGGTCGTCATTGATAAAGGCGCAAACCACCTCGCAACCGACGGCAAGGCCGGCACTGCCTTGGCGCAGATGCGCTTCTTGAAAACTCAGCTGCCAATCGTCTGGAAAATCCGCAGCGCTAAAGCTCTGTTGGTCGTAAGGCTTGCTGCTGAACAGGATGATGCGCATGGGATTCCTTGGCTCGCGAGTTTTATCGACCTGAATCAGGCGCTGACCTGAGCGTGCCGGGCCAGTCGCTCGATGGCAGCATCCAGTTCATCCAGAGCGTGCTGGGCAGCAGGGTCGTTCTGTTTCAGCAGGGTTTCGCTGCGCTGGCAGGCGGCGCGCAGTTGTGGCACGCCGCAGTAACGGGTAGCCCCGTGCAGGCGGTGTACGCGTTCGATCAGGCTGTTGCGCTCGCCACTGTCCCGCGCCTGGCGGATGGCCTGGCGGTCACCCGGTAGGCCGGCGAGCAACATGCTCAGCATGTCGGCGGCCAGATCGGCTTTGCCGGCGGCCAAACGCAGGCCTTCATCGGCGTCCAGCACGCTGAGGTTGTTATGCGTGGCGCTGATGCCTGTGTGTTCGCTGCTCTGGTTGCGCAGGGCCAGGCCGGTCCACTTGAGAACCACCTGGGCCAGTTGGCGCTCGCTGATCGGCTTGGTCAGGTAATCGTCCAGGCCGCTTTGCAGGAGGGCGCGTTTCTCGTTGGCGAGGGCGTGGGCGGTTAGCGCGACAATCGGCACTGGGCCCTGACTGCGCTCATTTTCCTGTTGACGAATCGCTTCGGTGGCCTGACGGCCGTCCATGCCGGGCATTTGTACATCCATAAAGATCAGGTCGAACGTCTGCTCGGCGGCTTTTTCCACGGCCTCATAGCCGCTGTTGGCGATGCTGACCTGGGCGCCCATGTCGTCCAGCAGGGTTTGCACCAGCAGCAGGTTGGCCGGATTGTCGTCGACGCAGAGAATCAGTGGCGGCCTGCTCGGTGCGCTGTGCTGATTTTCGCTGCGGCTCTGTCTTGGGCTGACCAGCTCGGCCAGGCCCCGTTGCAGTTTGCGCGTACAGGCCGGTTTAGCTTGCAGTTGGCTGTACGCATCCGGCAGCAGGCTGTGGTACAGCGACTGCTCGGTGGTGGGGCACAGCAGCAGGGTTTTGCAGGCCAGCCGCTCAAGTTCCCAGATGCGCTGATCGAGGCGCTCCGGAGGCAGGGTCTGAGTGCTGACGCCGAGTATGGCCAGCTCAAACGGTTGAGCGCTATGCCGCGCTTCGGCCACGCTGGCGAGCAGGCTGTCGAGGTTGTCGAAGCCGCTGACTAGCAGGCCACAGTCTTCCAGCTGGTGCTGCAAGGCCTGACGTGCCAGGTCGTGGTGTTCCAAGGCGGCAGCACGACGGCCGAGCAGCGGTGGCCGCGGCAGGTCTTCAGTATCGTCGCGGGCTTTGGGCAGGCTCAGGGTAATCCAGAATTCAGAGCCTTCTTCCGGCGTGCTGTCGACGCCGATTTCACCGCCCATCTGCTCGATCAGGCGCTTGGAAATCACCAGGCCCAGACCGGTGCCGCCGGCCTGACGACTGAGAGAGTTGTCGGCCTGGCTGAAGGCCTGGAACAGCTCGCGCAGGTCTTCATCAGACAGGCCGATGCCTGTGTCTTGCACGCTGATGCGCAGCTGCGCACGGTCGGCGCTTTCGTCTTCGAGCATAGCGCGAATCACGATGGTGCCGGCGCGGGTGAACTTGATCGCGTTGCTCACCAGGTTGGTCAGCACCTGCTTCAGTCGCAGCGGGTCGCCGATCAGCGATAGCGGCGTGTCGCGGTACACCAGGCTGAGCAGTTCCAGTTGTTTGGCGTGGGCGGCTGGGGCAAGGATGGTCAGGGTGTCCTGCAGCAGGTCGCGCAGGTTGAACGGGATATTTTCGAGGACCAGCTTGCCGGCCTCGATCTTCGAGAAGTCGAGTATCTCGTTGATGATCGCCAGCAGGCTGTCGGCGGATTTTTCGATGGTGCCCAAGTAATCCTGCTGGCGTGGGGTCAGTTCGCTTTTCTGCAGCAGGTTGGTGAAACCGAGGATGCCGTTGAGCGGGGTACGGATTTCATGGCTCATATTGGCGAGGAATTCGGATTTGATCCGGCTGGCCTCCAAGGCTTCTTTACGCGCCAGGTCGAGTTCGATGTTCTGGATTTCGATGGTTTCCAGGTTCTGCCGCACGTCTTCGGTGGCCTGGTCGACGCTGTGTTGCAGTTCTTCCTGGGCGTTCTGCAACGACTCAGCCATGCGGTTGATGCCCGATGCCAGCTCGTCCAGCTCATGGCTGCCGAGTGGCGGCAGGCGGGTTTCCAGGTCGCCGTCCTTGAGCTGGGCGACGCTTTGTTTGATCTGCCGTAGCGGGTCGTTGATCGTGCGGCTCATGCGTACGGCGAGCAGGGCGGTGACCATCAGCCCGGCGGCAATCAGCAGCAGACTGGCGAGTAGGCTGCGGTAGCCGCTGAGCAGGGTGCTGTGGTGCGACAACTCCAGCTCGACCCAGCCGAGCAGCCGGGTGCCAGGCTCTGCAGTGGCTTTGCCGGTCAGGCTCAGGTGCTGCTGATACACCGGCAACAGAAAACGCGTGGCGTTCTGGCTGCTGTTCTGCGCAGGTTGCTGCTCGCCTGTCGCCGGCGAGGGGTTGAGCATGCTGGGGCCCGCGTGGGCAAGGGTGTTGCGCTCGGCAGCGAGAAAACTCACGGCGCGCACATCCGGCTGATCGAGTGCCTGGCTGGCAATGCGCTGCAGCACCTCACTGTCACCGGCATGCAGCGCCGGTGCGGCCAGCGGCGCGAGTTGCTCAATGATCATCTGCCCGCGTTGCAACAATTGCCCCTGCAAGCCGGACAACTGCACCCAAGTGAAATAGCCACCCAGCACCAGCGCCAACAGGCTGGTGGGCAGCAGGGTGAGCATGAGCACACGGCCTTTGATGCCTAAATCCTTTAACACGCGCTGCCTCCTGTATTGACCTGGTGCAGTTTAGCGGCTGCACCTGTTCTTATGGCAAATGCTGTTGTCTACATTGGCTCTGTTATATGGCCGGGCGAGGTTTGCCGTTATCATGGCGGCCTTCTTTGCTTCTGGAACATTTCGTTCGCCATGAGCCCGCATTACCCAACTATCGCCGATTGCATCGGCAACACCCCGCTGGTGCGTTTGCAGCGCCTGCCGGGTAACACCAGTAACACCTTGCTGTTGAAGCTGGAAGGCAACAACCCGGCGGGTTCGGTAAAGGACCGCCCGGCGTTGTCGATGATTACCCGCGCCGAGCAGCGCGGTGATATCCAGCCCGGTGATGTGCTGATTGAGGCCACCAGTGGCAACACCGGCATCGCCCTGGCCATGGCTGCGGCGATCAAGGGCTACCGCATGATTCTGATCATGCCGGACAACTCCACCGCCGAACGCAAGGCGGCGATGACCGCTTACGGCGCGCAGCTGATTCTGGTGGGCGGCATGGAAGAAGCCCGTGACCTGGCCTTGCAGATGCAGGCTGATGGCAAAGGCAAGGTGCTCGATCAGTTTGCCAACGGCGACAACCCGATTGCCCATTACACCAGCACCGGCCCGGAAATCTGGCAGCAGACGGGCGGGCAGATCACCCATTTCATCAGCTCCATGGGTACCACCGGTACCATCATGGGCGTGTCGCGCTTCTTGAAAGAGCAAAAGCCTGATGTGCAGATCGTCGGTCTGCAGCCGATGGAGGGCGCAGCAATTCCTGGTATCCGCCGCTGGCCACAGGAATACCTGCCGAAGATTTACCAGGCTGAGCGGGTTGATCGCATCATTGATATGGGGCAGCAGGAAGCCGAAGACGTCATGCGCCGCCTGGCACGTGAAGAAGGTATTTTCTGCGGGGTGTCCTCCGGTGGTTCGGTGGCGGCGATGCTGCGCCTATCCCAGGAAGTCGAGAACGCGGTGATGGTGGCGATCATCTGCGACCGTGGCGACCGTTACCTGTCCAGTGGCGTTTACGACGCACCGAGCAACTGATGGCCAAGAAAGACGGCGGTCTGCGCTTTCAACCCAGTGGTGGTTCCCGGGCGCCGCAGGTTCCGGTTGGAAAAAAACAGAAACTCGCCATTGAG
Source organism: Pseudomonas sp. NPDC079086 (assembly GCF_044542155.1). Classification (NCBI taxonomy): domain Bacteria; kingdom Pseudomonadati; phylum Pseudomonadota; class Gammaproteobacteria; order Pseudomonadales; family Pseudomonadaceae; genus Pseudomonas; species Pseudomonas sp. NPDC079086. The sequence goes on along the minus strand of NZ_JBITTY010000002.1, from coordinate 778,244 downwards.
CGCCAGGCCAATGATGGTCGGGGCATCGGGTTTAGCGAAGGGCGTACCTGGTTTGTCAGCGGCGCATTGGCTGGCGAGCAGATCGAAGCGCGGGTGCTTGGCGCCCATGGCAAGGTGGTCGAGGCGCGGGTTGAGCGCATTCTCACCGCCAGCGCTGAGCGCCGCAGCGAGGCCTGCGTGCATGCCAAAGTCTGCGGCGGTTGCAGCCTGCAACATATGCCCCATGCCGATCAGCTTGCCCTGAAACAGCGCATGCTCGCCGAGCAACTCAGTCGCTTGGCCAATCTTGAGCCGCAAGAGTGGGCCGCGCCGCTGGTTGGCCCGGAACTGGGTTATCGTCGCCGCGCACGCATTGCTGTGCGCTGGGACAATAAGGCCAAGTGCCTGGATGTTGGTTTTCGCGCTGCCGCCAGCCAGGACATTATCGCCATCAGCGATTGCCTGGTTCTGGTACAGCCTTTGCAGCCGATCCTGCGCGCATTACCGCAGGTCTTGCGTGAGCTGGATAAACCCCAGGCCATTGGTCATGTCGAGTTGTTTAGCGGCAGCTCCAGTGCTGTGCTGATAAGGCATACCGCTGCGCTGAGCGAAGCCGACTTGGCTCGCTTGCAGGCGTTCTGCACCGCGCAGGAGGCGCAGTTGTGGTTGCACGGCAGCGCCGAGCCGCAGCCGTATGACCCAGCGCAGCAGCTGAGTTATCGCCTGAATGCTTTTGATCTCGACCTGGCTTACCGGCCTGGCGATTTTGTCCAGGTCAATCAGCCGGTGAATGACGCCATGGTCGCGCAGGCGCTGGACTGGCTGGCGCCGCAGGCCGATGAACGCGTGCTGGATTTGTTCTGCGGGTTGGGTAATTTCGCCTTGCCGCTGGCCCAGCGGGTGCGGGAACTGGTGGCGGTGGAGGGCGTGCAGGCCATGGTTGAGCGCGCCGCTGATAATGCCGCGAGCAACGGCCTGGGCAATGCGCACTTTTTCCAGGCCGACCTGTCCAACCCGCTGGCTGACGCTGGCTGGGCGCAGGGCGGTTTCGCTGCCGTGCTGCTGGACCCGCCGCGTGATGGCGCGCTGCAGGCGGTCAAGCAAATGACGACACTTGGCGTCAAACGGGTGCTGTATGTGTCGTGCAACCCGACGACCCTGGCCCGCGATAGCGCCGAGTTGCTGGCGCAAGGCTATCGGCTGGAACGCGCCGGTATCCTCGATATGTTTCCGCAAACCGCGCACGTGGAAGCGATGGCGCTGTTTGTCAGGCAGTAGATAGAAGCGCCGGGGTACGGCGGCAGGTGCTTGGTTTTATCCGGCGTCGCCCTTATCTCGGTGCTGCAGGGGCGCACAGGGATCGCGCCTTAAGTGGTTAAACCGACCGGCTCATAGAAGGCGGCGACTGTTCGGTGTGCATTCCGTGCACCGTAGGGAAGGTAAGCAAGATGGTTCAGGTCAGAGCGCATCAGCCGATCAACGACGACGGCAGCATCAACCTTGAAGCCTGGCTCGGGCATGTGCTGAGTGTCGATCCGGCGCTGGATCGCGAAGCCCTGCGCGAGGCCTGCGAGTTCGCCCGCGAGGCTGAGCAGCAGGCCAATGCCGCGAAGAATCTGTGGACCGAGGGCGCGTCGAGCTTCCGCTCCGGTCTGGAAATCGCCGAAATTCTCGCCGACCTCAAGCTCGATCAGGACTCCCTGGTCGCAGCCGTAATCTACCGCTGCGTGCGCGAGGGCAAAGTGCCGTTGGCGCTGGTGCATCAGCGTTTCGGTCCGGTGGTGGCCAAACTGGTTGAGGGCGTGCTGCGCATGGCGGCAATCAGCGCATCGATGAACCCGCGTGATTCTCTGGTGCTCGGCTCCCAGGCGCAGGTGGAAAACCTGCGCAAGATGCTCGTGGCGATGGTTGATGACGTGCGCGTGGCGTTGATCAAGCTGGCCGAGCGCACCTGCGCCATCCGTGCGGTGAAAGAAGCCGATGATGAGAAACGTCAGCGCGTAGCCCGCGAAGTGTTCGATATCTACGCACCGCTGGCCCACCGCCTGGGTATCGGCCATATCAAGTGGGAACTGGAAGACCTGTCTTTCCGTTACCTGGAGCCCGAGCAGTACAAGCAGATCGCCAAGCTGCTGCACGAGCGCCGCCTGGATCGCGAGCACTACATCAATGAAGTGATGGATCAGCTGCGTACCGAGCTTGAGGCCACTGGGGTCAAGGCTGACATCAGCGGACGGGCTAAACACATCTATTCAATCTGGCGAAAAATGCAGCGCAAGGGCCTGCAGTTCAGCCAGATCTATGACGTGCGCGCAGTACGCGTGCTGGTGCCGGAAGTGCGCGATTGCTACACCGCGCTTGGCATTGTGCACACCTTGTGGCGGCACATTCCCAAAGAGTTTGACGATTACATCGCCAACCCCAAGGAAAACGGCTACCGCTCGCTGCACACCGCCGTGCTCGGCCCGGAAGGCAAGGTGCTGGAAGTGCAGATACGCACCCAGGCCATGCACGAGGAAGCCGAGCTGGGCGTGTGCGCGCACTGGCGTTACAAGGGCACTGACGTCAAGGCCAGCTCCAACCACTACGAAGAGAAGATTTCCTGGCTGCGTCAAGTGCTTGAATGGCACGAAGAACTCGGTGATATCGGTGGCCTGGCTGAGCAGCTGCGCGTGGATATTGAGCCGGACCGGGTTTATGTGTTCACCCCGGATGGTCACGCCATCGACCTGCCGAAGGGCGCAACGCCGCTGGATTTTGCCTACCGCGTACACACCGAGATCGGCCACAACTGCCGTGGCGCGAAGATCAACGGGCGTATCGTGCCGCTCAATTACAGCCTGCAGACTGGCGAGCAGGTGGAGATCATCACCAGCAAGCACGGTACACCGAGCCGCGACTGGCTGAACTCCAACCTTGGTTACGTCACCACCTCGCGGGCGCGGGCGAAGATTGTTCACTGGTTCAAACTGCAGGACCGCGACCAGAACGTTGCCGCCGGTAAGGTTCTGCTGGAGCGTGAGCTGCAGCGCCTGGCATTGCCGCATGTGGATTTCGAAAAGTTGGCCGAGAAGGCCAATATGAAGACCAGCGAGGACCTGTTTGCTTCCCTCGGCGCGGGCGATCTGCGCCTGGCGCAACTGGTCAACCTGGCGCAGCAACTGGTCGAGCCGGATCGAGTTAACGAGCAGCTGGAGCTGATCCCGCGCAAGGCGCTGGGGTTCAAGCCGGGCAAACGCGGCGATATCCAGATCCAGGGCGTCGGCAACCTGCTGACCCAGATGGCCGGCTGCTGCCAGCCGCTGCCGGGCGATCCGATTGTCGGCTACATCACTCTGGGTCGCGGCGTGAGCATCCACCGTCAGGACTGTGCCTCGGTGTTGCAGCTTGCTGGGCGCGAGCCAGAGCGGATTATCCAGGTCAACTGGGGCCCGGTGCCGGTGCAGACCTACCCGGTAGAAATCATCATCAAGGCCTACGACCGTTCCGGGCTGCTGCGTGACGTGACCCAGGTACTGCTCAACGAACGGCTCAATGTACTGGCGGTTAACACCCGTTCGAACAAGGACGACAACACTGCGTCCATGTCCATAACCGTGGAGATTCCTGGTTTGGATGCGCTTGGGCGTTTGTTGGGGCGTATTTCCCAGCTGCCGAATATTATCGAAGCGCGCCGCCATCGGGTTTCCTGAGCTGCTGCGCTCGGTGATACTGCGTTGAAGGGGAATTGAAAAATGCTCATTGGCAAAAGCCAACTCCGCTTTTTCACTTCCCCTTCGCCTTGTCTGACCTTCGCTCGCGACGCTCAGGGTTACGGATGTAAAGGAATCTTATGTACCAACTCGACGACCTGCTGCACCTGATGGCCCGGCTGCGTGACCCGCAGCACGGCTGCCCGTGGGATCTCAAGCAGAACTACGTGACGATCGTGCCGCACACTATCGAAGAGGCGTACGAGGTGGCCGACGCCATCGAGCGCGGCGACTTCGATCATCTGCCCGGTGAGCTCGGCGATCTGCTGTTTCAGGTGGTGTATTACAGCCAGCTGGCGCGGGAAGAAGGGCGTTTCGAGTTTGCCCAGGTGGTCGATGGCATCACGAGCAAATTGATTCGTCGCCATCCCCATGTCTTCCCCGATGGTGATCTGTACGGCGCAGTGGATGTGGCCAAGCTGGAAGAGACCGCGGTCAAGCAGCGCTGGGAACAGATCAAGGCCGAAGAGCGTGCCGAAAAGACAGCAGCCCCTGAGCAACTCTCACTGCTCGACGATGTGCCCACAGCGCTGCCGTCGCTCAGCAGGGCGATCAAATTGCAGAAGCGCGCCGCCCAGGTCGGTTTTGACTGGCCGGATGCCTTGCCGGTGGTGGACAAGGTGCGCGAAGAGCTGGATGAGGTGCTCGAGGCCATGAGCGAGAACGACCCTGAGGCGATTAGTGAGGAAATCGGTGATCTGCTGTTTGTGGTCAGCAACCTGGCGCGGCATCTGAAAGTTGATCCGGAAACCGCATTGCGCGCGGCCAATGGCAAGTTCGAACGACGCTTTCGTTTTATCGAGCAGGCATTGCGCGAAGCAGGGCGCAACATGGAAGATTGCCCCCCTAGATGAATTGGACGCGCTCTGGGGCGAAGCGAAGAAGCTGGAAAAGCAGACCCCGAGTTGTTGAGTTTTGCGGGTGCAGTCTGCACGCTGATGGTGGGTACGCCCGCTTTAAATTGATGGTTGGAAAGGTAGGTTATGGCTCTCTCACTACGCGATCAGTTGCTTAAAGCTGGGCTGGTCAACGAAAAGCAGGCCAAGCAGGCCGGCAAGCAGCAGCAGAAACAACAACGCCTGGTGCACAAAGGTCAGGTCGAGAAGGACGAATCGCAAAAGCTCGCCGCTCAACAGGCCATGGCCGAAAAGGCTGCCCGTGACCAGGAGCTTAACCGTCAGCAGCAGGAAAAGATTGAGCAGAAGGCCCGTGTCGCGCAGATCAAGCAGCTGATCGAGGCCTCGCGCCTGCCCAAGCTGAGCACAGAGGATTACTACAACTACGTCGACGACAAAAAGGTCAAGCGCCTGTCGGTGAACAGCCTGATGCGCAACAAGCTCAGTAGCGGCTCGCTGGCCATCGTGCGCCACGGCGGCGGTTATGAGGTGATCCCGCGCGAAGCCGCGCTAAAGATTCAGGAGCGCGACCCACAACGCGTGGTACTGCTCAATACCCCGACCGAAGCACCAGATGCCGATGACCCGTATGCGGCCTATCAGGTGCCGGATGATCTGATGTGGTGATGGCCCTGGGCCGAACCTGCAGAAATCAGCCCATAAAAAAGCCGAGCACTTAGCTCGGCTTTTTTATGGGATCAACTCAGTCCTGGCGACCTGCAACGGTTTTGCCGTCGACTGTGCCTTCCTTGAGCATGATCTGGTATTCCTTGCCGTCTTTCTCGACCTGATGCAGGCGTACCAGCAAGAAGTCCCAGTCCTTGGCGAACCAGAGGATGGTCTTGCGGCTACTTTGCGTCGGGTCGCGCACGCGCTCGACCTTGATCGCATCGATGAGGCCAGCCTTGGTGCGCACCACCTCCTCGCCGAGCACGCGGAAATCGTAGGTTTCCACTTCATCACCATCGACCACCTGGTAGCTCATGGTCTTAGTGCCAGCGGCCACGTCGTATTGCAGGGCCAACTGGTAGGTCGATTTGTCCAGCAGGCCGCGGTTCAGCGGCAGGCGCACCGGAGTGTCGCGGTCGCTGCCGATCACCTGTTTGGCGCTCCAGTCGAAGTCGTGCTCGATCTTCTTGCCCTTGCCCAGGCCGTTGCGCTCGTACAGATAGGTCTGCGGCAGGAATACGTCTTTATCCACGCGCAGTGTGCTTTGTTCGGTCAAGCTGGCGATCAGCATCGAGGCTTCGAAGTTGAGCTGCCACAGGCCGTTATCGAGCGCTTCAAGGCTGCGTTCAGCGCTACCGCTGACGGGCAGTTGCTTCCAGTCGGCGGTGTAACTGGCAGAAAAGGGTTTCAGCTCGACGGCTAATGCCGGCAGGCTCAGAAGTGTTAGAGCGAACAGTAAGGCGCGACCCATGGTGTCTCCTAAGTTCGAATAAGGTGTCCGGTGCTCGGTAACAGTTGCTCGTCCAACATGGCCCCTTGCGCAGTCAGCTGCAAACGGCCTTCAGCAAACCAGCGCACGGCCAGCGGGTAAATCACATGTTCCTGCTGGTGTACGCGCTGCGCCAGGCTGGTCGGTGAGTCATCCGACTGTACCGGTACCACTGCCTGTACGACCAGTGGTCCGCCATCGAGTTCCTCACTGACGAAGTGCACGCTGCAGCCATGCTCGCTATCACCGGCATCCAGCGCCCGTTGATGAGTATGCAGGCCTTTGTATTTCGGCAGCAGCGAAGGGTGGATGTTTAGCAGGCGGCCGACGTAGTGGCGGACGAAACCCGGGGTGAGGATGCGCATAAAACCGGCCAGTACCACCAGCTGCGGATTAAACGCATCGATGGCCTCAACCAGCGCGGCATCAAAGGCCTCGCGGCCTTCGAACTGCTTGTGGTCGAGCACCTTGGTGGCGATGCCCGCCTGTTTGGCGCGCTCCAGGCCGAACGCATCGGCGCGGTTTGAAATCACCGCGGCGATGCGTGCCGGGGTGCCAGCATGGGCGATGCTGTCGATCAGCGCCTGCAGGTTGCCGCCGGAGCCGGAGATCAGCACCACCACATTGCAGTCTGTTGGCATCGGTGCCGACATTAGTGCTGTTTCAGGTTGTTCAGTACGACCTGGGCAGCACCTTCGGCGGCTTCGCCGATCTGGCCGATTACCCATGGCTGCTCGCCAGCGGCGCTCAGGGTTTGCAGAGTGATGTCGACTTGATCCTGCGCTACGCAGATGACCATGCCGACGCCGCAGTTGAGTACGCGGTGCATCTCGTGCTCATCAACGTTGCCTTTTTCCTGCAGCCAGTCGAAGACCGCTGGGCGAGTCCAGCTGGCCACGTCGACCACGGCTTGTGCGCCTTTTGGCAGCACGCGCGGGATGTTGTCGAGCAGGCCGCCACCGGTGATGTGGGCCATGGCTTTGACAGCGCCAGTGTCCTTGATCAGTTTGAGCAGCGGTTTAACGTAGATGCGCGTTGGCGCCATCAGCAGGTCGGTCAGTGGCTTGCCATCGACCTGGGTGGTTTCGATGTCAGCGCCCGACACTTCGATGATCTTGCGGATCAGCGAGTAGCCGTTGGAGTGCGGGCCCGAGGACGGCAAGGCGATCAGTGCGTCACCAGCGGCGACTTTCGAGCCATCGATGATTTCGGCTTTTTCCACCACGCCGACGCAGAAACCGGCCAGGTCGTAGTCTTCGCCTTCGTACATGCCTGGCATTTCTGCGGTCTCACCGCCAACCAGGGAGCAGCCAGCCAGTTCGCAACCCGCGCCAATGCCGGTCACCACGGTGGCGGCTACGTCAACGTTGAGCTTGCCGGTGGCGTAATAGTCGAGGAAGAACAGCGGCTCGGCGCCACACACCACCAGATCGTTAACGCACATGGCGACCAGGTCTTGGCCGATGCTGTCGTGCATATTCAGGTTCAGCGCCAGGCGCAGCTTGGTGCCCACGCCGTCGGTGCCGGAGACCAGAACCGGTTGCTTGTAGCCAGCCGGGATCTCGCACAGCGCGCCGAAGCCGCCCAGCCCACCCATGACTTCCGGACGCGCGGTGCGCTTGGCCACGCCTTTGATGCGTTCGACCAGGGCTTCGCCTGCGTCGATATCTACACCTGCGTCCTTGTAGCTGATGGAGGGTTGCTTGCTCATAGATCCAGGCCTTTAGGGGAAATTCGGATTGGCACCGCCGCTTGTGGCGGCGGTCTGCGAAGGCGCGCGATTTTATCAGGCTTACCCGGCAGCGGCCACCCGCTAAGGTTGCGGCTGTTGGGGCGGCTGCTTAAGCTCGAAATCTGGTTGTTGTTGGCAGTCTGCGGCTGAAAAGGGCTTTGGAATGCGCCTTAACAGCACATAAACTCACACTCTTGAGCCAGCGCCTCCTGCTTTATGTGGCGTGGGTTGGCCGCAACTGTTGCTAAACCTGGCCTGCGCGCCACTTCCCGTCCGTCGAGAATTCATCCATGCGTTTGACCGCTCGCTTGCTTCTAGTCTGTTTGTCGCTGTCCGGCCTGCCAGCTCTGGCCGCGCCCGTGAGTGATCTGTACCAAGTCCGCGAAGCGGTCAGCAGCCAGCAACCGGAAGAGCGCGCTGCCGCCCTGAGCCGCGCGCTAGATACCCTGGTGTTGCGCCTGACCGGCAAGGTCGATGCGGCGCAGAACCCGGCACTGGTGGCGCTGCGCAAGGACCCGCAACAGATCGTCAGCAAATATGGCTATGAGGGCGAGCAGCTGCTGGTCGACTTTGACCCGCAGAGCACCGATCGCAGTCTGCGTCAGGCGGGCCTGTCGCTGTGGGGCGCAAATCGTCCAAGCATTTTGCTGTGGTGGTTGAGTGATGCCAGCGACGGCAGCCGTCTGCTCGGTGATGGTCAAGCGGCTGCAGCACCACTTAATCATGCCGCGCAGCACCGTGGTCTGCCGCTGCGCCTGCCATTGGCTGATCTGGCCGAACAACTGGTGGCGGTGCCGGAAAACCTTACGGCGAATGATCCGGCTGCCCTGCGTGAAGCCTCCGAACGCTACGCCGCCGATGCCTTGCTGGCAGTGATGGCGCGCGAAGCTAATGGCCAGTGGCAGGCCGAGTGGCGCCTGTGGTTGGGTGATGAGCGTGAGCAGGGCAGTGTGCAGGGCGCCGATCAGGCCGCGCTGGCTGATGCCATCCTGCTGGCCGTCAATCAGCGTCTGGCGCCACGTTTTATCGTGGCTGCAGGTGCCTCGAGTGGTTTGACTGTGGAGGTGCAGGGCGTCGATTTGGCGCGCTACGCCGAGTTGCAGCGCATTCTTGAGCCCTTTGCGGCGCAGCTGCGCAAGGTGCAGGGCGATACGCTGACCTTTGCCGTCAATGCCAATGCCGAGCAGTTGCGCGCGCAACTGAGCCTGGCGCGCTTGCAGGAAGTGTCGGCAGATGCCCCAGTACTTGATGCCAGCCAGTCGGTTACGCCGCCGGCCACTGCAGCGGAACCCGCTGCCGCAGTGGTAGCGCCTGACAATGTGCTGAGGTTTCGCTGGTAGACTGCGGCAATTACACCCAGTTTGTGACGTGAAAACCGCAGCTACTGAGCTGCGGTTTTCTTATGTAGCGGGCCTCACGGGTTGAGTATTTTTGGATTAAACGTTGGCATATGGAGCGCTGGGTATGATCGATTCGCATCGTTGGATATGGATAGCCGGGACGTTACTGCTGTGCGGCCTGTTGTACCTGCTGGCACCGATTCTCTCGCCATTTCTGATCGGCGTGCTGCTGGCCTATATGGGCGATCCGCTGGTCGATCGCCTGGAACGCTGGAAACTGTCGCGGACCTGGGGTGTGGTGGTGGTCTTTGCACTGATCACCCTGATCATGGCTATTCTGCTGCTGGTATTGGTGCCGATGCTGGGTAAGCAACTGGTGCGCTTGTACGAGTTGATCCCGCAGATGCTCGACTGGGCACAGAACCAGGCCCTGCCATGGGTTCAGCTCAAACTGGGGCTTAGCGAAGGTTTCTGGCGTTTTGATCAGCTGAAAACCGCGCTGTCCGGGCAGCTGGATAAAACCACCGATATCGTCGGCATGCTGCTGTCAACGGCCACCTCTTCAGGCCTGGCACTGTTGGCCTGGCTGGCCAATCTGGCGCTGATTCCGGTGGTGAGTTTCTACCTGATGCGCGACTGGGACCTGATGGTTGCCAAGCTGCGCAGCCTGCTGCCGCGCGGCCGTGAAGGCCTTGTTGTGCAACTGTTCGGCGAATGTCACGAAGTGCTTGGCGCTTTCCTGCGGGGTCAATTGTTGGTGATGTTGGCGCTGGGGGTGATGTATGCCGCTGGGCTGATGATGATTGGCCTGGAGCTCGGGCTGCTGATCGGTGTGCTCGCAGGTCTGGCAAGCATCGTGCCGTATCTGGGTGTGGTGGTCGGCATTGGCGCGGCACTGACGGCCGGTTTGTTCCAGTTCGGTCTGGATTTCTACCCGCTGATGGGTATAGCTGCGGTATTTATCGTCGGGCAAATGCTGGAAGGCATGCTGCTGACGCCGCTACTGGTGGGCGACCGCATCGGTCTGCATCCGGTCGCCGTAATCTTCGCGATAATGGCCGGCGGCCAACTGTTTGGCTTCACCGGTATCCTCCTGGCCCTGCCAGTAGCGGCGGTGATTATGGTATTAGTGCGTCATCTGCATGATTTATATAAACTTTCCGATCTTTACGGTGAGCCAGTAAGCGGTCCCGACGAGCCGCACAACCCAGCATGACACCCATACAACTGCCTTTAGGTGTGCGTCTGCGCGATGACGCCACTTTCGCCAATTACTACCCCGGAGCCAACGCTGCGGCGTTGGGCTATGTCGAGCGTCTGTGTGAGGCCGATGCTGGCTGGACGGAAAGCCTGATCTATCTGTGGGGCGGCGAGGGCGTGGGTCGTAGTCATCTGCTGCAGGCAGCCTGTCTGCGTTTCGAGCAGCGCGGCGAGCCGGCGGTGTATCTGCCGCTGGCCGAGGTGGTCGAGTACGGCCCTGCGCTGCTCGACAATCTTGAGCGGTGCGAGCTGGTTTGTCTGGATGATCTGGATGCGGTGGTGGGGCGAAGTGACTGGGAAGAGGCGTTATTTCACCTATTCAACCGTTTGCGCGACAGCGGCCGGCGTCTGTTGCTGGCCGCGAGCAGTTCGCCGCGCGAGTTACCGGTGCAACTAGCTGACCTGCAATCGCGCCTGACCTTGGCACTGGTGTTTCAACTGCAGTCACTGTCCGATGAGGATAAGTTACGCGCCTTGCAACTGCGCGCGTCACGCCGCGGGTTGCATCTGAGTGATGAAGTCGGACGTTTTATCCTGACCCGTGGCGAGCGCAGCATGAGTGCCTTGTTCGATTTGCTTGAGCGCCTGGATCAGGCGTCATTGCAGGCCCAGCGCAAGCTGACCATCCCCTTTCTAAAAGAAACCCTCGGCTGGTAACAGTCTGTCTAGTCAGTCGGCAGTCCGGTAATAAAGCGCTCTATAGCATCTGCACAAGCCTGTGGCTGGGTCTGCAGAAGGAAGTGCGGGCCATCTAGTGCGATCTCGGTTAGCTGTGAGCCGCATGTCTGCAGGCTGGTCTGAGCCCTGCGGGTTACTAGCCGGTCTTGCTTGGCCAGTAAGTGCAGTGCAGGGAATTCGAGCTGCATTGTGGGTTTCTGTAGTTGGCTAAGGCTGTGCAGGCGGGCTCGCAGTAAGCGCGCTGGAAGTTTCTGGATTTCTTCGTCCAGCAACTGAGTCAGTTCGGAGCTGGCTTGGCTACTCAGGCAGAACAAGTTTAATAAGGTTCTCTGCCTGAGTAGCCAGCGAGGTAAAGGTAGGTAGTTTATTAGCTGCAGTAATGGGTGCGGCGAGCTCAGGAATGAGGCAGCGAAGATCACGCCGCGCAAACCTGGTGGTTGGCATAGCGCCAACTGATAGGCCAGGGGCCCGGAAAACGACTCGCCAAGCAGCACGTAGGGTGTATTGCCGAGCCTACATAACAATAGATCGGCCAAATATTTGTGGGTTTGGTTACCTTGAGTTGGCAGTTCTAGGGCCAGCACTTCAAGTGCTGGATGCAAGTTTGCCAATAAAGGCCCAAACAGTGTGGTGCTGCCATTGAGTCCTGGGAGCAACACCAAACGCATTAGGCCTCACCCGCCAATTTGCGCTCGTACTGAAAACGCCAGCGGGTAAACATCAGTGCAGCGCAAAACAGGCTGAAGCTAAGCCCTGTCAGTAACCAGCCATACAGCGCCTTGCTGGGATCGAAGGCGGCAAGCACTCCCTGAATAAAGTACAGGTTGACCACAAAGCAGGCCCAGGCGTGGACGCGGGCGTTGCCGAGGATCAGGCCGGGTGCGAGCAATAGCAGGGGGGCGAGTTGTACACCGAGGATCACCCAGAGCAGGTTGCCGGGGATGTTGGCGAAGCACAGGTTCCACACCAGCAGTAATGCACCTAGGCCAGAAAAGCTCAGCAGGCTGGCTGCGCGACTGATGCTCAGGCGCGGCTCTAGCCACTCCAGAGCCGGCAGCGGTTTTGCGGTTTTAGCCACGGGTGTTCTCCAGTTTTGCCGCGGTTTGTGCCAGGCGCTGGCCGAGTGCGCGGCACAGGGCGACTTCATGTTCATCCAGCGCGCGTTTGCCATCAGCCCCGGCGTGGTGGCTGGCGCCATAAGGCGTGCCGCCCCCGCGGGTTTCCAGCAGCGCGGCTTCGCTATAGGGCAGGCCGGTGATAAGCATGCCATGGTGCAGCAGTGGCAGTAGCATCGACAGCAGGGTGGTTTCCTGGCCACCGTGCAGGCTGGCGGTTGAGGTGAATACGCCAGCCGGTTTGCCAACCAGGCCACCGGTCAGCCACAGGCCGCTGGTGCCGTCGAGAAAGTATTTGAGCGGCGCTGCCATATTGCCGAAGCGGGTCGGACTGCCAAGTGCCAGGCCTGCGCAGTTCTTCAGGTCATCCAGGCTGGCGTACAGCGCGCCTTCGGCGGGGATGTCCGCTGCCACTGCTTCGCACTCGCTAGAGACCGCTGGCACGGTGCGCAGGCGCGCTTCAAGGCCGCCCATTTCGACGCCGCGGACGATCTGGCGGGCCATTTCGGCAGTGGCGCCATGGCGGCTGTAATACAGCACGAGAATGTAGGGTGCACTCACGGCAGGATCTCCAGAACATTTTCAGGCGGGCGGCCGATGACGGCTTTGTCGCCTACGACCAGAATGGGGCGCTCAATCAGTTTTGGCTGCTCGACCATGGCCTCGATCAGCTGTGCGTCAGTCAGTTGTGGGTCGTTCAGGCCCAGGGTCTTGTATTCATCTTCGCCCGTGCGCAGCAGTTGCCGTGGGCTGATGCCGAGCTTGTCGAGCAGCGCCTGTAGCTGGGCGGCGTTCAGCGGAGTTTCCAGGTAGCGCACGATGGTTGGGTTAAGCCCGCGGTCTTCCAGCAATTGCAATGCACTGCGCGACTTTGAGCAGCGCGGGTTATGGTAGAGCGTCATAGCGGTCATGTTCGGGTCGCCGGTTACCTTCGATGGCGGCTATTCTAACCGCTAACGGCATTCACGCCTGCGCCTATAGCACAGGTTGCCGGAATGCAAATGGCTAAGGAGAGGGCATGCTGCAGCGTGTTAAGAACCTGTTGGAGTTTTGGCGTTTTTTGTTGCAGCGCTTTATTGCCGATCAAGGCACCAGTAATGCTGCAGCCTTGACCTACACCACGCTGTTTGCGGTGGTGCCGATGATGACGGTGACCTTTTCCATGCTCTCGGCCATTCCGGCGTTTCAGGATACTGGCGAGCAAATTCAGAGCTTTATCTTCCGCAACTTCGTGCCCTCTGCCGGTGAGACGCTGCAGCAATACCTGCGCGATTTCACCACTCAGGCGCGCCAGCTGACCTGGATTGGTGTGGCAGTGTTGGCCGCGACGGCGTTCTGGATGCTGGTGACGATCGAGAAAACCTTCAACATCATTTGGCGCGTGCGGCAGCCACGTCGTGGCGTTTCGAGTTTTTTGCTGTACTGGGCGATTCTCAGCCTGGGTCCGTTGTTGCTTGGCGGTGGCTTTGCCATCAGTACCTACTTCACGTCGTTGTCACTGATCTCCGGCCCGGATGCCTTGCTCGGTGCCCAGGCGCTGCTGAAATTCATGCCGCTGCTGTTTAGTGTGGCTGCATTCACCTTGCTGTATGCCACGGTGCCGAATGCTCAGGTGCCGGTGCGGCATGCGCTGCTGGGTGGTTTGTTTGCAGCTGTGCTGTTTGAAGTGGCGAAGATGCTATTCGGACTGTATGTGCGCCTGTTTCCCGGTTATCAGTTGATTTACGGTGCATTTGCCACGGTGCCGCTGTTTCTGTTGTGGATCTATCTGTCCTGGCTGATTGTGCTGTTCGGCGCTGAACTGGTCTGCAACCTGGGGTTTTCCCAGCAGTGGCGCAAGCGCGCGATACCGCGTCTGTTGATGGCGCTTGGCGTCCTGCGGGTGTTCTATGAGCGTCAGCAATCCGGTTTGAAAGTGCGTTTGCTGGATGTGCAGCGTCAGGGCTGGTCGCTGGCAGAGCACGAGTGGGAAGAAATTCTGGTGTTTCTCGAGCAGCAGAAGCTGATCGCCCCAACGGGCTCCGGTACCTGGGTGTTGAGTCGTGACCTTGGCCACTATTCGCTGCAGCAACTGCTCAGCCACAGTCCCTGGCCGCTGCCTAGGGTGGAGAACCTGCCCGAGCAGCTAGACGAGGTCTGGTATCCGGCGCTGCGCAGTGGTTTGGTGAAGCTGCAGGAAGAGCAGACTGAGCTATTTGGTGAAGACTTGGCGAAGTGGCTGCAGCCGGAGGTTGAACCCGAGAAGTGACGTAAAACGTCAGTTTGCGGCGCTGTGCTGATGGCGCATGATGGCACGGGCGACCATGAAGGTCGCCAAACGCGGTTAAAGGGAAGCTGGCACGCTTCTGGCTATCTGTCTTGCAGATAGCGATCAGGTTGCCAGCAAGGCAGGGATTGGCGGAGTGTGAAGGCGTTATGACAGCCACTAAAGGCAAAGTGATTCATCTGTACCAGCGTGATCCGCAAGAGGCCCTCGAGCGCCTTAATCGCATCACTGGCCTGCGCTTCAGCAGCTGGCCGCAGTCCTTGGTCAATTCCAGCCCATCTGAACATCCAGTCATTTCTGACTCATCTACAACTGCAGTGCCGCCTGACTCTGGCGCGAAGTGCGGGCCGGCGGGAATGCTCTCGGGCTAAACGCAAAACCCCGCGTCAGTGCGCGGGGTTTGTGTATAGCGGAGGCTGTCAGGCGAGGGCTTGACGGCTATCGGTTTGTGGCAATTCGACTGCTTGCACAAACAACTCCTCGACCACCAGGCTGGTCGCCGGCACGGCAGAGCGCAAACGCACCTGCATCTCTTCGATCTTCAGCTTCACCGGTAGGCGGGCCACGCTTGAAAGCAGGATTTTACTGTGCTGATTGACCTTGCCGTGGTCGACCATTACTTCGCGGCGGGTGGTTCCGTCGCGATAGCTGATCAACAGGGATACCGGCAAATTGGCCAGCCCTGGCAGGTGCAACCAGGCGGCTACGTTGAACTCAGCGACGCGCCCTTCGTACGGGGTGACCTGTAAGCGGGCGAGATTGACGATGGCAGATGGCACAGGGCCGACCAACTTATCGAGGGCTTGGGTCATGGTTGTGTTCCAGGCTAATAACGGATCGCATCAAGCGTGAGTGCGATGAATTATAAGCTTGGCTAGCCCGATGAAACTGTGCGCTCGGCCGACGTTCGGCGTGACCGTTCTCGCAGTTTTAGCGTATCGACAAGAGTGTTTAAGCCAGCTGCATCGGGTAGCGAGTGACGGATGCGGTGATCAGGTTGGCGGTCGGCAGCGGCAGAATCGCCTGGTTATGCGCGCTAGCCAGTTGCAGCCAGACATTTTCCCCCTCAACAAACTGTCCATTAGGCAGCCACAAACCATGGTGCCAGCCATTACCCGGAGCTGGAGTGCTTTGCAGCACACCAGGGTGGGTCTGGGCGCTGGGCGCGCGCCGCAACCAGACTGGGCGCGGCAGGCCTTTCAGGTAGCGCAAGCCCAGGTGCAGGCCTTCGCTGTTCAGATGTCGCCAGCGCACCAGGGCCAGGGTCGGCGTATCGCTGCCGGTGATCAATAGCACAAGCTGGCCAACTGACAGTTGCGCGGCTTGATCTGCATTACATAGCAAGCGAGCGCCGCCTGCGCTGGCGTCCAGCATCTGCGCACTGGTGCGCGACGGTCGTTGTTCCAGCAACTGGGCATGAATAGCGGGCAGGCCGACCACCATGCTGCACTCCGAGCTATGGTCGGCGCGGGTATGTCGGCGTTGCTGACGCCCCAGCCAATGCTGCTGCACGCGCTCCAGCAACTGACGCTCGGCCTTGCTTTGCAGTGGTGCCGGCTCATGCAGGGCCACCAGCAGGGCGCCCAGCTCGAAGCGGCGCAAATAGTCAGCGCTGCCTTCTGGCGTCTGGGCATAGCTCAGGCAAGGTTGCGCCTCGGTGAGATCAATTGTCGGCCCTTCGATCTCATCGTCCTCATCCCAGGGCAGCAAGCGCGCCAGCCCAGCTAGTGGCGAGAGCGCACCGAACAGCAGTGCACACTCGCCATCGGCAAGGTGGAATGGATTACTCAAGGCCAACAGCAGCATCTGCTGATAAATGCCGCGCATGGTGTTTGCCGGTTGCGGGGTAAACGCCGCGGCTACTGGTTCGTCCAGGCAGTCCTGATGTTCGCCGATCCAGTACAGCAGATGGCTGTCGCGCCACAGGCTGGGCGGCGGTTCCTGATACAGCTGATAGTGGCGCAGTAGGCTTTGCGCGAGAAAATGTTGGGCCATATACAGGCACCAGGCCAGGTGCGGGCGAGATGGCTGACGGCCTTGCAATATCTGCAGAAGCAGGCGTTTGAAGCCGATGGCCAGTTCACTGCACAGATGGACAAACAAGGCCGTCGGGGGATTTTCGCCTTGATAGGCCTTGCTGTAATGCTGGTACTGATCGCTGAAACTTTGCAGTGCGCGCTGCCTTTCGAGTAAGGTCATGGCGCTGCGGTTCAGCCTGAAGAGCAGGCCAAGCGCTTGCTGCAAGGCCAGTTCTGGCGACTGCAGGCGGGCCTGGGCCAGCTGCTCGTTGAGGTCGGCCAGCGGCGCGACCTCGGTTTCGAGGATGTCCGGCACTTCAAGGCGCAAGGCATCTAATGTCATATCAACCTTATGGAATCAGGGAGCGAATGCATGGGAATGCGTTTCCAGGCGATCATTCGTGCTGTTGTGGGTGTAGGCATAGGTCTGATTCTGGCCGGTTGCGCTGAAGACATAGGCGTCGATCAATATGGACGAAAGGTAGCGGTTGAGCGCCTGGAAGGCCAGTGGTTAGTGATTAATTACTGGGCGCAGTGGTGTGCACCCTGTCGCACTGAGATTCCCGAACTCAATGCTCTGGAGAAACAGCTTGAGCAGCAATCCGTGCAGGTGCTCGGGGTGAATTTCGATGCGCTGCAGGGCGAAAAATTAAGTCAGGCAGCGCAGGACATGGGCATTACCTTTACCGTGTTGGCGCAGGATCCGGCCGAGCGCTATCAGTTGCCGCGTGCCGAGGTACTGCCGGTGACCTATATCGTCGACGATCGGGGCCGCATGCGCGAGCGCCTGCTGGGTGAGCAGACGGCGGCCGGTCTGACTGCCCGTCTGGCCGCACTCAAGGCGGAGGGCTAGAACCATGGCGCGTATCTGCAAGCATGGCTACGTCAGCGGTCGCGTTCAGGGTGTGGGTTTTCGTCAGGCGACTGCTGAGCAAGCTGAGCATCTTGGACTCGATGGTTGGGTGCGCAATATGGAAGACGGTCGCGTCGAAGTGCTGTTCGAAGGCGATGAGGCTGCGGTGACGGAGTTGGCTAGCTGGTTAGGGCGGGGGCCGCAGGCTGCCGAAGTGACTGCGCTGGAGCTGCAGGAGCTGGCATTGCAGGGGATTGCCGGATTTATCGTGCGGCGCTGAGTCGTTGATGAGTTACGCGGCGTATAGGGTTTCCTGTCCTGCTTGGGTCCTGTGCTCCGCGTCGCTAACTCATTACGGTTTGACGTACCAGAAATCGTGCCAGAAACCGACCACCTTGGCCGAGTAGGTGTGTTTGCCCAGGCTGCCGTTATAACGCGCCAGCGCGCGGTTAAGGTCGCCGTTTTCCTTGCGTAGATAGAAGCTGAGTATGGTGCAGCCGTAACGCAGATTGGTGGCGTTATCGGTGAGGTTGTCCTGCGGGCGGCCCAGTTCGGCTTTCCAGAATGGCATCACTTGCATCATGCCCTGGGCTCCGACCGATGAGATGGCGAATCGATCGAAATGGCTTTCGGCATGAATCAGTGCAATCACCAGGTCGGGGCGCAAGCCGGCTTTGCTGGCCTCGCGATGCACCAGTCGCAGCAGACTCAGGCGTTCTTCTGCATCCGGGATATAGCGGCGCATGCGTGTGGACATATCCAGCAGCCAGACTTCGGCCTCGAAGCGATCCTGAAAGCTATCCGCTTGGGCCACGGTCTGTTGCAGCAGTGTGCGCAGTTCCGGCTCCGGCGCTTGGCGCACTTGTGCATACGCTGCGCTGCAGAGCAGCAAGCCGAGTAGGGCGCAGGTCAGGCGCTGCAGCATGGGGCGTCAGTCGTTGCCAGGATCGGCGACAAGGCGGCCAGCGTCTTTGGTCAGAGCCTGAAGGAAAATCTTCTGCAGTTCAGGATCATTGCGGGTCAGCTCTATGAGGCTCTGTTCCAGTTCGCTGGCTTCCTCTTCCAAGCCCAGCTCTGACAGGCGTTTGACCCGGTGTACCCACTGGGCAACGTCGTCATCTTCAAGATCGTCGTAAATCAGTCTGTGAGCTTCCTGCAGCTTGCCGCGCAGTGTACGACTGACCAGCAGGGAAGCATCGGCGCGGGCCGAGCCCTGATCGTCTTCAACCGTCAGCAGCAGCGTGCTAATCAGGGTGACGTCCTCTTCGGCAAACGGGCTGTCGAGCAGGTTCAGGCGCAGGATGCCGTTACGGTCGGTGAGCAGTTCATGGTTCTGCTCGCCAGCTTTAATCAGTACCGGGCGCTCGGCCCATGGCAGGCTGGAATACTCCATGCGCGCATCCTGACGGCGTTCCTCAAGGCTGGCGAGGTTCTGCTGCGAGCGACCGTTAGATTCAACGTTCATCGCCGGGTTGAGCCCAGCAAAGCCGTAGCTGATCCAGTCTTTGGTGACGGTATCAGGCAGGCTGCCGAGTAGTACCACGTTGAGCACGTTGGCGCCGATGCCACCGACTACCGCTAATGCTCCCAGTGGCACTTCATACAGCTCACGCCAAGGCTGGTAAGGGGTGTAGCGGTCATAGCGGCGCGTCACGTCAAACGCGGTGACCTCGAAGGTCTTCTGTTCATGCACGCGCACACGGCGCTGCGGCAACTCCAACACGCGAGGTTCACCCACATCAATCTGCAGGCTGTGATCGAGCAATTTGCGCTCGACGCGCTCCTCGTGCTCGCTGCGTTGCGGCAACTGGTTGGCGCAACCGCTGAGTAGCAGACAGCCACCCACAAGGGTGGCGATGAGGCTGAGGGTGTTTCGCTTGAACATGACGACTCTTGCTAAAAGGGCTGAGATCAGTGGCTGATGCGGGCCTGGATAAAGCTCAGGATGTCGGCAACAGGCACGGCCTGGGCTTCGGTTTCCTTGCGGCTCTTGTATTCCAGGTTGCCTTCGGCCAGGCCGCGATCACTGACGACGATGCGATGCGGTATGCCGATCAGTTCCATATCCGCGAATTTGATGCCCGGGCTGGTCTTTTTGTCACGGTCATCGAGCAATACTTCGTAGCCCGCCGCAGTGAGCTCGGCATAAAGCTTGTCGGTGGCTTCGCGCACGGCGTCGGTTTCGTAGCGCAGCGGTACCAAGGCGATATGGAAAGGCGCAAAGGCATCATTCCAGAGGATGCCGCGGTCATCGTTGTTCTGCTCGATGGCTGCTGCCACCACGCGGGAAACGCCGATGCCATAGCAGCCCATGGTCAGAATCACCGGCTTGCCGTTTTCACCCAGCACCTGGCAGTTCAGCGCTTCGCTGTACTTGGTGCCCAGCTGGAAGATATGCCCAACTTCGATGCCGCGTTTGATTTCCAGAGTGCCTTTGCCGTCCGGGCTTGGATCGCCGGCTATCACATTGCGCAGGTCGGCAACTTCCGGCAGCGGTAGGTCGCGCTCCCAGTTCACACCGAAATAGTGCTTGTCGTCGATGTTGGCGCCAGAGGCGAAGTCGCTCATCAAGGCAACCGAGCGGTCGATGATGCAAGGGATCGACAGGTTGACTGGGCCCAGTGAGCCTGGACCGGCACCGATGGCCGCGCGAATTTCGGCTTCGTTGGCGAACACCAATGGGCTGGCAACTATCTCCAGGTTGGCAGCTTTGATCTCGTTGAGTTCGTGGTCGCCGCGTACGATCAAGGCGACCAGTGTGCCTTTTTTGGCTCCGTGCACCATCAAGGTTTTGATGGTTTTCTCGATGGCCAGGCCAAAGCCTTGAACCAGCGCGTCGATGGTCTTGGTGTCAGGTGTTTCAACCATGCGCATGCTTTCAGTCGCCGCGCCACGGCTGCTTTCGCGCGGAACCGCTTCCGCTTTCTCGATATTGGCGGCGTAGTCGGAGCTGTCGCTGAAGGCGATATCGTCTTCGCCAGAGTCAGCCAGTACGTGGAACTCGTGGGAGCCAGTACCACCGATGGAGCCGGTATCTGCCTGCACAGGGCGGAAGTTCAGGCCCAGGCGGGTGAATACGTTGCAATAGGCTTGGTGCATGCGGTCATAGGTTTCTTGCAGCGAAGCCTGGTCGACGTGGAAGGAGTAAGCGTCCTTCATGATGAACTCGCGGCCGCGCATCAGGCCGAAACGCGGACGGATTTCGTCACGGAACTTGGTCTGGATCTGATACAGGTTGATTGGCAGCTGCTTGTAGCTGTTCAGCTCATTGCGCGCCAGATCGGTGATCACTTCTTCATGGGTCGGGCCTGCGCAGAAGTCTCGGCCGTGACGATCCTTCATGCGCAGCAGTTCCGGGCCGTACTGCTCCCATCGCCCGGATTCCTGCCACAGCTCTGCCGGCTGAATGCCTGGCATCAGCACTTCCAGCGCACCAGCGGCGTTCATTTCTTCGCGGACGACTTTCTCAACCTTGCGCAGTACGCGCAGGCCCATGGGCAGCCAGGTGTACAGGCCGGAAGCCAGCTTGCGGATCATGCCGGCACGCAGCATCAGCTGATGGCTGATCACCACGGCATCGGATGGGGTTTCTTTCAGAGTCGAGAGCAGGAACTGGCTGGTACGCATATTTGGCTGTTCTGTCGGTTGCAAGAGATTTTGAATGGCCCGCATTGTACGGTGCCTGTACAGATGCGTACAGGATGCTGGCGTGTGCTTATAAAAGGAGGGGAGTGTGTCGATATTGATTGCGGAACAGGTGCAGGCGCTTATACGGGCAGGGCTGCCGATGGCAGAAGACATCAACCTGTGCATCGACCGGCTGGACGCCGACGGTGCACTGGCGCGGGTGCCGTTCCATAGTAAATTGATTCGGCCAGGCGGCACCTTGTCGGGGCCAACGATTATGGCGCTGGCAGATGCAGCGATGTATGCGGTGGTGCTGGGTAGTCTCGGGCGGGTAGAGATGGCTGTGACATCTAATTTGAATATCAACTTTCTGGTTAAACCCAAGCCAGTTGATTTGTTGGCACGGGCTCGGATATTGCGGCTGAGCCGTCGCCAGGCTGTTTGCGAGGTTTCGGTATATTCGCAGGGTAATGAAGATGAGTTGGTGGCGCATGTAACGGGGACTTATGCGTTGCCGTTGTAAGTTTTACCTGGCAATAAAAAGCCCGACCTAGGTCGGGCTTTTTTACCAGCTAAACAGTCTGAATTACAGAATGCTCAGTGGGTATTCAACAATTACGCGGAAATCGTTGAGGTCGCCATCCAGCGAGTTATCGGCGCGGTAGAAGGCATTACGAACGCGGAAGGATAGGTCTTTAGCAGCACCTTCCTGGATCACGTACTTGGCTTCGATGTCCAGTTCACGTTCTTCTGCGTTGTTATCACCAGCAACATCAATGTTGTCGCCAATGGTGTAGCGAGTCATGAAGCTCAGGCCTGGAACGCCGTACTCAGCCATATTGACGTCGTAGCGAACCTGCCAGGAGGTTTCATCTTTGTAGTTGAAGTCGGAGTATTGAACTGAGTTGCTCAGCCAGATAGTGCCGCCGCCGTCAATATCGCCGTAGCGGTAGCTGGTGTCGCCAGTGGAGCGCTGGTGGGCCACGGTGAACTTGTGTGCGCCCATCGAGTAAGCGGCTGCCAAGCTCCAGATGGTGTTATCCATTTCGCCCAGAAGTTCTTTACCGTCACCGCTGGTTTTATAACCATTGAAGTCGAAGTTAAGAGCTTGAGATTCTGCCAGTGGCAGGTTGTAGTTCAAGTTGACGTAGGTCTTCTTGAAGTTGTCTTCAGCGTCGGAGTGGTGAATAGCGCCAGAGAAATCGTCAGTGAAGCTGTAGCTAGCACCAATGATGTTGATTTCTTTAAGGCCAAAGGTGTCGCGGTCACTGCTCTTCTGGCTGCTCATGGCGGTGAAGCGACCGGCGGTCAGTTCAAGGCCTTCGATTTCGTTGCTGGTCAGCAAGGTGCCGGTTGCAACTTCAGGCAGGATGCGGCTGTCGTCGGTGGAAAATACCGGGCTAGCAGTTTGCATATTGCCGTATTTGAGAACGGTGTCGGAGATGCGGAACTTGATGGCGCCACCGACTTCAGTCTGGGTGTCATCGTTGTGACCGTTGCTGGTAGTGTCGAACAGGCCGTTACCTTTGTGGCCACGACCGCCATCAATCTTGATGCTGCTCAAGCTGTGCGCGTCGACACCAACACCCACTGTACCTTGGGTGAAGCCGGACTCAGCCATTACACGAATACCGAGGCCAGTTTCTTCACGATAGCTCTGAGAGTTACGCTGAGGGCCACCTGTACGGAAATCACGGTTCATGTAAAGAACGCGATTGAAGAGGTTAAGGGTGCTGTCTTCAAGGAAACCCTTGGATTCTGACTGGCTAGAAGCCATGGCCATTTGACTGCTGCCCGCTGCTACTGCGAGGGCGATTACGCTCCACTTCATCACTTGCATCGTGATTGCTCCTTTGGTTTAGAAAAGTTGCGCCGTCCGGCTGGTTGTTATATGGACGACTCTTTCTTTTTGTGTCGGCGGTAACTTATAGCACGCTGCCAATGTTGGCGATAGTTGCAATCTATTCATTACGATTTCTTCACGGCTGTGTCGCAAAAGCTTATGAGTCATGTCGCATTTTTGTAGGTGCTGCTGGCGTGCTCGAAGTCAATGCTGACGGATTTTTGCGCTTGCTCGGTGACTGCCTTCAGCAGCCAAACGGTGCAGTGCGATTCGTCATGGATTGCTTAGCAATAGTCGTGCACAAAAACCCGAAAGCCAATTTTTTATCCTCGATTTGATCTGTGATGTCAGGGTTTTCGGGGTTTTAATTGGTTTATCTCAGGTTTTTCCGCGGTTATTTCTATTTTTATGGCCGGTGAAAGGCATTTTCGCTGTCGTTTTCTGCTCTGTTTTCAGGTGCTTGCCGGCATCTGACTGTTTTATAGCATTTGGCTGCTGGGCGAGGATTACCGAAGGGAACAGTTTTGGTGCGTGTGCCTGTGGAGATTTTGTTGAGTGCTGTCTATTGGTGCGTGGTTGTGATGGGGTTGTGGGTGTCGTGTTTTCAGCTTCGGCGTATCCTGCGCATCTGGGTTACTGTCCTCGATTTGGCAGTCAGTTGGCTGAGCAGGTTTCAGGTGGTGGTGCTTGGCCTGTTCGACTTCAGTCAAAGCCGAGTTAGTGGGTTTTTCTTAAGGTAGATAGTTATGTTTGTTCTGGATTCGCGCTTGCAGCAGGACACTGTCTGGATGGGTGATTACCCGTTATGCAGTCTGCTGTTGATGAATGATGCGCAGTACCCTTGGTTTATCCTGGTGCCGCGCCGTGAAGATGTCAGCGAGTTGTTTCAGTTGGATGCGGCAGATCAGTTGCAGCTCTGGCAGGAAACAAATCGCCTTGCGGAGGTGCTCAAGGATTGTTTTGCGGCAGACAAAATGAATGTCGCGACTTTGGGCAATATGGTCAGTCAGTTGCATATGCATGTCATCGTGCGGCGTCGTGAGGATGCGGCTTGGCCAGCGCCTGTTTGGGGTAAGCACCCAGCGCAGGCGTATA
This sequence comes from Pseudomonas sp. NPDC079086, assembly GCF_044542155.1. Classification (NCBI taxonomy): domain Bacteria; kingdom Pseudomonadati; phylum Pseudomonadota; class Gammaproteobacteria; order Pseudomonadales; family Pseudomonadaceae; genus Pseudomonas; species Pseudomonas sp. NPDC079086. Next base: position 754,352 of record NZ_JBITTY010000002.1, on the reverse strand, counting down.
CGCCTGAGCAATTGGCAGCATTGAAAGCCCGTTTACGTCTGGTTTTGACCGGAAATTTTTGTTTTGCTGAGAGTTGACTGGTGGATATAGAAGAACGCATCAACGACTTGCAAAGCCGTCTGGCTTTTCAGGACGACACTATTCAGGCACTCAATGATGCGCTGGTGGGGCAGCAGCGGCTTCTGGAGCGCTTGCAGTTGCAGGTGGCCGCATTGATCAAGCGCCAGGATGAGGTGAGTTCGCACTTCGGTATGGCTGAGGATGAGGCGCCGCCGCCACATTATTGATTGGTTATAAAACGCAAAAGGCCCGCAGTGCGCGGGCCTTTTGCGTTTATGCGCTTACCGTCGTGCAGGCAGCGCGGCGATGACGTCTTCGGCTTGCAGGCCTTTGTCACGTTGCATTACAGCGAACTCGACTCGCTGGCCTTCGACCAGGACGCGGTGGCCTTCACCGCGAATGGCGCGAAAGTGCACGAAAATATCGTCGCCCGAATCACGGGAGATAAAGCCGAAACCCTTCGAGGTGTTGAACCACTTGACGGTGCCTGTTTCGCGGTCGCCCAGGTCTTGCGAGCTTGAGGTGTTGCGCGATTTCAGACGCAGGTTGGCTGCTAGATGCACGGCTACGGCCGCTGCAATGATAAGCAGGCTAAACAGGCTGGCCGGTTGGTTAGCAATTACTGGCAGTGGGGCGAGCAGAATCAAGGCTTGGAGCAGGGTGCCGAGTACCAGTAAGGCGGACACCAGATTTTGCGCTTGATGGCGCAGGCCGGCGTGCCAGATGGGTAACTGTGGGGCAAGCAGCAGGTTCAGTAGGCCGAACAGGGAGAGGCAGAGTGCGCTGGGTTGTTCTAAGAGTGGTTGTGGTGTGTCGCCAAAGTGTGGGGCAAAAGAAAGTAGCAGGGCGATAGCGCCCGTCAGAAGGTGGACAATTTTCAACATGTTCGATGAGCTCGCTTGATTTAAAGAATCGACAGGAAGGGCTGGCTGCGCGTATTGGGTGCTGCAGGGGATGAGTAAAAGCGCGTGGTACCAGCCTATGCGCTGAGCCATGGGTACGGATCAGCGGCACGGGGCGTATTTAACAGCAAAGAGGTGGGGTTCTCAATCAAGCACTGAGGGCTGTTTCGCTTGGGGTAGGGCTTACTTGGTTGCGGCCATCGCGCTTGGCCTGGTAAAGCGCGTCGTCGGCGCGGGTGAGCAGGGTTTCTAGCGTATCGCCTTGCTCTGCAAGGGCGAAGCCGAAAGAGGCGGTAATGCTATCGAGTACTTCGTCGGTGCGGCGGACTTTGATGCGCAGTGACTGAATCTTCAGGCGCAACTGTTCGGCAAAAGCGTAAGCCGTTGCGTTGTCAAAGCAATCGCGCAGGATGATACAGAACTCTTCACCGCCATAGCGTGCGGCCATGGCGCGGACGGGTAGGAGGTCGCGCAGCAACTGGCCAACGTGCTGCAGTACGCGATCACCCAAAGGGTGGCCGTATTGGTCGTTGAACTGTTTGAAGTGGTCGATATCCAGCATCACCAAGGCGACGCCAACATGTTCAGTGCTGAGGGTCTGCTCCAACAGTCTGCTGAAGGCGTTGCGGTTGAAGACCTGAGTCAGGCTGTCCAGTGTTGCGGCAATGTGCGCGCGCTCGAGCTGGCTGCGCAGGCTCTTTATCTCTTGCTGTGCGGCATTCAAGCGATAAAGGAATTTGTCTTGCTGGTCCTGCATCAGTTGCGTGCTTTGCTGCAGCTCATTCAGGACATTCGGCAGGTCATCGATGATGGGTTCCTGTAATGCCGCCAGGCCCTGCTCCAGGCTGACCTGATAGTTGCGGCTGCCAGTGATGCTACGTGACACGTTGCCTTCAATGTCATCGACTAGTTCGATGACTTGTTGCTGGCCGGCACGGGCTTCTTCGAGCTCGCCATGAATGATGTAGTCGCGAAACAGCTTGGCCGCAGTTTCCGGCGGGAAGCTGTCAAAGTCGGTGACGGTTTTGTCCAAGCGGCGATTGAGCTCGGGTTCCAGGCCTTTGCTGTAGGTGTACCAGAGGGCGTAATGCACCGGATTGGGTGGGATATCGTGGCGCATCATCAGCGGTACCGCCTTCTTCAGAAGCGCCGCAGCATCGCGGGTTTCCTCGGGGTACAGTTCTAAAATGCTGGGAGCTTTAGCGGGTTTGTTCATGCACGTCACTGTGGCCAAATTGCAATTGACCAAAGCATAGAACAGCTGCTGGGCAAGCGCCTAGCAAAAGGCCCGCGGAGGCGGGCCTTTTAAGTGTTTTACCTAGGCGGCCAGCAGGCTGCGCAGCATCCAGGCAGTTTTCTCATGCACTTGCATGCGTTGGGTCAGTAGATCTGCAGTGGGCTCGTCGCTGACTTTGTCCAGTAGCGGGAAAATGCCGCGTGCGGTGCGCACTACAGCTTCTTGGCCTTGAACCAGTTGTTTGATCATGTCTTGGGCATTCGGCACACCTTCCTCTTCCTTAATAGAAGAAAGGCGGGCGTAGGCCGCGTAGGTGCCAGGGGCCGGGAAGCCTAGGGCGCGAATGCGTTCGGCAATCAGATCGACAGCCAGCGACAGTTCGGTGTACTGACCTTCAAACATCAGGTGCAGGGTGTTGAACATCGGGCCGGTGACGTTCCAGTGAAAGTTGTGGGTTTTCAGGTACAGGGTGTAGGTGTCTGCGAGCAGGCGCGACAAGCCTTCGGCGATGGCGGCGCGGTCCTGCTCGGCAATTCCGATATTGATTTCCATACCATTTCTCCTCTCAGGTGGCTCGGGGCTTTGCTGCCCGCGTGATGGGCAGAGCCTACCATGGGTTTTACCGAGCTTTATTGTGGTTTATATCAATGAAAGTGATGGTTGGAGGCTATTGCTTGGCGTGGGTTCAATTTTTCTAGGGTCTAGCGATGTGCCAGCTCTGGATGTTGCTGCAGCGTCTGGTTGAACAGCTCGACCCAGTGTGTGCTGAACTGCCGGCCGGCAAGGTTGTTGATTTCCAGGATGGCGCGCAGCAACGGGCGTTTATTCAGTGTTTGATGGGCGCGTTCATGTGTGCGGGCGTCGAAGGTGTCGACGATGTTGATAATCAGGGCGCCGGGGCTGGTTTCGACTTCCTTCAGGCCTTTGGGATAACCACTGCCGTCGGCGTGTTCCTGGTGCTGCAGGGTTATTTCTGCAGCGGCGTCCCAGCGAGGCATACGCTTGAGCAGGTCATAAGCGAGGCGTGGGTGTGATTGCATCTGCCGGCGCTCTTCACGATTGAAGTGCGCCTCCTTGTGGAGCATTTCCAGTGGCAGAAAAGCCATGCCCAGATCATGCAGGCATATGGCTGCTGCCAGTTGTTCGGGGTGTTCTGGGTTGCCGCCAAGCTGGTTGATTGCCAGGGCCAAGTCGAGTTGGCGAAGGCCACGGCCTTGCCAGAAGTGTGAGCGACGCTCGCTGGCCTGCATCAGATCGACAAAGAACAACAGGTCAGCGTCCGGCTCGATACCGTAGCGTCTGAGTAAGTCGGCGGCCGCGGGTTCGTCTGTGGTAATGACTGTGGGCGGCGTTGAACTAGGGTCGAGTTGTTGCAGCAATGCGCTGCGAATACTGGTTTGTTGCGCTGCTGGTGCCAGTGCCAGGGCACTGAGTGCCTGGGTCAGCGCCTTGCTTTGGGCTGCGTCGAGTTGCGCTGTTGGGCCGCCGAGTGCGTGCTGAATCAGCTCTTTAAGGTGGTCGAGGGTCAGTAGAAGGATATCGCCCAGCAGGCTGTCGAAATGCAGTTGGCTTTCGCGCAGGCACGACAGTACGTCTTCCATGGCTTGCGGCACGCTCATCAGCGTATCCAGGCCGATGTAACCCAAGTTGCCCTTGAGTGTATGCACCAGGCGGAACAGCTCGCGCAGGCGCTCACGGTCATCGGGGGCGTGCTCTAGCTCAATCAGCAATTGCTCGCAGCGTTGGAATTGTTCGCTGGATTCCAGGCGAAAGTCTGCCAGCAAATCGCTGGGTATTTCAGCCAGGTTCGGCGTGGCCATAAGCTTCTCCACTTCTCGACAGTCAAATCGTTGCATGCCTGAGTATAGGAAGGGCTGGCAAAAGCGCGTGGGGCGGCGGCTGCAAGTGGCGGCTTAACCATATATAATCCCGCGCTTTGCCGCGTTTTGTCGGGCGAACAGTCGGCTGCGTATGCACCGCTGATCGTTTCGCGCCCCTTAAAGGCAGTGCAATTGCGGAAAATGGCGCATGCGCCAGCCGGTTGTCCGGCCAACGAGCGTCGCAGTCACTGCGGCCCAACGAATTCAAGACTCAAGAGAAGCGACCACCACCATGATGCGCAGCCATTATTGCGGCCAACTGAACGAGAGCCTGGACGGCCAGGAAGTCACCCTTTGCGGTTGGGTACATCGCCGCCGTGACCATGGCGGGGTGATTTTCCTCGACATCCGTGACCGTGAAGGTCTGGCCCAGGTGGTATTCGACCCGGATCGGGCCGAAACTTTCGCAACTGCCGATAAAGTGCGCAGTGAATACGTGGTGAAAATCACCGGTAAGGTGCGTCTGCGTCCGGCCGGTGCCGGCAACGCCAACATGGCCTCCGGCGCAATCGAAGTGCTGGGCTATGAGCTGGAAGTACTGAACGAAGCGGAAACCCCGCCGTTTCCGCTCAACGAATACACCGATGTCGGTGAAGAAACCCGTCTGCGCTATCGCTTTATCGACCTGCGCCGCCCGGAAATGGCCGCCAAGCTTAAGCTGCGTTCGAGCATCACCAGCAGCATCCGCCGTTACCTGGATGATAACGGCTTCCTCGATGTGGAAACGCCGATCCTCACCCGCGCCACTCCTGAGGGCGCGCGTGACTACCTGGTGCCGAGCCGTACCCACGCTGGCAGCTTCTTTGCCCTGCCGCAGTCGCCACAGTTGTTCAAGCAGCTGCTGATGGTTGCGGGTTTCGACCGCTACTACCAGATCGCCAAGTGCTTCCGTGACGAAGACTTGCGTGCTGACCGTCAGCCGGAATTCACTCAGATCGATATCGAAACCAGCTTTATGGATGAGGCCGATATCATGGCCATCACCGAGAAGATGGTTCGTCAACTGTTCAAAGAAGTGCTGAACGTTGAATTCGGCGAGCTGCCACATATGACTCTGGCCGAAGCCATGCGTCGTTTCGGTTCCGATAAACCGGACCTGCGTAACCCGCTGGAGCTGGTTGACGTCGCTGATCAACTCAAAGATGTCGACTTCAAAGTCTTCGCCGGCCCGGCCAATGATCCTAAATGCCGCGTAACCGCATTGCGTGTGCCGGGCGGCGCGAGCATGCCGCGTAAGCAGATCGACGATTACACCAAGTTTGTTGGCATCTATGGTGCCAAAGGCCTGGCCTATATCAAGGTCAACGAGCGCGCCAGCGGTGTTGAAGGCCTGCAGTCGCCGATCGTCAAGAATATCCCGCTGGACAACATCAATGTGATCCTCGACCGCGTCGGCGCAGTCGACGGCGACATCGTGTTCTTCGGTGCTGATAAGGCCAAGATCGTCAGCGAAGCCTTAGGTGCGCTGCGTATCAAGCTGGGTCATGACCTCAGCTTGCTGACCTGTGAGTGGGCACCGCTGTGGGTCGTTGACTTCCCGATGTTCGAAGAGAACGACGACGGCAGCCTGACTGCGATGCACCATCCGTTCACTGCACCGAAGTGCAGCCCGGCTGAGTTGGAAGCCAACCCGTCTGCAGCCCTGTCGCGCGCTTATGACATGGTCCTGAACGGCACCGAGCTGGGTGGCGGTTCGATCCGTATCCACGACAAGTCGATGCAGCAGACTGTGTTCCGCGTACTCGGTATCAGCGAAGACGAGCAGCAGGAGAAGTTCGGCTTCCTCCTCGATGCTCTGAAGTTCGGTGCACCGCCCCATGGTGGCCTGGCCTTCGGTCTGGATCGCCTGGTGATGCTGATGACCGGTGCGCAGTCGATCCGCGAAGTGATTGCCTTCCCGAAAACCCAGAGCGCGGCCTGTGTTATGACTCAGGCGCCGGGTGAGGTGGACAACAAGTCGCTGCGTGAACTGCACATTCGCCTGCGCGAGCAGCCGAAAGCGGAATAAAGCGTGAAAAGAAGCCTGGTTTTCCAGGCTTCTTCTTTATGGCAGGACGGAGAGACTCGAACTCTCACGCCTTGATATCAAATGTGAAACAACCGGAGTGAGTTATGGCTGGTCATTCCAAGTGGGCCAACATCAAGCACCGCAAAGGGCGTCAGGACGCCAAGCGCGGCAAGATTTTTACCAAAATCATTCGTGAGCTGACGGTTGCGGCCAAGCACGGTGGCCCGATCCCGGCGGACAATCCACGTCTGCGTCTAGCGGTGGACAAGGCGCTTACCTCCAATATGTCGCGCGATGTTATCGACCGCGCCATTGCTCGTGGCGCCGGTAACAACGAAGCCGACAACGTCGCCGAATTGAGTTACGAAGGTTACGCGCTGGGCGGTGTGGCAATTATCGTCGAGGCCATGACCGACAACCGCAATCGCACCGCCGCCGAAGTGCGACACGCCTTTACCAAGTGTGGCGGCAACCTCGGCACCGATGGTTCGGTGGCCTATATGTTCGACCGCAAGGGTCAGCTCAGCTTTGCTCCAGGCGTCAGCGAAGATGCCTTGATGGAAGCGGCGCTGGAAGCCGGTGCCGATGACGTGGAGATGAGCGAGGACGGCTCTGCCCTGGTGTCTACCAGTTTTGCCGATTTTCATGGCGTCAACGAAGCGCTCAGTACGGCCGGTTTCAAGGCCGATGAAGCGGAAATCGCCATGATTCCCTCGATTAGTGCGCCGGTTGCTGATCTGGAGACCGCACAAAAGGTCATCAAACTGATCGATATGCTGGAAGACCTCGATGATGTGCAGGAGGTTTATCACAACGCCGAAATTCCTGACGAAATCATGGAACAGCTTGGCTGAGTGTGGGTGTATCAATTAAAAGCCGGGAGTCTTCAGGTTATGCCTGAGCACTTCCGGCTTTTTTATAGGCGGCTACCCAGTGGGTCATCACTATGCAGCGTTAAATTTTTATAGCGCCTGCCTGGGTGACGGCGGACTGGGCTGGCCCTATACTCGCGAACTGGATAAATAGACAGTGTGCCGGCTGAATTAGCTGGTGCCTTGAGTGGGCGTAGGGCATGACCTTGATTCTTGGCATCGACCCCGGTTCGCGCATCACCGGTTACGGTGTGGTGCGTGATACGGGGCGCAATTGCGAATATGTCGCCTCTGGCTGCATTCGTACGGGCAACGGTTCGATGCCAGAGCGTCTGCAAGTGGTGTTTCGTGGTGTGCGCGAGGTCATCGAAACTTACGGGCCTGTGACCATGGGTATTGAGCAAGTGTTTATGGCGCGCAACCCGGATTCTGCGCTCAAGCTCGGTCAGGCGCGTGGTGTGGCTATCGTCGCGGGGATGGAGGCAGGGCTGGATATCGCCGAATACACCGCGACCCAGGTCAAGCAGGCGATTGCCGGCAGCGGTGGGGCAGACAAAGAGCAGGTGCAGCTGATGGTCATGCACCTGCTCAAGCTGGTGCAAAAACCACAGATCGATGCATCGGACGCCCTGGCCATTGCCCTGTGCCATGCCCACCACCGGCAGAGTCTGATTCCCCATGGCCTGGTCGGCGCCAAGCGGCGTGCCGGTCGCCTTCGTTTGTAGCGTAATTTTTAAGGAAAGCAGCGGTGATCGGACGTTTGCGCGGCACCCTGGCGGAAAAGCAGCCGCCCCATGTAATTGTGGACATAAATGGTTTGGGTTATGAGCTGGAAGTGCCCATGACCACCCTGTACCGTTTGCCCTCGGTGGGGGAGCCACTGACCCTGCACACCCATTTGGTGGTGCGTGAGGATGCGCATCTGCTATATGGCTTTTTCGAGAAGCGCGAGCGTGAGCTGTTTCGTGAGCTGATCCGCCTCAACGGCGTCGGCCCGAAACTGGCCCTTGCCTTGATGTCTGGCCTTGAGGTCGACGAGTTGGTGCGCTGCGTGCAAGCGCAAGATACCTCGGTGTTGGTAAAGATCCCTGGCGTAGGCAAGAAAACCGCCGAACGCCTGCTGGTTGAGTTGAAGGACCGCTTCAAGGCTTGGGAAACCGTACCCGGTATGTCGAACCTGGTGGTGGAACCTCGCGCCGGTGGCGCAGTCTCAAGCGCGGAGAATGATGCAGTCAGTGCACTTATTTCACTCGGCTACAAACCCCAGGAAGCCAGTCGCGCCGTCTCAGCTATTAAAGAAGACGGTTTGAGCAGTGAAGATATGATTCGTCGAGCCCTGAAGGGGATGGTTTAGTGCTAGAAGCTGATCGCCTGATTACCGCAGCCCCGCGTGACCGTGATGAGCAGGTTGATCGTGCCATTCGCCCGCTGAAATTGGCCGAATATATTGGCCAGCCGAGCGTACGCGAGCAGATGGAGCTGTTTATCCAGGCGGCCCGTGGCCGCAGCGAGGCACTTGATCACACCTTGATCTTCGGTCCGCCCGGTCTGGGCAAGACCACCCTGGCCAATATCATCGCGCAGGAAATGAACGTTTCGATCAAAAGCACCTCGGGTCCAGTGCTGGAGCGGCCGGGTGATCTGGCCGCCTTGCTGACCAATCTTGAACCGGGCGATGTGCTGTTTATCGATGAGATCCATCGTCTTTCGCCGATTGTTGAAGAAGTGCTTTACCCGGCAATGGAGGATTTTCAACTCGACATCATGATTGGCGAAGGGCCGGCCGCACGCTCGATCAAGCTCGATCTACCGCCCTTTACCTTAGTTGGCGCGACCACGCGTGCAGGCATGCTGACCAACCCGCTGCGCGACCGCTTCGGTATCGTCCAGCGTCTGGAGTTCTATAACACCGACGACCTGGCGACCATCGTTATGCGTTCAGCGGGGATTCTCGGCCTGCCAATCGAGCCCCATGGCGCCTTTGAGATTGCCCGCCGTGCCCGCGGTACGCCGCGTATCGCCAACCGCCTGCTGCGCCGTGTGCGCGATTTTGCCGAAGTGCGCGGGCAGGGCGATATCACCCGGGAAATTGCCGACCTGGCGCTGAACCTGCTGGATGTCGATGAGCGTGGCTTTGACCATCAGGATCGGCGTCTACTGCTGACCATGATTGAGAAGTTCGACGGTGGCCCGGTGGGGGTCGATAACCTGGCCGCTGCCATCAGTGAAGAGCGCCACACCATCGAGGATGTGCTGGAGCCATACCTAATTCAACAGGGCTACATCATGCGGACTCCACGTGGGCGGGTAGTGACACGTCACGCCTATTTGCATTTTGGTTTGAATGTGCCGAAGCGTATGGGCGAACTACCGGTAACTGACCCGTTTGATAGCGCGGCAGAGTAAGAAAAAATACTTGTTGTACCCAATTGGCAAGACCGGAAGCTAGGACTAGAGTATGCGCGCGCAAAACGGAGTTACGCCGTTCACCCATCGCTGTCGGGTTTATTTCGAAGACACCGATGCTGGCGGCATCGTCTACTACGTCAATTACCTCAAATTTATGGAACGGGCTCGTACCGAGCGCCTGCGTGATCTGGGTTTTCTCCAGTCGACGTTGGCCGAGGAGGGCCTGTTGTTCGTTGTGCATACGGCTGAAGCGCGTTACCACGCGCCCGCCAAGCTCGACGACGAGTTGCTGGTAAGCGCAGAGGTAATCGAATTAAACCGTGCCAGCCTGCGTTTTCGTCAGCAGGTCAGGCGGGCAACGGATGATGCGCTGCTTTGTGAAGGGCAGTTTATGGTGGCCTGTGTGCGCGCCGACAATTTGAAGCCCCGGGCCATTCCCCAGGCTCTGCATACGGCCTTTGCCGAGCAGGGCGGCGCGGGTACATCTAGAGCAGGAGAGTAAGCGTGGAAGCCAACGCCGTTGACCACATGTCGATGTGGAGTCTGATCAGCAACGCCAGCCTGGTGGTGCAACTGGTAATGCTGACGTTGGTGGCCGCGTCGGTCACTTCGTGGGTCATGATTTTTCAGCGCACCGCGCTGCTGCGTGCGGCCAAGCGGGCTCTGGATAATTTCGAGGAGCGCTTCTGGTCGGGTATCGATCTGTCCAAGCTGTACCGCCAGGCGGGTAGCAACCCGGACCCTGATTCTGGCCTGGAGCAGATTTTCCGCGCTGGCTTCAAGGAGTTTTCGCGTCTGCGTCAGCAGGCCGGCGTTGATCCTGATGCGGTGATGGATGCCGTGGCCCGCGCCATGCGCGTGGCCATCTCGCGTGAAGAAGAGAAGCTGGAGCAGAGCCTGCCGTTCCTCGCTACCGTCGGTTCCACCAGCCCCTATATCGGCCTGTTCGGCACCGTGTGGGGCATCATGAACTCCTTCCGTGGTCTGGCCCAGGTGCAGCAGGCGACCCTGGCCACTGTGGCCCCGGGTATTGCCGAGGCGCTGATCGCTACTGCCATCGGCCTGTTTGCCGCTATTCCTGCGGTAATCGCCTACAACCGCTTTGCCTCCCGTGGCGAAATGCTGATTGGCCGTTACTACACCTTCGCCGACGAGTTCCAGGCGATTCTGCACCGCAAAGTCCACACCAGCGACGACTAAGCCTTAGGCACTCTTTACGAAAGGTTTTAAGCCATGGCCAGAATTCGCAACAGACGCAAGCCCGTCGCCGAGATGAACGTGGTGCCCTACATCGATGTGATGTTGGTGCTGCTTGTGATCTTTATGGTGACCGCGCCCATGCTCAATCAAGGGGTCAAGGTCGATCTGCCGAAAGTCAGCAGTGAAGTCTTGCCGCAGGACAATAACGCTCAGGTGTTGACCATCTCGATCAAGGCCGACAAGACCTATTTCTGGAATATGGGTACCGAGGTCGATGTCGATACCGTGCAGGACAAAGCGCTGACGCTAGAAGAAATGACCCGCGCGGTCACTGCGATCATCAACCAGAGCCGGGCAACCGGTAAGCAGGTACAGGTGTTCGTGCGTGGCGACAAATCCGTCGATTACGGCACGGTGATGGCGGCCATGGGTGGCTTGCAGCAGGCTGACGTGGGTAACGTCGGGCTGATTACCGAGGCCCCCTGATGCAGTACCAGCGCGAGCGTTCGCCTTCGGAGAGTTTGTTCTGGCCCTTGGTCTGGGCTGTGGCGCTGCACGTCATCATGTTTGCCATGCTGTTCGTCAGCTTCGCCTTTGCCCCGGACCTGCCGCCGGCCAAGCCGGTAGTGCAGGCGACCTTGTACAAGCTGCAGTCGCAAAGCCAGGCCACTACTCAGACCAATCAGAAAATCGCTGGCGAAACCAAGAAAACCACCGCTCCGGTTTACGAAACTGAACAGCTTGAGCAGAAAAAGGCTGAACAGGAAAAAGTAGCGGCCAAGGCTGCGGAACAAAAGAAAGCGCAAGAGGCTCAGAAAGCGGAGGCTGCCAAAAAGGCTGACGCCGACAAGAAGGCCGCGGAGCAGAAGAAGCTCGCTGATGTAGCCAAAAAGAAAGCAGCAGATGAGGCGGCCAAGAAAAAGGCTGCTGAAGACGCCAAGAAAAAAGCGGCAGAGGAGGCGAAGAAGAAAGCCGCCGCTGAAGCTGCGAAGAAGAAAAAGGCCGATGACGCCAAGAAGAAGGCGGCAGAAGCGTCTCAGCGTAAAGCTGTGGAAGACAAGAAGGCTGCTGCACTGGCCGAGTTGCTGTCCGACGATGTCGGGCATCAGCAGGCTGTTGCTGATACCGTTGGCGATGAGGTTTCAGGCAGTCTGGATGACCTATTCAAGAGATTGGTCCAGCAAAACTGGGTGCTTCCGCCGACAGCTCGTCGTGGTATGACTGCTGAGCTGCGGGTTGAGATGCTGCCTGACGGCACTATCACCAATGCCAGCATAATTCGCTCCAGTGGTGATCGATCTTTCGATGATTCTGCAGTTGCAGCGTTGCGAAATATCGGCCGCATTCCAGAGATGCAACAACTTGATCGCGCTACTTTTGATCGGATGTATCGTCAGCGCACCTTAATCTTTGACCCGGAGAATTTTGGCCTGTGAATATTTTCACTCGTATTGCTCTACTTTGGCTGGCCATGCTGGTCGGTAGTGCTCACGCTGCTGATCCGTTGCTGATTACTCAGGGCACCGACCGTGCTACACCCATCGCTGTGGTGCCTTTTGGCTGGCAGGGTGGCAGTGTGTTACCCGAGGACATGTCTGAAATCATTGGCAATGACCTGCGCAACTCCGGCGTATTCGAGCCTATTCCACGACAGAACATGATCAGCCTGCCGACTCAGGCCGCTGAAGTGATCTACCGTGACTGGCAGGCCCTAGGCGCACAGTACGTGCTGGTCGGTAGTATTGTGCCGAACGCCGGTCGTCTGCAGGTGCAGTTTGCCTTGTTCAACGTGGCCACTCAGCAGCAGGTCATGACCGGCAGCGTGGGTGGTGGTGTCGATCAGCTTCGCGATATGGCGCACCATATCGCCGATCAATCCTACGAGAAGCTCACCGGCGTCAAAGGCGCGTTCTCGACTCGTATGCTGTATGTGACTGCCGAGCGTTTTGCGGTTAACAACACCCGTTACACCCTGCAGCGCTCCGACTATGACGGCGCCCGTGCCGTGACCCTGCTGCAATCTCGCGAGCCGATTCTATCGCCGTCGTTTGCCCCGGATGGTCGTCGCATTGCTTACGTCTCGTTCGAGCAGAAGCGTCCGCGCATTTTTGTGCAGCATATCGATACCGGTCGCCGTGAACAGGTCACCAATTTTGAGGGTCTGAATGGCGCACCAGCCTGGTCGCCGGACGGTAATCGCCTGGCGTTCGTTCTGTCCAAGGACGGCAATCCGGAAATTTATGTGATGGATATGGGTACTCGTCAGCTGCGCCGGGTAACCAATCAGGCATCCATCGATACCGAACCTTTCTGGGGCAAGGACGGTCAGACGTTGTACTTCACGTCAGATCGTTCGGGTAAACCACAAATCTACAAAACCAACATCAATGGTGGCTCGGCAGAGCGTGTGACCTTTATCGGTAACTACAACGCGAACCCTAAGCTTTCCGCTGATGAAAAGACCCTGGTCATGATTCACCGCCAGGATGGTTACACAGTGTTCAAGGTGGCGGCACAAGACCTGCAGCGCGGCAATTTGCGGATACTTTCAGACACCAGTCTGGATGAGTCGCCCACTGTTGCGCCCAATGGCACCATGGTAATCTACGCCACCCGCCAGCAGGGTCGGGGAGTCTTGGTATTAGCGTCCACCAATGGACGTGTGAGGCTCCCTCTTCCTACCGCTCAAGGCGAAGTTCGAGAGCCTTCTTGGTCCCCTTACCTGAACTGATGCGGCGTTACACCGTTGTTGTTTGAAATACTGCTTAACACACTGGGGTTCATTAGGAGTTACATGATGGAAATGCTGAAATTTGGTAAGTTCGCTGCACTGAGCTTGGCTCTCGCCGTAGCAGTAGGTTGTTCCTCGAAAGGCGGCGACGCTGCAGGCGAAGGCGCTACCGATCCTAACGCTGGCTATGACGCCAACAGCGGTATCGACAGCAGCCTGAGCGAAGAAGCTGCTCTGCGCGCTATCACCACCTTCTACTTCGAATACGACAGCTCCGACCTGAAGCCAGAGGCCATGCGCGCTCTGGACGTGCACGCCAAAGACCTGCAAGGCAATGGCGCTCGCGTAGTTCTGGAAGGCCACGCTGACGAGCGCGGTACTCGTGAATACAACATGGCTCTGGGCGAGCGTCGCGCCAAAGCTGTGCAGCGTTACCTGGTACTGCAGGGCGTTTCCCCGGCTCAACTGGAACTGGTTTCCTACGGTGAAGAGCGTGCAATCGCCACTGGTAACGACGAGTCCTCGTGGGCTCAAAACCGTCGCGTCGAACTGCGTAAGTAATTCGATATGCGTACGTGCCGCCGTGCTTTAACCGTTTTGGCGCTCAGCCTGCCGCTTGCGGCGTGGGCTGAGGTTCCCGTGGTAGATAACAATGCCGGTTACGGCAGCAGTTATCCGCCTGCTGGTTACGGTACGTCCGGCACCTCCGTCGCGACAGGGGCTGCGGCCCCTGTCACGGCGCAGGGCATGCTGTTCAACCAGTTACAGCAGATGCAACAAGAAATCGCGCAACTGCGCGGTACGCTGGAAGAGCAACAGAATGAAATTCAGCGTCTGAAACAAGAAAGCCTGGAGCGTTATCAGGATCTTGATCGACGTGTGAGTGGTGGTGCAGCAGGTGCTGCGACCGGCCAGAATTCTTCAGCTGCTGGCGCGATCAATGCCAGTGGTACACCTACTCCGCCAGCGGCGGGGCAGGCGCAAGCGTCGGCCAGCAATGAGCCGGCCGATCCAGCAAAGGAAAAACTGTTTTACGAAGCTGCCTTTGACCTGATCAAGGCTAAGGACTTCGACAAAGCCAGCCAGGCCTTTGCCGCCTTCCTGCGTAAATACCCGAACAGCCAGTACGCCGGCAACGCGCAGTATTGGCTGGGTGAGGTGAATTTGGCGCAGGGTGATCTGCAGGGGGCTGGCCAGGCCTTTGCGCGGGTTAGCCAGACCTATCCAAGTCACGCCAAGGTGCCTGACTCGCTGTTCAAACTTGCTGATGTCGAGCAGCGCCTGGGTAATAGCGACAAGGCCAAAGGTATTCTGCAGCAGGTCATTGCCCAGTACCCCGGTAGCTCGGCTGCTCAGCTGGCACAGCGTGATTTGCAGCGTTTACCTTAAGCGCTGAATGCTTGACCAAGAAACCCGCACTTTGTGCGGGTTTTTTATTGGCAGCCATTACTGTATTTCCCCGCTGGGTCCTTGCCGCGTAACGTTAAAATTTCTCCCATATTTTTACGACCAGTAATCCTGGTGGTGAGTATCGGGTCGCCGCCGCGGGATGTTAGGAATTTCACCCGGAATCTATTTCGTATACAATCCGCGCCCCTTTTCCCGCAACGGAGGCGGACAGCCTGTTTAGCTGTCACGCCCGTGGCTGATATGCAAAATACCCTGCGCATTACCGAGATTTTCTACTCGCTGCAGGGCGAGACGCGCACCGCTGGCTTGCCGACTGTGTTCGTTCGCCTGACCGGCTGTCCTCTGCGTTGCCAGTACTGTGACACCGCCTATGCCTTCAGCGGCGGCGAGATCATGTCCCTGGACGCCATTGTCGAGCAGGTTGCCGGCTATAAACCGCGCTACATCTGCGTAACCGGTGGTGAGCCGTTGGCCCAGCCCAACTGCGTTCCTCTGCTTAAGCGTCTGTGTGATGCCGGCTACGAGGTGTCGCTTGAAACCAGCGGCGCGCTGGATGTGTCGGCGGTCGATCCGCGGGTAAGTAAGGTCCTCGACCTGAAAACCCCGGGCTCGGCCGAGGTGACGCGTAACCGCTACGAGAATATCGATCTGTTGACGCCCAATGACCAGGTCAAGTTCGTGATCTGTTCCCGTGAGGACTATGACTGGGCGGTGAGCAAGCTGATCCAGTACCGCCTGGCTGAGCGCGTTAGCGAAGTGCTGATGTCGCCGAGTCACCATGAGCTGGATGCGCGCTCGCTGGCCGAGTGGATCATTGCCGACAACTTGCCGGTACGCCTGCAGATGCAGTTGCACAAGATTCTCTGGAATGATGAGCCGGGACATTGATATGAGCGATAAGAAAGCGGTAATCCTGCTATCCGGCGGCCTGGATTCGGCCACCGTGGTGGCGTTGGCCAAGGCCGATGGCTACAGCTGTTACACCATGAGTTTCGACTACGGCCAGCGGCATCGCTCCGAATTGCAGGCGGCTGAACAGGTGGCTCGGCAATTGGGAGTGGTCGAGCACAAGGTGATCGGCCTTAATCTCAATGGCATGGGTGGTTCTGCGCTGACTGATGCCAGCATCGAGGTGCCGGAAAGCCCGACCGAGGGCATCCCGGTGACCTACGTGCCGGCGCGCAATACCGTGTTCCTGTCGCTTGCGCTGGGTTGGGCTGAGGTGTTGGGTGCGCGGGATATCTTTATTGGCGTGAACGCGGTTGATTATTCCGGTTACCCGGATTGTCGCCCGGAGTTCATTGAGGCCTTTGAGCGCATGGCTAATCTGGCCACCAAGGCCGGTGTAGAAGGGCAGGGCTTCCGTATTCAGGCTCCACTACAGGCCATGAGCAAGGCCGAGATCGTCCAGGCAGGGGTTCAGCAGGGCGTTGATTACGCGCTGACGGTCTCCTGCTACCAGGCTGATGATCAGGGCCGCGCCTGCGGTAAATGTGACAGCTGTCGTCTGCGTGCAGCGGGCTTTGCAACCGCCGGGCTGGTAGATCCCACTCGTTATTTCTAAAAAGTTTTCGCGAAGTGTTGAATTTCTGAATTAAATCAGTATCATGCGCCTCGCGTCGGGTCGTTAGCTCAGTTGGTAGAGCAGTTGGCTTTTAACCAATTGGTCGTAGGTTCGAATCCCACACGACCCACCATATTTCCTTCTTAGGAAGGTCAAGAAAGCCTGAAAGTTCTGATTAAAAGAATTTTCGGGCTTTTTTTTATCTGTAACTTTTACCGCCTTTGGGGTGGTTGCAGGCTGCCTGCTCCGGCGCCCTCCAGGCGGGTATACTCGCTGCACTGAAAGCATATTCAGAGCCTGATGACATGACCCAGATTTCCGAACGCCTGCTCGTGCAAGCCCACCTTGATGCCAAGCAGCCCAAGCCGCTAACGCCCGAGCAAGAGGCTTTCTACCGTACAGAGATTGCTGCCGAGCTGAAAAAGCAGAATGCCGTACTGGTCGCGCACTACTACTGTGACCCGGTGCTGCAGGCCCTCGCCGAAGAAACTGGCGGCTGCGTTTCCGACTCGCTGGAAATGGCCCGCTTCGGCAATCAGCACCCGGCGCAGACCGTGCTGGTGGCCGGCGTAAAATTTATGGGCGAAACAGCGAAGATCCTCAATCCGGAAAAGCGCGTGCTCATGCCGACGCTTGAGGCGACCTGTTCGCTCGATCTGGGTTGTCCGGTGGAAGAATTCTCCGCGTTCTGCGATCAACACCCGCAGCGCACGGTGGTGGTGTATGCCAATACCTCGGCGGCGGTGAAGGCGCGCGCCGATTGGGTGGTGACCTCCAGTTGTGCGGTTGAGATCGTCGAGCACCTGATGGACAACGGCGAAAGCATCATCTGGGCGCCAGATCAGCACCTGGGTCGTTATATTCAGAACAAGACCGGCGCCGACATGCTGCTGTGGGACGGTGCCTGCATCGTCCACGAGGAGTTCAAGGCCAAGCAGTTGGAAGACATGAAGGCGCTATACCCGGACGCAGCTGTTCTGGTTCACCCCGAGTCGCCGACCGCAGTGATCGATCTGGCTGATGCCGTGGGCTCCACCAGTCAGCTGATCGCTGCTGCGCAGGCACTGCCGAACAAGACCTTTATCGTCGCCACCGATGCCGGCATCTTCTACAAGATGCAGCAGCTGTGTCCGGACAAGGAGTTTGTCGCCGCGCCGACCGCCGGCAACGGCGCGGCTTGCCGCAGCTGTGCGCATTGCCCATGGATGGCGATGAATACCCTGCAGCGCACCCTCGAGTGCCTGCGCGAGGGCAGTAACGAGATATTCGTCGACCCGGCCCTGATCCCCAAAGCGATCAAGCCGCTCAAGCGCATGCTCGACTTCACTCAGGCTGCGCGGCTCAAACTGAGTGGCAACGCCTAAGCGAGCGGCATAAAAAAGCCAGGCATTTGCCTGGCTTTTTCTTTTCTAGCACGGGCGACTCTAGCGCAGCATCTGTTCGATAATGCGCTGCTCCTCGATCAGCTCGCGCTGTCTGGCGTCGATGCGTGAGGCCAGTTGGAAGTTGTTACTGGCACGGCGTTTGGCGAAGTCGAGTTGCTCCAGGGCCTGGTTGTAGTCACCGACCAGGGCGAAGAATTCACCACGGGCTTGATGCAGGCCGATGGTGTTGCCGCTCAGGCCGCGCACCTCTGCCACCTGGTACCAGATGTCCGGATCTTTGCCGCGGGTTTTCAGCATCTCGTCGAGGGCGCGCTCGGCTTCCTGGGTGCGTACCTGTTTCATCAGCAGGTCAATATGCGCCTGGTTGACCGGGTAGTTGTTCGGGTAGAGGGTCAGCAGCCGGGTAACTCTGCTTTGCGCATCGCTCAGGCGATTGGCTGCCATGTCCAGTTCAACTTGCGCCAGGTTGTAGGTGACGTCGTTGGGTGAGCTTTCAAGCAATGGCTGCATGGTCTCAAGGGCCTGCTTGTACTGGCCGCTTTTGATCTGCGCAATGGCCAGGCCATAGCGGGCCGCTTCCATTTTTGGATTTTCGTCGAGCATGTTGCGAAAACGCTTGGCGGCGACGCCGGGAGTTTCTTCGTAAATCAATTGCACGCGTGCGCGCATCAGCTGATAGCGCACGCTGTCGGTGACACCTTTGGCGGTGTACTGCTCGGCGCGGTTGCGGGTGTCAGCGATACGCGACTCTGATACCGGGTGAGTGAGGAGGAATTCCGGCGGCTTGCGGTCGTAGCGGTACTGGCGCATCAAGCGCTCGAACATGCTGGGCATGGCGCGTGGGTCGAAGCCAGCTTTCTCCAGGTTGACCAGGCCGATGCGGTCGGCTTCCTGCTCGTTCTGCCGAGAGAAGCGCCGTTGTTCCTGCATGGCTGCTGCCTGGGTCGAAGCGATGGCCGCGATACCCAGGTCACCAGCGCCGGCCGCGGCAGCAATGATACCGGCGAGCATGCCGGCCATTACCGGGATCTGCATACGCTGCTGCGCTTCCAGGCCGCGGGCGAAGTGGCGTTGCGACAAGTGCGCCAGTTCGTGGGCCATAACCGAGGCGTATTCGGCTTCGGTCTGGGCGTACAGAAACAGGCCGCCGTTGACCCCAACAATCCCACCAGGTGCGGCAAAGGCGTTGATCTGCGGGCTATTGAGCAGGACGAACTCCAGGCGGCGATCCTGCAGCTGGCTGGTTTCGCTCAGGCGGTAGACGCTGGTTTCGACGAAGTCCTTGAGTTGCGGATCGTCGAGCTGGCTGACCTGACCGCGTACCAGGCTTAGCCAGGCACGGCCCAGTTGGTGTTCTTGCTGCGGGGAAACGATGGCGGAACTGGCATCGCCAAGGGAGGGCAGATCACTGGCCATGGCGGGGGCTGCCAGCAGGCAGGCCAGCGTCAACAGGGTAGGGCGCAGAAGGCTCATGCACAAAGCTCGTGTCGAACAAAGTCGCTACTGTAGCTGGCTGGCGGCTGTGCTGGCCAGGGTTGTGCGGCCTTGGGTATCCTTGCGGTCTTCCTGGAGTGGCTCAATGACTGATATGCAATGGCGTGCCGAAGACTTCGACGCGCAACTGGACGCCTGCGGGCTGAACTGCCCGCTACCTTTACTCAAGGCCAAGTTGGAGCTCAATCGCCTGGCCAGTGGCGCTGTGCTCAAGATAGAGGCCACCGATGCCGGCTCGCAGCGTGATTTCCGTGCCTTTGCCAGCCTGGCGGGGCATAGTCTGTTGCGTGAAGAAATCGATAATGGCGTGTACCGCTATTGGCTACGCAAAGCTTAGGATTTGCTGCGTTTGGTGCGGATTATGAGGCAGCCTTTATAGGTGCTGCCCAGGTAAGGAGTCACGATGTTCAAGGTGTTTCAAGACTGGCTGCATCGCTATTTTTCCGATGAACAGGCGGTGGTGCTGGCGGTGCTGCTGGTGGTCGGCTTCGCTGTCATCCTGACCCTAGGCGGCATGCTGGCTCCGGTACTGACCGGTATGGTGCTGGCGTTTTTGATGCAGGGTTTGGTCAATGCCTTTGAGCGTTTGCGCATCCCGCAGGTGGTGTCAGTATGGCTGGTGTTCACCCTCTTTATGAGCATGCTGGGGGTGTTTCTGTTGGTGCTGATGCCGTTGCTCTGGCGCCAGGTGATTACCCTGTTCAACGAGTTGCCGCGGATGCTGGGCGAGTGGCAGTCACTGTTTCTGTTGCTGCCGGAGCGCTACCCCACGCTGATTACCAATGAGCAGGTGTTGCAGCTGATTGAGGCCGTGCGGGGTGAGGCTGGAAGTGTCGGCCAGTCGGCGCTGTCGTTCTCGCTGTCCAGTTTGCCGATGTTGGTCAGCATCATGATCTACGTGGTGTTGGTGCCGATTCTGGTGTTCTTCTTTCTCAAGGATCGGGAGCTGATTGGTGTCTGGTTTCGCGGTTATCTGCCGCGTGAGCGGGCGCTGATTACTCAGGTGGCCGAGGAAATGAACAAGCAGATTGCCAACTATATCCGTGGCAAGGTGATCGAAATCATTATCTGCGGCGTGGTTACCTATATCGCCTTTGCTGCCCTGGGGCTTAACTATGCGGCGCTGCTGGCTTTGTTTGTCGGCCTGTCGGTGGTGGTGCCGTATATAGGTGCGGTGGTAGTGACGGTACCGGTAGCGCTGATTGGGCTGTTCCAGTGGGGCTTTGGTGACCAGTTCATTTACCTGATGGTGGTCTACGGGATCATCCAGGCGCTGGACGGCAACGTCCTGGTGCCGCTGCTGTTCTCCGAGGCGGTCAACCTTCATCCAGTGGCAATCATCTGCGCCGTGCTGCTGTTTGGCGGCATGTGGGGCTTCTGGGGGGTGTTCTTCGCTATTCCGCTGGCCACGCTGTTCAAAGCGGTGATCGACGCTTGGCCGCGCAGTGAGCAGATAGCGGCTGATTAATTTGGAGGCAATAAAAAGCCTGTCAATTGACCGGCTTTTTTACGCGCGCGATTCAGGCTTGATTCAGTGCCTGGGCTGCGGCTAGCACCGCTTCGACATGCCCGGGCACTTTCACCCCACGCCATTCCTGGCGCAGTACGCCGTCTTTATCGATCAGGAAGGTGCTGCGGTCGACGCCCAGGTATTCCTTGCCATAGAGCTTCTTCAGCTTGATCACATCGAACAGCTGGCAGACGGCTTCATCCTTGTCGGAAATCAGCTCGAAGGGGAATTCTTGTTTGCACTTGAAGTTCTCGTGGGATTTCAGGCTGTCGCGCGAGACACCGAAGATCAGCGTGTTGGCTGCTTGAAACGCCGGGAACTGATCACGAAAACCCTGGCCCTCGGTGGTGCAGCCCGGGGTGCTGTCCTTCGGGTAGAAGTAGATCACCACTTGCTGGCCCTTGAGTGCGGACAGCTTGAAGGTTTGGCCGCTGGTGGCCTCTGCCTGGAAGTCTGCAACCGGGGTGTCGAGTGCTACGGCCATAACGTGCTGCTCCTTTATGGGGTCTGTGGGCGCCAGGGTTCAATCAGCGCATCCAGGTTCAACGCATCAGCAAAGTCGAGGAACTGATCACGCAACCAACTAATCTGCGTGCCGGCTGGCAAGGTCACCGTCAGGGTGGCGTTGAGCATGGTGCCGCCAGTCTGCGGTGCCTGGTAGGTATCGCAGGTGAGGTTTTCCAGCTCGACGTGATGGTCGATAAAGAACTGGCACAGCTCATTGAGGATGTCCGGGCGATAGGCCGAACTGACATACGCCACATAAGGCAGCGCCTGTGGGCGGCTTTCCGAGGCGGCGCTGCGGATTACATTGACCGAGAAGCTGTGCTTCTTCGCCAGCGCTGGCAGGCTCGACTCCAGGCGCGCAAGGGCATCCCAGCTGCCGGATATCTGCAACACCAGTGCGCTGTACTCGCCATGCCGGCTCAGACGGGTGCTGACTACCGCGCAACGGTTCTCGTGGCTGGTGCGGCAGAGCACGTTGGTCAGCTCCATGGCGTTGGGGCCAAGGGCGCTAATAAGCAGGAATTGTTCGCGAACTAGTGGGGTGGACATGCAGCCTTCCTAAACGATAAGCGGTCGGCCTGCGTACACAGCGCCGATCAAAGCCCGAAGGGTAGCGAAAAGCACCGCTCAGGGGAATGCCGGCGCGGCTGGGTGGTGAGGAATGTGCCGCGTTTACCCAAGAAAGATTGTATACGCGTTGCATCACTGCCTCGGTACTTCGCTTGTGCAAGGCAGGTGGCCCCAGTACCATTACGGCTCTCTTTTTCCGGCAGGAGCGGTTGCATGATTGCGGGCAGTATGGTGGCACTGGTTACGCCCATGGATGCACAAGGTGGTCTTGATTGGGACAGCCTGAGCAAACTGGTGGATTTCCACCTGCAGGAGGGCACCAATGCCATCGTCGCAGTCGGCACTACCGGCGAGTCGGCGACTCTTGAGGTGCCTGAACACATCGAAGTGATCAGGCGCATCGTCGATCAGGTCGCCGGGCGCATTCCGGTCATCGCCGGCACCGGTGGTAACTCCACCCGAGAATCGGTCGAATTGACCCGCGCCGCCAAAGATGTCGGCGCCGATGCCTGCCTGTTGGTCACCCCGTATTACAACAAGCCGACTCAGGAAGGCCTGTACCTGCACTTTCGCCACATCGCCGAGTCGGTGGCCATCCCGCAGATCCTCTACAACGTCCCGGGCCGGACGGTCTGCGACATGCTGCCTGAGACGGTTGAGCGCCTGGCCAAGATCGACAACATCATTGGGATCAAGGAAGCCACTGGCGACCTGCAGCGCGGCCAGGAAGTACTGGATCGCGTAAGCAAGGACTTCCTCGTCTATTCCGGTGATGACGCCACCGCCGTCGAGCTGATGCTGATGGGTGGTAAGGGCAATATCTCGGTAACCGCCAACGTCGCCCCGCGCGCCATGAGCGATCTGTGCGCCGCTGCTATGCGCGGTGAAGCAGCGATTGCCCGTGCGATCAACGACCGCCTGATGCCACTGCACAAGGCGCTGTTTATCGAATCCAACCCGATTCCGGTGAAATGGGCTCTGCATGAAGTGGGTTTGATGCCGGACGGTATCCGTCTGCCACTGACCTGGCTCAGCCCGCGTTGTCATGAACCGCTGCGTCAGGCCCTGCGCCAGTCCGGCGTATTGGTTTAATTGAGGAATTACTACGCATGAAGCGACTCACCGGACTCTCCGCCCTGGCCCTGATCATCGCTGGTACTAGCGGTTGTGGCTGGATTTATGGCGAAAACGGTTATTTCCGTGACCGTGGCAGCGACTACCTCGAAGCCCGTCAGACGGCCACGATGCAAATCCCGCCAAACGTCGACGCCAAGCGCATCGACCCATTGCTGCCCGTGCCGCAGCAGGTCGCGACTACCACCGATACCGGTGAATTTATCGTGCCACGCCCGCAAGCCCTGGCTGAAGCGGGTGATGCCAGCGAGTTCAGCCTGCAAAAGAGCGGCGAGTCGCGCTGGGTCGTGGCGCAGCGCGTGCCGGCAGAAGTCTGGCCCGTGGCGCGTCAGTTCTTTGCTGACAACGGTTTTCAGATTGCAGAAGAGCGTCCGCAAACGGGCGAATTCAGCACTTCCTGGCAGCGTTTTGATGCCCTGTCCGAGTCCATGGCGCGTCGTCTGAGCAGCCGTGTATCCGGCGTCAATCCAGATGCTGAAACCCGTGTGCGGGTGCGCATCGAGCCAGGCGTGCAGCGCAATACCAGCGAAATTTTCGTGGTCAGCGCCGAGCGTCCTGCTGGCAGCACTGCCGATGTCGCCTTCACCAACCGCAGCAGCAATCCAAGCCTGGATGCCGCGCTGCTGGATGAAATGCTCGTGACCCTGGCGCGCAGCGCCGAGCAGGGTGGCTCGGTCTCATTGCTGGCCGCCCGTGATTACGATGCACCGAATCGCGTCAGCCTGTCCGAAGACGGCAACGGTAATCCGGTGCTGAGCCTGGGTGCTGATTTCGACCGCGCCTGGTCCGGCGTGGGTCGCTCCCTGGAAATGGCCGATGTGCGTATCGACGACATCAACCGCAGCCTGGGCGTGTACTACATCAACCTCGCCGAACGCGCGCAGAAGCCGGACGACAAGCCTGGTTTCTTCGGTAGCGTGTTTGGCAGCGCGCCAAGCAAAGAAGAGATCGACGCCCGCGCCGAGCGCTATCAGGTTCGCCTGACCGCCGTTGGCGACAGCGTGCAGGTCACCGTGGAAAAAGACCTCAACACCATTGCCCCGTCCGATGTGGCGCGCAAGGTGCTGGACCTGATCCAGGAAAACCTTGGCTGACAGCAGGCAACTGCTGCACCGGCAATATCAATAGGCGAAACCCGGCGGGTTTCGCCTGTTTTGTTTACCAAAGGCGGAAATTCCGACATGAGCACAGCCACCATCCTGAGCCTGAAGAAAATCTATTCGGGCAAAGTCCGTGATCTATACGAGATCGACGACAAACGCATGCTGATGGTCGCCACCGACCGCCTTTCGGCATTCGACGTGATCCTCAACGAGCCGATCCCGGACAAGGGCAAGATTCTCACCGCCATCTCCAATTTCTGGTTCGACAAACTCAAGGATCTGGTGCCCAACCACTTCACTGGCGACAAGGTCGAAGACATCGTACCTGCGGCAGAGTTACACCTCGTCGAAGGCCGCGCAGTGGTCGCCAAGCGCCTTAAGCCGGTCGCGGTGGAAGCTATCGTACGTGGCTATATCGTTGGCTCAGGCTGGAAGGAATACCAGAAGAGCGGCACCGTCTGCGGCATTCGACTGCCAGCGGGCCTCAATGAGGCGGCCAAACTGCCGCAGCCGATCTTCACCCCCTCGACCAAGGCCGCCGTTGGCGACCACGACGAGAACATCAGTTTTGAGCAGTGCGAAGCGATCATCGGCGCAGAACTGGCCGCTAAAGTGCGCGAAACCTCCATTGCCCTGTACAGCGCAGCGGTGGAATACGCAGCCACGCGCGGCATCATCATCGCCGACACCAAGTTCGAATTCGGCCTGGACGAAGACGGCACCCTGACTCTGATGGACGAAGCCCTAACGCCAGACTCGAGCCGCTTCTGGCCAGCGGACAGCTATGTAGAAGGCAAGAACCCGCCAAGCTTCGACAAACAGTTTGTGCGTGACTGGCTGGAATCCACCGGCTGGAACAAAGAGCCCCCAGCCCCAGCAGTGCCCGCCGACGTCGCGCAGAAAACCGCCGACAAATACCGCGAAGCCCTGACCCGACTGACTGACTAAGTGGGTGCAGTACGCAGGTAACCGCGACACATAGGGGCGCTACGGCGCCCCTTTTTGTTGGTTTTGACTTACACCGAGCGTTCGATATGTTTTGACCAACCCGAAACGTAAAAGCCCCTGACTTTGCTGGAAAGTCAGGGGCTTCAGTACTGCTATATGGCGAGAAGATAGGGATTTGAACCCGTCTGTGAGCGTTTCAGTTCATGCCAAACCCGCTCAATTCGCGGCTTCGGCTCCCTTCATCGGCTCGTTTCGGCTCAATTCGTCGCAGTGTTTTCGACACTTTTTCGACACAAGCCGCTCTATACAATATTCAGCAGCTGCTCACCCAGCCCCTTCAACGAGTACCAATTGGCATGTTTGACATTTGCAGTTGAATCACTCGAGACCTGGCGGCACTATCCTTTAGCTAATGGAATCGCAGGATAGGTAGCATTACAGGGAGTGACTGAATATGAGCGGAAAACCTGCTGCACGTTTAACTGACCCAACCTCATGCCCCATCCCAGGCCATGGCGTAAACCCCATAGCCAAAGGCTCTCCAGATGTCTTGTTCAACGGCTTGCCTGCTGCAAGGCTAAGTGACCCGTCTGCATGTGGTGCGGCTCTATCTGGCAACGTCGCTGGCACAGTGTTTATTAACGGTCTGAACGCGACCACTCTTGGAAGCATACTTAATCATGGCGGCACCGTTATAGCTGGCTCAGGCGACATCCTGATCGGCAATAGCGTAGTCACGGCTCCGTTCATTGCTCCCGCTCCGCTGAACATCCAATCTGCAAATTGGATCAACTTCACCATATCGGCACCAGAAAGCTACAGCGGCCTATCCTGCACGGCGCATTTTGATGACGGTTCATCCTTGTCTGGCGTATTCGATGACAAAAACCAAGTTCGGTTTATGCCTACAGGCAAAGTCTGCCAGCGCCTTGAATATGGAATTAAAGAGTCTGCTGAATATCCTTCTGTCGTGAGCGACCTACTTAAAAATATTCTTGGATAAGGATCATCCATGTCAGGCACACCAGAAACTGTAGGGATTTTCCCTATAAAGAATGACCATGCACTAAATCAATCCCCTTTAGACATTGCCATTGCAGCAATGGAAGGTGCGGCAACTCGATTTGCTATGGATGCAATAAATGACGCAAACGTTCGCACGAGTTACATGTCAAATATTTCCCGCATATCGAAACAAGCAAAACTCGATGTCTTAGCAGGCAAAATAAGCTCACTCGAGGCAGTAGAGTACTGCTACGAAATGCGCAATAAAATAATGGCTGAGCACCGTAAATTCACATCGGTTCAGGGTTTGGCCAAAGCTGAGCAACTAAAAAAGACACCACCTACTCAAGCACAGCTTTTCGATAAATATGCACAAAAGAAGTTTGAACTAGATTACGAGCGATTGACCCAAAACCAAAAGAGTCAAATACACTATGAAATCATAGAGTCATCTGGTCGAGACAACGCCGTAATTTCCAAGGGTACGCAGCGTATGCGCATCATGGGAAAAGTAGGGATTCTTGTTACCGCCACTTTAGCAGCCTATGAAATACTCAACGCAAACAACAAAGTTAAAGAAACCGCAAAGCAAGGCATAATCATCGGCGGTGGTGCAGCTGGTGGGTTTCTCGCGGGGCTCGGCGTCTCAGCACTTTGTGGCCCAGGTGCTCCTGTGTGTGCCCTTGCTGTGATACTGGTAGGTGGTGCTGTAGGTGGCGTCGCTGGCAGTTATGTAGCTGATGCTCTAGATGAAGAGCTAGAGGAGTTCTCTCATTGGGAAATATTCTAAGTCAAGCCGACCGTAGCCTTGTACACCGCGCGCTCTCAGATGCATTTGTTGACAATGAAGTCGATTACAGCGATATCGCCAAGCGAATAAAAGCTTTCGACTCTAAAATCGTCGAACATATTTTTTTCTATGAAGTTGCACCTGTATGCCACTCCAACCTAGAAACACCTGTGCCACCTATATGGACTGGTTTCGATAATGAGTGGCTAGATCTAGAAATAGAGAAACTACTGGCGTCTCGCAGCAAAAGCCACTTCCAG
Organism: Pseudomonas sp. NPDC079086; assembly: GCF_044542155.1. Classification (NCBI taxonomy): domain Bacteria; kingdom Pseudomonadati; phylum Pseudomonadota; class Gammaproteobacteria; order Pseudomonadales; family Pseudomonadaceae; genus Pseudomonas; species Pseudomonas sp. NPDC079086. Next base: position 727,373 of record NZ_JBITTY010000002.1, on the reverse strand, counting down.
CGCTTCAAACAAAACCTGCTAATCACTACGCTAAAGTGGAAGTACGCTGACACGTGGAACGCTATAAGAAACTCAGGTTAGCCTAGCACTATCCCATCGGGCTAAAGCTACTCGCCGCAGAGCAATAGCGCTGCTCCATACGGCTACTACGATCCTTGCGATCATTATCGTGTTTAGCACGCCATGTTCTGCATTCTTCGTGATAGTGCTGCTTAGCAGCCTTTCTGCACTCGCGGTAGTCGATTGAGCCGCGGCGGTGGTTGGCGCAAACGCTGGTGCTGTCGATGTAATTATTAACGGTCACCCACTCTGCTAGGTAGTTCGTACCACCATTCCAACCCTTAATCCATTTAGCAGTCTGTTCGCGCCTTACAGGCTTCGATCTTCTTTCGTTGCTGGTGCTGGCTGGTGCAACCTGCTTATAGGCTGTAGGTGTGAAGACGTTGGCCGGTTGCTTGGGTGTGTAGTTGTCGTCATTGAATGAATTCTGTCCCGGCGCTATCGCTGCTTGCTGCTCAGACCATTCAATATCCGCCTGGCTAGGCGATGGCTGGGCAACCTGTGGGGCGGGCTCGAAAGGCGCTGGGGCCTCTTGGATGGGTTGCAGGGGTTCGTTGTAGGTTTGGGCTGGCTGCTCGCTGAATACCGGCTGGCCACCAACGCGGATGGCCTGTTTAAGCTGGTTAACGTCGATGACGATTGGCTTGGAAAATAGTGCGATCAGCCCCCATGTGATCGCTGAGCCAACGCCCAGGATGACGACCATACGCCATGGGGATTGCTTCTTGTTGTTGCGTATATAGTCCGGTGCATCATCCCAGTCAGACTTCATGCCAGCCTCCTTGCTGTCGACCTAGTTTACAAATGTTGCCTTAACTCGCTTGGACACCATCATATATGGAACCCAGATCGCAATAATTATTGCCGTCCTAGCCAGCTCAACAAGCGTTTCTTTGTCGAAGAGCGGGTCTTCAGGAAATAGAAGATTAAAAACAAAAGAATCTATAAGTATAAAGAAGAATGTAAATAACAATATTCCGATATAGAACCTTTTAAAAAATCTACTTTTTGAAAAAAACAGAAACCCTACACCCACCCAGGCAGCGACAAGCATGCATATTAAATGCAAGCTCAGCGTATATCAATGGCAGGTAACCTGGAATGTAGTAATCAGTACCTGGCGTATAAAGCAGCTTGTACTCATCATTCGAGAAAAATTCCAGATACAACGGCAGATAGGTTTTAACTATTTTGAAAGGACTAATAATAATCCCGAGCCCCACCAAAATTAGCCACCCGCCTAGACCTTCGTACTTCTTTTCCTCTGACATGATCATTCCTTTGAATAATTAATTATTTCGCAGTGCTGCGTTATTGGTTTTAGTGCAATTAATAGACGGTACAGCGTTGCCGCTGGCCGCCAACACGGATGGCTTGTTTAAGCTGGTTAACGTCGATGACGATTGGCTTGGCAAATAGCGCGATCAGCCCCCATGTGATCGCTGAGCCAACGCCCAGGATGACGACCGTACGCCACCGGGATTGCTTCTTGTTGTTGCGTATATAGTCCGGTGCATCATCCCAGTCAGACTTCATGCTAGCCTCCTTGCCATTACCTAAAATAAATCTGCCCCTTTATGATTACTAGGATTCAGTATTAGGTAAGTAAAACAACTCGGCAGCACTTAGTTGCTTAAGCAATTTCTCTTTCTCACTGGGCAACTCTTTATCTATTGCTTTAACAATAGCATCCCTAATCCCCGAAGCTAGACACTCATTTACCCAACTGACAGTGTAAGGATTTGAAGTCGCATTCCCGTATATTGACATCAACCCAACCGCATCCATGCACCTAACGAAGAAATTTGCACTACTTGAGTTTAGTGGAGAAACAAACTCAACCATCTCCTTCATCACCACTTGTTTTTTTGCCTTATGTGCTAAAACAAAGCAATATGCAGCTATTAATTCAACTGGAGCAGACCTTTTATAAAATCGCTCTATCGTCTTGCTTCCCAAAGCAGTTTTGGCCTGTTCTTTATTACTATTAAGCTCAGAATTTTGCTTATCCGATGAGAACGCATCAGCAATTTTTATCTCTAACTCATCAAACTTTTTTGGAAACCCTGATATTAATAAATGCATTGAGTCATTTTTTTCTCCCATCGACTCCAATAGTTTCGCAAACTCTGAAAGCCCTTTCCTCATATCAGTAGAAACAACTTCCATGGACTGTAAATTCAAACGCCCCATCGACTCAATATCTTTAGCTAAAGCAACATACTCACCAACTGACTTGTTAGTCTTACTAACCTCATCTGAAATAGACCCTATACTCCCGAGGCTATTTGATATTGAGCTATTCGATACAAAAGAATAAAAAATTGCCACCACCCCGAGCAACAAGGATGTAATAGTGGCGGCGTTACTTAAATAACTTGTAAAGCCTTCCTTCCCAGTCCAACGATCAGTAGCCACTGCAACAAGGATCATCGCCATCATCAATAGCCAATAGCGATAATGAACAGTAGATTTACATTCTTGACTCACGGCTTCCTCTCCAGCATAGATATCCTGATGTTTACCACCACAACTATTTCGTTTCTTTATTCTGAGCGAGATGGTTACTCTTATTTATCACCCTCATTATTCAGTTAGTCTCGCCACCTATCTTTTTGGCGTACCAGCGCCTAGCTACTTCCGCTGTAATCGCTATCCCGCGTTTTGATTGGGCAAGTTTGAATTGGCTTCATCGTACTCAGGACTTCTGTGGCCGTTCTCAGGCTCAATCCTTCCACTGACAAGCCACAAGGCATACTCAGGAAACGCTTCAGCAAGAATGCCTACTTCCTCCGTTCCAATCCTGATCTTGTTGCTGCTTATATTTCTCCAGCGGTCATAGTTCTTTCCGCCTTTCTCGCTCAATCGCTTTGGGCCTACCACCCGTATCAATTGAAGCGCTCTATCTTTCACGGCATCCATATAGAAATCTTTTCTCTCGCGTAACCTTTACGCAGGCATCGCCATGTGTAATATTTACGCCGTGTAATATTTACGCAGAAAATCTGCACGCCAATGACACGAATAGTGACGGAACGAGCATGGAACTGGAAGAGCTGGAACCTTCGAAGCTGATAGGCCCGCAACAGGACGTTGAAACCGTCGAATCCTGGGCGGATCGCAACGGCCTTACCTACGGCACCGCGCGTGCCTGGGCCATGAAAGGCGTAGTGCCTACGGTAAAGCTCGGCAAGCGCCGCATGGTGAATAGCACTCTGCTGCGCTCCTGGCTGCTGGAACAGGAGTGGACGGCATGAGCAACGGGCCTTGCGTCGTTCCAGTAGCCAGCTACCACGGCAAAAGCCATCAGAAGCGCTGGCACCGTTGCTTCCGTGGCGACTCTCGCCAGGAATGCCACCTCTTTATAGATATAGCTGTAGCTGACGTGGTTGCGGACGACCCGCTGGCCTCGCTGCTCGCCCAGGAACAGGCCCGCGAGAATTTCCGCATTTATAAGCTGTGGGGTATGGCATGAGCGCTGACCTCTATAGCAAAGAAGCCTTCGCGGCCCTGGTTGGCGTTCCCGTGGAAGTGGTCGCTGGCTGGATCAAGCACGGCAGAGTCCCCAGCGTGAAGCTCGGCAAAACCCGTTTGGTGCGCTTCGTGAGGCCGACCCCATGAGCCGCACAGACGCGCAATTCAAGCTGCGCATGCCTGCTGCACTCCGCGCCCAGATCGAACAAGCCGCCAAAGAGGCGCGCCGCTCCCTGAATGCTGAAATCGTCCTTCGCCTTGAGGCGAGCTTTGCCCAGGTAAAGCAGGAGGTTTCCCAGTGATCTACGCCAGCTCCGGTTACCCAGGCGAGGGCATGAGCTATGACGCCATTCAGCTACAGCAACCAGCAGCACGCCGAGAACTGCGACTGCTCTGTCTGCTGGTCAAAAGCCGAGATGGCCAAGCCCGATCCTTGCCCCTCCACACCCTGCGACCAATGCCGCCCCGCGTTTGCCCAACCCGTGCGCACTCTCAAGATGCGCCTCGTCGCTGGTGCCTGGACGCCCTTGCTCTCCCAATGGGAAATCATCCCGGCCTTTACCTGCGCGAAACACACGCCAAGCGACCGACCGCCCAAGTATTGGAGCGTTGTGGCCAACATCGGCAAGCCCGTGCCTTTCGTTCCCCTGCACGAACCTTTCGAACTGACGGGGTGAGCGCATGAAAGTCTCCTTCCGCGTCGCTCGCTACCTGTTGGCTCTGCTCTGGCATTGGTCCCTGCCATTCACATTCGGCGCGTTGTTCGCCTCTGTGCTGGCCATCAAGGGCGTACAGGAAGGTGTCGAATTGCTTGATGAAGCCCTAGACGCTTCCATCACCCGAGTGGCCGACACCTGCGCCATCCCGCCCGAGCCACCCGACAGTAGATCGCCGCCTGTGTCCGGGGCTGGTTTACCAGTCGCGGGCGCAGGTGGCGAAACGGGATGACAAGGGCGAGGCCCTTGGTGTTTCTACTTAATACATCAATAACATTGATGTGTGCTTAATTCGAAAGTCTCAATTAGTTCCAATTCAGCACAATGTGTAATGCCAAAACTTAAATAATCAAAAGATTTCATGATGGTTTTAATCGCTTTAAAAACTGCGTATTAATAACTAGGAAATTCCACCGCAAGCCGCGCCAAACCTAGCAGGCAAAGAACTTTAGCAGTTCTTCTGCTTGGGATTACTCGGCCTGCAAAAAGGCAAAACCGCGCACTAACGCGCAACTAAGCGAGGAAACAAAAGATGGCACGTTCAACTATGGAAGTTGCATTTCTTGGCACTCAACGTTTCGACGGTGAAAACGGCCAGAAGTACATCAAGGTGTTTTATGGCGATGAGCCGGACGGCAAAACCGAACACGGCCTGTCCATCATCGGCATGGCTGCTGAGGAAGATGCAGCCGAAGAAATCTTCGCCGCTGGCACCCGCTTCGAACCCCTGCAACTGGTACGCATCACCTTCGACGTCGCTCGCGGTGGCCAGAACAAGGGCAAGAATCTGGCCCTGCACATCGAAGCGGTAGACAAGCCAACCGCTCGCGCTGCCGCTCCACAAGCCAACGCCCAGAGCAGCCCAGGCTGCCGATCCGGCTAAAGGCTGAGGGGCAGGGCCGTGCTGATCGGTGATCGCGTCGTCTGTGATGAGTGCCTGTGTGTGATGGGCCAGCTCCATCACATGCCTGCTGCACAGAGCGACCTGCTCAGCGACTTCCGCACGGCCCCCGACTACGCCGTCTGCCCGGATTGCCAGACCTCCCAGCTCGCTGCAGAGCTCTGGCCTGAATTGGTGGACGCATGAACTTCATCGCGTGCGATGGCGTATGGCAAAGCGCCGGCCAGACCCCGGTTTGCGTCGGCACCCTGACCACCGTCGCACAAAACGAAATCAGCCCATCCGGGCTGACTGCTGAAGACCATGCGCAGATCCGGGAACACGCCTTGATTCTGTTCGCCATTGTCTTCGGCGCTCTTGTGCTGAAGAAGGCACTCAAACTCTAGGAGATCTACCCATGCAACATTTCAAAAACCTTCGTCGCTCCCTCGGCGCTGCCGCTGCCACTGGCTTGATGGTTGTGCAACAAGCCCACGCTGCTCTCCCGGCTGATGCCGAAACCGCCCTGACCGATGCCCAGGCTGACGGCATCAAGGTCGCCGGTATCGTCCTCGGCATCATCATCGCGATTGCCGCCTTCAAATACATCCGCCGTGCGCTGTAAGGCACTGCACTCACCAAAAGCCCGATAGGCAGCTATCTGGCTTTTTCACATAAGGGCGCAACCATGGACGCAAACATGCTGACCACCGTGATCATCCTGGCCGCGTTCTGGGCCTTGCTGTTTGGGCGGGTGTAAGCATGAGCGTTTCGCGTTCTCTACTGCCGTTGCTTCTGCTGTGTTGTTTGCTGGCCGCTTCTAACGCCCGGGCGGTTCAATTCGAATGGAAGGTCGATGGCGCTCCCGGTACTTTTTCATCGCCTAGCGCCGCTTGTCAGTCCTGGATTCAACATATCAACAGTACTCGGCCAACTGACGGCAAGTATTCTCTAGGTAGCGTCGAGCGCATCGGGCCAAATCAATATAGATGCCCAGCTAATAACCCAAATGGTTCTTGGGCATTCAATGAAATTGCCAAGCGCGCCGGTGATGCCTGTCCGCCCGAAAACGACGACTCCACCGGTGAGTGCATTCCTCCGCCGCCCCCTGATCCCTGCGAAGCGCTGTCCGGTTCAACCTCGTCGTTCTTCGCCACGGTGCCCAATGGCGGCACCTCGCTGCCCGGTGAATACGTCTGCAACAACGCGTGCCGCGCCACGTGGTCAGGTCAGTGCGGTTCAAATGCTCAAGGGGTTTCCGCGTGCTGGGGGCTGGCGACCTTTACCGGTGGCAGTTGCCAAGCCGGTGACACACCCACCGGTGTGGGCACCCCACCTGTAGACCCGACTGATCCAGATCCCACCGATCCCTCGAACAACTGCGGCCCAGGCCATACATGGTCAGGCACCACCTGCGTGCCCACCGACCCCACGGACCCAACTGATCCGACAGATCCAACCGATCCAACAGACCCGACCGATCCCACAGATCCCGACAACCCTGGCGGTGATGGTTCTACCGGCCCTGGCAATGGTGGTGGAGACGGTGACGGAAATGGCGATGGCGATGGCGACGGTAATGGGGATGGCAATGGAAACGGCGACGGTGATGACGGCGACCCCAGCGAAGGGGATGGCGAGGAAGAATGCGACCCAGCCAAAGACCCCAAAAAGTGCGGCCAATCCAGTGTCAGCGGTGACACCTGCGATGCCGAGTTGAAGTGCGAAGGCGATGCCATTCAGTGCGCAATCCTGCGCAAGAACAAAGAGCAGGTTTGCCAGTGGAAATACGACGAAGGCGTTCGCGGCTCATCGCCGCTGAGCTGTCCGGCCCTGATTACCAGCTGGAAGAAAAGTCCGTAGGCGTCGGCTCTCTGTTCAATGACGCCCTCAGCAAAGGCCGCTGGTTGCCCAGCTCCTGCCCAGCACCTGAATCCATCAGCGTCATGGGGCGCAGCTATTCGCTGAGCTGGGAACCGGTGTGCCGCTTCGCAACCGCCATAGGGCCACTGATTGTTGCCCTGGCCTCGATCTTCTTCGCCGTCTCCATCGGCCGCGCACTCAAGGGGTCTTGATATGCCGTTACTTCCTATCCTTGCCACCTTCCTCGGTTCCATCGTTTCCGGTCTGGTCTTCCGGGCGTTGGCCTCGCTGGGCTTTGCCTACATGTCCTATGTCGGCATCGGCCGGCTGATCGACACGGTAGATGTCTACATCAAGGGCCTGTTTGGCGCGGTTCCGCCGTCGGTTGCCGCCGTCCTGGGGATGGCCAAGGTGGATGTAGCGATCAACATCGTGATCGCCGCTGTGATTGCTCGGCTGCTGCTGGCGGGGATGGATAAAGTCACCGGCACCATCACCGGCCTGGCTCTGCTCAACAAGGCAGGTGGCTGATGTTTGTCCTGCGCACGGGCTTGCAGGGCAACGGCAAGACCCTCAACACCATCAAGGAAGTGGATGCCAAAGCCGCCAAGGAAGGCCGCGAGGTGTTCTATCACAACATCCGTGGCTTCAATCCGCAGCATGAAGCCCTGCAGGCGGTATGGACTGAATTCGACACGCCCCAGGAATGGTTCAAGCTGCCGAACAACGCGATCATTGTCATCGATGAGGCGCAGACCTTCTTTCGTATTCGTAACCAAGCCTCAGCCGTGCCGGCCTATGCCAGCGCCCTGGAAACCATGCGCCACAGTGGCCATGAGCTGCACTGCATTACCCAGAATCCCGGCCTGATCGATCACCACTTTCGCAAGCTATGTAACTCGCACATCCACTACGTGCGCGGCCACAAAGGCAAGGTGATCAAGCGCTGGGAGTTTGAGCGGGTCAACATGGATGTGGAGAAGAAGAACGTCTTCAGCGATGGCCAGGCCACGCGCATCCTGATCGATAAGAAGTACTTCGGTGTTTACCAGTCCGTGGCCGAAGGCTCGGAACACCACATGAAGTTCAAACCGCCGCGGGCGTTGTTTGTCTTCATCGGCTTAGTGCTGCTGATCGGCTACTTCAGCTACGACGTGTACCAGAGTCGGTTTGCACAGCCTGAACCTAAACCGGTCGAGCCTGCAGCAAGCCAAGTAACACCGTCAGGCGTGATGCCGGCCACCGTCCAAGGCGAGCCTGAACCGCTTACAACAGACGACTACATCGCCTTACGGGTGCCACGTCTGCCCGATGTGCCCAGCTCCGCGCCGATCTATGACGACATCACCCGGCCAGTGACCTATCCCAAGCTGTCCTGCATGTACACCGCCGACCTCGGCATGGTGGCGAAGAACAACAAGCGGCTGGCTGTTGGGCAGCGTGACGGCAAGATTTACGGCTGCAGGTGCAACACCCAGCAAGGGACGCGGGCGGTGGTGTCGTTTGAAGCCTGCATGGCCTACGTCGAGGAAGGCGCCTTTGATCCTGCCAAGCCGGATCGAATCGCCCAGCCATCGCTCGACCCTTCCCAACCACAACCCGCGCAACAGCCTGCACCGCCGCCCGCCTCAAGACCTGCACCGTCCGCGAACGCGTTAGCGCCCCATGACTCGGGGTGGCCGTCGTTGCACGGTTACCAGGGTGCATTGTGAAAGAGCGCAGCAGCGGCACGCTCGGCGCGGCGGTGAGAGTGCGCGTGAGGCACGAGCGCGCTGATGCGCCGCCGCGCATGCGCTGACGTCCCTGTAACACGTCAGATAAACACGTTTAAACAGTGTCAATTCGTCACTATTTGGAGCAGAAGAAAATGACCATAAAAGATCAAATTCGGGTAGACCGTCAGTTCAAAGAGTCGGCAACTGGTCGCGTCTTTTTCGACCAGAAAACAGCCACGATCACCGACCTGACAAAAGTCCGTCTGCTGCGCTGTGGCGTCGACACTGTGCGCCAGCTTTACAAAGGCATGATCCGCCCGGAAATCATGGCGCTGTTCGACAACCCAGGCACCCTGGTCGACTTTGCTGGCCAGCGTTGGCATTCAGGCCGGGTAGGGCGTGACTCCGGCTACCAGTACAAGCTGCAGAACGCAGACCTGGGCATCATCTTGTTGGTGAAGAACTTCAACGCCAAGTTAGACAGCATCGGCCCACACCTGAAAATCGAGGTGTCACCCCACGCAATCGACAGCCTGTCACCTGAGCGCCTGCAGGCCAGATTGGACTTCTACGCCGCCCAGGTAATGACTCACGTTGAAATCAACCAATGTGCCGTCCACCTCGCGTTAGACCTCCAGGGCTGGACACCGCCCGCCGATCTGGTAGCCCGCATGCACTGCAAAGCCAGGACGCACCGCGATATATCCGGCATCAATGAAATCAACTGGGCGACCAAATCCAGCACCTACGGGCGTGGGGAAACGTCCATGTTTGGCTCTGCCAGTGGCGTACAGCTCTGCATCTACAACAAGACCGAACAGGCCAAGGCCACTGACAAGCTCGACTACTGGGAAAGCGTCTGGAAGCGCCGTGACAGCTTCGATGCAGCCGACCCAGACAACTACAACCCCGAGCAAGCCGTATGGCGTGTAGAGCTGCGTTATCACCACTCAATCATCCAACAATTCGCCAGTGGCTCGCTCGATGTGAGAACCGGGCAAGCCATCGACACTCGCTCATTCGAAGCCTTTGCCGGGCATCTAGACGGCCTTTGGCGTTATGGCTTACGCCAGTTCAAGTTGCTCGACCGCCCAGGCTATTTTTCGCCTATTTGGACGCTCATTCGTGAAGATGTGCGCGTAGATCTGCCGGTCGATTCGCTGCTGGATGACACTGAATACAAGCGCTACTACAAGACCTCCCGTGGCTTCTCGGGCAAGAACGTTGAACTGTTCCTGGGCAACTTCGTAAGCCTTTTGGCAAGGGAACGGGTGGGTGCAAAAAAGGCCTTTGACCGGCTGCAAACCTGGGAATGTTGGCCGGTCATTCGTGATCACTACGCCGCCAAGGACATGAGCGAATACGACATTTACCAGCACATAAAGAACCTACTGGAAGAACGCAACGTCAGATGGGGCAGGGCGGTCTGATGGCTATTGAGCAACAACCGGACGGACGCTGGAAAGTCGATGTTGAACCCATCAAGGGCAAGCGCTTTCGTAAGACGTTCAAGACTAAAGCTGAAGCTCAGCGCTTCGAGGCAACGTGCCGTGCGAAGGTCATAGACGCCCCTGCGTGGTCACCGAAACCCAGGGACAGACGCCGCCTAACTGACCTGATCGACCGATGGGCAACATTGCATGCAAACACCCTGAGTGATGGCGAAGCTCGTCGTCGATTGCTCGATAGCCTCGCTAAAGATCTGGGTAATCCGATAGCCATCAAGCTGACAGGCAATGAGTACGCTGAGTATCGAACCAACGCGCTCAAGGCTGGTGCCAACTCCAAGACCTTAAACAACCGTCTTGGCTACCTGCGCTCTGTATTCAACGTGCTGTATCAGCTCGGCGACATTGACTATGCAAACCCGCTCGCGCGTGTCCGTCCACTTCGCCTGCAGGAAAAGGAACTGGCCTACCTGACCGGTCAGCAGATCGAAACGCTGTTCACGACCATCCATAGCTATTGCCGAACACCGCACGTCGCCATGATCGCGGCAATCTGTCTGGCTACTGGTGCTCGATGGGGAGAGGCTCAGGCACTGACACCCGATAAGGTGCGCAACCAGCTGGTTACGTTCGTAAATACGAAGGGGAAGCGAGTTCGCGCCATACCCATCGCCCAGGAACTAGAGCTGCGGATATTGAGCCACCTCAAACAGTACGGTGCATTCCCTAAATGCCTAAACAGCTTTGACAAGGCTCTAGCTAAGTCCGCTCTTCCTATTCCTGCTGGGCAGTCATCGCACGTGCTGCGCCATACCTTCGCGTCGTACTTCATCATGAACGGCGGAAATATCCTCACGCTGCAAAAAATCCTCGGGCATACGTCGCTGGCCATGACAATGCGCTATGCACACCTATCGCCAGATCACCTGCAGGACGCCGTCAGGTTTGGACCAGTTCAAAACCTAGATCGAATTTTTAATGTCCAGGGATAGAAACGAAAAAGCCCAGCATTTAGCCGGGCTCTTAGGCGTCGATCAGATACTTAGTTTTTCAGCATCTCTTGGCCGGTTGCCTGAAGGCTGTATTCAGAGATCAACTGAGAAGCCTGAAATAACCTCACATCAAAGGTAAAGCTGGCACCAGCCTGGGCGTCTGCAACGTACTCTGGCACCAGAGTTTTCAGTAAGTAGCTACCACTCGCGGTAAACCCCGTTTTCATCACAGTTTTAGTGCCACCATGTAGGCGGGAAGTGATGCGTATTGCGTAATTGATCGCGGGGCCGGTGAAATTTTTGTTTAAGCTCACCCGCAGGTTTCCTGGCTGTCCTGCAGGTCGAGCGATCTCTACATACATATGCTGATAGTACTTCACAGCGTTAGCTAGATTAGGACTCGTCCGACTGCAGCTTCCGATATTTCCCGCCGGCTTAGTGAAATAATCGAAGCGGCTAATAGAAGGCATGGTGCATGCAACTATTCCATCGACCAGCTGTGAAATCTCGTAAGTCGGCGTAAAGCCGAACTGATCATTAGCCCTTGTCACCACGAACGCCGGTGATACGTCCAAGAGCTGAACTGGGTGTGTGATAACTAACCCGTTCTCAGGTGTGCGGTAGCGGATGGCCTTACGGGTCGGGCAACCGCCATGGGGAATAGCAGTCTCTACTGTCAGATAACCTGCAGGTCGAGAGATATTCTCGCACTGAGTAATGGTGGCAGCGCTGGCGGTGACTGATGCAACCAATGCAGCTGCACCAATAGCCATGCAACCGAGCAGACGGACTTTCATTTGAAACACTCCTTGTTGTGATAAATCCTGCCGATCTATGCCTGATCGAATGCGGCCAAAGCTAGCATACCTGTCAGCCTGAAACCCGAACGCCAGCACAGAAAATTGATCATTTAGTCAAATCTTCGCTTTGTCCTGATTTCGACACTTCTTCGACACTTGCCCAGCCTGAAACGAAAAAGCCCCCGAAACTCTATGAATTTCAGGGGCTTAGACGATCTATATGGCGGGAAGATAGGGATTTGAACCCTAGGTGCTATCGCTAACACAACGGATTTCGAATCCGTCCCGTTCGGCCACTCCGGCATCTTCCCGTGGCGGCGCGCATGATAACAGCAGAAGTGCGTTTGGCGAACCCCTGGGTTGAAATTTTTCGCATGCTTTCAAATGCTTGCGATCAAAGGCTGTATGCAGGAGTGAAATCTGCATGGTGGGGGCTAAGCAATCACCGCAGAGCCTGGGCTAATCCATCATCTGCAGTCGCTAAATACGACGCGCGGCGTTGAATCACAGGGCAGCACTTTGGGTCTTGATCGTCGTGTGAGCGCGCGTTAATCCGTCGCCAGTTCTGCTCGATTGCGACCCTGGGTTTTGGCCTGGTAGAGCGCGGCATCTGCACGCTGTAGCAGCACTTCAGCGCTACTCTCAGCGGTAGGGATGATCGATACCACACCGATACTCACGGTTACCTGGCCTATGGGTGAGCGGGCGTGTGGTAGTTCCAGAGCGGCCACTGCTTCTACGACTCTTTGGGCAATATCCAGTGCACCAGTGGCATTGGTCATCGGTGTGATAAAGACAAATTCCTCACCACCATAGCGCGCCACTAGATCACTGGACCGGCATACCGTGGCGGCAAGTGCTTGCGCGATCTGCCGCAGGCAGGCATCACCGGCGGGATGGCCGTAGTGATCGTTGTACGGCTTGAACCAATCGACATCGAGTATGGCCAGTGCCAGGGGATGGTTCAGGCGTTGGGCGCGCTGCCATTCCTGCTGCAGGATGCTGTCGAAGTGACGGCGGTTGGCGATGCCAGTCAGGCTATCGGTCAGGCTCAGGGCTTCAAGCTTGCTATTGAGCAGTTGCAGTTCATCGGTACGCTGCGCCACGCGCTGTTCCAGCTTGCGTTCGGAGCTTTGCAGGGTATCCACCAGCTGTTGTTGCGCCTGCAGTAATTCGGCCTGCACCTTGGCTTTTTCACGGCGCATCACATTGAAACGGTCGGCCAGGGCAAAAGCCAGCAGGAGCATTTCCAGTGCTGAACCCAACTGGATGGCATCCACTGTAAAGGCGTTGGTGGGGACGATACCCATCGCTCTGAGTGTGGTTGTCGCACCACCGAGCATCAGCAAGGCAAAAGCAGCCAGGAAGAAGTAGGCGCTGCGCTGGCGCTTGAGGGCGCAGGCGACCACGACTATCAGCACTATTAGCACGTTGCCCAGGTACAGCATGACTGTCCCGCGGGCCAGCATGGGCAGGGCCAGAGCGAAGGCCACTGGGGTGAGCAGGAACAGAACGATCAGCCCTTGCAGCAGGCGATCCACGCGCGGCATGAGCTGAGCGGTACGCAGCATGCGCCGCATGAACAGCATCAGTGCGCTCACCGTCAGCGATGCGCCGGAGTAGTAGGCGATATTTGAATCAAGCATTGTTCCGCCCGAAAACAGCTCACCGACCAGACCGTTCTTGATCGCCAATGTGCAGGCCAAGCTGCTGACAAAGGCTACGTAGAGCAGGTAAATACGGTCGCGCAGGGCGAAGAACAGCATCAGGTTGAACAGGATCATGGCGCTGGCAATGCCGAAGTACCAGGCCTGGGCCAAATAGTCGTTACGCTCATGGGCGTGGAAGGCTGGTGGCGACCAAAGCTGCAGCGGGATCAGTAAACCGATGCTCGACTCTATGCGTAGGTACAGCACTTGCTCGCTGGCAGGCGGCAAGGTGAGAGGAAAGACGAAGTTGCGGTTGGGGTAAAGTCGCGGGGTGGCGGTGTCGCTGCCCGTGCTGATGATCTGGTAGTCACCATGAGCGTCGGGCACGTGCGCCTGAATATGCGAGATTCGCGGGTTATCGACTACCAGCATGCGTTCAACTGGCGCTGCGCTGCTGTTGCGCAGGGTCAGGCGTAGCCAGTAAGCCGAGCGAGTAAACCCGAGTGCCAGGGAGCTGCTGGCCGGTAAGTCAGTCTTGAAGCGTGCAGCCTGCGTCGGTGTTTCTACCTCTGCCCGCGTCAGGCTGCCTTCAGGGTCTTCCAGCAGCGCAACAAACGCGGTGAGCGACAGTGGGCCATCCGGCATCGCGGTGACGTCCAATACGTCTTCAGCCGACCAGGCTGGAAGCGCCAGCCAGACCATGCTGAGCAGCAGCAAGGTCATCAGGTGCTGATAGACGCGATGGGCGCGCATGTGAACTACCTGCAGATGCTTGAGATAAATGACTGGGGTGAATCCAATCGGTTGGTGATCAGGTAGGGTTCATCTACTTGAGCGGGCTAGTACGCCATAAAAATGCGTAGTGGCCAACGCGTATCAGTGGTGGCAATGGTTAACCGGGTAGCGGCGTGATTTTCCTGACGGCATCGATCCAGTCGGGGTTCAGTCGAGGTTGATCGGTATCCATGCCCAGCTTCTCCATGCGCTCCTTGTGCTGATTAATTTCCGCCACCACTTCACTGAGGGAGCTGGTGTTGCCGTCCAACTGATGCATTTGGGTCAGGCCCAGGTGGTAGAAGCGCAGCAGCTGCATGGCAGCGGGGTCGCGGGCGGCGACGCCGGCTTTGACGTGGTGCATCAGGTTGGTGATGCGCATCAGGCTGCGTTTCAGGCGCCAGCCGTATACGGCTGCGGCCATAAAAGGCTGTGGCCACAGCAGCACGCGCACCAGAGCTACGGTGAGCATTAATGCAGCGATAACCCCACCGAGGTTCCAGCGAAAGTTGTCGCCGCCTGGGGTGCCGAACAGTAGTACGGCGCTGCTCGATAGCAGCATGGCCAGGGCGACAAAGATTGCCGCGATGGTCAGGGTGCTGCGGCGGGTTTGCTGGCGGTAGGTTTCAGGAGTGCGCTGCTGGATTTCGAACATCGGAGCCACGGGAATTCTCACTTGAGCGGGTGGTAGCGGCGTTGCTTACGGGTAGGGCAGGCCGTGGGTGTCGAAGCATGCGGCAAACGCTGCAAATTATGCGCGATTGCCCGGCAACAGGTATCTTCGCCCATCCCTTGACCGCATCGCTTAAGGATTTACCGGGTTTATGAGCCGTACTGTGTTTCAGTTTGTGATTATCTGCGTAGCAGCGCTGTGTTCGAGCGCTGCGTTGGCCAAGGTTGAGGTGCAGGCTGGGCAGCACAAAAGCCTCGGGCTGATTCTCGTGGCCAAGGTCTCCGAGGATATTGCGCCTGGCGATTACGAGCTACTGCTCAAGGGCATCAAAGCCAACCCCGGCAAGTATGCGAAGAAGATCGTCATGCTCGACAGCATTGGCGGCAGCGTATCCGAGGCCATCCGCATTGGGCGCTTGCTGCGTGAAACCGGCTTCGATGCTCTGGTGCCGTCCACCGGGGTGTGCCAGGGCAGTTGTGTGTACCTGCTGGCGGCCGGGCACGCTAAAACTGTACGCGGTTATGTGGGTATTCACCGGCCGTATTATGCGGGCAGTGATTCGGTACATTCGGCATCCGCCTTAGGGGCGAGTCGGGCCTCTCAGGTTGATTATTTCAAGGAAATGCAGATTCCCTCGGCGCTGCTTGACGTAATCAACAGCACTGAACCGTCGCGCATGCGTGTGCTGACGCCGGCTGAGCTGGCGCGCTACCGCTTGAAGTAAGGCCGGCGCCTGGTGGCGTTCGCGTGCGGTTAACTGGTGCGGTGCCTTTCGAAGAAGCTCATGACCTGTTTGCTGGCGTCCTCGCGGGGCATGTCATAGCGCTGCTGCACCAGATTGGTCAGCTTCAGCGCATCGCCTTCGGATTTGATCAGTTCATCCAGGGTCAGCTCGTCCCAGACGATCAGGGCCAAGCCGGCCAGTTTGTGCCAGTTTTTCTGGATGATTTCAGCAAGGGGGCTGCTCATGTACGGTGCTCCTGAGGTTGCCGGTCTGGGCCGCTTGTAGGGTCAGAACGGAATTGTGCTCAGGCCAGCTTGTCATGGCTGGCGACAACCAGTCGGTGCGCTACAGCGCTTATGCGGGCTGGCGTACCGACGCCCTATCGATTCGCCGCTAGTCTGATTACCGCGCCGCAGCTGATGTGGCGTGGCAATTGCTCTACTTCGCAGGCCCGTTGAGAAACGTAGGCGAGGCAGGCAAAACAAGGCAACAACATGCTAGGAAGCGGAGTTTACGAGCTGTAAATGAGCATGACTCGTTTCACTTGCCCTTCGGGTTGCACTGAAGCGCATTAGCCGCAAGCGGCTTGCCGAGCCTGTTTGTAACGCAGGATTGCCAACGCAGGTAGTTTCTCAACGGCCTGTTAGGGTCACATGGGCCTGTTCTGGACGCCTTTCGCCACCTCAAGGATATGCCGCAATGTCGATGATCGAACCTGTGCTGCTGACTGCGGCACGTGTCTGTACATATGCCGGTGAGCAGTTGCTGACCAACGCCAGTGGCTTTTACTTCGCCCGTGATGAGCGCCTGTTTCTGGTGAGCAGTCGGCATGTGATGTTCGATGAGCCGAGCCAGCACTTTCCTGATCGGATCGAGATCGAAGTGCACACCGATCTGCACAATGTGGCGCAGACCACCGGCTTCTCCATGCCGCTCTATCGTGACGGCCAGAGCCTCTGGCGGCAGGGCTGCGATGGCGCCGGTGAGGTCGATGTGGCCGTGCTGGAAATTGAACGCGCAGCGCTGCCTAAGAGCATGGTCTATCACGCCTTTACCCCGGAGCACCTGCTGCAGCCGCAAACCCCGGTGGAAGTTGGCACCTCGTTGCTGGTGGTGGGTTTCCCTCTGGGGTTTCACGACACCCTGCACCATATCGCGGTGGTGCGGCATGCCGTGGTGGCGTCGTCATTCGGCCTGCGTTTTCAGGGCCAGGGTTACTTTCTCACCGATGCGCGTACGCACCGCGGCACCAGTGGCGCGCCGGTGGTCATGCGCATACCGAACAGTGACGCGGATGAATTGCCTTGGGTGCTGCTGGGCGTGCATTCGGCGCGGCTCGATCTGGGCAGTCGGGATATCGAGGTGGACGAGGCTTTGGGGCTCAATTGCACCTGGTATGCCGATATTCTGCTGACCCTGACTGAGTAGGGCCTGAGCTCAACGCTGCGTCTGTGCCTGTGTCTGCGGCTCGGAGGCAGTGGCCATATTGATGTCCTTGACCAAGCCTGCTGTGGCCTTGATCACCTCACGGGCCATGCTGGTTTCCTGCTCGTTGTGAGTCTGTGCCACCAGTACCACATCACTGTGGGTAATGGCTTTGTTCACCAACTTGGCAAAGCGCCCTCGATGCTGGCCTGGGGCCGCTGAGGCGCCAATCACGCTGCCGAGAAAACCGCCGATAAACGCGCCCATGCCCATCAGCGTGAGTGGCGCCAGCACTGGGCTGGCGCTGAGCAGGCTGACATTACTGACCAGCAGAGCGACCTCGATCAAGGCACCGATGCCGATACCAATCCCGGCACCGATGCTGATGTCGATCAGCATGTCCCTGAGCACCTTGTTGCTTTTCGCCTGTGGCGCAGGAGCAGGAGGCGCGTCCGCGTTGCCGGCGACTATCTGCAGTTGTTCGCTGTGCATGCCACGCTGAATCAACTGGGCCAACACCTGTTCGGCGGTGCTGCGCTGGGTAAAGAAGCCTGAGGCGTGGTGACGGTAGAGGTCCATCGTGCTGCTCCTGATCCTGAACCGTCGTCGACGGTTGAGACGCCAGCTTAGGCGCCGCTCACGGGCGTGTCTGTGCGCCGGCGTACGCAGGCTTGAGGAATGCGGCTATGCGCGCCAGCGTACCGACAGGCGTTCGCCGAGATGCGATTGTCGCTCCCGGCGAGCTGCAACTGTGGCGTGAGTGCAGCGTTTCAAGCCGGAGTTCAGCCTCTACTTGCCTGTGCATTAATCGTCGGAGATGCGTGATGAAAATCTATTACCGCCCGCTCTTGCTGGCGTTTGCCATTGCCTATGCCGTCCTCGCCGTGTGCAGCCTGCTGATTGCCATGAGCCTGGCGCAGAGCGCCATGCCATAGGTCCTGACTCCAACCCCCGAGAATGCTGTCTGCCGCGCTGATAGAGCGCAGTGGCTTAGCCCACCTGGGCGCGTACGCGGCGAACGCTGTGCCGTGCTCATCCGTAATTGTTTTTGAGGACATTCCTATGAACAGGACTTCATCCATCGTCGATGGCATGGCTGCGTTGCGTTTTGCCGGCCTTTGCGCCGGGTTGCTGATGCTCAGCGCCTGCGCCTCACCGCCACTGCCGCCGAGCCAGGCGTTGCAAGCCGCCGAGTCGGCGATCAGCAATGCCGAGCAGGCCCGTGTGGCCGACTATGCCTCGCCGGAATTGGGCGTCGCGCGGGAGAAACTCACTGCCGCCAATGCTGCGGTACAACGTGAAGAGATGCTGCTGGCAGAGCGCCTGGCGGATCAGTCGCGGGTTGAGGCCGAGCTGGCCCTGGCCAAGTCGCAGGCGACCAAGGCCAAGGTGGTCAATGACGAAATGCGCAAAAGCACCAACAGCCTGAAACAGGAAATGCAGCGCAACACAGGAGCACCACAATGAACACTGCCCATCACGTTAAGTACTTGCTGCTGGCCGCTGCGATCAGCCTCACTGTGGCCGGTTGTGCCTCGCCACCTAGCATGCCGCAAGGCGCCGCCGACGTGCGCAACAAGCTCACGCAGCTGCAAGCCGATCCACAACTGAATACGCGTGCACCGGTTGCGCTCAAAGCGGCCGAGCAAGCGGTGATCAACGCCGAGCAACCGCGTAAGGACCAGCCTGAAGAACAGGCATTGGGCCAGCATTTGGTGGTGATGGCAGACCGCCGGGTAGAAATTGCCAGTGCCTTGGCGCAGGCGCGATTCTATGAGGACCAACGCAAGGTACTCAGCGAACAGCGCGCAGGCGCGCGCTTGGATTCACGCACCCAAGAGGCCGATCAGTTGCAGCGCCAGCTTGATGAGCTGAATGCCAAGCAAACCGAGCGTGGCTTGGTGATGACCTTGGGTGATGTGTTGTTTGCCACAGGGCGTTCCGAATTGCGTGCGGGCACGGCGAATAACCTGGGCAAGCTGGCGATTTTTCTTAAGCAAAACCCTGAGCGTCGCGTGATGATTGAAGGGCATACCGACAGCGTTGGCAGCGAGGAAAACAACCTGAGTTTGTCCCAGCGTCGTGCCACTTCGGTGATGAGTTACCTAACCATTCAAGGTGTTACGCCAAGCCGTTTGAGTGCTTCAGGTAAGGGCGAGAGCATGCCGGTTGCCGGTAATGAATCGGCCTCGGGTCGACAGATGAATCGCCGTGTTGAACTCATCATCAGCGAAGAGTAAAGCGCGCAGCGTCTGTTGCAGGGCCGCGCACTAGCGGCCCTGCATGGCGTTCAAATCTAACTGTGCTCGTGCGATGGCAGCGTCTGACGTTACAGGTGCTGCTGTTGCGGTGAGTAAAAACGCTTAAACCGCCTCAGAACGTTGCATCAGCGTACGCTGGCGCCATTCCATAAAGGTTTTCAGCAGCAAGGTCAGCAGTGCCATACAAGCCAGCAGCGCTGCAGCGGTAAAGGCGGCGGCAGGTTTGTAGTCGTTGTTCAGCTGGTCGACCAGCAAGGGCAGGGTCAGGGTCTGGTTGATGATGGTGCCGGACACCACCGACACCGCACCAAACTCACCGACGGCGCGGGCATTGGTCACCACCACGCCATACAGCAGTGCCCATTTGATTTTCGGCAGAGTGATATGGCGGAAGATCTGCCAGCCGTTGGCACCCAAGCACAAGGCGGCGGTTTCTTCATCCTGGCCCTGGGCCTGCATCACCGGAATCAGGATGCGCGCCACATAAGGCGCGGTGACAAACACCGTGACCATGACGATGCCCGGCCAGGCAAACATCAGCTGCATACCGTTATCGTAAAACCAGCGACCCAGCGCGTGTTCCAGCCCATACACCACCAGGTAGCAGAGCCCAGCCACTACCGGTGATACCGCGTAGGGAATGTCGATCAACGTGGTCAGTAGCTTGCGTCCACGAAAGTCGTAGTGGGTCACGCACCAGGCCAGCAGGATGCCGAACAGCATGTTGATCGGTACCGTCAGTGCCGCCACCAGCAGCGTCAGGCCAATGGCGTGGAGCATGTAGTCCTCGCCGAGGTTGCCCCATAGCAACGCCAGACCGCCCGAGAAGGCTTTGCTGAAAATCAGCGTCAGCGGGACCAGCAGAACCAGTGTTACCAGGCTTAGGCCCAGGCCGATCAGCAGCCATTGGTGCCAGTGTTGAGTTTTTTTCATTTGCCTTGCCGTTGCCATTTGAACAGGCGGCCTTGTAGCACTTGCAGACTGAACAGCAGCACCAATGAGGCCAGCAGAATGACCGAAGCAATTGCCGCAGCCGCTGGGTAGTTGAACTCTTGCAAGCGGACGAAAATCATCAGCGAGGAGACTTCGGTTTTAAACGGGATATTGCCGGCAATCATGATCACCGCACCGAACTCACCGAGGCTGCGGATAAACGATTGCGAGGCCCCGGTGACCAGCGCCGGAATCAGGGTTGGCAGCACTACATAGAAGAATGTCTGCAGACGATTGGCGCCCAGGGTGCTGGCAGCTTCCTCGTAGTCTCGGCCAAGGTCCTGTAGCACCGGTTGTACGGTACGCACCACAAACGGCAGGCTGGTAAACACCATTGCAATCAGGATGCCTGGGTAGGCATAGGCCAGCTTGATGCCCATGGGCGCGAGCCATTGTCCCAGCCAGCCACCGGGCGCGAGTAGGGTGGCCAGCGTCAGCCCGGCCACCGAGGTGGGCAGGGCGAAAGGCAGGTCGATCAATGCATCCACCAGGCGACGCCCAGGGAAGTCGTAGCGGGTGATGATCCACGCCAACAGCAGGCCGATCAGCACGGTGGCGATGGTGGCGTAGAACGCACCACTGATGGTCACCTTGTAGCTCTGCACCACGCGTGGGTCACTGATCGCTCGCCAGTACTGCGCCCAGCTCATGTCGCTGACATACAGCAACAGAGCCGACAGCGGGAACAGGATGATCAGTGAAATGTAAAAAGTGCTGAAGCCAAAACTCAGACCGAAGCCCGGCAGCAGCGGGTTTTGCAGAAAAAAGCGGGGTGTCTTAGGCACACATAAATCCCTGAAAGCACAAGCCGCCGTAAAGACGGCGGCCTGATTGTTACGTAAACCGGTGGCGCTTAGCGACCCTCGGCCAACAGTTGGTCAAGGATACCATCGGCATCGAAGTGCTTGGCAGTGATCTCGTCCCAGGTGCCGAGTACTTCGGTTGGGTTGATCAGGCGAATCTGCGGGAACTGCGCTGCGGTAGCCGCCACCACTTCCGGGTTGTGCACACGGTAGTTGTAGGTGGTCAGCAGCTGCTGGATATCCTTTGTGTACTGGAAGTCCAGGTAGGCTTTGGATACCTCGCGGGTGCCTTTCTGATCGACCACTTTGTCGACCAGCGCCACCGGGAATTCGGCCAGCACGCTAACCGGCGGTACGACAATTTCGTATTCGCCGGATTTGAATTCTTCACCATTGGCGATGTTGACCACTTCCGATTCAAAGGTCAGCAGCACATCACCTTGGCCATTCTGGGCGAACGCCACGGTGGCGGCGCGGCCACCGGTAGGGAAGTTTTCAACGTTACGCAGCACCTTGCCAACAAAGGTTTTGATCTGGCTTTCGTCGCCGTTGAACTGCTCGTTGGCATATAGCCAGGCGCCCAGGTAGCTGTAGCGTGCGTTACCGGAGGTTTTCGGGTTAGGGAATACCAGCTTCACGTCATCACGGGCCAGGTCGTTCCAATCCTTGATGTTCTTCGGGTTGCCTTTACGCACCAGAAACGCCGTGGTGCTGTAGTACGGCGAGCTGTTGTTAGGGAACTGCTTGGCCCAGTCTTCACGCAGCAGACCGCGTTTGGCCAGGATGTCCACGTCGGTAACCTGATTGAAGGTTACGGTATCAACTTTCTTGCCTTGGATGATGTCCTGAGCCTGGCGAGAGGAGCCGGCGAACGACTGGTCGATCTTCAGTTCTTTGCCGGTTTGCTCTTTCCAGTGGGCAACGAATTTTGGGTTGATCTCGGCAAACAGCTCACGGGCGATGTCGTAGGAGGCATTCAGAATCGGCGCGTCGTCGGCCAGTGCAGCGGCACTGCTCAGCAGACTTGAGGTAATGGCGCTGGCCAGCAGGATTTTCTTGAGCATGATGCAGACGTTCCTCGTCACAGCGCCGCTATCAAGGCGCGCAATTGAAGCCTGACCTGTTGGCCAGAATGTGGGAGGGGATACTGCACAGGTTTTTTATTCTTAAAAAGTAACTTTTAATGCTATTGATATTCGATTTGTGTCTTAGTGGTGAAGTAGATTGCGTTAGATGCGGCTGGTTGTAACGACGTGATTGGCTGTTGATTGTTTAAGCGAACTGCACCGGGCAGCGCTCGCGGCCCTCAAGTTTTTCAATCTCGCTGATGACGTGCGGCCGCGCGTGATGCAGTACCAGATGGCGCTGCTGGTTCTGCAGGCGGCGGGCTTCCTGGTGCAGCATGCTGACCCCGGCATAATCGATAAAGTTGATGTGCCGTGCATCGATCATCACCCGGCGCGCTGAGCTGCGTTGCAGCAGCTGTTGCAGGTAAGGACAGGCGCCAAAAAAAATCGACCCTTCAATGCACAGCCAATCGGTTTCACCCTCCTGCCATTGCCGCACGCGTGGCTGCGAGGTGCGCTTGAGGTAGACGATCAGCGAGGCCAGTACGCCCGCGTAGATAGCGCTTTGCAACTCCAGTAGCAGAGTCGCCAGCACGGTCAGCAGCATCACCAGAAACTCACTTCGGCTCACCCGCTTCAGCGCTTTTACAGCAGTCATGTCGAGCAGCCCCCAGCAGATCAGCAAGATGCTTGCGGCCATGGCGGGGATGGGTACGTAGGCGAACAAACGGCTGCCAAGCAGGGCAAACAACGCTACCAATAGAGCAGAGAACACCCCGGCCATGGGCGAACAAGCCCCGGCTTGCTGATTGAGTGCCGAACGGGTGAACGAGCCTGCCGATAACGACCCACCGAACCAGGGCCCGACGATGTTCGACAGGCCCTGAGCACGAACCTCCTGGTTGGCATCAAACAGCTGCTGAGATTTCTCCGCCAGCGCGCGGGCAATCGACAGGCTGGTGACCAGACCGAGCAAGCCACAGGCCACCGCTGCGGGCAGCAGTTGCAACACAGTTGTCAGGTTTAAGTCGAGCAGGGCGAAGGGGGGGAGGCGGCCTTCAAAGCGGCTAACCAAGGCCACTGAACCGAACTGCTCAGGCCAGGCCATGGCCAGCAGGCTGGCAGCGACAATCCCGATGAGTAGCGCCGGCAGCCGCGGCGATAGCCGTTTGCTCAGCAGGCTGATGGCCAGGGTGAATAGCGCGATGGTCAGGCTGCGCCAGTCACTCTCGGCCAGATGTTCACCTAGCCTGAGTAGGCTCATCAGTGCTGTGGTCTGGCTGGCGACAGTCAAACCGAGCAGGTTGGGCATCTGGCCGATGCCGATTACCAGGGCGGCGCCGAGGGTGAAACCCAGCACCACCGAATGCGAGACAAAATTCACCAGCGCGCCGAAGCGCAGCAGGCCGAGCAGCCATTGGCAAATGCCGGCCAGCAGGGTCAGCAGCAGAATCAGGGCAATAAAATCGTCGCTTGCTGGTGTTGCCATCGGACTGATGCTGCTGAATAGCACAATGGAGATCGCTGCGGTTGGTCCGCAAATCAGGTAGCTGGACGACCCCCAGAGACAGGCGACCAGCACCGGTACGATGGCTGCGTACAGACCATATTGTGGTGGCAGCCCGGCAATTAGGGCGTAAGCGATGGATTGCGGCAGCGCCAGGATGGCGCCGTTCAAACCCACCAGCAGGTCTTTACCCAGGCTGCGTTTGCTGCAGTTGGGCAGCCAGCGCAGAAAGGGCAGCAAGCTCTGGAGGCGGGGTCGCGGCATGAGTCGATTTCTTGTGCAGGCGATGGACAAAACCGCTGCAGTGCAGCGGCCCGTCTACTTTATGGAATCAAACCGGCAGGTCTAAAGCTTGGCGTTTACCGCCGCAAGGCCGTCACCGCCAGTGAGGCTGGTAACGCCCTTGAGCCAGCCGGCGACAACCGCAGGATTGGCCTGCAGCCAGGCCTTGATCGCCTCGTCGTTGCTGGCCTGCTTGCTCAGCACCTTATCCATAATGGCGTTTTCCATCTCCTGGGTGAATTTCAGGTTGCTCAGCAACGTGCCTACATTTGGGCACTGCGCGGCATAGCCTTTGCGGGCCAGGGTGTTGACGCTGCCGCTGGCACCGAAGTACTTCTCGCCGCCCTTAAGGTAGCGCATGTCGTATTGCACGTTCATCGGGTGTGGGGTCCAACCGAGGAACACCACAAACTGCTCGCGTTTTACCGCGCGGCCAACCTGCACCAGCATGGCCTGTTCGCTGGATTCGACCAGGTTCCAGTCCTTGAGGTCGAATTCGTTCGCAGCAATCATCTTCTGGATTGACTCGTTGGCCGGTGCGCCAGAGCCAATGCCGTAGATCTTTTGATCGAACTTGTCGGCATGCTTATTCAAGTCGGCAAAAGTCTTCACCCCGGCCTCATAGGCGTAAGTGGGCACTGCCAAGGTGTACTCGGTGCCGCTGAGGTTTTCCACCAGCTGTTCGACTTCGCCCGTGCTGACGAACTTGTCGTAGTTGCTTTGTTGCGCCGGCATCCAGTTGCCGAGGAATACATCCACCTGACCTTTCTGCAGCCCGGCGAAGATGATCGGCACGGCCAGAGTCTGGATTTGCGCCTTGTAGCCCAGGCCGTCGAGCAGGACGCTGGCGATGCCGTTGGTCACGGCAATATCACTCCAACCCGGATCACCCAGTTTGACCGTGGCGCAACTGGCGTCTTCGGCGAGGCTGTAGCTACTGGCGGTCAGTAACAGGCCGCCGATAAGTGCTGTGCGAAGTGTGTGCATGGCAATGTCCCCTTGAATTATTAGTTATGGATCAACGCGGCAGTGGCTTGCAATCAGGGTTGCGGGAAACGGGCGCGACGTTCGAGGTCGTCGAGATCAATGTGGTTGCGCATGTACTGCTGGCTGGCGTCGACCATCGGTTGATGGTCCCAGCTGGTCAGGGCACCGTGGGTGAGGGCGCTGGCGACGAAACGACGGCGGCGCTGGCTGGCCAGGGTGGCTTGATGAATCGCCGGCATATCCCAGCGTGCCTGTGCTTGGTTGATAAAGTCGGCCAACAGGCGCTGATGCTCGGCGGATTCGGCGAGGTTTTCGCGCTCCTGCGGGTCGTGGCGCAGGTTGAACAGCAGCAAGGGGTCAAGTTCGGAGTAGATAAATTTCCACTCGCCCTGGCGAATCATCATCAGTGGGCTGTTACTGCCTTCGGCCATATATTCGCCAATCACTTCATCGTGGCCCTGGCGGCCTTCGAGGTGGGCCACAAGTGAGCGGCCATCCAGCGGCAGGTCGGCTTCCAGCGTGCCGCCGGCCAGCTCCACCAGGGTGGGCAGCAGGTCCATGGTCGAGACGTTCTGGCTCACCCGGTGCGCATCGAACTGCTTGGGCGCATGCACCAGCAGGGGCACGCGGGCGGCCATTTCAAACCAGTGCATCTTGTACCAAAGGCCGCGCTCACCAAGCATGTCGCCGTGATCGCCGGAGAACACGATGATGGTGTTGTCGCTCAGGTTGCAGGTTTCCAGGGTTTTCAGCAGCTTGCCAATGTTGCTGTCGATATAACTGCAGGCACCGAAGTAGGCGCGTCGTGCGTCCTTGATCTTCTGCGCAGGCAGCGGCTTGTCCCATAGGTCGATGACTTTCATCAGGCGCTGCGAGTGCGGGTCTTGCTCGGCCTGATCGATGTGCTGGCGCGGCAGTGGGATGTCCTCATCGCGGTAGAGGTCCCAGAATTCGGCCGGAATGGTGTAGGGGTCATGCGGGTGGGTCATCGATACGGTCAGGCAAAAGGGCTGCTCACCGGCGTTGCGCACGTGGTCATAGATATACTGCTGGGCCTTGAATACCACCTCCTCATCGAAATCCAGCTGGTTAGTGCGCACGCACGGCCCGGCCTGCAATACCGAGGACATGTTGTGGTACCAGCTGGCGCGCACGTCCGGCTCGTCCCAGTTCACCGCCCAGCCGTAATCGGCGGGGTAGATATCGCTGGTCAGGCGTTCTTCATAGCCATGCAGCTGGTCTGGGCCGCAGAAATGCATCTTGCCCGACAGCGCGGTGCGGTAGCCCAGGCGGCGCAGGTAATGGGCATAGGTCGGCACATCGGCGGGGAAGTCGGCGGCGTTATCGTAGGCGCCGATTTTCGAGGGCAGCTGGCCGCTGACCAGGGTGAAGCGCGACGGCGCGCAGAGTGGACTGTTGCAATAGGCCGCATCGAATACCACGGCATCTTTAGCCAGGCGCATCAGGTTGGGCATCTGGATTGGTGAGCGGGCATCGTGCAGCGGCAGAATCGGCGCGGCCATCTGATCGGCCATGATGAAGAGGATGTTTGGGCGTTTCATGGCAGCCGGTATTCCATATAAAGGATTTATGCGACAGTGCTGGCTTGATCATCCGGCTAACAGAAAGCCTGGTAAACCTGCTGTCAGTACATGCATTGGATAACTTGAGCTTATGTTTAAAAGCATCGAAGGGGTGTCGCTGGACGTGCTGCGGGTGTTCGAGTCGGCGGCTCGCCAGCTGAGCTTCACCGCTGCGGCCAGTGAGCTGGGCACCAGCCAGCCGGCGATCAGTCAGCAGATCAAACGCCTCGAGCAGCAACTGATGACGCGCTTGTTTGACCGGGTCTACCGCGGCATCGTCCTCACCGATGCTGGCGAGTTGCTGCTGCGTTATGTGCAGGATGGTCTGCAGAGTCTGGATGCCGGGCTGCTGGCGGTTACCGCGCAACAGCAGCACGAGGTGCTGCAAGTAGCCACCGACTTTGCCTTTGCCGCGTATTGGCTGATGCCGCGTTTGCAGCGCTTCCATCAACTGCATCCGGAGGTGGATGTCAGCCTGATTACCAGTGAACGCGATCAGGGCGCGCTGTCAGCGGAGATCGACGTGGCGATCAACTTCGGTGATGGCCGTTTCAAAAATGCCGAAGCGCAGCTGATGTTTCGCGAAGAGGTCTTTCCGGTGTGCAGCCCACAGTTGCTCAAGGGATGCACGCTGCCCTTGCCTCCAGCAGCGCTGGCCAGCCTGCCGCTGTTGCACCTGCGTCCGGAAAATCGCTCGCGCTGGTTTGACTGGGCGGGACTGTTTCGTGCCTTTGAGCTACAGGAAACGCCGAGCCCGGGCAGCCTGCGATTCGACAACTACACCTTGCTGATTCAGGCCGCCATTGCCGGCCAGGGTGTGGCCATCGGTTGGCGGCACCTGGTGGATGAGCTGCTGGTACAGAACCTGCTCTGCAGGTTGGGCGATGAGGTGGCGCAGTCGGATATGGGTTATTACCTGGTGCTGCCAGAGCGCAAGCGTCGCCAGCGCCTGACCCAGGTGTTTGTTGATTGGTTGCAGGCTGAGTTGGCGAAATACCCATCCGCGAGCCTCCAATAACTGAGTTGGACTAAGCGCTGCAGCGATTGCTCTGCTCGATGCGGTTCTGCAGGTGATAGAGGTAGGAAAAACCCTGCTCCCAACGCTGATGCCCGGACTGCACATTGATATGTCCGGCGCCGCTGAGAATGACCACATCGCTGCCCCAGTCACGGGCCAGTTCGATTGCCCGGGCAGCACTGGCGGCAGAGTCGTTTTCCGAGCCCACCAACTGGCTGGGGAAGGGCAGTGGCTGCTGCGGTATCGGTGCGAAGTTCTGCAACGCTGCCGGGCAATTATTGCGCTGTACATCCGCCGGGGCGACCAACAAGGCACCTTGTACCCGACCCAGCAACTCGGCGGGCGCTTGAGCCGCCCAATGCGCAACGGTGATGCAACCCAGGCTATGGGCAATCAGGATGGTCGGGCGTGGATCGCTGGCGATGCTGCGCTGCAGTTCGGCGACCCAGTCTTCACGCTTGGGGTTTAGCCAGTCGGCCTGTTCCACCCGGGCGCTGTTCGGCAGGCTGCGCTGCCAGTGACTCTGCCAATGCTCGTCGGCCGATCCTTGCCAGCCCGGCACTATCAGGTAACGGATAGTTTGGTTGCGCATCGTGCGCCCTCCTGCAGATGTGAATGGCTGCAGTGTAGGGAGGACTGGCGGATATCAAAAAGAATAAGAAATTATTTGCTTATGCCTGAAATCTCATTTCTCTACGCGGGAGGATCATTGGTTTGTATATGCAAATAAGGTATATAAATGTTCTTAAACAATATTTTAAAGTATATAAGCGGCTCTCTACTATCCGCTCCACGCCCTCTGACCACGACCCGTTTTCGTCGCTCGCAGTGGGGCTATTTCAAGGAGCACTACCATGACCGCAACCCTAAAAAACCTTGAAGGTCAGGACGACGCCAGCATCCTGCGCGAGATCCAGGCTGCGCTGAATGGCCTGAAGTTCGGCTCGGTGGAAATCACCGTACACAACGGCCAGATCGTGCAGATCGAACGCAAGGAAAAATTTCGCTTGCAGGCTCCGGCCGGCAAGAACGCCTGACCCGTTAAACCAACACCGAGCCTCAAAACCCGACTGGACAACCGGAGGGTGTGAGCATGAACCGAGCAGATCAGCTCGTTCAAAACCGTAACGAGCGAAGGCTAGACAAGGCGAAATCAGGCGAGAAAGCGGAGTGTACGAGTAGTACATGAGCATTTTGAGCCGGATTTCAACGCGGTACAGCCGAGCGCAGTAGTTTTTCAACGAGTTGAACATGAGCACACACCGGTATTGCAGTGGTCACCCGCGAATGCGCTGTTGACCGCCACCCCCCTAAAGAAAAGCCAACAAACGCTCAAAAATTTTAGGAGCTGCACCATGTCCATTCGCCGTTTTGCTTTTGCCGCCCTAGCCAGCGCACTGACTATTGCCGAAGCCGCAGGCCCGGCAGCCGCTGCAGAAACCCTACTCAACGTGTCTTACGACCCGACCCGTGAGCTGTACAGTGAATTCAACACTGCCTTCAACAAGCACTGGCAAGCCCAGGGCAATGAAGCCATCACCATCCAGCAGTCCCACGGTGGTTCGGGCAAACAGGCCCGTGCGGTAATCGATGGTCTGCGTGCCGACGTGGTAACCCTGGCTTTATCCGGTGACATCGACGAGCTGTACAAGCTCGGCAAGTTGATCCCGGAGGACTGGCAAACACGCCTGCCAGACGCCAGTACGCCGTATACCTCGACCATCGTGTTCCTAGTGCGTAAGGGCAATCCCAAGGGGTTGAAAGACTGGGATGACCTTGTCAAGCCGGGCGTTGAAGTGATTACCCCTAACCCGAAAACTTCCGGCGGTGCCCGTTGGAACTTCCTCGCGGCCTGGGCCTTCGCTCAGCAGAAGTACGGCAGCGAGGCGAAAGCCCAAGAGTTCGTGGGTCAGCTCTACAAAAACGTGCCGGTACTCGACACCGGTGCCCGTGGTTCGACCATCACCTTCGTTAACAACAACATTGGCGACGTGCTGTTGGCCTGGGAAAACGAAGCCTTCCTGGCGCTGAAGGAAGAGGGCGGCGACAACTTCGAAATCGTCGCACCGTCACTGTCGATCTTGGCCGAGCCACCGGTGGCTGTAGTCGATGAAAACGTCGACAAGAAGGGCACCCGCAAAGTGGCTGAGGCCTACCTCAACTATCTGTATAGCGATGAAGGTCAACGTCTGGCGGCCAAGCACTTTTACCGTCCCCGCAACCAGGCTATTGCGAGCGAGTTCGCCGAGCAGTTCACAGCACTGAAACTGGTCACTGTCGATAAAGACTTCAACGGTTGGAAGACCGCACAGCCGAAGTTCTTCAACGACGGTGGGGTTTTTGATCAGATCTATCAGGCGCAGTAAGCAGTAGTCCGTAGGGTGGATGGCCACCCCGTGGATCACGCTTCACCGATCCACCATTGACTTGCGTGAAGGCGCTGTAGGGTGGAAGTGAAAAGCGACTTCCACCCTACAGCCTGACATTCGTTCGCAACGCGTCATTAGATCGTCGCATAACAAGCACAAGGCCAAGCCATGTCTCGTCGTACTTCCCCCGTCATACCCGGCTTCGGGCTGACGCTGGGTTACACCCTGGTGTACCTCAGCCTGCTGGTGCTGATTCCTCTGGGTGCCATGTTCGTTCACGCCGCTCAGCTCACCTGGGCTGAGTTCTGGGCCATCATTTCCTCGCCGCGGGTACTGGCAGCGCTCAAACTGAGCTTCGCCACGGCCTTCGCGGCGGCCATCATCAACGGCATTATCGGCACATTGCTGGCTTGGGCTCTGGTGCGTTACACCTTCCCGGGACGCAAGATTATTGAAGCGATGATCGACCTGCCCTTCGCCTTGCCCACCGCCGTTGCTGGTATCGCCTTGACCGCTTTGTATGCCCCAAGCGGTCTAGTGGGACAGTTCGCCACTGACCTGGGTTTCAAGATTGCCTATACCCCCATCGGTATCACCCTGGCACTGACCTTTGTCACCCTGCCGTTTGTGGTGCGCACCATTCAGCCGGTGCTGGCGGACATCCCTCGTGAGGTCGAAGAAGCGGCGGCCTGTTTGGGTGCCAAACCCTTGCAGGTGTTTCGCTATGTGCTGCTGCCGGCGTTGCTGCCGGCCTGGTTGACCGGCTTCTCGCTGGCCTTTGCCCGCGGGGTCGGCGAGTACGGTTCGGTGATTTTTATCGCCGGCAATATGCCGATGAAAACCGAGATCCTGCCGCTGTTGATCATGGTCAAACTCGACCAGTACGACTACACCGGCGCCACGGCTATCGGTGTGCTGATGCTGGTGGTCTCCTTCATCCTGCTGCTGCTGATCAACCTGCTGCAGCGCCAGATCACCAAGTCCTGAGGAGGTCGCTATGTCTTCTATAACCCTAAGCGCGTCAGCCTCGGCCAACGCGGCGCGGCGCGGTAATGTGCTCGGCCGTCGGCTGCTGATCATCAGTGCCTGGTTGGTGTTTGCGCTGTTTCTGCTGTTGCCGCTGTTTATCGTGCTGAGTGAGGCGCTCAAGCAGGGCATCGGCACCTTCTTTGGCGCAATCTTCGAAGCCGATGCGATTGCCGCTTTGCAGTTGACGCTGCTTGCCGTGGGCATTTCAGTGCCGCTCAATCTGGTATTTGGCGTGGCCGCTGCCTGGTGCGTGAGCAAGTACGAGTTTCGCGGCAAAAGTATTCTGGTGACTCTGATCGACCTGCCGTTCTCGGTGTCGCCGGTGATCGCCGGCTTGATCTACGTGTTGCTGTTCGGGGCCCAGGGCTTCTTCGGCCCGTGGCTGCGCGAGCACGATATCCAGATCATCTTCGCCTTGCCGGGCATCGTCCTGGCCACGGTGTTTGTCACCGTGCCCTTTGTCGCCCGTGAGCTGATCCCGCTGATGCAGGAGCAGGGCACCCAGGAAGAGGAGGCCGCGCGTCTGCTCGGCGCCAACGGCTGGCAGATGTTCTGGCATGTCACCTTGCCCAATATCAAATGGGGCCTGATTTACGGCGTGGTGCTCTGTACCGCGCGGGCCATGGGCGAGTTTGGGGCGGTATCGGTGGTGTCTGGGCACATTCGCGGTTACACCAATACGCTGCCGCTGCATGTCGAGATTCTCTACAACGAATACAATCACGTCGCCGCGTTCAGCGTCGCCAGCCTGCTGTTGCTGCTGGCGGTGTTTATTCTGCTGCTCAAGCAGTGGAGCGAGTCACGTATCAACCGCCTGAAAGCCAGTGCTGGCGAGGAATAAGTCATGTCGATCGTAGTATCCAATGTCAGCAAGAACTTCAATGCGTTCAAAGCGCTGAATGACATCAACCTGAATATCCAGAGCGGCGAACTGGTCGCCTTGCTCGGCCCGTCCGGCTGCGGCAAGACCACCCTGCTACGCATCATCGCCGGCCTGGAAACCCCGGACAGCGGTAGCATCGAGTTTCACGGCGAAGATGTCTCCAACCACGATGTGCGCGACCGTAACGTCGGCTTCGTGTTTCAGCATTACGCGCTGTTCCGCCACATGACGGTGTTCGACAACGTCGCTTTCGGCCTGCGCATGAAGCCTAAAGGCGAGCGGCCGAACGAGAATGTGATCAAGAAGAAAGTCCACGATCTGCTCGATCTGGTGCAGCTCGACTGGCTGGCCGATCGCTACCCCGAGCAGCTTTCCGGCGGTCAGCGTCAACGTATCGCTCTAGCCCGTGCCCTGGCGGTTGAGCCGAAAGTGCTGCTGCTCGACGAACCCTTTGGTGCTCTGGATGCCAAAGTGCGCAAGGAACTGCGCCGTTGGCTGGCGCGCCTGCATGAAGAAGTGCACCTGACTTCGGTGTTCGTGACCCACGACCAGGAAGAGGCCATGGAAGTGGCCGACCGTATCGTGGTGATGAACAAAGGTGTGATCGAGCAGATCGGCTCGCCAGGTGAGGTGTACGAGAAGCCGGCCAGTGATTTTGTCTATCACTTCCTCGGCGATGCCAACCGCCTGTATGTCGGCGACGACACCCATGTCCTGTTCCGCCCTCACGAGATTCACCTCTCGCGCTTGGCCGAGGAAGGCCATCAGGCCGGTGAAGTACGTGATATCCGCCCGCTTGGCGCGATCACCCGCGTGACTCTTAAAGTCGCTGGGCAGAGCGAGCCAATCGAAGCCGAAGTAGCTAAGGATCACCTCAGTCTGGCCAACCTCGTCCGCGGTGAAACCCTGTACTTCAAGCCCAAAGCGGGGCAGCCGGTGATTCAGCAGCGTTGAGTTCAGGCGTGTAAAACAAACAAGGAGCGCAATGCGCTCCTTGTTTGTTTTGCGTTCGGGCTATTTGCGTTGCCACTTCCCTTGTAGCTGGATGTATTGCCCGGTCGGCGTCTTGTCGATAGCTTTCTGCCCGGCAATGGCTTCTACATCGCTCACTTGAATACCGTTCTGAGCAGCCAGTTTTTGGTATTCGGCGCGTCGTGCCTGGTTGATCAAGTGGGCGATTTCGGCCGCCTGGCCGCTGCCGCTGACAACCCCCAGGTAGCCGTTGGGCATTTCACCCAATTGGCCGCTGGCTTTGGCATCGCCCAGGGCGGACATGGCTTCGTTAAGGTTCAGGGCGACTGCCGGCAGGCTCAGGCTAAGCAGCAGTAACAGGCTGGCAAGGCGTTTATAGAGATTCATGTTCGGGCTCCTTAGAACAATCCGCTGGATTCGCTGAACATGCTGTCCAGGGCTTTATCCACCTTGATATAGATTTCGTGCTCGATCTTTACATTCAGGTTGATGTTGATCGGCTCATTGGGCATCGCCAGCTGTACGGTCGGGGTGCAGGCCGTACTGAGCAGCCCCAGTAGCAGGACGGCGAAACAACTACGCAAGCGCATGGCGCTTCTCCTTGATCATGGCTCTGTCGGGGCCGTTTTGGCATTGCGTTGCAGCATACGCTGTTGCACGCGCTGCCTGATGATATCGCTGACTTTGTCGGTCAGTTGCAGGCTGGCCAGCAGAGTCGGGATGTCTTCTTCCAGGTTGATATTGAAGTGGATCGGTCGGCCCTGTTCGATGGCCGGGTTTTGTCCCTCCAGGCGCATGGCCAGCGCCAACTTGCCTTGCTGATCGTAGTTGACCTGGCTGCTCAGAGTCGTAAAGCGAAAATCCTCCAGCGATTGAGTCACCAGCTGCATCGCCGGGTTGCTGCGGCCCAAGGCGCGGATGCGTTCGGAGTGAAACTGCAAACGTCCACCTGGTTCGCGTGCGCTGAGTTGGCCTTGTTCGATGGTCACGCCCTGGCTGCCGATCTGCAGCGGCAAGAAGCCATCGAGGGTGCCTGTACCGGCTAAACCCTCTGTGGGATAGAGGATAAACAGCTGCTCAAGTTCCAGGCCCTGCACCTGTAAGGGAAACAGTAGCGGCTCGGCGGCTATGCGCCATTGCCCAGGCGCCAGTTGCAGCTTGCCGCCCATCAGCGCTGTTTCGGCCTGGCGTAGCTGCAGCTGGCCTTGGGTTGGTGTTTGCAGCGCGGCGCTGTAGCTGCCGCTGAGCTGCAGCGGGCCCAGCGGTATGCCGGGGTTGGCCTGGGCCAAGTGCAGATCACTTAGCTCAAGCCGCAGTTGTTTGGGGTCGATTTGCGCACTTAGTTTGCCGTCCAGGCCCTCCAGCGCGGTGCGGTCATAAATCCCACCTAGGCCTTTGCCGCTGAGTTCAAGTTTGACTGTGGGCAACTGCTGGTCGCTGGCCAGGGTCAGACTGGCGTTGCCATTCAGCCGGCCATTGTTCAGCTCCAACAAGGCTGGCCAGGCGCTGAAGCTGCCTTGCAATGGGTTGCCGCTGCGCAGAAACAGTTCCGTTAGCTGTGCTTGCAGGCTTAGGCCCTTGGCCTTGCTGTGTTGCGCCTGCAGTTTGAATTGCAGCTGTGCATCGTTACGCAGCGTGCCGTTCAGCTCCGCTTGCTGTTGGTTGGCATTTACGGGTCCTTGCCAGTACCAGCGCTGTGGCTGCAATTGTTTGTGTTGCAGTTGTGCACTCAGGTCGAGGGGGCCTTGCAGCTGCCAGTCGAGCAGCGCGCCTGCCGCCAGCTGGGCCTGCAGCTGCAGCCCGCTGCTGCCGGCCTTGAGTTGCTGCGCCTGCACATCCGTACTGCGCAGATGCTGCAGGCTGAGCTGTGAGTCTTTGCCGAGGGCGAAATCCAGCTGCTGTGCATCCAGAAAAGCGTCGAGTTGCAACTGCGTATGCAGCGCGCCGATCTTCCAGTCGGCCAACTGAAATGCCGGGGTGGTGGCGCTAAGGCTGCCGTCCAGCAGTTGCAAGGCCCAGGGCAGGCCATTGGCCAGGGCCAGCGTTCCCCGCAGCTCGAATTGGCTACGCCCCTGGCCCTTTAACAGCAGTTGCAGGGGCAGGGCGCGATCAACCAGTTGCGGAGCCAGGTTGTCGGGCGTTTCGGTTGCCTGGATCGTCAGCTGCAGCGCTTCGGGATACAACTCTGCCGGTACGCCACTGATAAGGTCATTGGCAATCTGCTGGAGGTTGAGGTCGGCGCTCAGGCTATCGGCCAGCCACTGGCCATCCAGCGCCTGGGCGGACAAATCGAAGCTGCCTTGCAACTGACCGAGAGCGGGAATGGGCCACGGCTCCGGCAGCTTGGCGCTAGCCTGCACCTGGCCGCTGGCTTGCTGCAGTTGCGCCAGATTAAGGGGGCCAGGTGCAAGCTGCAGTTGCCAGCTCGCCGTCAGCTGCGCTGCCGCCGGAGCCTCAGGCAGTGTGCCTGCGGCGTTGGGCAGCCATTGGCTTAGCCAGCTTTGCAGCACCGCGCTTTGCTGCAAGTCGCCGGTGAAATCGCCTTGCCAGAGTTGCCCGGAGGCACTCTGTTGCAGGCTGCTGGTGAGTTGCAGCTGCGGTTGTTGATTGATCGCCAGGCTCAATTGAAGTTTTGCCGCTTCAGGATCGCCCTGCAGTTGAGCGTGCCAGCGCAGTTGCTCCTGCTGATGTTGCAGGTTTAGTTGCGCATCAAGTTGCGTTGCTTGTTTAAGCAACTGCAGTTCGCCCAACACCCTGCAGCGCGAACCGGCGCAGGGCAGCTCGATTTGCAGTGCATCAATCTGCACGCGTTGCGGCAATAGGCTGATAACGGTGGCTAGCTGCTCCAGCGGCAGCGCAAAACCCATGCTGTCTTCAGATGCTGACTCGGGTTGAGGGGGCAAATTCAGCTGCAGGCTGGTGATCTGCACGTGCTGCCAGAAGGGTAGCGCCAGGCTGAAATCGCGCCATTGCAATTGCACCTGGTGCAGCTGCAGTGCGCCACTCGAGTGCTGCAGGCCGAGTTGCTCAAGCTGGATGCCTTGGGTGGATAGGCCAAGGCCACGCCATTCAAGGTGTTTGATCTGCTCGCGTTCAAGCAGGCGGCTGAGGCTTATATAGCCGTAAGCACCAAGCAGGGCGAGCAGTAAAACCAGGCAACTGATAAATCGCAGCCAGGTGCGCCGGCTGGGCATAAGCACTGATCCATAGTGGGGAGTTGCGTGGCAGGACGTTAACCCATGTATGGCAGACTGCCAATCATAGGTTATTCTGCTCTGTGTAATAACAGCATTTAGTGGTAGATTTGATGTAAATAGACATTGAGAAATAGGAGGCCGTGATGAGCGCATTGATTCGACCGGTTGCCGACGCCGATGCGGTGCTGGCCAAGGCGCTGCTCAATACTCGTGAACAACTGGGCCTGACCCAGCAGGAGTTGGCGGACATCGTTGGTGTACACCGCACGGCTATCTCGCGTTGGGCCGACGGCGGCTTGCGAGTACATAGCAAGACCGGTGAACTGGCCCTGTTGCTGATTCGCGTATACCGCTCATTGTTTGCCCTGTTCGGTGGCAATCTGCCGGATATGCAGCATTTTCTGCGCACCGATAACCGCCATCTGGATGCGCCGCCTTTGTCCTTGATGCTGCAAGTGCAGGGCCTGGTGCGGGTGGTGGAGTACCTCGATGCGATTCGCGGCAAAGGCTAGAAGCTGTTTATGACCTGCTGCGCGTCGGTCCTGCGGCGTTAAAAACAGGCTCGGAATGCTCATGTACAGCTCGCTCGTACACTCCGCTTCCTCGCCTGTTTTTACCTTGCGGTACTCTAGCTCGCGAGGTCCTAAACAGCTTCTAAACATCAAGCTACAAGCGCAGCACCCAACAATAATAAAAGTTAAGGACAACGCCACCATGGATATCTGGCAACACTGCCAAGGCCCGGCTCAGATCAAGCCGTTGCGTGGACGTCTGGTGCGTCTGGTCGAGAGTCAGGCCCAGGTCGCCACTCTGCAACTGGTCGATACCCTTGCCGAGCAGGCGCTGCTCGAAGAGCTGCTGGAAACCAGCAAGCCGCCGCTGCCGCACAGTGCCGAGCCGCTGCATTACCTGCTGAAAACCCCGTTCCGTTATCCACCGCTGCGCTGGGGCTCGCGTTTTGGTTCGGTGCATGAGCCAAGCCTGTTTTATGGCGCACTGCGTGTCGACACCGCGATGGCCGAGGCGGCGTATTACCGGTTTCTGCTCTGGGATGGCATGAGTATCGCGCCGCCCAGCGGGCGCATCCTTTCCGAGCATTGCACCTTCGAAGCGCGCTATCAGGTTGAGCGCGGCATTCAGTTGCAGCATCTGCCGTTTGCGGATTTTCAGGCTGAGCTTTGTCATGCCAGTGCTTATCAACCTTGTCAGGCACTGGGTGCAGCCATGCGCGGGGCAGGGGTTGAGGCATTCGAATATCGTTCGGCGCGCTGTCCGCTCAAGGGCAATAATGTTGCGCTGTTCGTCCCTGGTGCGTTGGCAGAAAAGCGCCCACGTAACCTGCTGAGTTGGCTGTGCGAAACCACCGACGACTATGTCGCTTTCAAAAAAGCTCAGGTGCCGGATACCCCAAGGGTCTTCCGTCTGGATGCGTATCAGGTGGATGGTCGCCTGCCACGCCCGGCCTAGATGGGGCGGCTTTTTCAGGGCATTTTGCCCTGAAAAAGGGCAGTGCGACGGCGTGACGCAGCAACTTGTGCACAATTGCGATGCGCGTTGTCAAGCTGCATGCAGTGCTTGACGTAAACCCTTGATTCTTTTTATTGATTTTATAAGTCAATGAAATATATGGTTTTTTTGTGCTGGTGAAAAAATCACCAGTTTGACCTTGGGCCCCACACCATAGGCGCTGAGAGTGCTTGCTCCCATGTTATCCACCAAGTTATCCACAGCTTCTGTGGATTAACTCAAGCGCTTGCTCTAGACCGCTGGTTAGCCCTTTTTGCAAGGCTTTACCTTGGTGAAAAAAGGAGTAAAGTTGCGCGCCTTCCCGGCTACCACTGCTTTTTATGCCTCGCGCAATCACTCGACTACCTATCGCTGCAACCGCTGTTCCTCGCCTGCCCACCCGTGTGGCGCTCTGGCTACTGGACAGTCCTCGACTCGGTCATGCTCCCAGCGTTAAACGCTTTGCAGGCCACTTGCTCAAGCAGCCTGCCTTGCAGGGTGTGGTGCAGGCGCAAAGCCGACTGGGGCAAATGCTCTGCCGTGATTGCGGCAATCCACGTGATCGGCGCATGGGTTTTGAGCTGCTGCGTCAAGCCGCCCGCGCTGGCGATATGGGCGCCCAGCTTGAACTCGGCCAGCTGTATAGCCAGCGGCGCAACAATGAACCGCAGCAGGCTCGCCATTGGCTGGAGCTGGCTGCGGGGCAGGGTTCGGCAGAGGCGCAGCAGCTGCTTAAGCAGCTCTGACGGAAAGGGAGCAGGCCCTAAGAGTACTGGTTATACTGCCAGTACTTTTATGCGGAGCTGCTTATGCCCATCGATCTGTCCACCGCGTTGGCACCTGCGCTGCTCGGTTTTGCCGCCGCAGCACTTCCTCTTCTATATATGGCCTGGTCACTGCAACGCCGCCTGGCCAGCCAGCAGCTGGAATTCGGCCTGCTGCAGGAGCGCCTGAGTAACGCGCAGTTGGCTCAGACCGGTCTCGCGGCGCAACTGGATGATTGCCGTGAGGACATCGCCGAGATCAGCGAGATCAAGGCTGATCAGCAGGCTGAACTAGCGGCGCTGCGCCGTGAGGCCGACCTGTTGCAACAAGAACGACAGATTGCCCGCGAAGCGGCCCAGGCCTGGGCCGGCCAGCGCGAACAACAGGAAGGCGAAATACGCCGTCTGGACGCTCAGCGTGCCGCCCTCAGCGCCGAACTTAAAGAACAGCAGGACAGCCATCAGCAGCGCTTGAGCGACCTGCAAGGTTCGCGCGATGAACTGCGTGCGCAGTTTGCCGAGCTGGCTGGGAAGATCTTCGATGAGCGCGAGCAGCGCTTTGCCGAGACCAGCCAGCAGCAACTCGGCCAGCTGCTCGACCCGCTCAAGGAGCGTATCCAGTCCTTCGAAAAGCGCGTGGAAGAGAGCTATCAGCAGGAAGCTCGCGAGCGCTTTTCCCTGGGTAAGGAGCTGGAGCGTTTGCAGCAGCTCAACCAGCGTCTGGGTGATGAGGCGACCAACCTGACCCGCGCCCTAAAGGGCCAGAAAACCCAGGGAAATTGGGGCGAGCTGGTGCTGGAGCGGGTGCTGGAGCACGCAGGCCTGGAGAAGGGCCGCGAATACCAGACTCAGGTCAGCCTGAAGAGTGCTGACGGCGAGCGCTTCCAACCAGATGTGCTGATTCAGTTGCCGGGCGATAAACAGGTGGTGGTGGATGCCAAAGTCAGCCTCACCGCATACCAGCAATACATTGCAGCCGAAGACGACAGCAGTCGCCAACAGGCGCTCAAACAGCATGTGCTGTCACTGCGCAGCCATTTAAAGGGCCTGTCGCTCAAGGACTACCAGCGCCTGGAGGGCCTACACAGCCTGGATTTCGTCCTGCTCTTCGTGCCGATCGAAGCGGCTTTTGCTGCGGCTTTGCAGGCAGATCCTGGCTTGTTTCAAGAGGCCTTTGATCAGCATATCGTGATCGTCAGCCCGACCACGCTGTTGGCCACCTTGCGGGTGATCGACAGCCTGTGGCGGCAGGAACGGCAGAGCCAGAACGCGCGGGAAATCGCCGAGCGTGCTGGCGCGCTGTACGACAAGTTCGTTGCCTTTATTCAGGATCTGGATGAGATGGGCGCCCGGCTGCAGCAACTGGATAAGGCCTATGCCGGTGCACGCAATAAGCTCTGCGACGGGCGCGGCAATATCATCAGTCGGGTGGAAAATCTTAAGCTGCTTGGCGCTCGCGCCAGCAAAAGCCTGCCTGTCGAGCTGCTCGAGCAGGCGGCCGGGGTGATGGTGCTGGATGATGACGCAGCTGAGTAGGGCGTATTGCTCATGCCGTGGCCTGGGCTTGTTCAGCCGCCGCGCGTTGCGCCGCTGGTGAGTTGGCCAGGTACTCCAGTGCCACGTGGATATCGCCTTCGGTGCGTGGGTGATAGCTTGGGTTGAAATAGCGCAACACCGAACGGCCAATGCTGCCCATGCGTGGCAGCAGGCCGCGTTTACCCAGGTGGTACCAAAGGCGCAGAAAACCTGGGCGATAACGGGTGATTGGGTCCTGGCGCATCATGGTTTTCATCCCGGTGCTGAACAGAAAGATCAGCGCCGGTGTGGCAATCAGCATATACACCCAACGCATCAGCAGACTGCCACCAATATGTACGTGTAGATCATGGGCCACGCTGCGATGCTCGACTTCCTCGGCGCCGTGCCAGCGCAGCAGGTCTAGCATCACCGGGTCGGCATGGTCGAGGCTGCGGGTGGTGATAATCCAGTCGCCCAGCACGCAGGTGAAGTCTTCCATTGCAGCGATCAACCCGACCCGCTGACGCAGCCACCAGGGCTGCAGAAAGCGGCTGATGGTGTTATCGCCCAGCGGGTGGTCGCACAGCACGCGCTCGAACAGCCAGTGGATCGGTCCGGTGAACGGTGTCGGATCAATGCCATGGCGCAGCAGGTAGGGCGTTAGCGCGCTGTCGTGAGCGCGGGCGTGCTGCGCTTCCTGTTTGACAAAGCCCTGTACGTCCTCGCGCAGTTGCGGGTCGGTGACCAGCGGCAGAGCTTTGTTGTAGACCCGGCAGAACCAGAACTCGCCGGCCGGCAGGATCAGATGCAGGCTGTTCATGATATGCGAGGCTTCCGGCTCGCTAGGTACCCAGTGCAGCGGCGTGTTGGCAAAGTCGAAACGTACTTTGCGTTGTTCTAGGCGATGCTGTTCGTTCATCTCGATTCTCCTTATCGACCTGCCAGGTTTCTGCCGGCGGGCATATTGCTGCCTGCATCGCTGTGGATATGGGCGGTAAATTCACGTAGCCAGGCTGCCAGCTGCTGCGGCTCGGCCAGCAGTTGCCAATGCCCGGCTTCGACCTCGCGCCGCTGTAGCCTGGGCGCCCAATGCTGCAGCTGGTCGAACAGTTGTGGGCGTACGAAGCGGTCGCGTGTTGGCACGATCAGTTGTACCGGCACCTGGGTGTGGCGCAGGCGTGGCGTGAACAGGCTGCGGATAAAATTGGCGCGGTACAGCTTGACCCCGTGTACACCGTCAGAGCGTTGGCTGCTGCTGATCGGCACATTGCGCAGCCCTTCGACCTTGCGTAGTAGCTGCGGCCAGGCACGGTCCAGGCCCACACGCCAGGTCAGTTCGGGCAGCAGTGGGGTGTGGAACAGCGCGATATACCAGGAGCTGAACAGTTGCCCGAGCACTTGCAGCAGTGCGCGCGGAGTCTTCTGCTTGAGCTTGTCGCGCATCCAGTGGCCAACATGGTCCAGGCAGGGCCCGGAGATACTGGTGTAGGAAGCCAGCAGTGGCTGGATGCGCCGCTCGGTGACCGCTTCCCATGCCTGAATCGAACCCCAGTCATGGGCCACCAGGTGCACTGGCTGATTGGGGCTAAGGCTCTTTATCACCGCTTCCAGATCATTGGCCAGCTTTGTCAGGTGATAGTCCAGGCGCTTACCTGGAATATCCGAGGCGCCAAAACCGCGTACGTCGTAGGCAATGATCTGGTAGTCACTTGCCAATTCGCGCACCAGTGGCAGCCAAATTTCATGGTTGTCCGGGTAGCCGTGCACCAGCAACAGAGTCGGGCCGCTTGGCTTGCCCCAACGGTAGGCCGCCAGCTGCACGGCATCGCCCTGAACCCACAGCTGTTCGGCCTGCAGCTCTTTATATGGCAGCACTGCTGGTGCGTTCATACGGCTGCCCGATGCAGAGTGAGGGTTAGTGAGTAGCGCTGGGTGATAAAGGCGAGGTCGATGGGCATGCAGCGTCTCCGGATTGTCATGGCTGACCGTTACATCATTTGATATATCGGACAGTGTTGGGCGCTCGGGAGGTATCTGCCTAGCCAACTTTTGGGCTAACAGCAGGGCCTGTTACGGTGTTACTGAGGAGGCTTGAGCCCCTCTGTAATAGGGCTATGCGCGGTTTGTGCGTGGGCAGATGAGCTGCTTGGCAAAGCAAGTCCAGCCCTTGGTTGGGGGTGTCTTACAGGGGCGGTTATGCAAGCAGCAGTAAGGCCGCCGCACCGGCCAACAAGCCGGTAGCCATCACTGGCAGGGTCATCAGTGCCAGCTTGCGGCCGCCGATCAGCGCCACCAGAAAGCCTTTGACCACGCTGTTACTCAGCGCGGCGAGAAATATTCCCTGCACGGCCACCTGGGCATCCAGTTCGCCCTGGGCGCTACGGGCCAGCGACAGGGTGATGGCATCCACATCGGCCAGCCCCGAGAGCAGCGCCACTAGATAGACGCCGACATCCCCGAGCCAGCGCTGAGCGCCTTCAACCAGTAGTAAAATCAGCGCGAGTAGGGCGGCAAAGCGTAGCGCCGGGCCCAGCTCGAAGGGGTTTTTCAGCGGCGGCTCAGCCTGTTCCTCACTCTCCGTGCCGGCGCGTCGGAAGTACAGCAGCGCGCCGCCGGCATACACCAGGGTGGCGATGCCCAAAGGCCAGGCCAGCTGCGGTAATAGGCTGGCATTGACCAGGCCAACCTCAAGCAGGATGCGCGGAAACATCAGCGCCGAGGTGGCGAGCAGTCCGCAGGCCAGAATGGCTTGTAGATTGCGGCCTGCTGCCAAGCGGGCCAGGGTCACAGTCATGGCGGTGGAAGACACCATGCCGCCGAGTAGAGACGTGATCAACAGGCCGCTGCGCATCCCCACCAGGCGAATTGCGACGTAGGCAGCAAAGCCGATGCTGGCGATCAGTACCACCATCCACCAGATGGCGTAGGGGTTGAAGGCGTGCCAG
This sequence comes from Pseudomonas sp. NPDC079086, assembly GCF_044542155.1. NCBI lineage: Bacteria > Pseudomonadati > Pseudomonadota > Gammaproteobacteria > Pseudomonadales > Pseudomonadaceae > Pseudomonas > Pseudomonas sp. NPDC079086. Next base: position 684,496 of record NZ_JBITTY010000002.1, on the reverse strand, counting down.
GGGCCGTAACCCTGATTGGGCAGTGCCGGCAACAGTACCAGGGAGATAAACAGCAGCTTCAGCGCGCCAGAAAGTTCCGCTTCGCTGAGCCGCTGCAGGGCGCCGTGCAGGGATTGTTTGAGGCTTAGCAGCAAGGCCACCGCCACTGCCCCGGCCGCCGCCAGCCCGGCATAACCGGCCATGGCCAGGCTACCGAGCAGAAAGGTGATCAACAGAGCCACTTCGCTGGTCAGGCCCAGATCGCCCAGGCGCTGCAGTTCGCCAAAGTAGGAGGCCACCACCAACAGGGCAAAGCCGCTGAAGATCACCGCCCAGGCGACTACGCCGAAGTGTTCGCCCAGGAGCATGGCAAAGGCGCCGAGCAGGCTGCTCAGGGCGAAGGTGCGAATCCCCGCAACCAGCTGGGAGTCCTCGGTATTACGCCCCTGCCAGCCCCGTTCGGCGCCAATCAGCAGGCCGGCGGCCAGGGCGCTGGCGAAATTCAGCAGGGTGTCGAGGGCTTCCGGCATGGGCGCGTCCTGGGTGAAGAGTGTTGGCAGTTTAGCCAGCGAGTGCCTGGCTGTATTGCGGTAGGTCAGTTTGCGCTGTTATCGCTGCGCAAGATTGTTCAAGACGTCGCAGCCGCAATGCGCCAGGCTGTGCAGCAAAGGAGGGCGCATGAGCCGTTTGCAGCAGTTTCTCTATGGAGTTCGCGACAGTATCCCGATGATTGTCGGCATTCTGCCGTTTGGTCTGATCTATGGCGCGCTGGCCAGTCTGGCCGGGCTTAGTCTCGGGCAGGCGATCGGTATGTCTCTACTGGTGTATGCCGGTTCGGCGCAGTTTATTGCCATCAGCCTACTGACGCTTGGCAGCGGCGCGTTGGTGATTCTGCTCACCACACTGGTAGTCAATCTGCGTCATGTGCTTTACAGCGCGGCGCTGCAGCCTTATGTGGGCAGGCTGTCGCAGCGTTGGCGGGTGCCGTTGGCGTTTGGCCTGACCGACGAAACCTTTGCCGTGGTGCAGCGCCGTTATCTGGCGCGCGGCATGACCGAGCATGGCCAGTGGTATCACGCTGGTGTGGCGTTGGCGTTGTACCTGTCCTGGGTGTCGAGCTCGCTGGTTGGTGCATTGTTTGGTCAGAGTGTGCCGAACCTGGCGGGCTGGGGGCTGGACTTTGCCATGCTGGCGACCTTTATCGGCATTGTGGTGCCGGTGCTGCGTAATCAGCCACAGATTGCCGCTGCCCTTGTGGCCGGTGCGGTGGCGCTGCTGTGCCATGCCTGGCCGTACAAACTGGGACTGATGGCCGCTGCGCTCAGCGGTATTGCGCTTGGTGTGTGCCTGGAGCGACGCAAAACGCCAGCGGTTGTTGGGGAGGGCGCGTGATGGATACCTGGCTGCTGATTCTCGGTATGGCGCTGATCACCTTCGCGATTCGCTACAGCCTGTTTGCCTTTCCCGACCTGAGTTTCTCGCCGCTGGTGCGCCAGGGTCTGCATTACGTGCCGACTGCAGTACTGAGTGCCATCGTGTTCCCAGGCATGCTGATTCCCGATGGTCAGCAGTGGGCGTTCAGTCTGGACAATGCTTATCTGCTGGCGGGCCTGGCGACGATTGCCATCGCCGCGCTGACCCGGCATCTGTTGGCCACCATCGGTGGTGGCTTGCTGGTGTTCTTTATAGTGCGTTGGTTGTTGGGTCAGTTGCCCTTGTAGGCATGGGGTATTTACCGCCTGCATTTGTAGATAAATGCAGCAAAAGGCTTGTTTCGCTGTGGCTTTGTGAGGTGTTCTTGCAGTCAAATGCCTAACAACCCGCTTGGCCACTGCAGACAGGTACACGGACGATGACCGAACACTCTCAATTCGCATTGCTGGGTAAAAAGCGTTTTTTGCCGTTTTTCATCACTCAGCTGTTGGGTGCTTTCAACGACAACATCTTCAAGCAATCACTGATTCTCGCCATTCTGTTCAAGATCAGCTCCGGGACCGATAAGGCCTTGTTGATCAACCTCTGCGCGCTGCTGTTTATCCTGCCGTTCTTCCTGTTCTCGGCCCTTGGTGGCCAGTTTGGTGAGAAGTTTGCCAAGGACTCGCTGATTCGCAAGATCAAGTTCGCTGAGATCGTGATTATGTTGTTGGGCGCAGCCGGTGTGCTGCTCGGCAACCTGCCAATGATGCTCGCGGTGCTGTTTGCCATGGGCACCCAGTCGGCGCTGTTCGGCCCGGTGAAGTATTCGATCCTGCCGCAGCACCTTGAAGAGCAAGAGCTGGTGGGCGGTAACGCGCTGGTGGAAATGGGCACGTTCCTGGCCATCCTCGCCGGTACGATTGGTGCAGGTATCATCATGGCCAGCAGTGGTTACGCGCACATCGTCGCGGCCTGCGTGGTGCTGGTGGCGGTGTTTGGTTATCTGGCCAGCCGGAGAATTCCCGCCGCATCGGCAGCGATGCCGCAGCTCAAGCTGGATTGGAACATCCTGCGCCAATCCTGGCTGATCATGAAACTCGGCTTGGGCCAACGCCCGGCCGTGTCGCGTTCGTTGGTGGGCAACTCCTGGTTCTGGTTTCTCGGCGCGGTGTACCTGACGCAGATTCCGGCCTATGCCAAAGAATGGCTATACGGCGATGAAGGCGTCGTGACCCTGATTCTCACCGTATTCTCGGTTGGCATTGCCTTAGGCTCGATGCTCTGCGAGCGTATGAGCGGGCACAAGGTGGAAATCGGTCTGGTGCCATTTGGCTCGATCGGTCTGACCCTGTTCGGCATTCTGCTCTGGTGGTTTTCCGGTGGTTTCCCCGAAGCTGCGGTCGCACACACCTGGCTGGAAGTACTGAGCTATGGGCAGGCCTGGTGGATTCTTGGCTCGATTCTCGGCATCGGTCTGTTCGGTGGTTTTTATATTGTGCCGCTGTATGCGCTGATCCAGTCGCGCACCGTGGAGCATGAACGGGCGCGGGTGATCGCGGCCAACAACATCCTCAATGCGCTGTTTATGGTGATCTCGGCGATTGTCTCGATCCTCTTTCTTAGCGTCGCCGAACTGTCGATCCCGCAGCTGTTCCTGACCATTTCGCTGATGAACATCGCGGTCAACAGCTACATCTTCAAGATCGTCCCCGAATTCAGCATGCGCTTTATGATCTGGCTGCTCAGCCACTCGATGTATCGGGTTGAGCATAAGGGGCTGGAAGCAATTCCTGATGAGGGTGCGGCGGTGCTGGTGTGCAACCACGTGTCGTTTGTCGATGCGCTGCTGATCGGTGGCGCGGTACGCCGGCCGGTGCGCTTTGTCATGTACTACAAGATTTACAACCTGCCGGTGCTCAACTTTATCTTCCGCACCGCCGGCACTGTGCCGATTGCTGGGCGTAGCGAAGACCTGCTGATCTATGACGCGGCGTTCAAGAAAATCGCCGAATACCTGCGCAATGGCGAAGTGGTGTGCATCTTCCCGGAAGGCAAGCTGACCACTGATGGTGAGCTGAATGAGTTCAAGAACGGCATCGAGCGCATCGTCGAAGCTAACCCGGTGCCAGTGATTCCCATGGCGCTGCAGGGCTTGTGGGGCAGCTTTTTCAGCCGTGATCCGCACAAGGGCTTGTTCAAGCGCCTGTGGTCGCGCATCACCCTGGTGGCCGGTACGCCGGTTGCGCCCGAACTGGTCAAGCGCGAGTTGCTGCAGGCTCAGGTTGCTGAGTTACGAGGTGAGCGGCGTTAAACAGCTGAGATGAAAAAGCCCGCCAATTGGCGGGCTTTTTTGTGCAGCTTAAGCGGCTTAGTGGCTGAGTTTTAGCCCGATCAGGCCGCAAACGATCAGTGCCACGCTGGCGATACGCAGCAGCGTTACGGCCTCGCCAAACAGCATGATGCCGGCAATCACCGTCCCCACAGCGCCGACACCGGTCCAGGTTGCATAGGCGGTGCCCAGGTGCAATTCCTTCATGGCCAGGCCAAGCAATGCCAGGCTGACGATGATCGCCGCAACAGTCAGTAGAGTGGGGAGAGGGCGGGTAAAACCGTCGGTGTATTTCAGGCCAACAGCCCAGCCTACTTCGAACAGGCCGGCCAGCAGCAGAATGAACCAGGACATACAAACCTCCAATAACAGATAGAGGGGCCGTCCCGTGGTGATCACTCGCAGAGTGGTGAGGTCGTCCTCACGCTGTGCAGTATTTTGCACGCTGGCAGAGTTAGGGCAAGCCGCAGAGGACCAGTGGTCTGTTTCTCTGGTTCCTCTACGGCCGTGCAGCGGCTTAGATCCCCTGCGGAATCTCTTCGCCGCCCAGGGCTTCGAATAGCGCCGGGAGGAAGTCCACCAGGGTCAGCATCATCAGGGTGAAGCTGGCGTCCTGCTGGCCGAGGTCGTCGTCGCCGCCGTCCTGTTCGGCCTGATCCTGCAGCAGGTCTTCAAAGCGCAGGCGCTTGACCACCAGCTTGTCGTCGAGCATGAAGGACAGCTTGTCCTGCCAGGCCAGGGACAGTTGAGTGACCTGCTTGCCTGAACTCATGTGCAGCTGGATTTCGTCGCTGGTCAGGTCTTGGCGCTTGCAGCGCACTACGCCGCCATCTTCATGGGTGTCACGCAGTTCGCATTCATCCAGCACGTGGAAGTCTGGCGCGGCTTGCTGAACTTTGACCCAGTCGGTGAGGGTGGCGCTCGGTGCGATCTTCACGGTCAGTGGGCGTACCGGCAGCGAACCCATAGCTTCACGCAAGGTCGAAAGCAGGTCTTCGGCGCGCTTGGCGCTGGCCGAGTCGACCAGGATCAGGCCCTGTTTCGGCGCGATTGCGGCGAATGTAGCGGATTTGCGGATAAAGGCGCGTGGCAGGAAGGTCTGCACGATCTCATCCTTGAGCTGGTCACGCTCCTTTTTGTAAACCTTGCGCATTTGCTCGGCTTCGATCTCGTCGACTTTTTCCTTCAGTGCATCACGCACCACGCTGCCGGGCAGAATGCGTTCTTCCTTGCGGGCGGCAATCAGCAGGAAATCACCGCTAACGTGCACCAGCGGTGCATCGCCGCCTTTGCCGAAGGGCGCGATAAAACCGTAGGTGCTGAGTTCCTGACTGGCGCACGAGCGGGCCGGTTTGGCTGAGAGGGCCGTTTCGAGCGCCTCGGCATCAAACGGGATGTCCTGGGTGAGGCGATAGACCAGCAGGTTACGAAACCACATAAGAGGGTGAATCTCCATTAGTTGAGCTGCCAGCAGCGGCAAGTATCACAAGTCGTCAGTACCTGATGCAGGTGCTGCTTCAAGTTGTCAGAAGCCGTATGACCGGTCGTACAACCTGCTCGTTTCATTCGGAGCGCATTATTCCCCCGTAGAGTGCCTGAGGCCAAGTCTGCGCTAAGCCTTTGCTGCACCAATAAAAAATTTTCAAAACAGTGCTTGCCAAGGTGCAGATGGCTCTCTAGAATGCGCCCCACTTCGAGAGTGAAGGGTGATTAGCTCAGCTGGGAGAGCAGCTGCCTTACAAGCAGCGGGTCGGCGGTTCGATCCCGTCATCACCCACCAACTCGCTTTTTGAAGTTACGCGCAGCGGTAGTTCAGTCGGTTAGAATACCGGCCTGTCACGCCGGGGGTCGCGGGTTCGAGTCCCGTCCGCTGCGCCATTTTTTACTCGCTTCATTCCCTCTGTGACGCATCGCAATACCTCGCAAAATCCTTTCTGAATAATCCGCTAAACATCTGAACTTATACGCATTTTCTGCCTCCTAACACGGTAGCCAGTGATCGTAGCAGCCTGCTAAGCTCGCGCTTTCACCCCATTAGCCCTAGGGCGTACCGGACAAGGAACAAGCATGAAACAGCATCGTTTAGCAGCGGCGGTCGCCCTGGTAGGTTTGGTTCTCGCAGGTTGCGATTCGCAAACCAGCGAAATCACCCTGGAAACCCCAGCACAGAAAGCTTCCTACGGTATTGGCCTGAACATGGGCAAAAGCCTGGCTCAGGAAGGCATGGATGACCTGGATTCCAACGCCGTTGCTCAAGGTATCGAAGACGCCATTGGCAAGAAAGAACAGCGCCTGAAAGACGAAGAGCTGATCGAAGCCTTTGCCTTCCTGCAGAAACGTGCCGAAGAGCGCATGGTTACGCTGAACGAAGAATCGGCCAAAGCCGGCAAGAAGTTCCTCGAAGACAACGCCAAGCGTGACGGTGTGACCACCACCGCTTCCGGCCTGCAGTACGAAGTGGTGAAGAAGGCTGACGGCGCTCAGCCGAAAGCCACTGATGTGGTGACTGTTCACTACGAAGGCAAGCTGACCGATGGCAGCGTGTTCGACAGCTCGGTTGAGCGCGGCAGCCCGATTGATCTGCCAGTGAACGGCGTAATCCCAGGTTGGGTTGAAGGCCTGCAGTTGATGCACGTTGGCGAGAAGTACAAACTCTACATTCCAAGCGAGCTGGCTTACGGCGAGCAGAGCCCGACACCGGCCATTCCAGCCAACTCGGTGCTGGTGTTTGATCTGGAGCTGATTGCGATCAAAGACGCAGCCACTCAAGAGTAATTTCTAGCGTTTCCCGCAACGCCCCGTCTCGACGGGGCGTTGTCGTTTCTGCTGTTCGCAATCTGCACTTTTCGCTTGACTGGAGGGTCTTAAAAGACGTGTGTAGGGTGTGCGGTGTTACGGTTATGCACATTTCTGAGATTGACCGTGACGGGTTAGGGTAACTCTCTTGAAGAAACCCTTTGCCATTTTTAACTTATTGATTTATATGATTTTTTACTGTGTGGGCAAAAAATGTCCGATCTGTTGCGAGGCCGCATGGGCTGGGCGTTTGCCAGGGTTATCGAGAAACTGTTCACAAGGTTATCCACAGCTTTAGTGGATAACCTTGGCCAGCCCAGCGGGAGCGCGGGGTTGCCGGGAGAGAGCGATGAAAACACCGAAAAATTTCGCGCGTTACCAGTTTTTGGCAAAGCGTTTCCTCAAGACCGGACGGTTACCTGCGCTGCTGTTATCAGTCGCTCGAAAGCGTGAAAAACTCGGTAGTGGCTTTATCGAGTTGGCCGACCAGCTGAAACAGCTGCAGGCGCTTTGCCTGGCTTGGTGGCGCGGCGAATATCGGGCAATCGATTCTCGGGCGTTACTGGCGGTGGTGGCGGCCTTGCTGTACTTCGTTACGCCGCTGGATGCCATACCGGACTGGTTGTTTGGTATTGGTCTGGTCGATGACCTGGCCGTGCTGGCCTGGGTGTTACGTACCTGGCAGGAAGAGCTGGCTGCTTTTCAGCAGTGGCGAGCGGCCCAGGCTCCAGAGGTGCTGCGAGTAGTTGAGCGGCTACCAGAGTTGGATGAGTCGCTAACGCCGCTGCAAGGGCGCGTGGAATAGCGGAGGGCGAATATTCATATCTCGTTGAGCATCTGCTTGATCAGGCCTTGGTCACGCAATTGTTGCAGTGTCTTGTCCAGTAACTCAGCACTGATTGGTAATTGCGGGCTGTAGGTGCAGTGCATGTCGTAGTGTTCAATCACCCAGGGGTTTACCTGCAGCGGTGCATCTGCGCGCTTGGCTAGCTGGAAGTTCAATGAGCGGCGCATATCGATGACCGCGTCCAAGCGTTGTTTGCGCAGTAGGTTCAGCCCGGCGCTGTGGTCGCGTAGATCCTGGCGGATGATCTGCTTACTGGCGAATCCCTTCATCAGCTCATCGCTATACACGTAACCCAGTTGAGTGCCGATGGTCTTGCCGAAGAGTTCATGCAGGCTGTTGATTGGTGCATGCTGACTGTGCAGTAGCAGCACGTCCTCTTCGCTGTAGAGCGGGGCAGACCAGTGGTAGAGCTCGGGTTTGTCTAGCCATTGCGGGTTGCTGTTACAGATCACATGGATACGTCCGCGCTGCATAAATTCATCGATGCGTTTGTTCGGCGTTTCGACGAATGCTGCTTTGAAGCCCAGTTGCTGGCTGGCCAGCTGGCCCAGCTTGTAGATGAAACCACCACGCAATTGCTGTTCGTGCACATCGACATAGGGCATACCGTCAGCCGTGGCAAAACCCCAGCGCAACTCATCTGCGCAGGCCAAACCACTGCAGCCAATCAACAGCATTGTTATCAGTGTGCGCAAAACCTGCCCCCAGCTGCCGCTTGATAACCTGAAGGCAGTATAGATCACGCGCTTTATCGTGCCGGGCTGTTAAGATGACCGCCTGTTCTGGAGTTGCTGAGAGTGATGGAAGTGCTCTGCATGGAGATTTACAGATGAATGTGCAAGTGATCGAGCGCGATGGCCAGCCGGAGTATGCGGTGTTGCCCTGGTCGCAGTATCAGGCCTTGCTGCAGGCCGCCGGGCGTGCGCCTGAGGTTGCCGCCGTGGCCGTGGCTGTTGATGCCTGCAAGCCTGCTCTGAGCCAGCTGACCGCTCTGCGCGAGGCCAAAGGCATGAGTGCCGAACAACTGGCGCGCAATGTCGGTATCAGCCCGCATTATCTGGGCATGATCGAGAGCGGCGAACGCCAGCCGGACGCCGCTATCCAGCGCGCCCTGGCCTGGCATCTTGGGGTCGACGGGTGGGAGGCGCAGCCTTGAGCGTAAGCATCAGTCGGCAACATTGGCAGGCGTTGCTCGGTGAGCTTGAAGATGCCCAGCGCCAACGTCACCTGCTCACGTATCGTGCGCTGATCGAGCGTCTTGCTCTGCCCAGTCCGGCCATGCAGACCCTGGCCGCCGCGCTGGAGCACCTGGCCGCACTGGATGCACGTGCCGAGCGCCCGCTGCGCAGTGCGCTGGTGATCAGCCAGGGCGCCAGTCGCTTGCCGCGCACCGGCTTCTTTGAATGCGTCAGCCGTTTGGGCCGCTTCAGTGGCGCGTCCGATGGTATCGCCGCAGCGTCCTGGCATGCCGCCGAAGTGGCTCGCGTGTTTGAGTTCAGCTACCCGGAAGACGCCTGATGTTCGGCGCACTGCGTGCGCGTATCGGCTACCTGCTGGCGCGTCGTTTGTTCCACTGGGCCTGGCTAGTTAAGCAACCACAGGCTTGGCGTTGGCTGGAAGGGCAGTTCGCCCGCATGGCCGCTCTGGGTGATACCCAGGCGCAAAGCTTCTATGGGCATATCCTGCTGTTTCGCGGCCAAGGATTAGGGGCGCGCAATGAAGGCCGGCGGTTACTCGGGTTGGCCGCCAAGGCTGGCGATGCCAAGGCTGCCTATCAGCTTGGTGTTCTGAGCCTGTCCGGCGATACCCAGCATGCGGCGGATGCGCCGAGGGCCATTGAGTGGTGGGCGCTGGCCGCACAGGCAGGACACACAGCTTCGGCCTATCGCCTGGCTGAGTTGTATCGCAGCGGTGCTGAGGGTGTGGCAGTCGATGAGGCGCAGGCTGAGCATTTTTCCGCACTGTCCAATCGACTTAGCGGCCTCTGACTCAGCCGTTTAACTTACGCCTTCAGGCCGCCGTGTCAGCCTGGGTGTCGATGATATGCAGGCTGTAACCCGGCACGGCCTTGGCGTGACGCTTGGCCTCTGAGGCCATAGCCGCCAGCTGACTGGCATCCAGTTGCGCGCACTGCTCGGGATGCACATGCACCACTCCCAGTGAGAGTGAGAGCAACGCGTATTCCTGGCGCTTGCCGCTGCGATCATGGGCGACAAAGCAGCCCGCATGCAGGTCTTCTTCACGGTAGAAGCGTCGGCACTGGCTCTGGAAGTCTTCCAGCAAGCGATTGAGTCGCGCGCGCCAGTCCTGCGAGCCGAGCACCAATAGAAAGTCATCACCGCCAATATGGCCGACAAAGTCCCGCGTCGGATCAACCCGATCGTTCAGGCACTGTGCCAGGCTGAGCAGCACCTCATCGCCTTTGGCGTAGCCGTAGATGTCGTTGAACGGCTTGAAGTTGTCGATATCCACATAACACACCACGGTTTCGCGGCCCTGCTGCAGCAAGCGAGTCAGGCACTGCTGGATCGGCACATTACCTGGCAGCAGGGTCAACGGGTTGGCGTAGCGGGCCTGCTGGATCTTCAGCTCGGTGATCAGCTTGAGCACATCGATAACCCGCCCCAGCCCGGCATAGCAGCCGTCCTCGGTGATGATGAAATCCTCTTCGATACGCTGGCGGGCGCGGCTGGTGAGCAGGCGGCTGACCTGCTGCAGCGACTGGCTGGACTCCACCGCCAGGTAGTCATCACTCATCAGGCGGCTGATTGGTTTGCGGGCGAACAACTCGTTGGCAAAAGGCTTGAACAGAGCCTCAGCCAGCGAGTGACGGTGCACGATGCCGACGGGTTGCTGTACCTGGTTGAGCACCGCCAGGGAATTCAGGTTGGCCTGGGCGCGAAACATCTCCAGCACTTCGCTGGTGGGGGTGCTCAAAGGCACTGCACGTTGCGGGTTGAGCAGGCCGCGTAGATCGCTGGCCTCTTCGCTGAGCGGGCTGCTGGTTGTAGCGTTGGGCAGAAGATTGATGGCGTCACGCGGTGGTTGTTCCTGCGGGCGGCAGAGCAGGTAGCCTTGCAGAAGGTCGACACCCATTTCGGCGAGCACGGCCAGCTCCTCTGGCAGTTCGATGCCTTCGGCGATTACCTGGGCGCGAGAGGCTTTGGCCATTTTCAGAATCGAGCCGACGAACTCACGCTTGACCGCGTCTTGGTGGATGCCGTCGATAAAGTGTCGATCGATCTTCACGTAATCCGGGCGCAGTTCCGACCACAGACGCAGGCTCGAATAGCCGGCGCCTAGGTCATCCAGCGCGATGGAAAAGCCCATGGCGCGGTAGTGGTGCAGGGCTGTGTCGAGCAGGGCAAAATCGTCGGTAGGCGATTGCTCGGTCAGCTCAATGACCACCTGACTCGGTGGAATACCCAGGGTTTGCAGCAGTTGCAGGGTGCGCCCCGGCTGGTGTTTGGGTTCCATCAGCGAGTCTGGCGAAACGTTGAGAAACAGCTTGCCTTCAAGTTTGAGCTGGCTGTAACGCTGGCAAGCATTCTTGCGGCAGAGCAGTTCCAGCTCACTCAGGCGGCCCGCGCTACGTGCTACAGCAAACAGGTTGATCGGTGAGTGCAGGGCGCTATTGGACGGACCACGGCTGAGAGCTTCGTAGCCAAGAATGCGCCGCTCGGAGAGCGAAAAGATTGGTTGAAACAGGCTATGCAGGTCGCCATTGGCGAGGATGCTGTCCAACGCGCTGAACTGCTCGGTGACGATCATGGCGGCTCTCTGTGCATAAAAAACGGGGACTGGTATGGCTACCAGTCCCCGTATTTCACGACAGTTTGATGACCCTTTGATGACGCTCGCTGTTTTACTGCTTGGCCAGGCGCGTGTTCAGGCCCAAGTAGTCGAGCAGAATGCGCCCGCTTTCGGCGAGGTAGGCATCATCTTCCGGTTTGGTTTTTTCATCTACCGGTAGCGCGTCTTCATCTTCTTCCTTGAGCTTGTTCAGCAGGGTTTCGCCTTTGGCTTTGCGGCGGCTGTTCTCGATGGCCAACTGCTGGCCTTCGATATCCGTCTGCTGGGCGCGGCGCTTGGTTTCATTGAGGCTGACGGTGGTTTCTTTCATCAGCTTCTGTGCCAATTGCAGACGTTCACGGGCGAAGGTGAAATCCGCGTTCTGTGCCGTACGGTTCTCGAAGCGGCTTTGTAGCTCTGCAAGGAACGGCTTGATTGGGTCCAGCTCCGGCTTGATCGCCGGTTTGATGCTGTCCCATGGCAGGGCCTCGGGCAGGGCGCTTTCGCCGATTTCCTTGTTGTCCATGATGTCTGGATAAAGGATGTCGGGAATCACGCCCTGGTGTTGGGTGCTCTGACCCGAGACGCGGTAAAACTTGGCCAGGGTTAGCTTCAGCTCGCCGTGGTTGAGCGGTTGGATGGTCTGCACGGTGCCTTTGCCGAAGGTCTGGCCACCGAGAATTAGCGCGCGGTGGTAGTCCTGCATGGCGCCGGCGAAAATTTCCGAAGCCGATGCCGACAGGCGATTGACCAGCAAGGCCAGCGGGCCCTTGTAGTAGATACCGGTGTTTTCATCGGCCAGTACATCGATACGGCCATCGCTGTTACGCACCAGCACGGTTGGGCCTTGGTCGATAAACAGGCCAGTCAGTTCAGTGGCTTCCTGCAGCGAGCCACCGCCGTTGTTGCGCAAGTCGATGACGACACCGTCGACTTTTTCCTTTTCCAGCTCGGTGAGCAGGCGTTTAACGTCACGGGTGGTACTTTTGTAGTTCGGATCGCCGGCACGGAAAGCCTTGAAGTCCAGATAGAAGGCCGGAATCTCGATGACCCCAAGCTTGAAGTCGCGGTTGTCGTGCTTGAGGTTGAGGATGGATTTCTTAGCGGCTTGCTCTTCCAGCTTGACCGCCTCACGGATGATGGAAACCACTTTGCTGGTTTGATCGTTCGGCGCGTTGCTCGCTGGAATTACTTCCAGGCGCACAGTGGAGCCTTTCGGGCCGCGAATCAGCTTGACCACTTCATCCAGGCGCCAGCCGATCACATCGACCATTTCCTTGTTGCCCTGGGCAACACCAATGATCTTGTCGGCGGGGGAGACCTGCTTGCTCTTTTCCGCTGGGCCAGCCGGTACTAAGCGCACGACCTTGACGTGTTCGTTATCGCTTTGCAGCACGGCACCAATGCCTTCGAGCGACAGGCTCATATTAATGTCGAAGTTTTCCGCGTTGTCCGGCGACAGGTAGGTGGTGTGCGGGTCGTAAGACATGGCAAAGGCGTTGATATAGGCCTGGAACACATCTTCGCCGCGTGTCTGCTTGAGGCGCGCGAGCTGGTTGTTGTAGCGCTTGGTCAGCAGCTCTTGAATTGCCTTGGGCTCTTTGCCAGCGATTTTCAGGCGCAGCACTTCATCTTTGACGCGCTTGCGCCAAAGGTCGTCCAGCTCGGCCAGATCCTTGACCCAGGGCGCGTTCTCGCGGTCGATCAGCAGGCTTTCATCGCTGTCGAGCTCAATCGTGTCGACGCCTTTTTCGAGCATGTTAAGGGCGAACTGCAGGCGGCTCTGCAAACGCTCCAGGTGGCGTTTGTAGATGGCAAAGCCGGGTTGCAGATCGCCGTTTTTCAGCAAGTCGTCAAAGCGCGTACGCCATTGATCGAACTCGGCAATGTCGGAGGCAATAAAGTAGCTGCGCGACGGGTCGAGCATCTTCAGGTAGCCCTGATAGATCTTTTCCGAGCGCTCGTCATTCAGCGGTGGCTTGTTGTAGTGATGGCGCTTCAACAATTCCACGACGTTGAGGCTGGCGATGACCTGCTCGCGGTCAGGCTGCAGGTATTCCCAGGAGTCGTCACTGGTTGTTTTCGCCGCGAGCGGTAGGGCGCTCAGGGCAAACGTAAAGGCGAGGGTGACGCTGAGTAGGGATCGCTTCATGCTAATTCGACGTGTGGGCAGTTGATAACGCATATTAGGCCGTCTTTAAGGGCGCCAGGTTCCATCGGCGCAATGCAAAAGCCCGGCGGTCAGCGTCGGGCTCGGTTCAAATGCACTATGGAGGCAGCGTGAAGGCATTGCAAGGCGTTGAAGGGCGTGTGGAATGGGCGCAGCACCCAGCTCCGGCCTGTGATGTAGGGGAAATTCGGATCCGTGTAGCGGCCGCTGGGTTGAATCGTGCTGACTTGTTGCAGCGCGCCGGGCTTTATCCGCCTCCGCCTGGCGCCAGCGAGGTGCTTGGGCTGGAGTGCGCCGGTGTAGTCAGTGAAGTGGGCGCTGGTTGTGACTGGAAAGTCGGCGACCGGGTTTGCGCACTGTTGACCGGTGGCGGTATGGCCGAGGAGGTGGTGGTCGATGCGCGGCATGCCTTGCCGGTGCCCGAGGGTATGACGCTGGCCGAAGCGGCGGCGTTACCCGAGGTGTACGCCACGGCCTGGCTTAATCTGTTCCAACTGGCGGCGTTGAAGCCTGGGCAGAAGGTGCTTCTGCATGCTGGCGCCAGCGGCGTGGGTTCGGCGGCCATTCAATTGTGCAGGGCCTTTGGCAGCCCTTGCTGGGTCAGTGTCGGCTCTGCCGAGCGTTTGACGTACTGCGAAAGCCTGGGTGCTCAGGGCGGCGTACTACGCGGTGAGGAGCAGCTGCAGGCACTGCGTGATTTTGCCCCGTTCGATGTGATTCTCGATCCGGTGGGCGGCAGCTACGCCGCGCTTAACCTGGATTTACTGGCTGTCGATGGCCGTTGGGTAAACATCGGTTTGCTTGGAGGGCGAAATGCTGAACTGGATCTGGCGCTGCTATTGGGCAAGCGTATTGCGTTGATCGGCTCGACCCTGCGCAATCGTGATGAGCAGTTCAAGGCCGATTTGTTACGCGATCTGCAGCAGTTTGTCTGGCCGTTATTTGCCGAAGGGCGGCTCAAACCGCAACTTCAGCAGGCTTATGCGCTCAAAGATGTCGAAGCCGCCTTTGCTGCGTTGGCGAGTAATCAGGTCAATGGCAAGCTGGTGCTGGTGATAGACCCAACATTGGTTTGAGGTGACGTTCGATTGGCTTACTCAATCGGTATGATGGCAGCAATCAATAAGCTTTTTTTGCATAAGGCGTTAAAATGCGCCCTGTAAATTTCTAACCCTCAAAAGGAACCAGAGATGAATCTCATCAACACCCAAGTTCAACCGTTCAAAGCCAACGCTTTCCACAACGGCAAGTTCATCGAAGTGACCGAGCAGTCCCTGAAAGGCCAGTGGTCGGTACTGATCTTTATGCCAGCTGCCTTCACCTTCAACTGCCCGACTGAGATCGAAGACGCTGCCAACAACTACGCCGCGTTCCGCGATGCTGGCACCGAAGTTTACATCGTCACCACCGACACCCATTTCTCCCACAAAGTTTGGCACGAAACTTCGCCAGCTGTAGGCAAGGCTGAGTTCCCGCTGGTTGGTGATCCGACCCACGCCCTGACCCGCGCTTTTGGCGTGCACATCGAAGAAGAAGGCTTGGCCCTGCGTGGCACCTTCCTGATCAACCCAGAAGGCGTGATCAAGACCGTTGAAATCCACTCCAACGAAATCGCTCGTGACGTATCGGAAACCCTGCGCAAGCTGAAAGCTGCCCAGTACACCGCTGCTCACCCAGGCGAAGTGTGCCCAGCCAAGTGGAAAGAAGGTGAGAAGACTCTGGCTCCTTCCCTGGACCTGGTTGGCAAGATCTAAATCTGCCCAAACCTTCCCTGGGCTTAGGCTCGGGGAGGGGAGTACTTAGCGCTGTCAGGGTCGAGACCCGACCCTAGTGGTGCCCGATGCCCGGGCGCGATCCGCTCGGGCATTTTATTGCCTGCCATTCCATGGCGGCCCCCTGCAGGCCGTCGCTACGCGACGTTAAAAATTGTTCCTGACAATTTTTTATTGCCCAGAATTTTTGTCATTGAGGACTATCCGCCATGTTGGACGCTAACCTGCAAACCCAGTTGAAGGCCTACCTGGAAAAGGTCACCCTGCCGTTCGAGATTGTCGCGTCCCTCGATGACAGTGCGAAATCCCAGGAGCTGCTCGAACTGCTCCAAACCATCGTTGGCCTGACCGACAAGATCACCCTGAAGACTGATGGCAGCGACGCTCGCCGTCCGTCGTTCTCGCTCAACCGCCCCGGTGCGGACATCGGTCTGATCTTCGCCGGCATTCCCATGGGCCACGAGTTCACCTCGCTGGTGCTGGCTTTGCTGCAGGTGGGTGGCCATCCGTCCAAACTGGATGCCGAGACCATTGAGCAGATCAAGAGCATTGAAGGCTCGTTCGAGTTCGAGACCTATTACTCGCTGTCCTGCCAAAACTGCCCGGACGTGGTCCAGGCGCTCAACCTGATGGCTGTGCTCAACCCGAATATCCGCAACGTCTCCATCGACGGCGCACTGTTCCAGGAAGAAGTCGAGCACCGCCAGGTGATGGCCGTGCCAAGCATCTACCTGAACGGCGAAGTGTTTGCCTCCGGCCGTATGGACGTGAAGGAGATCCTCGCCAAGATCGACACCGGCTCCGCCAACCGCGACGCCGAGAAGATGAGCGCCAAGGAAGCTTTTGATGTGCTGGTGATCGGTGGTGGCCCGGCCGGTGCCGCCGCTGCGATTTACGCTGCGCGCAAGGGTATTCGTACCGCAATTGCTGCCGAGCGCTTCGGCGGTCAGGTGCTCGATACCATGTCCATCGAGAACTTCATTTCGGTGAAGGAAACCGAAGGGCCGAAGCTGGTTCGCGCCCTGGAAGAGCATGTGCGTGAATACGAAGTCGACATCATGAACCTGCAGCGTGCCAATGCCTTGGTGCCCGCGACTAGCGAAGGCGGCTTGCATGAGGTGAAGTTCGAAAATGGCGCGAGCCTCAAGGCCAAGGCCCTGATCCTCTCCACCGGTGCCCGCTGGCGCGAAATGGGCGTGCCTGGCGAACAGGAGTACAAGGCCAAAGGCGTGTGCTTCTGCCCGCATTGCGATGGCCCGCTGTTCAAGGGCAAGCGCGTGGCGGTAATCGGTGGCGGTAACTCCGGCGTTGAAGCCGCGATTGATCTCGCCGGTATCGTTGCCCATGTGACTCTGCTGGAGTTCGCCGACACCCTGCGTGCCGATGCCGTGCTGCAGAAGAAGCTCTATAGCCTGCCGAACGTCACCGTGATCAAGAGCGCGCAGACCACAGAAGTCAAAGGTGATGGTCAGAAAGTCAATGCGCTGGTCTACAAGGATCGCACCACCGAAGAGCTGCACAGCGTCGAGCTGGAAGGCATCTTCGTGCAGATCGGCCTGTTGCCTAACACTGACTGGCTGAAGGGCAGCGTTGAGCTGTCGCGTTTCTGTGAAATCATCGTCGACGACAAGGGCGCCACCAATATCCCTGGTGTGTTTGCCGCCGGTGACGTGACAACCGTGCCATACAAGCAGATCGTGATTGCTATGGGCGAGGGCGCCAAGGCATCCCTGAGCGCCTTCGATCACCTGATCCGCAGCTAACAAGCTAGAAGCTCTACGTCGCACAAGAGCGGACAACCTTCACCGGTTGTCCGCTTTTTTGTGCGCTGCGCTCAGGCGGTTAACAGTGGTTTCCTGCGGCGTTGAGGGCTGGAGCGCCTGCGCAATAGCTGTCGATAGTTTTTATTATGAGCGACATATAATATTTATATTATGTATGTAATATGAATTGGCGCACTATACCTCCAGACAGCCTCACTACCCCCGCACACCCAGGAGACACACCATGAGCACGCATAACGAGAAAGGCACTGCATTGATCACCGGCGCTTCGTCAGGCATTGGCGCCACCTACGCCGAGCGCCTGGCGCAGCGCGGTTACGACCTGCTACTGGTGGCTCGCGATCTGCCGCGCCTGCAAGCGCTGTCTGCACGTTTGACCGAGCAGTATGGGGTGAAGGTTGAAGCACTGAAGGCCGACCTCACGGACAAAACTGACTTGCAGGCTGTTACCCAGCGCCTGCGCACTGACAAGGCCATCAGCACCCTGATCAACAACGCCGGTATGGCCATGAACGGTCAACTGGCCGATGCCGATCTCGACACTGTGGACCGAATGATTCTGCTCAACGTGGTTTCGCTGACTCACCTGTCCACCGCTGCCGCCGCCAACTTCACCGCCGCCGGGCGCGGGGCAATCATCAATATCGCCTCGGTAGTGGCTCTGGCACCGGAGATGTTCAATGCCGTCTACAGCGCAACCAAAGCCTATGTGCTGAGCCTAACCCAGACCCTCAACGGTGAAGTGAAGGCGCAAGGCTTGCAGGTCCAGGCCGTATTACCCGGTATTACCCGCACCGAGATCTGGGAACGCAGCGGTATGGATGACTCGGCATTGCCGGCGAGCATGATCATGGAGGTCGGTGAAATGGTTGATGCAGCGTTGGCCGGTTTCGACCAGGGCGAGCTGATCACTATTCCGTCGCTGCCTGATGCCGCTGACTGGCAGGCTTTTACCGATGCCCGCGGCAAGCTGGCGCCGAACCTGTCGCACAGCAGCGCGGCTGCTCGTTACAAGTAAATCGCTGGCCGTAACAAGCAAAGCCCTGGCTGGAGACAGTCAGGGCTTTGCTGTGTGGCACTGATTTTCTGCAATCAGGTGGTTTGCGCCGCGTCGTCGGTGTTCTGTTCGATCAGCAGGCGGCGGGTGGTTTTCAGCAAGCGGTCAGACAGTTCCGGGTCGCTGACGCTGCGCGACAGCAGCAGAGCGCCGATCATGGCGCTCAGAATCAGCACGCTTTGCTCATCGGCATGCTCAACGCTAAGGCCTGCTTCGATGTTTTTCAGGCGATCACGTATCAACTCATCGGTCACCGGACTGGGTGCACCGCGTTGGCCCAGTTCGGCAGACATAGTCGGTAAGGGGCAGCCATCGCCCGGATTAGCGCGGTGAGCGGACGAAAGATATCCGCTGATCAAGCGAGCCAGCGGTTGATCGCTGTTGGCCATCTCGCTGGTAGTGGCTGCCAGCTTTTCCGCGCTGTGGCGTAGGGCTGTTTCCACCAGCTCATCTTTCGACTTGAAGTGGGCGTAGAAACCGCCATGGGTCAGGCCCAGAGTCTTCATCAGCGGCTGCAGGCCGGTGGCGCCGACGCCGTCGCGGCGGAACAGGCGCGCAGCTTCTTCGATGATGCGCTGATGGGTCTGGGCTTTGTGGTCTTCGGAATAGCGCATGGAGTACCTGGCCGCTGGTTTCAGATGTTGCCTGCCATCTTACTCGCTTCGACCCGGTGTTTCAGTGCTGGGTGCAGGCGCTGCTCCGGGCATGCTGAGAATCAGGCAGGTGGTTGAGCCGACGGCGTACAGGCGGTCGTCGACATCGTAGATACGCCCTTCGGCCAGCGCGGTGGTGCGGCCGATATGCACGATGCGGCCTTCAGCGCGAATTGGCCCGACCTTGGTGCTGAGGGCGCGGATGTAGCTAATGCGCAGATCAGTGGTGGTGTAACCCTGGCCGCGCTGCAACTGGGTGTGGATGGCGCAGCCCATGCAGGAGTCGAGCAGGGTGGCCGCATAACCGCCGTGCACGCTGCCCAACGGGTTGTAGTGGCGCGCATCGGGCGTGCCCTGGAAGACGAAACGCCCGGATGACCATTCCAGCGGGACAAAATCCAGCAGATGGCCGATGGGCGGCGAGGGCAGTTCACCGCGGCCTATGCCGTCAAAGAATTCCTGCGGCAGCAGTTCGCTGACCTGCGCCAGGCTCATGCTGCCGGGTGCGCCAAGGTTGGAGCGCATGGCCTGTTCGGCGGCGAGCCATTCGGCCAGTTTTTCTTCGCGTGATGGGATGCTCATGAATCAGGCCTCGTCGGTTAGTGGCTTTAAAATTACAAGCGTAATTTAATTATTTATATTATGGTTGAAATATTAGTGTTCGGCGAGCCACGCCAGCCCGTGATTACAGGACCCACGCCCATGCCTCCCTATCCCTTGCCGTCGCGCAGCCTGCTGCTGATTCTGGTGGCCCTGACCGCCCTTGGAGAGATTTCCACCCAGCTGATCATCCCCAGCCTGGGCGTTATCGAGCTGATCATGAACGCGCGCCCCGGCAGCAGCCTGTTGGCTTTATCGGCCTTCGTCGCAGCCTTTGGGCTTGGTCAGTTGTTGCTCGGCCCGCTGTCGGATCGCATTGGCCGGCGCCCGGTGCTGGTCGCCGGGCTGTTGGTCTATCTGCTCGCCACGTCATGGATGCTGCTGGCCAGCAGCATGGGCGAGTTTATTGCCGCCCGCGTACTGCAAGGGCTTGGGGCGTGCGCTGCATTAGTGCTGGCGCGGGCCATCGTCCGCGATGTATGGCAGACGCAGGCGGGGCCTGCATTGGCGCTGACGGTGATTGGCATGCTCTGCGCCATCGTCCTGTCGCCGATGCTGGGCGGCGTGCTGACGCTGTATGGCGGTTGGCGCGCTCCGATTGCCTTGGCACTGCTGATCGGTATTGCCATCGTTTGCGCGGTAACCGTCTTGTACCGCGAGAGCAATCAGCAACTCGACCCGCAAGCCGGGCAGTTGAGCCGTTTGGCGGGTAACTATGCCGATCTGCTGCGCGCCGCTTCGTTCCGCGCGCTGGCTCTGACGTTGGCCTGCACCTATGGCGCAATGTTCGCGGTGATTGCAGGCTCTTCCTCCGTGTATATCGGCCTGCTCGGGCTGAGCCCCGCGCAATATGGCATCACCTTCGCGGCAATTGTTTCGGCGCTGATCGCCGGCGCGTTGTTCACCCAACGGCGCATCCTGCAACTGGGCCCCGAGAAGATCGTCAGCATAGGCGCGGCGCTGGTAGCGACCGGTGCACTGACCACGCTGGCGATTTATCTGCTGTTTGGTTTGTCATTGCTCGGCCTGTCGTTACCCCAGGTGTTGGTCACCCTGGGCGGCGGTATGTTGCTGCCGGCATCGGTGGCTGGCGCGGTGATCCCCAATGCTCACCGCGCCGGTCTGGCTGCAGGTTTTATGGGCTTTGCGCAAATGGCCGGCGCCACCTGCAGTGGCGCCTTGCTCAGCCTGCTGGCGGATGGCTCGGCTTGGCCTATGGTGTTGCTGAACAGTTTATTCGCCGTCGCGGCGTTCTGCGCTTTCCACCTACTGCGCCCACGGCCGGCAGCGAACGTGGCGCTGGTTCGCTAAACCCTAGGAGCAACTCCATGACCAACTATGACGTACTGATCATCGGTGGCGGTCCTGGCGGCTATAACGCCGCCATTCGTGCAGGGCAACTGGGCCTGAAAGTCGCCTGTATCGAGGGGCGCGAGACGCTGGGCGGCACCTGCCTGAATGTTGGCTGCATGCCGTCGAAGGCCTTGCTGCATGCTTCGGAGTTGTACGAGGCGGCGACCAGCGGTGAGCTGACTAACCTCGGTATCGAGGTCACGCCGAGGCTCAATCTGGCTCAGATGATGAAGCAGAAAGACGAGAGCGTAACGGCCCTGACCAAGGGCATCGAGTTTCTGTTTCGCAAGAATAAGGTCGAGTGGATCAAAGGCTGGGGTCGTTTGAATGGGCCGGGCAAGGTCACGGTTACCCTGGCCGATGGCAGCGTACGCGAACTGCAAGCCAAGGACATCGTGATCGCCACCGGCTCGGAACCGACGCCACTGCCTGGTGTGACGATTGATAATAAGCGCATCCTCGACTCAGCCGGTGCGCTGGCTCTGCCCACGGTGCCCAAGCATCTGGTGGTGATCGGTGCCGGTGTTATCGGCCTGGAACTGGGTTCGGTGTGGCGACGTTTGGGCAGTGAAGTGACAGTGGTGGAGTACCTCGACCGTATTTGCCCCGGCCTGGATGATGAAACCGCGAAAACCCTGCAGCGCACCCTGAGCAAGCAGGGTATGAGTTTCAAACTGGCAACCAAGGTCAGCGCCGCCAAGACCACGACCAAAGGCGTAACACTTGATCTACAGCCCGCCGCTGGCGGCGAAGTCGAGCAACTACAGGCTGACTATGTGCTGGTCGCCATCGGTCGCCGCCCTTATACCGCCGGCCTGGGGCTGGAAACCGTCGGCCTGGCCACCGACAAGCGCGGCATGCTGGAGAATCAGCAGCACCGCAGCAGCGTGCCGGGTATCTGGATTATCGGCGACGTCACCTCCGGGCCGATGCTTGCGCACAAGGCCGAAGATGAAGCCATCGTGTGTATCGAGCGCATCGCCGGGCATGCTGCCGAAGTTAATTACGGCGCGATTCCCGGGGTGATTTACACCAAACCGGAAGTTGCCACCGTGGGCAAGACCGAGGAGCAGTTGAAGGCCGAGGGGCGCGCCTACAAGGTCGGCAAGTTTCCCTTTACCGCCAACAGCCGGGCGAAGATCAACCACGAGGCCGAAGGCTTCGTCAAAGTGCTGGCCGATGAGCGCACCGACCAGATTCTTGGCGTGCATATCATCGGCCCCAGCGCTGGCGAACTAATCGGCGAGTACTGCGTGGCCCTGGAGTTCAGCGCCTCAGCCGAAGATATCGCGCTGATCTGCCATCCGCACCCAACCCGCTCGGAAGCGCTACGCCAGGCGGCGATGAGTGTGCATGGCTGGGCCATGCAGGCCTAAGTCTACTTACAGTCTGCTGCGCGTCGGCCCTGCTGCGTTAAAAGCAGGCTCGGAATGCTCATGTACAAAAGTACACTCCGCTTCCTTGCCTGCTTTTGCCTTGCATGGCTCTAGCTCGCAAGACTTCAAAAAGATTCTTAAAGCCCCAAAGCATTACGTGCCAAAGCGTTGCAGCTGCATTTCCTGCAACCGGCTTAGGCTGCGGCGAAAGGCGAAGCTCAGGAAACCCTCGGTATAGAGTTCGGCGAGCGGCACTTGGGCTTCGAGGTACAGCGGCACCTTGCGGTCGTAGCACTCATCGACCAGGGCGATAAAGCGCCGCACGCTGTCATCCTTGACTGACAGGGCAGGTAGTTGCCGATCACCGGCCTGCACACGCTCAACCGCATCTTCGGTGCCTCGGGCGATCTTCGCTGCGCGTTGTGGGCTGCTCAGGTTCGGCACCTCGCTAAGCAGAATGGCCTGGAAACGGTCGCACAGGGCGATAAAGTCCGGCGCGGCCAGGGGCTGTTCGCACAAATCGGCAAAACGGCACCAGAGCACTCCATCGCAGTGACGCAGGGCCTGCACGCTGCGGTTCCCAAGGGTTAGGGGCTGATCACTGCTGGGTTTGCCTGCGGCCAACTGGCTAAAAGTCCGGCTCAATACGCTGGGCAGCCCAGGCGTGGCGACCCAGTAACGAGTATGCGCGGTGCCTGGGTGGAGGCGATGGTCTTCCTCACCGTTGATGCTCACCACCTGCATATGCCGTTGCAGGGCAGCTACCGCAGGCAGAAAGCGCTCGCGGTTAAAACCCTCGGCATACAGCAATTCTGGCGGCTGGTTGGAGGTGGCGACCAGCACCATGCCCTGCTCGAACATCACCTGGAACAGACGGCCGAGAATGATCGCGTCGCCAATATCGCTGACAAATAGTTCGTCGAAGCACAGCACGCGTACTTCATTGCTTAGCTCCACGGCCAGCGCCTGCAGAGGGTCCGGCGTACCCGTGAGCTGAAACAGGCGCATATGCACCCAGCGCATAAAGTGGTGAAAATGCTGGCGCCGTGCCGGGACCTTCAAGCCTTTGTAAAAGCTGTCCATCAGCCAGGTCTTGCCACGGCCAACCGGCCCCCACAGATACACACCGTTGATTGGATGCACCGGTGTGGCCTGGTGTAAGGCCTGATGACAATCGTGCAACGCCTGGGCAGCCTGCCACTGCGCCGGGTCGGATTTAAAACCGTCGCGGTCGATAGCCTGTTGGTAGGCAGCGAGCGGAGAACTGCAATCCATCAACGCGCTCCGATGCGTTTGTGCATGCATGCCGCGCTGGCGGGGCAGAGGTTAGAAAACTCTGCCGTTTGGCGAATTACCTCAGGCACGTCAGCCCGATCAAACAAGCTGTAGCCATGGCGGGTAAAGAACGCTTCTGCGGTATTGGTCAGCAGGTACAGCTCACGTACGCCCAGTTGCTGTGCATAGGCTTCGATCTCGGCGACCAGTGCGCCGCCATAACCCTTGCCGCGCGTAATTGGGCTGACCACCAGTGAGCGCAGCAGCGCTACCTCATCGTATGGTTGTAGGCCAATCAGCGCTTCAAGTGCGTGCTCCGGGCCGCTGGCGATAAAGTGGGCGAAGTGCTCAGCCTCAAGATCAGCAGTCGGCAATCCGGCAGCTGCCAGCAGCGTTTTGGCGGACTCAGTCGGTGGGTTACGGTAAAAGTTCATGGGCGTCCATCTGGGCGAAACAATCGGATCAGCACAGCGCTGGCACTTTACCCGAGCGCATAGCAAAAGACCCACAGGTGTGGGTCTTTTGCATTCAACCGAGCGCTATCAGCGCCAGTTGAGAATCGGCCAGCCGGCCTGCTGCGCGTGCGCAAGCAGCGTGGGGTCGGGGTTGACCACATAGGGTTTGTCGACCACCTGTAGTAGCGGCAGGTCGTTGCGTGAGTCGGAGTAGAAGTAGGCGCCATCGAGCACTTCGCCTTGTTCCTGCAGCCAATCACGCAGGCGGCTGACCTTGCCTTCGCGGTAGGTCATGACGCCCTGAGTACGGCCGCTGTAGTGGCCATGTTGAACTTCCAGATCGATGGCCAGCACTTCCTCGATCTTTAAACGTGCGGCAACGGCGCTGACCAGGAAATGCGCTGAGGCGGAAATCACCAGTACCCGGTCACCGGCGGCGCGGTGGTTGGCCAGGCAACGGGTGGCGTCGCTGTAGAAAATCGGCTCGATCACGTCTTCGACAAAGGGCTCGACCACATGGGCGACTTCTTCCGGCGTGCGACCCACCAGTGGCGACAGGGTGAAGGCCATATAGTCCTCCATGGCCAGCTCGCCGGCAGCGTATTGGCGCATCAGCTCCTGTTCATGGGCGATAAAACTGTCGGCGTCGGCCCAACCGAGTTTGACCATTTCCTGGGTCCATAGGCTGGCGCAGTCGCCGCCGATCAGGGTTTCGTCCAGGTCGAAAATTGCCAGGGCCATCAGGCCACCTCACAGATAGCGTTGTCTTCAATGTTCAGGTTGATGTGCTGGCCACGGGCGTGCAGGTCAGCGGGGGAGCGATTGAGTACATCCACCAGCAGTTCGACGCCACGGGCTTCGACGCTGTAACGGATTACGTTGCCGAGCAGGCGGTGGCTGCGAATGTGTCCTTCGATGCTGCCTTGTGCGCCGATCTGGATAGCCTCCGGGCGAATCGCCACGCGGCTATGGATCGGCCGCAGCAACAGGCGGCTGGCGGCATCGGCGTCGAGCAGGTTGTAGTTGCCGATGAAACCGGCGGCAAAGGCATCGGCCGGCGCGGTGTAGAGGGTTTCGGCGTCGCCGCTCTGGACGATCTTGCCGCCGTTCATCAGGAAGATGCGGTCGCTCATGACCAGCGCTTCTTCCTGGTCATGGGTGACGAAAATGGTGGTCAGGCCCAGCTCCTGCTGGATGTTGCGGATCTGCTCACGCAGGTGCTTGCGGATACGTGCGTCCAGCGCTGACAGCGGCTCATCCAGCAGCAGCAGGCGCGGGCGGGTGACCAGCGAGCGTGCCAGGGCGACACGTTGGCACTGACCACCTGAGAGTTGCGGTGGGTAGCGGTTGGCAAAGTCATTCAGCTCGACCAGTTCAAGTACGTCCTTGACCCGTTGCTCAGCCTCGCTGCCTTTGACCTTCTGCATGCGCAAGCCAAAGGCGACGTTTTGCTGCACGGTCATGTTGGGGAACAGCGCGTAGCTCTGGAACACCATGCCGATGCCACGCTTTTGCGGGGCAACGGGTACCAGGTCTTCGCCGTCGAGGAGGATCTGCCCGCCATTGACGCTGGTTAATCCGGCGATGCAGCGCAGCAGGGTGGATTTGCCGCAGCCAGATGGGCCGAGCAGGGTGATGAATTCGCCCTTGGCAATTTCGCAATTGATATCGCTGAAAATCGAGGTGGCGCCGTAGCTTTTATGCAGGCCTTGAATACTCAGATAACTCATGACTTGTCCTTATTCAGGCGGTTGGCCGCCCAGGTCATCAGCAGCACGAACATAAAGTAGGAAATCACCAGGGCGCTGGTGAAATGACCACTGTCGTTACGCATGTTGTAGAGGTACACCTGCAGGGTCTCAAAGCGGCTACCGACCAACAGGTTGGCAAACACGAACTCGCCAAAGAGGAAGCTGAAGGAGAGGAAAATCGAAACCATCAGGCCCTTGCGCAGGTTGGGCAGCACCACCATAAAGGCCGCGCGCCAAGTGCTGGCACCCAGCAAATGGGCGGCGTCCATCAGGTCGCGCAGGTTGATCGCCTGCAGGTTGTTGCTGATCGCGCGGTACATAAACGGCAGGGCGATGGTGAAGTAACAACCAATCAGGATCCACGGCGTGCCGAGGATCGGCAGCGGGCCACCGGCAAACAGCTGCATCAGGCCCACTGACGAGACCACCGGCGGAATGGCGAACGGCAGCAAAATCAGCACATTCATCACCGCGTCGAGCTTGGGGAAGTGATAACTGACCACGAACAGCAGCGGCAGTATCAATACCAACGACAAGGCCAGTGCGGCAAAGCACACCAGCAAAGAGCGGCCGAAGGCAGACAGAAAGCGCGCATCGGTCCACAGCGCCACGTACCACTTGAAGGTCAACCCGCTGGGCAGAATGGTCGCCGACCAGCTGGTGGCCAATGAGTAGATCAGGGTGCCCAGCAGCGGCATAAGCAGAATCAGCATCAAGGTGTAGACCACCAGCTGATGGAACAGCGGGGAGCGTTTTTCAGCGTGGGACATGGTAGCTCCGGCGCAACAGCCATTGGTGAACGATGGTGATCAGGGTCATCAGGCCGACCAGAATCATTGCCAGGGCACTGGCCATATTCGGGTCGAGGAAGATGTCGCCGGAGACCATGGCGGCAATACGGATCGGCAGAATATTGAAGTTGCCGGTGGTCAGCGCATACACCGTGGCATAAGCGCCCAGGGCGTTGGCCAGCAAAATAACGAAGGTGCCGAGCAGTGCTGGGGTCAGCACGGGGATGCCGATATGCCGCCAGAACTGCCAGTTGCTGGCGCCAAGTAACTCGGCAGACTCGCGCCAGTCTTCACGCAGGGCATCGAAGGCCGGATAGAGCAGCAACACACCCAGGGGAATCTGGAAGTAAGTGTAGAGCACGATCAAGCCGGTCTTGGAGTAGAGGTTGAAGTCCTCAATGATCCCCGCCTGCTTGAGCAGAATGGTCAGTGCGCCGTTAAAACCCAGCAGGATGACAAAGGCAAACGCCAGCGGTACGCCAGAGAAGTTGCTGGTCATGTTGGAAAACGCCATGACGAAGTCGCGCAGCTTGCTGTCGACCTGGCGCAGCGAGTAGCTACCAAGGATGGCGATGCTGATGCCAATCAAGCTCGACCAGAACGCCACCTCCAAGCTGTGGCGCATGGCCTGGCGATAGAACGGTGAGGCAAAGGCCTCGCTGAAGTTGCCCAGGCTCCAGCCCTCGCTGGTGTGCAGGCTGTTGCTGGCCACCCAGAGCAGCGGGGCGATTTGAAAGGCGATAAAGAACAGGGCAAAGGGCAGCAGGCAGAGCAAGGCCAGCCATTTGCCGCGCAGGGCAGGTATCACGATAAAAGCTCCCGGCACACAGGTTTGTCGTGGGCTACGCCGAGCAGCTCACAGACCGTACCGCACAACTCCAGCTGTTTGGGTTGGGCGTTGGGGTCAAGGCTGAACGCGCTGCCGAGTACCAGCAGCGGCACTTCACGCTCTTCCGGCAGCAGGCCGTTGTGCGAGCGGTCGTTGTTCATACCATGGTCGGCAGTCACCAGAATCTGATAACCCGCATCCAGCCAGGGCTGAATGTATTCGGCCAAGTGCACATCGGCCATACGTGCGCTGTTACGGTATTGCGCGCTGTCGAGGCCATGTTTGTGGCCGGCATCGTCGATATTCATCGGGTGCACCAGCAGCAAGTTGGGCGCATGGCGCTGACGCAGGCTGTCGGCATCGGCGAACAGGTGCGAGTCGGGGTAGTGGTCGACGTAGTAAAAGTGGCCGTACTGGATAGGCAGCGCCGCATCGCTGGTATGGCGATCACGGGCGGCCTGGAAAGGGGAACGGTTATACAGCTCGCTGACCCAGTGATAGGCCGCTGCCGCAGTAACCAGTCCAGCGTCACGGGCGTAGTGGAACATGCTGCGCTGGGTCGACAGGCGCGATACAGCGTTATTGACGATGCCGCTATCGATGGGCGCAACACCGGTCAGAATCGCTTCATACAGCGGGCGTGACAGGGCCGGGAGTTCACAGTCGAGCTTGTACAGCGCGGCGCGTCCGGCTTGGCAGTAAGCCTGCAGATGCCCCAGCGCATGCTGAGCCACCTGATAGCTCAGGCCATCCAGAACCACGAGGATGACGTTGTGCGACATGATTTAAAGCCTTAGCAACCGAATCGGCCCCGGCGTATGCCGGGGCCAGATTGCGTTAGTTCATATTGATGATGACGTGTTCTTGCCACAGACGCGGCAGAGCTTTGGAGGTGGCTTCCCAGACGGCAGCATCTTTGATCGGCTGGACCTTGGCATATTGCGCCTGCGGCAGCAGCTTGGCTTGCACGTCGGCTGGCAGGGTCAGGTGTTCAGCACGAATCGGGCGGGCATTACCTTTGGCCAGGTTGATTTGGCCAGCGTCGCTCAGGATGTACTCACGCGCCAGTTTGGCGGCGTTGGGGTTTTTTGCCCACTTGTTGATGATGGTGCTGTAGCCCGAGATAACTGAACCGTCGGACGGGATCAGCACTTCGAAGCGTTCTGGATCAATCTGGTCGCGGTAGGACAGGCCGTTGAAGTCCCACACCACGCCGACTTCCACTTCACCTTTTTCCAGGGTCTGGATAGTTGGGTTGGCCAGCGACAGACGGCCCTGCTTGGCCAGCTCACCGTAGAATTCCAGTGCTGGTTTGACGTTGCTTTCATCACCACCCATGGCGATGGCGGCGGCCAGGACACCGTTAACAGCTTGTGCGGCGGTGCTGACATCGCCGGCGGAGACTTTGTAGGTGCCTTTTTTCAGGTCAGCCCAGGAGTGCGGGATGTCCTTGACCAGTTGCTTGTTGACGATAAAAGCGATGGAGCCGGTGTAGGCGAGCATCCAGTGACCGTCGGTATCTTTGGCCCAGGCTGGAATCTGTTCCCAGGTGCTCGGCTTGTAGGCTTGGGTAACACCTTGCTGCACAGCGATGGGGCCAAAGGCCGCACCGACGTCGCCGATGTCGGCAGTGGCGTTATCTTTTTCGGCGGCGAATTTGGCAATTTCCTGGGCCGAGCTCATGTCAGTATCCATGTGCTTGAGGCCGTACATTTTCTCCAGGTCAACCCAGGTATCTTTCCAGTTGGCCCAGGTGTCCGGCATACCCACACTATTCACCGCGCCTTCCGCACGTGCCGCTTTTTCCAGTGCTTGCATATCCATGTCGGCAGCCATGGCAGAGGTTGCCAGAGCAATGGCCGAGCCCATCAGTGAAGCCATCAGCAGTTGTTTCATTGGAAACTCCTTTGCGATTTAGGTATGTGCGGTGAAAAGTTCTGGTCTAGATCAGCAAGACCCAGGCCAATTTAAGCTTGTTAAATGACAGTTTTATGTACGTTGGTCATTTACCGGTTCGATCCCGGGTGCACAAACTGGCGCACCACTAGCGTAGACCATCAACAAATTCAGTTATGTGTGGCATACAGGCTAAGGTTTATAGGCTTTTACAGTGACTGAAAGAAAGTTGTCATGGCTTGGTCATCAAGACTGCTTAAACTTGAAACATGATTTTTATGGCTGCACAGACAGATTTATGCCCCTAAATAGGGCTGGACTAGTCCAAATTTGGAGGTCTTGATGCGCGATGAAGCGCCACGGGCAGTCACTGCTATATGCCGGGCATTGGAAGAGCAGATTGAACATGGCTTGTTACCGTCGGGCAGTCAGTTGCCGGCAGAGCGCAAGCTTAGCGAGGTGTTCGACACCACACGGATTACCTTGCGTGAGGCGCTGGGCCAGCTTGAGGCCCAGGGGTTGATTTATCGCGAGGAGCGTCGTGGTTGGTTTGTTTCACCACCACGCGTGGCTTACAACCCGCTGGTGCGTAGCCACTTCCACGCCATGGTCGGCGAGCAGGGGCGTGTGCCTGCCACCGAAGTGCTGAGCGCGCGGCTGATTCCGGCCAGCGCCGAGATCTGCCAGCTACTGGCGTTGCCGGCGCTTTCTAGCGTCTATCAGATCCGCCGTGCGCGACGTATCGATGGTCGGTTGGTGCTGTACGTCGAGCACTACCTCAACCCGAATTACTTTGCCGGCATTCTGGATTTCGACCTGACCCGTTCACTGACCGAGTTGTATGCCAGCGAATACGGCATTCATTACGGCCGGGTGCGTTTCGATATGGTGCCCACGGCTTTGCACAGCGAAGCCGCGTCAGCATTGAAAGTAGCGGTGGGCAGCCCGGCGCTACGTATCGTGCGGATCAACCGCGATCAGCATGGCCGCTTGATTGATTGCGACCTGGAGTTCTGGCGCCACGACGCCCTGCATGTGAGCGTCGAAGTACCTGAGTGATTTAGCGACCTGGCGGCCACTCGTCATGGGTGGGTAAATCGGCGCTTGCCAGCCAGGGCCTGTCGTGGCTGGTCCAGATGTGTTGGGCAGGGCGTTCGCCGGGGTCCTGATCCAGCGTTGCCACGCGGATGATCACATGCGGCTGGGCAGGTCGTTCAGCCACTAGCTGAGAGCCGCAGACCGAACAGAAGTGGCGTAGCTTGCCCGGCGAAGACTCATAGCTGGAGAGCTTGTCTTCACCACGCAGCCAGCGAAAGTCCTCCCGCAGCACGCCAGCCGTAGTGGCGAATGCGGCGGCATGAGCTTTCTGGCATGTTAGGCAGTGACAGTGGCCAATGGGCTTATCCAGGCGTGCGACGCTATAGGCCAGCGCACCGCACAAACAGCTACCCGTCAGCATCACGGCAACTCAGCGCTGGCGTAAAACGCCGTCAGCACTTTCACCAGATGCGCCAAGTCATGGCTGCCGGCCAGTTCGCGGATCGAGTGCATGGCGAAGGTCGGCAGGCCGATATCCACGGTGCGTACGCCCAGCTGGCTGGCAGTGATCGGGCCTATGGTCGAGCCGCAGCCCATGTCGCTGCGGGTAACGAAGCTCTGTACCGGCACTTCATTTTCCAGGCACAGATGACGGAAGAATCCGGCGGTTTCGCTGTTGGTGGCGTAGCGCTGGTTGCTGTTGATCTTGATCACCGGCCCGGCGTTGAGTTTGGGGCCATGGTTGGCATCATGCTTGTCGGCGTAGTTGGGGTGTACGCCATGGGCGTTGTCGGCCGAGACCAGCAGCGAGCGTTGAATGGTACGCACGAAGGCATCGCCGTCCGGCAGCACGCGGCGCAGCACCTGTTCGAGCATCGGGCCGTCGGCGCCGCACGCCGAGCAGGAGCCAACTTCCTCGTGGTCGGTACACACCAGCACGCAGCTTTCTTCATCTGGCGCCGCCAGCAGCGCCTGCAGCCCGGCGTAGCAAGACAGCAGGTTGTCCAGCCGTGCGCCGGCGATAAAGTCGCCATTCAAGCCAATCACCGCAGCACTTTGCGTGTCGTAGAAACTCAGCTCGTAATCGAGCACCGCATCGGCGCTGAAGTCATGCTCACGGGCCAGTTGGTCGGTGATCAGCGCGCGGAAGTCGGCCGGTTCATCGCCGGCTATCTGCGCGAGGATCGGTGGCAGCTCGTTCTGTTGGTTGATCGCCCAGCCCTGGTTGGCTTCACGGTTGAGGTGAATGGCCAGGTTGGGGATCACTGCAATGGGGCACTGAAAGTCGATCAGCTGGCTTTCTACTTTTCCATCACGGCGATAGGTAACGCGCCCGGCCAGGGACAGGTCGCGGTCGAACCAGGGGGCCAACAACGCGCCGCCGTAGACTTCTACACCGAGCTGGAAGAAGCCCTCACGCTGCAACTCCGGTTGCGGTTTGACCCGCAGGCAAGGGCTGTCGGTGTGCGCGCCGACCAGGCGAATACCACCTTCCAGCGGCGCGCGCTTGCCCAGTTTGAAGGCGATGATCGAGGAGTCGTTGCGCGTAACGTAATAACGACCGCCGGACTCGGTGTGCCAGCTGGCGCGCTCGTCCAGGTGCTGAAAACCGGCCGCTTCAAGGCGTTGAGCCAGGCTGGTGGTGGCATGGAAAGGGGTTGGCGAGGCCTTGAGGAACTCGATCAGGCCTTGATTCAAATCTTCGCGCATAGGGCACTCCAGACGGCAATCGGCCGAGTTTAGCGGATTTGCCTAGCGCTTTGGGTTGCCGCGCTCGACAGATCAGCGCGCGATGCTGATCAGGCTCAGCAGATAACCGTCGAACTCGGCGAATTGGCCTTCGAGTTCGCTACCGGCGGGCCAGTCGGCGTGCAGGTCGATCAGCAGGCGCATGCGCACTTTATTGTCGACGTCGACGCTGAGCAGTTCGGCATCCTGAAAGTAGAAGTGCTGCAATACCTGCGGGTAGAGCGCTTTGAACAGGCTTTCCTTGAGCGAGAAGGTCAGGCTGATGCGTTGCGCGCGCTGCTCGCTCGGCAAGGCTTCCAGGCGGAACAGCTCGGCTGGGGTAAGAATTTCCCCAGCCAGGCGTTCGGCGCGGCTGGCCGGCATGATCTGCTCGATATCCAGTCCGAGACCACGCCAATCCGTGCTTTTGCCGACCACGGCGCCGGCCCAGCCGCTGCCGTGGGTGATGGAGCCGACCATTCCGACCGGCCACTGCGGCGCGCGATCTTCACCAGAAGCGGGAACTGCCGCTGTACCGGTCACGCGCAGCAAGGCTTCACGCGCACACAGGCGGCCGGCCAGGTATTCGGTCTGGCGTTTAGCCACGCCGCGCACCGGCTCGATGGTGCAGCGGCTGAAGTCCGCCATATCCAGCAGCTCTGGAGTAAAGAGGGTGCTGATCAGCTGCACCGCCGGCAGCTTGTGCGGCAATGGCCAGTGGTCATTCAGCGGGCTGCAGCAGGATGGCAAGTAGGCTGTATTCATCGGCCTATTCTGCCGCGCGGCGTTTGGTACGGCCAGCCGGCGCGGGCGTTTACATTTCTTTGCAAAGCCGCAACAAAGCTAAACGGAGTTGCCGAGACTTTTTTGCCACACTGCGGCATGCGTTTCTTCGGGGACGCAGGTGAGGTTGTAGCTGGCATAGGCGTAAGGCTTGTTCCGGCATTTCTCTGAGAATGAGTACGGGAGCCCGTTTGGGCTCCCGTTTTTTTATGGCTTCCATTCATGGCAGGCACGCCTTGCGTGCCCACCTTCGATCATGCCGAGATCACTGGGTAGGCGGTGAGGGATGCCGAGCTGTGGTCGCTATGCCACCCGCGCCGAATGCGTCTTTTCTCGCCTGCCAGTCAGGCTACTTCCAGTACCCTGGTAGAACAAAAAACTGCAGCCGCCGCTGACGAACGGCTTTTGTCGCCAAGTGGCTGCTCTTGCGCAGCACAACGGCTATGCACCCCGCGCAAAACCAGCGTTGCTGGCTGCGTGCTAATCTGCCAGGACGGCCGATTTAGAGCCTTTTTGTGAGCTTGCCGATGCCTGCTGTCGATTCTTCTGCGCATCTGATGCGCGGCACTGCTGCCTACCGGCGCGCGACCCTGGCGCTGTTCTGTGCCGGGTTTGCCACCTTTGCCTTGCTTTACTGTGTGCAGCCGTTGTTGCCGCTGCTGGCCGCGCATTTTTCCGTGTCGGCGGCGGGCAGCAGTCTGGCGTTATCGCTGACCACCCTGAGCCTGGCCGTCTGTCTGCTGGTCTCCGGTGCACTGGCCGAGAGCTGGGGGCGCAAGCCGGTGATGGCGGCGGCCCTGGGCCTCGCCTCGCTGTTGGGAATCGCTTGCGCGCTGGTCGATAGCTGGGAACATCTGCTCTGGCTGCGCGCTTTGCTTGGTCTGGCCCTGAGCGGATTACCGGCCTTGGCCATGGCCTATGTCGGCGAGGAGTTCGACCCCAAAGCACTGCCGGCGGCGATGGGCCTGTATATCGGCGGCACGGCATTGGGTGGCCTGCTTGGGCGTTTGCTGGCTGGCTTGCTTAGTGATCTTGGTGGTTGGCCGTTGGCCTTGGCCGGGATTGCCGGTATGGGTTTGCTGGCGCTGGGGCTGTTTGTCTGGCTGCTGCCGCCATCACGGCATTTCACCGCGCAGTCGCTGTCGCTACGCGGCCTGCTGGGCAACTTTGCTATGCATTTGGGCAACAGCGAATTGCGTCGTCTGTTTCTGCTGGCGTTTCTGTTGATGGGTGGTTTTGTCGCCTTGTTCAACTACGTCGGCTTTCGCTTGGCAGCTGCGCCGTTCAACTTGTCTTCCAGCCTGATCGGCCTGCTGTTTACGGTGTATCTGGTCGGTATTTTCAGCGCCGGTTGGGCGGGGCGACTGGTGCCGCGCATGGGCGCGCGTCAGGTGATGCAGGGTGGTATCGCCATCATGCTGCTGGGTGTGGCGCTGTGTGCCACGCCCTGGCTGAGCGCGGCGGTGGCGGGCCTAGCCCTGTTTACTCTGGGCTTCTTTGCCGCCCATGCGGTGGCCAGCGGGCAAGTGGGGCAGCGCGCGAATGGCGCCAAGGCGCAGGCTTCAGCGTTGTACCTGTGCGCCTACTACCTGGGCTCCAGCGTGATTGGCTATGCCGCCGGGTATATCTGGGAACATGCCGGCTGGCTGCCGATGCTCGCGGTATTGGCCGCGTTGTTTATGGCGGCCGGGGCCAGTGTGCGCAAGCTATAAGCGCTTCGCGGGGCTGAGCTAGGCGCCCGCGTCGCTCCTACACGAATGCGGCGGGCAGCAGGTGGTTCAGCGTTTGTTCAGCAAGGGTTCAGTGGGCGTTCAGCTAGGGGTAGGCAACATGGACCTCGAGTTAAACAACACCGACTAATCACTGAGGACAACACCATGAACCGCACTCTTAGCAAACTGGCCCTGGCAACTTCCCTGACCTTCGCTGCGGCTGCGGCCAATGCCGGCGACAACTTTGTTGGCCTGACCTGGGGTCAGACCGACAATAACATTCAGAAATCCAGCGCGCTCAACAGCAACCTGAACAACCCCAAACTCGGCAAGGTAATTTATGACACTGGCACCTGGGGCTTGCGTGCCGGCCAAGTCAGCGATGCAAATCGTTACTACATCACCTACGAGAATGTCTCGGAGCCCCATAGCGGCTATAAGCTGCGTCAGCAGAACCTGCTGGGCAGCTACGATGTGTTCCTGCCGGTTGGCGGCTACAACACCAAGCTGTTTGGCGGCGCCACCGCTGGCCTGGTCAAGCTGGAGCAGGAGAGCAAAGGCTTCGAGCGTGACAGCGATATCGGCTTTGCCCTAGGTCTGCAGGCTGGCATTCTTCAGGGTATCGGCCAGAATGCCTCGATTGAAGCCGGCTACCGCTACCTGCGCACCAATGCCAGCACCGAAATGGCGCCACACGGCGCAGGCAAGGCTGGCTCGCTGGACCTGCACAGCAGCGGCCAGCTGTACCTGGGTGCCAACTACAAGTTCTAAGCAGGTAGGCCAAAAGGGCCGGGCACCATGCCCGGCCGCTTTATTGGGGGAATGTGCAGGATGAAACTGTTGGTCGTGGAAGATGAAGCGTTGCTGCGTCACCACCTCTATAGCCGGCTGGGCGAGCAGGGCCATGTGGTCGATGCCGTGGCCAATGCCGAAGAAGCCCTGTACCGCGCTACCGAATACAACCATGACCTGGTGGTGATCGACCTCGGTCTGCCCGGCATGAGCGGGCTGGACCTGATTCGCCAGTTGCGCAGTCAGGACAAAAGCTTCCCTATTTTGATACTCACCGCCCGTGGCAACTGGCAGGACAAGGTCGAAGGCTTGGCCGCCGGTGCCGATGATTACGTGGTCAAACCCTTTCAATTTGAAGAGCTGGAAGCGCGCCTGAACGCTTTGCTGCGCCGCGCCTCGGGCTTTACCCAGGCGAGTATTGCCGCCGGGCCGCTGCTGCTCGACCTCAACCGTAAGCAGGCGCTGCTTGATGGCCAAGCCTTGCAACTGACGGCCTACGAGTACCGCATTCTCGAATATCTGATGCGTCACCAACAGCAGGTGGTGGCCAAGGAGCGGTTGATCGAGCAGCTCTATCCGGATGATGAAGAGCGCGACCCCAATGTGATCGAAGTGTTGGTCGGCCGCCTGCGCCGCAAACTCGAAGGTCAGCTGGATTTCAAACCCATCGAAACCGTGCGCGGTCAGGGCTACCTGTTTACCGAGCGCTGCCTATGAGCGAGACCGAACGGAGCAAACCGGCCGGCCGCCGTCGTGGTGAGTCCCTGCGTCTACGGCTGATGCTCGGTACGGCGGTGCTGGCGGTACTGTTTATGCTGGCGCTGCTGCCGGCCTTGCGCGGCGCCTTTGTTATCGCTCTGGAGCAGTCCATCGAAAAACGCCTGGCTTCAGATGCTGCCGGGCTGGTATCAGCCGCACGTACTGAAAACGGTCAGCTGACCATGCCCGACAAACTGCCGGCTGAGGAATTCGACAGCCTGGAAGCCAAGCTGTTGGGCTTTATCTACGACCGCCAAGGCACGCTGGTCTGGCAGTCGCGTTCCTCGCTAGATGAAAGCGTCAGCTACCGACCGCGCTACGATGGCCGTGGCCATGAACTTCTGCGCACTACCGACCGCGAAGGCCGTGAATTCTTCGTGTATGACGTGGAGATCGACCTGCTGCGCGGGCAAAGTGCCGCCTTCAGCGTGGTGACCATGCAGCCGGCCAGTGATTACCAGGCTATGTACGACGGCTTTATGGGCCAGCTCTACCTCTGGCTTGGCGGCGCATTACTGGTGCTGCTCGGCCTGCTGTGGTTTGGCCTGACCTGGGGCTTTCGCAGCCTGCGCGGGCTGAGCGCCGAGCTGGATCAGGTGGAGGCGGGTACCCGCGCCGGCCTGAGTGAGGAGCACCCACGCGAGTTGTTACGCCTGACCGGCTCGCTCAACCGCCTGCTTGAGAGTGAGCGCCAGCAGCGTGAACGCTACAGACACTCGCTGGATGATCTGGCGCACAGCCTGAAAACCCCCTTGGCGGTGCTACAAAGCGTGGCCGAGGTGATCAACAAGCAGCCGCAGAACCGCGAGCAGTCGCAGGTGCTGCAGCAACAGATCGAACGTATGAGCCAGCAGATCGGCTATCAACTGCAGCGCGCCAGCCTGCGCAAAAGCGGCCTGATCCGCCACAGCGCACACCTAGCGCCCCTGCTCGATACCCTCTGCGGCGCGCTGGACAAGGTCTACCGCGACAAGCAGGTGCAAATGCTGCGCGGCTTTGCCCCTGAGCAGCACTTGCCAATAGAACGCAGCGCGCTGCTGGAGCTGCTCGGTAACCTGCTGGAAAACGCCTATCGCCTGTGCCTCGGTCAGGTACGCGTGAGCGTGCACCAGCAGGGCGGTGTGCTTGAACTTTGTGTGGAGGACGACGGCCCCGGCGTGCCGGTTGATCAGCGTGAGCGTATCCTGCGCCGTGGCGAGCGGCTGGATGCTCAGCATCCGGGGCAGGGCATTGGTACGGCGGTGGTCAAAGACATTATCGAAAGCTACGGCGGTGAGTTGCTGCTGGAGGATTCGCAGTTGGGTGGGGCGAGTTTTCGTGTGCGCCTGAGCGACTGAGGCATGTCGCCGGCCATTTGGCAGGGGCTTTAGCTGGTGGCTAGTTTTTGCTGTTTTGTAAAGCACATCTAACTTCGCGGGTGGGCCCATCGAGCCGCAAAAAATTCCCGTTGAGCGAAGACATTTATGGGCTGACCAATTTGCTTGAAATCGGTCAGCCCAAATTGCTTATTGAGCAGGTGGAGTACGTTTAAACGGGTAGGCGAGTTGCTTAAGCATGCCTTTTGGCAGCTCTTTGCCGAATACGCCATAACGCGTTGGCCATTCCTTCGGCGGTAGCTTAAATGTGCCGAAAAGCATGTCAACTAATGGGGTATGGATCGCGTAGTTCTTATAGATGTAATCAATGTGTCGGGCATGATGCCAGTGGTGGTAACGAGGTAGTACCAGGATGTAGTTCAGCCAGCCGCCATCAATCTTGACGTTCGCGTGCGCTAATACAGCTTGCACACCAATCAAGATCACATAGGCATTCATCGCTTCTGTAGAGAATCCAAGCAGCATCAACGGCACCAGTACGCCGGTGCGGGTCAGCAGTACTTCTGCAAAGTGAACTCGTGAGCCGGCAAGCCAATCCATGGCTGTGCTGGAATGATGCACCGCATGGAATTTCCACATCCATGGAATGACGTGGTACAGACGATGCAGCCAATACTGGCCAAGATCAGCAACAAATACGGCCATTACAAACTGAACGACTATAGGCAGGCTGCGAACGGTCTCTTGAAGCGTGTCGGACACAGCCCAACTGGCGAGGAAACTGGATGAGGCTGTGACGAAGATCAGGATGAATTGCACAGCCATGTGACTGACGAAGAAGTAGCACATATCTGTTCGCCAATGTGGGCGCAAGATGTGTAACTCAGGGTCTTTGGCGTAAAGCTTTTCCAGGGGAATAAAGACTATCGCCGAGACCAGCAATGCCAAAATGAACCAATCTAGGCCAAGCGAATATGGCGAGTGGCCAATGGTGTCGAACTGGATATTACTGCCGCCCAGGAGCAAGGCCGCTCCCGAGGTCAGCATGCCGGTGATGCCAAGGCGTTTACGCTTGTTAACCAAGATGTTGAGGGTGCCCAAGCCAAAGGAGCAGGCTAAACCGATCAGCAGCGCGGAGCGCGCAAATTGCTCGCTGTAGACTTTACGGAACTCTGCAAAAGTCAGCCATTCTGGAAATAGAAAGCACAACACAGCCAGTAAACTGAGGATCCCGGTTGTCGCTGAGATATAGCCACTAATGCGGCCTTCTCCGATCCGAAACGCATCAGACCCATGGCGGTCGAAGTACGCTTTTACTGTTTGAATGAGCATGCACTGTTCTCCTTGTGCGCATTTTGAGAATCAGATGCCCGGTATATCTGATTCATCACAGTTAAAACTCAAGAGCGCTAAAAGCTTTGCAGTTTTTTGCTCTACGATTCGAGCGTTCTAGGGTAGCCAGATAGTGCCCAGTCACTTCGGTATCAGCAATTTTCAAAAATGGTCGCAGGTCACACTGTGAGAAAAATGCGCTGATTAATTCATGCGGAAAATGCCTTGAGGGCTCTGCATGCAAACATTCAGCATTACAGGTGTTTTGATCTGCATCCTCCAATGCCGAAGCGCACTAAAATATTTCATCCTTCCTGCGCCCGATAAGCCCCCGGCGTTAACCCGGTCCATTTTTTAAACGCCCGATGAAACGCCGACGGTTCCGAGAACCCCAGCTGCTCGGCAATATCCTGAATCGCCAACTCATCGCGCCCCAGGTGGTAAATCGCCAAATCCCGGCGCAGGTGGTCTTTGAGTTCTTGAAAACTCGAGCCCTCCTCGCGTAAGTGCCGGCGCAGGGTTTGCGGGCTCATATGCAGT
Source organism: Pseudomonas sp. NPDC079086 (assembly GCF_044542155.1). Lineage (NCBI taxonomy): Bacteria > Pseudomonadati > Pseudomonadota > Gammaproteobacteria > Pseudomonadales > Pseudomonadaceae > Pseudomonas > Pseudomonas sp. NPDC079086. Next base: position 645,575 of record NZ_JBITTY010000002.1, on the reverse strand, counting down.
TGCTGGGCAACGGCATCCAAATCCGGCCAGTTGCTGCAGTCGCGGCCGAGCAGGCGGCGGATTTGGCTGATCAGGCTGTCGCCGCCATCCGGGCGGGCGAGCAGGTCGGCGGGGGAGTGCTGGAGGAATTGCTTGAGGGTGCGTTCATCCTGCAGCAGTGGCATGGCCAGGTAGCGCGCATGGAATAGCAGGCTGGTGCGGCCGGCCGTGAAGCGCCGGGTGCATGGGAATAGCAGTTCGTATTCGCCTGCATGGGCGGGTTGACTGTAGGTGAAGGTGGCTTCTTCCAGACGGATGCGTTGGCCGATCAGCCAGCTGCCGAGGCGATGCCAGATCACCAACAGGCTTTCCACCAGAAAGTGGTCGGGGTCCCACAGGGTTGAGTCGTCCACGCTGAGGCGGGCCCAGTCGCCTTCGCGCTGGATGCTGATGGCCGGGGCTTCGGGAAACAGGCTATAGAACAGCGCGCCACGGCCCAGGGCTTTTTCCAGCGAATGGCAGTGGATGATCGCGTAACACATCATGGCAAAGGTGCCGCGCTTACTGCGCAGGCGGCCGAAGCCGAGGTATTCGTCGTCGAGGCTTTCCCACAGCAGTTGCACCAGGCGGGCGAACTGTTCGGGGGCGACCCGTGCGCGCGGTTCGTCGAGCAACGCCGGCTGAATACCCAGTTGGCGCAGCAGCGGCGTGCAGTCGTGGCCTTGACGTTCGGCGCCGCGCAAGGCAGCGCGGACAAAGTGGCTGGCGATGGTGCGTTCGCGCATGACGGCTCCTTGAAAGTACGCCGATGGTAGGCAGCTCACTGCGCCGCCGACAAGCCGGTCGAGCGATTGGGTCAATCCAGGCTGAGCGCATGGGTCATTGAGGCGGCGGGGGCGTGGGGCCTAACCTGCTGCACGACTTCAGCTCAGGGAGCACACCCGCATGCAGCGCCTTATTTTCGACACCGAACACAATATGTTCCGCGACGCTTTTGCCGCCTTTCTGAAAAAGGAAGTAGTGCCGCATCAGGATGAATGGGAAGCGGCCGGTGTGGTCAGCCGCGAGGTGTGGAAAAAGGCCGGCGACATGGGTTTTCTGCTGCCTTGGGCGGATGAGGAGTACGGCGGCGCCGGACTCAAGGATTTCCGCTACGAGCAGATCATGTGTGAGGAGCTGGCGAAGATTAACGAGCCGGGTTTTATGCTGCCGCTGCATTCGGCGTTGTGTGGTCCCTATATCGCTGAGTACGGCAATGCCGAGCAGAAAGCGCGCTTTATGCCAGGCATCACCAGCGGTGAGCTGATTCTTGCGGTGGCGATGACCGAGCCGAGCGCCGGTTCCGACCTGGCGGGTATGCGCACCAGCGCGGTGGATCAGGGTGATCACTACGTGCTCAACGGCTCCAAGGTATTTATCTCTAATGGTCTGTTGGCCGATGTGGTGATCGTGGCAGCGAAGACCGATCCGGCCAACAAACACGCCATGGGCCTGTTCCTAGTCGAGCGCGGGATGGAAGGTTTTGAGCGCGGCAAGAACCTGGAAAAACTCGGCATGAAGAGCCAGGACACCGCCGAGTTGTTCTTCAATAACGTCAAAGTGCCCAAGGCCAACCTGCTGGGCGACGCCAAGGGCGGCTTCTTCTACCTGATGAATATGCTCGCTCAGGAGCGCCTGACCAACGCTTGCGGCGCGGTGGCGGCGGCCGAGGCGGCGCTGCAGGTGACCATTGATTATGTGCGCGAGCGCAAGGCCTTCGATCGGCCGATTTCGCACTTCCAGAACACCCGATTCAAGCTGGCCGAGATGCGCACGCAGATCGACGTGGCGCAGGTGTTTGTCGACCGCTGCGTGACGGACCACAACGAGAAGAAACTCACCCCGGAAGTGGCCGCCGAGGCCAAGCTGTTCACCACCGAACTGCTGTGCAAGGTGGTCGACGAAGGGGTGCAACTGCACGGTGGTTGGGGTTATATGTGGGAATACCCGATCTGCAAGATGTACGCGAACGCGCGCATCCAGCGCATCTTCGCAGGCACCTCGGAGATCATGAAAGAGATCATCAGTCGTGGGATGAAGCTTTGATAGATGGCTGATGGCTAAATCGAGGCGCGACAGACAATAACAACAAGAGGTCTGCACATGGACGAACAACTGCCTCTGGAGCGCCTGGCGCTCTGGGTTGAGAAACGCCCTGATGCGGTTTGGCTTAGCCAGCCGGTCAATGGCCAGTGGCATGATTTCACCTGGGCACAGGTGGATGATCAGGCGCGGCGCATGGCCATGGCCTTGCAGGCCATGGGCTTCGCGCCGGGTGATCGGGTGGCGCTGCTGGCGAAGAACTGTGCCGAATGGATCATCGCTGACCTGGCGATCATGCTCGCTGGGCTGATCAGCGTGCCGCTGTACCCGCTGCAGTCGGCCGAGAGCATCGACTATGTGCTGCGCCATTCGCAGTGCAAGGCGATCTTCCTCGGCAAGCTGGATGAGCCGGCCAAGCTTGCGCCGGGCATTTCGGCCGACGTTATCCGTATCGCCATGCCGTACCCGACCATCGAAGCTAATCACGGTTGGCATGCCTTGCTGGCGGCGCATCAGCCGTTGGCCGTGGCGCATCAGCAGGCACCTGATGCCTTGCTGAGCATCCTCTATACCTCCGGCACCACCGGTCAGCCCAAGGGCGTGATGCTCTCGGCCAAGGCCTTTACCATTGCCGGCGGGCGATCGGTCAAGGAGCTGCAGATTACCGAGCAGGATCAGTATTTTTCCTACCTGCCGCTATCGCATGCCGCCGAGCGTTTTCTGGTGGAGATGAATGCGCTGTACAGCGGTGGGCGGGTGGCTTTTGTTGAGTCATTGGAGACCTTTGCCAGCGATTTGCGCCATGTGCGGCCGACCGTGTTCTTCTCCGTGCCGCGCTTGTGGACGCGCTTTCAACAGGGCGTGCTGGAGAAGCTGCCGCAGCCCAAGCTGGCGCGGTTGCTGGGTATTCCGCTGATTGGCGGCCTGGTCGCGCGCAAGATTCGCAAGGGTTTGGGCCTGGATCGCGCGCGCATTCTGGTCAGCGGCGCGGCGGCGATTCCGCGTGCCTTGCTCGATTGGTATCAGAGCATCGGCATCACCATCTGCGAGGGCTACGGCATGACCGAGCACCTGGCCTATGGCTGCTTCAATCGTCCGGGGCAGGTACGCTTCGGCACGGTGGGCCGGCCGATGCCGGGCAATGAGTTGCGCATCGCCGAGAATGGCGAGATTCTTCTGCGTTGTCCGAGCCTGATGCTGGGCTACTACCAGGACCCGGAGAAAACCGCCGAAACCATCACCGATGGCTGGCTGCACACGGGCGACAAGGGCGAAGTGGATGCCGCCGGTTACCTGAAAATTACCGGGCGGGTGAAGGACATCTTCAAGACCAGCAAGGGCAAGTACATCGCCCCGGTACCTATTGAAGGGGAGATCGCCAAGAATCTCTGGGTTGAGCAGGTGTGCCTGATGGGCAGCAATCTGGATCAGCCTCTGGCACTGATCGAACTGTCGCCCGCAGCCCGTGAACAAGCCCGCGAGCACGTGGCGGCCGACCTCGCGCAGACCCTACAGCAGCTCAATACCCAGCTGCAGCCGCATGAGCGGCTTAGCCACTTTGTATTGGTGAGCGAGGCCTGGACCGTTGACAACGGCTGCATGACCCCAACCATGAAAATTCGCCGTAACGTGCTGGAAGCGCGCTTTGCCGAGCAGCTAAACGAGCTGGATGCCAAGCAGCCGCTGCATTGGCAATAGCTGCACTGCGTAGCATGGGGTGGGCTGCTAGATGAGCGCAGCGATAGCCATCGGCGTTAACGATTACCCCAAGGAGCTGTTATGTCAGGCCCGCTGTCGTCACTGAAAGTGCTGGATTTCTCCACCCTGTTGCCGGGGCCGTTTGCCTCATTGCTGCTGGCCGATATGGGCGCCGAGGTGCTGCGGGTTGAGTCGCCTTCGCGCATGGACCTGGTGCGTGTGCTGCCGCCGCATGACGGCGGCGTATCGGCCAGCCATGCCTACCTCAACCGCAACAAGCGCTGCATCGCTCTGGACCTGAAAAAGCCCGAGGCGGTGGAAATGGTCAAGCAACTGGTGGCCGAGTACGACATCGTGCTGGAGCAGTTCCGTCCAGGGGTGATGGACAAGCTCGGCGTGGGTTATGAGGCGCTCAAGGCGATCAACCCGAAGCTGATTTACGTGTCGATCACCGGTTACGGTCAGACCGGGCCCTATAAAGACCGCGCCGGGCATGACATCAATTACCTGGCCCTGGCCGGTATAGCCAGTTACACCGGGCGCCGCGATACCGGGCCGCTGCCGCTGGGCATTCAGGCGGCGGATATTGCCGGCGGCTCGCTGCACGGGGTGATCGGCCTACTGGCGGCGGTGATTCAGCGTCAGGCCACGGGGCAGGGCCAGCAGGTGGACATCAGCATGACCGACTGCGCCTTCAGCCTGCACGGTATGGCCGGGGCAGGGTATCTGGCCGCCGGTGTTGAGCCAGCGATGGAGAACCAGGCACTGAATGGCGGCAGTTTCTACGACTACTACCGCACCCGCGATGGTCGCTGGTTCTCGGTCGGCAGCCTGGAACCGCAGTTTATGCAGCAGTTCTGCGCCGCCATCGGCCGTCCGGAACTTGCCGCGCGCGGTCTGTCGCAGAAGCCAGAGGATCAACAGACGCTCAAACGCGAGATCGAAATCGAGTTCGAGAAACGCGATTTCGCCGAGTGGAGCCAGGTATTCGCCGGCCTGGATGCCTGTGTTGAACCCATGCTCAACCTCAGTGAGGCGGTCGAGCACCCGCAGATCAAAGCGCGCGATTTGGTTACCGTGGTGCCGCGTGCCGGGAATGCTCCACAGGCGCAGATCGCCTGCCCGATCAAATTCTCCAGCGGTCTTCCTGCGCCCCGGTATATCGGCGCAACCCTGGGCGCACATACCGCAGAAGTACTGGCAGAGCTGGGCTACAGCGCCGAGCAAATCGCCCAGCTCAAGGCGGCCAAGGTGGTGGCCTAAGCTGGCGTAAACGCCTTGCGTGCAAAAGGGTACTCGTCAGAGAGCTGATTTTCCGGCATAAGCCTGATGCATTCGCGCCAGTGGCGGCTTAGGAACGGAAAATATGTATCACGGGGAACGCTTCAACGCCTGGACCCATCTGGTCGGGGCGCTTCTGGCCTGCGCGGGGGCGGTGTGGCTTTTGCTGCTGGCGAGTCTGGACGGTGAGCTGCGCAAGATCATCAGCGTGGCGATCTATGGCCTGACCCTGGTGCTGCTTTACAGCATCTCCACGCTTTATCACAGCGTACAGGGGCCGGCGAAAGTGCTGATGCGCAAGCTCGATCACCTGTCGATCTACCTGCTGATTGCCGGCAGCTACACGCCGTTCTGCCTGGTAACTCTCGAAGGTGCCTGGGGCTGGACGCTGTTCGGCATCGTCTGGACGCTGGCAATCATCGGCATGCTGCAGGAGATCAAGCCGCGTTCCGAGGCGCGGGTGCTGTCGATTGTGATCTACGCCGTGATGGGCTGGATTGTGCTGATCGCGGTCAAACCGCTGATCGCTGCGCTGGGCATGGCTGGGTTTATCTGGCTGGCTGGCGGCGGGGTGCTGTACACGGTGGGCATCATCTTCTTCGCCTATGACAGCCGCTTTCGCCATTGGCATGGCATCTGGCACCTGTTCGTCATGGGCGGCAGTCTGATGCACTTTGTTGCGGTGCTGCGTTACGTTCTTTAATGCTTTGCGGCTTATTCGACGCGCTGCTCGCCGGTATAGCTCAAGGTCACCTTGCAGCGCCGGCAGTAGTAACGCCGACCTTTGCTGACCAGGGAATGGCGCTGGGCAGAGAAGGGGTATTCGCCTTGCGGGCAGCTGCAGCTGTAGATATAGCGGCTGACCGTACGCCGCTGCACCGCATAGCTGTGGCAGCGATTGGGCGGCAGCTCATACACGCCGCGCATGATCAGTTGCCACTCCTCGCCATGGGGCTGAATCTTCAGGCCGAACAGCTGATGGGCGATTAGGTGCGCCACTTCATGGGGCACGGTTTGCCTGAGAAAGTCTTCACGATTTTCTCGGTACAGCTGTGGGTTGAAGCGCAGCTTGTTTTCCGTCAGATGCGCCACGCCAGCCTTTTGTCCACGCAGCTTGAAACTCACCTCGGCGCGGGCAAAGGGGCGTTTGAAAAAGGCTTCAGCCTGCTGGTAGCACTGTTCTACGCGGCTCAGAAGGTGTTCGGACATAAGTGCGGCGATCAGGACTGGGGTGGCAATTATGCCCAAGGCGGGCAGGGCCCGCAGCCCTGAAACGACGAAACCACCCGCAGGTGGTTTCGTCGTGTGTCATCAAGTGTTGCGTTAGCTGGTGTACACCGGGCCGACCCCAAAGCCCCAGAGAATCACCGAGGCGGCAATCATCGCCACCAGTACCACCAGACCTACGGCGAGCACCGAACTGGAGAACATGAAGCCTTCATCCTCGGGTATGCCCATGAAAGTCGGTATGCCGACGTAGAGTAGATAAACCGTGTAACAGATGGCCGCCGTGCCCACCACCATGGCTAGCCAAAGGTGTGGATAGAGCGCCGCCAAGCCACCGATAAACAGCGGTGTAGCGGTATAAGCCGCAAATACCACGCATTGCGTGAGGTTCGGACTGGCATCGTAGGTGCGTGCCATCCAGTGGATAAACGCGCCCATCACTGCGATCCCGGCAAGCATCGCCAGGTAGGTCATGACGGTCATTTGCAACGCGCTGGCCTCGGTCAGCATCACCGGCGCTCGAGCGCCGATTGCCCAGCCGACCTGGGTGGTGCCGATATAGGCCGAGACTGCGGGAATTGCCGCGAGAATCAGTACGTGGGTGAGATACATGTGGCTGATGGTTTCTTCTTCGCCACGAATTTCCTGCCATTCCTGGTCGGGATGGGTGAATAGCCCCCAAACGTGATGGATCATGCCAGACCTCCTATTTTTATAGCGGTCGCCCCCCAGCGCAGCGCCTGATTCGCGTGTGCAGCGTCATCAGGTACAAGGCCGAACCTATGCGACCGTATGTCGCAGTATAGGCAGCCATTAAAGAGGACAAAGGTGCGGCGTTAGAGCAAATCGGACTCTCAAGTACGGCCGTAATAGCGTTCGAGAATCTCCATGGCCTTGTTGATCGACTGCAGGCGTGTCGTGCTGCCGCCGCGATCAGGGTGATGCAAGCTCACCAGTTGTCGGTAGCGGTGTTTGATAGTGGCGAGATTGAGCGTCTGCTCGCTGCCTTCGAGCTCGAACAGCTCCAGCGCCGCCTGTTTATCTTCGCTGCCATGCATGCGCGTCCAGAAGCTCAACAGCAGCTTGGCCACATCCAGCTCGTCGGTGTCGTTGAGCTGGCTAAGGTCGAGGTAATAGTCACGCAGCGGGTCGTGTTCACTTATCTCTGCACTGCCGGGCTGATAGGGCAACAGTTGTATATTCAGTGCACTGATCTGCAGATAGCCGCTCTGCGTCGCCCAAAGTCGTTCACGTAGCCGGTATAGAGCGTTGAACAGCAGAAAATGCGTGCGGAACAGCACCAGCTTGTCGGTCAGCGGTAGATTGGGGATGTGCACGCATTTGCGGGCCTTCAGCAGCTGGATCAACTGGTACTCGCCAAGGCCGTTAGGGGCTGCGCGCAGCAGCTGATGCAGTTGTTCGGGCAGGTCGAGGCCCGGATCGAAATCGTCGTTCATCGGCCGAGCCTAGCATTTCCGTAACTGTGGGGTAGGGCGCGTCGCGCTTTCTGGGTAAAATGCCGCACTTTCGTAACCCTCCGGATTCCAGCGCACCATGGGCACCCTCTCGGTCAATCAGAACAAACTGCAAAAACGCCTGCGTCGCCAGGCCGGCGAAGCCGTTGCCGACTTCAACATGATCGAGGATGGCGACAAAGTCATGGTCTGCCTGTCCGGCGGCAAGGACAGCTACACCATGCTCGACGTGCTACTGCACCTGCAAAAGGTCGCGCCAATCAAGTTCGAGATTGTTGCGGTGAATATGGACCAGAAGCAGCCCGGCTTCCCCGAGCACGTGCTGCCGGCCTATCTGGAGTCCATCGGTGTGCCGTACCACATCGTCGAGAAGGACACCTACTCGGTGGTCAAGGAGAAGATCCCGGAAGGCAAGACCACCTGCTCGCTGTGCTCGCGCCTGCGCCGCGGCACGCTGTATACCTTTGCCGACGAGATCGGTGCGACCAAGATGGCCCTGGGCCATCATCGCGACGACATCCTGGAAACCTTCTTCCTCAATATGTTCTACGGCGGCACCCTCAAGGCCATGCCGCCCAAGTTACGCGCCGATGATGGTCGCAACGTGGTGATTCGCCCGCTGGCTTACTGCAATGAGGCGGATATCGAGGCTTACAGTCAGCTCAAGGAATTCCCGATCATTCCGTGCAACCTCTGCGGTTCCCAGGAAAACCTGCAGCGTCAGGTGGTCAAAGAGATGCTGCAGGACTGGGAGCGCAAGTCTCCGGGCCGCACCGAGATCATGTTCCGCGCCCTGCAGAACGTAGTGCCATCACAGCTGGCCGACCGCAACCTGTTTGACTTCAAGAGCCTGAAAATCGACGACAGTGCCACGCCGCGCTTCCTCGATGTTATGAACCTCTGATCCAGCGGTTTCCCGGTTCAAGGATTGCCTGATGCGCGATTACAAATGGCTTAACGAATACTGTCTGAACCGCTTTGGCTCGGCGGCTGCGCTGGAGTCGATCCTGCCGCAGCCGCGTAGCGCTGAGGAGTTGCGTGCGATCAGTGATGATCGCTACCTGTCGGTAGTCAGTCTGCGCATCTTCCGCGCCGGCCTCAAGCACAGCCTGGTGGATGCCAAGTGGCCGGCCTTCGAGCAGGTGTTCTTCGGTTTCGATCCGGAAAAAGTCGTGCTGATGGGCGCCGAGCGTTTGGAAAATCTGATGCAGGATGCGCGCATCATCCGCCACCTGGGCAAGCTCAAGAGCGTGCCGCGCAACGCTCAGTTCATTCTCGATGTGAAAAAGGAGAAGGGCAGCTTCGGCGCGTTGATTGCCGACTGGCCAGTGAGCGATGTGGTCGGGCTGTGGAAGTACCTGGCCAAACACGGTAGCCAGCTCGGCGGGCTCTCCGCGCCACGCTTCTTGCGCATGGTCGGCAAGGACACCTTTGTGCCTACCGATGACATGGTGGCTGCGCTGAAAGCGCAAAAGATCATCGACAAAGCGCCGACTAGCCTTAAAGAGCTGGCCGCCGTGCAGGCTGCATTCAATCAATGGCATGAGCAAAGCGGGCGTCCGCTGTGTCAGCTGTCGGTGATGCTGGCGCATACGGTCAACCATTGAGGGCTTGGCGATGGAGCGGGCAATCCAGCAGGTCGCACAGCAGCTCAAGCAGGCTGAACGCATTCTGCTGATTACCGGTGCCGGGCTGTCCGCCGATTCCGGTTTACCCACTTATCGCGGTCTCGGCGGCCTGTATAACGGCCACACCGCCGAAGGCTTGCCGATTGAGCAAGCGCTGTCCGGCTCGATGCTGCAGCGGAATCCGGCGCTGTGCTGGAAATACCTAGCCGAGCTGGGTAAGGCATGCCTGGGTGCCCAGGCCAATGCCGGGCATCATGCGATTGCCGAACTGCAGCGCAAAAAGCCGCAGTGCTGGCTGCTGACCCAGAACATTGATGGCTATCACCGCGCGGTAGGCAGCCCGATGGAGCGGGTGATCGAGATTCACGGTGAGTTGGCGCCGTTGTATTGCCAGTCCTGCGGGGCTGTCGACAGTGAGTTGGCCGAGCATCTTGAGCGGCCGCTGCCGCCCAGGTGTCGGCAATGCGCCGGAGTACTGCGCCCACCCGTGGTGCTGTTTGAGGAAATGTTGCCCGAGCAGGCGATAGACACACTTTACGCCCAGGTGCGCAAAGGCTTCGAGGTGGTGATCAGCATCGGTACCAGCGCGAGCTTCCCGTACATCGTCGAGCCGCTGCTACGCACACGCCAGGCTGGTGGGTTTACGGCGGAGATCAACCCACAGCGCACTGACTTGAGCGCCCAGGTGGATGTGTATCTGCAAGGGCGGGCGTTAGATGTTTTGCCGGAACTACTGAGTCACATTTAGATCCATAGAATTTGCAAATGCATGTCATAGAAGGCATAGTCGCGCTCTTGTGAAATTCATCGACACGGTCGTGCCCATGCTCAAGCGCCTCGCACCCCTCGTGCCTATTGCACTCTCCCTGTTTCTGGCCGCCTGCGCCAACCATGCACCGCAGCAAGAGCTGGTATCACAGCCCTCTGTGTTCTCCTCGACAGAACTTGCCGAGTTTGACGAACAAGCCAAAGAAGCGGCTCTGGGTGACTTCACTGAAGACAAAGCCTACAAACTGCCACAGCTGGCTGACAGCATCCTTTCTCATGGCCTGTCGCTAGTCGGCACGCGCTATCGTTTTGGTGGTGGTTCAGTAAGCTCGGGTTTCGATTGCAGTGGCTTTATCGGTTATCTGTTTAAGGAAGAGGCCGGTATGAAGCTGCCGCGCTCAACCCGCGACATGATCAATATCGATGCACCGCTGGTGGATCGTGACGATCTCAAACCTGGTGATCTGCTGTTCTTCGCGACCAACGGCCGTGGTCGAGTAAGCCATGCGGGCATCTATATGGGCGATGACCAGTTCATCCATTCCTCCAGCAGCCGCAGTGGCGGTGTGCGGGTCGACAGCCTGGATGATCGCTACTGGAAGCGCACTTTTATCGAGGCAAAACGTGCTCTTGCACTGGCGCCGAGTGATTCGATCGTTCGTCATCCTTGAGCCCTGTTATCGGTTGCTGAGTCTCTTCAGTCGCTGCGATATATCGGTACTCCTGGCCGATCTTGATAATTTTCAACAACCTGCCAAGCAAAGCTAAAGCTTGCACTACGATGTGCAAGCCGGCAGAGTAGGGCGCATCCCGGCTCAGGATCGCTCGTCCATGACCGCTATCGCCCGTCTCAGCTTGATTGTGCTTGCCGCGCTGCTCAGTGCCTGCGCCAGCAATGCCCCCGCCCCAACCCCAAAACCTGTTGTGCATGCGCCAATCGGCAGCTTTAACGGCAATGCCGAGGATGTGCTGTTTCGCGCCCTGGGCCTGGTCGGTACGCCCTATCGCTACGGCGGCAATACCCCCGAGGGTGGCTTTGATTGCAGTGGCCTGATTGGCTATGTCTACCGCGATGCGGCTGGCATCAGTCTGCCGCGTTCGACCCGCGAACTGATCAGCATGCGCGCTCCAGGCGTCGGTCGTGATGCCCTGCAAAGCGGTGATCTGGTGTTCTTCGCAACCAATGGCGGCAGCCAGGTCAGCCACGCTGGTATCTATGTTGGCGATGGACGTTTTGTTCACGCGCCTTCTAGCGGCGGCACCGTGCGCTTGGACAGCCTGAGCAACAGCTACTGGCAACGTACCTACCTGAACGCCAAGCGCGTATTCACCCCGGAACTAGCGCGCAACCCCTGACAGTTGCCGTTTGCAGAGGGAGTGGCATGACCAACCGAACGCTCAATCTTGATTCCGACCTGTACCAATACCTGCTGGATGTCTCCCTGCGTGAAACACCGCTGCTCAAGCGCTTGCGTGAGGAAACCGCGCAGCTGAGTATGGCGCGTTGGCAGATTGCCCCCGAGCAGGGCCAGTTTATGGCCTTGCTGGTGCAGCTGACTGGGGCGCGGCGGATTGTCGAAGTCGGCACCTTTACCGGCTATAGCGCCCTCTGGCATGGCCCATGCCATGCCAGAGGGCGGTCGGCTGATTTGCTGTGATATTCCCGGCGAATACAACGCCACGGCCGAGCGCTACTGGCGCGAAGCAGGGCTCAGTGCGCGTATCGAGCAGCGTTTGGCGCCTGCGCTACAGACCCTGGCGGAGCTAGAGGCTGAAGGCCTGGCCGGCAGTATTGATCTGCTGTTTATCGACGCCGACAAAGCCAATTACCCAGCCTATCTCGAGCATGCCCTGCGCCTGGTGCGCCAGGGTGGACTGATTCTGTTCGATAACACCCTGTGGAGCGGTCGCGTGCTTGAGGATAACCCTGAGAGCGCTGACACTCGAGCGATTCAGGCGCTCAATCTGGCGCTGCGTGATGATCCGCGTATTGACCTGTCCCTGCTGCCGTTGGGCGACGGTCTGAGCCTGTGCCGTAAACGCTAAGCCTGCGCCGCCTGTATGCCTGAACCGATTCGTCTGCCCGAGCAACCCGATGCCTGCGAGCTCTGCGCTCGCGCGGCCGCTTTGACGCGCCATCATCTGATCCCCAAGGCGCTGCATAACAAGGTTTATGTGCAGAAGCGCTTCGGCAAAAGCGAGCGCATCAGCGCCACACTCTGGGTCTGCCGCGCCTGCCACAACCAGATTCACCGGCTGTTCAGCGAAAAGGAGCTGGCGCTGACCTACAACAATCGCGACAGCCTGCTAAGTGATGAGCGCCTGCGGACTTTTGTCGAATGGCTGGCCAGCAAGCCAGCGGGCTTTATGCCCAGGCATTAAATTACGGTTAGGCTTGCTGCTTGTTTGTAATGACCTTTTGACCCCTTAGTAGTGGCGACTGCCGATGACCTGTTTACGCGCGCTGTCATGTGTATGCCTTGCTCTGCTGTTGGGCGCTTGTGCTGGGCCTGCGCCGCTGATGCTGATGAACACGCCGGTTATTTATCACCAGGCTGCTATCGACCCTTTCGCCCATTTGTCGCCCGCAGAACGGGTTCCCGATGTGGCACTGTTCTACGCCACTACTCGGGCGCCAGAGGCCGCTGGATATGGTAATCGCGTCAGCTCCACCCTGCAGCTGGGCCGCGCCCAGGTGCGTTTGGGCGACCAGCAGAGCGATTGGTCGCAATTGCATTTGGCCTCGGTCAGCGAACTGCGCGAGCGTGAGCTGCCACTAAGCCTGATTGCGGCTCAGCAAACAGCGGTACTGCCGGTGCAGCGGCCGATTGATGTGCCTTTGGCGTCGCCGGTGCAGAGCTATATCGATGCGATCAACCTGGCGCTGGATAAGGCCCGCGACAAGGAAATCATTATCTATGTGCATGGCGCGAAGGTGGATTTCACCAATGCCTGTGAGCTGACGGGTGAGCTGGTGCATTTTGCCGGGAGAGACTTTGTCGGCCTGGCATTCGATTGGCCGTCACACCAGAACATTGTCAGCTATCTGCTCGGCATCGATGTCGGTCGCGCTCGTGATTCCAGCCAAGCGTTGGCGCAGTTGATCGAGCTGCTGGCGCGGCATACCGCTGTCGAGCGAATCAACCTGATCGCATACAGCGCCGGCGGGCGCGTGGCATCTCTAGCGTTGCAGGAATTCCAGAATCGTCATCCGGATTTGAATACGGCGCAGTTGCAGGAGCGTTATCGGATTGGCGCAGTGGTCTTTGCCGCAGCGGATGTCCCTGAGGAAATATTTGAAGGCCGCCTGCCTGCCATCAGTCGCGTTGCTGAGCAGGTGATGATCACTGTGTCCGATCAGGATGAGGCACTGGACTATGCGCAGCGTCTGATGCCCGGTGGCGCGCGGATTGGCAGCAGCCGGGCCGAGCAGAGCCTGCACCAATTCACACACAGGCGGCACCTAAACAATGTCACCTTACTGGATGTGTCCGGCAATAGCAGTGAGCGCGGTTTTGACATCGTCGGTCATCATTACTGGTACCGCCACCCCTGGGTCAGCAGCGATGTGATTTTACTGTTGCGTACGAATCTATCGCCGGATCAACGGGCGCTATCTGTCACCGAGCACCCGGCAGTCTGGTACATGAACACTGACTACCCACTGACGGTACGTGAAGCAACCCGGCGTGTACTCAAGGGCCAATGGTAGATGCTTTGGTCTGGCCTTAGCTGACGAAACATGCAGCTTGGCGCAAGCAGGCTGTAAGCCTGGATACGGCTATTAAAAACAAACGGATAGCGGACGAGGAGTCACCATGTTCACCCTTAAGCGTTTTGTCCTTTTGGCTCTGCTCGGCCTGCCGTTAGCGACCCTGCAGGCGGCTGAACCATCGTTCAGCTGTACCAAGGTAGCGTCTGGCAGTATTGAGGAACTGATTTGTCAGACGCCTGCTCTGGCCGAGTTCGACCAGAAAATGGCGAGTGTTTATCAGCAGGCTTCGGCCAAGGCCGCGAACCAGCATCCACCGGTACTCAAAGCTGAGCAGAGAGGCTGGATAAAAGGTCGCAATGACTGCTGGAAGGCCGCTGACCGCGAGCAGTGCGTAACCGAGAGCTATCGCCTGCGGATTACCGAATTGCAGGCGCGCTATGCGTTGCTCAAAGCTGTCGGGCCGGTGCATTTTCAGTGTGATGGCCTGCCAGCCAAGGAAGTGATCGTCACCTATTACCCCTCCGAGCCTGCGACCCTGCTGGCCGAGTTTGCCGACAGCGTGTCGTTGATGTACCAGCAGCCCGCAACCAGCGGTAGAAAATACCAGGGGTGCAATGAATCATTCTGGGAGCACCAGGGTGAGGCGGCTGTGGTGTGGGGCTACGGCTCGCCCGAGATGAAGTGTCAGGCCAAGTAACCCAGGTGGCTTAAGCCATCTGCGCTAAATGGCGCATTCGTTTGACGCTTAATCGCGAACTCTCTACCCTTCGCGCCTTGTAACAGGTGCCCCCAACGCTGTGCGTGTGCGGGGTGAAACTGGGAAGTCGGTGCGCTGTGTGTCTTTACGCCAGTTATTCCGACGCTGCCCCCGCAACGGTAAGTGAGTTAAACGTCGCAATTGCCACTGTGCTGCATGCATGGGAAGGCGCGGCTTAGAGCCTGAAGGTTCGCTCACAAGCCCGGAGACCGGCCTGTTGCAGTCCACGGCATCGCGGAGGGCGATGGCTGGCGTGTGGTTTGCGCTATGCGTAGGCCCGCGCTGTCCCTATCTCCGCATGCTTTTTCCAGCCAGATCGCCCTGTGGCGGTGGAGCAGTGCGATGACTGAATCGATTGAGCGTGACGCCCGGCACAAGGCGCGCATGGCCCGCAAGAAAGCCCTGATCGATGAAAAAATTGCCCAGGCCCAGGACGAATACGGCCTGCTGCTGGTGCACAGCGGCAATGGCAAGGGCAAGAGCAGCAGCGCCTTCGGCATGGTCGCCCGCGCCTTGGGCCACGGCCTCAAGGTTGGCGTGGTGCAATTTATCAAGGGTGCGGCCAGTACCGGCGAAGAAGCCTTCTTTCGCCGTTTTCCCGATGAAGTCAGCTACCACGTGATGGGCGAGGGCTTTACCTGGGAAACCCAGGATCGCCAACGTGATATCGATAAAGCCCGTGAAGCCTGGGCCGTGGCTGCGCAGTTGCTGAATGATTCAGCCGTTGGCCTGGTAGTGCTCGACGAGCTGAACATCGCGCTGAAATACGCTTACCTGGAACTCGACGTGGTGCTCGCCGATATCGAAGCGCGGCCGCTGCTGCAGCATGTGGTGGTGACTGGTCGTGGTGCGCTGCCGGGGATGATTGAGGCGGCGGATACCGTGACTGAAATGAGCCTGGTCAAGCATGCGTTCAAGGCCGGGGTGAAGGCGCAGAAAGGGGTGGAGTACTGATGCCCGCACGTCAATGTCCTGCACTGCTGATCGCTGCACCGGCTTCCGGCCAAGGCAAGACCACCGTAACCGCTGCCCTGGCACGGTTGCACGCGCGCCAAGGCAAGCGCGTGCGGGTGTTCAAATGTGGCCCGGACTTTCTCGATCCGATGATTCTCGCCCGCGCCAGCGGTGCACCTGTGTATCAGCTTGATCTGTGGATGGTTGGCGAGGCGGAGAGTCGCCGGTTGCTTTGGGAGGCGGCAGGTGAAGCCGACCTGATTCTGATCGAAGGGGTAATGGGCCTGTTCGATGGCACGCCCTCGGCGGCTGATCTGGCCCGGCACTTTGGCGTGCCGGTGCTGGCGGTGATCGATGGCTCTGCCATGGCCCAGACCTTTGGCGCCATGGCCCATGGTCTGGCGACCTTTCAGCCTGATTTGCCATTTTCCGGTGTGCTCGGCAATCGGGTTGGCAGCACACGGCATGGCGAGATTCTGCGTGATGCGCTGCCGGCCTCGATCCGCTGGTACGGCGCCTTGCCGCGCAGTGCCGAAGTTGGCTTGCCGAGCCGTCATCTGGGCCTGGTGCAGGCCGGCGAGCTGGCCGATCTGGATGCACGCCTGGATGCCGCTGCCGATGCCCTGGCCGCCAGTGCTGATACCCGTTTGCCGCCGCCCGTCAGCTTCGCCGCGCCGGAGCAGGCAAGGCCCGCACCCTTGCTCAAGGGGGTGCGGATTGGCGTGGCACGCGACAGTGCCTTTGCCTTTCTCTATCAGGCCAATCTCGATCTGTTGTGCGAACTGGGCGCCGAATTGAAGTTTTTTTCACCGCTGACAGACGCGCAGTTACCCGAGGTCGATAGCCTGTATCTGCCTGGCGGTTACCCGGAATTGCATCTGGCCACGCTTGAGGCCAACCAGCCCATGGCTGAGGCGATTCGTACGCACCATGCCATCGGCAAACCGATCCACGCCGAGTGTGGCGGCATGCTCTATCTGCTCGACAAACTGACCGATAAGCAAGGCGCCAGCGGGCAGATGCTTGGCTTGTTAAGCGGCGAGGCGAGCCTGCAACCACGCATGACCGCCATGGCCTTGCAGCAGGCTGAGTTGCCTGAGGGGCTGTTACGCGGCCACAGCTTTCACTACTCGGCGCTTAGCAGCGAACTGCAACCGCTGACCCGTGGCGAGTGCCCGAACTACAAACGCACCAGTGAGGCGGTCTATCGCCAGGGGCGGATGACGGCCTCCTATATTCACTTCTACCTGCCGTCCGATCCGGCTGCCGCCGCTGCGCTGTTTCTCCCTGGAGTGCCTGCATGAGTGAGCAAGCCTTTAGCCCGCTAGAGCGCGCGGCGGTGTATCGCGCTATTGCTGAGCGTCGCGATATGCGTCATTTCAGCGGCGGCGAGGTGGCTCCCGAATTGCTCGCGCGCGTGCTCGAAGCCGCGCATCAGGCCCCCAGCGTCGGGTTGATGCAGCCCTGGCGCTTTATTCGCATCACCCGCCCGGCCTTGCGTGAGGCGATTCACGGTTTGGTGGAGGAGGAGCGCGTGCGTACCGCCGAGGCTCTGGGCGAGCGCAGTGACGAATTTATGCAGCTAAAGGTCGAGGGTATTCGCGACTGTGCCGAGCTGCTGGTGGTGGCCCTGATGGAGGGCCGCGAGGCCCATGTATTTGGGCGGCGCACCTTGCCGGAAATGGACTTGGCTTCGCTGGCCTGCGCGATTCAAAACCTCTGGCTAGCGGCGCGCGCCGAAGGCTTGGGGATGGGCTGGGTGTCACTGTTCGAGCCGCTGGCCTTGGCAGATTTGCTCGCTATGCCGACCGGCAGTAAGCCGCTGGCGGTGCTGTGTCTGGGGCCGGTGACGGAGTTCTATGAGGCGCCGATGCTGGTGCAGCAAGGCTGGGCCGTGCCGCGGCCGCTCAGTGAGTTGCTGTTCGAGAACCAGTGGGGCACGCCATGAGCCTGGTGCTTAGCACCTGCGCTGGGGTCGCACTGGATGCGATTTTTGGCGAGTCCAAGGGCTGGCATCCGCTAGTGGCCTTTGGTCGTATGGCCGAGCGTATCGAGCAGCGCTTCAATCCGGCGGGCGGCGGTTGGCGCAGCCACGGCGTCAGCGCCTGGTGCCTGGCGGTGTTGCCGCTAACGTTGCTGGCTTGGCTGCTGAGCCAGATCAGCGGCTTGGGTTGGGCGGTGGAAATTCTTGCGCTGTACGCCGCTCTTGGCCTGAAAAGCCTGGGCGAACATGCCATGCCGGTAGCCCAGGCGCTGCGTCTGGGTGATTTGCGTCTGGCCCGCGAACGGGTCGGCTATATGGTCAGCCGCAATACCGCACAACTGGATGCTGCTGGGGTGGCCCGCGCGGGCAGCGAGTCGGTGCTGGAAAACGGCAGTGACGCGGTGTTTGCCGCGCTGTTCTGGTTTGTTATTGCCGGTGCGCCTGGTGTGGTGTTGTACCGCCTGAGCAATACCCTGGACGCCATGTGGGGTTATCGTAATGAGCGCTATGAGCGTTTCGGTTGGGCTGCGGCGAAGATCGACGATGTTCTTAATTACATTCCTGCGCGTTTAGTGGCCCTGACCTATGCAGTGCTCGGCCGAACGCTGTTGGCGCTGCGCTGCTGGCGAAACCAAGCGCCGCTGTGGGACAGCCCGAATGCCGGTCCGGTGATGGCTGCAGGCGCTGGGGCGCTGGGCGTTAGCCTGGGCGGCGCGGCGGAATATCACGGTGAGATGCATATACGACCCGAGCTGGGCGCGGGCCCGCAACCCAAGGCACGCGATATCGAACGGGCACTCAATCTGGTCAACGGTGGCGTGTTGCTGTGGTTGGCGCTGCTAGTGCTGTGGGGGCTTGCTTATGCTTGAACATGGTGGCCGGCTGCGCGCGGCCTCGCTGCGTTATGGCATTGCCCTGGCGGAGTGGTTGGATTTGTCTACCGGTATCGCGCCATACGGCTGGCCGCTACCGGCGATTCCCGCAAGTGCCTGGGCGCGCTTGCCCGAGCAGCAGGACGGTCTGGAAATCGCTGCGCGGGATTACTACGGCGTAGCCAACTTGCTACCGGTGGCCGGTTCGCAAGCTGCGATCCAGGCACTGCCGCGCCTGCTGCGCCACGTTACGGTGGGCATTGTTTCGCCGGCTTATGCCGAGCATGCGGCTGCCTGGCAGCGTGAAGGGCATCGCCTGTTAGAGCTCAGCGAGGGGGCAATCGAGCGGGCGCTGGAACGCATTGATGTCTTGCTGCTGGTTAATCCGAACAACCCCACCGGGCGCTGCATTGAACCTTCGCGTTTGCTGGAGTGGCACCGGCGCCTGGCCGAGCGTGGCGGCTGGTTGGTGGTGGATGAAGCCTTTATCGACTGCACGCCCGCGCTCAGCCTGGCCGCGTTCAGCGAGTTACCAGGGCTGATTGTGCTGCGCTCGTTTGGCAAGTTCTTCGGCTTGGCGGGCATTCGCCTGGGCTTTGTCCTGGCGCAGCCGCAACTGCTGGCGCAACTGGCCGAGCTACTCGGGCCTTGGGCCATCAGTGGGCCGAGCCGGGTGGTGGCCACTGCGTTGTTGCAAGACCTCGCCGGTCAGCAGGCGCAACGCGAGCGGCTGATGGCCGATGGTGAGCGCCTGGCCGCGCTGTTGATCGAGCATGGGCTCAGCCCAACAGGCGGTTGCGCCCTGTTCCAGTTCTGCTGCACACCACAGGCGGCCTTGTTGCATGAATTTCTCGCCTTGCAGGGCATTCTCACCCGGCTGTTTGAAGCACCGCTGAGCCTGCGCTTTGGTCTGCCGTCTGATGAAGCCGGCTGGCAGCGTTTGCAGCAGGCGCTGGTGGTCTTTGACGGAGAACAGTCATGACCACTCTGATGGTGCAGGGCACCACTTCCGATGCCGGCAAAAGCACCTTGGTAACCGCGCTATGCCGCTGGCTCAAGCGTCAGGGCGTTAGCGTGGTGCCGTTCAAACCGCAGAATATGGCGCTTAACAGTGCGGTTACCTCCGATGGCGGAGAAATCGGTCGCGCTCAAGCGGTACAGGCCCAGGCTGCCGGGTTAGCGCCGCACACCGACATGAATCCGGTATTGCTCAAGCCCAATAGCGACACTGGCGCCCAGGTGATCATTCATGGCCGCGCTCTCAGCAGCATGGATGCCGTTGCTTACCACGACTACAAGACGGTGGCGATGCAGGCGGTGCTGCAGTCGCACCAGCGCCTAAGCGCCGCTTATCCTGTGGTGATGGTGGAGGGCGCTGGCTCGCCTGCCGAGATCAACCTGCGCGCCGGTGATATCGCCAATATGGGCTTCGCCGAAGCCGTGGACTGCCCGGTAATTCTGATTGCCGATATCGACAAGGGCGGCGTATTTGCCCATCTGGTTGGCACCCTGGCGTTGCTTTCCGAGAGCGAGCAGGCGCGGGTGCAGGGCTTTGTGATCAACCGTTTTCGCGGAGATATCGCCCTGTTGCAGCCTGGGCTGGATTGGCTGGAGCAGCGCACCGGTAAACCGGTGCTCGGCGTATTGCCCTATCTGATGGATTTTCACCTGGAGGCCGAGGACGCCATTGATATTCGTCAGAGCGCCAAGGCGGCCGAGGTGCTCAAGGTGGTGGTGCCGGTATTGCCACGCATCAGCAACCACACCGATTTCGATCCACTGCGCCTGCATCCTCAGGTCGAGCTGACCTTTGTCGGCCCGGGCCAGGCCATTCCTGCGGCCGACCTGATTATCCTACCCGGCTCGAAAAGCGTACGCAGCGATCTGGCTTTTCTGCGTCAGCAGGGCTGGCCGGCGGCTATCGCTAAGCACCTGCGCTATGGCGGCAAGCTGCTGGGTATCTGCGGCGGTTTGCAGATGCTCGGCACGCAGATCGACGACCCGCATGGGCTTGAGGGGGGGGCGGGTTTCAGTGATGGATTGGACCTACTGGCATTCACTACCGTGCTGGAGCCGGAGAAACAGCTACGCAATGTGCGCGGCCAGCTGTGCCTGGAAAATGCTCCGGTCAGCGGTTACGAGATTCATGCTGGGGTCAGCTCTGGCCCAGGTTTGAGTGCGGCTGTGCGACTCGACGATGGTCGCGCCGATGGCGGCCTGAGCGCCGATGGCCAGGTGCTCGGCACCTATCTGCATGGCCTGTTTGAAACCCCGGAAGCCTGCAGCGCACTGCTGCGCTGGGCTGGCCTGCGCGAGGTGCAGCAGGTGGATTACCACGCCTTGCGTGAACGCGATATCGAGCGTCTGGCCGATCTGGTCGAGGCGCATTTGGATACTGCCCGGCTGCGCGAGTTATGTGGGGTAGGCCATGCGTGAACTGATTCTCGGCGGTGCCCGTTCCGGTAAAAGCCGTCTGGCCGAGCGGCTGGCGGCCCAGTCCGGGCTGGCGGTGACTTATATCGCCACCAGCCAACCACTGGATGGCGAGATGAATACGCGCATCCAACATCACCGTACGCGTCGTCCGGTGCATTGGGGGCTGGTGGAAGAGCCGCTTGCCCTGGCCCGTGTGTTGCGTGAACAGGCTGCGGCGGACAAGTGCCTGCTCATCGATTGCCTGACCTTGTGGCTGACCAATCTGCTGATGCTGGATGATCCGGCGCGCCTGAGCGCCGAGCGCGATGCGCTGCTGGACTGTCTCAACGACTTGCCGGGAAGGATTCTGCTGGTCAGCAATGAAACCGGTTTGGGTGTGGTGCCGCTGGGCGAGCTGACCCGCCGTTATGTCGATGAGGCGGGCTGGCTGCATCAGGCCATTGCTGAGCGCTGTGAGCGCGTGGTGTTTACCGTGGCAGGTCTGCCGATGGTTCTCAAGGGTGAAGCGTTATGAGTGAGCAATGGTGGCAGCAGGGTTGTAAGGCGCTGGACATACCCGCGCGCAACAAGGCACGTGAGCGCCAGCAACAGCTGACCAAACCGGCCGGCTCGCTCGGCCAGCTGGAACACTTAGCGGTTGAGTTGGCGGCCATGCAGGGTAGTCAGCGGCCGCAGGTCGAGCAGCTGTGGATCAGCATTTTTGCCGGCGACCATGGCGTGGTCGCCGAAGGTGTATCGGCGTTCCCTCAGGCCGTCACTGGGCAGATGTTGCGCAACTTCGTCAGTGGTGGCGCGGCGATCAGTGTATTGGCCAAGCAGCTGGGCGCAACGCTTGAGGTGATCGACCTGGGCACCGCGCTGCCGCTGGAGCCGCTGCGCGGCGTGCATCATCTGCATCTCGGTGCAGGTACACAGAACTTCGCCCAGGGCCCGGCGATGTCTGTCACGCAGTTACTGCAGGCTTTGGATGCCGGCCAGGCCAGCGTGCAGCGCGCCCGTGAAGCCGGCAGCCAGCTGTTTATCGGTGGCGAAATGGGCATCGGCAATACCACGGCGGCCACAGCCATGGCCTGTGTACTGCTGGAGTGCGCCGCGCTGGAAATGGTCGGCCCCGGTACCGGCTTGGACAGTGCAGGCGTGGCGCATAAAGCCGAGGTGATCGAGCTCGCACTGGAGCTGCATCGACCGCAGATCAGCGAGCCCATCGATATCTTGCAACGCCTCGGCGGCTTCGAAATTGCAGCGCTGAGCGGTGCCTATCTGGCCTGCGCGCAGCAGGGCATCACCGCCCTGGTGGACGGTTTTATCTGCAGCGTTGCCGCGCTATTGGCGGTGCGTCTCAACCCGGAATGTCGTTTCTGGCTGCTGTTTGCCCATTGCGGCGCAGAGCCAGGCCATCAGCGGGTGCTGAAAGCGCTTCAAGCTGAGCCGCTGCTCGATCTTGGTCTGCGCCTGGGTGAGGGCAGTGGTGCAGCTTTGGCCGTACCGCTGCTGCAGCTGGCCTGCAGCCTGCATAACGATATGGCCACTTTTGCTGAGGCGGCGGTGGCCGAGCGTCCGGCATGACGATCTATCTGGAATTGCTGCGCCACGGTGAAACCGAACTGGGCGGCGGCCTGCGCGGCAGCCTCGACGATGCCTTGACCGAAACCGGTTGGGCGCAGTTGCGCGCGGCGGTGGCTGATGGCAGTCGCTGGGATCGGCTGATCAGCTCGCCGCTGCAGCGCTGCGCACGCTTTGCCGAAGAACTGGCTGCGCAACAGGGTGTGCCACTGAGCCTGGAGCCGGATCTGCAAGAGCTGCATTTTGGCGCATGGGAAGGGCGTAACACTGCCGAGTTGATGCAGACCAGTGCAGAGGAATTGGGCCGTTTCTGGAGTGATCCCTATGGGTTTACTCCGCCTGAAGGCGAGCCGTTGCTGGCCTTCGAGGCGCGGATATTACGCGCCTTGCAGCGTTTGCAGGTGCGCCATGCCGGCGAGCGCCTGTTGTTGGTCACCCATGGCGGGGTCATACGCCTGCTGTTGGCGCGAGCCCGCGGTTTGCCGCGCAATGACCTGCTGCAGGTGGTAGTGGGCCATGCTGAGCGTTTTCAGTTGTGCCTGGATGAACAGGGACAGTTGTGGGAACGCGCATGACGCCCTGGTGGATTGCCCTGCAATTTCTCACTCGTCTGCCGGTGACGTTGGCCGGTATGCCGGCGCCTGAGCAGATCGGCCGATCGCTGTTGTTTTATCCGTTGGTGGGGCTGCTGATCGGCCTGTTGTTGCTCTTCGCGCAGCATCTGCTGAGTGACAGCGCAGTGTTGTTGCAGGCAGCATTATTGCTAACGGTGTGGGTGGGCATCAGCGGCGGTCTGCATCTGGATGGCCTGGCTGACAGCGCCGATGCTTGGGTCGGCGGCTTTGGCGATAGAGAACGCACCCTAGCGATCATGAAGGACCCACGCAGCGGGCCGATTGCGGTGGTGGTGCTGGTACTGCTGCTACTGCTCAAGTTTGCTGCGCTGGTGGCCTTGCTGGAGAGTGGCGCCGGGTTGCTGCTGTTGCTGGTGCCTTGGCTGGCGCGTTGTCTGTTGCCGGTGCTGTTTCTTACTACCCCCTATGTGCGGGCAGGCGGCTTGGGTCAGGCCCTGGCCGAGCACCTACCTCGTCAACAATTGCCTTGGATGCTGGGCGCCAACGCTGTGGCGATGTTGCTATTCGGTTGGCCGGCGCTGCTTGCCTTGCTGGTAGCCGGGGTCATCTTTATCTGGCTGCGCATCCTGATGCTCAAACGTCTGGGTGGCGCCACCGGTGATACCGCCGGAGCGCTGCTGGAAATAGCCGAGTGCTCGGTGCTGTTGGCTCTGGCCTGCTAGCGTGTAAGGACAGCAAGATGTAGCAGGGATGTATATGGTGAGCAGGTCGCTTTACTCGACGCTGTTGGCTGCATTGCTTGGGTGTGCAGGCGTATTGCAGGCCGATGAGCTGGTGTGGGGCATCGTGCCGATCCCGGGTGCCTTCAATGTGCGCGATGATAAGGTAGTTGATGGCGTGCTGTTCGAGACCATGCAGTTGCTGGCTGCACGCCTGCCCGAGCTGCAGATGCGCTATGAGGTATTGCCGATATCCCGCATCGAGCAGCGCATGGGCGAGCAGGGCGAAATGTGCAGCAGTGGCCAGTTGCAGAGCCCCGAGCGCGATCAGCTGGGTTACTTCGTACCCTATGTGGCGACCACGCCTATGCATGTGCTGGTACGTCGGGAAGCCATGGATCAACTGCTGATCGAAGACGGCCACGTCAGCCTCGACTGGCTGCTCGGTAATCCCAACTTGCGCGGCGCTCTGGCCAAGAGCCGGACCTATCCAGCGTCAATTCGTGAGCGCCTGCTCCAGGCCCATGCCGCAGGACAGATCCCTGAGTTAGGCGGTAGCCTGGGTGGGGAAAACCTGCTGTTGATGGTCAGCCATCGTCGTCTGGATTATGTCTTCGATTACCCGGTGATCTACACCGAGGTAATGCGCCATTTTAGCCTCAGTGATGAGCTGGTCAGCGTGCCCTTGCGGGAGAACGCTGAACTGGTGACCGTTGGCATCTATTGCTCACGTACGCCATGGGGCGCACGGATGGCTGGGCGTCTTGATCAAGCCATTCGTGAGGTTTCAGCAGAGCCCGCCGGCACCCTGGCGATCTACCAGCGCTGGTTGCCGCCCGAGGTCTTCGACCATTACCACGAGCAGTTGCTGCAGTTTTTCGCTCAGCGCGCTAGCGCCGCGCCGCTGCTTTTTGATTAGCCGATGGTCGGCTTGCCGGCATGTCTCATTCAGGGTGCAATCTGTAGCACTGCATTGCCGAGCAGCTGTAGCTGTCATCTGAGCAGCTTGGGGTATATACCTGCGCGACATTGCCGATTTCTCTATTAAGCGGGTCGCTTCCCGGAAAGGACAACGTATGACTTCGTTATGGCGCACCAGTGGTTGGTTAATGCTGGGCGCATCCCTGGTCCTGGCACTTTCTCTGGGTATTCGCCATGGTTTTGGCCTGTTCCTGCCGCCGATGAGCGCCGAGTTTGGCTGGGGTCGTGAGGTATTCGCCTTCGCCATCGCCTTGCAAAACCTGATCTGGGGCCTGACTCAGCCGTTTACCGGTGCTCTGGCTGACCGTTTCGGTGCCAAGCGTACGGTGATTGTTGGCGGCATTCTGTATGCCATTGGTCTGGGCTGCATGGGGCTGGCCGACTCGCCTCTGAGCTTGTCGCTGAGTGCCGGGTTGTTGATTGGTATTGGTTTGTCTGGCACCTCGTTCTCGGTGATTCTCGGGGCGGTGGGTCGTGCCGTGCCGATGGAAAAACGCAGCATGGCCATGGGCATCGCGGCGGCGGCGGGCTCCTTCGGCCAATTCGCTATGCTGCCTGGCACCTTGGGCCTGCTTAGCTGGCTCGGTTGGTCGGTAGCACTGATGGCCCTGGGCCTGTTGGTAGCGCTGATCGTGCCGCTGGCGGCGATGCTCAAGGACACGCCGTTACCGCAGACCGGCGAGGAGCAGACGCTAGGCGAGGCCTTACGCGAGGCCTGCAGCCATTCCGGATTCTGGCTGTTGGCGTTGGGCTTTTTCGTCTGCGGTTTTCAGGTGGTGTTTATCGGTGTGCATTTGCCGGCCTATTTGGTCGATCAGCATCTGCCCGCGTTGGTCGGCACCACAGTGCTGGCTCTGGTGGGACTGTTCAATATTTTCGGCACTTATATTGCCGGCTGGCTAGGCGGGCGGATGTCCAAACCTCGCCTGCTCAGTGCGCTCTATCTAGCCCGTGCGGTGGTGATTGTGACGTTTATCCTGACGCCACTGACGGTGTGGAGCGCCTATGCTTTTGGCGTGGCCATGGGCCTGTTGTGGCTGTCCACGGTGCCGCTGACTAATGGCACGGTGGCGACGATGTTCGGCGTGCGCAATCTGTCGATGCTCGGCGGTATCGTCTTTTTGTTCCACCAATTGGGGGCTTTTCTCGGCGGCTGGATGGGCGGCTATCTGTATGACCATACTGGCAGTTATGATCTTGTCTGGCAGCTTGCCGTGCTGCTCAGCCTACTGGCCGCCGCACTGAACTGGCCGGTTCGCGAGCTACCCGTGGCGCGCTTGCAACAACAGGAGGTGAATGCATGAATACCGACTATGGCTGGAACACCGCGCTGGTGCTGGCGGGCATGTTAGCCCTGGGCCTGGCCTGGTGGGGCTGGCTGCAAAGTGGTCTGGCCTTTCTGCAGCTGGGTTTGGGCGTATGTTAAGGCTGTTAGTCCGTCTTTCCAGTTACTCAAGGTGATGCGTATGTGGCGTTTTTCCCAGCTGGTTGTCGTTCTGCTCAGTGCTTGGATTGGCCATGCGCAGGCCGCCGAATGCCCAGCGTTGTTGCAGGGGGACGTGCAGAAACTGCGCAGCGTGGAGCGTATCGATCTGTGCAAAGAGTTCGCCGGCAAGCCGCTGGTGGTGGTCAATACTGCCAGCTTCTGCGGCTTTACCCCGCAGTTCAAAGGCCTCGAAGCGCTCTATCAGCGCTACAAGGAGCAGGGCCTGCAGATTCTCGGCGTACCTTCTGATGACTTTCGTCAGGAGGCCGATAGCAGCGAAGAAACGGCCAAGGTCTGTTACGTCAATTACGGCGTGACCTTTCCTATGAGTGAAACCCAGCGTGTTACCGGTAGCGACGCACTGCCGCTATTCAAGGAGCTCGCTGCGCAAAGCCAGGCGCCGCGTTGGAATTTCTCCAAATATGTGATCGACGCTCAGGGCAAGGTGATCGCCAGCTTCCCCAGCAGTACCACCCCGGACGATCCAGCAATACTGGCTGCCGTCGAGAAGGCCATCGCTTCGCAGCGTTGAAACCCTGACGGAATAGCGCCTCACCCATCTGGGCGATAGCCCACCACCCAGTACCTCCTTAGAGTTGTGGGTACGCCGGACGCAGTTTCCCGGCGTGCCAACAAGAAAAATAAGGAGGCACCCATGCGTCGCGTTATTACTACTGCTCTAGCTGCCGCTGCCTTGGTCGGCGCGGTTGAGGCCCAAGCCGCGGGATATACCCAGACCAAATACCCGATCGTGCTGGTGCACGGGGTGACCGGTTTCGACACCATCGGCGGTCTGATCAATTACTTCCACACTATCCCCTGGAACCTTGAGCGCGATGGCGCCAAGGTCTATGTCGCCAGCGTGTCTGCACTCAATGACAGCGAACAGCGCGGTGCAGCACTAGCTAAGCAGATCGTGCCATGGGCCAGTGCCAATGGCGGCAAGGTCAACCTGATCGGCCACAGCCAGGGTTCGCCAACCTCGCGTGTTGCCGCCTCGCTGCGCCCGGATCTGGTGGCTTCGGTGACTTCGGTCAACGGTGTGAATAAAGGCTCGAAAGTGGCCGATGTGTTGCGCGGAATTATCCCCCCAAATAGTGCCATTGAAGGTGGTGCCAACGGGCTGGCAAATGCTATCGGTGCGGTGATCAACCTGCTTTCCGGCAGCAGTAATCCGCAGAACGGCCTGGCTGCGCTGAAAACCCTCACCACTGCGGGCACCACTGCGCTGAACGGTCGCCACCCCTGGGGCGTGAATAGCAGCAGCTACTGCGCCAAATCGACTGAAGTACAGAATGTACGGGGATACAACATTCGTTACTTCTCTTGGACCGGTAATACGTCCTACA
This sequence comes from Pseudomonas sp. NPDC079086, assembly GCF_044542155.1. Classification (NCBI taxonomy): domain Bacteria; kingdom Pseudomonadati; phylum Pseudomonadota; class Gammaproteobacteria; order Pseudomonadales; family Pseudomonadaceae; genus Pseudomonas; species Pseudomonas sp. NPDC079086. The sequence continues at coordinate 618,046 of NZ_JBITTY010000002.1, read as the reverse complement.
CCAACGTCTTCGATGCGGTCGACCCGTTCCTGGCAATCACTGGGCTGGCCTTTGGTAGCGAGAAGAATGACGGCCTGGTCGGCGTTTGCTCCACCTACCTGGGGCAGGTGATCGGTGATGGCTACAACATGAACCATGTGGATGCGATCAACCATCTGTTCGGTATTCGCGGTTGGACCGAGCCGGTTTCGCTGTATCGCCAGCATGCCAACCGCCTGAAAAGCAAAGGCGTCTGACCTTCATCCCGGCGGGCTGCGCCATGCAGCCCGCATTCTGGAGGCCATATGGCTCTGTCGTTGCGCTCAACTGTTCCTCTCTTGGTACTGGCCGGCAGCGTTGCCGGCCTTACGCTTTACTGGCAGTGGCCAGCCGCGGCTCTTCCCGTCGCGCCTAACGTTCCTGCTGTCGCTGCTGCGCCTCTCTCCGTTGCCCCCAGTCCTTTGCTGCAAACCGCCAAACCAGACCTCTCAGCTGCTAGAACACCGGAAAGCCTGCCAGGTTTGCAGGGCACCGAAGTGGATGGTGAGCTGAAGGCGGACAGCGCCGGCAATCTGCAACTGAATCTGGCGCTGCGCGATTATCTGGATTACTTCCTCAGTGCCGCCGATCAGGCCGGGCTGGAAACCGTGGTCGAGGTGATGCTGGCCGATGCACGCGGACGTTTGTCTGAGCCGGCTTTGGGTCAATTTATCGGCCTGCTGGGCGACTATATGGATTACAAACGCGCCAGCCTGGCGCTGCTGCAGCAACCCTTGAGCGGCGCTCAGCAAAGCACCCCGGATGGCCAGCTGGTTGCCTTGCAACGAGCCTTCGAGCAACTGGCGCAGCTGCGCCGGACGCACTTCTCCAACGCGGCAACCGAAGCGCTGTTCGGCGCTGAGGAGGCCTACGGTCGTTACACCCTGGATAACCTGGCTCTGATGGCCCGTGATGACCTCAGCGAGCACGGCAAAGCCCTGGCGCAGGAGCGCCTACGCGCTCAACTCCCTGAAGCCATGCGGGCGAGTGAAGAGCGTCAGGCCCAGGCGCAGGCATTGCAGATTCAGACAGACAAGCTCTGGCAGGAGGGGGGCAGCGAAGAGCAGGTGCGCCAGGTCCTTGCCTTGACCTATGATCCGCCCACGGTCGAACGCCTGCTCAGTGAGCAACGCAACGAGCGCGCCTGGCAACAACGCTATGCCGCCTACCAGCAGGAGCTTGCCGCACTACAGGGCAATGGCCTCAGTGCTGCGGATCAGCAGCAGGAGCAGCAGCGTTTGCGCCAGCGCCTATTCAGCGCCGAAGATCAGCACCGGGTGGAAACCTATGACGCCATTGCCGCCAAACAGCAGGACAGCGCTCCAGCCGAGTTGTAAACCATGAGCCTGGAGCGTCAGGAAGCGCTGCTACTGGCCCAGCAGCGCCGCGGTTACCGCCGGCTGCGTTTTACTGGCGTGCTGGAAGATGAGTTTGTTGAGCATCGGGTGCAGCGCATTCGCCGCCGTCTCCTGCTGATAATCAGTACTGCGGTGATCTTCCAACTGGTCTACGCCGCCCTCGATCTGTTGTTGCTGCCCCTCAATGCCAGCCTTGCGACCTTGCCAGTGCGACTATTGGGCATAGTCGGTGCGCTGCTGTCCTTCTTCTATTGCCGCCGCCCCCAGAGTCCGCCGCGCCGCGCCTTGCTGGTCTATGTGGCTGCTTATGCTCTGAACGGTGTTTGCGTCGCAGTAATCATTCATCTGTGCTGGAGCCTGGGCGTGGCCATGCCTTATGACGGGCTGTTTCTGGTGCTGCTATTTGGTTATGTGCTGCTGGGCGTGTCGTTCCGCGCCGTCAGTCTGGCGTCCTGGGGTGTGTGCGGGTTGTTTCTATGGCTGGGGGTGATCGCCACGGGTGGCAGCGTGGCGTTGGGTTATCAGGGCCTGTTTCTTTTTTGCGCCAATCTGATCGGCAGTGTCGGTGCCTACCTGCAGGAGCACGGCCAACGCGGCGCCTGGCTCAACCTGCGCTTGCTCGATCTGGCGCGGCAGCGTGCCGAAACTGACGATGCGCGTAAGTTACGCCTGCTGGCCGCCGCCAGCCATGATCTGCGCCAACCGCTGAACGCCATGGGCCTGTATGCCCAGCATCTGCTGGAGCAGAACCAGGACCCCAGCGTGCACCGCATCAGCAGCCGCCTGGCGATTGCCGTGGAGCAGCTCAGCCGGCTGTTGCAGTCACTATTCGACTACACCCGCCTGACCCTGCCCGGTGGGGTGCAGGCCAAGCCGCAGGTATTTGCCTTGCGCCCCTTGCTGGCGCGCTTGAGCGGAGAAAGCCGCGCCGAAGCCGAGGCCCAAGGTGTCGAGCTGCAGCTGCAATGCGCGGACCTCTGGGTGCGCAGTGACCCGCTGTTGCTGGAGCGCGTGCTGCGCAACCTGCTCAGTAATGCCTTGCGCCATGCCCAGGCGCGGCATGTCTGGTTGCATGCCCGTGTCGAACAGGGCGTGGTGCAGCTTGAGGTCGGTGACGACGGCCAAGGCCTGAGCGAAGAAGAGCAGGGTCAGGTCTTCGAAGAGTTCCGCCAGCTGGATAACCCCGGACGCAATGCCGAGCGCGGTCTGGGCCTGGGCTTAGCCATCGTCCAGCAACTGGCGCAGTTGCTTGGGCACCCGCTGCAGCTGGATTCAAGCCCAGGTGCGGGCGCACGTTTTATCCTGCATCTATCGCTGGCTGAAGCCGGCGAGTGGCAAGCACCGGCAGCCGTTGCTGCGGCCTTGAGCGGAAGGGTGTTACTGCTGGAAGACGATGCCGCAGGGCGCGAGGCGTTATCCGGTTTATTGCAGCGTTGGGGTTGCGAGGTCTGGGCGTGTACTGATCTGGCAGATGCCTTGCAATGCTTGCCGCAAGCGCGGCCTCAGGTGTTGATCAGCGATTATCGGCTGGCGGCTACCGAAGACGGCTTGCGAGCCATCGAGCGGTTACGTGAAGAAGCTGGGCGTATGCTGCCGGCCTTGCTGATTACCGCCGACGTTAGCGCGGACTTACAGGAGCGTTGCACCCGCGCTCATGTCACGTTGCTCGGTAAGCCGCTTCTTCCGGCTCGTTTGCGTCAAACCTTAGCGGTGCTGATGCCCGCGGACTTCAAAGCCAGCCCCGCTGCCGCGCCGCACTGACGCAGGCTGTTCGGGTGTGCACCGCGAACTCCTGAAACAATGATTTCAGATGGGTTTTCACCGTGTCTTCGGAGACCCCCAGCTGGCGGCTGATGGACTTGTTCGGCAATCCTTCGGCGAGCAACTGGAGAATTTCCATCTGCCGTGGCGTGAGCTGCGGTTTGTCGCCAGCCTGCGGTGCGGGGAGGGTTTCACCCAACAGTACGCGGGTTACTGCTTGGCGCAGTTCATCACTATTGGCACTTTTCGAGATAAACCCCAGTGCGCCTGCGGCCACCGCGGCCTGGGCATCCAGGTTTGAATCGCTGGCACTAAGGATTGCCACGGGCGTCATGTGCCCCTGTTGTTGCCAGCGCTGCAGCAGCTCCAGGCCCGGCATGTCGGGCAGGCGCAGGTCGAGGAGAATCAGGTCGAAGCTGGCGTGTTGCAAGCAGGCTTCGGCGGCAGCAGCGGATTCAGCGGTGTGAATCTGCAGATCGGCGCAGAGCGGGGCGAGGGCCAGGCTGAGGCCGTCGAGAAAGATCCGGTGGTCATCCACCAGTAACAGGCTGAGCTGTTCGGGCAAGGCAGTGCAGAGTGCAGTCATAAGGGCTGTCTCAGGCGGCGTTATTATTTTTGTGGGCGCCGCGCGAGTGTAACCCAAACCGCTGGTTGATTTAGAAGCGGTACGTCACTTGTGCGCCCAGGCCGTGGGCCGTGTTTTTATAGGTGGCGCTGTAGTCGTCCCGCTCGATGCGCGCATCGTCTTCCATCAGGTAGGAATAGGCCAGGTCGATGGTCACATCATCATTTGGGCTCCAAGCTGTGCCCAGGCTGAGGATCGTACGATCGCCAGTGGGGATACGTGGTGAGCGGTCGGTGTTGTTAGTCGGTGACTGGTCCACGGCCATGCCTGTGCGCAGGGTCCACTGGCGGTTCAACTTGTATGCGGCGCCTACCGCGTGAGCCCAGGTGTCGTGCCAGTTCTGTGGCTCGCTGATGCTGCTGAGGTTGCCCGCCAGTAAGCCGCCGACGCCTTTGTTGTCTGCGCGAATTTCTTCCAGGCGGCTCCAGCGCGTCCAGGTGCTACCGGCGTAAAGGGTCCAGTCGGCATTCAGTTTGTGGGTGACGGAGAAATCCACCGACTCTGGGGTGGTCAGTTCCAGCGAGGCGTCGTATGTACCGGCTGAAGACCCGATGACAAAGCCCGGGCCGGACACCGTAGTGTCGCCCTTCAGGCGGTAATCCACTTTGGAGTGGTAGGTCAGGCCGAAGCGGGTTTGTGGCGTGACTTCAAACAGCACGCCAAGGTTGTAGCCCAATGCTGTGTCGTCGCCCTTGATTTCGACCTTGCCGTCACCCGCACCAGGAATCGGGTTGTTGATGGCTGAGGTCAACTCGCCGTCGATGCGGTTGATGGTCGGCCCGAAACCTATCGATAGGTGTTCGTTAAAGCGGTAACTCAGGGTCGGTTGCAGGGTAATCACCCGCACTTCGCTGCGGTCGCCGTGGTAGCGGCCCTGGAAGTTGCGCTCGTAATCGGTCACCAGGCCAAACGGCACATACAGACCGAGGCCGAAGCTCCAGTTATCGTCCAGTGGTTTGACGTAATAACCCATGGGAGCACCGATAAACGGCACCATATCGCCGTCATTACTGCCGCTGGCAGAGCCGCTGGCGTTGTCGATATCGGTTTTTGCGTGGATCAGCGCAATGCCACCGCTGACTTGTTCACGTTTGATACGCGCCATGCCGGCCGGGTTGCCGAATACGGTACTGGCGTCATCGGCTGAGGAGGAACGGCCGGCGAAGGCGGTGCCCATGTTGCTAACGCTTTGTTCGTTGATGGCAAAACCACTGGCAAAACCATGGCTGGCGGCAGAGGCAAGGGCAAGGGACAGGCAGGTCTTGACGACTCTTCTAGTCACGGAGGACTCCTAGGTTTGAGCGGGGGCGGAAACTAACAACTTTTCATGACCCTTGCCAAGCCTGTGAAGTTCCCGAGATAGAGCGGTTTTATGTCTTTAATACGGCGCTATTTTCTGCTAATTGCGCTGATGTTGTCGGACAATGCAGGCTGTTCAACCGGGCGTCAGGCCACCTGGCTGAGGCTGCCAATGCAGCGTTGCCAGGCAGCGATAAAGTCTTTGGTGCGGCCGTGGGGTTTGAATACCCGGCGCCAGACCTGTGCCATGCCGAGCAGGTCGTCGGCGGCTGGCAGCTCGCGGTGCTCGGCTTCGATCAGCATCCAGGCAATCGCTGTGGCGTAGCGCAGATTGACGGTCAGTTCCAGATGCGGTGCGGCAAGGAAGGCATGCTGGCTGGCGAGGCCGCGCACCTGGCTGGCGAGATCCGGGTCCAGCGCCAGATGCTGATCCCAGAGCTGTTGATGGCGTAAGGCGGCGATGCGGTAAAGGCCATGGCCGTGTTTGTCATCGAGGGCAGAGCCGAGCCCCGATTGGCTGGCGGCGGCTCCAAGCAACAAGGCTTCGGCGGCGTTGGAGTGGCGGCCCAAATAGAGCAGGGTAGGGCGGATGACGTACTGGCTTAACTCGCAGGCGGCAATTCCCATACAGGCCTCGGCGAAAGGTGACCGATGGGGCCGGGGCGCTGGCAGCTTCGACTTATTCTGATAAAGGCCCCACCGGGAGCGGGGTTAGCCGCTCATGTTGAAGTGTAGTGCGACCTTTCTACTGTAAAGGGCTGTTTTTAAATTGTTTTCGGCTTTCGGTTATTGCCTATATTCCAGTTGGTGCTTAGCCATGGCCGGCTGGCAATACCCGCACTGCCAGCCTGCCTGAGCTGTAATCAGTTACCCGTGGCCACAGGTCGGGTTGGGTCAGTGATCCACTCGCTCCAGGAGCCGGCATACAACGGCGCCAATGGGTAGCCGGCCAGGCACAGGGCGAACAGGTTATGGCAGGCGGTCACGCCTGAGCCGCAGTAGGCGACCAGCTCATTGGCCGGACGCTCACCGAGTTGCGCGGCAAAGCGCTGACGCAACTGCTGCGGGCTGAGAAAGTGGCCGTCGCTGTCGAGGTTGTCAGTGAACGCCGCACACTGCGCGCCGGGAATATGTCCGGCGACCGGGTCGATCGGTTCCACTTCACCCTTGAAGCGTGGCAGACCGCGGGCATCAAGCAGGGTTAGCTGGCTATCACCGAGGCGCTGTTGCAGCTGATCGGCGCTGACCCGCAGGCTGGCGTCGGCGCTGCCGTTGAATGTGCCAGGAGCGGGCGTGGGTAGGTCTTGGTTCAATGCCCCACTGGCTTCGCGCCAGGCCTTGAGGCCGCCGTCGAGCAGGTACACACCGTCACGTTTGCCCAGCCAGGCCAGCAGCCACCAAGCCCGCGCAGCAAAGGCGCCGGGGCCGTCGTCATACAGCACCACTTCGCTGTGTGTATTCAGGCCCCATTCGCGCAGGCGTTGCAGCAGTTGTGCGGGCTCTGGCAAAGGGTGGCGACCGGTGATGCCTTTATGGATCGGCCCGGACAGGTCGCGCTCCAGATCAGCAAACTGCGCACCGGGGATATGCCCTTCGGTATAGCTACGCTGGCCGTAGGCCAGATCTTCCAGAGCAAAGCGGCAATCGAGAATCAGTAGGTCGGGCTCGGCAAGGCGCTGTTGCAATTGTGCAGCGCTGATCAGTTGGGCGAGGGGCATGCCAGTCATCCTGTGGGCAAAAGGGCTGCACGCATCATAACCTTGGGCTTTAGTGGTCTAGATGGCCTGTGCAGAAGAATTTCTATCAATAGACGCTGCATCGTGACCTTTTTATGTGCATGCTGCCTGCCCGTTTTGCTTTGACCTAGGTTGCCACGCCCCATGAAGCGCTTTGTCTTACTTGATACCGCCCCGATTCCTGATGGCTCTGGCGCACTGTGCCTGTTCGAGTATGGCGAGGACTTTGTGATCAAAATTGCCGGCGGCGATGGCGGTCAGCTGATGAACACGCGCATGCATGGCTCCGAAGATGCGTTGGCGGCGATTCCTTGTAAGAAGGTCGCCGGGCGACCGGATTCGCGGGTGCTGATCGGTGGCCTGGGCATGGGTTTTACCCTGGCTGCGGCGTTGCAGAACCTGGGCAAGACTGCCGAGGTGGAAGTGGCCGAGTTGGTGCCTGGCGTGGTGGAGTGGAACCGTGGCCCGCTGGGCGCCAAGGCCGGTTACCCGATTCTTGATCCGCGTACGCGGGTGATTCAGGACGATGTGGCTAATTGTCTGAAAAACGCCGATCAGCGTTATGACGCGATCATGCTGGACGTCGATAACGGCCCAGAAGGGCTGACCCAAAAGCGTAATAGCTGGCTGTATTCGGCCCAGGGCCTGCAGCGCTGCTATCAGGCACTGCGTCCCAAGGGCGTGTTGGCGGTGTGGTCGGCGAGTGCCGACCGGGTATTCAGCGACAAGGTGCGCAAGGCGGGTTTCAAGGTGGAAGAAGTACAGGTCTATGCCCATGGCAACAAGGGCACGCGACATACCATCTGGATTGCTAGCAAGTAGCAGTCACCACTGAGCGCTGGTATGCCCTCAGTGGTACCACCTCAGCCCAGCAGCTCGGCAAAGCCTTTATCAGCATCCAGAATCGCCGGCAGTTCATCCAGCAGGCTGCTCACATCCAGCCCTTCAAATAGCGGCCCTTGTAAGCTTTCCACCGCTTTGGGCATGTCGCCAGAGAACTCACGCAGTGCTTCGGCAATCGATACCGCTTGAGCCAGCACCCGAGGCAGTGGCATGTCGACAGGGGCTTGGTACGGTCGGCTCTGGTAGGCAATGGCCTGCTGGATCAGCTCGGGCAGCTGCCAGCGTCGCGCCAGTTCCGCGCCTACTTCGGGGAAGCCGAAGCCCAGTTGCAGGGTTTCCAGAGCCACGCGCTGCGCAGCACCTATATCTTTGCCGTTCTGGTTGAGGCGCTCAGCCAGTTCGGGCACGCCGGTCTGGATCAGCAACTCGCCAATGTTGTGCATCATCCCGCAGGTAAACGCGGTTTCCACGGCAACGCCGCGGTTCTTCGCCAGCAGCCGGCTGATGCTGGCGACCTGAAAACTGTGTGCCCAGAATCCCTTTAGATCAAACCCTGGCGGCGCCTGGAAAGCGCCGGTCACGGCTGAGGCCAGTACCAGCGTGCGCAGGGTGTTGAACCCCAGACGCATGGCTGCATCTTCAACACTGGCGGATTCACGCGCACCGCGAAACCGGGCGGAGTTGGCCAAGCGCAGCACTTTGGCGGCAATTACTGGGTCGAGTGCGATATTGCGCGCGACGCTGTCCAGGCTGGTGTGCGGGTTGTCGAACTGCTGGATCAGGTCCTGGGCGACACGAGGAATGGACGGCAAGCTGTTAATTTCGGAAAACAGGTCGTTTATATCCATGACAAAAGCCTGCGGAGAAGGTGGGAACAATGACGATAGCAGCGATTTGCCGGTGCAAATGGGCCGTGCAGATTTCTCTTGATCTGGGTCAGGAGAAACCTGCTTGCAAGTGTTGAGAAGCGGCAGGTATGACGCTGTTTCAGCGTGTGGCGGGGCCGCAGCAGCTCTAGCCTGCGGCAAGTAGCGGTGGTTTAGCGGATTTTCAGCTTACCGATGCGGTCGTTATCCAGGCTGCCGAAGTACAGGTAGTCGCCCACCGGCTTGACCGAGGTGATCATGCGCAGGTGGGTGCCGCTGGTATCGTGCAGGCTCTGGGTGATTTCCCCTTGCTCGTTGAGGGCAATGGCAAAACCGTAGGGCACGGCCTTGGGCCAAAAAGCGCGCGGCAGCTTGGCCATCTGCGTTTTCAGCCATGGATAACGGTGCAGGAAGTCAGCGTCGGCCTTGCGTGGGCTCGGCAGGGCCACCCAGAAGGTGCCGTTGCGGTCGCCCTGCAGGTTGTCCGGCAGGCCGGGCAGATTGTCGATGAAGATATCGTGTGTACCGGCCTTGTCGCCGCTCAGCCAGTAACGGGTGATGCGGTAGCGATAGGTTTCGTTGACCAGCACGAATTCCTCATTGGCCGACAGCGCCACGCCGTTGGCGAAGTACAGGTCCTTGAGTAGTACCTTGGTCTCACCGGTGGTCGGGTTGTAGCTGAGCAGGCGGCCATGGGGGCGGGCTTCGAGCAGGTCGAGCAGGTAGTCCGGTTGTTCGAAACGCTGGCTGGCATCGCTGAAATAGATGATGCCGTCGCGGGCGATGTCGAGATCGTCGCTGAATTTGAAGGGTACGCCTTCGGCTTCAGTGCTCAGTACCTTGATCTGGCCGTGAGTGTCGATGCTCAGCAATCCCTTGTAGGCATCTGCGACGATCAGGTTGCCGGTGGCGTCAAAGTCCATGCCCAGCGGGCGGCCTTTGGTGTCTGCGAAATTTTCCACGCTGCCATCAGCCTTGATACGCACGATGCGACCGTCATGCAGGCCGCTGTAGACCTGGCCCTGGGCGTCCACGGCAGTGTCTTCTGGGCCATGCACCTGGCCGCGGCCGAGCAGTTCGGCCTTCATCAGGGTGTCGTTGGGCTCCAGTACGCCAGTCATTGGCGGAATTTTGGGGGCGTCCCAGGCCAGCGGATCAATCGGGCTGGGGGTGACGCCGAGGTAGATCGCCACAGCGGCAATTAAGGCCACAAGCAGGCCAAGCAGTTTCTTCATTGTTTTTATTCCCTGTACTGAAGGTGGTTCTCAATGCAAACGGGCGCAGAATAGCGCGTCTGCGGCCTGTCGCGCATTGTGAATGCCCGGCTATCGGGCGGGGCGATATATACTGCGCGGCATTCTTCAGGGGAGAGCCGCGTGGCGATTGATATTCAGTGGATTGGCGATGACGCCAGCCTGGCACAGCATTGTGCAACCTGGCGTACGCTGGCGTTTGTGGCGGTCGATACCGAATTTATGCGGGTCGACACCTTTTACCCGATCGCCGGCCTGTTGCAGGTTAGCGAGGGCGAGCGGGCGTACCTTATCGATCCGCTGCTGATCAGCGACTGGGCGCCCTTTACCGAGTTGCTGCAAGACCCGGCGTTGGTCAAGGTGCTGCATGCCTGCAGCGAAGACCTGGAAGTGTTTCTGCGTCTGACTGGCAGTCTGCCCACGCCGTTGTTCGACACCCAACTGGCCGCTGGATACCTCAACCTGGGATTCTCCATGGGCTATTCGCGTCTGGTACAGGCGGTATTGAACATCGAACTGCCCAAAGGTGAGACCCGCTCTGATTGGTTGCAGCGGCCGTTGTCGGCCACCCAAGTCAGCTATGCAGCCGAAGACGTGCTCCACCTGGCCGAGGTGTATACGCAGTTAAAGGCGCAGCTATCGGCCGAGAAGTACGCCTGGGTGCTGGAAGACGGCGCCGAGCTGGTCAGCAATCTTTGCCGCGAAGTCGATCCGCAACTGGCCTACCGCGAAGCCAAGCTGGCCTGGAAACTGTCGCGGCAACAGTTGGCGGTGCTGAAAGCGCTGTGCACATGGCGTGAAGGTCAGGCGCGTAAACGCAACCAGCCGCGCAACCGTATTCTCCGTGAGCACTCGTTGTGGCCACTGGCGCGCACCCAGCCGGATAATCTGGTTGCGCTGGCGCGGATCGAGGACATGCACCCGAAAACCGTGCGCCAGGACGGTGAGTTTATTCTGCAACTGATCAAGCAGGCGGCGGCTAGCCCGGCTGAGGATTGGCCCGAGGCATTGCCCGAGCCACTACCGCTGGACGCTGCGTCCTTGCTGAAAAAGCTGCGCGCCATAGGTCAACAGGAAGGCGAGCGTTTGAACATCGCTCCCGAACTGATGCTGCGCAAGAAAACTCTCGAAGCCCTGCTGAAAACCGGCTATCCAAACGGGCCTTACCAGTTGCCGGAGTCGCTGCGCGGCTGGCGGCGTGAATTGATGGGCCAGGCGCTGCTTGATTGCCTGGCTGCAACCGGAGAGTCCGCGTGAAACGTATTTGCTCAATCTACAAAAGCCCGCGTAAGAACGAGATGTACCTCTACGTGCTACGCAGCGATGGACTCAAACGCGTGCCGGAGAATTTACTGCTGGCTTTTGGCCCGCCGGCTCTGGCCTTTGAGATGGTACTGACGCCTGAGCGTGTTCTCGCTCGCGAAGACATCCACAAGGTGCTGGCCAACCTCGATGAGCAGGGCTATCACCTGCAGATGCCACCACCAGAAGATGAATATATCGAGCATCTTCCCGATGAGTTGCTGCGCCGTAACGACCCGATGTAATCGCCATGTCCGCCACTGCGAATGCCCCACTGCGTGTGTTGATTGCGGAAACCGACCACGCGCTGTACGCCGAATTACTGCGTGAGCAGGCACCTGAGCTTGAACTGTGCGGCAGCGACCGTCGTGACGAGTTAGCCGAGTACGCTGCACAGTGTCCGCTCTGGCTAGGCCAGCCGGACTTGCTTGCACCCTTGCTGCGTGAGGGTATGCAACCTCAGTGGCTGCAATCGACTTGGGCCGGTATTACGCCGCTGCTGGCCAATGATTTGCCGACGACTTACCCGCTGACCCGTGCAGTCGGCATCTTCGGCCAGGTGATGGCTGAGTATGTGCTGTGTCACCTGCTATCCCATGAGCGGCAGTTGTTTGCGCGTTTGGCCGCGCAGGTGGAGCAGCATTGGGATAACCGTTTGCCGCAGAGCTTGAGGGGGCGCAAGGCGCTGATCGTCGGCACGGGCGATATCGGCTTGAGCGTGGCACAGTTTCTCGCGCCTTTTGGCCTTGAGTTGTATGGGGTTGCCAGTAGTCCACGGCATTTGCCGCCGTTTACTGAGGTGGCGGGGCTCGCTGACCTGCCGCGCCTGGTGGGCGATGCCGATTATCTGATCAATCTGCTGCCGAATACTCCGTCTACCCGTGATGTCTATGACGCAGCGCTGTTCGCTGTCTGCAAGCCCAGCACGCTGTTTATCAACGCCGGGCGCGGTGTGGCGGTGGTTGATCAGGCGCTGGTGAATGCGCTGCTACAGGGGCAATTGGCCGCTGCAGTGATTGATGTGTGCCGTGAAGAACCGTTACCTGCGGGCCATCCCTTCTGGGACGCGCCACGCTTGCAGCTTACCGGCCATAGCTCGGCGCCGACTGATCCATACCTGCTGGTGCAGCTGTTTGTCGATAATCTGACGCGCTGGCGTGCCGGTGGCGAACTGCGTGGGCTGGTGGATTTCGTTCGCGGTTATTGAATGCACGCAGCACCATTCGGCTCGTCGCCCTTGGCCGCCGCTGGCCTAGCCGCTAGACTGCCGGCCTTTTCGCCGCACACTGTACCCTCGCCATGGCCGCCAAAGTAGAACCGTTCTGGAAACGCAAAACCCTCGAACAGCTGGATCAGGACGAGTGGGAATCGCTGTGCGATGGCTGCGGCCTGTGCTGCCTGCAAAAGCTAGAAGACGAGGATGATGGCAGCGTCTATTACACGCGCATCGCCTGCAAACTGCTGGACCTCAACACCTGTCGTTGTACTGACTACAGTAACCGGCGCAAATTTGTCGCCGACTGTATCCAGCTCACTCCAGCTCAGGCCGACCAATTCCAGTGGCTGCCGCCCACCTGCGCGTATCGCCTGGTTAGCGAGGGCAAAGATCTGTTGCTCTGGCATCACCTAGTGTGCGGCGACCCTGAACAGGTGCATAAACAGCGGATCTCCCAGGCCGGGCGCATGCTGAGCGAAAACAGCGTGGCCGAGGATGAGTGGGAAGATCACATGATCTTCCGCGCCGGCTGAACCACGCCTCTGTAAAGCTGCCTAAACTCGTCCAGGCCAATGACTGGCCTTGTGGAGCCTTGCCATGTTGATCCGCCGTTTGTTGTTATCCGTTGTGCTGCTGAGCCTGAGCACGCCGCTGTGGGCGAAGAAGGTCGACCTGGATTATCGCGTACGTTTCTTGCCAGACGCGGAGCAGGCCGAAGTCAGCCTGACCTTGGCAGACGGCGCGCCGGTGATCAGCCTGGCCTTCAACTTGGGCGAAGAGGGCGTCTACAGTGACTTCAAGGCCGATGGCCAATGGACCCAAGACAGTCCTGCACAGGGTACCTGGCAACCCGGTAAGGGTAAGTCGAGCCTGACCTACCGCGTGCGGATCAACCATGAGCGCAGTCCTGGCCGCTTTGATGCACGGATTACCAAGGACTGGGCCCTGCTGCGTGGCGATGATCTGGTGCCGGCAGTAAAGCTGCGCCAAGAAGACAAAACCCAACTGATTTCGCGGCTGCAATTTGACCTGCCCAAGGGCTGGAAAAGTGTTGAAACTGGCTGGCCGCGTATCGGCAAGAACAAGTTTCGTATCGATAATCCCCTGCGCAAATTTGATCGCCCAACTGGCTGGGTTGTCGCCGGTAAAGTAGGCACCCGCCGCGCTCAGCTAGGCCAAACAGATGTGGCAATTGCTGCGCCAGTGGGTGAAGGCATGCGTCGTATGGACGTGATGACCCTGCTGACCTTCGTCTGGCCGCAAGTGCAGGCAGTATTCCCGCGTGACCCAGCCAAACTGCTGATTGTGGGCGCCGGTGATCCGATGTGGCGCGGCGGCCTGTCGGCAACCAATTCCTATTACATGCACAGCAATCGTCCGCTGGTCAGTGAGAACGGCACCAGTTCCCTGGTGCATGAACTGGTGCATGTATTCAGCCGGATCCGCGCCCGTGATCGCAGTGATTGGATCACTGAAGGCATGGCCGAGTACTACGCCATCGAACTGATGCGCCGCGCCGGTGGCATAAGCGAGGAGCGTTACCAGAAAATTCGTGAGCAGATGATTAGCTGGAGCAAGCCGGTTAAGAGCCTACGCACGGATAACTCCAAAGGTCCGGTAACCGCCCGCGCTGTTCTATTGCTGCAGGAGCTGGACCGGGAAATTCGCCAGGCCACCAAGGGCAGCACTCAGCCGCGCTCATTGGATGACGTGACCCGTGGCCTGATGCGTCTAGACAAGGCGAGCACCAAAGACTTTATCGAAATCAGCGAGAACGTCATGGGCGGCGCCTCCGATGTGCTGGACAACAAGCTGTTGCGCTAGCCCCACGCCCTGAGTAAGCATGCGGCGCAGTTGCTGATCTGGAGTGCCGCATGCGCCGCCTACCTTCGCTTACCGCCTTGCGCACTTTTGAGTGCGCTGCTCGGCACGCCCATTTTGGTCGAGCGGCGGCTGAGCTGTGCGTCACCGACAGCGCGGTCAGCCACCAGATTCGTCAGTTGGAAGAACAACTCGGCACGCCGTTGTTTGCCCGCGAAGGGCGTCAGGTTGTACCAACGCCTGCTGCGCGGCGTTTGCTGCAGCGTTTGCAGCAGGCTTTCGAGCTGATTGGCGAGGCCTGCGACGAGTTGCGAGATCCCGGCTCGCAGGCGGTGCTGCGTATTGCGGTAACGCCCGAGCTGGCGCAGAAGTGGCTGGTCAGTCGTCTGGCCGATTTCAGCGACCGCTATCCGCAGATCACCCTGCATCTGCACGAGCAGCCGCTTGAGGCCTGCTTGCCGAGCCCGGATATCGACTTGGCGATCACCTACGGCACCGGCCCAGAGGATGCTAGTGCCTACTTCGTGCGGCCGCTGCCGACCCTACAGTTCTTTCCGGTGTGCAGCCCCAGTCTGTTCAACCAAGGTGGGCTCAAGCATCCGCGTGACCTGGCCCGGCATGGTCTGCTGCACGATGATCAGGATGGCAAAACCTGGACCGCCTGGCTGACCACCCATGCCGGCGACATTCAGCCGGCGCGTCATCTTTATCTTGGTCATGCCGGTCTAGCGCTGGAAGCCGCGGCGCAAGGGCAAGGCGTGGCCATGGGTGACAACCTCACCGCTGCCGAAGACTTGGCCAGCGGCCGTCTGGTGCGACCGTTCAATGCCAGCGTGGCGGCGCTTGGGCAGTATGCGTTGGTCTGCGAGCGCATCCGTCTGGAGAAACCAGCGGTGGCTGATTTCTTAGATTGGCTGGGTTATCACCTGGCTGAATAATGAATTGAATTCAGCTATTCCGTAATTATCGTCGTTGGAACCTCGGTCAACGCGCCGCGTACTGTGTGGCCATCTTCCCCACAGGCATAAGGTGCATCCGATGGCGCGTTCCCTGACTTCTCTCCCTAAAACCGATGGCTTCCGTCTGCCCGGCGAATTCGAACCCAAGGCCGGCTGCTGGCTCGGCTGGCCGGAGCGCACCGACGTCTGGCGCAACGGTGCCAAGCCAGCGCAGAAGGTCTGGGTGGATATCGTCACGGCGATTGCCAGTAGCGAACCCGTGACCGTCTGCGCCTCGGCCAGCCAGTACGCCAATGCGCGTCGCCAGCTGCCGGCCCATGTACGGGTGGTGGAAATGACCTGCAACGACACCTGGTTTCGCGACAGCGGCCCAGCCTTTCTGGTCAATGACGACAGCGGCGAAGTACGCGGTGTGGACTTCGAGTTCAACGCCTACGGTGGTCTTGATGGCGGGCTCTACTACCCGTGGGACAAGGATGATCAGATTGCGCAGAAGATCCTCGAAATCGAAGGCTATGATCGCTATCGCGCGCCCTTTATCGCTGAAATGGGCGGTATCCAGACCGATGGCCAGCGCACCCTGCTGACCACCGAACAGTGCCTGCTTAACCGCAATCGCAACGCTCACCTGGGCAAGGACGAGATGACCCGCCGGCTCAGCGATTACCTCGGCGCTGAACAGGTGATCTGGTTGCCACGCGGCTGCAAGTTCGATGAAACCGACGGCCATATCGACGACCTGGCCTGCTTCGTCCGCCCTGGCGTGGTGGTGCAGCAATGGACTGATGACCGCTCGGACCCGCAGTGGGAAATCTACCAGGAGGCTTACGACATCCTGCGCAGCACCCGTGACGCCCGCGGCCGTGCGCTGGAAGTGCACAAGCTGCCGCAACCGCGCGTACTGGAATGGACAGCGGAGGAAGCCGAGGGCCTGGATCAGGCCGACGCTACTCACACGCGGCAGGCCGGTACGCAAATCTGCGCGTCCTACATTAACTATTATGCCGGCAACTCGGCCATCGTCGTGCCGCTGTTCAATGATCCCTGTGACCGCGTAGCACAGGCGACCCTGGCCGAACTGTTCCCCCAGCATCGAATTCTTGGCATCGAGAATTCACGGGAGATCCTTCTCGGTGGTGGCAACGTCGCCTGCATCACCATGCCGCAATACGCCGCGCCCAAGCGCGCTTAGGAGGCTTCGATGAAACTGCATACCAGTCTGTTGGCTCTGAGCCTGGCCGCAAGCGTTCAGGCGCTGGCGGCCGAGGCGCCGAAGCAGGTCAATCTGTTTATCTGGGGCGAGTACCTGGCACCGGACACCCTGAGTAGCTTCGAGCAGAAGACCGGAATCAAGGTGGTGGTCGACCACTTCGATTCGCTGGAAACCGTGGAGACCAAACTGCTCACCGGACGCAGCGGTTATGACCTGGTGCTGACGGCGGGTCAGCATTTGCAGAGGGCGATCAAGAGTGGCGCATTGCAGCCTCTAAACAAGGCCGCATTGCCGCATTTCAGTGGACTTGATCCGGAGTTCACCGGGCATATGGCCGCCTTCGATCCGGGCAACCGTTATGCCGGTTTGTATGTTTGGGGCACCACGGGTTTTGGTTATCAGCAGCAGGCCATCGCCAAGCGTATGGCTGATGCCCCCACTGACAGCTGGGCCATGCTGCTTGATCCCGAGGTGGTGGCGAAGTTTGCCGACTGTGGGGTGAGTTTTCTCAATGACCCCAATGAGGTGTTTGCCGCCGCGTTCCGTTATCTGGGACTGGATATCAACAAGCAGCGCCTGGATGACCTGAAGCTGGCCGAAGCGCACCTGGCCAAGGTGCGGCCCTCGATTCGCTACTTTGATAACGACCGCAACATCACAGATCTGGCCAATGGCGACACTTGCCTGGCCATGTCATGGAACGGCAATGTGTCGATTGCCGCGGGCCAAGCGCAGCAGGCGGGCAAGCCCTATAGCCTGCACTACAGCATTCCACGCGAAGGCACGCTGATCTGGTTTGATGCGATGGTGATCCCCAAGGATGCACCGCACCCTGAGGCCGGCCTGGCGCTGATGGACCATTTGATGACACCAGCGGAAATCGGCGCGATCACTAACACCATTTATTACGCCAACGCGGTGCCAGCGGCCAATAGCACAGTTGATCCGGCCATCCTCGCCGACCCTGGCACCTACCCACCGGCCGCCGTGCGTGCGCAGCTATACACCAAGAACGACAATGCCAAGGCATTCAACCGCGCATTGACCCGCGCCTTCAGTCGGCTCAAGTCGGGGTTGTAGCGGCTGGGTTACGGCTTACTTGAGACCAAGGCCGGATTTGGTGTTCAAACCCTTGGCCATACGGTCGTAGAGCACCACATTGACGGTGGCAGCGAGGTTCATGCAGCCCTGGGTAGGGATGTAGATCACGTCCTCACACCAGTCGAGGACTTCCTTGCTCAGCGAGCCATCTTCGGGGCCGAAGATATAGATGGCGCGGTCGGGGTGGGTGTATTGCGGCAATGGTCGCCCACCTTCGACCAGTTCTACGGCGACTGGCGTACAGCCGATGGGAATGATCTGCTGCAGGTCTTCAACGCCAATCAGCGGAATATCCATATAGATACGCTGCGTGTCGGTAACGAAGTCGCGGGCACGCGCATAGCGTTTGCCGCTGTAAAACACTGAGGCCGCTCCATAGCAGCCTGCTGCGCGCATTACCGAACCGACGTTTTCTGGGGATTTTGGGTTGAACAGGCCGATGCAGGCATATCTCTTGTTGGCCACGGTGGTACTCGCAGAAAATTTTCGGGGAGATTTTGACGCCGGGCCAAGGGTGGCGGGCGACAAAAAAGACGCGAGTATACCTGTATGGTAGCTGCCTGATTTTTCTAGGAGTCGGCTTGCTGGCGATGCGATTAGCCCTCAGACCGTCAGCAAGCGGGTTTCTATGGCATTGCGCTACTGTTTTTTCAGCCTTGCAGCCAGGTCAGCGAAGGGGTTATGGGTCGCCTGGGCGATTTTAGGGCTGCTCAGCGAGCCTTCGCTGAAGTACTGCTGGTCGGTGTAGCGCGAGTGCTCGTTGTCATGACAGAACAGGCACAGCAACTCCCAGTTGGAGCCGTCCTGCGGGTTGTTGTCGTGGTTGTGGTCGCGGTGGTGCACGGTCAGTTCGCTCAGGCGCTTGCCAGAGAACTCGCGGGCGCAGCGGCCGCAGACGTGCGGGTACATCTTCAGCGCCTTGTCGCGGTAGCCTTCTTCACGTGAACGCTGTGTGTCAGCAAGGATGCGGTCAAGCTTGCTGGTGGCGGAGGGGGATTTATCGCTGCTCATCTGGAGTCTCGTGCGGTGGCCTATGCCGTCAGTCTAGCCTTGCCGGCGGTCAGTGAGAACTGCCCGCGCGGCACTTAACAGCGTAGCCGAGGCCCAAGTGAGTAACTGTATGGGAGATACCCGCATGCGCTTGACCACCCTGTTAATTGTTCTCACCACACTGACCAGCACGTCGCTGTTGGCTCAGCAACCGCCAAAAATGCCAGCCCCGGCACCTGCAGCTGGTACCCCGGGTACGGCTACCCCGCAACCCTATGCGCCGGCCGCGCCGCAGCATCTTCCAGCGCCGGCCCGCAATAACCCGCCGCTGCTCAAGCAGGCGCCGCTGCCAGAGTCCAGTCAGCCGCGACGCGATCAGGAACTGCCGTTGATAAAAGAACAGCGCGAGCGCAATACGCAGCCGCTGGAAAAATCGACTCAATAACGGGTTGCTAGAGCTGCTGCTCGACTAGCTGCCCATCGGCCATACGCAGGCGCCTCGACATGGCGATGGCAATCGCGCGAATTACCTTGGCGGCGGTCTTTGGGGCTTCGCTAAGCATCTTGTCCAGAGAATCCCTGGCCAGCATCAATAAGCTGCAGTCACTCACGGCAATGCAAGTGGCTGAGCGGCGCTCGCCATCGAGTACCGCCATCTCGCCGAAGGCACGGCCCTTGCGCAGTTTTGCCAGTTCGATGGTTTCGCCGCTGGAGTTGATCTTGCGCACCGATACCGCCCCCGCATGGATGATGCACATAAACGTACCCGGGTCGCCTTCGCGGCAGATGCTCGCGTCCGGGGCGCATTTACTCATATTGAAATAACCGGCGGCGCTGAGCAGCTCGTTGGGCGTGAGGCTGTCAAACAGGCCGCAATCGAGCAGCATGTCGCGTATTTCATCAATCAACTGGGACTGGGCGGGCATGGACGGCAGCCTGGATAAACGTAGCGCGAGGTCAGTCGCATACGTTGACCTTAGTCGCCCGCTACCTGGCTCGCCAGCGCATTCGCTGCTTACTGGCGAGTGGCCTGGGTGGGTATTTACGCTTTAGAAACTAAAGCGCCGCATTACACCTTGTAAGCGCCCGGACATGGCCTGCAGGGCCTGAATCGCCTGGACGATGCCGCCTTGTGCGGCAGAGTTTTCTTCGACGATCTGCGCAACAAGTTCCACGCTCATGGCCACTTGCTCGCTGGCCGCCCGCTGCTCTTGTAGCGAAAGCGAAATCCCGCTGACGGCTTGCAGTGATTCATTCAGCGCCAGGCGAATCTCCGTCATCGAACTGCCTGCCTGATCCACCAGTTGGGTGCCGATACTGACCCGCTCACAGCCGGCGGCCATGCTGCTTTTCGCCTTGGTCATGCCGCTGTGAATGGCATCAACCAGGGCGATGATTTCAGTGGTGGAGTGGGCCGTGCGCCCGGCCAGGCTGCGCACTTCATCGGCCACCACAGCAAAGCCGCGGCCTTGTTCGCCGGCGCGTGCGGCCTCGATGGCGGCGTTGAGGGCGAGCAGGTTGGTTTGCTCGGCAATGCCGCGAATTACGTCGACGATGGCGCTGATATTACGTGATTGCGCAGCCAGGGTTTCAACATCCTGCGAGCTCTCGGCCACCAGCTCGGCGATCTTGTGCATTTCTGTGGTGGCGCGGGCCATGACCTGAATGCCTTCATCAGTCATGTCGCCGGCTTTCTTCGCCATGTCGTAGGTTTGTTGGGCGTTATCGGCGATGTGGTTGATGCTCACCGCCAGTTGCTCGACGGTGGCGGCCATGGCGGAAGCCGTATCGCTCTGTACGTTGGCGCTGGTCAGCACCTGTTCGGAAGAGGCGGCCAGCTGCAGGGTGGCGCATTCGATCTGCTCGGAGGCTTCGCCAATATTGCCGATCATGTCCTGCAAGCCACGGCGCATGCTCTGCACGGATTTCATCACACCGGTCATCACCTGGTTGCCCAGGCTTTTGCCGCCGCCCAGGCGGCCTTCGGCAATCCGTGCGCTAATTTCTTCCAGCTCGCCAGGCTCAGCGCCCAGCTGCCGGCTCATCAGGCGAATAAAATAGAACACCTGCGCCATACCAATCAGCAGAGCAATCAGCAGCACACTGATGCTCAGGTTGAGGTTGCTGGCATAGGCGGCTTCACCCAGTTGGTACTGGCGCTTGGCTTCGAGCAACTGCACGTCGATCAGCTCAGCAAATTTCTCTGACAGTGGGTCGATCAATGGGTAGAGCCGCTGGCTGGCAAAGGCTTCGATGCCGGCTTTATCGCCACGGTTGAGTAGGCTTTGCAGCTCATCCAGTGGTTGCTGGGCCTGTTGCATAAGCGGGTTGATCTGCTCGATCAGCTGGCTCTCTTCGCGGATCAGTTCGGTGACCAGGTACGCCTGCCAGGTTTCCTCGATACGCATCTGGGCTTGCTCGATCAGCTGTTGTGCTGTTTTTTCATCCAGCTCACCGCTGCGCGCTTTGTGGGTCGCATCAACGATATTGACCGCATACAGGTCGGCAATCAGTTTGAGGTCGCGCAGCGGCACCACGCGGTCCAGGTACACCGTTTGCAGCCCTTTTACGGTGGCCTGCAAGCCATACAGGCCAAGACCGCCGACACACAGCAGGCCAAGAAGCAGGCAACCGGCAAGTAGGAAAAGGTGAGTTCTGATCTTCCAGTTTTTCATCACAGACCGTCCATGGTGAGCAGGCAGTTGAATGGGTGAGATGGCAGTACGCCAGCGTGTCATTCAGCCTAGCTGAACTTGCAAGTCAGGCAGGTTAAATCTGCATGAACGGTCAAGTAATTTTTCGCGCTAAACGTCCGTTGTTTAGCGCGAATTACTCTGAGCTGCCGTCGCTCAGTAAGCCCGCATACGAGTGGACGAGCGGTGGTGGGGACTCAAGCCAGGCCCAGCACCTTGAGGATAAAGGCGTATTCTAGGGCTGCATCCTTGAGGGCTTGATAGCGGCCGCTCATGCCGCCGTGGCCGGCATCCAGTTCGGTTTTCAGCAGCAGCAGATTGCTGTCGGTTTTCTGCGCGCGCAGCTTGGCCACCCATTTGGCGGCTTCCCAGTACTGCACGCGGCTGTCGTTGTAGCCAGCCACCGCAAGAATCGCCGGATAGGCTTGGGCTCGGACGTTTTCGTAAGGTGCGTAAGCCTTGATCCGTTCGAACACCTCGGGCTGGTTGGGATCGCCCCATTCGTCGTATTCAGTGATGGTCAGCGGTAGATCCGGGTTTTGCATGGTGTTGAGCACATCGACAAACGGCACCTCGGCGATGGCGGCGGTGAACAGCTCGGGGCGCTGATTGAGCACCGCCCCCATCAGCAAACCGCCGGCGCTGCCACCGCTGATAACTAGTTGCTGCGCGCTGGTGTAGCCGGTGGCGATCAGGTGCTCGGCGCAGGCAATGAAGTCACCGAACGAGTTCTCTTTGTGTTCCAGTTTACCGGCGCGGTACCAGGCTTCGCCCAGCTCGCCGCCGCCACGGACATGGGCGATGGCAAATACGAAACCGCGCTCCAGCAGGCTCAGGCGCGCATGGGAGAACCAGGGGTCGAGGCTTTCGCCATAAGCGCCGTAGCCATAAAGGTAGAGCGGGGCAGAGGTGCCAAGCACCTCGCGTTTGGCCACCAGGCTGATCGGTACCTGGCTGCCGTCGGCGGCTGTAGCCCATAGGCGCTGGCTGACGTAGCTGTCGGCATCGAACGGCCCGAGTACCGGGGTTTGCTTGAGTACCAATTGCGCGCCCGTGGCCAGCTCTAGCTGACGTACCTGCGCCGGGCGATTGAGCGCTTCATAACGCAGGCGGATCGCGGGGCTGTCGAACTCCAGACTGTCCTGCACATACAAACTGTAGGCCGCGTCCGGTAGCTGCACGCGGTAGGACGCTTGCCCCTGCGGCTGCACTTCGATAATCGGCAAGCCGCCTTCACGCAGGCTAAGCACCAGCGATTGCTGGTTGAGGCTAAAGCCTTCCAACATCACCTGCGGATCATGCTCACGCAGCAGGTGCCAGTGCGCGCGGCTTGGGGCTGCTTCACTGGCGCTGAACAGGGCGAAGTTGATGCCGTGCTGGTTGCTGCGGATAAACCAGGCCCAGTCGCCATTCAGGGTGCCGTGGTCCACGTCATATTCGTGGCCTTCTTCGCGCGGGGCCACGCAGCTGAACGAGGCTTGCGGAGTGGCGGCATCCAGCACCCAGGCTTCGCTGGTGGTTTTGCTGCCCAGCTGCAGAATCAACTGGCGTTCGGAGCTGCTGCGGTAACAACTGAGGAAGAAGCGTCCGTCAGGCTCGTGGAATACCAGTTCGGCCGCGTCGGTGCCGAGGCGGTGGCGATAAAGCTTGTGCGGCCGGTGGGTGTCGTCCAGTTCGCCAAAGAACAGGGTTTGGCTGTCATTGGCCCAGGTCATGCTGCCATCGCAGTCCTCGAACGGCAGTTCGATCAGGCTGTCGTTGGTCAGCTCCTTGACGAACAGCTGGTAAGTCTCCTCGCCGCTGGTGTCCAGGCTATAGGCGAGGCGCTGATGGTCAGGGCTGATGCTGAAGGCGCCGAGCGAGATGAAACTGCCATCGGCCAGGGCATTAGGGTCGAGCAGCAATTGCTCGCTGGCCTCATCGACCGTCAGTGCGCCATCGGCAGGTTTGCGGCAGCGGTAATGCCGGGGGTATTCATCGCCAGCGGTGGTGCGCTGGTAATACAGATAAGGCCCCCAGGGCGACGGCAGGCTGAGGTCGGTTTCGCGAATGCGCCCCTTGATCTCCTGAAACAATGTTTCACGCAGATGCAGTTGCTCACTGAGCTGCTGCTCCAGGTAGGCATTTTCCGCCTTGAGGTAATCAAGCACCTCAGCGCTGTCGCGGTTTTCCAGCCAGCGATACGGGTCGGCAGCGTTGTCGACGCGGGCGATGGGGGCGTGAGACATGGGGTAACTCCGTTAGATGACGGCCAACAGCGGGGACGCCGAAGCAGGCAAAAGCCGTTATCATAAGCGCCACTTCGCCCGTCGGCTGCTGAAATCTGCGCGTTTACGCGCCTATGCTGCCCGGTCTTCAATGCCAGAGAATTTGCGTTTTATGACTGAAAACGACTACATGCTTGCCTGGGGCGCCTATCTGGTGGCAGCTCTTGGTTGTCTGTTGGTGTGGTTTCGCCTGACCAGCTGGATGTGGCGTTACCTGCGTGAGCCGCTGCGCGTGCTGGTACTGGTGCTGCTGTTCAGCCCGACCATTGTCGACCCCGGTAAAGAGCAGTTCGCCCCTGCAGTGGCGATTACCGCCATGGACATGCTGCTTGGTGTGGGCAATAACGCCTGGCGCGCGGTGGCCGACCTGAGCATGTACGCGTTGATCCTGTTTACCCTATACCTGCTGTTTGTTGCCGTGCGTTGGCCCGTGGAGCGCTGGTGGCAGGGCCGCAAAGGGCCTGCGCCGGTTGCTGATGACGAGCCGACCTTGCGCGAGATGATGGCCCGTGATGAGCATGATTTCGGCGACACCCGCTACGATGCGCGCGGTGATCGTCGCCTGCGAGTTGAGCCCCGTTTGTAAGCCGCAGCGGCGCCTAACGCCGCTGCCCTTGCACCGCCGCACACACCCGGTCAGCATGGCCCTTATCGACTAAGGAGGGGTTATGGAGTGTGTGTTCTGTGCAATTGCCGCTGAGCAGTTGCCGGCCGAGCGTATTTATGAGGACGAACACTTTATCGTCTTGCTGGATATCTTCCCTCTGCGTCCGGCCCATGTGCTGATTGTCAGCCGCGAGCACGCGCCTTTTCTCAAAGACCTATCCGCTGCAGCCAGTGAGCAGTTGCTGCCGCTGGCGAAGCGCATGACTGCCGCCTTGCGCGCGGCCGGTTATGGCGAGCAGGGCATCAATTTTTTGATCAACGATGGGCCGACCTCCAATCAGCATGTGCCGCACCTGCATCTGCACCTGATTCCACGGCGCAGCGGCGATGTCATGCAGCTGTTGTGGCGTGCCTTGACGCGTTTTCTGCCGTTGGCGCGTAAACGTATCGAGGCACGTCTGGTAATTGAGGCGCAGCAGCTGCGCGAGGCGTTGCGCAATGTGTGAGTTGCTGGGCATGAGCGCCAATGTGCCGACTGATATCGTCTTTAGCTTTACCGGCCTGATGCAGCGCGGCGGGCGTACCGGCCCGCACCGTGATGGCTGGGGCATCGGCTTTTATGAAGGGCGAGGCCTGCGCTTGTTTCAGGACCCGCGCGCCAGCAGTGAATCAGAGGTGGCGCAACTTGTTCAGCGCTACCCGATCAAGAGCGAAGTGGTGATTGGCCACATCCGCCAGGCTAATGTCGGCCGCGTCTGCCTGGCCAATACCCATCCGTTCGTACGCGAGATGTGGGGGCGTAACTGGTGTTTTGCGCATAACGGTCAATTGGCCGATTTCGCCCCGCAACAGGATAACTACCGGCCGATTGGCGATACCGACAGCGAAGCGGCCTTTTGTGATCTGCTCAATCGCCTGCGTCAGGCTTTTCCCGAGCCTGTGGCGGTGGAGCAGTTGCTGCCTACTCTGGTCAGTGCTTGCGCTGGCTATCGCCAGCAAGGTGTATTCAACTGCCTGCTTAGCGATGGCGACTGGCTGTTCAGCTTCTGCAGCAGCAAGCTGGCGCATATCACCCGGCGCGCGCCGTTTGGCCCGGCGCATTTGAAAGATGCTGATATGCAGGTGGATTTCCAGGCGGAAACCACGCCCAATGACGTGGTCAGCGTGTTGGCGACCGAGCCGTTGACCGACAACGAGAGCTGGACGCTTTACCAGCCGGGTGAGTGGCGATTGTGGCGCGGCGGTGAATGTGTGGCGCAAGGCATGACGGACTGAATTGGGGGAGGGGACATGTTTAGAAGCTATCTGCGGTTGGCCTTGTTTGCCCTGGGGTTACTGGTTGGGGTGCAGGTGCCGGGTTTTATCGATGACTACAGCAAACGCGTCGAAGCCCATCGCATTGAGTCGGAGCAAGGGCTCAAAGGCTTTCGGGAAACCGCAACGCGCTTTTTCAAAGGCGATCTGGTGGCGTTGGTCGGCCATTACCAGGCCAGCGCCGATCCGGTAATGCGCAGCGACGCGCAGAGCCTGGGTACGCTGGTCGAGCGCTCGGTCTTTCTTGAACGCGAGTCCAAGGCCATGCAAGGGCCCTGGTATGGCCAGGTCTGGCATTTGGCTACGGCAGCCGACCATGAATTAATGGAAGAAACCTTCGCCGCTTACCGCTACCAGGTGCTGCTGGCCCCCGAAGCCATCGCCTGGGGCATTGCCTGCGCCATGTTGCTGGCCTGGTTGCTGGAAAGCCTGGCGCTGCTGGTCGGCATGCTGTTTGGTGCGGGCCGCAGCCAGAAGGTGCAGCAGCGGCACTGGCGCTAAGTTGAATCACACAAGGGCTCGCAAGAGCCCTTGGTGTTTCTGCTGATTTGCGTCCTAAGCCGGCTTGCTGCCTTGAGCGCAGGCGGCCTCGGTAACAGTCGGCAGAGTCGGTAGTTTTTTACGCCGCGACACCAGCAACACCCCTGCAAGAACCAGTGCTGCACCTGCCAGTTGGGCAAACGAAACCGGTTCTGATAACAGCATCCAGGCGAAGACAATCGTCAGGATCGGCCCCAGTGTGCCAATCAGCACGGTGCGCGCCGAGCCAATCAGGCGCAACGCGGCGGATTGCCAGAAGATCGGCAGCACCGTGGAGAAAATCGCCATCGCCGCGCTGTACGCATACACCTCGGCTGGTTGTTGCAGTGCGGAAAACGGTTGAGTGGCGAGGAAATGAATCTGCGTAGCAAACGTGGAGACGATAATCGCCAGGGCAGCAAAGCGAATGGTGCCCAACCGGTGAATCGCCACCTCGGCTCCGGAGCTATACAGGGCGTAGCACAGCGCAGAGCCGAATACGAAGGCAGCGCCGATCAGCACGGTGTGCAGGTCCTCCGCCACCTGCAGATCGTGGGCGAAGGCCAGGCCGATGCCAGCGTAGGACAGCAGTAACGCCGCTACCTGGCGTTTCTCCAGATGCTTGCCCATAAACAGCACACCGATCAGAACGGTCATGGTCGGGTAGATAAACAGAATCAGCCGTTCAAGCGCCGCCGAAATGTACTGCAGGCCAATAAAATCCAGAATGCTGGCGCCGTAGTAACCGAGCAGGCCCAGCGCAATCAGCATGCCCCAGTCCCTGCGTGTGAGCGGCGGCGCTGCGCGGCATAGCCAGAGGGTGGCCCACAGCGCGATGGGCAGGGCAAAGCTCATGCGCAGTGCTAGCAGAGTAACCGCGTCCACTGGTGCGGCGGCGTAGGCCAATTTGACGAAAATCGCCTTGAACGAGAAACCGAATGCGGCGAGCACCGCCAGTGCGATGCCGACGCGTTCGGCTGGCCAGGTTTTCCATGGCATGTGGGTAAATCCCTAAAGAGTTGTGCTGCGCCGAATGATGCGGGGTATAGAATCGCGATGGAATTGGCTTTTCCATAAGTGATCGTTCGGATTTAACTAACGCTATGCACTATGACCTGATTGATCTGCGCCTGTTTGTCGCGATTGCCGAAGCGAAGAATTTAACCCGAGGTGCCGAGCGCGTGCATCTGGCGGCGTCTTCGGCCAGCCACCGCATGCGCGTGCTGGAAGAGTCGATCGGCACGCCGCTGCTGCTGCGTGAGCCGCGCGGCGTCAGCCTGACCCGTGCCGGCGAGGCTTTATTGCGCCATTCGCGTCAGGTGTTTGCCCAGCTCGAGCAGATGCATGCCGACCTTACGCCCTATGCCAAAGGCGTGCGTGGCCACGTTAGCCTGTGGGCCAACACCCATGCCACCCATACCTTTTTGCCCGATAGCCTTTCGAGCTTTTTGCAGCGCCATCCGCAAGTCAGTATTTCCCTGGAAGAACACACCAGCCCGAACGTGCTGATGGCCGTGGCACGGGGCGAAGTGGAAGTCGGTGTGGTGGCCAGCGCGATTGAGGGTGTTGAGGTCGAACTGATTCCGTACCGAGCCGACCGGCTGGTGCTTATTGCACCGGCCGATCATCCGCTTGCGGCGAGCGGCAGCAGTCTGTTTGCCCAGGTGCTGGATTACCCCTTTGTCATGCTGCATTCCGGCTCGGCGATCCACACCTTTACCATGAATGCCGCCGCCGCACTGGGGCGACATCTTGAGGTGCGGATTCAGGTGCGCAGCTTTGAAGCGGTGTGCCGCATGGTCAGTGCAGGCGTTGGCATCGGCCTCGTGCCGCGCAGTGCGGTAACAGCTGGGGCGCAGCTGGTGGTGATTGAGCTGGAAGAACCCTGGGCGCAACGTGATTTGAAGGTCTGTGTGCGCAAACGTGAGCTGTTGTCGGGGTTTGCCGCGGCACTGGTCGACTGCCTGACTGGCAGCGATACCAGTCCCAGTTAAAGCACCCCTTGCTCGTTCTTCACAAAGTGCCTGCCAGCGGCGGATGGCCTTGGTGTGATCGCGCTCGCGCAGTAGCGCTTCGTCATGGTGATCGGCGCCCTGTACGAGGGCTCGTTGCTGTCGTTGGATCTAGTGGCGTATTCGGCGCTTCTGCTGGCAGGGCTTGCGATCACCACGCTGCCAATCGAGAAGCGATCAGCAAGTTTGTGAAAATGTTTCAAAAAGCGTCAAGAAACAGCCGGCAGCTCTATCTCCGCGTGATAGCGTTGTGCCTTCAATTATTTCGTTGTTAATGGAGGGTTTTATGTTGATCAAGGATCTGATCCTTGCAGCCATGTTGGCTGTTTCCCTGCCGTTTGCCCACGCCGAATCAACCGAGCCGCAAGCTGGATCTGCGGTTCCGGCCGAGTCGATGGCAGAGCAACAGCAAGAAGAGCAAGTACAAGAAGAGCTGGTAGAGGAACAGGAAGAGCAGGGTATGAGCGAAGAGGACTTTCTCGCCAGCCTGAACTTTCAAACCGGCAAGGTGGTACTGGGCGACAACCTGGCGAGCCTGAATCTGCCGGAAAACCTGGTGTTCCTCGATCGCGAGGATGCCAACCGGGTATTGGTCGACGCCTGGGGTAACCCGCCGACTGATGAGCTGCCACTGGGGATGATTCTGCCGGCCGGCATTTCGCCACTGGCTGATGAATCGTGGGCGGTGACCGTCGAATTCGAAGAAAGCGGTTTCGTCTCCGACGAAGACGCAGCCGATATCGATTACGTCGAGATGCTCGAGCAACTGCAGCAAGAGACGGTCGAGAGCAACGTTTGGCGCGCCGAGAATGGCTACGAGTCGATTGAATTGTTGGGCTGGGCCGCACAGCCGCACTACGATGCCCAAGGCAAGAAACTGCATTGGGCCAAGGAACTGCGTTTCGGTGACAGCGACATCAATACCCTGAACTACAACATCCGCGTATTGGGCCGCAAAGGTGTGTTGGTATTGAACTTCATCGCCAATATGGACCAACTGCCGGAGATCCAAGAGAACGTGCCGGCGGTGTTGGCGATGACCGAATTCAACGGTGGCAGCCGCTACGCCGACTTCGATCCGGATATCGACCAAGTGGCAGCCTACGGCATCGGTGCGTTGATCGCCGGCAAACTGGCGGCTAAAGCTGGCCTGTTCGCCACCATCCTGCTGTTGCTGAAAAAGTTCTGGCTAGTGCCGGTACTGCTGTTCGGCTGGTTGACCAAGCGCCTGACCGGCAAGAAGTAAAGTTGTTGCATAAGCCCGCCCCGGCCCGGGGCGGGTTCACTATTTGGAAAGAAACTTCATTCCGTCTTCCAGACCCTGCAAGGTCAGTGGGTACATCTGATCTTCCAACAGCTCGCGCATGATGTTGGTCGAAGCGGTGTAGCTCCAAGTGTCCTTGGGGTAGGGGTTGATCCAGATAAGCTTCTTGTACTTCTCCATAAAGCGCTTGATCCAGACGTAGCCCGGCTCCTCGTTCCAGTGCTCGACGCTGCCGCCGGCCTGGGTGATCTCGTAGGGCGCCATGGCCGCGTCGCCGACGAATACCACTTTGTAATCCGCGCCGTATTTGTGCAGCAGATCCTGCGTGGAAAAGCGCTCGCTGGTACGGCGCAGGTTGTTCTTCCACACCGACTCGTACACGCAGTTATGGAAGTAGAAGTACTCCATATGCTTGAACTCGGTCTTGCAGGCGCTGAACAGCTCTTCGCAGACTTTGACGTGGGCGTCCATCGAGCCGCCGATGTCGAACAGAATCAGCAATTTCACCGCGTTGCGCCGCTCTGGGCGCATTTGAATGTTCAGCAGGCCGCCATCTTTGGCGGTGTGGTCGATGGTGCCGCTGAGATCAAGTTCGTCTTCAGCTCCCTGGCGCGCGAACTTGCGCAGGCGGCGCAGGGCTACCTTGATATTGCGCGTGCCCAGCTCGACCTGATCATCGAGGTTTTTATACTCGCGCTGATCCCAGACCTTGACTGCCTTACCCTGACGTTTGCCCGCATCACCCACGCGGATGCCTTCCGGGTTGAAACCGCCGGAGCCAAAAGGGCTGGTACCGCCGGTGCCGATCCACTTGTTGCCGCCTTCGTGGCGTTCTTTCTGCTCCTCGAGGCGCTTCTTGAACTCCTCGATCAGCTTGTCCAGGCCGCCGAGGGATTCGATCTTGGCGCGCTCCTCATCGGTCAGCGAACGCTCGAATTCTTTGCGCAGCCACTCATCGGGGATTAATGTCTCGATATGCTGGTTAAGGTTTTCCAGGCCCTTGAAGTAGGCCCCGAACGCGCGGTCGAACTTGTCAAAATGCCGCTCGTCCTTGACCAGAATGGTGCGCGAAAGGAAATAGAACTCGTCCATGTCGGCGAACACCACGTTGTGCTTCAACGCGTTGATCAGGTCGAGTAGCTCACGTACCGACACCGGCACTTTGGCTGCGCGCATTTCGTTGAATAGGTTGAGCAGCATGGCAGTTGTCTCCCGATTACCCGTAGGGTGGATGACGCTTTGTTCATCCACCGGGTCTATACGGCGTAGGTGATTGGCAAGGTAGATGGCCATCCTGTGGAAAACGCTTCACGGTTTTCCACCCTACGCAGCTATCAACGACCGGCGCGGCGGCTCATAAAAGCCAGACGCTCCAGCAACTGCACATCCTGCTCGTTCTTCACTAGGGCACCTGCCAGAGGTGGGATGGCCTTGGTCGGGTCGCGTTCGCGCAGCACGGCTTCGCCGATGTTGTCGGCCATCAGCAGTTTTAGCCAGTCGACCAGTTCGCTGGTGGACGGCTTCTTCTTCAGGCCCGGTACCTTGCGTACGTCGAAGAACACATCCAGCGCTTCGGCGACCAGGTCTTTCTTGATGTTGGGGTAGTGCACGTCGACGATCTTCTGCAGGGTCGCGCGATCCGGGAAGGCGATGTAGTGGAAGAAGCAGCGGCGCAGGAAGGCGTCCGGCAGCTCTTTCTCGTTGTTCGAGGTGATGATGATGATCGGGCGTTTTTTCGCCTTGATCGTCTCGTCGGTCTCGTAAACGTAGAACTCCATCTTGTCGAGTTCTTGCAGCAAATCGTTGGGGAACTCGATGTCAGCTTTGTCGATCTCATCGATCAGCAGAATCACCCGATCCTCCGACTCGAAGGCCTCCCACAGCTTGCCTTTCTTGATGTAGTTGCGCACGTCGTGGACTTTGTCCGAGTCCAGCTGCGAATCGCGCAGGCGGCTGACGGCGTCGTACTCGTACAGGCCCTGGTGGGCCTTGGTGGTGGACTTGATGTGCCAGGTGATCAGGCGCGCGCCAAAGGATTCGGCCAGTTGTTCGGCCAGCATGGTTTTACCGGTACCCGGCTCACCTTTGACCAGCAACGGGCGCTCCAGGGTGATGGCGGCATTGACCGCGAGCTTGAGGTCGTCGGTGGCGACGTAAGACTGGGTGCCTTCGAACTTCATCGGTAAATCCTCGAACGGTAACGCGCAGGGCCATACCCGCGGGTTCAGTATTTGAAAAGCAGACTATAACGCGCAGCCCTGGCGACTGTGAACGTAGACGCGCCATTCAGTCACTGAATGGCGGGTCACTTGGCTTCTGTCACGGTTATTGGCTGTCAAAGCGGTTGTTGAACGCCTGGACAAAAGCATTGCGCAGAATCGCCTTGAAGGCCTGCCAGCGACTGACGTCATAGGCCTTGAGGTCGCCGTCGATGTCGATGCGGGTGGCGAATTGGTCCTTACGCTGATTTTTCAGCAGCCAACTGCTACCACCGACCAGGGCTTCCCAGGCTCCGCTCAGCAGACTCTTGTCCTTGGCTACAACATCCTGCTGCCAGTTGAAGATTTCCATGTCGCGCAGCAGTGGCTTGGCGTAACCCTTGAGCTTGCCTTGCTGGGCATCCAACTCCATGACGAAATCGCCCTGTCCGGCGGCAAAGTCGAAGTCAGCATAGGCGCGGGTAAAGCTGTTGAGCTGTTTGAGTTGAATGTCGGTGATGCGTAGGCGCAGGTCGAAATCATCCAATTGGCCGAGTGGGTCGAAGTTGGCACTGACCTGCAGCGGTGCTTGCTCAAACATGTTGGCGTTGGCCTGCAGGCTGGCGGGTCGCCGCGTGTCGGCCACATTGACGTTGCTCAGGTTGAGGAGTCGGCCGTTGATCTGGTTGGCTTGCAGGTCTACCGGTGGGTTTGCGCTGAAGTTGCGGAAGGCCAGGGTGCCGTCCTGTATGCGGATTTCGTTGATGTGAATGGGCAGCAGGCCTTTGAGTTGCGCGCGCCAATCGACGCCTTCACCGGTTTGTGAGTCGGCAGCGTTACCGCCGTCGACAAAGGTCATCTGCGGCCGCACGAAGGCCACTTCGGCGACCACGCTGTGCGATTCCCACAGCGCCCGCCAACTGACGGCGAGGTCGATCACTGGGGCTTTGAGCAGCGGCACAGGCACCTTGCCGTTAACCTTGACGATATGCAGGCCGTTGATTTGGTACGCCCCACGCCACAACGCCAGGTCGATATCGCTGATCTGGCCACGGTAGTCGCCCATATTGGCCAGCTTGTCATTCAGGTAGTCGCGCAGTAGCCAGGGCAGGGCGACATGCAGGGCTATCAGGGCGATGGCTAGGCTGAGCAGTGTCCAGAGGGGGATTCGGTAGCGCTTCTTCATATACAAACAGACTTATCCAATAACAATAGGTTTCCTGCCGGGGGCTGGCATGGCTGGACTGCCGCTCGAACCGGCCTTAGGCTTGAGAGCTTACTCGGCAACGCATGAAAAAGGACCCGCTATGAGCCGCATCTTCGCAGACAACGCGCAATCCATTGGCAACACACCGCTGGTGATGATTAACCGCCTCGGGCCTAAAGGTGTAACCATCCTGGCCAAGATAGAAGGGCGCAATCCGGCTTACTCGGTGAAGTGCCGTATCGGCGCGAGCATGGTCTGGGATGCGGAAGAGCGCGGCGTGCTTAAACCTGGCATGACCATTGTTGAGCCAACCTCCGGCAATACGGGGATCGGCCTGGCCTTTGTGGCTGCCGCCCGAGGCTATAAATTGTTGCTGACCATGCCGGCCTCGATGAGCCTGGAGCGGCGCAAGGTACTCAAGGCCCTGGGTGCCGAGCTGGTGCTTACCGAGCCCGCCAAAGGTATGAAAGGCGCCATCGATAAAGCGACGGAAATCGCCGAGTCCGATAGCAACACCTACTTTATGCCGCAGCAATTTAATAACCCGGCCAACCCGGCAATCCATGAAAAAACCACCGGCCCGGAAATCTGGAATGACACCAACGGCGCAATTGATGTGCTGGTATCCGGTGTCGGCACCGGCGGCACCATCAGCGGGATTTCCCGTTACATCAAAAACACCCAAGGCAAGCCGATTCTCTCGGTAGCAGTTGAGCCGATCAGCTCGCCAGTAATCACCCAAACCATCGCTGGTGAAGAGGTCAAACCCAGCCCGCACAAGATCCAGGGTATCGGCGCGGGCTTTGTCCCAAGCAACCTCGACCTGAGCATGGTCGACCGGGTTGAGCTGGTGACTGACGACGATGCCAAGGCTGTGGCCCTGCGCCTGATGCGTGAAGAGGGGATTCTGTGCGGTATTTCCTGCGGTGCAGCCATGGCAGCCGCCCTACGCCTGGCAAACGAGCCGGAGATGCAAGGCAAAACCATCGTGGTGATCCTGCCGGACTCCGGCGAGCGCTACCTGTCGAGCATGCTGTTTAGCGATATGTTCAGCGAGCAGGAGTTGCAGCAGTAAAGGTCTGCGGTCACAAAAAAACCGCCATATCCTGGCGGTTTTTTGTGGGCTGTTACTAGGTGATTTACGAGCCAGCGCTCTAATTGATTAAGCCTAGAAACGGTCGAGCTGATTGTTCAGCAGATTTCATGATGGGTAGCGACAGGCCGCAGTCCGGCAAAAAGCGGACGCTAGCAAGAAGATATCTCGGCCAAGTAGGTCTTTATCTGCTGGGCTTTTAATCGCTTCGCGCCGCATTCGCCATACTGGTGGGTGGTGCTTTTAGCAAAAGCGACCTTAATCAATCCAGTTCAACTACCGGCGCATGCTCGGCCATCAACGCAATCACCCAGTCGATAAATACCCGCAGTTTGGCACTAACATGTCGGCTTGGCGGGAAGGCCAAGTACATCGGCATCGGTGCCATGCTCCAGTTCTCGAACAGCGGAAGCAACTCACCTGTAGCTAGATGTGGTTTGGCCATGTACTGCGGAAGCCAGAGCATACCCAGGCCGGCAAGGCCGGCGGCGAGGTATGCGTTGCCATCATCGACTGTCAGCAGTGGGCGGCCCTGAGCCTCGATACGTTCTTCGCCCCGTTGCATCGCGTAGGGTAGGGCCTTACCTGTGCGTGACCAGAGAAAGCCCACCGTACTGTGATTACGTTCTTCCAGCTCACGCGGATGCACTGGGGTGCCAGAACGATGCAGATAGCTCGGCGCCGCGTAGACCCCAAGCTGCAGATCTCCCACATGTCTCGCCACTAGAGATTGATCGGTGATCACGCCGCCACGCACCACGCAGTCGACGTTCTCGCCAATGATGTCAACGATGCGGTCGCTAACGCCAAGGCTCAGCTGAATTTCTGGATGTCGCGCATATAACGCCGGCAAGGACGGTATCAATAGCATGCGCGCAAACGGACTGGGCACATCCACCCGTAGCCGCCCTCGCGGAGCCATCGACGCGCTGGAAAGGCTGGTCTCGGCATCGTCCATATCGGCCAGCAAACGTATGACACGCTCGTAGTAAGCCGCACCATCAGCGGTGACGTTGACCTTGCGCGTAGTCCGGTTTAGCAGTCGTACACGCAGTCGTGCCTCCAGCTGCTGGATGAGTTGCGTCACGCTGGTCTTGCTCATGTGCAAGGTAGCAGCCGCCTTGGTAAAGCTGCCGGTTTCTACCACTCGGGCAAAGGCCTGCATCGCATCGAAACGGTCCATTTCACGCCTCACTCAAGACTAGATTGTTTGGATTCTACAAACAGTCATGACTAGAGTTGCTTGTTTATCGATACCGACGGTCTTTTTATAGTGAATCCATCGTAAACAACGGGCCCCAATGGCCCCGATGGAGGCATGTAATGACAAGTAAACGTGATGTGGTATTCCCACCTAACCGCCATGCACTGTACGAGCTTCATCGCTACTCGCCAGCGATTCGCTCTAACGGCTTTCTGTTCGTATCCGGTCAAGTTGGTAGCCGCAAGGATGGTTCGCCAGAGCCAGACCTAGGCGCGCAGGTACGCCTTACCTTCGCCAATCTCAATGCGATTCTGGCCGAGGCAGGCTGCAGCTTCGATGATGTGGTCGACACGACTATCTTTATGGTCGACCCCGACTCGAAATTCGAGACCATCTGGGAAGTAGCGGCCGAGTATTGGGGCGAAGCACCTTACCCAACAGTGACCGCTCTCGGCGTGACCTGGTTATCTGGCTTCGACTTCGAAATCAAGGTAATCGCCAAGCTGCCAGTATAAAACTTGGTTCCCCCCCTCGGCCGCGAGGCGGGGACTGGCCAACAGCAGCCTTTCATGACCGGCTGCTGTCGGCCGATTTTGTTGAAAAAGTCGATTTCTGAGAGCGCTGCTTCTCGGCAGCTCAAAAAACGCTCACTTTAGAAATTGCTAAGTAAAAACCAAGACAGCTCCGCATTCTGAACGAACCAGATTTCAACGTCGCTAACGCTCTTTCATGGGCAAAAATCACTACGGGAATTTTTCAACAGAATCGGCCAAAAGTTGCCGTTCAGGAGCAGCAAGTACTCACAAATATTTTAGGTGAAATCACTATTCGCACCTCGACCAAGGGTAAGTTTTGATGCGCAATGCGTGAGAGAATCTGATCATTCAGACCCAGCACACACCTCGCTATGCCCTTTATTACAAGTAATGTTCACGAATGCGCCGCCCGCCTGCGGGCCGGTCACCTGGTCGCCATGCCCACGGAAACCGTCTATGGCCTGGCGGCCGACGCGCGCCAGGATGCGGCCATCCAGCAGGTGTTCGCACTCAAGGGACGCCCGAGTAGTAACCCACTGATCGTCCATCTGCAGCGTGCCGAGCAGGTCACCGAGTGGGCCGCTGAGGTGCCACCGGCCGCCCAGCGCCTGATGAAGGCCTGCTGGCCGGGACCGCTGACCCTGGTCTTACCCGCCCGTGACGAGGTTTCGCGCAGCGTCACCGCTGGCCAGGACAGTGTGGCGCTAAGGGTGCCGGCCCATCCGAAGGCGCAGGCCCTGCTTGCGGCCTTCGGCGGTGGCCTGGTGGCGCCGTCAGCCAATCGCTACATGTCGATCAGCCCGACCAGCGCCGCGCACGTGGCCCAGCAGTTTGCCGACAGTGATCTGTGGATTTTGGATGGCGGCGCCTGCCAGGTGGGCCTGGAGTCGAGCATCGTCAGCCTGCTGCCAGGTGACAGCCCTCGTCTGCTGCGCCGCGGCATGCTCAGCCAGCGCCAGCTAGAGGCTGTGCTCGGGGAGCCGCTTGAAGGCAAGGACGGTGGCGTGCGTGCACCTGGCCAGCACCATCGCCACTATGCCCCCAGCACTCTGAGCCTAGCCTTCGTTCAGGCACCCGCAGAGGCGCTCGCCTCGCCACGCTGCGGCTGGCTCTGGTGCGGCCAGGCACAACCCAGCCAGGGCCCGGCAATCAATCTGGGGGGCGACCCACTAGCCTATGCCGCCGGCCTCTATGCCGCACTCTATCAACTCGACGCCCTAGGGCTGGAGCTCCTATATATCCAGCTACCGCCACAACATGACGCTTGGGCGGCGGTACACGACCGCCTGGCCCGAGCCAGTCAACGGCTTTAAGGCCTCACTCCGGTAGCATCGGGGTCTCCAGCGGCACTTCGGCGAAGCGACTGAAGGCCTGCGCCGCCGGTGACGGATTCTTGGTCCGCCAGCGCACCAAATACCAGCGGTTGGGGATCGGAAAGCCCTCCACATCCAGCTCGACCAGATTGCCCGGAGCGGTGTGGATCAGGGTATGGCGCGACAGGATGGCAATACCCAGTCCCGCCGCGACAGACTCCTTGATCGCCTCGTTGCTCTCGATGGTCATCTGCGGCTTCAGCGTCCAACCAAAGCGGGCAAAGTGCTCTTCGATGGCTAGGCGTGTGCCGGAACCGGGTTCACGGCTGAGAAACGGCTCCGCCGCCAGTTGCTCCCAGCGAATACGCTGACCGGTGAAACGGTGGCCGGCCGGCGCAATAACCACCAGCGGATTATCGGCCAACGGCATGGCGTCCAGATCCAGATGGCGCGGCGGCTGGCTGAACACATAGAGGTCGTCGCGGTTGTCTTCCAGGCGGCGGATCACTTCCGAGCGGTTGGCGATGTTCAGCTCGACCTCGACCTGCGGATACTGCCGACAGAAAGGCCCCAGCAAGCGTGGCACCAGGTACTTGGCCGTGGTGACCGCACCGAGCCTGAGCTGCCCGGCCGTCAGGCCGTTGAGCTGGGCCAGGCGCATTTCCAAGTGATCGAGGGCATCGAAGATTTCCCGTGCCCCGGCCTGTACCTCACGCCCGGCATCGGTCAGGTGCAAACGTTTGCCCAATTGCTCAAACAGGTTCATGCCCAGGGCCTGCTCCAGCTTAGCGACCTGCGTCGACACCGAGGGCTGGGCCAGGTGCAACGCGCGAGCCGCCTCGGTCACGCTGAGGCGCTCGGCAACCGCGAGAAAGGTTTCCAGCTGGCGAAACGTGGTCTGGCGGGTATGGAAGCGCGGCCTTTGCATTGCTAAGTACCGATGATTTTTAGGCTGATAATCTATTTTTGACTATATCAAGTACTGGTGAAAATGCCTGTGTCGTCATTTCCAGGGATTCTCGCCATGTCTGCCGCTCTCGCCCCGCATGGGCACCCCGCTGCGTTAACCCAGGTGCAACCCGTTGCCTTCCTCACCTGCCATGACAAGGGCCGGTTGGTCACCGATGCCCTGGCCCAATTAGGCTTGTGTATCGAATCGATCAGCAGCTACGACACCGACCACTTTGGCACCTTCAGCCGTGAAGTGCCGCGCCAGGGGAGCGCCCAGGATGCGGCGCTGAATAAGGCCAAGCTGGCCTGTGCGCTGGGCCAGGTGCGCTATGGCTTGGGCAGTGAGGGCAGCTTCGGCCGTGATCCGCATCTGGGCTGGATGCCCTGGGACTACGAAATCCTCTGCCTGTGGGACGCAGAGCTGCAGTATCCGGTTTATGCACTGGCCGGCTCGGGGGCGACCAACTATGCCCAGGTCGAGGTCGACAGCCTGGAAGGCGCCGATACGTTTATGCAGCGCGCGCGCTTTCCCGAACATGCCCTGATTCTCGGGCGTCCCGGCGAAGCCTGGTTCCGCAAGGGTATTCGCGAGCGCGACTGGCTGCTCGCTCAACTGGACTGGCTGCTGGCGCGCGAACCGAAGATCTGGCTGGAGACCGACATGCGCGCCCATCTAAACCCGCTGCGCCAGACGGTGATCCGTGATGCCTCAGCGCAACTGGCGAAGCGCCTGAGCAGCCACTGCCCGAGCTGTCAGGCATGCGGTTTCGCCGTGGCGCGCAGCGAGCCCGGCCTGCTCTGCGTGGACTGTAGTCTGAGCACCCCATTAGCGGCCGCACACATCTGGGTGTGCCCGGCCTGTCAGCATGAAGAACGACATCCCGTTACCCAACTGGCCAGTGCCGGCCACTGCGAGCAGTGCAACCCATGAATGCTTTCGCCCCTGCAAATCAACGCTTGAGTCACCTGCGTGCACTCGAAGCCGAAGCCATGCACATCCTGCGCGAGGTGGTGGCCGTAATGCGCAACCCCTGCCTGTTCTATTCGATTGGCAAGGATTCCACCGTGCTGTTGCACCTGGCGGGCAAGGCGTTCTTTCCGGGGCCGCTGCCCTTTCCGCTGCTGCACGTGGACACCGGTTGGGAGTTTGCCGAAATGGGCCAGTTCCGCGACCGTCTGGCCGCGCGCCTGGGCCTGGATATGCGCGTGCACATCAAACCGGATGGGCAGCGCCTGAACATCACCCCGTTCTCCGTGGGTTCGGCCAAGTACACCGACATCATGAAGACCGAGGCACTAAAGCAGGCGCTGGCGCAATACGGCTTCGATGCCTGT
Source organism: Pseudomonas sp. NPDC079086 (assembly GCF_044542155.1). Taxonomy (NCBI): domain Bacteria; kingdom Pseudomonadati; phylum Pseudomonadota; class Gammaproteobacteria; order Pseudomonadales; family Pseudomonadaceae; genus Pseudomonas; species Pseudomonas sp. NPDC079086. The sequence goes on along the minus strand of NZ_JBITTY010000002.1, from coordinate 579,173 downwards.
TTTGGCGGGGCGCGGCGCGACGAAGAAAAGTCACGGGCCAAGGAGCGCGTCTGCTCGTTCCGCGATGCGCACCAGCGCTGGGACCCCAAGCAGCAAAGGCCCGAGCTCTGGCAGCTGTACAACACGCGGATCAACGCCGGCGAGAGCCTGCGGGTATTTCCCCTGTCGAACTGGACTGAGCTGGATATCTGGCAGTACATCCACCTCGAAGGGATCGAGATCGTAGACCTCTATCGCGCGGCGCCGCGTCCGGTGGTCGAGCTGCATGGCACGCTGATATGCGTGGACGACGAACGCCTGCTGGCGCACCTCACCCCGGAGCAGCGCGCGGGCATCCAGACCCGCTGGGTGCGTTTCCGCACCCTTGGTTGCTACCCGTTGACCGGCGCCGTCGAATCGCAGGCGCAATCGCTGCCAGAGATCATCCAGGAAATGCTGCTGACCCGGACCTCCGAACGCCAGGGCCGGATTATCGACCATGATCAGGATGGCTCGATGGAGAAGAAGAAAATCGAGGGGTACTTTTAGCCGATTCGCAGCACTGAATAAAAAGCCGCCTGAATCAACAGGCGGTTTTTTATTTGCGCTACGCGTAGCCGGCGGCGCGGTTTGACCGAGATGCGACAAGGCCGCGCCCTAAAGGTACGGCCATTATCGATCAGACTCCCGGCAGCGGTTGCCAGCCTGTTGCGGTGCGACGCTCCAGGTGGGCGGGTTGACCGTCCATGCGCAGCAGGTACAGCCAGCCATGCAGAACCAGGTCGCGCACCACGGCGTGGTTCTCGATGACCCGGTCGATCATGGCCTGCGGCGCCTCGATCATCACATGCAGGCGCAGCGGGCGATGCCTCCACTGCTGGCCATCGTGCAGCGACTGGCGGGCCAGGCCGATGCGCAGATCGCCGCCGTTGCCCTCGAATACGCCGATATGTCCGCCAACCACGTTGTGCAGCAACTTATTGCCGCTGCCAAACCGCGCATTGTCGGTGGTCGAGGTGAAGTACTGCAGGTTGATCCAGTGCGCCACCACCATGGGCGCGGTCATGATCAGCTCCAGCACCGCGCCCTCGGCATCCTCGCGCCAGTCGTAGTCGTGCAGGAAGGCGCGGCCCTGCAGGTCGACACCGCGAGTACGCGCGCGCGGCGCGGCGATAAACGCGGCGTTGTTGGCCAGGCCCCATTCGGGCCGGGTCTGCGACCAGTCACGGGCACGCCGGCGCAGCCGATCGAGCAATTTGACCGGTTGCGCCTGCAGCGCCGTCAGGCCCAGCCCGGTGGCGCGCTCCTGGCGCACCTGGGCAGCTGCCTGATCAAGCGCCTGGCGCACGCGCAGCCAGTCCGCTTGCAGGGTGGCCGGAATGGCCTCGTGGGCAAACACTTGCACCTCGTCGGTGGTGGTGTTGTGCAGGCCGGCCAGCACATGGCAGTGAGCCGGCAGGTCATGGCCGCGCTGGCGCAGTTCGGCGCGCACCTCGCGGTCGTTGAGCAGGCCGGCCAGCAGGCGCGCATTGACCTCGCCGCTCTGGCCGCAGCAGGCACCGCAGTCGAGCCCCGCCGCCTGGGGGTTGTTGGCACTCTGGCTGCCGTGCCCGAGCAGCACCAGCAGCGCCGGGACCGGGCCGTTGAGCCCCATGGCCTGGAGAATGCGCGCGGCCAGATCAGTCTTCTGAGTCAGTGACAGGGCCGGCAATTGCGGGTGCAACTGCTGCCACTCGGCAGTGCGCCAGCCGCTGCGATGTGCCTCTTGAGTACCCGAGGAGAGGCCACAGGTACGCCCGAGCAGCGCACCGACATAGCCCAGGCCCACACTCTCGACCAGGGTAAAGGTCGACGCCGGCAGGCGTTCGAACAGACGCCAGCCGCCCTGACGGGCCAGCCGCGCCTGGCGGCGCTGCGCCAGGTGATTATCCTGCGCGGCATCCCCACTGCTGTCGCTGACCTGCAACTGCGGTGCCAGCAGCCCTGGCAACTGCGGGCGGGTGGCGGAAGTGCCCAGCGGCGTATAGGCAATGGGCAGGCCGAAGAAGCCGGCAAAACCACCGGTCTCAAGGTCCGGACAGACCTGCTCCAGAGCGCGGCGCAGGGGTTCAGAGCGCACATCGATGCAGAAGAACAGCTTGGCCAGCGGCGCCTGCGGCAGCGTGGCCGGTTCCGTCCGGCAGAGTTTCTGCTGCAGCTGTTCCTGCCAGACCAGCTCGTCGGCCCGTTGCCACACTTGCAAGGCCTGCCAGGCAGCCGCGGGTGGCTGCTGCAAACCGGCCTGCCAGGCCGCGCGCCAGCGCTGCCAGCGGCTCTGCCCATCGCGCTGGCGATCATCCACCAGCCACTCCCAGGCGGCGCGGATCGCCAGCAACTCCAGGGTGGTCGGGTCATCCTGCCCCTGCAGGTTGGCCTGCCAGCGCTTGTACGTACACCAGGAGGCCCACCCCAAGCTGCGCAGCAACAGGCAGTCGAACCAGGGCGCCCAGTCCTCAGCGCTCAGCCCGAGGCGCTGCACCGCGGCCTCAAGCGCCGCGTGGGGCTGCAATGGCAGCTCGGCAATGCGCCCGTGCAGGTCGCGGCAGTCACTGAGTACGCTCAACCCTCTGTCTGCCAGCATGCTGCTGCGCCAGGTCTGGTATAGCCCGGCGCCGGCTTCCGGACGCCAATCGGCCTGTTCGTGGTCGAACCAGGCGGCGCAGCATTGGCCAATCTGCTGGGTGATCAGCACCGGCCAACCCGGTAGCGGGATGCCGGGATCGGCCAGGTCTTCCAGCAGAGGCAGCCCGGTGTGTGCCGGAGGCGGCATCTCCAGGGCCTGCAGCACCTGTGCGAGGGTCAAGGGCTCGGCCTGTTCCGCCAGGGCCTGCTGTAGGTGATGTGCGCCAATGCGACCCTCCTGCCAGGCGCTCCGGTAGTCGGCAGCGCTTAGCGTCAGCGAGCTGCCGGCATGTTGCCAGAGCTCTGCGGCGACGGTTGACCAGGCGTGTTCACGGCGCTCCCACAGCGGGTTGACGGCGATCATGCGGTCCAGTGGCCAGGTCGGGGCGATACGCGCGCAGGCCTGACGCGCAGCCTCGTGCAGCGCATCCCGGTCGAGGCTGGCGAAATGTTCGAGCGCAGTCATGGACGGTCTCCAGTAGGCGAAGTCAGGGGCTGGGGCGAACGCACCGGCCAAAGGCGGAAGGTCAGGCGGGTGAAGTGCTCATCCAGGTAGAAGCCGGCAAAGGCCAGCGGATAAAGACGCTGCGCCAGTGCGCCCTGGGGACGCGCCAGGATCAGCGTCTGCAGCAGGTACAGGCCGACAAACAACAGCAGGGCCAGCCCGGTCAGTAACAGTGGCGCCTCCGTTAGCGGGGTATCCAGAATCCAGGCAGCGGCCTGGTGCCAGAGCAGGTAGGCCGCCAACAGCAGCACGAACATGCTCAGCCCCTGCAAAACCTGCCCGCGGCGCAGGCACCAGGGGGCCAGGCCGATGACGAGAATGGCCAGGGCCACCAGAGGCAGCTCATGACCCGGCAGCAGCCAGGTCCAAACGCCCTGCAGCAGCGCCAGCGCCAGGCCGGCTAACAAAAGAGCCCATAGCAGATCGCCCAAACCCGGTAGCGGAGCGACGGGCTGTAGGGCATGTTGGCGCGCCTGGGCCACCGTCTCGCCAGCGGCGAGGAAGGCATGGGCCTTGTACAGCGAGTGCGCCAGCAAGTGCACCAGGGCCAGTTCGTAGAGCCCCAGGCCGCACTCCAGCAGCATCAGACCCATCTGCGCGCAGGTCGACCAGGCCAGGCGGACCTTGATGCTGATGCGCGTCATCATCACCAACGCGGCGAGCACTGCGGTCAGACCGCCGACCACTACCAACAAGCTTTGCGCCGGCACGGCGGCAGAAAACAGCGGGGCGAAGCGCAGCAGCAGGAAACCGCCGAGGTTGACCAGCCCGGCGTGCAGCAGCGCTGACACCGGCGTCGGTGCTTCCATCACCTGGATAAGCCAGCCATGCACCGGCAGCTGCGCCGACTTCAAGATCACCGCTAGGGCCAGCAGCAGCGCCGCCAGTTGCAGGTCCCAGCCGATCTGGCCGCTGGCCTGCAGGCGGCTGTTCACGGCGTCGAGAATCACCGCGATGCTGCTGTCACCGCCAGCGCGCACCAGTAACCCGGTGGCCAGCAGCAAACAGACATCGGCCAGGCGACTGGCGAGAAATTTCTTGTGCGCCACCACCAGGGCCTGCGGACGGTCGCGGTAAAACGTGAGCAGCTGATGCAGGCACAGGCTGGAGAGCATCCAGGCAGCAACCAGCAGCAGCAGATCGGTGCTGGTGACTACCGTGGCCACTGCCGCCAGCGTACCGAGCAGGGCCAGCACATAGCGCTGCTGTCCGAGCTCACCCTCCAGATAGCGCCGGGAATAGTCGATGATCACCAACGCCAGGATACTGACCAACCCCGCCATGGCCAGGCCCAGTCGATCATCGGCCTGTTGGTTCAGAGCCGCTTGTAGCCAGGCCACCAGAACCAGGCCCAAGCCGAAGTAGCCGGCGCCTCGGGCCGACCACCAGAAGTGCTCGCGAGTGTGTAAGAGGCTAGCTGGAATCAGCGTCAGGGCATACACCCAGGGCAACAGTTCGACCAAGGGCGGGAGAATGATCGGCACGGGCGTAGCTCCTAATCCATCGAGTGGCCTTAGTCTCCCGCAGCAGTTAATCTATTAAAAATAGATTGATATGAATAGATCATTCTTTTTTTGGGAATTCAGCGTGCGCCGACTCAACTTTCACCACCTGCATTACTTCTGGGCCGTTGCCAAAGAAGGCAACCTGACGCGCGCCGCTCACTCGCTGCATGTGTCGCAATCGGCGCTGTCCACGCAAATCCGTACCCTGGAAGACGAGCTGGGCCACCCGCTGTTTATTCGCAGCGGTCGCAGCCTAACGCTGACCGAAGCGGGACGACTGGTGCTGGACTACGCCGAGAGCATCTTTGCCTTGGGCAGCGAATTGCAGATGACCCTACAAGGCGCGCAGCAGGACATCCAGCCCTTGCGCATCGGTGCAGTGGCAACCCTGTCGCGTAACTTTCAGGAAAACCTGCTGCGCCCCTTTCTCGGTCGTGCGCAGGTGCGTATTACCCTTGAGTCCGGCAGCCTGGAGGAGTTGCTGGAGCGTCTGGCCCTGCACAAGCTGGATGTGGTGCTGACCAACCATGCGGTCAGTGGCGATGGTCAGCGGGCCTGGCGCTGCCGCCTGCTGGATCGGCAGAGCGTGTGTCTGGTGGGGCCGCCTCGGACCGGGCTGGCGCCGTTCACCTTACCCGCCGATCTGCAGCAGGCCCGCCTGATCGTACCGGGGCGTAGCAGCGATATTCGCAGCCAGTTCGAGGTCTACTGCGACAGCCACGGCCTCAGCCCGTACATATGCGCCGAGGTGGACGACATGGCCATGCTGCGTCTGCTAGCACGCGACTCCGGCGACATCGCCCTGCTCCCCGCCGTTGTTGTGCAGGACGAGCTGCTCAACGGTACCCTGCAGCTGTATGCCGAGCTGCCGGACATCGCAGAGCAGTTCTTTGCAGTTACGCTCCAGCGCCACTTTGGCCTTGGCATTCTTGATGAGCTGCTGACCCCGTCTTGATCGCAAGGGATGAAACATCAACACGGAGCCAAGAGGCATCGGACTCTTGTCGCGCTCACAAATACTCAACGGCCACTTCTGGCCGATCTCTGCCTATCGCCAATCGGCTATGTGCGGGTGATGTCTAACCAAATGGGGCGCAGTGATTTACTCAGGCCACGTTGCAGTCTTGCAGACACTCTTGAATCTCAGCAAACAACGGACGCTCGGCAGGTTGCGGGTGGCTGCACCGTGCATGCAGGTGCCACAAGCGGGTTTGCTGAGTGGACTGGTCTTCTTTGTTGCAGCGCACTAACAACTCCTCTAGCAAGCAGGCAAAGGCCCGGGCCTCAAGTTGTTGCAGGGCAATCCCGTTGTTGTTTTGTGGGTCAAAAAACGACGCTGCGCCGAAATCGCCCAGGAGGGTGTGCCCGGCTGGGTTGACCAGCAGGTTATGGGCATACAAATCGCCGTGGATGATGCCGCGTTGATGCAGGTGAACGACGGCCGCTGCGGTGTCGCGCAATATGCGTAAGGCTTCTGCCACGGTGAAACGACGCTGCTCGGCATAGCAGTCGCGCGTGCAGCTGGCGAGTGAGGGCGGCCCAGCCAGCGCTTGGAAACTCGGTGCAATACGCGCCAGTAACAGGCCGGGCGGAGCGTCCGGCAGGGGTTGCAGTGGGCCGGCAACGCTGATCAGGTTGTTGTGTTCACCGGCTGCTATACAGGCGGCCATCTCACTTTGGGCAAGCCCGTCGCTGGTTACATCGCCTTTGAACAGTTTGACCGCCATGGCCTGCGCCGGCTGGTTGGGCTGCTGCCAGGTCGCACTGCGGATGATCCCCGAGGCACCCTGGCCGAGTATTTCACCCAGCTCAAGGGTGTCGCGGGCGATGGTTGGCAGTGGATGTTGCTGGAGAATTGCAGTTTCGCTGGCGTCACTGAATGGATTGCCTGCAAAAGCCAGCCAGCACAAGGACGGTAATGCCGTGAGCCATGCCGGCAGATGTTCTAGGCGGTTAGCGGCAATGCGCAGCAGCTCCAGGCGCTGCAGATTGGCCAGGCTTTCGGGAAGGGCGCGCAGCTGGTTGCCCGCCAGCATCAGCTTTTGTAAGTGGGCACAGTCACCTAACTCAGCCGGTAGCTGCTGGAGTTGATTGTCGGTCAATATCAGCCAGCGCAACGCGGACGGCAGTGCCGCAGCGGGCAGGTGTTGAATGCGGTTGCTCTTGAAGCCGATCATTTCTAGCTGCGTGCAGTTGCCCAACACCTCAGGTACTGAGGTGAATAGGTTGTCTGAGCAAAACACAATACGCAGCTTATGCAGGCGCGCTAAGTCAGCGGGGAGTGCGCTGAGGCGGTTGCCCGAGAGGTTAAGCACTTCGAGGCTGTCGGCCAGAGAGAAAATTTCCTCTGGAAAGTCGTGTAGATCGCAGCACAGGTCTAGCCGGGTAATGCCGGCCAGCTCTCCGCTGCGAAGTTGTTTAAGGCTGTGCATAAAGGCGCTAGAACTCGTGCACTGGGAACAATCCCCAGTGCTATTGGGCTGGCAAAGGTGTCAACACGTTGGATGCGGGCTGTCGCCCGCCGCCATGTGTTTAGTTGTCGTAACCCAGGTTCGGTGCCAACCAGCGCTCGCTGACGTTGAGGTCCTGCTTTTTCCGGGCGGTGTAGCTTTCCACCTGATCCTTGTCGATTTTGCCGACGGCGAAGTATTGCGCCTGTGGGTGGGCGAAGTACCAGCCGGACACGGCAGCCGCCGGGAACATGGCGTAGTGCTCGGTGAGGAACACGCCGCTTTCACCGGCCTTGTTGAATTCGGCCGCCGGGTCGAGCAATTCAAACAGGGCTTTTTTCTCGGTGTGGTCGGGGCAGGCTGGGTAGCCGGGAGCAGGGCGGATGCCTTTGTAGGCTTCCTTGATCAGTTCCTCGTTACTCAGCGCCTCGTCCGGCTCGTAGCCCCAATAGGTGGTGCGCACCTCTTTGTGCAGCCACTCGGCGCAGGCTTCAGCCAGGCGGTCGGCCAGGGCTTTAACCATGATGCTGTTGTAGTCGTCGCCGGCTTCTTGATACGCCTTGGCCACTTCTTCCGCGCCGATACCGGCGGTGGTGATAAAGCCGCCAACGTAATCGGTGATGCCGCTGTCTTTCGGTGCAACAAAGTCGGCCAAGGAGAAGTTCGGCTTGCCGTCCGGCTTGATGGTTTGCTGGCGCAGGTGGTGCAGGGTGGCCAGCTTGTCGCCGTTATCGGCGTAGACGTCCAGATCGTCGTCGTTGACTTGGTTGGCTGGCCAGAAGCCGAACACGGCGCGGGCGCTGATCAGCTTCTCGTCAATCAGCTTTTTCAGCATTTCCTGGGCGTCGGCATACAGCGCGGTGGCGGCCTCACCGACCACTTCATCGGTGAGGATGCGCGGGAACTTGCCGGCCAGGTCCCAGGAGATAAAGAACGGCGTCCAGTCGATATATTCGGCCAGAACATTCAGGTCGATATTGTCCAGTACCTTCACGCCAGTGAAAGTCGGCACGCTGGGCTGATAGGTCGCCCAATCGAACTTGGGTTTGTTCTCTAACGATTTGGCGTAGCTCAGGCGTTCGGTACGCGCGCTGCGGTTGGCGGTGCGTTCGCGTACTTCGATGTAGTCCAGGCGGGTGCGCTCGACAAAATCGGCCTTGAGTTCCTTGGACAGCAACTGAGTGGCCACGCCGACCGCGCGCGAAGCATCGGTGACGTAGATCACCGCGTCGTTCTGGTACTTCGGCTCGATCTTCACCGCGGTGTGGGCTTTCGAGGTGGTGGCGCCGCCGATCATCAGCGGCAGGTGAAAACCCTGGCGCTGCATTTCGCGGGCGACATGCACCATTTCGTCCAGCGACGGGGTGATCAGGCCGGACAGGCCGATGATGTCGCACTTCTCGGCAATCGCCGTTTGCAGGATTTTCTCCGCCGGTACCATTACGCCGAGATCGACAATGTCGTAGCCGTTACAGCCCAGGACCACGCCGACGATATTCTTGCCGATATCGTGCACATCGCCTTTCACCGTGGCCATCAGGATCTTGCCCTTGGCTTCCGGCTTGTCGCCTTTTTCCAGCTCGATAAAGGGGATCAGGTGACCGACCGCTTGCTTCATCACCCGGGCGGATTTCACCACCTGCGGCAGGAACATCTTGCCCGCGCCGAACAGGTCGCCGACCACGTTCATCCCGGCCATCAGCGGGCCTTCGATCACTTCGATAGGCCGTGTGCACTGCTGACGGCATTCCTCGGTGTCTTCGATGATATGGCTGGTGATTCCTTTGACCAGCGAGTGTTTGAGGCGGTCAACCACGCTCCAGGTGCGCCACTCTTCGGTTTCGACTTCCTTGACGCTGCCGTCGCCCTTGTAGTTGTCGGCAATCGCCAGCAGCGCTTCGGTGGCGCCTTCGTGGCGGTTGAGCACCACGTCTTCCACGGCGTCACGCAGCTCTTTGGGAATCTCGTCGTAGATTTCCAGCTGGCCGGCGTTGACGATGCCCATGGTCAGGCCGTTCTGGATCGCGTAGTACAAGAACACCGAGTGAATGGCTTCACGCACCGGGTTGTTGCCGCGGAAGGAGAACGACACGTTGGACACACCGCCGCTCGACAGGGCGTGGGGCAGGTGGTCGCGGATATAGGCGCAGGCCTCGATAAAGTCGACCGCGTAGTTGTTGTGCTCTTCGATGCCGGTGGCCACGGCGAAGATGTTCGGGTCGAAGATGATGTCTTCCGGTGGGAAGCCCACTTCGTTAACCAGAATGTCGTAGCTGCGCTGGCAGATTTCGCGCTTGCGCGCGGCGGTGTCGGCCTGGCCGGCTTCGTCGAAGGCCATTACCACCACGGCCGCGCCGTAGCGCTTGCACAGCTTGGCGTGGTGCTTGAACTGCTCGACGCCTTCCTTCATCGAGATCGAGTTGACGATGCCCTTGCCCTGGATGCACTTGAGGCCGGCTTCGATCACTTCCCACTTGGAGGAGTCGATCATGATCGGCACGCGGGAGATGTCTGGTTCGCCGGCGATCAGATTCAAGAAGGTGACCATGGCCTTCTGCGAATCGAGCATGCCCTCGTCCATGTTGATGTCGATCACTTGCGCACCGGCTTCCACCTGCTGCAGGGCGACTTCGAGGGCTTCGGTGTAGTTGTCCTCGCGGATCAGGCGGGCGAACTTGGCCGAGCCGGTGATATTGGTGCGCTCGCCGACGTTGATAAACAGCGAGTTGCGGTCGATGGTAAATGGCTCAAGCCCAGACAGGCGGCAGGCCTTGGGGATGTCCGGAATGGCGCGCGGCGGGTATTTGCTCACCGCTTCGGCAATCGCCTGAATATGCGCCGGCGTGGTGCCGCAGCAGCCGCCGACGATGTTCAAAAAGCCCGAGGCGGCGAACTCTTCAACCACGGCGGCCATCTCGGCCGGCGTTTCATCGTACTCACCGAAGGCATTCGGCAGGCCTGCGTTGGGGTGAGCGGAGACGTGGGTTCCGGCTTTAGCCGACAGCTCTTCCAGATACGGGCGCAGATCTTTGGCACCCAGGGCGCAGTTGAGGCCTACGGAGATCGGCTTGGCGTGGTTGATCGAGTTCCAGAACGCTTCAGTGGTCTGCCCAGACAGGGTGCGGCCGGAGGCGTCGGTGATGGTGCCGGAAATCATGATCGGCAGCTCGAAGCCCTGCTGCTCGAAAACTTCCTGCACGGCGAAGATCGCCGCCTTGGCGTTGAGCGTGTCGAAGATGGTTTCGATGAGGATCATGTCCGCACCGCCTTCAATCAGGCCGCGGGTTGCCTCGGTGTAGTTTTCCACCAGCTCATCGAAGGTGACGTTGCGATAACCGGGGTTGTTGACGTCGGGGGAGAGCGAACAGGTGCGGCTGGTTGGGCCCAGGACGCCTGCGACAAAGCGCGGACGATCCGGGGTTTCCAGGGTTTTTGCATCGGCCACTTGGCGGGCCAGGCGCGCGCCTTCGACGTTCAGCTCATACACCAGGCTTTCCATGCCGTAATCAGCCTGGGATACCTGGGTGGCGTTGAAGGTGTTGGTTTCGAGGATGTCCGCGCCGGCATCCAGGTAGGCCTTCTCAATCGCGCCGATAACGTCCGGGCGGCTGAGGATCAGCAGGTCGTTGTTGCCTTTGACGTCGCTCGGCCAGTCGGCAAAGCGCGCGCCACGGTAGTCCTCTTCCTCCAGCTTGTAGCTCTGGATCATGGTGCCCATGCCGCCGTCGAGGATCAGGATGCGCTCGGAGAGAGCCTTCTGTAGGGCGTGAAGGCGGGCATTACGATCGGACATGGGGAGCTACCTGAGGCGCGGAAACAAAGGCGGCGATGATAACAAAGCTGCGCGCTTTTGCAGTGGTCTGTACTTTCACATGAATCCTGTTCATGTTTGTGGGCTAACCTTTACTGGCTGGAGCCAGCTAAAATCGGCCCTCAAGCCCTTTTAGAGACGTTTTCATGTTCTGCCGCTTACTGCTTGGCGCGTGTTTTTTGTTCATCGGCTCATTGCAAGCCGCTGAGCCCATCTCCTACAGCCGTGACGTCCAACCGATTTTCACCAAGAACTGCGTGGCCTGCCATGCCTGCTATGACTCGCCATGCCAGCTGAACTTGGGCAGTGCCGAGGGCACGCTGCGCGGTGCGAGTAAGGCGGCGGTCTACAACGGTACGCGCAGAGAGGCGCAGGCTACGACCCGCTTGTTTGTTGATGCCCATGGCACTGCGGCCTGGCAGCGTAAGGGCTTTACCTCGGTGCTGGATCAACAGGGCAGTCAGGCCGCGTTGATGACGCGCATGCTGGAACAGGGCCATCAGCAATCCTTTACCGCCAATAGCAAACTGCCGGTGCAACTGGATATTGGCATCGACCGCGCCAATCAATGTCCATTGCCCGAAGAGTTCACCGAATTTACCCGCAAGATCCCGCTAGTCGGCATGCCATTCGCGGTTACCGGATTGAGCGAGACCGACTATCAGACCTTGCAACGCTGGCTTGCCCAGGGCGCGCTGGTTGATCAGCAGGCCGTGCAGGCCAGTGCCGCAGAAGAGCAGCAAGTGGCCACCTGGGAAGCCTTTATGAATGCTCACGGCGCGCGTGAGTCATTGGTTTCGCGCTGGCTATACGAGCACCTGTTCCTGGCTCATCTGTATTTTGCTGGCGGCGAGTCGGGGCATTTCTTTCAGCTGGTGCGCTCACGTACGCCCAGCGGTCAGCCCGTTAACATCATCGCCACGCGCCAGCCCAATGATGATCCCGGCACCGATTTCTATTACCGCCTACAGCCGGTGCAAGGGGTCATTGTGCATAAGACCCACATCACTTACGGGATTAGCGCGGCGAAGTTGGCGCGGATCAAAGAGCTGTTCTTCGCCAGCGACTGGCAGGTCGACGCCGTGCCGGGCTACGGCATCCAGCGCCGCGCCAATCCGTTTGAAACCTTTGCGGCTATTCCGCCGCAGGCGCGCTATCAATTCATGCTGGATAACGCGGAGTACTTCGTACGCACGTTTATCCGTGGCCCGGTGTGCCGTGGTCAGATCGCCACGGATGTGATTCGCGATAATTTCTGGGCGCTGTTCCAAGACCCGAAACACGATCTGTATCTCACCGACCCTGAGTATCGCGCCGAGGCCACTCATCTATTGGCAATGCCAGGGCAGTTGGACGGCATTAGCGACATGCTGGGGTTGTGGCGCTCATACCGTGATAAGCGCAATGCCTACGAGGCGCTGCGCATGCAGCGCTATGCCGATGCGCCGGCAGCAAGTTGGTCGCATATCTGGGCCGGTAACGACAATGCCTTGTTGTCGATCTTCCGTCAGCACGACAGCGCCTCGGTGGGCAAAGGGCTGGTTGGCGAAGTGCCGCAGACTATCTGGTGGCTGGATTTCCCTTTGCTTGAGCGCACCTACTATCAACTGGTGGTTAACTTTGATGTGTTCGGCAATGTTTCCCACCAGGCGCAAACGCGGCTGTACTTCGACCTGATTCGCAACGGTGCCGAGGTCAACTTTCTGCGTTTGATGCCTGCTGAGTCCCGCAAGGGCTATTTGGACGATTGGTATCAGAGCAGCGGCAAGCTGAAGGTCTGGCTGGATTATCAGTCGATCGACACTGACAGCCCGAGCGCTCTGCAACTACTCGGTAGCGACCCAAAACGCAGTTTTGTAACCGCGCTGCTTGAGCGTTATGGCAGCCTGAATGCTCGCCCGGACCCGATCAACCGTTGTGACGGTGCGCATTGTCATCGCTCAGGTATCGCGGCCGATTTTCAGCGTGCTGAGCAGTCGTTGAGTCGTCTGACCGGCAAGCCCGGTGCCGCCCTCAAGGTGATCGAGCAGCTGCCCGAGGCGACCTTGCTAAGGGTGCAGCTCGCCAATGGTCAGCGTGAGGTGTACAGCCTGCTGCGTAATCGCGCGCACAGTAACGTGGCTTTTATGCTGGGCGAGGAGCTGCGTTATCAGCCCGCGCTGGATACCTTGACGGTGTATCCGGGTGTGCTCAGTAGCTACCCGAACTTTATCTTCAACGTTCCAGCGGAACAGGTGGCGGCGTTTGTTGCAGCAATGGAGCAAGCGCGTGATCAAGCCGCGTTTGAGAGCGTGGTTGAGCGCTGGGGCGTGCGCCGCACGCACCCTGAGTTTTGGCGCTATTTCCATGACATGTCGGCGTATATCCAGGAAACCAACCCTGTTGAGGCTGGCGTGCTGGATATGAACCGTTACGAGAACCTGTAAGTGAGCTTAAGGGCGCACAGTTGTGCGCCCCCGGCTACCTGTTGAAGCGCTCCACCAGAGCGTATTGACCGTGTGCCGTGGCCGTCAGGGCCTCGCTGAGCAGGGCGGTGTCATGCGCTTCGCCAGCGGTTTGATCGGCCAGCTGGGCGATGGTGGTAATGCTGCGATTGACCTCATCAGCCACTGCACTCTGTTCCTCGGCTGCGGCGGCAATCTGGTTGGCCATGTCCGCGATGTTTGCCACCGCGTCGCTGATGCCGGCCAGCGCCTCATCGGCTTGCTGTACACGCTCAACCCCTTCGTCGGCCTGTTTACGGCCGATTTCCATGGTCAACACGGCTTCTTCGGCGGTGCGCTGCAGCTTGGCGATCAGCTGGTGAATCTGCCCGGTGGATTCGGCCGTGCGCTGCGCCAGTGAGCGGACTTCATCGGCAACCACGGCAAAGCCACGGCCCATTTCACCGGCGCGGGCGGCCTCGATGGCGGCGTTGAGGGCGAGTAGGTTGGTCTGATCGGCGATGCCTTTGATCACATCAACCACGCCGCCGATTTCATTGCTGTCTTGGGCCAGGCGGGTCACCGTTTCACCGGTATCACCAACTGATTGCGACAGGCGTTGAATGGCCTGGCGGGTTTCTGCAGCAATGCCACGGCCGGCGCTGGTCAGGCGGTTGGCATCCTGAGTAGCGATGGCGGTGCGGGCGACGTTGCTCGCCACTTCCAGAGTGGTGGCGGCCATTTCGTTGATCGCCGTGGCGACCTGGTCAGTCTCGTTGCGTTGACGCTCAAGCCCCGCGGAGCTGTTGTGCGCCAGGGTGTCGGCTTGCTTGGCTTGCTTGGTCAGTTGTTCGGCGGTGTCCTGCAGGCGCGTCAGGCAGGTTTTCAGGCGAGCTTCCTGGCTGAGGATAGACATCTCCAGGCGGCCTTGAGCGCCGGGGCTGTCGGTGTACATCTGCGCAATCAGCGGATCGGAGGTGGTCTGGTCGGCCAGGCGCAGCAGGCGCTTGAGCCCGCGTTGTTGCCAGTTCAGCCCGGCCAGGCCCAGTGGCACCGACAAGCCGGCGGCGATAGCAAAGCCCCAGCTGGAGTCGAGCCAGGCGCCGATCAGAAAACCCACCTGGCTGACTAGGATAAACGGCAGCCAGTTCTGCACTATCGGCAGCCAGCGATCACTGCTGGGGATCGCCGATTTGCCGCTGTTGATGCGTTGATACAGCGCCTCGGCGCGACGCACCTGCTCAGCAGTCGGCTTGACCCGTACCGATTCGTAACCCACCACCTGATTGTTTTCCGTCACCGGCGTGACGTAGGCGTTGACCCAATAGTGGTCGCCACTTTTGCAGCGATTTTTGACAATACCCATCCACGGCCGGCCCTTCTTCAGGGTGTCCCACATATGTTGGAACACAGCCGCTGGCACGTCTGGATGACGAACCAGGTTGTGCGGCGCACGAATCAGCTCATCGCGGCTAAAGCCACTGATCTCGACAAAGGCGTCATTGCAGTAGCTGATTTGGCCTTTGAGGTCAGTGGTAGAAATCAGCCTTTGCTGGGCTGGAAAAGTGCGTTCACGTTGGGTAATCGGCTGATTGTTGCGCATGACGGCGGTAATCCTTTGGGTCGACACCACATAGTCGGCCATTGCAGCCAGAAATTGAATAGAGAATGCCGCATGTATTTTGCTGCGGCATTGCTCTAGGTTGCCCTGGGCAGGCTTGTGAGTCGTCTGCCCAGGCGGCTCAAGTGGCCGCGATCAACTGGCGCAGCACGTAGTGCAGAATGCCGCCAGTCTTGAAGTACTCCACTTCATTGAGGGTGTCGATGCGGCAAAGCAGTTCAATGCTGTCGCGGCTATTATCCGCGCGCTGGATATCCAGGGTTAGCGTCATCGATGGACGCAGCTCTACGCCCTCTAGGCCACTGATAGTCAGTGTTTCCTTACCGTCGAGATTCAGCGTCTTGCGGCTCTGCCCAAGTTTGAACTGTAGGGGTAGTACGCCCATGCCGACCAGATTGGAGCGGTGGATACGTTCGAAACTTTCTGCGATTACCGCTTTGATGCCGAGCAGGTTGGTGCCTTTGGCCGCCCAGTCGCGGCTTGAACCGGTGCCGTATTCCTTGCCGGCGATCACCACCAACGGCGTGCCTTGCTCCTGATAGCGCATGGCGGCGTCGTAGATCGCCAGCTTCTCGCCGCTGGGCACGTGCAGGGTGTTGCCGCCTTCCTCGCCGTCGAGCATTTCGTTGCGGATGCGGATATTGGCGAAGGTGCCGCGCATCATCACGTGATGATTGCCGCGCCGCGAGCCGTAGGAGTTGAAGTCGACCGGCTCAACGCCCTGTTCGCGCAAGTAGCGCCCAGCAGGGCTGTCAGCTTTGATATTGCCGGCCGGGGAGATGTGGTCGGTGGTCACCGAGTCGCCGAGCAGGGCGAGGATGCGCGCCTGCTGGATGTCACCGATATGTGGGGGCGCTTCGGAAATCTTCTCGAAGAACGGTGGATGCTGGATATAGGTCGAATCGGCCTGCCAGGTGTAAGTAGCCGCTTGCGGGACGTCGATGGCTTGCCACTCTGCGTCACCTGCGAACACTTCGGCGTACTCCTTGTGAAACATTGCAGTGCCAACGTTGAGGACTGCTTCGGCAATTTCCGCTTGGCTCGGCCAGATGTCTTTGAGATAGACCGGTTGGCCATCCTTGCCTTGGCCCAGGGCTTCACGGGTGATGTCGATGCGCACACTGCCTGCCAGGGCGTAGGCCACTACCAGCGGCGGTGAGGCCAGCCAGTTGGTTTTCACCAGTGGATGCACGCGGCCCTCGAAGTTGCGGTTACCGGACAGCACCGAGGCGACGCTCAAGTCCGATTGCTGGATAGCCTGTTCGATTGGCTCAAGCAGCGGCCCTGAATTACCAATGCAGGTGGTGCAACCGTAGCCCACCAGGTCGAAGCCCAGTTCATCCAGATAGCGGGTCAGTCCGGCGGCGTTGAAGTATTCGGTGACCACCTTGGAACCCGGTGCCAGCGAACTCTTGACCCACGGCTTACGCTGCAGGCCTTTCTCCACGGCTTTTTTCGCCAGCAGTCCGGCGGCCATCATTACGCTGGGGTTAGAGGTGTTGGTACAGGAGGTGATGGCAGCGATGACCACCGCACCGTTTTTCAGGCGATGAGTCTGCCCCTCATATTCATAATCAGCTTCACCAACCTGCTTGGCACTGCCAATCGCGGCACCGCCGCCACCTTCGTCGAGCAGGCGAGCTTCCGCGCTGGCACTGGGCTTAAGTTGCAGCCCAATAAAATCGTCAAAGGCTTGTTTGACCTGGGGTAGGGCGACGCGATCCTGTGGCCGCTTGGGCCCGGCCAAACAGGCCTCGACGCTGCCCATGTCCAGCTCCAGGCTATCGGTAAACAACGGCTCAACGCCTGGCTCGCGCCACAGACCTTGGGCTTTGCAGTAGGCCTCGACCAGTTTGACGGTCTGCTGTGGACGGCCGGACAGGCGCAGATAGCCGAGAGTGATTTCGTCGACCGGGAAGAAACCACAGGTAGCGCCGTATTCCGGGGCCATGTTGGCGATGGTGGCGCGATCCGCCAGCGGCAGATCCGCCAGGCCGTCGCCGTAGAACTCGACGAACTTGCCGACTACGCCTTTGCTACGCAGCATTTGCGTGACGGTCAGCACCAGGTCGGTGGCGGTGATGCCCTCCTTGAGCTTGCCGCTGAGCTTGAAGCCGATCACCTCGGGAATCAGCATTGATACCGGTTGGCCGAGCATTGCCGCCTCTGCCTCGATACCGCCGACACCCCAGCCAAGAATGCCAAGACCGTTGATCATGGTGGTATGCGAATCGGTGCCAACCAGGGTGTCGGGGAAGGCGAAGGTCTGACCGTCTTCTTCCTTGGTCCAGACGGTGCGGCCGAGGTATTCCAGGTTGACCTGGTGACAGATGCCAGTGCCCGGTGGCACTACGCTGAAGTTATCGAAGGCGTGCTGGCCCCAGCGCAGGAAGGCATAGCGCTCACCGTTACGCTGCATCTCGATGGCGACGTTTTGCCCGAACGCGGCGGAGCTGGCGAATTTATCCACCATCACCGAGTGGTCGATTACCAGGTCGACCGGCGACAACGGGTTGATCTTCTGTGGGTCACCGCCGGCCTTGGCCATGGCGTCGCGCATGGCCGCGAGGTCGACCACCGCGGGCACACCGGTGAAATCCTGCATCAGTACCCGCGCTGGACGGTACTGGATCTCGCGCTCCGAGCTGCGGGTGTTCAGCCAGTCGGCCATGGCTTGCAGGTCAGCGCTGGTGACGGTTTTGTCGTCCTCCCAGCGCAGCAGGTTTTCCAACAGCACTTTCAGCGACATCGGCAAACGGTCGATATTGCCAAGGGATTTGGCGGCTTCAGGCAGGCTGAAATACAGGTAGGTTTGGCCGTCTACTGCGAGGCTGCGGCGGCTGTTCAGGCTATCTAAGGAAGGCATTGCGCATCTCCTGAGGCTTGCCAGGTTGCAAGCCGGATTTATTGCTGCAGAGCCTTCACCCTAGCTCTGCTCGATGAAGCACGCCATTTAGAGGCGGCAGGCGAAACCATCGGTTCTCTAAACTGGACAGGTAGCAAGCGCCTAGGGTTCCCGAGTCCGTTATGATGCGCGCCTTGAGGAGAGCCCAGATGACTACCCCGCCGATCAATACCTTGTTAATGCACTGCCGCCCCGGTTTCGAAAACGAGGTGTGTGCGGAAATCGCCGAGCATGCCGCACGTCTGGATGTTGCCGGTTATGCCAAGGCCAAGCCGAGTACCGCCTGCGCCGAATTTATCTGCACCGAGGACGACGGCGCCGAGCGCCTGATGCGCGGTGTGCGCTTCAATCAGTTGATCTTTCCGCGGCAGTGGGCGCGCGGGGTGTTTATCAACCTGCCGGAACTGGACCGGATCAGTGTGCTGCTCGGCCACCTGGCGGATTTTCCGGTATTCGGCAGCCTGTGGCTGGAAGTGCTGGACACCAACGATGGCAAGGAGCTGTCGAATTTCTGCAAGAAGTTCGAGGCGCCGCTGCGCAATGCCCTGACCAAGGCCGGCAAGCTGGTTGAGGATGCGCACAAGCCGCGCCTGCTACTGACCTTCAAGAGCGGGCGCGAGGTGTTTGTCGGCATGGCCGAAGCGAATAACTCGGCGATCTGGCCCATGGGCATTCCGCGCCTGAAGTTCCCCCGCGAAGCGCCGAGCCGTTCGACTCTGAAGCTGGAGGAGGCCTGGCACACCTTTATCCCCCGCGAGCAGTGGGATGAGCGCTTGTCCGATGAGATGACCGGGGTCGACCTTGGTGCCGCGCCGGGCGGCTGGACCTATCAGCTGGTTAAGCGTGGCATGTTGGTCACCGCCATCGACAACGGGCCGATGGCCGAAAGTCTGATGGACACTGGCCTGGTCACCCACCTGATGGTTGACGGTTTCACCTGGAAGCCCAAGCAGCCGGTGGACTGGATGGTCTGCGATATCGTCGAAAAACCTGCGCGCAGCGCCGCCTTGCTGGAAACCTGGATTGGCGAAGGCCACTGCCGTGAAGCGGTGGTGAACCTCAAGTTGCCGATGAAGCAGCGCTACGCCGAAGTGCGCCGGCTGTTGCAGCGTCTGGACGATGGCTTTGCCGAGCGCAAGATCAAGGTCTCAATTACCTGCAAGCAGCTGTATCACGACCGCGAGGAAGTGACCTGCCACCTGCGCCGCTTAAGCAAGTAGTGTCAATGCCTGGCCAGTTGCGGCTGTAACGGCAGCAGCTGTGGCCACTCGACGCTTCCTTGCAGTGTGCTGCTGGAGAGCTGCCAGGAGCCGTTGAACAGGTACTGGCCACTGAAACCGCTGATGCGCAGGCCCAGGGTGTCGCCCGGTTGCAATTGCGCGCTGACGGCGGCCAGTTCGGTACTGGCCTGGCCATTGAGTGGAGTGACCTGCTCGCTGAGGACTTCACTGCTGCCATCGGCGCGCTTGACCACCAAGGCGGCAAACAGCGTCGGCAGTCCCTCGGCGTTATCCAGATTCACCCGTGGAACGCCAATCAGTGCGCTGGGCTGCTGGACCTGTTGTAGGGTAATGAACCGTGAGGGTTGCAACAGCCCGCTGCTAAGCGGCCGAATAGCGGTGGCGGGCAGCTCAATGCGCTGGCTGGACGGCAGTTGCTGCAAGGCTACGCCCTGATCCAGATTTAGGCTTACGCAGAAATCGGGAATGCTCGCGGCCACGCCTTTGCGCCCGCGCAGCTTGTCTTCATACCAGCTGATGATGCTCTGGTAGAGGTTGATCGCCCGACCATCGCAGTGCAGCACCGTCTCGTTATTGAACGGCGGCAGGCCGCTCCAGCGTTGCATGGGTGGCGGCAGAATATGTCCACCCTGCATGCCGAGCAGGCGCACATCGCGCTCGCCCTGTTGCAGGCAATCACGAATTGCCAGGCCCTGGTTGAGCGGGAACAGGGTGTCGCGCATGCCTTGAATCAGCAGGGCATCAGCCTGCGGACGCTGGCCGCGTGCGCAGTAGCTAGTCAGGCTGTGGGCCTTGAGTTCGGCGCGCACCGGCTCGCGCATGCGCCCGTCGGCACTTTTCAGGTAGGGCGTCTGAACGAACTTGCCCAAGTCATAGCCGGTGGACACGCCCAGGCTGAGCAGTACGCTGGTCCAGCCGACTTTCATGTGGCTGTCCGGTGCCAGGGCTTCGCTCAGGTCATACCAGGTGGCAATCGGCACAATGGCATCAATACGCGGATCGGTCGCGGAGGCCAACAGCTGCACCGCACCGCCGTAGCTTTCGCCGAGCATGCCGACTTTGGGATCGTTCGGTGCATCCATGCTCAGTCGCGGTAAGTTGGCGGCAGCCCAATCGATCACTGCCAGTGCGTCTTGCACTTCATAGTCGGGATCCATCATTTCGATATCACCCTCACTACCGCCCCAACCGCGTTGGTCGTAGCTGATTACCCAGTAACCGGCCTGCCAGGCTTTGACTGCAGCGCGGCCGGACATCATCTGGGTGCCGTAGAAGCCGTTCGGCCGCGTGACGCGCCAGCCGCCCCAGCCGTGGGTGTGGACGATTACTGGCGCCTGTTCGCCAACCTTGAGCGCGGGTTGGAACACCGTGGCCGACAATCGGGTGCCGTCGCGAGCATAAATCACGGCGTCGAAATAGGTCGCAGGCAGGTCCTGCTGTGCACTGGCGCTGAAGTCAGGTAATTGGTCGCGAGCGGCGCAGCCGCTGAGCAGCAGGGCGGCAAGGAGCAGGGCAAGGCGCATAAGTGGCTCTTATTGGAATGGTTGGCGCTGCGCAGCCTGCCTGATTGAGCGGCCTGCGGCTGCCCATCCAAGGTTGTGTTGACCTGTTATCGGCTAGAGTCCGCATGCAGACGTTTTCAATTGTCTACTAGATGACCTTGGGGTCAGCTTTGCGCGAGAATAGCGGCTTGTTACTGGAGCCTGCCGATGTCTTTGCAAACTACCGCCATTCCTGACGCCACCCTCGACGCTACTGGGCTGAACTGCCCCGAGCCGGTGATGATGCTGCACAACAAGGTGCGTGACCTAAAGGCCGGCGGCCTGCTCAAGGTGATAGCCACCGATCCCTCTACCCGCCGCGATATTCCAAAATTCTGCGTGTTTCTTGGCCATGAGTTGGTGGAGCAGGCCGAAGACGGCGCGACCTACCTGTATCTGATCCGCAAGAAGCTCGACTAATGCCAAGCGATGTGAGCACTACTGCGCTCGACCATGCTGCGTTAAAAGCCGGCTCGGACGCTCATTTACAGCCAGTAAACTCCGCGTCCTCGCCGGTTTTTGCCTTGCCTGGCCTTCGCTCGTTGCCTGCTCACAGCACCTGGGGCAACTGGTACTTCGCCTACGGCTCGAATATGAACCCGGCGCGCATGCAGGTTCGCGGCCTGACGGTGCTGGAGGCGTTGCCAGGGCATCTGCCGGGTTACAGCCTGTGCTTTAACAAGCGTGCCGCGGACCGGGCGCCGGGGCGGGCTTACGCCAATATTCGCCATCAGTGCGATGGGCGGGTGGAAGGCGTGCTATATCGCCTGGCCGACGCTGGCGAGATCGCCAAGCTGGATCACTTCGAAGGCACGCCGATCTATTACAGCCGCGAGTGTTTACCGATTGTCGCGGCCCATGGCGTGCAGCCGGCCTGGGTGTATATCGCCAACCCGGCGTTTCGCGAAGAAGGGTTGCTGCCCAGCGCTGATTACCTGGCCCATTTGCTGGCCGGGCGTGAATTATTGTCCGAAGCCTACTGGTCGACGTTGGCGGCCTGGTCAGTCCATCCCGACTGACCAGGGGCCAGGCCGCAGCTGTTCAGCACATCCTGCCAGCTGCGCACATGGCGCGCGGTGGCCAGCTGAAAATCCGCCCATAACGACGCCTCGTGACTAATCAATTGCTGCAGGTATTCCCGCGTCGCTGGCGGTATCTGCGTCACGCTGCTTAGGCTGCGCAGGCTGCTGCTCCAGGCCTGGCCGCGTTGATCCACGAGCGCCAGGTAGGGCTGTAGGCCACCGGCGTAGTACTTGACGAAGATGTTCTGCACGATGCGTGCGCGTTCTGTGGCCTTGCCCGTGGGGCAGAGTGGTCGACCCTGTTGGCGGCTTTGCAGCATAGCGCTGCCTTGGTTGAGGCTGTGGGTAAGGCTGGCCAGGCTGCTGATCAACTGGCCGCCCTGGTCGCTGGCGTGCAGAGCAAAGAACAGCGGATCAAGCTGTTCGGTACTCGGCGGCAACCTTGCGGGCAGCGCGCTACCGATGGCCGCCAGCTGCGCCAGGGCATCCAGCGCAGCACTGTCTTCGTCGGCATTCGGCGGCAGGGTCCGATCGGCAAAGCGCAGGTAGCGTTCGACTTCCTGGCTGGCATTCAGGGCATTCCAGAACACGCCGGGCAGTTGCGCACGTTTTTCTTGCGCCAGTTGTTCAAGGGTGTTGCGCAACGGTTGCTGGTCCTGACTGCGCAGGTGCTCGCCGCAGGCATCCAGCGCGCGCAACAGATCGCCTTCGTAAGCCAGGCGACTGCTGGGCGTCAGTTGCTTGCCGAGGCTGTTGTTGCGCAGGCTGATTTGCTGTTGCAGGGCAGGGCAACGACGCGCATCGACAAGCAGGTCGAGCAGGCTGATGCGCAGTTCGGTAATTTCTATCAGGCGTTCGCGGCGTGCGGGTAGACGGTAGCGGGTCAAGTCGCGGGGATCGAAGGCCGTTGCCGGTTCTACATCCAGAGCGTTACTCAAACGCTGCAGGTAATCGGCCTGCAACGCCAGGCCATCATCGGCAGGCGTGCAGGCGCACAGGCAAAGTGCAGTGATCAGAAGCAGTAGGCGGGCGTTCATCAGGCCATCTTAGCGGCTCGGATACGTTTACGCGCGCTACTGGCCAGGCGCACGGCGAGCATGCCGCCAGCGCAGGTCAGGCCAACCACCAGACCTTGCCAGAGCCCGCTGGGGCCACTCGGCTCGCCAAACCAGTCGGTTAGACCGAGCGCATAACCCACCGGCAGGCCGATACCCCAATAAGCGAACAGCGTCAGAATCATGGTGACGCGGGTGTCCTGATAGCCGCGCAACGCGCCGGCGGCCGTCACCTGAATGGCGTCGGAGAACTGGAACAGCGCTGAATACACCAGCAGGGTGGTCGCCACAGCGATCACTGTGCGGTCCGGGGTATAGATCTGCGCAATCTGTTCTCTTAACAGCAGCATCAGGCTGGCCGACAGGCAGGCGTAGCCCAGCGCTGCTGCCATGCTCACTCCTGCAGCAAAGCGCGCCTCGCGCGGCTCGCCACGGCCCAGTGCCTGGCCGACCCGCACGGTGGCGGCCATACCCAGGGAGTAGGGGATCATAAACACCATGGAGCTGAAGTTCAGCGCGATCTGGTGCCCGGCTACTACGGTGGCGCCCAGGCCGCCGATCAGCAGGGCGATCACCGCGAAGATGCTCGACTCGGCAAACACTGCGATGCCGATGGGTAGGCCGACCGAGAGCAGGCGCTTGAGCACCGGCCACTGTGGCCATTCGAAGTGGTTGAAGATTTTACTCGGTTGATAGAACGGCGCCCATTTCACCCACCAGAGCATGCTCAGGAACATAAACGTCATCACCAGGCCGGTGGCCCAACCGCAGCCGACACCGCCCATGGCCGGTAGCCCGAGCTTGCCGTAGATAAAGATGTAATTGAGCGGAATATTCAGCGCCAGGCCACACAGGCCGATGACCATGCTCGGCCGGGTATGCCCAAGGCCGTCGCTGAAGCAGCGCAGCACGTGGTACAGCGCCACGGCCGGAAAGCCGCAGGCCACGGCGCGCAGGTAGCCCATGGCGGGTTCAATCAGTGCCGGGTCGACGTTCATCAGGCTGAGGACGATTTCCGCATTCCACAGAATCACCGCCGCCGCGATACCCACCGTCAGGGCCAACCACAGTGCCTGGCGCACCAGCGGGCCGATCTCGGTATGCGCGCCTGCGCCGAAGCGCTGTGCGACCTTGGGTGTGGTGGCCAACAAAATGCCGGTCATCAGCAGAAATACCGGTACCCAGATCGAATTACCCAACGCCACGGCAGCCAGATCCTGCGGGCTGACCCGGCCGGCCATCACGGTGTCGACGAAGCCCATGGCAGTGTTGGCCAACTGAGCAATGATGATCGGCGTTGCGAGCTTCAGCAGGCTGTAGAACTCGGTGCTGACGCGTTGCAAGCGGGTTTGGGCGAGCATTGTGGGTGTGTCCGGCAGTGTGTCAGGAAACCGCGCAGTCTACGCCCTGACGGCTTGGTCAGGAAACCTTGTTGCACAGTGTTTCAGCGCAACGGGCGCATTGCGCTACTCAGCGTAGCCAAGCGGTGCAGGCAGGTTAGAATGCCGGCCTGATTTGTGGAGTCCCTCATGCAGATAGTCGCCGACGAAAACATTCCCCTGCTCGATGAATTCTTCACCAGTTTTGGCGAGATTCACCGCTTGCCCGGCCGCAGTATCGATGCGGCCGCTGTTGCCAATGCTGACCTACTACTGGTGCGTTCGGTGACTCAGGTTGATCGCGCGCTGCTCGAAGGTTCGGCAGTGAAGTTTGTCGGCACCTGCACCATTGGCACCGACCATCTGGACCTCGATTACTTCCAGCAGGCCGGGATTACCTGGGCCAGTGCGCCGGGCTGCAATGCCCGTGGCGTGGTCGACTATGTGCTGGGCAGCCTGCTGGTATTGGCTGAGCAGCAGGGTGTCGATCTGGCTAGCCGCACCTATGGCGTGATCGGCGCGGGGCAGGTTGGCAGCCGTCTGCTCAAGGTGTTGCGTGGCCTGGGCTGGCGTGTGCTGGTCTGCGATCCGCCGCGTCAGGCGGTGGAGGGTGGTGATTATGTCAGCCTGCAGCAGGTGCTGGACGAGTGCGATGTGATCAGCCTGCACACTCCGCTAGAGCGTCTGGGGGAGTATCCGACTCATCACCTGTTCGATCACGCACGTCTGGCCGCACTCAAACCCGGCAGTTGGCTAATCAATGCCAGTCGCGGTGCGGTGGTGGATAACCAGGCCTTGCGTGAGTTGTTGCTGCAGCGCACTGATCTGCAAGTGGTGCTGGATGTCTGGGAGGGCGAGCCGCAAGCGGACGTCGAACTGGCCGCGTTGTGCCGTATCGCCACGCCGCATATCGCTGGTTATAGCCTGGACGGCAAACTGCGCGGCACCGCGCAGATCTATCAGGCGCTGTGTCAGCACCTGGGTGTTGCGCCCAGCGTTGAACTGGCGCAACTGATGCCCTCCGCCTGGCTGAGTGAGCTGGCGATTGATGCCAGTGCCGATCCGGCCTGGGCTTTGGCCAGTATCTGCCGCGCGGTGTATGACCCGCGCCGCGATGATGCGGATTTTCGCCGGGGTCTGCAGGGCGATGCGGCAACGCGGCGTGCGGCTTTTGACGGGCTGCGCAAACACTACCCGATGCGTCGGGAAATCGACGGGTTGACGGTGGGCGTGCAGGGTAGTGCGCCGGCATTGGTTAGCCTGGTGCAGGCGCTGGGTGCGAGGTTGAATCAGCTGTAGCGAAGGGCAGCGAATGCTGCCCAGGCGGGAAACTTACTTACGCTTGCCGGCTTGCTGCTGGGCTTTTTCCAGTGCATTGCAGGCTTGCTGGATCATCTCTTCGGTGATCGGGATTTCACGGCCCTGGCCGTCAATGACAAAACCACCAATCGGCATTGTTGTGGCTTTTTGCGAATTCTGTTGTTGGCTGTGCATGGCTTGTCTCCTCATCGGTTAGCGCGATTTTATGAGTGTTAGATGAAGGCGCTATGACAACTGCGACGGCAGAAAACCGCCGCAAGACACAGAGCAAGTTAGCCGTTGCAGGCACTGTGCCAGGGCCGGCAGTTATTGAGCAGGCAGGTATTGAATTAGAGGGTGTTATGGGGCTTTTCCATATTGGCTTGATCATCAACCCATTGGCCGGGCTGGGCGGCCCTGTGGGGTTCAAGGGCAGTGACGGCATGGCTGAACAGGCGTTGGCGCTGGGTGTTGAGGCCAAAGCGGCGCTGCGCACGCAAACCGCGCTTGAGGTGCTGCTGCCGCTGCGCGAGCGCCTGGAGTTCGTCACCTTTCCCGGTGCCATGGGTGCGGATCTGCTTGCTGAAATGGGCTTTGCTCACCGCGTGGTCGGCGAGCTGAGCGCAGGGCCGAGCAGCGCCGCCGATACCCGTCAGGCGGTTGAGCGGCTGCAGGAGGCTGGCGTGGCGCTGATTATGTTCGCCGGTGGCGATGGCACAGCGCG
The DNA here is from genome assembly GCF_044542155.1 of Pseudomonas sp. NPDC079086. Taxonomy (NCBI): domain Bacteria; kingdom Pseudomonadati; phylum Pseudomonadota; class Gammaproteobacteria; order Pseudomonadales; family Pseudomonadaceae; genus Pseudomonas; species Pseudomonas sp. NPDC079086. The sequence continues at coordinate 553,052 of NZ_JBITTY010000002.1, read as the reverse complement.
GGATATCTGCGCGGCGGTACGCGAAGGGCAGCCGGTGCTGGGTATTCCGGCCGGGGTGAAAATTCAGTCCGGGGTCTACGCCATTAGCCCGCGCGCGGCCGGCGAATTGACTGCGCGGCTGATTGAAGGCGGCCTGGTGCGCCTGAGCAGTGGCGAGGTACGCGATATCGATGAAAGCGCCCTGCGCGAAGGCCGCGTGACCGCGCGCTGGTACGGCGAGCTGACGGTGCCGCAGGAGGGCGGCTACGTGCAGCAGGTCAAGCAGGGCGGCGTTGAGTCGGAAGAATTGGTACTGGGCGATTTGGCCGATTGGCTGAATGACAGCTGGGAACAGGACGTACGCTACGTGTTCGGCCCGGGATCAACCCTGCATGGTTTGGCACAGAATCTGGGTATCGAGACCACCTTGCTTGGCGTGGATGTGATCGAAAATGGTCAGCTGCTGGCCTGCGATGTCAGCGAAGCGCAGCTATTCGAGCTGATTGATGGCCATCCAGCGCGTCTGCTGGTCACTGCCATTGGCGGCCAGGGGCATATTATTGGCCGCGGCAACCAGCAGATCAGCCCACGCGTGCTGCGCGCTATTGGCCTGGACAACCTGCGTGTGGTCGCCACCAAACGCAAACTTGGCACGCTGCAAGGCCGGCCGCTGCTGGTAGACAGCGGCGATATCGCGCTGGACGATGCTTTCCCAGATGCCGTGCGCGTGTGGGCCGGTTATAAGGAAGAGCTGCTGTATCCCGTGGGCAGGCAGTCACTGAGCCAGTAAGGAGGCGTTGTGCGGGCAATTCTGCTACTCGCGCTTAGTATTCTGCTGAGCACCCACGTCTGGGCGCTGCAGGCCGATGCCTTAGTCGCGGCTGCCCGCGAGCAGGTCGGCGTCACCGTGAGCTATGACCCGGCCTATCGCCGCCTGAATTACCCGAATGGCGATGTGCCGCTGAATACCGGCGTATGCACCGATGTGGTGATTCGCGCGCTACGCCAGCAGGGGCTGGATTTGCAGCAGGCGGTGCATCAGGACATGCGCGCAAATTTTCGCCTGTACCCGAAGAACTGGGGGCTAAGCCGGCCCGATAGCAATATCGATCATCGCCGCGTGCCGAACTTAATGACCTGGTTTAAACGCCAAGGCTGGGCGCTGGCGCTTGGTCAGGATGCCGAGCGCTATCGGCCTGGTGATATCGTCACTTGGGATCTGGGCGGCGGCTTGACTCATGTCGGCATTATCAGCGACCGCCAGGCCGGCAGCGGCATACCGCTGGTGCTGCACAATATCGGCCGCGGCACCCAGGAAGAGGACATTCTCTTCAGCTTTAAAATTACCGGCCATTACCGTATCCCCGCAGTTTGAGGGCTGCGCAGAAGGAGTTGGACATGCAGGAGCAAACACTTCCACCCCTCATCCAGCCCGGCGAGCGCGTGGTGCTGTTCGACGGTGTGTGCAAACTGTGTAACGGCTGGGCAAAGTTTCTGATTCGCCATGACGTTGAGCAGCGCTTTCTCCTGGCCTCGGTGCAGTCGGCCGAGGGCCAGGCGTTATTGGTTTGGGGCGGTTTGCCGACTGATCATTTCGACAGCATGGCGCTGATCGAGAACGGCCAGATGCTGCTGCGTTCGGATGCGGTGCTGCGCATCCTCGCGCAGTTGCCCAGCCCATGGCGTTATCTGGCCTGGCTGCGGCTGATTCCACGGCCTGTGCGTGACTGGTTCTATGACCGTATTGCGCTCAATCGCTACCGGCTGTTTGGCCGCTACGAAAGCTGTCTGTTACCGAGCGCTGACCATGCCCGGCGCTTCTTGCATGACTGATCCGCGGCTAGGGCAGATCGCTTGGCTGGCGCGTATCACTTTGGCGTTGGTATTTATCTGGCATGGCCTGGTGCCGAAGATTCTCTGGTTAAGCCCGGATGAGCTGGCGATGATTACGGCCCACAATCTTCCAGCCCCTGAGTGGGTGGCGCGCATTGCCGGCTTTGCGGAAATAGTGCTGGGTCTGTTGCTACTTTGGCGGCGTCAACGCTGGCCCTTGTTACTGGCAGGGGTGCTGTTGATTGGGCTGCTGCTTGATGTGGCGCTATTTAGCCCCCATCTACTGCTGCAGGCATTCAATCCGCTGTCGACCAATCTCGCTGCTTTGGCGCTGTGTTGGGTAGCCTGGCGGGCGGAAACGCCTCAATCGACTCCTAATTAACCGGCGTCAGCGCCCCAGCGAGCCTTCATGCTTTCGATCCTGTCTTCCCGTCAGTGTAATGCCCTGCGCATGGCTTGGCGCTTTATTGCGCCGTATCGCGGTCGCGTATTTGGGGCCTTGCTGGCGCTGATGTTTACCGCTGCCATCACCCTGTCCATGGGCCAGGGCATCAAGCTGCTGGTCGATCAAGGCCTGGCTACGCAGTCGCCGGCAGCGTTACAGCAATCCATTGGGCTGTTCTTCGTGCTTGTGCTGGCGCTGGCCATTGGTACTTTTACGCGTTTTTATCTGGTGTCGTGGATTGGCGAGCGGTTTGTTGCGGATATCCGTAAGCGCGTGTTCAACCATCTGATCGACCTGCATCCGGGCTTTTATGAGAGCAACCGCAGCTCGGAGATTCAGTCACGCCTGACCGCTGATACCACGCTGCTGCAATCGGTGATCGGCTCGTCGCTGTCGATGGCGTTGCGTAACCTGATCATGCTGGTCGGTGGCAGTGTGCTACTGGTGGTCACTAACGCCAAGCTCAGCGGTATCGTGCTGATGGCCTTGCCGCTGGTGGTGGCGCCGATTTTGATTTTTGGACGTCGCGTACGCGCACTGTCACGCCAGAGCCAGGACCGCGTCGCCGATGTCGGCAGCTATGTCGGCGAGGTGCTGGGACAGATCAAGACCGTGCAGGCCTACAACCACCAGGCTGAGGACAAGCGCCGTTTCGGCCTGTCCGCCGAGGCGGCTTTCGACACCGCCCGCCAGCGCATCGCCCAGCGTGCCTGGCTTATTACCGTGGTGATCGTATTGGTGCTCGGTGCGGTGGGGGTGATGCTCTGGGTCGGCGGTATGGACGTGATCGCTGGGCGCATCTCCGGCGGTGAGCTGGCGGCGTTCGTGTTCTACAGCCTAATTGTCGGTTCGGCCTTTGGCACCCTGAGTGAGGTGATTGGCGAGCTGCAACGCGCCGCCGGTGCCGCCGAGCGCATCGCCGAGCTGTTACAGGCACGCAATGAAATCACCCCGCCGGCGTCCGATGCGTTGCATCTGACCCAACCGGTGCAGGGGCGTATTGAATTGCAAGAACTGCGTTTCGCTTATCCGTCGCGCCCCGGCAGTTTTGCTGTGGACGGTATCGATCTACAGGTTGCAGCAGGGGAAACCCTCGCGCTGGTCGGGCCGTCCGGTGCGGGTAAATCGACGCTGTTTGATCTGCTGCTGCGCTTTTTCGACCCGCAGACCGGAAGCATCCTGATCGATGGCGTGCCGATTCAGCAGCTCGACCCTCGTGAGCTGCGCAGCAGCTTTGCCCTGGTGTCGCAGAACCCCGCGCTGTTCTTCGGCTCGGTTGAAGACAATATCCGTTACGGCAAAACCACTGCCAGCCTGGCCGAGGTCGAAGCTGCGGCCAAAGCCGCGCACGCCCACGAATTTATTATGAAGCTACCGGATGGTTACCAGACTCACCTGGGCGACGCTGGTCTCGGCCTTTCCGGTGGCCAGCGCCAGCGTCTGGCGATTGCCCGTGCGCTGCTGGTCGATGCACCGATTCTGCTGCTCGATGAAGCGACCAGCGCGCTGGACGCTGAGAGCGAGCATCTGATTCAGCAAGCCTTGCCGCCGCTGATGGAAGGGCGCACCACCCTGGTTATCGCCCATCGACTGGCAACGGTCAAAAGCGCTGACCGCATCGCAGTGATCGAGCACGGCAAGCTGGCCGCGATTGGCACGCACAGTGAGTTGGTCAACAGCAGCCCGTTGTATGCGCGTCTGGCCGAGTTGCAATTTAGCAATGAGGCTGAGGTGGTTGGTTAACACCTTGGGCCGGGCATTGTGGGAGGGGCTTTAGCCGCGAGCAGGCTGTAGCGGTTTTGCTCCGTCGCGGCTAAAGCCCCTCCCACCAGAGCATGCTGCGGTTCAGCTTCTGTTCAGATAGGTTAAAGCGGCTTGGCTTTGGGGCGGATGGTTGCCGCCGCTCCGGCCGAGGCGAGGATGATCGCGCTGATCGCCAGCCACTGGTTGAGCGTCAGGCGCTCACTGAGGAACAGCAGGCCGGAGAGCGCGGCAATTGCTGGCTCCATGCTCATCAGAATGCTGAAAGTGCGCGCCGGTAAGCGGGTCAGAGCGACCATTTCCAGGCTGTAGGGCAGGGCCGAGGAAAGTACGGCTACGCCGAGGGCGACGGGCAGCAGGTCCACTGAGAACAGACCGCTACCGGCTTGCCATAGGCCAATCGGGAACACCAGCAAGGCCGCGACGATAGTGCCGAGGGCCACGGTCTGCTTGCCGTGTTCGGCGCCGGCTTTTTGCCCGAAGATGATATACAGCGCCCAGCACACGCCGGCAGCCAGTGCCAGCGCCATGCCGACCGGGTCCAGCGGCACATCGCTTTGCCCCGTGGGTAACAGCAACCAGAGGCCGAAAACAGCCAGGGCGATCCAGACGAAATCCAACAGGCGCCGCGACGAAAGCAGGGCCAGGCCCAGCGGGCCGGTGAATTCCAGGGCTACGGCGATGCCCAGTGGAATGGTTTTCAACGAGAGGTAGAACAGCAGGTTCATGCCACCCAGCGACAGCCCGTAAGCCAGCAGGGAACGGCTGGACTTCAGCGTCAGCTTGGCCTGCCACGGACGCATCAAGATGCACAGGATTAGCGCGGCAAGGCTCAGGCGCAGGGCCGTGGTGCCGCTTGCACCAATCTCCGGGAACAGCCCCTTGGCCAGGGACGCGCCGCTCTGGATCGAGGTCATGGCGATCAGCAGCAACAGGATCGGCAGGATCACCAGAGAGAATTGCGTTGAGCGCGGCATGGCTGTTCCTTTGAGTTATCTATCCAGTAATAAAAAAGCCGGCCACTGGGGCCGGCTTTTAAGCACCACGGCTATGGCTTAGCGGTATTCACACAGGTAGGCAGTATCAGCTGCCACCTTGAGTTGGAACTTGCTGTCGGCCGGTACGGTGAATTTGCTGCCGCTGGTGAAGGTTTCCCAGTTTTCGCTGCCTGGCAGTTTCACGGTCAGGGCACCGGCGACCACGTGCATGATTTCGAGCTGGTTGGTGCCGAATTCATACTCGCCTGCAGCCATCACGCCAATGGTGGCCGGGCCTTCAGCCATGCCGAAGGCGATGGATTTGACGGTGCCGTCGAAGTATTCATTGACCTTGAACATCTGCAGTTCCTCGATAAGGGGATTAAAAAGGCTGGCCACCAGTAGCGACAGGCCATAGAAAAAGGCCCGCCAGTATGCCCAAGCGGTTTTTCTTCGTCATCTGCTTTGCACAGGCAAAACCAGCGGCAGCAGCCGAGCGGTATTGCGTGCATCGGTCAGGGCGCGATGCTGCTGGCCCTGGAACTGCAAGCCAGCCAGATTCAGCGCCATCTTGAGGCCAATCGGGCTGGGCAGTTGGCGGGCTTCGGCGAAGCGTTTTTTCAGGTTGATATGCGGGATCTGGCTCAGGTAGCTCTCTAGGCCATGGGCGCGCCATTCCTGTTCAAACTGACGGCGGTCGTAGTCGCCCCAGCTGGCCCAGCCCGCCAGTTGCGCTTGATGGGCCAGCAGCCAGCGTTCGAATTGTGCCCACACCGCACTCAGCGGCGCGGCGGCATCGACATCGGCCTGGCTGATCTGGGTGAGCTGACGGCAGAAATGGGTTAGGTGCGGGCGCCGGGTGGGTCGCACAAAGCGTTGGAAGTACTCGATTTCATGGCCGCCAGCGTTGACCAGACTGGCGCCAATTTCGATGATTTCCATATCTGTGACCGGCCAACCGCCTTCTTCGGTGGTGGCTTCTAGGTCGATTACCAGCCAATGCTGCATAAGCCCTCCTTAGCGTGCAGCGAGTATGGAAGCAGTTTCGGCGTTGGGTAAAGTCTGCTAGGTGAGGCTATCCATACAGTTTTGCCCTATGGCTGTACTGGCGCTGGCCCCATGTGGCGGGCATGCTTGCAGCCGGGTTCGCATCTGCTGGGCAGTGCGGATGTGAAGTTAAGCAAAAGCGCGTTGTGAATGGCGCTAGAAGGTAGAGGTGGATATGGCAAAGCTGGCGTTTATCGGGCTGGGTGTAATGGGTTACCCGATGGCCGGGCATCTGGCACGCGCCGGGCATCAGGTGTGTGTGTACAACCGCACCGCAGCCAAGGCTGCGCAGTGGGCCAGCGAATACCCAGGCAGCCACGCGCCAACACCGCGTGAAGCGGCCGAGGGCGCTGAGTTTGTGATGGTCTGCGTGGGCAATGACGATGATTTGCGCGGTGTGGTTCTGGGCGAGCAGGGCGCCTTCGCTGGCATGCAACCCGGCGCGGTGTTGGTCGACCACACTACCGCTTCGGCGCAGGTAGCCCGCGAACTGGCCGAACTGGCAGCCGTACGCCAGCTGGGGTTTCTCGATGCGCCTGTATCTGGCGGTCAGGCAGGGGCGCAGAACGGCGCGCTGACCATCATGGTCGGTGGTGAGGCAGCGACCTACGCGAAAGCCGAGCCGATCATTCAGGCTTATGCACGTATGGCCCGACTGATGGGCGAGGCGGGCAGCGGTCAGCTGACCAAGATGGTCAATCAGATCTGCATCGCAGGCCTGGTGCAGGGCTTGTCCGAGGCACTGCATTTCGCTGAGTGCGCGGGGCTCGACGCGCATGGCGCGATGGAGGTGATCAGCAAGGGGGCGGCGCAGTCCTGGCAGCTGGAGAATCGCCATAAAACCATGCTGGCCGGTGAATTCGAACATGGCTTTGCCGTGGACTGGATGCGCAAGGACCTGTCTATTCTGCTGGCCGAGGCCCGCACTAATGGCGCGCAGTTGCCGGTAACCGCGCTGGTCGATCAGTTCTATGCCGATGTGCAGGGCATGGGAGGCAGTCGTTGGGACACTTCCAGCCTGTTTGCCCGTCTGCGCAAGCGCTAAACCGTATGTGATCGCCTGGCAGCTGAGAACAGCCGTCTATACTGGATTCAACGCCAGTCTGGAGTCGGCGCTGTTCTCTCTTTCCCAGGCATGCGGGCACTGTTCATGGATGATCAATTTGCATTCCGCGACGACCTCCCCAGCATTACCAGCCAGCCCGTTTGGCGCGTTCTGGCCGTTGATGATGATGCCGACTTCCAGCGCGCCACCGCCTTTGCCCTGAGCGAGTTGGAGCTGCTGGGTGGGCGCATTGAGCTGATTCAGGCCTTCAGCTGCCGTGAAGCCTCGATGCTGCTGGCCAAGCACCATGACATCGCCCTGGTGTTGCTCGATGTGGTGATGGAGACCGAAGACGCCGGCCTGCGCCTGATCAAGGCGCTGCGTGAGGTGATCGGCAATCGCGAAACCCGCGTGGTGATGCTGACCGGCGAGCCTGGCCTGGCACCGGCCCATGAAGTGATGCGTGATTACGACATCAATGACTATTGGACCAAGAGTGAACTCAGCGCTGAGCGTTTGCTCACCGTACTCACTGCGGCGGTGCGCGGTTATGCCCAGCTCAGGGCTGTAGCCACCGCCCGGCGTGGCTTGCAGATGATCGTCGAGTCGAGCAACGCGTTGTTTTGCTCAAAGAACACCCGTGAGCTATCGACCAAGATTTTGTCGGAAATAACCTCGCTGCTTGATCTGCAGACCGAGGGCATTGTTTGCGTGCGCGCCGATGAAGGGAGCGCTACGGCCGAACCGAAGGCACGGATTGTCAGCGCCAGCGGGCGTTTCTTTGATTGCATTGACGCCAGCTTGGAGGCGCTGCAGCCGCAGGTCGCGGCGGCTGTGCGGCAATGCCTGCAAGCGCAGCAGACCCTGCGTCTGAGCGATTGCACAGTATTGTTCTTTCCGCGCTTTCAGGCAGGCTCTGACTACGCCTGTTACATCGACAGCGCGCGGGCGCTGGATGACACCGAGCTGGAGCTGCTCAAGGTGTTCAGCGCCAGTATCAGTCGGGGTTTATATAACGTCGCGCTGTTCAGCCGTCTGGAGGAAATGGCCTACCAGGATGATCTGTTAAAAATCCCCAACCGCAATGCACTGATTCGCATGCTGGACATGACGCTGAAATCCGAGGCCAAGGATCAACGCGTGTTGGTGCTTATCGATATCGACAACTTCTCCGGAGCCAATACCGCCTTTGGCACAGGGTATGGCGACTTTATTCTCGGTCTGGTGGCGAAGAAGCTGCGCGATGCCTTTACCCATGAGGTGCTGATTGCGCGGGTGCGTGATGATCTGTTTGCCATCCTCGGTCCGCAAGCGCAGGTTAAGGCCGCAGAAGTCGTAGCGTTGTTTCGTCGGCATAAGCGGCCTTATGAGCTGGGCCAGGTACACAGCCTGAGCAGCGTGACCATGCACTTGGCCGACTTTACCGGCAGCGCCAGCGTGGCGTTGCAGGATGCGCTGTTGACTCTGAAGCAGGCCAAGCGCCTGGGGCATGATCAGCACGGGGTGTATGACCCGCGCCTACAAGGTGCGCATGCTGAGTCCTACCGTATGTTGCTGGCCCTGCGCGATGCAGTGGATGCGGGTCAGATCAGCGTCGAGTTGCAGCCGCAGATCGATATGCAAACCCGCCGTGTTATCGGTGTGGAAGCTCTGGCACGCTGGCGCAAGGCCGACGGCAAGATGGTCCCTCCGCTGAGTTTTATTCCCCTTGCCGAGGCCACTGGTTACATCCTGCCGCTGGGCGATCTGCTGATGCGTTTGGCCCTTCAGGCAGCGAAACAGCTGGCCGATGCCGGTTATGCGCAGATCCGCGTTGCGGTCAACGTCTCCGCACCGCAGTTGCTGCAGCATGACTTTATCGAGCGGTTCAATTCGCACTTGCAGGCGTCTGGGGTCGCACCCGAGCAAATTGAGGTAGAAATTACCGAATCGGTAGCTATGCGCAATTTCGATAGCGTATGTGAAAAGCTGCGTGCGCTTCGCGCCATGGGCGTGGAGGTGGCCATCGACGATTTTGGCACCGGTTTCTCATCGCTTAGCTACCTGCGTTTGTTGCCGGCAGATCGGCTGAAAATCGACCGCAGTTTTGTTCTTGAAATCGGCGAAGTCAGCGACCAGCAGATGATCGCCGAGGCAGTGATCCAGATTGCTGCACGGGTTGGTATGCAGGTTATTGCCGAGGGCGTCGAAACGCAGCAGCAAGCCGACTGGATTCTCGCTCATGGCTGTCGGCAGGCGCAGGGCTACCTGTTTGCCAGGCCGATGGCCTGCGCAGAGCTGCTGCAGTGGCTGGATGGTTGGTCGAGGCGTCAGGGTTGATGCGCGGAAACTGGCAAGAACGGTTGTTCAGCGCTCCGGTCAGGCGCAACTTGCTGTTGTTGTTTCTACCCTGGACGTTGCTTGTTTTGCTGTTGATGGTATTGCTTCACGAGCGATTGCTGGATGCCAAGTTGGCCCCGTTGCTGCGTGACCAGCAGAACAGTTTGAGTGAGGGGAGCGGGGTACTCAACCGGCACTTGGCAACGTTGCGCGGCAATCTTCAGTTTCTCATCCGTCAGCCATTGTTGGCTGAGGTCCTTGCCGACGCCAGTGCGGACAATAGAGATGCCTTGGGTCAGCTGTTTATCGAGTTTGCACGCAGTACTGAATTGTACGAGCAGATTCGTTGGCTGGATGAAAATGGAATGGAGCAGGTCCGAATTGACTGGCTGGATGGTGGGCCAGTTTTGCGTGGGCACGCGCAGCTACAGAACAAGGCGAATTATTACTATTTTGTTGAAGCCATGAGTCTAGGGAAGGGCTCGTTCTATCTTTCGCGATTTGATCTCAATAAAGAATATGGGGCAGTCGAACAGCCTTTTAAACCGACCTTGCGCAGTGCTGCGCCGGTATTCGATGAAGCGGGCAAGCGGCGTGGCATTCTGGTGCTGAATTACCGCGGCCAGGCGTTGTTGCAGCGCCTTAGTCAGGTTTCTGCCAGTTATGGCGGCAACCTTACCCTGGTTGACCATGAGGGTTACTGGATGCTCGCAGTCGACCCGCAGGATGCCTGGGGCTTTATGCTGGGTAAGGTTGATGCAACATTAGCCAGTCGCTACCCGACCAGTTGGCAACGCATGAAGGTGCAGCACAGTGGCGTGTTTAGTGATCATTCAGGTTACTGGGCGTTCAGCCATTTTGACCCCTATCAGCGCGCGGATAAGAGCCTGGATACAAGCGAACAGTGGCTATTAGTCTCGCGTTTACCGAGTGAGCAAGTGCAGGTTTTACGCGTAGAGGTGCTCTGGCAAGTACTATTGACTGCTTGTGTGATGTTGCCATTGGGGTTGATTGTGGTGCTGCGCTTAGGACTGTCAGAGTTCGAGCGCAACCAGGTGCGCGAGGCGCTGGAAGTCAGCAGCCAAGCGTTGCAGCAGAGCAATACTGATCTGTGTGACACGGTGGAACAGTTGCAGCGCACGCGCGGCGCCTTGATTCAGGCGGAAAAGCTGTCCTCGCTGGGTACCCTGGTCGCTGGCGTGGCACATGAATTGAATACGCCGATTGGTGCCGCCAGCATGGCCGCATCAACCCTCGATAAAGGCAACCAGAGTCTGCAGAAAAGCCTCGGTGAAGGGCTGCAGCGTTCGGCGCTGGAGCGCTTTTTACAGCGCAATGATGAAGGCCTGGCAATCATCCTTAAAAGCTTGACGCGTATGGCGCAGCTCACTCGGGCTTTCAAACAGCTGGCCAGCGACCGCGCGAGTACCGAGCGGCGGCGCTTTGATCTGGTTGAGCTGGTGGGCGAGGTCATGCTGCTATTTACCCCCAAACTCAAACAGGCAAACCATCGGGTACAGCTGGAGTTACCGCAGAGTTTGATGCTCGACAGTTATCCGGGGCCCTTGGGGCAGATTCTGCAGAACCTGATCGACAATGCATTGATCCATGCCTTCGACTCGGGCATGAACGGCGAGGTCACGGTGCGGGTTGAGCACGATGAAGTGCGCCACGAGTGCGTAATTGAAGTCAGCGATAACGGCGACGGCATGAGCGAGGAGGTGCTGGGGAAGATCTTCGATCCCTTCTTTACCACGCGACGCGGGCGTGGCGGCACCGGGCTTGGTCTGCATATCACCCATCAGTTGGCCGTGGATATTCTCGGCGCTGAGCTGCAGGTACGCAGTGCGCAAGGGCAGGGCACACAGTTTCGTTTGCGCCTACCGCTCGCCTGAATCTGCACTTGGCTAGCTGCCAAGTGGCCTGCGCCCACGTAGAATCGTCGGCCTGTGCCCCGTGCTGTTGTGTCTGAGGTTCTCCTGCCATGAATTGCCGTGCCGGCTGCGGCGCCTGCTGCATTGCCCCCTCGATAAGTTCTCCCATTCCTGGTATGCCCGATGGCAAGCCGGCGGGTGTGCGCTGCGTGCAGCTGGATGCGAATAACTACTGCCTGATTTTCGGCCAGCCTGAGCGGCCTGCGGTATGTTCGGCGTTTCATGCCGCCGAGTATGTGTGTGGCAGCAATACCGCAGAGGCCCTGCAGTTGATTGGTTGGCTGGAGCAGAGCACGGCAGTTGCAGTCTGATACTGTGGGGTAAGGTTATCGACTGCCGGAGGCATGATGGTGCGGTTTACACGGCTGTTCTTGGGGCTTGCTGCATTATTGGCGATGAGTGGCGCGCAGGCGGCGCAATGGCGTCTGGTCAAGGATGAAGCAGGAATCCAGGTCTATTTGCAGCAGATTCCTGGTTCAAGTTTTCAGGCATTTCGTGGCGTTACGCGCATGCGGGTGACGATGCCTAGGCTTTTGGCCTTACAGGATGATGTCAGTGCGGCATGTGCCTGGATTCATGCCTGCAGCGAGCAGAAGCTGCTCAAACATGACGGCGATCTGAGTTGGGCCTACAGCCGTTTTCATACGCCTTGGCCGGTGCAGGCGCGTGATTCGATCCTGCAGGTGACCACCACGCGTGATGCCGATGGTAGCGTAACCCGCACCTTGCATGGCGTTGCTGATTATTTGCCGTTGCAGCAGGGCTTTGTGCGGGTCAGTAAGGTGGAAGGCTTCTGGAGCCTTACGCCGCGCGAGGACGAAATCGAAGTGGTCTATCAGGTGCATTCCGAGCCTGGCGGCAGTGTGCCGGCCTGGTTGGCCAACAGCTTTGTCGTGGATGCACCGTTCAATACCTTACAAGGGCTGCGTCAGTTGGCTGAACAACCTTATTCAGCGCAATAAAAAAGGCTGCCCAAGGGCAGCCTTTTTTGTGCGGCGAGAACTGAATTACTTCTTCATGTCGCGCTGCGTGTAGCCGGTGTACAGCTGGCGTGGACGGCCAATCTTGTACGGGCTGGAGAGCATTTCTTTCCAGTGCGAGATCCAGCCGACGGTCCGCGCCAGGGCGAAGATCACGGTGAACATGCTGGTCGGAATGCCGATAGCCTTGAGGATGATGCCCGAGTAGAAGTCGACGTTCGGGTACAGATTGCGCTCTTTGAAGTACGGGTCGGTCAGGGCGATCTCTTCCAATCGCATGGCCAGTGCCAGCTGCGGATCGTTGGTGATACCCAGTTCTTTCAGTACTTCGTCGCAGGTCTGCTTCATTACGGTGGCGCGCGGGTCGCGATTTTTGTAAACGCGGTGACCGAAGCCCATGAGTTTGAACGGATCGTCCTTGTCTTTAGCCTTGGCGATAAAGGTGTCGATATTGTCGACACTGCCAATCTCGTCAAGCATGGCCAAAACAGCTTCGTTAGCGCCGCCATGCGCCGGGCCCCAGAGGGCAGCAATACCTGCCGCGATACAGGCAAACGGGTTGGCGCCCGAGGAACCTGCCAGGCGTACGGTAGACGTCGAGGCATTCTGCTCATGGTCGGCGTGCAGGATAAAGATCTTATCCATGGCCTTGGCCAGTACCGGGCTGATCGGTTTGATCTCGCACGGGGTGTTGAACATCATGTGCAGGAAGTTTTCCGCGTAGTTTAGGTCGTTACGCGGATACATCATCGGTTGACCCATGGAGTACTTATAGGTCATGGCCGCGATGGTTGGCATCTTGGCGATCAGGCGCATGGCCGAAACTTCGCGGTGATGCGGGTTCTTGATGTCCAGTGAGTCGTGATAGAAGGCTGAAAGCGCGCCTACAACACCGCACATAATGGCCATCGGGTGAGCGTCACGGCGGAAGCCGTTGAAGAAGGTCTTCAGTTGCTCGTGAACCATGGTGTGGTTCTTGATGGTGCTGACGAACTTGGCTTTCTCTTCTGCGTTCGGCAGTTCGCCGTTCAGCAGCAGATAGCAGGTTTCCAGGTAATCGGATTGCTCTGCCAGCTGTTCAATGGGGTAGCCGCGGTGCAGAAGGATGCCCTGATCGCCGTCGATATAGGTGATCTTCGACTCGCACGAGGCGGTGGACATAAAGCCAGGATCAAATGTGAAACGGCCCGTGGCGGTTAAGCCCCGCACGTCAATTACATCGGGACCAACGGTGCCGGTTAAAATGGGCAGCTCGACGGGGGCTGCGCCCTCGATGATCAACTGCGCTTTTTTGTCAGCCATGTTTGGCCTCCTAGTTATGCTTGAAATCATCTGACTGCCCCCCACGCAGGGCCCGCACCACTATAGTGAGATAAATTCGAATGTCAATTTGCGAAAACCCAGGCGGCAGAAGGGTTTGCGGCTAGTTTTCGGGCTTTTAAAGCGGCTCTTTACGCCATTTATTAGAGGTGTGCAATGCGCTTTTAGGTAGGGGGCTTTGCGTTGTCATTAGTAACCTAACTGTCTATACTCTGCGCCCAGCTACCAAGGGCTTTAGCCTGTCTTTTGGTAGTTGTCACTCCTTGGGTGATGGGTACCTGACCAGTGCACTTCCCGACAACTTTGCCCTGATAGTTAGGGGCTCTCAGTGTGATAAAAAGCCGTGAATAGCCAAAGACCTGTAAACCTCGACCTTAGGACGATCAAACTTCCTATCACTGGCGTTACGTCATTCCTTCACCGCGTTTCTGGAATCATTCTGTTCTTCGGCATCGCCGTGCTGCTGTACGGGCTCGACAAATCGCTGATGTCTGCAGAAGGTTTTGCCGAGGTGAAAGAATGCTTGGCCAGCCCGCTGGCCAAATTTGTGATTTGGGGTCTGTTGTCCGCTCTGCTGTACCACCTGGTGGCCGGTGTACGCCACTTGATCATGGACATGGGCATCGGTGAGACGCTGGAAGGCGGCAAGCTGGGTTCGAAAATCGTTCTCGTCGTGTCGACGATCGTGATCGTGCTGCTGGGGGTGTGGATATGGTAACCAACGTCACGAACTTCTCGCGTTCGGGTCTGTATGACTGGATGGCGCAGCGTGTATCTGCTGTCGTCCTCGCGGCTTATGTGCTGTTTCTGCTTGGCTTTGTCGTGTGTAACCCAGGTCTGGGCTATGCCGAGTGGCAGGCGCTGTTCTCCAACAACGCAATGCGTATTTTCAGTCTGTTGACCTTGGTGGCGCTAAGCGTTCACGCCTGGGTTGGCATGTGGACAATTTCCACCGACTACCTGACGCCGATGGCGCTGGGTAAGTGGGCGACTGTCGTGCGTTTTCTGTTCCAGGCTGCGTGTGGCGTTGCCATGTTCGCGTTCTTCGTCTGGGGCGTGCAGATTTTTTGGGGTAAGTGATCCATGACAAGCATTCGCACTCTTTCATATGACGCCATCATTATTGGCGGCGGCGGCGCGGGTATGCGCGCTGCACTGCAGTTGGCTCAGGGTGGTCATAAAACCGCAGTTGTGACTAAGGTCTTCCCGACCCGTTCGCACACTGTGTCCGCTCAGGGTGGCATCACCTGCGCCATCGCCTCGGTCGATCCGAATGACGATTGGCGCTGGCACATGTATGACACCGTTAAAGGTTCCGACTATATCGGTGACCAAGACGCGATCGAGTACATGTGTTCCGTAGGTCCGGAAGCCGTATTCGAGCTCGAGCACATGGGCTTGCCATTTTCCCGTACTGAGCAGGGTCGCATTTATCAGCGCCCGTTCGGCGGTCAGTCCAAGGGGCCGGATAACCCTACCCAGGCAGCCCGTACCTGCGCTGCAGCTGACCGTACCGGTCACGCACTGCTGCACACGCTGTACCAGGCCAACTTGAAAGCCGGCACTTCGTTCTTGAACGAATGGTACGCGGTCGATCTGGTGAAGAATCAGGATGGTGCCGTGGTCGGCACCATCGCTATCTGCATTGAAACCGGCGAAACCGTTTACATCCGCTCCAAGGCCACTGTTCTGGCCACCGGTGGTGCTGGTCGCATCTATGCTTCCACCACCAACGCTCTGATCAACACCGGTGACGGTGTGGGCATGGCTCTGCGTGCTGGCGTTCCGGTGCAAGACATCGAAATGTGGCAGTTCCACCCGACGGGTATCGCAGGTGCCGGTACGCTGGTAACCGAAGGTTGCCGTGGTGAGGGTGGTTACCTGATCAACAAGCACGGCGAGCGTTTCATGGAGCGCTATGCGCCAAACGCCAAAGACCTCGCTGGTCGCGATGTAGTTGCGCGCTCGATGGTCAAGGAAATCATTGCCGGTAACGGCTGTGGTCCTGATGGCGATCATGTGATGCTCAAGCTCGATCACCTGGGTGAGGAGGTGCTGCACAGCCGCCTGCCTGGTATCTGCGAGCTGTCGAAGACCTTTGCTCACGTGGATCCGGTTGTTGCGCCAATCCCTGTCGTGCCAACCTGCCACTACATGATGGGCGGCGTGCCGACCAATATTCATGGCCAGGCGATTACTCAGGATGCCAACGGCAACGACAAGATCATCGACGGTCTTTTTGCGGTCGGTGAAGTAGCCTGCGTATCGGTGCACGGTGCTAACCGTCTGGGCGGTAACTCGTTGCTTGACCTGGTGGTGTTCGGCCGTGCTGCCGGCATCCATTTGGAAAAAGCGCTGAAAGAAGGCGTGGATGCGCGTGGCGCATCCGAGACGGACATTGAGCAGTCGCTCAAGCGTTTGGCTGGCGTCAATGAGCGCACCACCGGCGAAGACGTTGCGCCGCTGCGTAAAGAACTGCAGAACTGCATGCAAAATTACTTCGGTGTATTCCGCACCGGTGAGTACATGCAAAAGGGCATCGAACAACTGACCGACCTGCGTGAGCGTATCTCGAACGTCAAAATCGCAGATAAGAGCCAGGCGTTTAACACTGCGCGTATTGAAGCGTTGGAACTGCAAAACCTTCTCGAAGTGGCTGAAGCCACCGCGATCGCTGCTGAGGTTCGTAAAGAATCCCGTGGTGCTCACGCCCGTGAAGACTTTGAAGAGCGTGACGACGAAAACTGGCTGTGCCACTCCCTGTATTTCCCAGGTGAGAAGCGCGTCAGCAAACGTGCCGTCAACTTCACGCCGAAAACAGTGCCGGCGTTCGAACCCAAGATTCGTACTTACTAAGGGTGGCCGATATGTCGCAAGCCAATCTGTTACAAGTAAGCGTTTATCGTTACAACCCGGAGCAGGACGCTGCGCCGTTTATGCAGGACTTCCAGGTCGATACCGGTGGTAAGGACGTTATGGTCCTTGACGTGCTTGCGTTGATCAAGGAACAGGACCAGGGTTTTTCTTACCGTCGTTCCTGTCGTGAGGGCGTATGTGGCTCTGACGGCATGAATATCAACGGTAAGAATGGCCTGGCCTGCATCACGCCGCTTTCGGCTGCTGGCCTTAAAGGTGGCAAGCTGGTGATTCGTCCGCTGCCTGGCCTGCCGGTCATTCGTGACCTAGTTGTTGATATGAGCATCTTCTACAAGCAGTACGAGAAGGTGCAGCCGTTTTTGCAGAACGATACGCCGGCCCCGGCCATTGAGCGCCTGCAGACTCCGGAAGAACGCGAGAAGTTGGACGGTCTGTATGAGTGCATTCTGTGCGCCTGCTGCTCCACCAGCTGCCCGTCGTTCTGGTGGAATCCAGACAAATTCCTCGGCCCAGCTGCATTGCTGCAAGCTTATCGTTTCCTGGCGGACAGCCGTGACACCAAGACCGAAGAGCGTCTGGCGTCCCTGGATGATCCGTTCAGCGTGTTCCGTTGCCGCGGCATCATGAACTGCGTGAACGTTTGCCCTAAGGGTCTCAACCCGACTAAGGCGATCGGCCACGTACGCAACATGTTGTTGCAGAGCGGTACCTGATTCACGGTTGTTTGCTAGACCTGTAATACCTGCGGCGCTGCTTTCAACCCAGCGCCGTAGTTTTAGCCAAGGCTGCTGCTCACAAAGCGGTGGTTCTTAATTTGAAAAATATGACGACCAGCAGGGGCATCCGGGCTGGTGCCCGGACTATCTGCGGGATCCGTAGTGGCTTACCAGTCGCTGCTTCAGGACTGACAGCCATGCGGTTTCTTCGCCGGTGGTGTCCCCTTACCGAGGGTGACCAAGCATGCAAGAAAGCGTGATGCAGCGCATGTGGGACAGTGCCCACCTATCCGGTGGTAACGCTGCCTATGTGGAAGAGCTCTATGAGCTTTACCTGCACGATCCCAACGCTGTGCCAGAAGAGTGGCGCACTTACTTCCAGAAGTTGCCGACCGACGGCAGCGCCGCCACAGACGTATCGCATTCAACGATTCGCGATCATTTCGTCTTGCTCGCTAAAAATCAGCGCCGCGCCCAACCGGTGTCCGCTGGTAGCGTCAGCAGTGAGCACGAAAAGAAGCAAGTCGAAGTGCTGCGCCTGATTCAGGCTTATCGCATGCGCGGCCATCAGGCTGCCCAGCTCGATCCGCTTGGCCTCTGGAAGCGTCCTGTACCGGCCGATCTGGCAATCAATCACTATGGTCTGACCGACGCCGACCTGGACACCACCTTCCGTACCGGTGGGCTGTTCATTGGCAAGGAAGAGGCTACTCTGCGCGAAATTCGCGATGCGTTGCAGCAGACATATTGCCGCACCATCGGTGCCGAGTTCACCCATATCGTTGATTCCGAGCAGCGCAGCTGGTTCCAGCAGCGTCTGGAAAGCGTCCGTGGTCGTCCACAATTCTCGGTTGAGGTGCAGAGCCACCTGCTTGAGCGCCTGACCGCAGCTGAAGGTCTGGAAAAGTACCTGGGCACCAAGTATCCGGGTACCAAACGCTTCGGTCTGGAGGGCGGCGAGAGCCTGATTCCATTGCTCGATGAAGTGATCCAGCGTTCCGGTTCCTACGGCACCAAGGAAATCGTCATCGGCATGGCCCACCGTGGTCGTCTCAACGTGTTGGTCAACACCTTCGGCAAGAACCCGCGCGACCTGTTCGACGAGTTCGAAGGCAAAAAAACCGAAGGCCTGTCCTCCGGTGACGTGAAATACCACCAGGGCTTCTCCTCCAACGTAATGACCGCTGGCGGCGAAGTGCACCTGGCGATGGCGTTCAACCCGTCGCACTTGGAGATCGTTTCTCCAGTAGTCGAAGGTTCGGTGCGCGCCCGTCAGGACCGTCGCAACGATGCCGTTGGCGAGAAAGTTCTACCGGTTTCCCTGCACGGTGATGCGGCATTCGCCGGTCAGGGTGTGGTCATGGAAACCTTCCAGATGTCGCAGACCCGTGGCTTCAAGACGGGCGGCACCATCCACATCGTTATCAACAACCAGGTTGGCTTCACCATTAGCAACCCGCTGGACTCGCGTTCCACCGAGTACTGCACTGATGTGGCGAAGATGATCCAGGCGCCGATCCTGCACGTTAACGGCGATGACCCGGAAGCGGTGCTGTTCGTCACCCAACTGGCTGTCGATTACCGCATGCAGTACAAGCGTGACGTGGTCATCGACCTGGTTTGCTACCGCCGCCGCGGCCACAACGAGGCCGATGAGCCGAGTGGCACTCAGCCGATCATGTATCAGCAAATCACCAAGCAGCGCACTACCCGTGAGCTGTATGCCGACGCGCTTACTGCAGCGGCGGGCCATTCTGTTGATCAGGTTCAGGCCAAGATCGACGACTACCGTACTGCGCTGGATAACGGCCAGCATGTGGTCAAGAGCCTGGTCAAAGAGCCTAACAAGGAACTGTTCGTTGATTGGCGTCCTTACCTGG
Organism: Pseudomonas sp. NPDC079086; assembly: GCF_044542155.1. Classification (NCBI taxonomy): domain Bacteria; kingdom Pseudomonadati; phylum Pseudomonadota; class Gammaproteobacteria; order Pseudomonadales; family Pseudomonadaceae; genus Pseudomonas; species Pseudomonas sp. NPDC079086. The sequence goes on along the minus strand of NZ_JBITTY010000002.1, from coordinate 533,939 downwards.
GCCACGCCTGGACCGCGCGTCACGACACGCGTTTCGAGCTGAAAACCCTGCAGGAACTGTCCAACAAGCTGCTGGAAATTCCAGACGGCTTCGTTGTGCAGCGCCAGGTTGCGAAAATTCTCGAAGACCGCCAGAAGATGAGCGCAGGTGCGCTGCCGATCAACTGGGGCTACGCCGAGACCATGGCGTACGCCACCCTGTTGTTCGAAGGCCATCCGATCCGCATGACCGGTCAGGACATCGGCCGCGGCACCTTCTCGCACCGTCACGCGGTGCTGCACAACCAGAAGGATGCCAGCACCCATCTGCCGCTGCAGAACCTTTATCAGGGGCAGCCGCGTTTCGATCTGTACGATTCCTTCCTCTCGGAAGAAGCCGTACTGGCCTTTGAATATGGCTATGCCACCACCCAGCCGCAGTCGCTGGTGATTTGGGAAGCGCAGTTCGGCGACTTTGCCAACGGTGCCCAGGTGGTATTCGACCAGTTCATTTCCAGTGGCGAGCACAAGTGGGGCCGCCTCTGCGGTCTGACCATGCTGTTGCCGCACGGTTATGAAGGGCAGGGGCCTGAGCACAGCTCGGCGCGTCTGGAGCGCTATCTGCAGCTGTGCGCCGAGCACAACATGCAGGTTGCCGTACCGACTACCCCGGCGCAGATCTACCATCTGCTGCGTCGCCAGGTTATTCGCCCGCTGCGCAAGCCATTGGTCGTATTGACGCCGAAGTCGCTGCTGCGCCACAAATTGGCCATCTCGACCCTGGAAGATCTGGCCGAAGGCTCGTTCCAGACCGTGATTCCGGAGATCGATGCAATCGATCCGAAGAAAGTCGAGCGCCTGGTGCTGTGCAGCGGCAAGGTCTACTACGACTTGCTGGAGAAACGCCGCAACGAAGGCCGCGAAGACATCGCCATCGTGCGTATCGAGCAGCTCTATCCGTTCCCGGAAGACGATTTGAACGAGGCTTTGGCTCCGTACAAGCACCTCAAACATATCGTCTGGTGTCAGGAAGAGCCGATGAACCAGGGCGCCTGGTACTGCAGTCAGCATCACATGCGTCGCGTGGCGACAGCGCACAAGAAAGCGCTGTTCCTTGAGTACGCAGGTCGTGATGCATCTGCTGCACCTGCTTGTGGTTATGCATCGCTGCACGCCGAACAGCAGGAAAAACTCCTGCAAGACGCCTTTACTGTTTAACGCCTTCGCGCAACAGGCGGCCAATAGGGCCGCCTGCTAGAAGAAACCGAATTTAAGGAACCACACACAATGGCTATCGAGATCAAAGCCCCTACTTTCCCGGAATCGGTTGCCGACGGCACCGTGGCCACTTGGCACAAGAAGCCGGGCGATGCGGTCAAGCGCGACGAGCTGATCGTCGACATCGAAACCGACAAAGTAGTGATCGAAGTGCTGGCCGAGGCCGACGGCGTCCTCGCAGAAATCATCAAGAATGAAGGCGATACCGTCCTCAGCAACGAACTGCTCGGCACCCTGGGTGAGGGCGGCGCTGCTGCACCTGCGCCGGCTGCTGCTCAGACTGCTGCTGCTGCACCTGCTGCACCTGCTGCTCCGGCTGTTGCCGCAGGCGACGATCAGATTCTTTCGCCAGCTGCGCGCAAGATCGCCGAAGAAAATGGTATTGACCCGAACAGCATCGCTGGCACCGGCAAAGGCGGTCGCGTAACCAAGGAAGACGTGGTTGCTGCCGTTGAAGCGAAGAAGAATGCGCCAGCTGCTGCACCTGCTGCCAAACCTGCCGCGCCAGCTGCTGCCTCTCCGGTATTCGCCACTGGCGACCGTACCGAGAAGCGTGTGCCGATGACCCGTCTGCGCGCCAAGATCGCCGAGCGTTTGGTCGAAGCACAGTCCTCCATGGCCATGCTGACCACTTTCAACGAAGTCGACATGACTGAAGTCATGGCGCTGCGCTCGAAGTACAAAGACCTGTTCGAGAAGAGCCACAACGGCGTACGCCTGGGCTTTATGTCGTTCTTCGTTAAGGCTGCGACCGAAGCGCTGAAGCGTTTCCCAGCAGTCAACGCCTCGATCGACGGCACTGACATCGTTTACCACGGTTACGCCGACATCGGTGTTGCCGTATCCAGCGACCGTGGCCTGGTCGTTCCTGTGCTGCGTAACGCCGAGCTGATGAGCCTGGCTGAAATCGAAAACGGCATCGCCACCTTTGGCAAGAAAGCCAAAGACGGCAAGCTGTCGATCGAAGAAATGACCGGCGGCACCTTCACCATCACTAACGGTGGTACCTTCGGTTCGATGATGTCGACGCCGATCGTCAACCCGCCGCAAGCTGCGATTCTGGGGATGCACAACATCATCCAGCGTCCGATGGCAGTGAACGGTCAGGTGGTTATCCGTCCGATGATGTACCTGGCGTTGTCCTACGATCACCGCCTGATTGATGGTAAGGAAGCCGTGACCTTCCTGGTGACCATCAAGAACTTGCTGGAAGACCCGGCGCGCCTGCTGCTGGATATCTAAAAGCCAGTTTCTCCCACGGCGGCCCTCTAATCAGGGCCGTCCGGTTTATTCGAGAAGGAATACGTTATGACCCAGAAATTCGACGTGGTAGTCATCGGTGCCGGCCCTGGCGGCTATGTAGCCGCCATCAAAGCAGCTCAGCTCGGTTTGAAGACTGCATGCATCGAGAAGTACCAGGATAAAGAGGGCAAGATTGCGCTCGGTGGTACTTGCCTGAACGTCGGCTGCATTCCGTCCAAGGCGTTGCTGGATAGTTCTTGGAAATACTACGAGGCGAAGGACCACTTCGCCATTCACGGTATCGAAGCCAAGGGCGTAACCATCGACGTACCGGCAATGATTGGCCGTAAAGCCAACATCGTGAAGAATCTCACCGGCGGCGTCGCTACTCTGTTCAAGGCCAATGGTGTGACCCTGCTCGAAGGTCACGGCAAGCTGCTGGCGGGTAAACAGGTTGAAGTCACTGGTTCTGATGGCAAGACGCAGATCGTCGAAGCTGAGAACGTGATCTTGGCCTCCGGCTCCAAGCCGATTGACATCCCACCAGCCCCAGTTGATCAAGATGTGATCGTCGACTCCACCGGTGCCCTGGAATTCCAGAGCGTACCGAAGAAGCTGGGCGTGATCGGCGCTGGCGTAATCGGTCTGGAGCTGGGTTCGGTCTGGGCTCGCCTGGGTGCTGAAGTGACCGTGCTGGAAGCGCTGGACAAGTTCCTCCCGGCTGCCGATGAGCAGATCGCGAAGGAAGCGCTGAAAACCTTCACCAAGCAAGGCCTGAAAATCCGTCTGGGCGCTCGCGTTACCGGTTCGGAAGTGAAGAAGAAGCAGGTTACGGTCAACTTCACCGACGCCGAAGGCGAGCAGAAAATCGTGTTCGACAAGCTGATCGTTGCGGTCGGTCGTCGTCCGGTGACCACCGACCTGTTGGCAGCCGATAGCGGCGTCGATATGGACGAGCGTGGCTTCATCTTCGTTGACGACCAGTGCGCCACCAGCGTACCGGGCGTTTATGCCATTGGTGACGTGGTGCGCGGCGCGATGCTGGCTCACAAGGCGTCGGAAGAGGGGATCATGGTTGCCGAGCGTATCGCCGGCCACAAAGCCCAGATGAACTACGACCTGATCCCATCGGTCATCTACACCCACCCGGAAATCGCATGGGTCGGTAAAACCGAGCAGCAGCTGAAGACTGAAGGCGTTGCCGTTAACGTCGGTACCTTCCCGTTCGCTGCCAGCGGTCGCGCCATGGCGGCCAACGACACCGGCGGCATGGTCAAGGTCATCGCTGATGCCAACACCGACCGCGTCCTGGGTGTACATGTGATTGGTCCAAGCGCTGCCGAACTGGTGCAGCAAGGTGCAATCGGTATGGAATTCGGCACCAGCGCCGAGGATCTGGGGATGATGGTCTTCTCCCACCCGACGCTGTCCGAAGCACTGCACGAAGCTGCTCTGGCAGTGAATGGCCACGCCATCCACGTCGCCAACCGCAAGAAGCGTTAAGTCGTTGTTTGTTTGAGCGTATGCCTTCACCGGCATTGTGTACCGGTGAAGGTACAGCTCAACAGGAAGAACCACGGCCGACTGCCCGCGTACAGCTCAGGTTCTGCGCGGAACGTCAGCCGGATTGCTGCAGAAGCAGTCACAGGTGGTGCGGCATCACAAGTGCAGCACCGTATGCGCAATACCTAAACGAAGACGGTAGACAAGCATGAATCTCCACGAGTATCAGGGTAAGCAGCTGTTCGCTGAATACGGCCTGCCCGTATCCAAGGGCTTCGCGGTAAACACCCCGGAAGAAGCCGCAGCAGCCTGCGAAAAAATCGGTGGCACTGAGTGGGTCGTTAAGGCTCAAGTTCATGCCGGTGGTCGCGGTAAAGCTGGCGGCGTGAAGCTGGTTAAGAGCAAAGAAGACGCCAAGGCCTTTGCTGCCAACTGGCTGGGCAAGCGTCTGGTGACTTATCAGACTGATGCCAATGGTCAACCGGTCAATCAGATCCTGGTCGAATCCTGCACCGACATCGCCAAGGAACTGTACCTGGGCGCCGTTGTAGATCGTTCGAGCCGTCGTATCGTGTTCATGGCTTCCACCGAAGGTGGCGTGGACATCGAGAAGATCGCTCACGACACCCCTGAGAAGATTCTCAAGGCCACCATCGACCCGCTGGTCGGCGCTCAGCCGTTCCAGGGCCGTGACCTGGCTTTCCAGCTGGGTCTGGAAGGTGATCAGATCAAGCAGTTCACTCAGATCTTCGTTGGTCTGGCCAAGCTGTTCCAGGACTACGACCTGGCTCTGCTGGAAGTGAACCCGCTGGTGATCAAGGCTGACGGCAACCTGCATTGCCTCGATGCCAAGATCAACATCGACGCCAACGCGATGTACCGCCAGCCAAAGCTGCGCGCTATGCACGATCCGTCCCAGGACGATCCACGTGAAGCCCACGCTGCCAAGTTCGAACTGAACTACGTTGCCCTAGAAGGCAACATCGGCTGCATGGTCAACGGTGCTGGCCTGGCCATGGGTACCATGGACATCGTCAACCTGCACGGCGGCAAGCCAGCCAACTTCCTCGACGTAGGTGGCGGTGCAACCAAAGAGCGCGTGACTGAAGCCTTCAAGATCATCCTGTCCGACAGCAACGTAGCTGCCGTACTGGTGAACATCTTCGGCGGTATCGTTCGTTGCGACATGATTGCCGAAGGCATCATCGGTGCAGTGAAAGAAGTCGGCGTGAAGATTCCGGTTGTCGTTCGTCTGGAAGGCAACAACGCTGAACTGGGCGCCAAGGTTCTGGCTGAAAGCGGCCTGAACATCATCGCGGCAACCAGCCTGACCGACGCTGCTCAGCAAGTCGTCAAAGCTGCGGAGGGCAAGTAATGAGCGTCCTGATCAATAAAGACACCAAGGTTATCTGCCAGGGCTTCACCGGCTCGCAGGGTACTTTCCACTCCGAGCAAGCCATTGCCTACGGCACCAAAATGGTTGGCGGCGTGACTCCGGGTAAAGGCGGCACTACTCACCTGAATCTGCCGGTGTTCAACACCGTGCGTGAAGCAGTTGAGCAGACTGGCGCCACTGCCAGCGTGATCTACGTTCCTGCTCCGTTCTGCAAGGACTCGATCCTCGAAGCGGCCATGGGCGGCATCAAGCTGATCGTCTGCATCACCGAAGGCATCGCGACCATCGACATGCTCGAAGCCAAGGTCAAGTGTGACGAGCTGGGCGTGGTCCTGATCGGCCCTAACTGCCCAGGCGTTATCACTCCGGGTGAGTGCAAGATCGGTATCATGCCGGGCCACATCCACTTGCCAGGCAAAGTAGGCATCGTGTCGCGTTCCGGCACCCTGACTTACGAAGCCGTTAAGCAGACCACTGACGCCGGTTTCGGTCAGTCCACCTGTGTTGGTATCGGTGGTGACCCGATCCCAGGCTCCAACTTCATCGACATCCTGAAGCTGTTCCAGGAAGACCCGAAGACTGAAGCGATCGTGATGATCGGTGAGATCGGCGGTTCGGCTGAAGAAGAAGCGGCTGCCTACATCAAGGCTAACGTGACCAAGCCAGTTGTGTCCTATATTGCCGGCGTTACTGCGCCTCCAGGCAAGCGTATGGGCCATGCCGGCGCAATCATCTCCGGCGGCAAGGGTACTGCAGACGAGAAGTTCGCAGCCCTGCAAGACGCTGGTGTGAAAACCGTGCGTTCCCTGGCTGACATCGGTAAGGCCCTGGCCGAGCTGACCGGTTGGGAAGTGAAAAAAGCCTAAGGCTTTTTGATCTGAGAAAAGGCCACCTTCGGGTGGCCTTTTTTATTGCAGCCTGGGATGAACTGTTGCCGATGCGACAGCTTTTTTCACCAGTCCGACAGCCTGACCTGCGTCAGTGCCGCTGCGGCGTCAATTTCGTTAGGCTTGCAACTATTAGCGCCTGCTCCGCCACAAGCGGCTCAGGGTGCTGCAGTGGCCCCGCTTAACCGGCTGGGTGACGTTTCCCCCGATCCATCGGGAAACCCTCGGAACTTTTAACTTTCTGCCTGTGGTATTCCCTTCTATGACTCGTTTGAAAGGCTCGGATCTCCTGGCCCTCGGTTTTATGACGTTTGCGCTGTTCCTAGGCGCCGGTAACATCATCTTTCCACCCAGTGCCGGCATGGCTGCGGGTGAAAATATTGGCCCGGCGGCGCTGGGGTTCCTGCTCACGGGCGTTGGTTTGCCGCTACTGACTATTGTCGCGCTGGCTCGCGTTGGCGGCGGTATGGCGCTGTTGACCGCGCCGCTGGGCAAGCGTGCCGGTGTGCTATTTGCGGTAGCGGTTTACCTGGCCATCGGCCCGCTGTTTGCCACGCCACGCACTGCGGTGGTGTCGTTCGAGATGGGCGTTGCGCCGTTCAGTGGCAATAGCAGCACGGCCTTGTTGCTCTACACCTTGGCTTACTTTGCAGCAGTGCTGTTTCTGTCTCTCAATCCTGGACAGCTGGTTGACCGCATCGGCAAGTACATCACCCCGGTGCTGCTGGCGGCGCTGTTGGTATTGGGCGGCGCGGCGCTGCTGGTTCCCGCCGGGGCGATCGGCCAGGTTTCGCCGGATTATCAGAGCACGCCCTTTGTGCAGGGGTTTCTGCAGGGCTACTTGACCATGGATACCCTCGGTGCGCTGGTGTTCGGCATCGTGATTGCCACCGCAATTCGTGACCATGGCGTAACCGACGGTAAACTGATCACCCGCTATTCGGTGATTGCCGGCCTGATCGCTGCGCTTGGCCTGTCGCTGGTGTACCTGGCGCTGTTCTATCTTGGCGCAACCAGCCAGGAGATTGCCGGTGAAGCGCAGAATGGCGTTCAGGTTCTCACCGCCTATGTGCAGCACACCTTTGGCACGGCCGGCAGCTTGCTGCTGGCCGTGGTTATCACTCTGGCCTGTCTGACCACCGCTGTGGGTTTGCTGACGGCCTGTGGCGAGTTCTTTAGCGGCCTGTTACCGGTCTCCTACCGTATGGTAGTGATCACCTTCGGTCTGTTCAGCCTGCTGGTTGCCAACCAAGGGCTGACTCAACTGATCAGCTTCTCGATTCCGGTGTTGGTTGGTTTGTACCCACTGGCAATCGTATTGGTGGCGCTGAGTCTGCTGGATGATCTGTGGTGTTCGTCGGCGCGGGTATTTCGCCCGGTGATGGTTGTCACCTTAGTGTTTGGTCTGGTTGACGGGATTGCCGCAGCCGGTGGCAAGGCGCTGGTTCCAAACTTCTTCAGCCAATTGCCGTTAGCGGATCAGAGCCTCGGCTGGCTGTTGCCGGTGCTGCTGACTTTGGCCTTGGCTGTTGTGGTGGACCGCGTACTGGGTACGCCGAAAACTGCGGCAGCCTAAGTTCTGCTGCTTAGTCTCTGCTGTTTACCCCAGGCCGCTCAATGAGCGGCCTTTTTGTTGGCCAGCTGAAAGCCAGGCCTGTCTATAATCGGCGCAGGTTAACAAGGAGTTTGCATGCCAATCAGTGACTACTACCTGCCGCACTTGCTTGCCGTTCTCTGGTTCGTTATTTGCTGGGGCGGTTACACCCGCTATGCCCAGGCCAAGGGCCGCACCACGCCATGCTTGGCCAGTGTGCTGCACCTGTACCGTGAGGACTGGATGCGCCGCATGCTGCTGCGCGACAACCGTATCGCCGATGCCAACGTGATCGGCAATCTGGAGCGTAATGCCTCGTTCTTCGCCTCGAGTACGCTGATCATCCTCGCCGGTATTCTCACCGTGCTCGGCGCCTCTGATCGCGCGGTTTCACTGCTGGCCGATCTGCCCTTTGTGCAGGCGGCTAGTCGCGAGCTGTCCGAGGTCAAGCTGCTGTGTCTGGGAGTGGTGTTCGTCTACGCCTTCTTTACCTTCAGTTGGTGCATGCGTCAGTACAACTTCGCTGCCGTGTTGGTGGGGTCTGCGCCGATGGTGGGCGAGCGGCACGTGACGGAGCAGGAGCGCAAAGCCTTTGCCGAGCGCACCGCGCGGGTGATCTCGATGGCCGCCAACCAGTTCAACCAGGGTTTGCGCGCCTATTACTTCGGCATGGCAACCCTGTCCTGGTTCATCAACCCATGGTTTTTCATGCTGGTCAGCGCAGGTGTGGTATTGGTGTTGTACCGCCGCGAATTTCACTCCGATGTACTGGAGGTGATGGTCTACACCCAGACCCCGGCGTTCGAATCACCCAAGGAGAAAAGCGAATGAGCATCCCGTTCTGGTGCATCTTTATCAGCGCACTGCTGATTTTTATTGCCAAGGCCCCAGTGGCCAAGGCCATGGCGAAGGAGGGTGACGGTCATTACGACAACCACCACCCACGCGCTCAGCAAGGGCGTCTGACGGGCTTTGGTGCGCGTGCTTTGGCGGCGCACCTGAATAGCTTTGAGGCGTTTCCGCTGTTTGCCGTGGGCGTGCTGATGGCCCATGTGACCAATAACCACGGCGTTCTGGTGGATGTCTTGGCGGTGACCTTCGTGGTGGCGCGGGTGCTGTATCTGTTTTTCTACTGGGCTGACCTGCACTGGCAGCGCAGCGTGGTCTGGGTGGTCGGGTTGCTGTGCAGTCTGCTGCTGATGCTTACGCCGGCGCTTTGATAGCGCCATAAACAAACAAGCCCGCATTCAGCGGGCTTGTTTGTTTCAGCTGGAGGGCTTACTGGCCGTCGACAGCGTCTTTGACTTCATCGCCAGCATCGTTGATGGCATCAGCTGCATCATTGGCAGCATCTTCAATTTTCTCGCCAGTGGTCGGCTCGGTGCCCATCACTTCATCGGCTTTCTGCTCAATGGCTTCGCCGGTTTCTTCAACGGCATCACCCATGGATTCGATTGCTTCAGCAGCGGATTCCTTGGCCGACTCTACTTTGTCTTCCGGGGTTTTCTCGCAAGCTGCCAGGCCGAGCATGGCGGCGAGAAGCAGGGCATAGGTGAATGGCTTTTGCACGGTTAGTACTCCTTGTAATGTAGAAATCAATGCCGGGTTACCCGGGCATAGCTATTAAACAGCGCGGTTTCGCCGAAGTTCCCTATTAATTACCTGGCAGTTCTCATCCCAAGGCGCCTCCGTGGTGTCGGGCTTTGTGTCAGCAGGTATCATGCTCACCCTTTGTACAGTTGTCCTGAGTCTGAAGTCATGAGCGATTCCCCTATTGTTGCGCGGGCGCAGCGTTTTCTATCGGTGTTGCGCCATTGCCAGGTGCTGGGCATGAGCGTGCACAGCGCCGATGCGCAGGGGCTGATCCTGCGTTTACCTTACAGCCCGCAAATTGTAGGCAACCCGGAAACCGGAGTGATCCACGGTGGTGCTATTACTACGCTGATGGATACTACCTGTGGCATTTCCACCGTGTGCGTGCTGCCTGAATTCGAAATTTGCCCGACCCTCGACTTGCGCATCGATTACATGCGCCCGGCTGAGCCGAACAAGGATGTATTTGGTTTCGCCGAGTGTTACCGGGTGACCGAGAACATCATCTTCACCCGGGGCTATGCCTACCAGGACAATCCCGATGAGCCGATTGCCCATGTGGTCGGGGCGTTTATGCGCATGGGTAAACATGCCCAGAGCGGCAAGCCGGTCACCAGCAGTGTTAAGGGCGGTGGCCAATGAGTACGCTGAATCTCAACGAGCTGGTGCGCGAAGCTCACGAGCAGAACAACTACGACCCACTGATCAGTCTGATCCCCTACGCCAAGTTGCTCGGTATTGAGTGCCTGCGCCTGGGTGATGACATGGTGTTTCGCCTGCCGGCCAACCAGGACTGCATCGGCAATCCGACCTTGCCTGCGCTGCATGGCGGGGTGATCGCCGGCTTTATGGAACATTCGGCGATGCTTCACCTGTTGATGTTTATGGGTATTCCACATTTGCCGAAAATCATCGACTTCTCGATAGATTACCTTCGCGCTGGCCATTATCGTGACACCTTCGTGCAATGCCAGGTGTGGCGTCAGGGCCGTCGGGTCGCCAACGTGGCGATCACTGCCTGGCAAACCAACCAGACTGAGCCGATTGCTACGGCGCGGGCGCATTTTAAGGTCGATGAACCATAAGGCCTGCGAGCCTGCGGGAAACTCCTCGTTTAACCATCGCTAAGGAATACTGAATGGATGCGCTGCTGATTCTGGGTGGCTTGCTGCTGATACTTGCCGGGCTGGTCTGGCTGGTAATGCGCGCCTTTGCTACCAGCCTGCTCTGGGGCTGGGCCAGTTTCCTGCCGCCGTTCACCTTGCTATACGTGTTGCGCCACTGGCGTTCGGCGCGGCCAGCCTTGGCGTTGGCCAGTCTGGGGATTATTCCACTGGTGGTCGGCCTGACCTTGCTGGCCAGCCACGATGCGCAACGTCTGGAGGCCATCCTTAGCCTCAAGTGGCTCAAACCCGAGGTACAGGCACCGGCTGAGCTGGCCATTGATCTGCGTGGCCAGCTGAATGGCCGACCATTCGCACCGCAGCAGGCCGAATTGCTCGATGGCGTGCTGAGTTTGCGTGAGGGCCAGGATTTCTTCGCTCAGAGTGAGCTGGTGATTCGCCTGCCGAAAGTCGACAAAGGTCCGGTGCGGGCCGATGTGCTGCCGGCCGACGAAGGCATACTGCCGGAAGTGGAAATCAGCTGGTTATTGCCGGAGCAGGAGTTGCCCGAAGCGCGGCGCTTGAGCCGTGGCTACACCCTGCATCTGGATTTGCAGCCGGTGCCGCCGAACAAGCTGGCCGGCGATTTCCACCTGGTACTGCCGCCGCAGTTCAAAACCACCCTGAGCGGCAAGCTTGAGCTGTTCCGCAACGGCCTGCGCTACCAGGGCGATAAGGTGGACCGCCAGTTCGACTCGGTTGATACCATCAGTCACGTGATTCGGGACTATTTAGAACGCCGTTTTGCTACTCGCCGGGTTGAGTTGCTGCCAATCGGCAACCTGAATTTTCCCCTGCAGAGGGTTGATCTGAATGTCCAGGCGCGGATCAATGGCGAACTGCAGCAGTTGCCGATCCTGCTGCAGAAGCAGGACAAACGTGGCTGGCAGGTTGCTGCCGACAGTTTTCCAGCATTGCCTAGCGCAGTTGCGCCACCCGTTGCCGAAGCCAAACTGGCTGCAGTAGCGGCGGTGGTTCCGGAGCGAGTCAGCCGACCTCTGGATCGGCGCGTGCGCTTCAGTCTCGACGGCTTGCTGCGCAGCCCCAACCGCTATGAAAACCTCAGCATGCGCGCTACCACTGAACGCGGTAACAGCGCCGAGGGGCGTTTCCATGGTATCGATCAGGACGGCCGGATCATCCTGCGTCAGCGCATGAGCGGGCAGGGCGAAGTCAGCTACAGCCTGTTGCCAGAAGAGATTACTCGCATCGAGTTGCTTGAGCCCTGAGAACCTATTTACGATCTGCTGCGCGTCGGCCCTGCTGCGTTAAAAACAGCCTGGGGCGCCAGCCCGGTCGGAAGCCGCTTGCGGCTAACGCGCTTTAGCGCGACCAGAAGGGCGAGTGAAGCGAGTAATGCTCATGTACAACAGTTCACTCGTGTGCGAGCCCAGTCCGCTTGATTCGCTGCGCTCACCCAGTGGGCCAGCCTACGGCTGTTACTGCACTACGCTACGTTTCTTGCCGCTTTGATCAGCCGGAGGCTGTTACTAACGTAGCGCCTTGCAGGTATCTAGCTCGTAAGATCCTAAACAGGTTCTGCAGCCAAACACTTGAAATCTCACAACATGCCCCCATTTGTATGACATCCGCCGCACTGCGGCTTCGTCAACAACGTGGAGTAAGAGAGCATGAGTGTGGAAACTCAAAAAGAAACCCTGGGCTTCCAGACCGAGGTGAAGCAGCTGCTTCATCTGATGATCCATTCGCTGTATTCGAACAAGGAAATCTTCCTTCGCGAACTGATTTCCAACGCATCGGATGCCACCGACAAGCTGCGCTTTGAAGCGCTGGCCAAGCCTGAGCTGCTCGAAGGCGGCGCCGAGCTGAAAATCCGTGTCAGCTTCGACAAAGACGCCAAGACCGTCACCCTCGAAGACAACGGCATTGGTATGAACCGTGAGGATGCGATCACCCACCTGGGTACCATCGCCAAGTCCGGCACTGCCGACTTTATGAAGCATCTCTCCGGTGACCAGAAGAAAGATTCGCACCTGATCGGCCAATTCGGTGTGGGCTTCTACTCAGCTTTTATCGTTGCCGACAAAGTTGATGTGTACAGCCGTCGTGCCGGCAGCCCAATCAGCGAAGGTGTGCATTGGTCGAGCAAAGGCGAGGGCGACTTTGAAGTGGCCACCGTTGAGAAAGCCGAGCGTGGTACGCGCATTGTCCTGCACCTGAAGGCAGCCGAAGACGAATTCGCCGATGGCTGGCGTCTGCGCAATATCATCAAGAAGTACTCCGACCATATCGCTCTGCCTATCGAGTTGCCGAAAGAACAATCAGTTGCAGAAGGCGAAGAGGCGCCGGCGCTGGAGTGGGAAACCGTCAACCGTGCCAGCGCGCTGTGGACCCGTCCGCGTACCGAGATCAAGGACGAGGAATATCAGGAGTTCTATAAGCACATCGGTCACGATTTCGAGAACCCGCTGAGCTGGAGCCACAACAAGGTCGAGGGCAAGCTGGAATACACCTCGCTGCTCTATACCCCGGCCCGTGCGCCGTTCGACCTGTATCAACGCGAAGCCCCGCGTGGCTTGAAGCTGTATGTGCAGCGCGTGTTCGTCATGGATCAGGCCGAGTCGTTCCTGCCGCTGTACCTGCGCTTTATCAAGGGCGTGGTCGACTCCAACGACCTGTCGCTGAACGTCTCCCGCGAAATCCTGCAGAAAGACCCGATCATCGACTCGATGAAGTCGGCGCTGACTAAGCGCGTACTGGATATGCTGGAGAAACTGGCGAAAAACCAGCCGGAAGAATACAAAAGCTTCTGGAAGAACTTCGGTCAGGTACTCAAGGAAGGTCCGGCGGAAGACTTCGCCAATAAGGAGAAGATCGCCGGTCTATTGCGTTTTGCTTCTACTAAAACCGAAGACGGCGAGCAAAGTGTCGGCCTGGGCGAGTACATCGCACGTATGGCCGACGGCCAGGACAAGGTCTACTACCTGACTGGCGAATCCTATGCCCAGGTCAAGAACAGCCCGCACCTGGAAGTGTTCCGCAAGAAAGGCATCGAAGTGCTGTTGCTCACCGACCGTATCGACGAGTGGCTGATGAGCTACCTGACCGAGTTCGACGGTAAGCATTTCGTCGACGTGGCCCGTGGTGATCTGGACCTCGGCAAGCTGGATTCGGAAGAAGACAAGAAGGCCCAGGAAGAAGTCGCCAAAGCTAAAGAAGGCCTGGTCGAGCGCCTGAAAACCGCGCTGGGTGAGCAGGTTGCCGAGGTGCGTGTTTCCCATCGCCTGACCGATTCGCCAGCAATCCTGGCCATTGGTGAGCAGGACCTGGGCCTGCAGATGCGTCAGATCCTCGAAGCCAGCGGGCAGAAAGTGCCGGACTCCAAGCCGATCTTCGAATTCAACCCAAACCACCCACTGATCGAGAAGCTGGATGGTGAGGCTGACGAACAGCGCTTTGCCGATCTCACTCATATCCTCTTCGACCAGGCTGCCCTGGCAGCTGGGGATAACCTGAAAGATCCGGCGGCCTACGTGCAGCGTTTGAACAAGCTGCTGGTCGAGCTTTCTGCCTGATCGGTGTAACCCCTAAAAAGCCCGCCATTGGCGGGCTTTTTTGTCGGTGTTTGATTGACAGGCCGAGCAGGCTCGTTTGTCATGCTGTCATTGCGCCACTGGTGCGCATGCACAACCGATGCAGTCTTGGGGTGGTATGCAGTTTCTTGATCAGTTGTTTATCGTCAGTGCCGACCCCAGCGTCTTGGTGCTGAGCAATTACGACCCGCTGCTGGTAGTGATGTCGCTGTGCATTGCCGTATTCACCTCGGGCATGGCCTTGCAGCTGGCCGGTGTGGCCCGCGACAGTGAAACCGCCTGGTGGCGCCAGGTCACCATTCTCAACGGTTCGCTGGCTCTGGGGCTGGTGTCTGGGCTATGCATTTTCTCGGCATGCTGGCGTTTCAGCTGTGCGCCGAGGTGCGTTTTGATCTCGACGTAACCCTGCTGTCGATGCTGCCGAGCCTGGCGGCATCCTGGGTGGCGCTGACCGTGCTGGCACGGCGTAATCTAAGCCTGCTGCAACTGTGCATCGGTGGTGTGCTGGTGGGCGCTGGGATTGGTGCGATGCACTACAGCGGCATGGCCGCGATGCAGATGGCGCCACTACTGCGCTACGACCCCTGGATGTTTGCCTTGTCGATCCTGGTGGCGGTTGGCTTGGCCATTCTTGCCCTGTGGGTGCGCTTTGGTCTTGAGGATCGCTTGCCGGCGCTTTGGGCTCTGTTGATTAGCGCACTGGTGATGGGGCTGGCGATCAGTGGCATGCACTACACCGGTATGCAAGCGGCTCGCTTTGTTGGCGTTGCCGAGTCTGAGCAGCCGGTTGCCGTGGTCGACAGTTTGTACCTGGGCAGCGCGATTTCTCTGATAACCGTTGCCCTGACGGTCTTTGTCGTGGCGGCCAATGCGTTGCTGCGCTATCGCCGCCTGAGCCTGCAGTTGCAGGCCAGTGAGCAGCATTTACGTTCGATTTTCGACACCGCACTCGACTCGATCCTGACGGTCGACCATCGCGGCATTATTCGCTCGGCAAACCGAGCAGCTACCCGTCTGCTGGGCTGGCAGCCCGATGAGCTGGTTGGTCTGCCGATCCGCTGCCTGCTTAACGAGCATGATGGCAACGTCTATGCGGCGCACCTGCGCAATTACCTGGAGAACGGCACTCTGGCATTGTCGGGCGCCGAGCAGGAATTGCACTGCATTGCCAGCGATGGTCAGGCCAAGCCAGTGCGCATCAGCGTCGGCGTGACTCGCTCGGGCAATCACCCGCTGTTCGTGGTGTTCGTCAACGACATCAGCGGGCGCATCCAGATGGAGCAGGCGCTGCGTGAGAGCGAGCAGCAATACCGCTCGCTGATCAGCAATATCCCAGGGGTTTCCTTTCGTTGCTTGCTGGATGAGCAATGGACCATGCTGTTTATCAGCGATGCGGTACAGACTCTCACGGGTTGGAGTGCCGATGACTTCATCAGTCAGCGCCAGTCCATTGCTGCGCTTTATCATCCTGATGATTATCAACCGGTAGCCGATCAGGTGCTGGAGGCTATCGAGCAGCGGCGCAATTACACCGTCGAGTACCGCCTGTTCGACCGCGATGGCAAGGAGCACTGGATCTGGGAAAGTGGCAGTGCCGTATGCGATGAGCAGGGCACACCACGCTGGATCGACGGCGTACTGCTCGACCAGACCGAGAGCAAACTGCGCAACGCCGAGTATGAAGGTAAGGTCAATGCCATCAGCAAGGCCATGGCCCTGATCGAGTTTGACTTGCACGGCCAGGTGCTGGACATCAATGACAACGCGCTGGACCTATTCGGTTACCAGCGCATCGATGTAGTGGGGCAGCACCACAGCCTGTTCTGTGATCCGTTGTATGTCGGCAGTGATGAGTACCGGCAATTCTGGATCGACTTGGCTAAGGGGCTCATTTCTGCAGGTGAATACCGGCGCATAGGCCACGGCGGTCGTGAGGTCTGGATTCAGGCGACCTACAACCCGATTCTCGATACCGATGGTAAACCGTTCAAAGTGGTCAAGCTGGCCACCGACCTGACGCCACGACGATTAATGGAGCAGGAAACACGCGCTGCCCGCGACCGTGCCGAGGCGGCAGCGGCAGCCCGCAGCAGTTTCCTGGCCAATATGAGCCATGAGATCCGCACGCCGATGAACGCCATTATTGGCTTTACCGAACTGCTGATCGGTACACCGCTGGCTGATGATCAACGCCGACATCTACAGACTGTGCAACAGGCCTCGCGCTCGTTACTCGGCTTGCTCAATGACATTCTTGATACGGCCAAGCTCGACCGCGGCGCGATTGAACTGGAAGACCTGGACTTCTCCCTGCGCGAGCTGTGCGAGCAGGTCTGCGCTACCCAGCGTCTGGCGGCGGAAAATAAGGGCCTGACGTTGCAGCTTGAGTACCCAACCCAGCTGTTGGAATTCTACCGTGGTGATGCCCTGCGCCTGCAGCAGGTGCTGACCAACCTGCTGGGCAATGCGGTGAAGTTCACCGCCCAGGGCCAGGTGTACCTGCGTGTACAGGGTGAGGCTGGCGCGATCCGCCTGATCGTTGAAGACAGTGGCATTGGTATTGCTGCTGATCGTCTGGAGAAGATTTTCGAGCCCTTTGCCCAGGCCGATGCCTCGATGAGTCGGCGCTTTGGTGGTACCGGGCTGGGTACCACTATTTCGCGGCAGCTGGTCGAGCTGATGGGCGGGCGCTTGCGGGTGGAAAGTACCCTGGGTGAAGGCAGCCGATTTATTGTCGAATTGCCCTTGCGCGCCGGCCAACGGCTGGCCCCGCAGGTGCGGCAGGCGCTGCCGCAACTGGCGGCATTGCATATTTTGGCCGCTGACGATGTACCGCAGAATCTGGAGCTTCTGCAGCTCAACCTGCAGCGCTTGGGCCACCAGGTGTCTTGCGTGGCCGATGGGCAGGCGGCAGTTGCTGCCTTTACCAACGGCGGCTTTGACTTGATCCTGATGGATGTACAGATGCCCTTGGTCGATGGACTGGAAGCGTCCCGGCGTATCCGGGCCCTCGAGGCCGCTCAGCAGCGTGCGCCAATCCCGATTATCGCCTTGACCGCCAGCGTGTTGGATCAGGATCGCCAGGCGGCGCTGGATGCCGGCATGAACGGCTTTGCCTCCAAGCCCCTTGATTTGCCTGCCTTGCTGGCGGAAATGGCGCGCCTGCTGGGTACGACTCAGGACCAAGGGCTTGTCGAGAGCACTGCGGCGGCAACGGCCGGGCTATTCGACTGGCAGCGCGGGGCCAGTCTCTGGGGTGGGCCGGTGCAGATGAGCCAGGCGATTCAGCGCTTTCTCGCCGAGCAGGACGCTCTGGTCGAGCAACTGGGCAGCATGCTGGAGAAAAATGACTGGGACACCGGCCGCAGCCTGGCGCACCGTTTCCGTGGTGCGGCGGCCAATCTGGCATTGACTCATCTGGCCGGCCTGGGGCTGGCAATCGAACAGGCCTTCAACCAGCGCGAGGGGCTGCACTTGCGCAGCCTGCTGCAGGAGTTATCACGCGCGTTGGCGGCTGTTGCCGAGGCCCTGCCGCAGGTGCCAGAGACGACCACGCAGATTCAGACGCTGGACCTTGATCAGCTGCGTGCAGCGCTGCTGCGTTTGCAGCAAGCCGTCAGCCGTGGCGGGCTGGATGATCAGGCATTGGACTGTTTGCGGCAGGGGCTGCATGGCGTGCAGCAGAAAGCGGCCCTGGCGCATATCCGCCAGGCGCTGGATGATTTTGATTTTGACCTGGCTCAGCAAGCGCTTAGCGAGCTGCTGCACCAGTTGCATGACGAGGAAGGCCAGACACCATGATTACTCCAGCCGATGCTCGCCCGTTGCTCCTGCTGGTTGACGATGAGGCCACTAACCTGCAGGTGCTGCGGCATATTCTGCAGGAGGACTACCGCCTGCTGTTTGCCAAGGATGGTGCCAAAGCGTTGGAAATGGCCGAGCGTGAGCGCCCGGATCTGATCCTGCTGGATGTGATGATGCCGGGCATGACCGGTTATGAGGTGTGCCAGGCACTCAAGGTGCAGGCCCATCTGGAGGCGATTCCGGTGATCTTTGTCACCGCGCTGGCCGATGTCGAGGATGAGGCTCATGGCTTTGCTGTCGGTGCGGTTGATTACATCACCAAGCCGGTCAGCCCGCCGATCGTGCGTGCTCGAGTGCGTACACACCTATCACTGGTGCGCATGGATGAATTGCGCCAGACCCGCCTGCAGATCGTCCAGCGTCTCGGTATGGCCGCCGAGTACAAGGACAACGAGACCGGGCTACATGTCATCCGCATGAGCCATTTCTCCAAGGTGTTGGCCCTGGCCGCTGGCTTTAGCGAGGCAGCTGCCGAAGAATTGCTCAACGCCGCGCCGATGCACGATGTTGGCAAGATTGGCATCCCCGATGCGGTACTGCGCAAGCCGGGCAAACTCGATGAGCAAGAGTGGGCGGTGATGCGTCAGCACGTGGAAATTGGCGCGCAGATTATTGGTGAGCATGCCTCGGGTTTGTTGCGTACGGCGCAGCGCATTGCCCTGTCGCACCACGAGAAGTGGGACGGTACGGGCTACCCCAATGGCCTGAGCGGCGAGGACATCCCGCTGGAAGGGCGCATCGTGGCGATTGCCGATGTGTTTGATGCGCTGACCAGTGTGCGGCCCTATAAAGTGGCCTGGTCGGTTGAGGATGCTGTTGAGCTGCTGAATAAGGAGCGCGGTCGCCACTTTGATCCGCACTTAGTTGAGTTGTTTATCCAACAGTTACCGGCGATTCTGGAAATCAAAGAGCGCTGGGCTGAGCAAGCGTAGCTTCGAAACAGGCTGAAACCTTTGCCCGGTGTGTTGTGTGCTGCTGCGCTTGGTCATGCTGATGCGGCGGACTATGGTTGACGTTCTGCTCAAGCTCATCAGGAAATCGCCATGTCTACGAAACGTCTGTTGCCTCTGTTATGCGCTGGAGTGATCGGTATGGCCGATGCGGCCGTAGTGGTTAAACCGGTGCCGTATGAAATTGACGGTGAAGCCTTTGAAGGCCTGATGGTTTATGACGATGCGATCACTACGCCGCGTCCGGGCCTGCTGATGGTGCCCAACTGGATGGGTGTTAGTGAAAACGCGGCAACCAAGGCTGCGCTGCTGGCTGGCGACAAATACGTCATATTCGTTGCCGACATGTACGGCAAAGCTATTCGTCCGACTAATGCCGATGAAGCCAAGGTAGCGGCCACGACGGTGCGCAGCGATAGGCCGCTGATGCGCAAGCGGGCGCAGGCGGCAGTTGAGGTGTTCAAAGCGCAGGCCGGGCAGGTTGCATTGGATACCACGCGGCTAGGCGCTATCGGTTTCTGCTTTGGTGGCGGAACCGTACTGGAACTGGCCCGTTCTGGTGCGCAGCTGAAAGGCTTTGTGTCTTTCCATGGCAACCTGGATACGCCTGATCCGCGTGATGCACAAAACATTAAGGCACCTGTATTGGTGCTGCATGGCGCGGATGACCCGGCAGTGCCGCAGGAGCAGGTCGATGGCTTTGTTGCGGAGATGAAAGCGACGAAAACCGATTGGCAATTGGTCAGCTACGGCGGTGCGGTGCATTCCTTCACCAACCCGGAGGCCAATGTGCCAGGGCGCAATGAGTACCACCCGCTGGTGGCAGCTCGCGCGTTTAAGGCCATGGATAATCTGTTCGATGAAACCTTGGCCAAATAAACCGTCAACGGGAAGGCCAAGCGGCCTTCCCGCATCGCTATTTACATGCCCGGCAGTACGGCTATATCAATGATATTCCCCGGCAGGTCGGCAACATCGCCTAGCGTCATTGGCTTACCGCTGGCCAGGTCCACGGTATGCAGCGTGGTGCCGGTCAGCAGGTAGGCGGTGTTGCCGCCTTTGCCGTCGCTGGCGATGTCCATCGCAGCTTTTTTCAAACCATCGGCGACCATGCCAACCACTTGCTGAACACCATCGTTTGGCGGGTTTTGCAGCATCAGGCTGCTGCTGGCGAGGTCGACGTTGTACAACGACGTCGCCTGGGTGCCGGCATAGGAGTTGGTGTAGGCCCCAGCCACCACTTGTGCACTTTTGCCTGCATAGGCGCCGTCAGCGGCGTAGGCCACTGAACCATCGACCGTTACTTCACCGGTGTCGACATTGACGCGGAAGTTGGTGCCGTCGGCGGCCAGCATGCGCATTTTGTCAGCCACCGGGTTGAAGTCGATGACCGCCTGACCGCTGCCTGGCAGCTGCTTGTTTAGGCTGGCGACCTTGCTGGCTGCGCCAGTGCCCAGGTCCAGGGTGTAGAGCTGATTGTCACCGCCCAGCGCATAGAGCATGCCGTTGGCCGGGCGTACATCGATTCCGCGCAGTGGGCTTGGGCTGCTGGCAGGCATGGTCGCGGTGACTTTCTGGCTGGCGCTGTCGATCTTGAACAGCTGACCGTCGGCGCCCAGGGCCAGTAGGGTCGCTGCGCTGGCAGTGCCAGCGGCGAGGCTGAGGGTGGCAGTGGTAACGGCAGCGGTCAGCAGGGTATTGAGGCTGTTCATATGCGTTCTCTCATCTGTGGTTATCCAGCATCGATGCAAGGCTGAACATCGCCTGCCTTGCAGGTGCCTCGATGAAACACCTGATAGCTATACCCACGAGAGAACGTCTGGATGTCGCCGCCTGAAAATAAATTCAGTTTTTTTAAAAAATGGCCTCAGTTGACTGAAGCCATAACCGCGCGACCGATATACAGCACCTTGCCAGTTGGCCGGTCCTTCGGTGAGCCGCCGGCAGGTTCCAGGGTCAGTTCGAACAGTTGGCCGGGTTGTACCGCGCCAATCTGTTCGGCAGACAGTTGCAGCGGTTTGCCCGGTTCGACCAAGCCTAGGGAGCGCGGGCCGATGGCTGGGTCGATAAGGGTCCAGAACTGCACGGAACGATCGGTCGGGATCTGATCTTCCAGCAGCGGTTGCAGGCGCAGGCTGCCACCGCCATCCACATGCACCACCCAACCTGGTTTAGCAGCTTCACCTGGCGCTTGCAGCACCACGGTGTAGCTGTTGGCGGCAGTATCAGTGCGCCATAGATCAGGCAGCACGGCGATGATAAGGGCGAAGGCCAGGGCGGCGCTGGTGAGGCGCCAGGTGGTCAGGCTCTGCCACCAGGCCAGCCAGCTGTTGACGTTGCTGACAGCTGGCGTCAGACCGAGGCTGTCCTGCAGGCGTTGCCATAATTGCGCTGAGGGTGTCTGTGGCGGCAATTGGTCGCTTAGCTCAAGAAAGTGTTGCTGCCATTGCAGGGCCATTTGCGCGGCTTCGCTGTCGTGCTCAATCAGCTCGCGCACCTCAGCTGCTTCGGCTTCATCGAGTAGGCCCAGGACGTATTCGCCGATTAATGCGCGGCGTTCGGCAGGTTGCTGCGTAATCATGCTTGCAAACACTCCTGCAGCGCGCGCAAACCGGCGCGGATACGGCCTTTGATGGTGCCCAGCGGGGTGGTCAGGCGGTTGGCGATTTGTTCATGGGTCAGGCCGCGATAGAAGGCCAGCAGGATCGGGTGACGGCGATTGCGTTCGATGCCCTGCAGGCAGCGGCGCAGTTGCTGATGTTCGCCTTGTTGTTCCAGCAGTTCGGCGGCCTGCGGGCTGTCGTCGGCGGCGCGTTCGATAAAGTCGTCATCCAGCTCCACCGTACGACCCCGGCTGCGCAGCTGGTTCAACGCGCGGTAGCGCAGGATGCTGTAGATCCAGGCGCGACCGCTGCCAAGGGCCCGCTGAAAACGTTGGGCGTTGCGCCAGATCTGCACAAAGGCATCGTGCACACAGTCTTCGGCTTGATCACGACGGCCGAGCAAGGTGATTGCCAACCCGAGCATCTGCGCGGCCTCCTGTTGGTAGAGCGCCTGGAATGCGCGTTCGTCCTGCTGAGCACAGGCTTCCAGATGGCTTTCGTAATCAAACAGCGGCTGCGCCATGCACCGGGTTCCTGAGTGTGTGAGCGTGCCAAGGGTTATACCCGAGTGCGACCTGTTTGGATGTCGCGCGAGTGCAACAAATTTTCTCTGTCAGCGTGGCAGTTCGATTCGCGCGGTTTCGCCCGGCACTGTTGGCCAGTCCTGTGCAGTCCAGCGCTGGCGGGCCAGGTCGATCAGGGCCTGGTCGCTGGCGACGAAATTCCAGTTGATCCGCCGTGGACCAATCGGCGCGCCGCCGATCAACACCAAGTGGCTCTCGCTGCAGGCGCTGAGGGTGTAAGTCTCGCCCTCGGGCAGCACCAGCAGGCCGCGTAAAGGCAGTTGTTGGTCATCCAATGTCGCCTCGCCATCAATCAGGTACAGCGCGCGTTCGGCATGTTCGGCGGGAATTTGCAGTGCGGCGCCAGCAGCCAGCTTGATCTCGGCATAGACAGTGGGGGACAGCACCGGTACGGGTGATTGCAGGCAGAAGCCGCTACCGGCAATCAGGCAGATGTCTACGCCCATACTGGTACTGCGCGGCAGGCTGCTCGCGGGATGATGGCTGTAACTGGGTTCGCCTTGCTCATCCTCTGCGGGCATGGCCAACCATACCTGCAGGCCATGCATGTGCGAGCCGCTTTCCCACAGAGACTGCGGTGTGCGCTCGACATGCGCTACAGCATGGCCTGCGGTCATCCAGCTGACTTCGCCGGGGCTGACCAGCTGATTCGAGCCGAGGCTGTCCTTGTGCTGCAATTGCCCTTCGAACAGGTAGGTGAGGGTGGACAGGCCGATATGCGGATGCTGGTTGATATTCATGCCGCTGCCGGCCGGGTAGGTGTTCTCCAGAATATGGTCGAAGAACACGAACGGCCCGACGCTGCGGCACTTGGCCGAAGGCAGGGGGCGCAGGATAGGTTGTCCGCCGAGGTTTTCCGGGCGCGGTTGGATCAGCAGAAAGTCGCTCATTCCACGCCCTCGCTTAGCTGAGTGCTGACCTGAACTTCGCTGCTGGTCATCAGCTTGTGAATCGGGCACTTGTCAGCGATGCGCAGCAGTTGCTGGCGTTGTGCATCGTTCAGGGCACCATGCAAGGTCAGCTCGACATTTAAGCCGTAAATGCCTTGGCGTTCCTGAGTGTTATCGCGTGTCAGTTGCACGTCCAATCCGGTCAATGGCAACCCTTTTTGCTTGGCATAAAGCGCAAGTGTCAGGGCTTTACAAGCGCCCAAGGACGCATCGAACAAGTCATGCGGATCGGGTGCCGAACCTTCACCGCCAAGGTCCACTGCCACATCGCTGTGCAGGGTATGCGGGCCAATATCGATGCGTTGTAGCAAGCCTTTTTCATTACTGATGCGGATCATTTGAGCTCCTGAGGCTGAAACCACAGCTCCTTGCGGGCGAAGGGCGTAGCGGAGGGTAAGTCGGGGTTTTGCAGTTCAATAATGCGCCGCTCAGTCAGTTTGGCCTGGCGTAGAGTTTCACTATGGTACTGCTCAAAAAGGCGCTGAAAACTACCATCGACGATCATCGCTTCCAGGCTACGCTCGATGTCGGCTGCCAGGTCAGGGCGGTTGCGTGAGGTAAAAAAATACATCGCCGTTGGGTAGTGCAGCAGTAGGTGCTGATCGATGCTCAAATCAAGCCCGCTTTCTAAGGCGCGTGCCTGTTCTTGCCAGGCCACTACGACTTCGCGAGGGAACAGGTCGAAGCGCCCGGCGGCAAGCATTTTAAACAGCCCCTGATAGTTCTGGCTGGTGACGACGTCGAGCCCGTTGGCGCGCAGAATCGGGGTGTCTGGCCAATCATGGCGTTGGCCGAATGTATAGCGCTGCAAGTCTGCCAAGCTTTGCGCGCTGGACAGCTGCTCGGAGTTTTCACGGCGTTGCATAAGCACCCGCCAACCAATCAAACCGCGGTATATCGGAATGCGAATGGGCAGCAAGTGTGCTTCACGTTCGTTGCTGGTCATGGTCCACATGACTTGCACTGTTTTGCTGTCATGTTCGATCGCCAGCAGGGCGCGACTTTGCGCCATTGGCACTGGGGTGGCTTGCAGTTCATAACGTCCGGCTGTGCGCTTGAGAGCTTCTGTGAGCAGCGCCAGTGGATAGACTTCGGGATCAATCCCGTCAGAGTGGCGGGGATAGTTCAGACGCTCCGTTGCATAGGCTTGCGGCAGACTGATTAGCACTGCAATCAAGAGCATTTGTAAGCAGTTTGACCAGGCCATGTATCGGCGTGTCGGAGCTGAAGCCATTGCAATGATCCTGGTTGCTGAACTAGCCAACAGTGTAGTGAGTCAATTGCACTCACGTCTTCAAGAGGGTTGGGGTTTGAAACGACTTGCGTTGAGTCTTGCTGTTCTTGCCACTGTTTGCAGCCCGCTGGCGCTGGCTCGCGACTATCGCTACAGCGACGCACATCTTCACTACGTCGATTTCTTTCAGGAAAGCGCCGGCATGACCGAGCTGTTTGAGCAGATGGCTGCCGGCAGCATTGAGCATGTGATGCTCTCAGGCATTCCGGTAGCGAAGAAATGGCACGAGAACGAACCCAAGCGACCGCGTTACTACGCTGGCGATGATGCCAATGCCTACTGGTACAGCGCGACTGACGTGCTGGTGGCGCATGCCTACAAACAGGTGCCCGCCGAGCAGCGCAAGCGCTTGCATCCATTTCTTTCAGGTTTTAACCCGAATGACAAAAATGCCGATGCGCATGTCCGGCGCATGCTCGAAATGGACCCAGGCCTGTGGCAGGGCATTGGCGAAGTATTCACCCGCCATGATGACCTCACCGCCCTGATTCACGGCGATGTACCGAGGGCCAACAATGAGGCCCTTGCTCGGGTTTTTCACCTGGCCGCCGAATACGATCTGCCGGTGATGCTGCATTCCAACATCACCTCCAAGCGAGAGCGCAATCCGCTGTATCTGCATGAAATCGAGGACCCGCTGCGCAACCATCCGCATGTACGGTTTATCTGGGCGCATGCCGGTACTAGCATGGAAATCCATCGCCATCAGGAGAAGTTGGATTTCCTCCTGCCCACGCTTGAGCGGATGCTCAAGCAGTACCCCAACCTGTATATCGATCTGTCGTGGACTGTGCTCCAACCGTATCTGCTGGATGCCGATGGCAAGCCTGATGCAGCCTGGGTGAAACTGGTCAGCAGCTACCCGGCGCGCTTTATGCTCGGCTCAGATGTGGTCGGGCGCTTCACTAGCCTGTCGGACTCTATGAGTGGTTTTAAGCCGTTTCTGGACGCCTTGCCGGAGGATGTAGCTCATCAGGTGGCGCGCGATAATTTTCTCGCGGTGCTGCCGCGTCGGGTGCAGGCCGAGCTGGTGGAGTAGAGCTGTAATAGCCTTGTCATAAGGGTGTCATAGGCTCGCGCCATCTAAAAAAGGAGCGCGACATGCAATACACCCGTTTCAGTACCCTGGCCGCACTTGTATTAATCAGCAGCCTGGCGCAGGCCGAAGTCCGGGTAGAAGGCCCGGTCGAATACGGCGTTTTCGCCAGTGATTATCAGGACTTTCAGGAAGGTGAGCGGGTATTGACCCGCAGTAATCAGCAGATTGAGCAGGGCGAGGTGATTCCCGCCAAGCTCGGCACCAAATTCGGCTTGCGCTACAGCCTGGCTGGCAAGGTGGCCGGCGACTCGCCGCTCACGTTGTTGTACCTCACTCCAGGAGTCACCACGCCCGACGGCAAGCGTCATGACAAGTTTGTGGTGACGCAGGAGCTGGTACTCGGCGCACCGCTGGATGTCATGGCTTACGAATTCACTGATGCGCATGAAGTGGTGCCGGGTGAATGGCACTTTATGGTGTTTCAGGATGACCGCAAGTTACTGGAACAGCGATTTATCGTGCGGTGAAGTTAGCTGAAGTCGCAACACTAAACCCGAGCCTTTGCTCGGGTTTTTTATGTGGAGTGTTCAAGAGTGGTATTTGAGTGTCGATAGACTAGTGTGGTAAGTGAAGAATGCTGGCGGTAAGCCAGCATGTACAGAAGGTAAGTGCTCCCAAGGAAGGTTTATATGAGCTTGAATAATATGAATATTGCCCCCAGGGCTTCTCTCGGCTTTGGGTTGGTAGCGCTGATAGTTCTCCTCCTCGGGGGCTTTTCGCTGATGCAAATGTCAGAAATGAACAAGCAGTCGGAGAGTGTCAATGGTAATTGGCTGCCTGCCATCCTAAGTCTTGGGGACATGAACCAGAATATTCTGCGCCTGCGCACCCTGACTTTGCGTTTGCTGGTTACGAGTGATGAAAGCTTGATTAAGCAAGACCTGGATCGGATTAAAGGCCTGCGCGACAGCCTTGACGAAGCCCAGAAAAGTTATGAAAGCGTTATTTCTACTGAGGAAGAAGCCGCGTCTTACGAGAATTTTAAACAGGCAAAATTAAGTTATTTACAGGAGCAGAGCAAAATCACTGCTGCAATGCAGCAGAGCGACAGGGACGCTGCCATTGAAGTCACTAATGGCACACTCAATAGTCATGCTGACAGCATGGCTAAGGCATTGGTTGAGCTTTCAGAAGTAAACCGTTTAGGTGCAACGACTGCTGCCGATACCTCCTCCGAGGTATTCACCAGTGCTCGTATGTGGGTCATTGTGATGATTGTGCTGGCACTTGGTCTTACGGTAATTCTGGCCATGATATTTACACGCAGCATTGTCGCGCCACTTGCCGAAGTCGTCCAAGTTGCCGAAGTTGTCGCTGGTGGCAACCTGACGCAGTCAATTGAAGTTAGAGGAACTGATGAACCTGCTCGTGTTATGAGCGCCTTGAAAAGCATGCAGCAGAGCCTGCGCAGCACCATTCAGAGTATTTCCGATTCCTCCACGCAGCTGGCCTCGGCCTCGGAAGAGCTCAGTGCGGTAACCGAAGACTCCACCCGCGGTTTGCACCAACAGAATAATGAAATCGAGCAGGCAGCTACGGCGGTCAATCAAATGACCAGCGCCGTGGAAGAGGTGGCGCGTAACGCTGTGAGCACCTCAGAGGCCTCCAGTGAATCCAACCGTACGGCCCAGCATGGCCGTGAACAGGTACGCCAGACTGTGGACTCGATCAGCCACCTGGCGGATGACGTGACCCATACCTCTTCCGAGGTTGAGCAACTGGCCGGTCAGGTGCGTGATATCAGCAAGGTACTGGATGTGATCCGCTCTATTGCCGAACAGACCAACCTGTTGGCGCTGAACGCGGCGATTGAAGCGGCGCGGGCCGGTGAAGCCGGGCGCGGTTTTGCCGTAGTAGCCGATGAGGTACGTGCCCTGGCGTATCGCACGCAGCAGTCGACCCGTGAGATCGAACAGATGGTCAGCGGCATTCAGCAGGGCACCGACAAGGCGGTCAACGCCATGCAGAACAGCAACAGTCGTGCGCGTTCAACTCTGGATGTGGCAAAGGCAGCGGGTCAGGCGCTGGATGAGATTGCCGCCGCGATTTCGCAGATCAACGAACGCAACCTGGTGATCGCCAGCGCCTCGGAAGAGCAGGCCCAGGTGGCCCGTGAAGTGGACCGCAATCTTGTGAATATCCGTGACCTGTCGATGCAGTCGTCGGCCGGTGCTAACCAGACCAGCGCGGCCAGCCAGGAGTTGTCACGGCTGGCGGTGGACTTGAATGCATTGGTAGCGCGTTTCTCGATTTGATCCTGGACGCGGTCAGCAACAAAAAAGGCCACCCCTAAGGGTGGCCTTTTTATGTATCAAACAAACGGTTGGACTTACTTACCAGCCCAGCGTTTGAGTACCAGTGTTGCGTTGGTGCCGCCGAAACCGAAGCTGTTGCTCATCACGGTGTCGAGCTTGGCGTTCTCGACGGTGCTGCGCTGGATTGGCAGGTCGGCAATTTCCGGGTCGACTTCGTCAATGTTGACCGAGCCGGCGATAAAGTTGCCTTCCATCATCAGCATGCAGTAGATCGCTTCCTGTACGCCTGCGGCGCCCAGGGAATGACCGGACAGGCTCTTGGTCGAGCTGATGGCTGGGGCCTTGGCACCGAACACTTCGCGTACTGCACGGCTTTCCGCGACGTCGCCGACTGGAGTCGAGGTGCCGTGGGTGTTCAGGTAGTCGATTGGCGTATCGACGGTGGCCAGGGCCTGTTGCATGCAGCGCACCGCGCCTTCACCGCTTGGGGCAACCATGTCGTAGCCATCGGATGTTGCGCCGTAACCGACGATTTCCGCATAGATCTTGGCGCCACGCTTGAGGGCGTGTTCCAGTTCTTCGACCACCACCATGCCGCCACCGCCAGCAATGACGAAACCGTCACGCTTGGCATCGTAGGCGCGCGAGGCTTTTTCCGGGGTTTCGTTGTACTGGGTGGAGAGGGCACCCATGGCGTCGAACAGGAAGCTCTGGCTCCAATGCTCTTCTTCACCGCCGCCGGCGAACACCACGTCCTGCTTGCCCAGCTGGATCTGCTCCATGGCATTGCCGATGCAGTGGGCGCTGGTGGCACAGGCCGACGAGATCGAGTAGTTGACACCCTTGATCTTGAACGGCGTGGCCAGGCAGGCGGAAACGGTGCTGCCCATGGTGCGCGGCACGCGGTATGGACCAACGCGTTTGACGCCTTTCTCGCGCAGGATGTCCATGGCCTCCATCTGGTTGAAGGTGGACGCGCCGCCGGAGCCTGCAATCAAACCTACGCGTGGGTTGGAGATTTCTTCCGCGCTGAGCCCCGCATCCTTGATCGCCTGCTCCATTGAGAGGTAAGCGAAGGCTGCGGCATCACCCATAAAGCGATAGACCTTGCGGTCGATCAGCTCTTCCAGGTTCAGGTCAACCGAACCGGATACCTGGCTGCGCAGGCCCATTTCGGCATAGGCAGGGTTGAAACGGATGCCTGACTTGCCAGCACGCAGGCTGGCAGAGACGGTGGCTTTGTCAGTACCCAGGCAGGAAACGATGCCCAGGCCGGTAATCACGACGCGACGCATGCAGAGAGTCCTTTAGAAATTGTCGGTAGAGGTGAACAGGCCAACCCGCAGGCCTTCGGCGCTGTAGATTTCGCGACCATCAACGCTGACGGTGCCGTCGGCAATCGCCAGGACCAGGGAGCGGGCGATGGTGCGTTTGATATGGATGTTGTAGGTGACTTTCTTGGCGGTAGGCAGCACCTGGCCGAAGAATTTCACTTCGCCCGAGCCAAGGGCGCGGCCGCGACCGGGATTGCCCTGCCAGCCGAGGTGGAAACCTACCAACTGCCACATGGCATCAAGGCCCAGGCAGCCTGGCATTACCGGATCGCCTTCGAAATGGCAGGCGAAGAACCACAGGTCTGGAGTGATATCGAGCTCGGCGACTATTTCGCCCTTACCGTACTTGCCGCCGGTATCGCTGATGTGAGTGATGCGATCGATCATCAGCATGTTCGGCGCGGGCAGTTGCGCATTACCTGGGCCGAATAGTTCGCCGCGGCCGCAAGCGAGCAGTTCTTCCCGGGTGAAGGCGTTTTGTTTGGTCATGCGAGCTCCTCAATATGTCCCATGCGCCAAGGCTGGGCGAATCGTCCTGGCTGGCGGCGCAGTTTGCCGCGCCTGCCAACAGCCTAGTCATAGACTGTTGCGTTGTGGTGAAAGTCACAGCCTTGTGAGTACAGTTGTACTCCGCTCTTGTTGGCCTGTCATAGCGCCCATGCGCGTTAGCCTGCAGCAGTTGAGTCCTCTTGACTACCCGTCGAAGGTCGAGGTGGCAGCCAGCGCTGCAGTATTCGCTGCAAATCTGCCCGTTTGAAGGGTTTTGCCAGGTAGTCATTCATGCCCGATTGCAGGCAGGCCTCACGGTCGCCCTGCAGGGCATTGGCGGTCAGGGCGATGATCGGCAATTCGGCGCAACCGGGTAGGTGGCGGATCTGTCGCGTGGCCTCGTAGCCATCCATGATCGGTAGGCGGCAATCCATCAGAATCGCGGCATAGTGCTGTTGGCTAACCTGATGCACGGCTTGGGCGCCATCGCCGACCAGGCTGACCCGATAGCCCAGGCTGCGCAGCATGGCTTCGATCACGGTCTGGTTGACTGGGTTGTCTTCGACCAACAGCACCGGCTGGCCGTTGCCCTGGTCAGCCGGCAGTGGCGTGTCGCGGACAGTGGGTGCGACCTGCTGGGAAAATGGCAGCGGCACTTCGAGGGTAAACACCGAGCCCTGGCCTTCCTGGCTGACCGCGCGCAGGGTGCCGCCCATGCGTTCTGCGAGGGTGCGCGCGATGGGCAAACCCAGCCCGGTGCCGCCGTAACGTCTTGAAATAGAAGTGTCGGCCTGCTGGAAGGCATCGAACATATGTTCCAGCCGCTCGGGAGAGATACCAATACCACTGTCATGCACCGCGCAGCTGAACCACAACACCTGGTTGTCCAGTGCCTGCCAGGTGCTGTGCACGCGGATGCTGCCGGTTTCGGTGAATTTCAATGCGTTGCCGATCAGGTTGACCAGGATCTGCCGAATTCGCGTCGGATCGCCTTGTACCTGCAACTGTTCCAAGCCGCCCTGGGTTTCCAGAACTAACTGCAGGCCGCGCTGCTGGGCGCTGTGTTGGAACACCTGAATCGAACTTTGCAGCAGGTCCAGCAAGCTGAAGGGAATGCGTTCCAGTTCGAGGGCGCCGCGCTCAATACGCGAGAAGTCGAGAATATCGTTGATGACCTTCAGCAGGTGCTCGGTGGATTCGGTGGCAAGCGCCGCATATTCCGCCTGTTCCTGGGTCATCTCGGTGGTTTCCAGCAGCTGCAGCATACCCAGTACGCCATTCATCGGTGTGCGCAGCTCATGACTCATCATGGCCAAGAAATCGGATTTGGCGCGGTTGGCCAGCTCCGACTGCTCACGAGCCTGAATCAGCAGGCTCATGGCTCGCTGCTGTTCTTCGCTGGCGCTGGCCAGGCCGTGGGCGAGGTTGTTGATGTGCCGCGCCAGAGCCTGCAATTCGCCTTCACCGATTTCAGGCAGGGTGGTCTGGTAGTTGCCGGCCTGAATCGCGCTAACGGCTTCACCCATTGCGCTAAGCGGTTGCGACAGGTGGCTGGCTAGGCGGCGAGCGAGAATAAAGGTCAGGACCAGAGCGAACAGGGCGAGTAGGGTGGCCTTGAAGAGGATTTCCTGTTGGCGGGTGTTGAAGGCATCGTTAGACATGCCCACTACTACATAACCCAGGTAATCATCGGTCAGCGCCTGGTGACTGGGGTTGTTCAGCGCCGCACTTTGCAGATGGATCGGCGCCTGGAACACCTCGACCTGACTGCTGGCGTGGCCGCTGCCAGGCGTCTGTTCGACATAAACGAGAATTTTACCGGTGTGGTCGCGCACTTCTAGAAAGCGCACATGCGGGGTCTTTAGTGTGGCTTGCAACAGGGCGTCGAGAACGTCGAGGTTGCCGGAAATTACTCCATAGGTGCTGGCCGGCGCCAACTGGCTGGCGATCAACTGACCGTAGTGATTGAGTTCCTGACGCAGGTCCTGCAGGCGCGCAAAGGTAAAAAAACCGGTGAGCAGCAGGGTCATCAGCAGTGCGGGGCCGACGCTGATCAACTGCGTGCGGGTATGGATATTCCAGCCACGGCGCAGGATCATCGGGCCACTCCGTTGCAGTGCACAATGCGTGGCGTGCGGTGCGGGATAGACGTGCACTCTACAACTGACCGGTTGCTTGCGGTTCTGGAGTGAGACTGGGCTTGGGTGCTGTAGATCACGCCACAACCTTGTTTGCGTTTGAAAGGCTGCATGTTAACTGAGCTGCCTGGCTTTGCCAGTGCCCGAGGACCTGCTAAAAGCTGGCCGCATACGGACAGCGCCGTATAATGCGAGCGATTCGCCACTTTCAATGGCTTACCACGGATGCGTTATGACTGATCAGCAACCCATTGCAGTGCTTGGCGGCGGTAGCTTCGGCACTGCGATTGCAAATTTGTTGGCCGAAAATGGCCAGCACGTCCTGCACTGGATGCGCGACCCTCAACAGGCCCAGGCGATTCGGCTGACCCGTGAAAATCCGCGTTACCTCAAAGGCATCAAGATTCACGCCGGCGTTGTCCCGGTCACCGACTTGTCTGCGACCCTGAGCGCTTGCCAGCTAGTCTTTGTCGCCTTGCCCTCCAGCGCGTTGCGCCAGGCCTTGCAGCCGGTTGCTGAGCAGCTGAGCGGCAAACTGCTGGTGAGCACCACAAAGGGTATCGAAGCGCAGAGCTTTCTGCTGATGAGCCAGATTCTCGAAGACATCGCCCCGCAGGCGCGCATTGGCGTGCTGTCCGGGCCGAATCTGGCGCGTGAGGTGGCCGAGCATGCGCTGACTGCTTCAGTCGTCGCCAGCGAGGACGACGACCTTTGCCAGCAGGTACAGGCCGCGCTGCACGGGCGCACCTTCCGTGTGTACGCCAGTGGCGACCGTTTTGGTGTCGAGTTGGGCGGGGCGCTGAAGAACGTCTACGCGATAATCGCCGGTATGGCCGCGGCCATGGGCATGGGCGAAAACACCAAGAGCATGCTGATTACCCGTGCACTGGCGGAAATGACTCGTTTTGCGGTCAAGTTGGGTGCTAATCCCATGACCTTCCTCGGTTTGGCGGGCGTAGGCGATCTGATTGTCACCTGCTCCTCGGCGAAAAGCCGTAACTACCAGGTTGGCTTTGCCCTCGGTGAGGGCCTGAGCCTAGAGGATGCGGTGGCGCGATTGGGCGAAGTGGCGGAAGGGGTAAACACCATCAAGGTGCTGAAGGCCAAGGCCGAAGAACTCGATGT
Organism: Pseudomonas sp. NPDC079086; assembly: GCF_044542155.1. Lineage (NCBI taxonomy): Bacteria > Pseudomonadati > Pseudomonadota > Gammaproteobacteria > Pseudomonadales > Pseudomonadaceae > Pseudomonas > Pseudomonas sp. NPDC079086. The sequence continues at coordinate 501,066 of NZ_JBITTY010000002.1, read as the reverse complement.
CTATATGCCGTTGGTGGCGGGCTTGCATGCGATCGTATTCGAGGGGCGCACCTTGGATCAGGTGATAGGCGCTCTGATGAATGCCGAACCCAAGACGGATGTCGACTTTATCCCCACCACCGGTTTCTGATTTTTACCTTTAACCCCTGCAAGGAGATGAGCATGAGTGATGGCAACCAAGAGCTGCAGCGCGAATCAATTCTGCTGCGCATTTTGTGGATGGTGATCTTCACCATCGTCTGGCAGTTGGCGGAAATACTGCTGGGCGCCGTGGTGTTGCTCCAGCTGGGTTACCGTTTGTTTTACGGCGCGCCAAATGCCGGCCTGCTGGGTTTTGGTGACAGTTTGAGCCAGTACCTAGCGCAGATTGGCCGCTTCGGCACCTTTAATAGCGACGAGAAACCTTGGCCGTTCGCCGACTGGCCGACGCCGCAGGCGCCCCAGGGTGAAACCCCGCACAGCATCCCGCCGGCTGCCCACCCAGTGCGTGACGAAGAACCCAAGTTGTGACGTGTTTGTCCGTGAACAGTCGCCTGGCGAGGGCTGGGCGATGAAGCTGTGGTTACTGCGCCACGGCGAAGCCGAGCCAGCTGCGCGTACTGATGCTGAGCGTAACCTAACTGACTATGGCCGGCAGCAGGCGCGCGAGTCCGCTGCGCAACTGCTGGGGCGGCCGTTGCGTGCGGTGTTGGTCAGCCCCTATGTGCGCGCTCAGCAGACGGCGGATCTGGTCTGCGAGGTGCTGGCATTTGCCGGTATCCGACAGACCGTGCCCTGGCTGACGCCTGAGAGTGATCTGCGCCAAACGCTAAGGGAGCTGGATGGCTATGCTTTTGACGAGCTGTTGCTGGTCACCCATCAGCCATTGGTGGGTGCTTTGGCGGGCTTGTTGATCCATGGCCATCGTCAGCAGCCGCTGCCAATGAACACGGCCAGCCTGGCGTTGCTGGAAGGCGATGAGCTGGCTGCCGGGTTGATGGAATTGTCCATTCATAGGCACCCAGCCCGTTCCTGACGCTTCACTACACACCGAAACATTTCTCCTCTTGCGGGCCGTCTTTGTGCGTGGAATAGTCAAACCAAGCAATTGCTTGGTTGGCTCCACAAAAACAACAAAGGAGGAAGCCCTGTGGCTGATGCAATCCGTTTGCCGCTTGAGGTGTTTTATGAGCGTGAGGCTCTGCACCCGAATAAACGCTACATGGTGCAGCCGCTGCCGGGCGGTCAGCTGCAGGAACTGAGTTGGGCCGATGTCGGCGAGCAGGCGCGCCGTGCGGCCAACTGGCTGCGTAGCCGCGAACTGCCGCAAGGCAGCCGTATTGCGATCATTTCCAAGAACTGCGCGCACTGGGTCGTCACCGATCTGGCGATCTGGATGGCTGGGCACGTCTCGGTGCCGCTCTATCCCAATCTCACTGCCGAGTCTGTCGGCCAGGTGCTGCGCCACTCCGAAGCGGCACTGGTATTCGTCGGCAAGCTGGACGATTGGCCGGCCATGGCCCCCGGTGTGCCGCAGGATGTGCCGACTATCGGCCTGCCGCTGCGCCCGCAGGGCGAGTTCAACTTTACCTGGGATGACCTGCAGGCCTGTACGCCGATTCAGGACAACCCCAAGGTGGCCGCCGACCAGCTGGCTACCATCATCTACACTTCCGGTACCACCGGCACGCCGAAAGGGGTGATGCATCACTTCAGCAATTTCGGTTTTGCCGCCAGCCGTGCCACCGAGTTGTTTGGCGTCGGTGAGGATGATCGGGTGCTGTCCTACCTGCCGCTGTGCCACGTCGCCGAGCGCATGTTTGTCGAGCTGGCGTCGATCTATGCCGGACAGACGATCTTCTTCGCCGAAAGCCTGGACACCTTCCTTGACGACCTTAAGCGCGCGCGGCCAACGGTGATGTTCGGCGTGCCGCGCATCTGGACCAAGTTCCAGATGGGGGTCTACAGCAAGATGCCGGCCGAGAAACTGGATTTCCTGCTCAAGCTGCCAATCATCGGCCGTATCGTCGGTAAAAAAGTACTGGTCGGCCTGGGTCTGGATGCCGTGCGTTATGCGCTTTCTGGCGCCGCCCCGGTGCCTGAGGCGCTGCTCAACTGGTACAAACGCCTGGGCCTGGATGTGCTGGAGGTCTACGGCATGACCGAGAATTGCGGTTATTCCCATGTATGCCGGCCGGGTAAGTTCAAACAGGGTTGGATCGGCCAGAATAGCCCCGGCGTGGAAGTACGCATTGCCGAGGATGGCGAAGTGCAGGTGCGCAGTGGCGCGACCATGCAGGGCTACTACAAAGACCCGGAAAAGACTGCCGAAACCATCACCCCCGATGGCTTCCTGCGCACTGGCGACAAGGGTGAAGAGGATGGCGAAGGCAACCTGCGCCTGACCGGGCGGATCAAGGAAATCTTCAAAACCAGCAAGGGCAAATACGTTGCTCCGGCACCGATTGAAAATCGCCTGGGCGAACATTCGCGCATCGAGCAGGTGTGTGTGGTCGGTGACGGCATGGCCCAGCCCATGGCCCTGTGCGTACTTTCTGATGTAGGCCGCAGCGAGGCCCTCAACGGCGAGCGTAGCGAGCTGGAAAACAGCTTGAAAAAGCTGCTGGAAGAGGTCAATCAACGCCTCGACAAGCACGAGCGTCTGCAGCGCCTGGTGCTGGTCAAGGAAGTTTGGGCGGTCGATAACGGCTTCCTGACGCCGACCCTGAAGATCAAACGCGCGGTGGTTGAAGGCACCTATGGCGAACGCTTCGATGAGTGGACCTCTCGCAGCGAAGCGGTGCTCTGGCACGATTGATCAGGCATGTGGCCGGCGTGCTATATGCCGGCCACATTCTGGCTGAATAGACCCTAAAGGACTGACTATGGCGCTCTGGCAGCAAACCCCAAATCTCGAGCAGCTCAATGCGATTCTGAAAAACACCATCGGCGAGCAACTGGATATCCGCTTTGAGTCGTTCGATGACGAGTCGATTACCGCCAGCATGGTGGTCGACGCACGCACGCATCAGCCTTACGGCCTACTGCATGGCGGCGCCTCGGTGGTACTCGCGGAAACCCTCGGTTCCACCGCCAGCCATCTGTGCATCGACAGCAGCAAGTTCTACTGCGTCGGCCTGGAAGTAAACGCCAACCACCTGCGTGGCTTGCGCAGCGGCCGAGTCACGGCGGTCGCCCGCGCCGTGCACCTGGGGCGCACCACCCATGTCTGGGATATCCGTCTGAGCGGTGAGGATGGCAAAGCCAGCTGTATTTCTCGGCTGACCATGGCCATTGTGCCGTTGGGTGAGAACAGCCCCGCGCTACGTTAATCGCTGAAGCTCGCCAGTGATCACTCACTGGCGGGCCTCCCATCAGCTTTGGCTATAGTGCCGTCATTCACTGGCCGTTTTGTCATTGCCGCATCGACAGGGCTGCCGGACAATCATCCGTAACTTCCCTGATAAGCCCGCAGCCATGACCCAGTCTGTGTTCTTCGCCCATGCCAACGGCTTTCCCTCGGCCACCTACGGCAAGTTGTTTGCCGCGCTGGCGCCTGAGTACTCGGTGCAGCATTTGCCGCAACATGGCCATGACCCGCGTTTCCCGGTGAATGACAACTGGAGCAACCTGGTCGATGAGCTGATCCACCACCTCGAAACCAACGCGCAGCGGGTATGGGGTGTTGGGCACTCGCTAGGTGGTGTGCTGCACTACCACGCCGCCTTGCTGCGCCCCGAGCTGTACCTAGGGGTGGTGATGCTCGACTCGCCAGTGCTGACCCTGGCAGATAAGATGGTGATTCGCGCGGCCAAACGCTTCGGTTTTATCGACCGCATTACCCCGGCAGGGCGCACCCTGGGCCGGCGTGAGGAGTTTGTCGATCTGGCCGAAGCGCGTGGCTATTTCGCAGCTAAAGGCCTGTTTCGCCGCTTTGACCCCGAGTGCCTGGACGCCTATGTGCAGCACGGCCTGCAAGCCTCGGGTAATAGCCTGCGCCTGCGTTTTGATCCAGCCACGGAAATCAGCATCTACCGCAGCGTGCCGCACACCAGTCCGGGACGTCCGCAACAGCTGAAGGTGCCGCTGGCCATGGTTCGCGGCCGGCATAGCCGGGTGGTTATGCCGCATCACGCGCACTTGGTCCGACGCGTGCCGAAGGGCGAGTACCTGACGCTTCCTGGCGGTCATATGTTTCCCCTGGAACGCCCGCAGGACACCGCAGAGCTGTTGAAAAAGCTGTTCCAGCGCTGGACCGGGCAACCTGCAAGCGAGCAAAGCGCATGAGCCTGGATTTCGAAGAAGTACGCCTGCGCCTGCCGCATATTGAGTTAGCTGCCCATTTGTATGGCCCAGAGGACGGCCTGCCGGTGATTGCCTTGCATGGCTGGTTGGACAATGCCGCAAGCTTTGCCCGCCTAGCGCCGCTGTTGCCGGGGCTGCGCATTGTGGCCCTGGACCTCGCCGGTCATGGCCATTCAGATCACCGCCCGCCAGGCGGCAGTTACGCCATCTGGGACTATGCCCACGATGTGCTGCAAGTCGCCGAACAGTTCGGCTGGCAGCGCTTTTCCCTGCTCGGGCACTCCATGGGGGCGATTGTCTCGGTGCTGCTGGCAGCGGCCATGCCTGAGCGTATCGAGCGTCTTGCACTGATCGACGGGTTGATCCCCTATACCGGTGAGCCGGACACCGCGCCGCAGAAACTCGGCGAGGCGCTCAAGGCGCAGCTGGCCCTGGCCGGCAAGAGCAAACCGGTGTATGCAGCGTTTGCCCGCGCCGTTGAAGCACGGATGCGCGGGGTAGGGGCGGTCAGTCGTGAAGCAGCAGAATTGCTCGCCCAGCGCGGCCTGATGCCGGTGCCCGGTGGTTACACTTGGCGCACCGACAGCCGCCTGACCCTGCCATCGCCACTGCGCCTGACCCACGCCCATGCCCTGGCATTTGTGCGCAACCTGCAATGCCCAACCAAGCTGGTGATGGCGCAACAGGGTATGTTGCTCGCACAACCGAGCATCACTCAACTGGTTGAAGGTCTGGCCATCGAGGTGGCGCAGTTGCCTGGCGGGCATCATCTGCATCTGGATGACGACGTAGGCGCGGGCTTGGTAGCAGACTGTTTCAAAGCTTTCCTGGGTGCACCTTGACTTGGTAAAGGCAACTGGGGAAAGGTGTCAGCGATACCCACGGAGATTCGCATGATCGACCTGTATACCGCCGCCACCCCTAACGGCCATAAAGTGTCCATCGCACTGGAAGAGTTGCAACTGCCGTACAACGTGCAGGCTTTGAGTTTCGACAAGCAGGAGCAAAAGGCTGCGGCCTTCCTCAAAATCAATCCCAATGGCCGCATTCCGGCGATTGTCGACCGCGATAATGATGATTTCGCGGTATTCGAGTCCGGTGCCATCCTGCTGTATCTCGCCGAGAAAACCGGCCAACTGTTGCCCAGCGACGCCAAGGGGCGTTCGCGGGTGATCCAGTGGTTGATGTTCCAGATGGGCGGAGTCGGCCCGATGCAGGGCCAGGCCAATGTGTTCTTCCGCTATTTCCCGGAGAAGCTGCAGGGCCCGATTGACCGTTACCAGCACGAAACTCGGCGTCTTTATGAAGTGCTCGACACGCGCCTGAGCGAGTCGCAGTACTTGGCTGATGACTACAGCATCGCCGATATCGCCACCTATCCGTGGGTGCGCATTCATGATTGGGCCGGCGTATCTGTCGACGGTCTGGAGCATCTGCAGCGCTGGATGAATGAGCTGGCTGCTCGCCCTGCAGTGCAGCGCGGTTTGCTGGTACCGCAGCGCGAAGCAGACGGCGAAAAAATCGTCAAAGCTGCCCAGTCGATGTTGATTAAATGAGCCTTCTTAATCGTTACCACCTCGGTCTGAGCCTGCTGCTGGCTAGCTCTGTCGTCTGCGCAGACGTGGCCGGCAGCCAGGACCTTGAAGTATTGCCGCGTTTCGACGGGAGCAAGATTGTCAGCTTCAAGGATGTTGCCGAGCAGGAACGTATCTACCCGCAAGGGGCGATTCGGCGCATCAGCGGCACCCTGCGCTACGAGCGCGAAGTGGCCGCCCAAGGCCAGTTGACCGCAGTAACTTATGAGCTTCCGCGTACTCACTCGGCCAATGAGGTGTTCGCCAAGGCCCGGGGCGACCTGCAAGCCCAAGATGCTGAGTTGCTTTACTGGTGTGTGGGTCGCGAGTGCGGCTCAAGCAGCCTGTGGGCCAATGCGGTATTTGCCAATGCCACCCTGACCGGTTCCGATGACGAGCAGACCTATGCGCTGCTACGTTTGGCTGAGCCACGCCAGGACAGCCTACTGGCGATCTACAGCATTACCCGTGGCAACAAACGCGCCTACCTGCATGCCGAGTTGCTGAACGCCAATGCACCGTTGGGTGAGGTATTGCCCACCCCAGCCACCCTGCAGCGCCAGCTGAAAAGCACCGGTGAACTGCGCCTGGCCAAGCAGGTCGAACCCAGCGCGGCCTGGACCGAGCTGCTGGCGCGCAGCCTCAGGCTCGACAGCACCTTGCGTGTCACTATCAGTGGTGCACAAGCCGAGGCCTGGCGTAATGCGCTGGTTGAGCAGCGGGTGCGCGCCAGCCGTCTGGAGCTTGGTGAGGCGGATGTAAGCGGTATACAACTCAACGTGCTGCGCTAAAACGCCACTGTCGGTACTCTGTCGTTATTAATTGATCCGGCTCTGTCCCTTGTGGCAGAGCCTTTTTGCGTTATGCAGGGAGCTGCTTGAATGGCCAATAACGATCGTTTGCTGGTGCAGATACTGCTGCTGGTCCTGTTGGGCGCCAGCCTGTGGGTGTTGGCACCGTTCTGGTCGGCGTTGTTCTGGGCCGCCGTGTTGTCATTTGCCAGCTGGCCTGTGATGCGTGTGCTGACTCGCCTGCTCGGCGGGCGTCAGGCTTTGGCTGCAGGTTTACTAACCCTGACCTGGACTGTGGTGGTGGCCGTGCCGTTGGTGATGCTCGGCTTCAACCTGGCGGATCACATCAAGGGTGTTACCGTGCTGCTCAAGGATTTTCAGGTCGAAGGGCTGCCGCCGGCACCCACCTGGTTGGCGGGTATACCGTTGATTGGCGACCGTTTGGTGGGTTTCTGGATGACCATCGACCAGCAAGGCGCGGCGTTTTTCGCCACCGTGCGGCCGTACCTGGGGCAGGTCGGTAACTGGTTGCTGGCGCGCAGCGCGCAGATTGGTGGCGGCATGCTGGAGCTGGCTCTTAGCCTGATTCTGGTGTTCTTTTTCTACCGCGATGGGCCGCGCCTGGCAGCGTTTGCCGAAAGCCTGTTGCAGCGGTTGATTGGTGACCGTGCCGAGCATTATCTGGCGTTGGTCGCCGGTACCGTGCAGCGAGTTGTCAACGGGGTGATCGGTACTGCCGCAGCGCAGGCGATCCTGGCCTGGATCGGTTTCGTCATCGCTGGCGTACCGGGCGCGCTGTTACTGGGGATTCTGACCTTCGGCTTCAGCCTGATCATGGTTCCTCCGTTGATCTGGGGGCCAGCCGTGGCCTGGCTGTTCTGGCAGGGGGAAATCGGAATGGCGATATTCCTGCTTGTTTGGGGCTTCTTTGTGATCAGCGGCGTTGACAACATCCTCAAGCCTTACCTGATCAGCCGTGGCGGCAACCTGCCGCTGATCGTGGTGCTGCTGGGGGTGTTCGGCGGCATCCTGGCGTTCGGTTTTATGGGCCTTTTCCTCGGCCCGACCTTGCTGGCCGTGGCCTACAGTCTGCTCAGTGATTGGGTCGGTAGCCCGGTTGTAAACACCGCTGCAAGCAGCGTCGAGCCGGCCGATAAACCGCTCAGCTGAGTGTGCGGCGCCACCGCGACGCTGTTCGTGCGGGTTGGCATTCTCGGTAAATTTACCGGGCGGCGCCTTGGTCGCCTGTAATCGTGGTGGTAGCCTTGCTGCGCTGCGCTGCGCTGCGCTGCGCTGCGCTGCGCTGCGCTGCACGGCTTGCGCAGTCAGGCGTTGCGCGCAAGCCCAACGCCGCGCCTCAAGCCGCAACACTGTTCAGCAGTGGCACAGGCGGTAGCAGGGAAGCCCCACACCTATAACGGACACGCAGGATACCCTTCATGAATAAAATTGCAGGCAGCGCCCTTGGCGCAGTTGTCGTTCTCGGCGCATTGAGCACCGCAGGCGCCTGGTATACCGGTCAGCAGCTTCCAGCGGTGCTGGAAACCTCGATTCAGCAAGCCAACGAAGATATGGGCAAGACCCTGCCGGCACTGGGCCTAAGTGCCACCATCGAGCTGGTTTCCCTGGAGCGTCAGCTGTTCAGCAGTAACGCGCGCTACCGCATTCAGTTTGCCGGGAGCCTGGATGGCGAATCGCCGAGCAACTTCGAGTGGTTTGTCACCGACCGCATCGAGCATGGGCCTTTCCCGCTTTCGCGACTGCAAACCCTCAAACTGCTGCCGGTGATGGCCACCAGCAATTATGCGCTGGAGCGCAGCCCGGAGCTGGAAAAGTGGTTTGCCGGCAGCCAAGGCGGCGCGCCGCTGCAGGGCCAGGTCAGCCTCGGCTACGACCGCTCGATGAGCGGCAACCTGCGTGTGCAACCGTTGCAGATGGCACTGGATGAGCAGACCCAGATCGATTTCAGCGGCCTGGAGATCGACTTCGACAGCAGCGCGAATGTCGAGAAGATCAGCGCCAGCGGCGTGATGGACAGCTTCAAGGTCACCTCAACCCTGGCCACCGATGAAAGCATGCGCCTTGAGTTCAAGGGCATGGACCTCACCAGCAACACCCGTAAGGGCGTCAGTGATTTCTACCTGGGGCAGAACGAGGTGCGCCTGCAGCAGATTGAGCTGCAGATTGGCGAGAGCGCGCCCATCCTGTTCAAGGATTTCGTCCAACGCGATGAAACCAGCGAAGCCAACCAGCAGCTGTCGGCGCGTTACACCTATGACATCGGCATGATCAGCTACCAGGGCAACGATATCGGCTCCTCGCAGATGCTCTGGACCGTGAAGAACCTCGACGCGGCGGCTCTGCAGTCGATGGTCGAGCTGTACGGCACGCTGCTGCAGAGCGGCAAGGTCGACAGTGAAAGCGGTATGCCGGAACTGACCGACGAGCAGACTGCGCTGTTCAAGACTGATCTGGAAAAACTGCTGGCCGGCAAACCGGGCCTGGCCTTGGAAAAACTGGCGTTCAAGACCGCCAATGGCGAGAGCAGCTTCAGCTTTGGTCTGGACCTTGATAAGCCGGTGTCCTTTGACTTGCCGGCGCCTGAGCTGGCCAAGCAGCTGATCGCTCAGCTGGATGCCAAATTGCTGGTGTCCAAGGCGATGATTACTGATGTGATTGGCGTGCAGGCCACCCTGGCCGGGGAAACGGACAAGGAAGCGATTGCTCAGCAGGCTGCGATGGTGGGTGAAATGGCCAGCGGTATGGCGGTGGCCAGCGAACTGGCCGTGCTGCAGGGCGAGGACATCAGCTCCAGCCTGCATTACGCCAACGACCAGGTGACCTTCAACGGCAAGCAGATGACCGTGGACCAGTTCGTTGCGCTGGCCATGAGCAGCGGCGGCGGTCTGGCTGGCATGGGCCATGAAGCCCCGGCCGATGAAGCGCTGCTGGACGAAAGCGAGGTTGAAAGTACCATTCAGTAAGGCCTTCAGCGCTACGCCCTAGGCGTAGCCTGCGCGGTAAATACGGCCAGACGACCTGTAAACGGGGCGTCTGGCCGTTTTTGTTTAACCGCAGAACGCGATCTTTACGCTTTTTTTATGCCTGGAGGCACCGCCCGCACTCGTTCCTTTACGCCCTGCTTGCCGACAATTTGCCCCAAGCGGTAGCCACCGTAACAAGGAGCAAACACATGAGCATTCTCGACGGGGTGTCCCTAGGCCTGGCCTTGGGACTTTTCATCTATTTGTTGGTTGCGCTACTGCGCGCTGATCAGGCGTAGGGGCGCATATGCACAGTTACGATTTCACCTTGATCCTGGCGTTCTTCGTCCTGGTTCTGCTGCCGGCACCCTTTATCGGGCGTTACCTGTACCGCGTGATGGAAGGCGAAAAGACCTGGCTCAGCCCTGTGCTGCAGCCGGTCGAGCGGCTGTGCTACCGGATCGCCGGGGTCGATAGCAACCGCGAGCAGGACTGGAAAAGCTACAGCCTGGCGTTGCTGGCCTTCACCCTGATCAGCCTGCTGACGCTGTTCGCCATCCTGATGCTGCAAGGCCGTTTGCCGCTCAACCCGCAGCAATTGCCGGGGTTGGAGTGGACGCTGGCGTTCAACACCGCCGTGAGTTTCGTCACCAATACCAACTGGCAGGCGTATAGCGGCGAAGCGCAGATGAGCTACTTCAGCCAGATGGTCGGCCTGGGCGTGCAGAACTTCGTCAGCCCGGCAGTCGGTCTGGCCGTGCTGGTGGTGTTCTGCCGCGGCATCGCCCGGCGTTCGAGCAACAGCGTCGGCAACTTCTGGGTCGATCTGACCCGCGCCACACTCTACGGCCTGCTGCCGTTCTGCCTGGTTCTGGCGCTGTTTCTGGTGTGGCAGGGCGTGCCACAAACCTTCCTCGAATACGTCACTGCGCACACCATCGGCGGCACTGATCAGGTTGTGCCACTTGGGCCTGCAGCCAGCCAGATTGCCATCAAGCAGTTGGGCACCAATGGCGGCGGTTTCTTCGGCGTCAACTCGGCGCATCCGTTCGAGAACCCTACAGCCTGGAGCAACCTGTTCGAGGTGGCCTCGATCATCCTGATTCCCGCTGCGCTGCTGTTCACCTTTGGCCATTACGTCAAAGACCTGCGCCAGAGCCGCGCGCTGTTGGCCTGCATGCTGATTCTGTTCAGTGTCGGTCTAGGCGGCACTCTGTATGCCGAGCATCAGCCGAACCCTGCGTTGGCCGCATTGCCGATTGAGCAGAGCGGTTCGCTGGAAGGCAAGGAAAGCCGCTTCGGCACCACGGCCTCGGCGCTGTGGGCGGTGACCACCACGGCCGCCTCCAACGGCTCGGTCAACGCCATGCACGACAGCTTCAGCGCGCTAGGCGGGATGATCCCGATGTTCAACATGATGCTTGGTGAGGTGATTTTCGGTGGTGTGGGCGCAGGGCTCTACGGCATGCTGCTGTTTGTGCTGATCGCAGTATTTCTCGCCGGCCTGATGATCGGCCGCACCCCGGAATACCTCGGCAAGAAGCTTGAGGCGCGCGAAGTACGCCTGCTGGTGGCCACCTTGCTGGTGATGCCGATTGGTGTGCTGGTTCTGGGTGCTCTTGCGGCCACTCTGCCAGGACCTGCTGAATCCATCACCAACCCAGGTGCGCATGGCCTTAGCCAGGTTCTCTATGCCTACACCTCGGGCACCGGCAACAACGGTTCAGCTTTTGCCGGCTTTGGCGCGGGCACCCCGTACCACAACCTGATGATCGGTCTGGCCATGCTGCTCGGGCGCTTCGGTTACATCCTGCCGATTCTGGCGATTGCCGGCAGCCTGGCGGCGAAGAAACGCTCGCCGGTGGGCAGCAACAGCTTCCCGACCCACGGCCCGCTGTTTGTAACCCTGCTGACCTTGACCGTTGTCCTGATCGGCGGTCTGACCTTCCTGCCGGCACTGGCCCTGGGCCCGATTGCCGAACACCTGACTCTATTCCAGGGCTTCTAAGGGAGAACCATGATGAATGCCCGTATTGAACCGGCGCTGAACAGCGCCCAGCAACACCCGAAAACCTCGCTCGCAGCCTTGTGGAAGCCGGCGCTGCGCCAGGCTTTCGTCAAGCTTGATCCGCGCCAGCTGTTGCGTTCGCCGGTGATGTTGGTGGTTGAACTCACAGCGGTGGTGACCACCGTGCTGTGCTTTATCCCTAACCCTCAGGTCTCCACTGGCCTGGCCGTGCAGATTGCCTTGTGGTTGTGGTTTACCGTGCTGTTTGCCAACTTCGCCGAAGCGCTGGCTGAAGGTCGTGGCAAAGCCCGCGCCGATAGCCTCAAGGCTGGCAGCCAGGGGCTGAATGCCCGGCGCAAGAATGGTCAGCAGTTCGAGACCGTGGCGGCCAGCAGCCTGCGCCGTGGCGATATCGTGCGGGTCGAGGCCGGTGAGCTGATCCCCGGTGACGGAGAGGTGGTCGAAGGCATCGCTGCGGTCAACGAGGCGGCGATTACCGGCGAATCCGCGCCGGTGATTCGTGAGTCCGGTGGCGACCGTTCGGCCGTCACCGACAACACCCGAGTGGTCTCCGACTGGTTGCTGGTGCAGATCACCGCCAACCCCGGCGAATCGACCCTGGACCGGATGATCGCCCTGGTTGAAGGCGCCAAGCGGCAGAAGACGCCCAACGAAGTGGCGCTGGATATTCTGCTGATCGGCCTCACCTTGATCTTCCTGCTGGTGGTGGCCACTCTGCAGCCCTTTGCCCGTTACTCGGGTGGCGACCTGCCGCTGGTGTACCTAGTGGCACTGCTGGTGACCTTGATCCCAACCACCATTGGCGGCCTGCTCTCGGCCATCGGCATCGCCGGCATGGATCGCCTGGTGCGCCTGAATGTTATCGCCAAGTCCGGCCGTGCGGTGGAAGCGGCGGGGGACGTGCATGTGCTGCTGCTCGACAAAACCGGCACCATCACCTTTGGTAACCGCCGTTGCAGTGCGCTGTACAAGGCGCCTGGGGTATCCGGCAAGCTGCTCAGCGACGCCGCGTTGTTGGCTTCGCTGGTGGATGACACCGCCGAAGGCAAGTCGATTGTCGAATACCTGCGTGGCTTGAGCACCTTGGTCGAGCCTGAGCGCAGTGCGATCAAATCGATAGCCTTCAGTGCCGAGACGCGCCTGTCTGGCGCCGACTACAACGGCCACAGCTACCGCAAGGGTGCAGTGGATGCGGTGCTGCTGTATCTGGGCATCCAGCGCAGCGACGTACCGCCGGTATTGGCCCGTGAAATCGAAAAGATCGCCCAGAGTGGCGGTACTCCCTTGCTGGTAGCCGGTGACGGTCAGTTGCTCGGCGCTATTCACCTCAAGGACGTGGTCAAACCGGGCATTCGTGAGCGTTTCGCCGAGTTGCGCGCCATGGGCATCCGCACTGTGATGGTGACCGGCGACAACCCCTTGACCGCCGCCGCCATCGCTGCCGAAGCGGGCGTCGATGATGTGATCGCCGAAGCCACGCCGGAGAAGAAGCTGCAGCGCATTCGCAGTGAGCAGGCCGAAGGCAAGATGGTCGCCATGTGCGGCGACGGCGCCAACGACGCGCCAGCTCTGGCCCAGGCCGATGTGGGCCTGGCGATGAACGATGGTACCCAGGCGGCGCGCGAGGCGGCGAATCTGGTCGATTTGGACAGCGATCCAACCAAGCTGCTCGACGTGGTGCAGGTGGGCAAGGAACTGCTGGTGACCCGTGGCGCGCTGACCACCTTTTCGGTGGCCAACGATGTGGCCAAGTACTTCGCCATCCTCCCAGCGCTGTTCGCCGGCATCTACCCGCAGCTCGGCGCACTCAACCTGATGCAGCTGCACAGCCCGCAGAGCGCCATTCTCTCGGCGATTGTGTTTAACGCGCTGATCATCGTCGCGCTGATTCCGCTGGCCCTGCGTGGGGTGCGCGTGCAGGCCGCCGATGCTGCCAGCCTGCTACGGCGCAACCTGCTGATCTACGGCCTGGGCGGCCTGGTGGCGCCCTTTGTCGGGATAAAGCTGATTGATCTGCTGTTGGTGGCGATGGGGCTGGTTTAACGCTCCGTAGGGTGGAAAACCGCGCAGCGTTTTCCACCAATGAGCTGTATTGCACGCAGGTGGACAAGCACAGCGTTGTCCACCCTACAAACTGGAGAGTCGTCATGTTTAAGCAAATCCGCCCAGCCATTAGCGTGCTGGCGTTTATGACCCTGGTCACCGGTGTGGTCTATCCGCTGACCGTCACCGGCGTGGCGCAACTGGCGTTCCCGGCGCAGGCCAATGGCAGTCTGTTACGTAATCAACAAGGCGACGTGCTCGGCAGTGCGTTATTGGCACAACCCTTCGAGGGCGCGCAGTGGTTTCAGCCGCGGCTATCGGCCGGTGATTACGCCACCGTGGCCAGCGGTGCGAGCAACCTGGCGCCGAGCAATCCGGCGTTGGCCACGCGCATAGCCGCAGATGCTCAACGCTTGCAGGGTGAAGGTCAGGGCGCCGTACCCATGCAGCTGGTGACCACCTCGGGCAGTGGCCTTGACCCGCACCTGTCGCCAGAGGCGGCGGGTTACCAGGTGGCACGTATTGCCGCCGCGCGGGGTATTCCAGCGAGCAGTCTGCAGCGACTGATCGAGGCGCATGTGCAAAGCCCACTGGTGGGCCCGCCTGTGGTCAACGTACTGGCGCTTAACCTGGCACTGGCCGACAATTCGCCTCCCGCAAACGCTGAGTAACCTGCATGAGTGATGCCGTACGCGCCGACGCCCTGCTCGATGACATGCCGCGAGCAGGACGTGGCCGGCTAAAGGTCTTTCTCGGTGCGGCACCCGGCGTGGGTAAGACCTACGCCATGTTGCAGGCGGCGCAGGTGCAGTTGCGTCAGGGCGTCGACCTGCGTGTTGGCGTGGTGGAAACCCATGGCCGCGCGGAAACTGAGGCGATGCTCACCGGCTTGCCACAACAACCGCAGCAGCGCCTGGAATACCGCGGCGTGGCGCTGAGCGAGATGGACCTCGACGGCATTCTGGCCAAGCCGCCAAAGCTGCTACTGGTCGACGAACTGGCGCACAGCAATGCTCCCGGCAGCCGCCACAGCAAACGTTGGCAGGATGTGCAGGAGCTGCTGGATGCCGGCATCGACGTCTACACCACAGTCAACGTGCAGCATCTCGAAGCGCTGAATGATCAGGTGCGCGACATTACCGGCGTGCAAGTGCGTGAAACCCTGCCGGATTGGGTGTTGCAGGAGGCCGACGAGATTCTGCTGATCGACCTGCCGCCGCGTGAACTGCTGGAGCGCCTGCGCGAAGGCAAGGTGTATGTGCCGGAACAGGCGCGCGCCGCCATCGATGCGTTTTTCAGTCAGACCAACCTCACCGCGCTGCGCGAGCTGGCGATGCAGACTGCTGCTGCGCGGGTCGATGCGGACTTGAGTCGGCGCTACCGTCAGCAGGGCCAGCAAGCGCCTGCGCTGCGTGGGCGCTTGCTAGTCGGCATCGACGGCGATGCTCAAGCCGAACGGCTGGTGCGGCACGCCAGCCGGGTCGCGGAGCGTCGTCATCTGCCCTGGTCGGTGGTTTATGTCGACACCGGCGGTGAGCGCGATGAAACCCGCTTGAGTCATCTGCAGGGTGCGCAGCAACTGGCCGAGCGCCTGGGCGGCGAGGTGGTCAGCCTGCGCGGCAGCGAGGTGGCGAAGACCCTGATTGAGCATGCCCGCGAACGCCGCGCCAGCCTGATTCTGGTCGGCCGCAGCCGGCAACGTCTGCGGCGTATCTGGCATCTGGGTCGGGGCCTGGCTGAGCGTCTGCTGCAGCAAGGGCAGGGCCTGGAAATCAGCGTGTTGGATACCGAGGCGAGCAACGCCCCGGCACTGTCGCAGCAGCGTCAGCCGGTGGTCTGGCGCGATTACCTGCTGGCCTTGCTGGCGACGCTGCTGGCCTCGGCTGCGGCGCTGGGTTTATCCAGCGTGCTCGAACTGCCGAATATCTCGTTGATCCTGCTTGCTGCAGTATTGGTAGTGGCCGTGCGCAGCAGCCTGGGGCCGGCCATGGTGTGTGCGGGGTTGTCGTTTCTGGCATACAACTTTCTGTTTATCCCACCGACCCTGACCCTGACCATCGACCGTCAGGAAGATGTGCTGACGCTGTTGTTCTTTCTGCTGATGGCTGGGCTCACTGGTAACCTGGCCAGCCGCCAGCGCCAGCAACTGCAGGCCTTGCGTGAGACGCAGAGGGAAACCAGCGCATTGCTGGAGTTATCGCGCAAGCTGACGGCGGCCACCGATCGCCAGGCGGTATTGGCGGCGGCCATGCAGCAGCTGGGGCTGTGGCAAGACGTTGAGGTCAGCCTGCTGTCGCGTAGCCCGGATGCGCTGTGGAAGGTCGAGGCGGGGGCGCAACGCCTGCTCACCGATCTGGAACGGGCGGCGGCGGATTGGTCCTGGCAGCACGATAAGTCGGCCGGATTGGGTACCGGCACATTGCCGGACGGGCGCTGGTGGTGGTTGCCGCTATCCGGTGAAGAAGGGCCGTTGTTGCTGCTCGGTATCAGCCCCAAGGACGGCAGGAGCTTACCTGCCGAGCGTCGACGGCTGCTTACGGCGCTGGGGCAGCCCTTAGCTCAGGCATTGCAACGTGCGCAGTTGGCCGAAAACCTTGAGGCCGCGCGTCTGCATGGGCAAACCGAAGAGTTACGCAGCGCCTTATTAGCGTCGGTGTCGCATGATTTGCGTACACCATTAACGGCCATGCGCGGCTCAATCGACAGCTTGCTAGCCCTGGGTGAGCAGATTCCGATGGCTGATCGTCGCGAACTGCTGGAAGGCACGCGTGATGAGGCCGAACGTCTCGACCGCTATATTCAGAACCTGCTGGACATGACTCGTCTCGGTCACGGTGGCCTGAAGTTAGAGCGAGACTGGGTGGCACCCGCCGATATTGTCGCCAGTGCGACCCAGCGCCTGCGCCCGGTATTGTCCGCGTTGCAGCTGGAAATACAGGCACCGCCGCAGTTGCCGCTGCTGTATGTGCATGCGGCGTTGATTGAGCAGGCATTGGTCAATGTGCTGGAAAATGCCGCGCGCTTTTCTCCGCCCCAAGGGCGTTTACGTGTGGCCATTGAGGCGGATGCCGAGGCGTTGCGTTTTATTGTCAGTGACCAGGGACCGGGTATTCCCGAACATGAGCGCACGAAGATTTTCGACATGTTCTACACCGCCGCCCGTGGTGATCGCGGTGGCCAGGGCACCGGCCTGGGTTTGGCGATCTGCCAGGGTATGCTCGGCGCTCATGGCGGCCGGGTAACGGTCAGTGAGGGGCTTGATGGTTTGGGTACAAGCATGACCCTGCACCTGCCATTGCACACGCAGCCACAGATGGACGAAGAACAGTGATGGATAGCCGATGAACCAAAACCCCGCGACCATTCTGGTCATCGACGACGAAGCGCAGATTCGTAAATTTTTGCGCATCAGCCTTAACGCGCAGGGCTACAAGGTGCTGGAAGGCGCTACTGGGCAGGAAGGCCTGGCCCAGGCCGCGCTGGGCAAGCCAGACCTGATAGTACTCGACCTCGGTCTGCCGGATATGGATGGCCAGCAGGTGCTGCGCGAGCTGCGCGCCTGGTCACAGGTGCCGGTACTGGTGCTGTCGGTACGTGCCAGCGAGGGCGAGAAAGTCTTGGCGCTGGATGGCGGTGCCAATGACTACGTGACCAAACCGTTCGGTATTCAGGAATTCCTCGCCCGCGTGCGCGTGTTGCTGCGCCTGGCCGGCGGTGTGGAGCAGGCCAGCGCGGCGGTCAGCAGCGGCCCGTTGCAGGTGGATTTCGCCTACCGCCGGGTCAGCCTGGAGGGTGCCGAGATCAGCCTGACCCGCAAGGAGTACGCAGTGCTGGCGCAACTGGCGCGGCATATCGGCCGGGTGGTGACCCAGCAGCAGCTACTCAAGGACATCTGGGGCCCGACCCACGGCGAGGACAGCCACTACCTGCGTGTGGTGGTCGGCCATTTGCGGCAAAAGCTCGGTGACGACCCGACCGCGCCGCGCTTTATCGTCACCGAAGCCGGCGTTGGCTATCGCTTGCGTGAAGCCTAGCGGTCGCCACGTTCGTACTTGTCGAGTGTATCGCTGGCGATCTGCCGGCCGAGCATGATCAGCTCCGGCGCCTTGTAGAACTCGAAGAAGCGGCATACGCGCTTGGGCACGTTGATCAGGATATCTGGCGGATAGCCGGCGATCTTGTACTGGGCCAATGAGGTCTGCATCACCTCGAAGCTCTGGTTGATCAGCTCCAGCAGCGAGGCCGGGCCGCTAAGGTCGGCGACGCGTGAACCGCTGGCGGATTTCGGCGCGGCAGGTTTATCCAGGCTGCCGCGCGCGTTCTGCTGCCAGGGGTTGATGGCTTCGGGCTGTACTGCATGGCTTTGGTCTTCTAGCAGAAGCAGTTCGTCATCTTCCCCGTGTTTGCGTTTGAACGAGGGCAAGCGTGAGCCGAGTGAACTCATCAGCAGGTCAAAACGTCCCTTGAGGGCTGGCGCGCGTTCGATTACCGGTAGTTCGTAGTGCTGTTGGTTGGTCGAGTTGAGGTTGACCGCGACAATCAGATCGCAGTGCGCGGATACCACTGGAACTATGGGCAGCGGGTTGAGCAAACCGCCGTCGACCAGCATGCGCTTACCTTGTATCACCGGGGTAAACAGGCTGGGAATCGCCGCCGAAGCGCGCATGGCCTGGTGCAGGCAGCCTTCCTGGAACCAGATTTCCTGCTGGTTGGTCAGGTCGGTGGCTACGGCGGTGAAGGGGATCGGCAGCTCTTCGATATTGATCTCGCCGACTATTTCGCGAATCTTGCCGAAGACCTTTTCACCACGAATCGCCCCCAGGCGAAAGCTCACGTCGAGCAGGCGCAGTACGTCCAGATAATCCAGGCTTTGCGTCCAGTCGCGGTATTCATTGAGTTTACCGGCGGCGTAGATGCCACCGACCACCGCGCCCATGGAGCAGCCGGCAATACAGGCGATTTCATAGCCACGGGCTTCCAGCTCCTCGATCACGCCGATGTGCGCATAACCGCGCGCCCCACCGGAGCCTAATACCAGCGCAATGCGCTTACTCATCCTGATGTCCCCATCACTATTTATGTAGCGAACATACGCGCCGTGCCGCGCGCCGCCAAGGCACGATTTGCTAGTATCCAGCGCATCCGAGTTTACGCGCTGTGGCTTGCTAGAGCTGTTTCAGCGGTGTCGGCACTTTTCTCTGTTCTACGCGTCTTAGAGGCTGTATTGATGCATCGCGAACATTGACGGCGATGCGTTCTGATGCCGAGTCAATAGTCCGTCTATTTGCAGGAGTTACCTGATGAAACTGTGGATCGTGTTGCCCATGTTGCTGTTGGTGCTAAGCGGTTGTGCGGGGAAAACGGCTTATCGCAACAGCTGCGCCAATCAGCTGGACGCCGCCTGGCGCGAGCTGGACCTGGCCAAGGCTGAGGGGTTTGCCGGTACGGTGAGTTACTCCAAGGCACTGTCGCTGCTGACTGCGGCGAAAACCCAGCAGCAGTTCGAGGGCTACAAGGGCTGTACGGCGAAGTCCGAGCGTGCCCGGTTCTATATCCGTGAGTCGCGAGCAGGCCGCTGATGCAACTGGATTTCAATACACTCGAACCGCTCGAGCGCTACCGTTGGCTGGCGTCGACCATTACCCCACGACCGATTGCCTGGGTTTCCAGTCAGTCGGAAGCAGGTGTTAGTAACCTGGCGCCATTCAGCTTCTTTCAGGTGATCAGCGATGACCCACCGACCTTAATGGTCAACGTCAATCACCGCGCCGATGGCGGCCTGAAGGACACTCTGTTGAATGTACAGGCCAGTGGCGAACTGGTGATTCAGCTGGTGTCCTTTGCCCAGGCAGAGGCGATGAATGCCAGTGCTGCGGTGCTGCCTTATGGCATCAGCGAGTTTGAGCAGTACGGCATCGCCAGCCTGCCTTCGCAGCGGGTGTTGCCGCCTCGGGTCGCTGGCGCGGCGGTGGCCTTCGAATGCCGGGTGGCGCAGATTCAGGCCTATCCAGCAGACAAGCCCAACTGCCACCTGATTTTTGCCGAGGTGCTGTTGGCGCATATCGACGACGCAGTGCTGACTGAACAGGGTCGTATCGATGCGCACAAGCTCGATCTGGTCGGGCGCTTGGGCGGCATGGCCTATAGCCGCACCCGCGATACCTTCGAGATGCGCCGTCCTGGCTAATACGCCTGGCTGCCTGCAGCCAGGCTAGCCGGCGCGGTAATCGGTGCAAAAGCCGCATCACCATTTATAAAACTGCAGATTGTCTGCACAGTTTCGTGAGCAAAGGTAACTTTGCTCTTTGCCGACCCCGTGCGGCCCAGTAGCATCGAGCCATTAGCATAAGGAGTGAGCGATGCGCACGAAATTAGATGCCTGCCTGGACTCGGTCAATCAGGTGGTTCTGGGTAAGGAGCCGCAGGTTCGTCTGGCCATGACCTGCCTGCTGGCACGCGGTCATCTGCTGATTGAGGATTTGCCCGGCATGGGCAAAACCACCCTCAGTCATGCGCTGGCCAAAGTGCTGGGCCTGAGTTTCCAGCGGATCCAGTTCACCTCTGACCTCTTGCCGGGTGACATCCTCGGCACCTCGGTGTTCGACAAGGACACCGGGCAATTTATCTTCCATCCAGGGCCAATCTTCGCCGAGCTGGTGCTCGCCGATGAGATCAACCGCGCCACGCCGAAAAGCCAGAGTGCGCTGCTTGAAGCCATGGAGGAGGGCCAGGTGACCATCGAAGGCGCGACCCGGCCGCTGCCTGAACCCTTCTTTGTAATTGCCACGCAGAACCCGGTCAGTCAGGGCGGCACTTTCGCCTTGCCCGAGTCGCAACTGGATCGCTTTCTGATGCGTCTGTCGCTCGGCTATCCCGGCAAGGCGGCGGAAAAGGCCTTGCTGCTGGGCGACTCGCGACGCTCCGTGCTGCCCACGCTGCCAGCACTGCTGGATCACGCTGAGCTGGCCCTGCTGCAGGCCGAAGTACCGAAGGTGCGCGCCAGCGATGCACTGATCGACTATGTGCTGCGCCTGGTCGATGCAACGCGCACCCAACCACAGTTCGCCTGGGGCCTGTCACCACGGGCCAGCCTAGCCCTGCTGGCAGCGGGACGAGCCTGGGCTTTCCTCGCCGGGCGTGACTACGTGATTCCCGAGGACGTACAGGCCGTACTGCCTTCGGTGGTCGGTCATCGTCTGCGTGAGCGCGCCGATCCGGCTGGGCATGGCGCCGGCAGCCTGGTGCAGTGGTTGTTGCGTGAGGTGCCGGCGCTTTGATCGCCCAGCTCAGGCCGCGCTGGAACCGCTGGCTGGCGCGGCGCATTCCGGCTGCGGCCAGCGTGCGCCTGAACCAGCGGCGGATCTTTATCATCCCCAGCCGGGTCGGCGCGGCTTTTATGCTGGCGCTGCTGTTGATGCTACTGGCGGCGATCAACTACCAGAACAGCCTGGCCTATGGCCTGACCTTCCTGCTGGCCTCGGTATTTATCGTTGCGATTCTGCATACCTACCGCAACCTGGCTGGCTTGATCCTCAAGGCCGGCAGTGCGCCGGCAGTATTCGTCGGAGAGCCAGCTGGTTTTCGCGTGCGTCTGGAAAGCAGCCAGCGGGCGCATCAGGCTGTCAGCCTGGGCTGGCCTCCGGCTGATTTGCAGACCCAGGATGTGCCCGCGCAAGGTGTGAGCGAGTGTCAGTTAAACCTGCCGGCGCTGCAGCGCGGCTGGCTGCGGCCCGGTCGCCTGCGGGTTGAGAGCCGTTTCCCCCTGGGGATTCTGGTGGCCTGGAGCTGGGTCGATCTGGATCAGCAGGTGCTGGTCTACCCACGGCCTCTGCCGGGTGATCTGCCGTTGTCCGCTGGTGCCAGTGAGGATCAGGAGGAAGAGGGCAGTCGGCCCCATGGTCAGGGCGTGGATGATTATCAGGGGCTGAAGACCTACCAGCCAGGCGACTCCAAGCGACGTCTGCACTGGAAAGCCTATTCCCGTGGCCAAGGCCTGCTGGTCAAGGATTTCGCCTCAATCACTGGGCGTGATCTGTATCTGGATTTCGAGACATTGGCCGGCGATGTGGAGGCTCGCCTGTCGCTGCTCTGCCATTGGGTGTTGCAGCTGTCCGAGCGGCAGCAGCCGTTTGCCCTGAGCCTGCCGGGTCAGGTGCTGGGCGCCGACAGTGGCGAGCTGCACCGTGATGCCTGCCTGTGCGCCCTGGCGCTGTTCGGGCGTGCGCCATGAGTCGGGTTACCGCGATTCCGCGGATCAGCCTGACCTGGCTGCTGGTGGCGCAGGTACTGGTGATCATTCCTCATCTGACGCACTTACCGCTGTGGATTATCGGCCTGTGGCTGGGTAGCGCAGCCTGGCGCATCCAGATTTTCCGCATGCGCGCGCGTTACCCGAATGCCTGGGCCAAGGGCGGTCTGATGTTGGCCGCAGCGCTTGGGGTGTTTCTCTCCCGTGGCAGCCTGATTGGCCTGGATGCCGGAGTGGTGCTGCTGGTCGCCGCTTTTGTACTGAAGCTGCTGGAGATGCGCACGCGACGTGATGCACTGGTGCTGATCTTTCTCGGCTTCTTTGTAGTGGTTACCGCCTACCTGTTCGATGACAGCATGCTGATGGCCTTCTACAGCCTGTTACCGGTCACCGCCTTGCTCGCAGCCCTGATTGGCCTGCAGCAGAGCAGCCTGGCCGCGCAACCCTGGCCGACCGCACGCCTGGCCGGCGGGCTGCTGCTGCAGGCGTTGCCGGTGATGTTGCTGCTGTTTGTCTTTTTCCCGCGCATGGGCCCGCTGTGGTCGTTACCAGTGCCGAATGACAAGGCCACGACCGGGCTGTCGGACAGCATGGCCCCGGCGGATATCGCCGACCTTAGCCGTTCTGCAGCGCTGGCGTTTCGTGCCAGTTTCAACGGTGAAACACCGCCGCGCAGTGAGTTGTACTGGCGCGCGCTGACCCTGGATCGCTTCGATGGGCGGCGCTGGTCGCAATCCAATTACGCCGAGTTTGGCCCCGGCGCACAGTGGCAGAAGCGCGGCGAGGCGCTGAGTTACAGCATCGTTATGCAGCCGAGTTCACAGCGCTGGCTGTTTGCTCTGGATGTGGCGGAGACCACGTTGGAACAGACCCGGCAGATGAGCGATTTCCGTCTGCAGCGGCGACAGCCAGTGGACCGCTCGCTGATCTATCAGGCCACCTCCTGGCCGCAGGCGCTACGTGAGCCGCAACCGCCTCAGGAAACCTTGCGCCGCGCCTTGCAGTTGCCGGAACAAGGCGAGCCACGCAGCCGCGCCTGGGCTGAACAGCTCAAGCGTGAACATCGGCAGCCCGAACAGCTGGTGCAGGCGCTGCTTAGCCATTTCAACCGCGAGCCCTTTGCCTACACCCTGCGCCCGCCTGCGCTGGGGCAGAACAATGTCGATGATTTCCTGTTTGAAACCCGCAGCGGCTTCTGCGCGCATTACGCCGGGGCCATGACCTATGTGCTGCGCGCGGCGGGTATCCCGGCGCGGGTGGTGGCCGGTTATCAGGGCGGCGAATACAACCCGGCGGGTAACTATGTGCAGGTGCGCCAGTTTGATGCCCATGCCTGGGTTGAGTACTGGCAGGAGGGACGGGGTTGGGTCAGTGTCGATCCGACCTTCCAGGTGTCTCCCGAGCGGGTTGAAATGGGCCTGGAGGAGGCCCTGGCAGGTGAGCAGAGTTTTCTCGAAGATTCGCCCTTCTCCCCGCTGCGCTACCGCAACCTCAGTTGGCTGAATGAGCTGCGCCTGGCTTGGGACAATATCAACTACGGCTGGCAGCGCTGGGTGTTGGGATACCAGAGCCAGCAGCAACTGGAGTTTCTTCAGCGTTGGCTGGGGCGGGTGGATGCCCAGGAGCTGGTGATCGGTTTGGTCGGTGGCGGGGCGCTGCTGCTTGGTTTGCTATCACTCTGGTTGTTCAAACCCTGGCAGCGTGAACGCGATGTGCAGCAGCGGCTGTTTCGTCGTTTCGAGGGTTTGCTGGCTCGGCATGGTGTGCCACGCATGCCCGGCGAAGGACCGCGCGACTATGCCGCGCGGGCAGCCCAGCAGATGCCAGCCCAGGCGCAGGCGATTGGCAACTTTGCGGCCGCGTTCGAGGCGCAGCGGTATGCCGGGCAGGAACTTTCGCCCCTGCAGTTACGTCAGCATCTGAAGGCGCTCAGGCGGGCCTTGCCTTGGCGGCTGACTCGCCTGGAACCGTAGTGCCGCGACCATTGGCCACTTGTGGCTAATCAGTATGCGCATAAGCTGGGGAGCGATTTCACAGGAGTGAGGCGATGCAAGGCTTGATTGATGAGGTGCCGCGGCACGTACTGCGCGTACAGATGCGCTTGTTTGCCTGTCGTGAGCGGCTGCGGGTGACTACCGACGACGAGGCTTTGCACGATCTGCGCATCGCCTTGCGTCAATTGCGTAGTCTGCTGCGGCCGCTGTCCTCGGTTGCACTCTGTGAAGACTTGCAGCAGCGTGCGTCCGAGTTGGGTCGCTTGACCGGCCCGCTGCGCGATCTTGAGGTGCTGTTGGGCTATCTGCAGCAGCAAGGGCTCGACAGCGTCGCACAATCACGCCAGCCACTGTTACAGCAGGGATACCTGCAACTATTGGACAGTGCGCCGTTGGCAGATCTGCTGAGTGCGCTGGATGACTGGCCGCAGCAGTGGCGCCAGGCTGCTAACGGCGGTCAACTGCGCGGTCTGCCCAAGCTGATCAGGCAGCGCTTGCGCAAGGACCGCAAGCGCCTGGCCGAAGCACTGCTTGACCCCGCCCATGACCGCCACCGCCTGCGTTTGCTGGTTAAGCGTCTGCGTTATGCAGCCGAGGCCTATCCGCAGCTTGCCGACTTGCCTGGGCGCATGCGCATGCAGCTGAAACAGGCGCAGTCGGCGCTGGGCGATTGGCACGACCATTGGCAGTGGCTACTGCGCGCCGAAGCCGAGACGGATTTGCAGTCGTGCGTGCCAGCCTGGCGCACAGCGCTGCAGGCTGCCGAGCAGCAGGCCGATCTGGCCCTGCAGGCATTGACTGCAAGTTTTGCTCGCGCCAGCGGCTGAGTTGGCTGAAAGGTCGTTATCCCTTCGGCTTGTTTGGCCGAAATGTCGTGTCACCCCTAGTCGTCTTTGCCCTAAGATCTCCCGCATGTTCAGTGTTCGAGGTGGTTATGGGCTTTTCCGAGTTACTCCAGGCGGTGCGCGACAATCCACAGGCGGTAGTGATTCCCGCGCAATGGGGGCAGGGCCGTGCGAGTTTTGGTGGTTTGGTCGCCGCACTGGTTTACGAGGCTATGCGTGCTCAGGTGCCGAGCGGGCGCCCGCCGCGTTCCCTGGCGATCACCTTTGTCGGCCCTGCCGCGCCTGATGTTCCGGTGAGTTTTGAAGTAGAGGTGCTGCGCGAAGGCAAAGCTGTTAGCCAGGTGCTGGGCCGGGCAATACAGGATGGCCAAGTGGTGACTCTGGTACAGGGCAGCTTCGGCGCCGGGCGCGATTCGCGCATCGCCGTGCAGGCTGATCCGGCGCCGCAGGCCAAGGCGGTGGAGGATTGCCAGGAAATGCCTTATATCCCCAACGTAACCCCCGAATTTACCCGTTACCTGGCGATGCGCTGGGCGTTTGGTGGCATGCCTTTTACCAACAATCCGTCACGCGATATGGGTGGCTGGGTGCGCCTGCGTGATCAAGGCAGCGCCGAACCTGCCAATGAGGCTCACCTGCTGGCGCTGGTCGATGCCTGGCCACCTGCGGTGTTGCCGCATCTGAGCGCACCGGCGCCGGGCAGCTCACTGACCTGGACCATCGAATTCGTCCAGCCGATGAGCGAGCTGAGTACTCTGGACTGGTGCTTGTACCGCGCGCAGATCGAACATGCCCGTGATGGTTACGGCCATGTCGCAGCGGCGCTGTGGTCGCCAGCGGGTGAGTTGCTGGCGATCAGTCGGCAGACAGTTGCTGTGTTCGGTTAAGCACCTTGCGCCGGCTCTTATAGCTTGAGCTGGCGAATAGCCGTGTTCAGCTCACCAGCCAGACTGGCCAAGTCGGCACTGGTGACGGCCGATTGGCCAGTCTGGCCGACGGTCTGTTCGGTCACGTCGCGGATGCGAATCACCGCGCGGTTCATCTCTTCGGCCACCTGGCTCTGCTGCTGCGCCGCCACAGCGATCTGCGTATTGCTTTCACGCATATGCGCCACGGATTCGGTGATCGCCATCAGCGCCTGACCGGCTTCACCAGCCTGCTTGACGCATTCATCGGCCTTGATCGAGCTGTCCTGCATAAAGTCCACCGCATCGCGAGTGCCGCTTTGCAGGGTGTTGATCATCTGGGTAATAACGTCGGTGGAGTCCTGCACGCGTTTAGCCAGGTTGCGCACTTCATCGGCGACCACGGCAAAGCCGCGGCCCATTTCGCCAGCACGGGCGGCTTCAATCGCTGCGTTGAGCGCGAGCAGATTGGTCTGTTCGGCGATTCCGTGAATCTCACTGACCACGCCGCCGATTTTCTGGCTATCGACCGCAAGCTGTTCGATCATCTGCGCGGTCTGCTGCACGCCGCTGGACAGCCCCGAGATCGACAGGCTCACGCGGTTGACCGCCTGCTGGCCGCTGCGCGCCAGGTGCTCGGCGTTCTGTGACTGGTCGCGGGTGTCGGCCGTATGCTCGGCAATATGGTGCACAGTGGCGGACATCTCGTTGATCGCCGTGGCCGCCTGTTCGGTTTCACTTTGCTGTTCAAGCATGCCCTCGCGTACATCGCGCATATTACCGGCCAAGCGTTCGGCGCCTTCATCCAACTGCGCCGCCGACTGGGCGACGATGCCGACCACCCGTTGATAGCCAGCCTGCATGGCATTGAAGGCGCTAGCCATCTGGCCCACTTCATCTTTGCACTCCAGTGGCACTCGGGCCCTCAGATCGCCGCTCTTTTCCACTTGCAGCATCACGTCCTTGAGGGTGTTGAGGTGGCTTAGCAGAAAGCGAATCAGCAACTGTGAGGCCGCCAGCAAGAGCAGCATCAATAGCGCGACGACCACGGCATAACGTGGTGCACGGTCGAAAAAAACTTCGAGCAGACTCTGCGCCGAGGCGGTGATGGCCAGGCGCTGGCCGTCTTCGCGGACGATGACTTCGGCGCCGATCAGCCCCGCGCTGCCATTTAAATCGACCCAGCCGCGTGCGTTGGCCAGGGCGCTGCCCTGATTATCCGGCAGGCGTGGCGTCTGCCCGCTGGCAAAGCTCAGCAGGTTGCCGGCTTTCGGCAAGGCCTGTTCCTGTGGCCATTGGCTTAATAAGCGTGCCTGCTGCTGCGCGGCCTGTTTGGCAGAGTCCTGCTGCACCTGCTGTTCTAGGTGCAGCGCATAGAGCACCAATAGCAGCGTGGTAAAGAAGGCCACGGCATTTACGGCCCAGAATTTGTACTTCAGGGAAAGGTCGCTGATCCAATGGCCCATGCAGGTGTCTCTGTGTGAGGTGACGGCTTGGCAAAGTGCCAGTAGTGTCGCCCAGCCTCACAGTGGATCTATTGATCCTTATCAACAAGCCTGCCGGCTCCGTACTTTTGGCCGCTAGCTGGCAGCGTCCTTGAATGCGGGCAGGTTGAAGAAGGCCTGAGCCGCAGCACTGGTATGGGCTGCCAGTACCTGCTCGGTTTCACCGCGGTGCAGCGCTACTTCACGCAGCACCTCAACGAGAAAGGCCGGCTCGTTACGGCCGTTCTTCGGTTTCGGCCGCAGGCTGCGCGGCAGCAGAAAGGGTGCGTCGCTTTCCAGCATAAGGCGGCCACGGGGGATTTCCTTGACCAGTGGGTGCAGATGGCTGCCGCGGCGTTCGTCGCAGATCCAGCCAGTGATGCCGATATGCAGGTCCATATCCAAGTAGTTGAACAGTGCGCGCTTTTCCCCGGTAAAGCAGTGCACTACAGCCGCCGGCAGCTGGTCGCGGAAGTGCCGCAGGATCGCCAGCAGGCGTTCGTCAGCATCGCGTTCATGCAGAAACACCGGCAATTGCAGTTCCACCGCCAGGGCCAACTGCTGCTCCAGCACCTGCTCCTGTTGCGGCCGGGGTGAGAAGTCGCGGTTGAAGTCCAGTCCACATTCGCCCACCGCGCGCACTCTGGGATCGGCCAGCAGCGCCTTGAGTTGCGCATGGCTGTCGCTGTTCCAGCTGCTGGCGTCGTGGGGGTGAATGCCGGCCGTGCTGAACAAATGCTCGGCGCTGTCATCCAACTGCCGGCACAGCTCCAGGGCGTGCTCACTTTCCGCCAGGCTGGTGCCGGTCAGCAGCATTTGCTGGATGCCCGCAGCATAAGCGCGAGCAAGGAGTGCTTCGCGTTGTTCGGCAAAGCTTGGGTGAGTCAGATTGACGCCGATGTCGATGAGTTGCATGGTGCTACCTGCTGAATTGATTGAGCAGCATAACAGAGCTTTTTTAATAGATTAAAAGCTAACAAATACAGTTAGTTAAAGCCTATACATGATGTTGTGTGTGATTGCTGGCTGGCATCCAAGGGCGGGCTGTGCGAACCTCCGCGCCCCGCGCGAGGGGTCAGTTGTCCTGTACGCAGCCTATTTAGACGAGCCGCTGCACTGATCTATCGGTCGATTCTGCCCTGGGGCCTTGATGTTGCGAGTGCTGCTCACCTGCTGCCTATTGCTGCTGTCCTGCACAGCGGCGGCGCGCGTGGCTGGCCCATTGGAAGTCGAGCAACCCAAGGCCGCCCGTGACCTGGCGAGCATTCGTAGCAGCGGTGAATTGCGCGTGCTGGTCAACCAGAGCCGCAACAGTTCGGGTGAGGTCAAAGGCCAGAGCATTGGCGTCGAATACCAGCGCATGCGCGCCTTCGAGCAGTACCTTAATCGCAACGCGCGCGATGGCCGAACGCTCAAACTGAAAATCATCCCGCGCGCCAAAGATCAGCTGCTGGCCGCCTTGCAGCGTGGCGAGGGTGATCTGGTCGCCCCCGGTGAGCTGCTGAATATGCCGCGCGGCAGCAAACTCAGCGCCAGCGCGGCTATCCGCAGCAATGTGCCGCTGATCATTGTCGCCAAGCAGGGTAACCGCCGTTACCAGAACCTCGAACAGCTCTCCGGGCGCAGTCTGGCCTTGTCTGCGGGCAGCGTGGCGGGGGAAGCTGTGCGGGCAGTCAACCAGCGCCTGATCGACAGCAAACGTTCGCCGATTATCGTCGAGTGGGTCGACCCGAGCCTGGCGGTCGAGGATGTGCTGGAAATGGTTCAGGCCGGCATCTTCAGCGTCACGGCGGTCGAGCAACCGATTGCTGAGCGCTGGGCCAAGGTGATGCCCAAACTGCGCCTGGATCGTCACCTGCAGTTGGCCAGCGGCGGTGCTATGCGCTGGTATGTACGGCGCGACACGCCAATGCTCGGCGCCAGTATCGACCGCTTTCTCAAGGGTTACCGTGACCCGGCGGATCAGGATGTAGCGTTCCAACGCGTCTACCGGCGTTTGTACAAGGTGCATTACCCGCTGGGCCGCACTGAGCGTCAGCGCCTGGAAAAGGTCCGTCCGGTATTGCAGCGCTATGCCAGTCAGCATGATTTCGACTGGTTGGCGTTGGCTGCCGTCGCCTTCAAGGAGTCCACCCTAAACCCTGCTGCGCGCGGGGCGGGTGGCGCCACCGGGCTGATGCAGATCACTCCGGCGGCTGCACGCAGCGTCGGCGTGAGCAATATCGCTGTGCTGGATAACAATGTGCAGGCCAGCGCCAAGTACCTGGCGATGATTCGCCGCAACTACTTCAACAGTCCGCAGCTCAATGAGCGCGAGCGCATGGCCTTTATCCTGGCCGGCTACAACATGGGTCCGCAACGGGTGCAAAGCCTGCGTGCGGAAGCGCGCAGGCGCGGCCTGAACCCCAATCAGTGGTTCTTTCAGGTTGAGCGGGTGGCGATGGAGCAGATGGGCATGGGCGTGGTCAGCTATGTAAATAGCGTGAATAAGTACTACCTTGCCTATGACCGCGAGCGCTATCTGCTGGAGCCGTAGCGAGTCAGTTGGATAGGATGATTAATTTAATTATTCGATTGAAATTAGCGGATTTATCGGCTTTAAGTATTGGCTAATTGGTTTAATCTTCACTCCATCAACTCCCCACTACAAGGACTGCTGCACATGAACGCTCTGATCAAATCTGTTGTTGCTACTCAAGCAGGCTACGGCCTTACCGTGCTGCGCATCATCGCCGGCATCACCTTTGCCGCCCACGGCTCGCAGAAGTTGTTTGGCTGGTTTGGTGGTTACGGCTTGGAAGGTGTAGGCCAGTGGATGGAAAGCATCGGTCTGGCGCCGGGTTACCTGCTGGCTCTGATGGCCGGTAGCGCCGAGTTCTTTGGTGGCATTGCCTTGATCATCGGTCTGCTGGCGCGCCCAGCTGCAGCAGTACTTGCGGTGACCATGGTGGTGGCGATTGCCACTGTGCACTTGGCCAATGGCTTCTTTATGAGCAACAACGGTTATGAGTTTGCCCTGGCCTTGCTGGCTATCAGTGCCGCGATTCTGATTGAAGGTGCTGGCAAGCTTTCGTTGGACAAGCGCATCGCCGGTTAAGCGTCAAACGACTCGGCAGCAGCCTGCAAAAAGCCCACTTCGGTGGGCTTTTTGCGTTTCAGGGGGTTGGCTTGTTCTGTGCTGCCAGCTGTTCGGCTGCTTCCAGGCGCAGTTGTTCGCGTTCGTCGAAGTTCTCCGCTGCCAGCTGAGCAATGGCTGAGCGTTTGTCGCTGGCGCTCATGCCTGGGTTGTTTTCGATGGCTGCTTTGGCGGTGCTGTATAGAGCGATGCGCTTTTTCCAGGTTTGTCGCTGCTGGTCGAGCACTTCAAGGCGCTGGGTGGCTTCGGCACCGACCAGTTGCTGGCGCAGCTGGCGGATCTGTTCCGGTTTGGCGCCGGCGGCCTGCAACTGCGCAGTTTGCTGGCGCAGCTCGTTCTGCAATTGTGGCAGCACGGTGTCCTGCATCTCTGCTGGCAGGCTGTTGCGCAATTGGTCGACGGCGGCGGCTTTGCCGGCATCGTCCAGTTGGCTGTTATGCAGAATCGCCAAGCGCTGTAGGGTGAACTGGTTGTAGGCCTCTTCGCGAGCGAAGAACGCCTGCTGGGTTTGGGCATCAAAAATCCGGGCGCGCAGTGCCAGCACGGCGGCCTCACGCTGACGCAAGGCATCTAGATTAGCCATCTGCGGCAGGTCGCGCTCGAGCAGCACCAGTTCGCGTTTGTAGTCGAGATACTGGTTGAGCAGGGCTAGGGCCTGTTCGCGGGCGCTAGCCGGCAGTTGCGCGACGATGTAGGCGCGCAGCCGCTCGACGCTGGTCCGCAGCGGCTCTTCACCCGCTGCGGCAAGGAAATAATCGAAGATCCGCCGGATGTCTTCGCTGATCAGCAGGTTGCCATCGGCATCCAGGCGAAAAACGCCATCCACTGTGGTGCCGCCAAATGAGGCGGGCAGCGTTTTTAATGGCGATACCTTAGTTTGAGCCCTGTTCTGGGCTTGTGTGGCAGGTGGCGTGTCAGTGCGTTGTATGGGTTGTTGCGTCTCGCCGCTGAGCTGTGTGGGAATATCCACGGGTTGCAGGTACAGCGCGAGAGCCAGGCAGACGGCGAACAAAAGCGGGGACAGCAGCAGAAATTTTTTCACAGGCACTCTTCAGGCGGGTTCGGCAAGGCGGGCAGAAACACCAAGGGCTGCAGGGCAACCCTTGGTGAAGCTGTTACAGGCCGTCGTTTTTCAGGCGGTTGGCATGCTGGCGGTAGACCGTGACCGGGTCGGTCTCGAACAGGCTGGTCAGCCCCAGGGTCTGGTTGACCTCGTCGAGGTGGTTCATCCGATAGTTATCGCGGATCACTTTGCCCATGCGCGAGCTGCAGCGGCCAACCAGGCCATCGTTGGCTTCGCCTTTGAAGGTCAGCGCGGTGGCGCCCAGTAGCAGGTCGCTCGGATCGATGATATTGGTCACCGGGCTGGTGCCACTCCAGGAGTAGTAGCGCACGCCATTCACGCTGTAGGCGCCTTCGCCGCAGGCGGTGGTCGGAATGCCCTGCGGGAACTTGGCGTTGAAGCGTGCCGCGCCCTGGCTGTTGAGTGATTCGAGTGAGCCCAGCGCATTCTGTGGGCTGCTGCTGGAGCTGCCGGAGAGAAAGTTGATCAGCGTGCCGAGGCCGTTGACGATGCCGGCGAGTAAGGTTTCCCCGGCCGAGCCAGGCGGTACCTGGCGGATAAAATCGGCCGTGGCTGAGCCTTTGTGTGGTGCGCCGACGCTGGTGGCCGAGGCGATCAGGTTGGGGCTGACAGCGGCGACATAGCGAATGGTCGGGCCGCCATGGCTATGGCCGATCAGGTTGACCTTGGGCTTGCCGCTGATGGCGATAATGTCTTCCACCTGGGCCAGCAGTTCTTCGCCGCGGGCTTCCGAGGTATTCAGCTGGCTGACTTCGGTGATGTACACACTGGCGCCGTCGCGACGCAGCGCGGCAGGAATGCCGTACCAGTAGTCGACCCCGAGGATGCTATCGAAACCAAGCATGCCGTGGGCCAACACAACCGGGTATTTGGTTTGGGTGTAGCCAGAAGAGCCGAACCAGAAGGCATGAGTGTTGCCGGAGGCCAGCAAGCCGGCGCCCAGGCAGAGGGCGAGCAGAGTTTTATTGTTGTTCATTGGTGCTCTCGCAAGGGGTTATCGGGCAGTTCAAGGCAATCCATGCAGCCAAAACGCCCATCCCGTGGCGTGTACATCAGCTCTAGGGTATTGGCAGAAACCATGCCAGTAACCGTAAACAGCCGTGTAGCCCTCTGCTGCGGGCGCTACATCGACGTTAAGCGCAACCTGGCGTTGGCGCACTGCCGTGGGTTTGTTACGGGGTGAAACGGCTTGGGCCTGGATTCAGGCCCCAGATGGCGAAGCAGCGGCCTGCGTACAGGCGGCAAAGAGCCAAGCGGTTAGGTCGATTAGCGGTGCCACCAATCAAAGGTTGGGGTGTTGGACGTGGCCTTAGCAGCGCGCCTTGACAGTGCTGCGCGGGCTTCTCTAGGATGCCCACCCATGCGCCGATTTAAACAGCTACTTGCGGGGCGCCGGGTTACATGCTGATTGCAGCGCCCTAAGAAGCACTCTTCGGAGACTTCGAAATTCCGCTAAAGCGCTGGTTCGGTGTCGCCTCTCACCGCTGCCCAGCGGACTTAATGAGGCGGAGACATATCGATGCACTGTCCCCAACCGCTTATTCGCCTGGCCCCGATTACTTCCGGGCTGACCTTGCGCAATCCGAAAATTCTCCTTGGCGGCAGCCACCAGCCGACCCTGCTGCGTTATCTCGATGGTTGGCCAAAGCGTTGGCCGGGGCCGCGGGCCTTTCTAATCAACTTTGTCCACGACGGCGAATCCCTGGCGCGATTTGCCAGCAATCACTTCGATATGGCGGTGATCCAGGCGCCAACTGCCGCGCAGCTGGATGAAACCGTGCGCCAGTTGACGCGCGTGGCCAAGCAAGGGCTGATCACCCGACGTTAAGCGAATAGCGCAATAGCTTGGTCAAGGCCACGGCCTATCCGCTAGGCTCACACGATATTGTCAGGGAGTTGGCTATGTTTGAATCCGCCGAGATCGGCCGCAATATCGATAAAGAAACCTTCGACGCCGAAGCCCCCGCGCTGCGTGAGGCGCTGCTGGACGCGCAGTACGAGTTGCAGCAGCAAGGGCGTTTTGCCGTGCTTATCCTGATCAACGGCATTGAGGGGGCAGGCAAAGGTGAGACGGTCAAGCTGCTCAACGAATGGATGGATGCGCGGCTGATTCAGGTCAACACCTTCGACCAGCAGACCGATGAGGAGTTGGCCCGTCCACCGGCCTGGCGTTACTGGCGACAACTGCCACCTAAGGGGCGTATTGGGGTTTTCTTCGGTAACTGGTACAGCCAGATGCTGCAGGGGCGGGTGCATGGGCGGATCAAAAATGCCGTGCTCGACCAGGCTATCGATACCACCTTGGGAATGGAACGCATGCTCTGCGATGAGGGCACGCTGATCTTCAAGTTCTGGTTCCATCTCTCCAAACAACATATGAAGGCGCGGCTGAAGGCGCTTAAGGATGACCCGCTGCACAGCTGGCGGATCAGCCCACTGGACTGGCAGCAGTCAAAAACCTACGACAAGTTCGTGCGTGTCGGTGAGCGTATCTTGCGGCGCACCAGCCGTGATTACGCGCCTTGGTATGTGGTTGAGGGGGTTGATGAGTATTACCGCAGCCTCACCGTCGGACGCATTCTCCTCGACGGTCTGCAAGCGGCGCTAAAGGCGAAAAGCCGACCGCTGCCACACCCCCATGCTGCACCGTTGACGTCCAGTTTGGGCGAGCACGGGCTGCTCGATAGCTTGGACATGAGCCAGTCCTTGGACAAGGACACGTACTCCGAGCAACTGATCAGTGAGCAGGCGCGACTCTCTAGCTTGATGCGTGACAAACGTATGCGTCGGCATTCGCTGCTCGCGGTGTTCGAGGGGAACGATGCGGCCGGTAAGGGCGGGGCGATTCGCCGAGTGATTGCTGCGCTCGACCCGCGTCAATACCGCATCGTACCTGTCGCCGCGCCGACTGAAGAAGAGCGCGCGCAGCCCTATTTATGGCGCTTTTGGCGGCATGTTCCAGCGCGGGGAAAGTTCACTGTATTTGACCGCTCCTGGTATGGCCGCGTGTTGGTGGAGCGGGTCGAAGGTTTTTGTGCACCAGGCGACTGGTTACGTGCTTATGGTGAGATCAATGACTTCGAAGAGCAGCTCAGCGAAGCCGGCGTGGTGCTGGTGAAGTTCTGGCTGTCGATTGATCAGCAGACCCAGTTGGAGCGCTTCCAGGCCCGTGAACAGATTCCCTTTAAACGCTTCAAGATTACCGAAGAAGACTGGCGCAACCGCGACAAGTGGCCGTTGTACCGCGATGCGGTGGGCGATATGGTCGACCGGACCAGCACGGAAATCGCACCTTGGACGCTGGTTGAGGCCAATGACAAACGCTTTGCTCGCATCAAGGTGTTGCGCACTATCAATGAGGCGCTTGAGGCTGCATTCGACAAGCACTGAGTGGCCAGTTCCATGAGCTACAGGATGGTCGCGCATACGGCTGATGAATGATCATCGTCGAGTGAGATTGTCCGGCTTTATTCTCATTGCCAATTCAACCCAAGAACAATGAGGTGCGGCATGCGTGAAGTGGTGATCGTTGACAGCGTACGGACTGGCTTGGCCAAGTCCTTCCGTGGCAAGTTCAATCTGACCCGTCCAGACGATATGGCGGCTCATTGCGTCAATGCATTGCTGGCGCGTACCGGCATCGACCCGGCGCTGGTGGATGATTGCATTGTCGGTGCCGGCTCCAATGAAGGCGCCCAGGGCATGAACATCGGCCGCAACGTCGCAGTGTTGTCTGGCCTGGGCACCAACGTGGCCGGCATGACCCTCAACCGTTTCTGCTCGTCAGGCCTGCAGGCCATCGCGATTGCTGCCAACCAGGTGGCGTCGGGTTGCAGCGATGTGATCGTGGCCGGTGGTGTCGAGTCGATCACCATGACCCTGAAGAGCATGAACACGCAGAACCTGTTCAACCCGGTGCTGCAAAAAGATGTGCCGGGTATCTATTACCCCATGGGCCAGACCGCCGAGATCGTCGCCCGTCGTTACAACGTCAGCCGCGAGGCGCAGGACGCCTATGCTCTCCAGAGCCAGCAGCGCACCGCACGGGCTCAGGCGGACGGTTTGTTCGACGATGAAATCGTGCCGATGAACGTCAAGTACCAGGTCGAAGACAAGGCGACGGGTGAAAAGACCATCGTTGACGGCATCGTCGCACATGACGACTGCAATCGTGCCGACACCACCCTGGAAAGCCTAGCGGCGCTCAAGCCGGTGTTTGCTGAGGACGGTTCGGTAACCGCAGGCAATGCCTCGCAGCTCTCCGACGGCGCCTCGATGACTCTGGTGATGAGCCTGGAAAAAGCCATTGAACTGGGCCTCAAGCCGCTGGCGTTCTTCCGTGGCTTTGTTGCTGCCGGTTGTGAGCCGGACGAGATGGGCATTGGCCCGGTATTTTCGGTGCCCAAGCTGCTCAAGGCCAAGGGGCTGAGCATTGCCGATATCGACTTGTGGGAACTTAACGAGGCGTTTGCTTCGCAGTGCCTGTATGCGCGCGATCGTCTGGAAATCGATAACGCTAAGTACAACGTCAATGGCGGCTCGATCTCCATCGGCCACCCGTTTGGCATGACCGGTTCGCGTCAGGTCGGCCATCTGGTGCGCGAGCTGCAGCGTCGCAACCTGCGTTACGGCATCGTCACCATGTGTGTGGGCGGCGGCATGGGCGCAACTGGGCTGTTTGAAGCGGTGCGCTGATTAGCGTCGCCAGAAATACCAGACAATAAAAAACCGCGATTACTCGCGGTTTTTTATTGTCTTGAGTTGGGCACTTCAGAACGCACGGCTTTCGATGATCTCGTTTGCCTGAATCATCCTGCGGATATAGAAGGCAATCTCGCGTTCGGCATCCGTTCGGTTGAAGTAGGGGCCTTCCAACGTGCCCTCGCGGGTGGAGAAGAAGAATTGGCCGTTGACCGCACTTACGCGCTCGCTGCGGTAGTGGGTACCGGGGTTATGGTCGATGTTGCGTTGGCCGAACATAAATGAACCTCCCGCAAAATGAGCTGTTGAGGTCAGTCTAAACGGCGTTTTTCTGGCTGCAGAACTTAACGACAAATGGTCGTTTTCGCCGAAATTCGGCATGCTTTACGCCTTTATTATATTTTTTGACGCCAGAACGCTGGCTTAATACTGTGCGGCCATCAGTACAGTTGCGGTGAATAGCGGCGCTTGGCTGTGGCTGTGCCGGTGTACGGTGGCGCTCTAGAATGCTCGGCTATCGCTTCAACCTGCATCGGGCAAAGGTTGCGGTACTGGTTGCGAGGCGTCTATGCACATTTCTTCCGGTCGCTGGCTCTACGGTCTTTTTCTCGCGCTGCTGACCGCTGTGTTGTGGGGTGTGCTGCCGATCAAACTCAAGGAAGTGCTGCAGGTGATGGACCCGGTTACGGTGACCTGGTTTCGCCTGCTGGTTTCCGGCTCCATCCTGCTGGCCTACCTAGCTGCCAGCAAACGTCTGCCGGCGTTCCGCCCGCTGGGCAAGAAGGGCGCCAGTCTCCTGCTGTTGGCGATAGCCGGGTTGACCGCCAACTATGTGCTGTAT
This sequence comes from Pseudomonas sp. NPDC079086, assembly GCF_044542155.1. Lineage (NCBI taxonomy): Bacteria > Pseudomonadati > Pseudomonadota > Gammaproteobacteria > Pseudomonadales > Pseudomonadaceae > Pseudomonas > Pseudomonas sp. NPDC079086. The sequence continues at coordinate 464,123 of NZ_JBITTY010000002.1, read as the reverse complement.
CTGGTTGGCCTCAATTTGCTCAGCCCCGGCACGACCCAGCTGGTGATTCAGGTGGCGCCGATTCTGCTGTTGATCAGCAGCATTTTTATTTTCCGCGAGCGCTTCAGTCTCGGCCAGGGGTTGGGTCTACTGGTGCTGCTGATCGGCTTTACCTTGTTCTTCAATCAACGACTGGATGAGCTGCTGACTTCGCTGACGGCCTACACCACTGGGGTGTTGATCGTGTTGTTGGCGGCGTTTGTCTGGGCGTTCTATGGCCTGGCGCAGAAGCAGCTGCTGACGGTATGGAACTCGCTGCAGGTGATGATGGTGATCTACCTGGCGTGCGCTGTGTTGTTGACGCCTTGGGCACAGCCACTGCAGGCGCTGGCATTGAGCCCGCTGCAGGGCTGGCTGCTGTTTGCTTGCTGTCTGAATACGTTGGTGGCCTATGGCGCGTTTGCCGAGGCGTTGGCGCATTGGGAGGCTTCGCGAGTCAGCGCTGCCTTGGCGGTTACACCGCTGGTGACTTTTAGCGCTGTGGCACTGGCGGCCAGTTGGTGGCCCGACCATGTGCAACCGGAGCAGATCAACTGGTTGGCCTATGGTGGGGCGGTGCTGGTGGTCATGGGGTCTGCGCTGACTGCGCTGGGGCCTTCATTGCTGTCCGGCTGGCGCGCCCGCAAGGCGCGCTTGGCTGCACTGGCGTAAGGCTTAGGCACGCACGCCCAGAGCTTCAGCGCGGCGTAACCAACTCTGACGTTGTTCTTCGCTGGAGGGGCGTACGGGGGCGAATTCGGCCAGGCGTCGAGTTTTAATGCCGCTGAAGCCGAGGATGGTACGGGTCATTTGCCGATGTCCGGGGGCGCCGTAGATCCAGCGGAAGTACCAGGGCGGGGTGTCCATGGTCACCAGCAGATCGGCAGTGCGTCCAGTCAGCAGCTTGTCCCAGAGCTGCGAGCGGTTGCGGTACTTAAAGGCGAAGCCCGGCAGAAACGTGCGGTCGAAAAAGCCTTTGAGCAATGCAGGAATGCCGCCCCACCAAACCGGGTAGACGAATACCAAGTGTTCGGCCCAGTGAATCTGCCGCTGTGCTTCCAGCAGATCAGGCTCCAGCTGCTGGCTGTGTTCATAGCCGTCACGCAGCACCGGGTCATAGCTCATCTCCCCCAGCTTCAATTGACGCACCACGTGGCCTTTGCTGCGTGCACCCTGGGCATAGGCTTCGCCCAAGGCATGACAGAAACTGCTGTTTTTCGGTGTGCCAAGAATCATCAGGATGCGTTTGCCGTCACCTTCCAGTGGCGTTGCGCCGCTCTTTGCCGCTTCACTCATGTTGACCCGCCTCCAGCATATTTTCAGGACGCACCCAGGCGTCGAATTGTTCATTGCTCAGGTAGCCCAGTTGCAGCGCTGCTTGACGCAGCGTGGTGCCACCCTGATAGGCCTGTTTGGCGATCTGCGCGGCCTTGTCGTAGCCGATATGCGGGTTCAGTGCGGTTACCAGCATCAGGCCGCGTTCCAGGTGTTCAGCCATCTTCGTCGCATCGGGTTGCAGGCCAGCGACGCAGTACTGCTGGAAGTTATGGCAGCCATCGGCGAGCAATCGCACCGATTGCAGCAGGTTATGAATGATCACCGGCTTGAACACGTTGAGCTGCAGATGCCCCTGACTCGCAGCAAAGGCAATTGTGGTGTCGTTACCCAGCACCTGACAGGCCAGCATCGACAGCGCCTCGCATTGGGTTGGGTTGACCTTGCCTGGCATGATCGAGCTGCCAGGCTCATTGGCCGGCAAACGCACCTCGGCAAAACCTGCGCGGGGGCCGGAACCCAACAAACGCAGGTCGTTGGCAAGCTTCATTAGGGCCACAGCGAGGGTTTTCAAGGCGCCCGATAAGGCTACCAGCGGTTCGTGGCCGGACAGGGCGGCAAACTTGTTTGGCGCGCTGACCAGCTGCAAGCCACTCAGTGCGGCCAGTTCAGCGGCCATGGCGTCGGCGAAGCCCTGTGGTGAATTCAGACCGGTGCCTACGGCCGTACCGCCCTGGGCCAATTCGCAGACGGCGGGTAGCGCGGCCTGGATTGCCCGCTCGGCGTAACCCAGCTGCGCGACAAAGGCCGAGAGTTCTTGGCCGAAGGTCATCGGTGTGGCGTCCATCATGTGCGTGCGCCCTGTCTTGAGCAGGTGCGCATGGCGCTCGGCCTGCTCCTGCAAACCGTCACGCAGCTCGCGTACGGCGGGCAGCAGATGCTGTTGCACGGCCTGCACGGCGGCGATATGCATGGCGGTGGGGAAGCTGTCGTTGGAGCTTTGCGCGCGATTGACATGATCGTTGGGGTGCACCGGTGTCTTGCCGCCACGACCGTTGCCAGCCAGCTCATTGGCGCGCCCGGCGATTACTTCGTTGACGTTCATGTTGCTCTGCGTGCCGCTGCCGGTCTGCCACACCACCAGGGGGAACTGCTCATCATGTTGGCCGTCCAGCACCTCATTGGCGGCTTGCTCGATCAGCCGGGCCAGGTCGGCCGGTAATTCGCCAATGCGCTGGTTGACCCGCGCGGCAGCCTTCTTGATCAGCGCCAGCGCATGCACCACCGGCAAGGGCATGCGTTCCTGGCCGATGGCGAAATTGATCAATGAGCGCTGGGTCTGCGCGCCCCAGTACGCCTCATCAGGTACTTCAATCGGGCCCAGGCTGTCGGTTTCAGTGCGGCTCATGGCGGCTCTCCTGATAGTTGCGCGTGCAGCAAACGAGTTGCCCGGCTGGCTATTGCCAGCCTGGGCGTATCTCAGCTTAGGTCGCTATGCATCAGTAGAGGTTCAACAACGAAGGTCATTTACCAGCGGGCGCGGGTCTCACCGAGCCAGCCGAGGGCGTTGTTGACCGGTACGCGTTCGCCTTCCGGGCCGCGTAACACACCTTCGAAATGCCCGAACCACTGCTGCGTATCTGCATAGAACGGCCCCAGCCGACGGTAGGCCTGGTGGCGCTGGCGTGGGGTGAAGGTCAGCTGCACAGCATCATCCGGGCTGCGCAGTTGCCACGGCGCCAGCGGGTTGTGCGGCGCCTGGGTAATGGCAATGGGCGTATCCACGTGCTGCAGTTCGCCACCAAACCACAATGTGTTCTCCGACAGGCCGCTGTGGTCCGTCCAGCCTGCGCCGAAGTTGCCGGCGATGCCACCCGGCGCAGCAAAGGCAGCGCGGGTCCAGTGGCTATTGAGTGGCCAGACGCCACGGCCAAAATCCAGCGAGGCAAAGCTTTGTCCGGCCACACAGCTGTAATGCTTCTTGCCCAGCTGCACGCTGCCGCTGCAGGGCAGGCCCAGTTGTCGGCTGGTAGCGTGAAAGCTATGCGGGCCGAGTGGGGCGACCAGGTTGACGGAGTCGAGGTGGGCAGGGCGCTGAATATCTAGGGCAACCTGCAGTGCCTGGCCGCCGATATCGGGTGCATTGATAGTGATGCGCGTGCGTCCGGTGTGTTCTGCCACCCTTAGTTGCAGGCGAGGGTGGTTGAATTCGTGACTGGCCTGCGGTTGATCTGGTAGGTCACAGCCGCGACCGAACAGGCGGTACTGGCTGTAGGCGACGGCTTGGCCGCTTTGCAGATCAAGGAAGTAGGCGGCGGCGTACCCGAGGTAATCGAGGTCGGCTTGGGTAAACGAGAGCATCCACTGCGGGGTGGTGATGCACCAATGGTTCCAGCGTTTGCGCCGGCCGAAGTGCCCTGGTATTGCGCAGTCAACCATGGGCCTGGGTGACCAGCCGATGGCTTGTGGGTTAAGCAGGCCGTGGCTGTCGCAAAGCGCGATGGCGGCTAGAGGCTCTGGGTGAGTGAAACTGTTCATCGACACGTCCATGTGTGTGCTGGTGCCTCGCCTTGTGGGCATCGGCACGCTGAAGCAGAAGATGGCTTATTTGATCGAGCATGCACAGGCATTGGCCTGCTCGGCAAGTGCTGGCATTTTGGCCTTTAAGCACGCAGTGCGCCAGTGCACAGTTGTAGCGTGAGTTGATCGACGCTCTGCTTACTTGAGTGTGACCCGCGCTTGGGCACAAAATGCCGGCAATTGAGTCCAACTGCACTCATTCCCTTCCTCAGGAGTAGTACATGTCACGTTTACCTGCCTTTTGCGCTGCCCTATTACTGACGTGCGGTAGTGCTCAGGTGCTCGCTGATGCCAAGAGCCACGCGGCCGACGCCGAGCGTTTCCTGCTGCTGGCTCGCGCCGACAAGCTGGCTGTACCGGTGTATGCCCAGGTGCAGCAGATGTTTGCCCAGCGTTTTGCTGAAAGCAATGCGCCGCAGAGCGAGAAGGCTGTGCTGGAAACCTATCAGGCCCAGGCCAATGCAGCACTTGAACAGGCTGTGGGTTGGGACAAGCTCAAGCCGGATATGGTCAAGCTCTACACCAGCAACTTCGACGAGCAGGAAATGAAAGACCTGATCCGTTTCTACGAGTCGCCGCTGGGTAAGAAAGTCCTGGAAAAAATGCCGACACTGACCGCGCAGTCCGCGCAACTGACTCAGGGCAAGCTGGAAGCAGCCGTGCCCAAGGTCAACCAGCTGTTGGCAGAAATGACCACCAAACTGACTCCAAAGAAGCCCTGAGTGACAGTCCCTATGCCGAAGATCGATTTGTTGCAGGCCGCTCTGGCGAGTCTGCAACCCCAGCACCTCGATGTGCTGGATGAAAGCCATATGCACAGCCGTGGCCTGGAAACCCACTACAAGGCAGTGATCGTCAGCGAGCAGTTCGCTGGCCTGAATGCGGTCAAACGCCACCAAAAGGCCTATGCCGCCGTAGGTGAGCTGATGGGTCAGATCCATGCGCTGGCGCTGCATACCTACACCCCGGAAGAGTGGTCGCAGCAGGGCGTGGCTCCAGCTTCGCCGACCTGCAAGGGCGGCCACTGAGAACCTGCTTACGATCTCGCGAGCTAGAGACCAGCAAGGCGCTACGTCAGTAACAGCCACCGGCTGGTCAAAGCAGGCGAGGAGGCGGACTGGGCTCGCACGCGAGTGTACGAGTTGTACATGAGCATCCGAGACGTCGTGTCCCGGCCTGCTTTTAACGCAGCAGGGCCGACGCGCAGCAGATCGTAAGCAGGTTCTGAGGCAATTCGCCTCTACACGGCGCTTCTCAAGGGCAGTAAACTGCGCATCTCGCCGGCCTCGCGCCGGCGGTTTTGTTTGTGGCCCGCCATCCATGGCGGCCACCCCTGTGGGGCCGTCGCGGAGCGACGTCAAAAATTGCTCCAGACAATTTCTTGTGGTCCGCCAGCAAATTAATTCGCTGCTGGCCATTTTTATATCCCAGTCCGCCCTTTACGTGGGCGACTACTGAAGGACATGCACATGACTGAGAAGATCGTTGTCGCCGCGCTGTATAAGTTCGTTTCCCTGCCGGATTTCCATGAGCTGCGCGAACCTCTGCTGCAAGCCATGCTGGATAACGGCATCAAAGGCACGTTGTTGATTGCTGAAGAGGGCATCAACGGCACCGTGTCTGGCAGCCGCGCTGGGGTCGACGGGCTACTCGCTTGGTTTGGCCTGGATCCGCGTCTGGCCGATATCGACCACAAGGAATCCTACTGCGACGAGCAGCCGTTCTATCGCACCAAGGTCAAGCTGAAGAAGGAAATCGTCACCCTGGGCGTACCCGGCGTTGATCCGAATCAGAAGGTCGGCACCTACGTTGAACCCAAGGATTGGAATGCGTTGATCAGTGATCCGGAAGTGCTGCTGATTGATACGCGCAACGATTACGAAGTGTCGATTGGCACCTTTGAAGGCGCGGTAGACCCGAAAACCAAGTCGTTCCGCGAGTTTCCCGATTACATCAAAGCGCACTTCGACCCGGCCAAGCACAAAAAAGTCGCAATGTTCTGCACCGGCGGTATCCGCTGCGAGAAGGCCTCCAGCTATATGCTCGGTGAAGGATTTGAGGAGGTGTTCCACCTTAAGGGCGGCATCCTCAAGTACCTCGAAGAAGTGCCGCAGGAACAGACTAAATGGCAGGGCGACTGCTTTGTATTCGATAACCGGGTTACCGTGCGCCATGACCTCAGCGAGGGTGACTACGACCAGTGTCACGCCTGCCGCACGCCGGTGTCGGTGGAAGATCGTCAGTCCGAACTCTATACCCCAGGTGTCAGTTGCCCGCATTGCTGGGATTCGCTGCCGGAGAAAACCCGTGCCGGCGCCCGTGAGCGCCAGCGTCAGATAGAACTGGCGAAAGAACGCAATCAGCCGCACCCGCTGGGCTACAACCCCCGACAGAACCGCGAGGCTTAAGCATGCAAGCACGCCTGCTCTATGTGATGGACCCGATGTGTTCATGGTGCTGGGGCTTTGCCCCGGTGCTGGAGTCCCTTGCAGAACAGGCCGCTGAGGCTGGCGTGGGACTGGAGTTGGTGCTGGGGGGGCTACGCCGTGATGGCGTGGCCATCGATGCCGCAGCACGGGTGCGTTATCTGGGCTATTGGCAGGCGGTCAATGCCAGCACCGGGCAGCTGTTCAACTTCAATGCAGGCTTGCCCGAGGGGCTGGTCTACGACACCGAGCCGGCCTGCCGTGCATTGGTCACCGCGCGCAGTCTGGCCCCCGAGCTGGTCTGGCCGCTGACTCAGTTGATTCAGCGGGCGTTCTATACCGAAGGGGTGGATGTCACCCGCGCCAGCGTGCTGGTGGAGTTGGCCGAGCGCGCCGGGATTCCGCGCATCGTATTTGCCGAAGCGTTCGACAGCGCCGCGCAACGCGCAGCAACTGCTGCCGATTTCAGCTGGACTCAGGATCTAGGCATCGCCGGTTTTCCCACTCTGCTCGCTGAGCGCAACGGCCAAGTGGCGCTGTTGACTAACGGCTATCAACCTTTAGATGTGCTGCAGCCTTTGCTTGCGCGTTGGCTGGAGCGGGTTACCCATGCCTGATCGTTTGAGTTGGGCGGAAATTCGCCGGCTGGCCCTGCAACATAAAAAAGCCCTGATCCTGGCTAATCTGGTGGCGGTATTTGCCACTCTGTGTAGCGTGCCGATCCCGCTGTTACTGCCGCTGCTGGTCGATGAAGTACTGCTCAATGACGGTGATGCCGCGCTCAAGGTAATGGACAACTTCCTGCCGGCTCATTGGGAAACCGCCGCAGGTTATATCGGCCTGATGCTGGTGCTGACGTTTTTTCTGCGCGGTGGCGCGCTGATCTTCAATGTGCTGCAGGCGCGGCTGTTTGCCCGGCTGTCGAAGGATATCGTCTACCGCATCCGTATTCGTTTGATTGAGCGCCTCAAGCGGATTTCCCTCGGCGAATATGAAAGCCTCGGTGGCGGCACGGTGACCACTCATCTGGTTACCGATCTGGATACGCTGGACAAATTTGTCGGCGAAACCCTGAGCCGCTTTCTGGTGGCGGTACTGACCCTGGCCGGGACCTCGGCGATCCTTATCTGGATGCACTGGCAGCTGGCGTTGTTGATTCTGTTGTTCAACCCGCTGGTGATCTACGCCACGGTGCAGCTCGGCAAGCGGGTCAAGCACCTGAAAAAGCTGGAAAACGACAGCACCTCGCGCTTTACCCAGGCGTTGACCGAAACCCTCGAAGCGATTCAGGAAATTCGCGCCGGCAACCGTCAGGGCTTCTTCCTTGGTCGCCTCGGTGGCCGCGCTAAGGAAGTGCGCGACTACGCCGTGGCCTCGCAGTGGAAGACTGACGCTTCCAATCGCGCTAGCGGCCTGCTGTTCCAGTTCGGCATCGACGTGTTTCGCGCTGCGGCCATGCTTACCGTGCTGTTCTCCGACCTGTCGATCGGGCAGATGCTCGCAGTGTTCAGCTACCTCTGGTTTATGATCGGCCCGGTCGAGCAACTGCTCAGCCTGCAATACGCCTTCTACGCCGCAGGCGGTGCGCTGACACGGATCAACGAGCTGCTGGCGCGCAAAGACGAGCCGCAATACCCCTGCCGCGTCGACCCGTTTAAAGGCCACGATACGGTGGGTATCGAAGTCAGCGGGCTGACTTTTGCCTACAACGATGAGCCAGTGCTGGATCACCTCAACTTGAGCATCGCGCCAGGGGAGAAGGTCGCTATCGTCGGCGCCAGTGGCGGTGGCAAGAGCACCTTGGTGCAGTTGCTACTCGGGCTGTATACGCCGCAGGCCGGAACCATCAGCTTTGGTGGCAGTAGCCAGGAAGAGATTGGGCTGGAAGCGGTGCGCGAGAATGTCGCCGTGGTGTTGCAACATCCCGCACTGTTTAACGACACAGTACGCGCCAACCTATGTATGGGCCGTGAGCGCACGGACGAGTTCTGCTGGCGTGCCCTGGAAATCGCTCAGCTGGCCGACACCATTCGCGGCTTGCCGCAGGGGCTGGACAGCATCGTCGGCCGCTCCGGCGTGCGCCTGTCGGGCGGCCAACGTCAGCGTCTGGCAATTGCTCGGATGGTGCTAGCCGAGCCGAAAGTGGTGATTCTCGATGAAGCCACCTCGGCGCTGGATGCCGCAACCGAATACGCCCTGCACCAGGCACTCAACCAGTTCCTGCGCGGCCGCACCACACTGATCATCGCCCACCGCCTGAGCGCGGTAAAACAGGCGGATCGGGTGCTGGTATTCGATGGCGGCAGCATCGCCGAAGACGGTGGCCATCAAAAGTTGATCGCCGACGGCGGGCTCTACGCCAAGCTGTATGGACATCTGCAGCACTGATAGCCGCGCTGGGAAAACCGTAGGGTGGATGACGTTCTTTTCATCCACCGTGAGGTCGCATTGGTGGATGGGTGAAGTGTCACCCATCCTACGGCACCTGGCGAAAACAACACTTTCTCGCGGGCCTGGCCCGCTCCTACGGACAAACCCTGATCGTAGGCGCGGGCCATCCCCGCGATTTGTTGCGGGTTTCAACTAGGTTAGAAGCGTTGCTGCCCTGCACCTGGCAGTTAAATCGACCGCTTTGTAAATCTTTCGTTACGCAATGCAGGTGTTTGCAGTCAGCAAACACGCTGTTTTTCTGGGTGTATTGAAAACTTGCCGAAAGCCTGGGCCAAGGCTGCGGCAGGGTGCTCTGGGGCCGCTTGTTAGCGGGGCTGCGCTCGGTTGTTATGAGGTCAATCCGCGCCGTTGCATAACGCAGCGGTTGATCAAAACAACAACGAGGAGGCGCAATGAACGCCGTGAACAAGATCGAACAGCACAACCCTATCGGCACCGACGGCTTCGAGTTCGTCGAGTACACCGCGCCGACCCCGGAAGGCATTCAGCAGCTGCGTGAGCTGTTCACCGCCATGGGTTTTACCGAAACCGCCAAGCACCGCTCGAAAGAGGTCTGGCTGTTCCAGCAGCACGACATCAATTTCGTGCTCAACGGCAGTCCCACCGGGCATGTGCGCGAGTTCGGTTTGAAACACGGCCCGAGCGCCTGCGCTATGGCCTTCCGCGTGCAGAACGCGGCTCAGGCTGCTGCTTATGTCGAATCCCAGGGCGCCAAGCTGGTGGGCAGCCACGCCAACTTCGGCGAGCTGAATATCCCCTGCGTTGAGGGTATCGGTGGTTCGCTGCTGTACCTGGTGGATCGCTTTGGCGACAAGAGCATCTACGACGTTGATTTTGAGTACATCGAAGGCCGCACGCCGAATGACAACTCGGTTGGCCTGAGAGAGCTGGACCACCTGACCCACAACGTTAAGCGCGGGCAGATGGACGTCTGGTCCGGTTTCTACGAGCGCATCGCCAATTTCCGCGAAATCCGCTATTTCGACATCGAAGGCAAGCTCACCGGCCTGTTGTCCCGCGCTATGACCGCGCCGTGCGGAAAGATCCGCATCCCGATCAACGAGTCGTCTGACGACAAGTCGCAGATCGAAGAATTTATCCGCGAATACCAAGGCGAAGGTATCCAGCACATCGCCCTGAGTAGCGAAGATATCTACGCCACCGTCCGCCAACTGCGCGCCAATGGTGTGGACTTCATGGTTACCCCTGGCACTTATTTTGACAAGGTCGACACCCGCGTGGCCGGGCACGGCGAGCCGACTGATGTGCTGCGCGACCTGAACATCCTGATCGACGGTGCACCAGGTGACGACGGCATCCTGCTGCAGATTTTCACCAATACGGTGATTGGTCCGATTTTCTTCGAAATCATTCAGCGCAAGGGTAATCAGGGCTTTGGTGAGGGCAACTTCAAGGCGCTGTTCGAGTCCATCGAGGAAGACCAGATCAAGCGCGGCGTGATCAGCGCCGACTGATCGGCAAACCGTAGGGTGGGGACACGTGGCGCTCACGCACCGCAATAAACGACCCATCAGGGCTAGCGCTGCTAGCCCACCCTACGCCAGCGTTGGATTGAGGAGATACCGGCCATGAGCCGTAACTGGATCAGTTTCCCCCTGCGTGAAGGCGAATGCTCACGCCAGGCGCACTGCGATTTTCCCGAGGGCACCTACGAGCGTGAGATGGGCCGCGAAGGGTTCTTCGGCCCCACCGCTCACCTGCACCACAAGCATCCGCCGACTGGCTGGATCGACTGGCAGGGGCCGCTGCGCCCGCATGCGTTCAACTTCAACGATATTTCCAGTGAGCGTGATTGCCCGCTGGCCGCGCCACTGACCCTGCATAACAGCGATGTGAAGCTGCGCGTGTGGAAAACCCACGGCGCCATGCGCCATTTGGTACGCAACGCCGACGGCGATGACCTGCTGTTTATTCATGAGGGCGCAGGGCACTTCTACTGCGATTTCGGTCATCTGACCTATCGCGACGGTGATTACTTGCTGATTCCTCGCGGTACGGCTTGGCGCATCGAGGCTGATGAGCCGACCTTTATGCTGCTGATCGAAAGCACCGACGGCGCCTATCAGCTGCCGGACAAAGGTCTGGTTGGCCCGCAAGCGATCTTTGACCCGGCGGTGCTCGATCATCCGCGTATCGACGAGGCTTTCAAGGCGCAGCAGGACGAAAACACCTGGCAGATCCGCATCAAGCGGCGCGGCCATATCAGCACAGTGACCTATCCGTACAACCCGTTGGATGTGGTCGGCTGGCATGGCGACAACACCGTGGTACGGCTCAATTGGCGCGATATTCGTCCCTTGATGAGCCACCGCTACCACCTGCCACCATCTGCGCACACCACCTTTGTCGCCAATGGATTTGTGATCTGCACCTTTACCCCGCGACCGGTGGAAAGCGACCCCGGCGCGTTGAAGGTGCCGTTCTATCACAACAACGACGACTACGACGAAGTGCTGTTCTACCACCGTGGCAACTTCTTCAGCCGGGACAATATCGAGCAGGGCATGGTCACTCTGCACCCGTGTGGCTTCCCTCACGGTCCGCACCCCAAGGCGCTGAAAAAAGCCCAAACCGATCCGGCGACCTTTATCGATGAAGTGGCGGTGATGATCGACACCCGCCGCGCCCTGGAAGTCGGCGAAGCCGCTGCTGGGGTGGATGTTCCCGAATATGTAAATTCCTGGCGTGCGCCGGGCAAGGAATCCTGATGAAACTCGCATCACTGAAGCAAGGCCGCGACGGTGTACTCGTCGTGGTATCGCGCGATCTAAGCCGCGCCACCGAAGTCCCGGCGATTGCCGCCACCCTGCAGGCCGCGCTGGATAGCTGGGTAGTTGCCAAACCCAAGCTGGAGGCGGTGTATCAGCGCTTGAATGATGGCCTGGAGCAGGGCGCATTTGCCTTCGATCAGGCGGCCTGTCACAGCCCGTTGCCGCGCGCCTATCACTGGGCCGATGGCAGTGCCTACGTCAACCATGTGGAGTTGGTACGCAAGGCGCGCGGCGCTGAGATTCCGGAAAGCTTCTGGCATGACCCGCTGATGTATCAGGGCGGCTCCGACTGCTTTATCCCGCCGCACAGCCCGATTCAGATGGTCGACGAGACCTGGGGCATTGATCTGGAAGCTGAGATCGCGGTCATCACCGATGACGTGCCGATGGGCGCCAGCGCTGCCGAGGCTGCCGGGCATATCCAGCTGTTGATGCTGGTCAACGATGTGTCGCTGCGCAATCTGATTCCTGGTGAGCTGGCTAAGGGCTTCGGCTTCTATCAGAGCAAGCCGTCGTCGAGCTTCTCGCCGGTAGCGATTACCCCGGATGAGCTGGGCGATACCTGGCGCGATGGCAAGGTGCATCGGCCGCTGGTGTCGCATATCAATGGCGCGTTGTTCGGTCAGCCGGATGCTGGTGTGGACATGACTTTCAACTTCCCGACACTGGTCGCCCACGCCGCCAAGAGCCGGCCGTTGGGCTGCGGCACCATTATCGGCTCCGGCACCGTGTCGAACTACGACCGCAGCGCGGGTTCCAGCTGCCTGGCGGAAAAACGCATGCTGGAAATCATCGAAAGTGGCGAGGCGAAAACCCCGTTTCTCAAGTTCGGTGACCGCGTGCGTATCGAGATGTTCGACGCCGCTGGTCATAGCCTGTTCGGCGCTATCGACCAGGCGGTAGAGCGCTATGAACACTGAGTTGACGCTCTACGGCTACTGGCGCTCCAGCGCAGCCTACCGAGTGCGTATTGCGCTGAACCTCAAGGGCCTGGCGTACCAGCAAGTACCGGTGCACCTGGTCAAGGACGGCGGTCAGCAGCATAGCGCCGAGTATCAGGCGCTAAATCCGCAAGAGCTGCTGCCCTTACTGGTGGACAAAGGCAACGGCGGGGTGCGTATCGCCCAGTCGCTGGCGATTCTCGAATACCTCGATGAGGTATTTCCTGCACCGGCGCTGCTGCCCACTAATCCTGCGCAGCGCGCTCAGGTGCGTGCCTTGGCGCTGCATATCGCCTGCGACGTGCACCCGCTGAACAACCTACGGGTGCTGCAGTACCTGAGCGGTGAACTGGGGGTAGGCGAGACAGCCAAGGATGCTTGGTACCGCCATTGGTTGCATAAGGGGCTGAGCGCCGTCGAGGCTGGGCTGGCGGTCTTCAATGATCGCCTGTCGCTCGGCGAACGGCCCGGATATCTGGAAGCCTGTCTGGTTCCACAGCTGTATAATGCGCGCCGTTTTAACTGTGACCTTGATGCGTACCCACGCATCCTCGCCATGGCGGCGCGTTGTGAGTCTCTGGATGCCTTTAAGCAGGCTGCGCCGGAGGTGCAACCCGACGCCCAGTGATCCCAGCCGGCTTCGCCGCCACTGGGGTCTGGCGAATCCGGTTTTGCAGAGCGTGCTCGGTGGCCAGATCGGCTGCCTTAAACCCTCTGGATGCCTTGCCACTCCGCTGCGCCACAAGCGCTGCGGGTTCTATTTCGTCACAGATAAAAACAAACAGGTGACGCATGACCCGTGAAAAACCCAAGAATCTCTGGCTCTCGCGCTGGGGTTTTATCCTTGCTGCAACTGGCTCCGCTGTGGGGCTGGGCAATATCTGGAAGTTTCCCTACATCACCGGCGAATACGGAGGTGGTGCGTTTGTATTGATGTACCTGGCCTGCATCCTGGCCATCGGTATTCCGGTGATGATGACCGAGATCGCCATTGGCCGACGCGGCCGCGGTAGCCCGATTGATGCTATCAGCCGGGTGGTCAAAGAGAGTGGCGGCAGCCAGCTATGGAAGGCTGTAGGCGGCATGGCCATGCTCGCCGGTTTTATGATTCTGTGTTTCTACGTGGTGGTGGCGGGTTGGGCGTTTGCCTATACGGTGAAAATGCTCGATGGCTCCCTGGCAGCCACTAGCGTGGAAGCCCTCGGCGGGGTATTTGAAGCGCACAATGCCAACCCCTGGCAGCTCGGCGGCTGGAGCGTGCTGGTGGCACTGCTGACCCTGTGGATTGTCGCTAAAGGCGTGCAAAAGGGCATCGAAAATGCCGTGCGCTGGATGATGCCGGGCCTCGCCGTCATGCTGCTGATTCTGGTCGGTTATGCCTTTACCAGCGGTGGCTTCAGTGCCGGCTTTGATTTCCTGTTCACCTTCGATGCCTCGAAAATAACCGGCGAAGCACTGCTGGCTGCGCTGGGTCATGCCTTCTTCACCCTGAGCTTGGCCTCCGGCGCGATCCTCACCTACGGCTCCTACTTGCCGGATGGCCAGTCGGTGGCGCGCACCACCTTTGTCGTGGCCATCTGTGACACCTGTGTGGCGCTACTGGCCGGTCTGGCGATCTTCCCGATTATCTTTGCCAACGGCATGAGCCCAAGCGCGGGCCCAGGCCTGATCTTTATGAGTCTGCCGCTGGCCTTCCAGCAGATGCCGTTTGGTACAGCCTTTGGTGTGCTGTTCTTCGCCATGGTCTCGATTGCCGCACTGACCTCGGCCATCTCCATGATCGAAGCCACTGTGGCCTACCTGAATGAGAAGTACGGCGTGAGCCGCTTCAAGGCGGCGGCGGCTTCTGGTGCGGTGCTGTTGGTGATCAGCTTGCTGGCGATGCTCTCGTTCAACCTGATGTCAGGCTGGACGCCCATGGGTAAAAACTTCTTCGATTGGCTGGATTACCTGACTTCGCGTTGGATGATGCCGCTGGGCGGGATCTTTATCGTGCTGCTGGCCGGCTATTCACTGCGCAGCGACATCATGCGCGATGAGCTAAATCTGCCACCGCTGGCTTATGCGCTCTGGTTGTTTATGGTGCGCTATGTGTGCCCGGTGCTGATCATGGTGGTGTTCCTGCATGCGCTGGGCTGGTTGATGTTTGACCCGGTGGCGCAGTGGTACTGGATTGCTGGTGCAGTCGGCCTATTGGCTGTGCTGGGCGAACTGCTTCGGCCACGTGTCGTGCTGGCGCTCGCCGGGCGTTAATTCAGCCAAGCTAAGCCGCAGTGGAAGAGGGCGTACGGTGAAAACCGTGCGCCCTTTTTGCTGGCGGCGGAAATAGTTGGTTATAACCTCAGTACGTATTTTCTGGCGATAACTCGCCATCCTCGATAAAGAATCAGCGGAAACCTGCCGATAGGTTGGGGGGTTAGCGCTGTGCAATTTGATTGGTTTGTCGCGCAGAACAACCGCCAATGCCTCTAGCTCAGGCCTTGGCGTATTCATCTGCTGCCGAGCCATGCTCTGGCGCAAGGGTTGCAATAAAGCGGGACTAAACTGCCATCAGTAGTTCATGTGCTTGCCTGGCCGCTATCCGCCGCCTTGCTGCGCTCGATAATAAAAATGGAGTCGTTGTTATGTCCTCTTCTGCCGCTCGCCTGTTCGCCGACCTGTCTGTCGGTAAAAAGCTTATGTGTGGCTTCGGCCTGGTGCTGTTGCTCACGGTTGCGGTTACCGGCAGTGGCTTTCTCGCGGTACAAGCCGTGCTGGAGGGGCATAACAGTACCAGTGGCCTGTCGGACATCGACTCGAAGGTGTTACAGGCGGGTCGTGCCGAGCGCGATTTTGCGTTGCGCCAGAACAATGAAACGGCTGTTCAAGTACGTGAGCAGTTGGACCGTGTCGATGTAGCGCTTGCTCAACAGTTGACGGTCGCATCCAGTGCCGATCAGGCACGCCTGAAAAGCATGCAGCAGGCCATCAACGACTATCGCCGTCAGTTCGACAGCTTTGTCGAGCAGCAAGGCAAAGCCCGCGCGGCGCGTACGCAAATGCGCGAAGCGGCCGGTGAGGCGCGTGATCAGTTTGATGTGATTGAACTGGACATGTACGACGCCGTGCGTGAGTTGCGCTTGGCAGGTGACAAGCTGCGCGGCAGTGATCCGCTGACCTTGGCAGAAACCGCCTCGGGCCTGAGTAAGCGCATGCTCGATCTGCGCGGTCATGAAAGCCAGTTCATCATTGATGGTTCGGCCGAAGCGCTGGAGGAATGGACCTATATCAACGATGACCTGCAAACCGTCGCGCGCAGCCTGATGGTCTGGCTCGACGACAGCCAGAAAGGTGCCATCGAAACCGCGTTGCAAGCCCTGACGCTCTATCAGCAAGCGTTCACCAATTACCAGCAGGTGCGCGGGCAGAGTCAACAGAGTGAGGCCGCGATGGTAGAGCGTGCCCAGGCAGTGTTGGCCTTGGTGGATGAAGCCAAGGCCCAGCAAGAGCAGGCAATGGCCGATGACAGCCACCAGGCTCTGTTGATGCTTGGGGCCATGGGCATTGCCGCGGTTATTCTGGGCATGCTGGCTGCGCTGATTATCTCCCGCCTGATTGTTGCGCCCTTGCAGCAGACCGTAGTGTTTGCCCAGCGCATTGCCGCCGGCGACCTGACCCACGATTTACCCCAGGATCGCCGCGATGAGCCCGGCCAGTTGATGGCCGCCATGCAGGTGATGAGTGTGAGCCTGCGTACCTTGGTTGGGCGGATAGGTGGTGGCGTCAGCCAGATTGCCGCCGCTGCTGAACAGCTGTCGGCAATCACCGCGCAAACCAGTGCCGGCGTACAAAACCAGAAAATGGAAACCGAGCAGACCGCCACTGCCATGCATGAAATGGCTGCAACTGTGCAGGAAGTGGCGCAGAACGCCGAACAGGCATCTCTGGCCGCCCGCGCCGCCGATCAGGAGGCGCAGCAGGGTAATCAGGTGGTGCAACAGGCAGTCAGCCAGATCGGCCACCTGGCCACTGAAGTGGATGAGTCCGCCGAAGCCATTGCCGCGCTGAATCAGGAAAGCGCGCGGATTGGTGGTGTGCTGGAGGTGATTCGCAATGTTGCCGAACAGACCAACTTATTGGCGCTGAATGCTGCAATCGAAGCCGCGCGGGCCGGTGAGCAGGGCCGCGGTTTTGCCGTGGTGGCTGACGAGGTACGTGCCCTGGCTAAGCGCGCACAGGACTCTACCGAGGAAATCGAAGGCCTGATCGCCAGCCTGCAGCGCTTGGCCAAGGGCGCAGTGGAGAAAATGGACAGTAGTCGCAGCCTGACTCAACGTACCGTAAGCCTCGCTGGCGAAGCAGGCGCTGCACTGGGGCGTATCACGCAGGCGGTGAGCACTATTGAGCAGATGAATCAGCAGATTGCCGCCGCCGCTGAAGAGCAGAGCGCTGTAGCGGAAACCATCAGCGAAAGCGTGACGCGGGTACGTGATATCGGCGAGCAAAGTGCCAGTGCCAGTCAGCAGACTGCGTCATCCAGTGCTGAGTTGGCACGTCTCGGAGTCGAGTTGCAGGGGCTGGTGGCGCAATTCCGCAGTTGATGCGTAGTTGATTCGCAGGCTGTTGAAAAACCACCTAGGTTTTCAACAGCCTGCTAAGCGTCGTGTTCAGGTCTGAAACTGCAGTACGGCGCTCTGCATGCTGCGCGCCACGCGATCTAGGCTTTGCGCGGCATTGGCCATTTCATTGACGGTGAGGCTGTTTTGCTGTGACATCTGCGCGATGTGTTCGACCTGCTGCGCCACCTCGCTACTGGCGCGGCTCTGTTCACTGATGGTCTGAGATATTTCCTCGACTACCTCGGCCGCGCGGTGTGCGCCGCCGCGGATCTCACCAATAGACTCGCCAGCTTGGCGGGCCAGCGCCACGCCATCGCTCACCCGTGTGACCCCTGTTTGCATGCTGTTTACTGCCTGTGCGGTGCTGCTGCGGATGCGCTCGATCATCCCGGTGATTTCCTGGGTTGATTGCGCTGTGCGCGCCGCCAGGTTTCGGACCTCATCGGCGACCACAGCAAAGCCGCGTCCAGCTTCACCCGCGCGTGCAGCCTCGATGGCGGCATTCAAGGCGAGCAGGTTGGTTTGCTCTGCAATGCTATTGATCACCTGAATGATCGAATGGATCTCCTCTGACGACTCTCCCAGCGCGGTGATAGTCGCGCTGGACTCGTTGACCGCCTCGGCGATCCGGCTCATGCCATCAACCACGCTCATGATGACCTGGCCACCGCTGCCGGCGAGTTGTTCTGATTGTGAGGAGATGTCCTGGGCGTTGCGTGCGTGACCGGCAATCTGGTCAATGTTGCGGATCATCTGTTCCATGGCTGCTGCCATGCTGGCGGCGCTGTCAGATTCATCGCTGGTACTGCGCACAATTCGTTCTGATGCCCCGGCGAGGCTTTGCGCAGTTTGCTGCAGCTGCTCGCCTTCATGGCGGATGCTGCCGATCATTTGTCGCAGGTTATCTTGCATGTCGGCCAGGGCCTGTTGCAGCTGGCCAGCCTCGTCACTGCTGTCGACATTAATCACGCCGCGCAGATTGCCCTGGGCAATGGCGCGGGCAGCCGCAATGACTTTTTCCAATGGGCGCAGTACTGCCCGCATCAATTGGTTGGTGAGCAGGCAGAGCAGGACGCAGACGGCAATAATCCCACCGATCAACAACCAGGCTGCTTGTCTGACGGCTGCCTCGCTGTCGCTGCGGGTTTCTGCTGAGTGGGTTTCGATCAGGCCGCTGAGCGCTTCGTTTTTTTCCTCCAGCTCGCCAAAGCTGGTATCGAAAGCCGCCATTTGCTGGCGCGCCGCTTGCGGGTCACTAAGAGCTAGTTTGACGATGCCCTCGGCTTGCTGGATGTAGGCTGCCAGAGCCGGTTGAGACTCACTGATCGCCTGACGAATATCCGCGCTGAGCGGCAGTTTGGCGTTGTCATTAAGGGTGCGGGTAAACCATTCGCTGTGCTCGCGCAAATCAGTGCGGACCTGCTCGACGGCAGCGCTGTCGGCCGGGTCGATATAGAAGGCAGCGAGTACATCGGCGCGCAGGGCGTCGTGCATCATGTCGCCTTCCAGGTGGTTGCGCAGGGCGCTGACACTCAGCTGGTTTTCATTAAGAGCGCTGGCCAGGCGGGTTTGTCCCCAGAAACCGATGCTGCCCAACAGGGTTGCTGCCAGTACGCTGATCGCACCGCAGGCGATCATTTTCTGCCGGATGTTCATGGTCAGGCTCCAACGGGTAAAGGTTGGAATTCAGCCTAGCCTATGCGTGGCGTATCTGTAGTACCGGCCCCTGCGGGCCGGTAGACGCTGTTATGGCACGCGGCTGCTGGCTAGCGGCGTTTTACGCAGCTCATCGGCCCAGGCCAGCAGCGGTACTTGTACTTCAGGTTGCCAGGTACGTGCCCACAGTAACTTCAGTCGCGAGAGGTCACCACGCTCGGTTGGCAGGCGCTGGATGTCGTCATACACGCGCCATTGGCCGTTTTCCAGGGTCGCGAAGTCGAAACGGAAGGGGTGGAAACCGGTCATGCCCAAGCGGATATCGGTGACGACCAACTCCTCGCCCAGCTGGTCGTAACGCAGTACGCCGTTGGTAAACCAGGCCAGGCGTGCATACGCCGGCGAGTCGGCTAGTGCTGCCGCCAGGTGCGTGCCACGGGGGATGCGTTCCAGTTGCGGCGCAGTTTCGTCGAACCAGCTGACCAGTGCTTCGTGGTAGTCCTCGCCATCCAGCACAATCACTCGCCACAACAGGCTATTGAAAGGCGTCGGTGTGCTGAACAATTGCTGCGCTTCGATGCCCTGGCGTGCCAGCTCAGCTTCCACACGCTGCTCTGCCATGTATTTGCCGCCAAGGGTCGAGGCCAGGTACAGCGAGGACACCAGTAGTGCCAGTGCCGGAGCCTTGGCTGCCTTGTCCCGCAGGCCATACAGCAATCCCAGTGCCACGGCGATACATAGCGGCACGGTGTACAACGGATCGATGATAAAGATGCTCGACCAGGCGGTGGGAATCGGCGTCAGCGGCCACAGCAGCTGTGTGCCATAGCTAGTAAACGCATCCAGCAGCGGGTGGGTAATCAGCGCCAACCAGACCGCCAGAAACAAGCGTTGCGCTGAGTAGCCAGGGTTATGCCGGAAGCGTCGGGTCAACCAGGTTAACAGCAGCGCGACGCCAGTCAGCACAAACAGCGAATGGCTAAAACCACGGTGGTAGGTCATATCGGCCACGGCGTCGCCATAATCAATGACCACATCCAGATCCGGCAGGGTGCCGAGCATGGCTCCATACAGCAGTGCCTTGCGCCCCTGCCAGCGGCCGAGCAGTGCGCCCTGAATACTGGCACCAAGTACCGCCTGGGTTATCGAGTCCATGACTGATCTCTGAGTTAAACAGGCGGCTAAATTAGTCGAACGCCCAGGTTTTGGCAGCGGCTAATGTTCAAGCAAAGGTTTCAATGGGCTGCGGCTGTTTGCGTTGCTAGCTCGCCCAGGCATACCCAGACCAGTGAGAGTGGCCTGGGCATGCCTGGCAAAAGACAGCTAGAGCTTGAAGAAGCTGACCTTGTCAGTCAGGCGATTGGCCAGGGTAGCCAGTTCACGGCTGGAAACTGCCACTTGTTCGGAGCCAGCTGAGGTTTCCAGGGTGGCGCTGTGGATACGGTTGATGTTCTGGTTGACCTCTTCGGCCACCGCGCTCTGTTCTTCCGAGGCGCTGGCGATCTGTGCGTTCATTTCGTTGATGGCGGTGACTTCGCTACGAATCTTGTTCAGCGCCGTTTCAGCCTGACCAGTTTGCTCAACGGTCTGCTGGGCCAGTTGGCGACTGTTGCGCATTACCTCGGCGGCTTTGCCGGCACCGTCCTGCAGTTTGCCGATCATGCCGCGAATCTCCCGAGTTGAGTCCTGGGTGCGGGTGGCCAGGGAGCGTACCTCATCGGCAACCACCGCAAAGCCACGGCCATGTTCGCCGGCCCGTGCAGCCTCGATGGCGGCGTTAAGGGCGAGCAGGTTGGTCTGCTCGGCGATGGAGGTAATCACCTCAATGATTTTCTCAATGCTTTCGCTGTCGGTGGACACTTGCTGCACGCTTTCGGCGGCACTTTCCAGGGTTCGCGCCAGGTTCTGAATGGCGCTGGCGGTAGCGCTGACGACTTGATTGCCGGTGGCCACTTCGTTGTCTGCGGTGCGGGTGGCGGAGGCTGCACTGGCGGCATAGTTGGCCACTTCATTGACGGTTGCTGCCATCTGGTTGATGGCGGTGGCCATCTGCTCAGCTTCGCTGGACTGCAGTCGGATCTGCTGATTGTTGCTGGCGGATGTCGTCAGCAACTGACCTGAGGCGAGGGTCAGTTCACTGGCTGCTCCGCGTACTTGGGTAATGGTATCGGCCAGGTGCTTGACCATGTCTTGCAGGGCGCTCATGACGCTCTCCGGGTAGCGGGTTTGGATGCGTTGGTTCAGTTCGCCATTGGCCAGACGCTGGATAACCTCGGCAACCTCGTAAGGCTCGGCTCCCAGGGTGGATTTCAGCTTGTTAATGATGATCAGCGACACGCCAATGCTCAGGAGTACAGCTGCGGCTGTGACCAGCAGAATTAGCAGGCGGAAGCCGCCGGCGGCCTCGCGTACCGCGCCAATATCATTGCCGATCTGTTGTTCCTGATGGTCGATATAGGCGTTGATGCGCTTTAGCCATTCGCCATAAGCCGGCGAGGCTTGCTCCATCAGTAGGCTTTTAGCCGCGTCCGTATCGCCTTGACTGCGCAGGCTGATTAATTGCTCGGTCAAGGCCAGGGTACTGCGCTCAATAGTCTGAATATCACCCAATAGGCGTTGTTCGGTAGCCGTTGGCGCTTGTTCACGGAGCAGGCTGTCCATGGATCGGGCGGACTCCTGATAGAAGTCTTTAAGCCGTTGAATCTCGCTCAGTTGACGGTTCAGCGCCACATCGTTGTCCACCAGCACCGCATCGCGAATGGCGATAGCACGGTCATGCACGCTGCCACGGAAGTTAATGGCATAGCGTTGCTTGAGTGAGGCACCCTCACTGACTGCGGTAAGGGTCTCGTCGATAAAACCAACGCGCAGCACTCCAATCAGGGTAATCAGGACCATCAGCGACAGAATCAAGCCAAATCCAAGGCTCAGGCGTTGCGCAATGCTCAACTGTGATTGCATGAAATCGACTCCTCTTGCCCCTCAGGGCGGCGACTGCTTACTGCATTAAAGGGGAGGCTCAGCAGGTGGTGAGTACTCTCTTATGCATAACTTATACATATATTGTGATTTGTACAATTTATCATTGTCGTTTGCATAATCCGTGCGATGACCGGTCTCGACCTTGCAGGACAGTCCGTGAAATGGCTGTAATGCCCTAAGCAAAGGCCTTTTTGAGCTTTCATGCTGCCACTTAAAGGTTGTGATTATGCAGGTCGCTGCGCACGGCATGCTTGTACTCAAGTTGTACAAGTCGGCGTGCGAGATGGAATTTGGTGGGTGAGTGCGGAGCGCTTACTGGTCTGGCCATGCAGCGGCGGCGGGTCAGAAGGAGGTGAGAATCCGCCCCAGCACCGCCATTGCCTGTTCACTTTGCTCATCCCAAGAATGGCCGTAGTTCAGTCGGGCGCAGTTGCCGAAGCGCCGGGTGGCCGAGAAGATCGGCCCCGGTGCCAGGCTGATACCCTGGGCCAGCGCCAGTTGGAACAGGCGTAATGCATCGACCTGTTCGGGGAATTCGAACCACAGAAAGTAGCCGCCGCTGGGTCGGGTGACCTTGGTGCTGGCTGGGAAGTGCCGTGCGGCTGAGGCCAGCATCGAAGCCTGCTGTGCTTCCAAAGCATGGCGCAGCTTGCGCAGGTGGCGGTCATAGCCGCCGTGTTGCAGGTAGTCGGCCAGAGCGGCCTGGGCCGGTACTGAGGGCGAGATGGTGGTCATCAGTTTGAGTCGGCTGATTTGCTCGGCATAGCGCCCGCCCGCCACCCAGCCGACTCGATAACCAGGCGCCAGGCACTTGGAAAACGAGCCGCAGTGCATCACCAGGCCGTCGCGGTCGAAGCTCTTGACCGGCTTAGGTGGCTGACTGCCGAAGTACAGTTCGGCATACACGTCATCTTCAATCAACGGCACTTGATGGCGTTGCAGTAGCTGATATAACGCCTCTTTCTTCGCGTCACTCATGCTCGCGCCCAGCGGGTTCTGCAGGCTGCTCATAAACCAGCAAGCCTTGATCGGCAGGCCGGTCAAGCGCTCGCTGAGCACATCCAAGTCGATCCCTTCACGCGGATTGACCGGGATTTCCACCGCCTTGAGCTTTAAGCGTTCCAGTACTTGCAGCGTGGCGTAGAACGCTGGCGCCTCGATGGCCACCAGATCTCCGGGTTGAGTCACCGTCTGTAGGCACAGATTGAGCGCTTCCATGGCGCCGCTGGTGATCACCAGTTCTTCCGGTGACAACATCACGCCGCTGACCATATAACGCAGAGCTATCTGTCGGCGCAGATTGGGGTTGCCCTCAGTCATGTCGGCGATCACCGCTTGCGGCTGCATATCGCGCACGCTTTGCGCCATGGAGCGCGCCAGACGCGGCAGGGGAAACAGTTGCGGGCTGGGGAAGGCCGAGCCGAATGGCACGGTGCCGGGATCTTTCAGTGAGGCAAGCACCGAGAACACCAGCTCACTGACATCCACCTCGGTAGTCTGCGTCGGTTGCTGGCTGGTTTCCGGCTCGGCCAAGGAATGTCGCGCCAGCTCGCGCACGAAATAGCCGGAGCGCGCGCGGGCCTGGATCAGGCCGCGGTCTTCCAGCAGGTAATAGCCTTGGAAAACCGTGGACGGGCTGACCCCATAAGTGCGGCTGGCATGGCGCACCGAGGGTACTTTTTCACCCGGAGCGAGCATGCCGCTGCGGATCAGTTCGGCAATCTGGTCGGCGAATTTCTCGTAGCGTTTCATCGTGTCCATAGGTGCGGCCTGCAGATGACCGCACTCTACGGGGAGTTGCCGTGCCATGCGACTGTCAGCGCCCGCGTGGTGAGAGAAAGATGCTCTGCGTCTGTGCCTGTTCGCTGGCATCGGTCAGGTTATGGATCGCGAAGCGCACGGGCAGGGTGCTGGACTCAGCTTGTTCGCTTTCCAGCACGACGGTCACCGGCACGTCGAGGATTTCCCCAGGGTTCAGCTGCAACTGCTGCGGTGCGTCCAGGCGCAGACCGGGGCTGTCGACCAGCGCCAGGCCATAGCGTTGCGGCTGTTGGGTCTTGTTGATCACCTTGAGCAGGTAGGTGTTCTCGATCTGCCCCAGCTGGTTTTCGCGGAACATGCTGCGGTCTTTGGCCGAGTCGATGGACAGCATCGAGCGGTCACTCAGTGCCCAAACGAAGGCGCCAATCATCAGCACCAGGGCGATGCCGTAACCGATCAATCGCGGACGCAACCAGTGGGTTTTGCCGCCTTGCAGTTGCCGCTCGGAGTGATAGCCGACCAAGCCTCTGGCGTAGCCCATTTTGTCCATGATCGAATCGCAGGCATCGATACAGGCGCCGCAGCTGATGCAGTCAATCTGTAGGCCATCACGGATATCGATACCGGTCGGGCACACCTGCACACACATCAGACAGTCAATGCAGTCACCCAGACCTTCGGCCTTGTGGTCGCTGTCCTTCTTGCGTGGGCCACGACCTTCGCCGCGCTTGGCGTCGTAGGCCACCAGTAGGGTGTCATCGTCAAACATCGCACTCTGGAAGCGCGAGTACGGGCACATATGCACGCAGACTTTTTCGCGCAGCCAGCCGGCGTTGAGGTAGGTGGCTGCCATAAAGAACAGCACCCACACCAGCGTACCGCCGTCCAGTTGTAGGTGCAGCAGGTCACTGGTGAGTTCGCGGATCGGCGTGAAGTAGCCAATAAAGGTCAGTGCAGTGAGCAGGCTGACGCTCAACCAGATTGTGTGCTTGGCACTGCGCCGAACCAGCTTGTTAAGTGACCAGGGCGCGGCATCCAGCTTGATGCGCTGATTGCGCTCGCCCTCGGTGACTTTCTCCGCCCACATAAATACCCAGGTCCACACACTCTGCGGGCAGGTATAGCCACACCACACCCGCCCGGCCACCACGGTGATGGTGAACAGGCCAAAGGCGGCAATGATCAGCAGCGCTGAGAGCAGGGTGAAATCCTGCGGCCAGAAGGTCGCGCCGAAGATGTAGTAGCGGTGCTCAGCTAAATTCCACAGCACGGCTTGGCGGCCGCCCCAGTCGAGCCAGGCGGTGCCGAAGAAGATCAGAAACAACAGACCTGCACCGTACAGGCGCAGATTGCGGAAATAACCGCTGAAACTACGGGTGTGGATCGGTCCGCCAGCTTGGGATGGTGTCAGGCGGATTGGATGGCGCGGGTCGATGGTCTCGATGATCTGCGCGGGAATACGTTCGCTCATTACGGGCCTCGTCGGGCTTTATCAGGCGAGGCGAATGATGCGAGCGCAGCTGTTTGGATAACAGACTCAGGTTTTCCAATAAAAAGCGGATCAGATGATAAATAGGCAAAGACACAAGATGGCGTTGCCGACAGCTATCTCACCGCAGAAGGTTCGCTGATCATCACGGTGCTGGAGTGCGTCAGCATCACTCAAGTGCGTGACTATTCAGTCTCCCGCCGCTGCCAACTGTTCCAAAATGCGTGTGTAGTTCTCGACCCCTTGCGCGCCGGTCACAAGATGGCGGCGGTTGAAGATCACGGCAGGGACCCCACTGATACCTTGGCTTATCCACGACTGTTCAGTCGCACGCACTTCGTTGGCGAAGCGTTGATCTGCAACAACGGCCAGCGCGTCGTCACGATTTAGCCCGATTTCTGCGGCCACATCGGCCAGTACGTTGTTATCCGAGAGATTGCGGCGATGGGTGAAGTGCGCGACGAAAAACGCCTGCTTCAAGTCGTGCATGCGGCCCTGTTGATCGGCCCAATGCAGAAGCTGATGAACGTTGAAGGTGTTGTGCATGCGCATGTCATCGGCAAA
This sequence comes from Pseudomonas sp. NPDC079086, assembly GCF_044542155.1. Classification (NCBI taxonomy): domain Bacteria; kingdom Pseudomonadati; phylum Pseudomonadota; class Gammaproteobacteria; order Pseudomonadales; family Pseudomonadaceae; genus Pseudomonas; species Pseudomonas sp. NPDC079086. Next base: position 438,590 of record NZ_JBITTY010000002.1, on the reverse strand, counting down.
GCTGAACTCGAAGCCCAGCTCTGCGCCGGCCTGCGTTATCCGCAGACGATTCTCTTGCGACTGCTCCTTGGTCGCTCCATATTTCTCGGCGAGGTGTTCGCGCAGGTTTTGTCCTTCGGGCGGCATGTCGGGGTTTAGCTCAAACGGCTGCCAATGCAGCTCATAGTCGGTGCCGCTGGCTTGCAGGGCCTTTTCCAGCTGCCGGTAACCGACGATGCACCACGGGCAAACCACATCAGAAACGATGTCGATGTGCAGTTTTTTTGAGTTGAGAGTGGTCATGGCCGCTTCCTCAGCGTGAACTTAATGCCTCGTAGAATAGCCCGGTGGATCGCTTTTCAGCGACCGTATCTGGCGGAACATAGCCGGTGTGAATTTCCATACTGCGCCATCCTGAGACATTAACTGAGTCATCTGCTCCGTATTTTTCCGCTGAATCTGCCGCTGTTTCGGTATCAGAGCCACGGGCATAGTGCGGCCATCGACAATAGCCGAGGCCGCCGATGTACCAATACGATGAATACGACCACGCGCTGGTGCATGAACGTGTGGCGCAGTTTCGCGATCAGGTTGAGCGCCGTATCAGTGGCGAGCTGAGCGAGGAAGAGTTTCTACCACTGCGCCTGCAGAATGGTCTGTACCTGCAGAAGCATGCCTACATGCTGCGGGTGGCGATCCCCTACGGGACGTTGGCGGCACGGCAGATGCGTGCATTGGCAAATATCGCGCAGCATTACGACCGGGGTTATGGGCACTTCACTACCCGGCAGAACATCCAGTTCAACTGGATCGAGCTTGAGCAGGTGCCGGATATTCTCGAACACCTGGCCGAGGTGGAGATGCATGCGATCCAGACCTCCGGCAACTGTGTGCGCAATATCACCACTGAAGCCTTCGCCGGGGTCGCTGCCGATGAGCTGCTGGACCCGCGTCCGTTGGCGGAAATCTTGCGACAGTGGTCGACTATCAACCCAGAATTCCTCTACCTGCCGCGTAAATTCAAGATCGCCTTGTGCGCCGCCGAGCAAGACCGCGCTGCGGTGATGATGCATGACATCGGCCTGTACCTGTATCGCGATGAGGCGGGTGAGCTGTTGTTGCGGGTGATGGTCGGCGGGGGTCTGGGGCGTACGCCAATCCTCAGTCAGCAGATTCGCGAGGCGCTGCCGTGGCGGCATTTGCTGTCTTACGTCGAGGCGGTGCTGCGTGTGTATAACCGCCATGGTCGGCGTGACAACAAGTACAAGGCGCGCATCAAGATGCTGGTCAAGGCGCTGGGGATCGAGGCGTTCGCACGCGAGGTTGAGGCTGAGTGGCAGCACATCAAAGATGGCCCGGCCGAATTGACCCAGAAAGAGTATCAGCGGGTGGCCGATGCTTTCGTCGCGCCGGCCTATGAGCAATTGCCTGAGGTTGATCTGGGCTTCGGCACTGCCATGGCGCAGAACGCTGAGTTTGCCCGTTGGGTGTCGCGCAATACCCTGGCGCACAAGGTGCCGGGTTATACCGCCGTAGTGCTGTCGACCAAACCGGGCATCATCGCGCCGCCTGGTGATGTGACTGCGCAGCAGATGGATGTGCTTGCCGATTTGGCTGAGCGCTTTGGCTTTTCTGAGTTGCGCATTGCCCATGAGCAGAACGTTGTGCTGCCCGACATCCGTAAGGCGGATTTGTATGCCTTGTGGCAAGCGGCGGGAGAGGCTGGCCTAGCAACGCCAAATATCGGCTTGCTCACGGATGTGATTGCTTGCCCGGGTGGCGACTTCTGTGCGCTGGCCAACGCCAAGTCGATCCCAATCGCTCAGGCGATCCAACAGCGCTTTGACGATCTCGATTACCTGCATGACCTGGGCGATATCAGCCTGAATATCTCCGGCTGCATGAATGCCTGTGGCCATCATCACATAGGCAACATCGGCATTCTCGGCGTCGATAAGAACGGCAGTGAGTGGTACCAGGTGACCATCGGTGGCTCGCAAGGCAAGAGCAGTGCGCTGGGTAAGGTTATTGGCCCGGCGTTCAGTGCCGAGCAGATTCCCGAAGTGATCGATGGGCTGGTACGCACCTTCACCGACTATCGCGAAGCCGAGGAGCGCTTTGTCGATACCGTGCTGCGAATCGGCCTGGAGCCGTTCAAGGAACAGGTCTATCGCAAGCAGCAGGTGAGCGCATGAACAATCTGATCAGGCTGATTGATGGCGTGCCGAGCATCGTCGAGAACGACCCTTGGTGCTTATTGGCTGACAACCTTGTGCCTCGTTCGTCCGCGCCGCTGATCTTGCCGCTGAACGCTTGGCTTGAGCGGCAGGACGAGAGCGTTTTGCGGGGTGAGCGTTTCAGTCGAGAGGGCGTTTGCCTCGCGCCAGATGATGAGGTGGAGAGCCTGCAGGCTTATCTGCCGATTGTGCCGTTGATCGCCATCGACTTCCCCAGCTTTCGAGATGGGCGTGGCTACAGTCAGGCTTATTTGTTGCGTACGCGACTGGGCTGGCAGGGTGAATTACGCGCGGTAGGCGATGTGCTACGAGACCAGCTCAGCCATATGCGCCAATGCGGTTTCGATGCGTTCGCCGTGCGCGCGGATAAGTCTGTCGAAGATGCGCTTAAAGGCTTGGCGGGTATGAGTGTGTTGTACGGTCGCTCAGCGATAGAGCCGCGCCCTTTGTTTCGTCGGCGAGCTGAAGACCGCCAAGGATGATGCTCAAAGGCCTTACCTGGCTGGTCCTCCTGCAAATATTCGGCAGTCTCGTCAGTGAGCTGTTGCTACCCGTGCTGCCGGGTAGCGTGATTGGCCTACTGCTGTTGTTTGCCTATCTGCTGCTGAGCGGGCAGGTCAGTGAGCCACTGAGCCAGGCAAGCAGCGTTCTGTTGCAGTACTTGCCGTTGCTGTTTGTCGTGCCCGCTGCGGGAATCATGCTGGCCAGCGATGCACTGCTTGCTGACCTGCCGGCAATTCTCACTGCACTGTGTTTGTCGTTACTGGTCACGGTGCCATTGTGCGGCTGGATGATGCAGCGCCTGGCCATTCGTGTTGAGCAGCGGGAGGAGGGGCGCCATGAGTGAGTGGTCATGGTTGGCTGTGGGACGATTGGTGGTTGATCACCCGCTGTTCCCCGTTGGACTGACGCTGCTGGCGTTCCAGTTTGCCCTGTGGCTATACCGGCGCAGCGGTTGGTTGGTGTTGCAGCCTGTGATGGTTAGCATGTTGCTGGTGGTGGGCGCGTTGTTGGTCTGCGACATGGATTACCCCACCTATCGTCAGGGTGCCGCGCCCATTGCCTTTCTCCTCGGCCCGGTGACCATCGCCCTGGCCGTTCCCTTGTACAACAACATCAAACGCATTCGCCTGCTGGCCTGGCCGGTGCTGCTGACGGTACTGGTCGGCGGCTCGTTGACGGTTACGCTGACGCTGCTGATTGCCCATGCAATGGGGGCACAACTGCCAGTATTGGCGAGCCTGTCGGGCAAGTCGGTAACCATGCCGATTGCCATGCTGGCAGCGGAACAACTCGGCGGCCTTGCCTCATTGGCAGCAGTCTTTGTGATGTTGACCGGGGTTATTGGTACGGCATTGGGGCCTTGGTTGCTGGGCGTGTTCAAGGTGACTCACCCGGCGGCGCGTGGGTTGAGCTACGGCATCAATGCTCACGCAATTGGCACCGCACGGGCGCTGGAGGAGGGCTCCGAGTGTGGTGCCTTTGCCGCTCTAGGCATGAGTCTGCTGGGTGTAATCAGCGCCGTACTCTTGCCATTGCTGGCCGGCTGGGCGCTAGCCGGCTTGTGACATACAGACATAAGGCTTGGCGGAGCTGTGTGCAGCCCAATTGAACCGATTGTTTACTTAGACGTTATAAAGCGAAGCACAGGCGGTAATCAGCTTGAGGCTATGTTTTCCGTCTAGTGGAGATTTTTGATGGCTAGCGGGGTGGTTGCGATGGGCTGGTGGTTGTTTCCGAGCCAAAGCGGTAGGTCGCGATAGGCATGAATCGGCCGATTCTGTTGAAAAAGTCCCGTCGCGATTTTTGCTCATGAAAGAGCGTTAGCGACGTTGAAATCTGGTTCACTCAGAAGACGTAGCTGTCTTGGTTTTCAGGTAGCAACGTCGATATCGAGCGTTTTTTAGCTGCCGAAAAGCAGCGCTCTCAAAAACCGACTTTTTCAACAGAATCGGCCAAAAGTTGCGGGTCAAATTTGTCATGACGTCAGGGGCGATTCGACGTCAGGATTTGTAGTTGTGCGCCTGCCGGCCTTGCAAGGTACTTAGCAGGGCAGCGACCAAATTCAATAAAGCTCCCGCGCCAAGGGCAAGCTGGGGCGCAAAGTCGGCGGGGAACAGGTTAAAGAGCAGCGTCATGATGACTGCGCCAGCAGTTTGTCCAAGTAAACGAGCGGTACCCTGTATCCCACCAGCCGCACCACTTCGGCTTATAGGCGCCGCGAGGAACATGTTGCGGTTATTGGCCACGTTAAAGAGGCCAAAGCCTAGACCGCAGAGCATGGTCAGAGGCACAAGTATCGTGAGGTTTTCTTGCAGAGGCCAAAGCGCAGTTCCAGCTAATCCTGCCGAAAGACAAATGCCTCCTAGCGAACAAAACAAGGCAGTCGGCCATCGGTTTGAAAGACGACCCGCTAGTGGCGCTATTAGCGCGACGGTTAAAGGCCAGGGGATCATATAGAGACCTGTCATCAGCACGTCTTGTCCAAGGTTGTGCTGCAGGTAGAAGGGCAGCGCCACCAAGCCTGCGGTCTGCCCAGCAAAGCAGAGCACCGAGGCAATAACTGAAATACGGAATGTGTTTGATCCGAGCAGATCAAGCGGAATCAGTGGCGCCTCCTTCTGCCTTTCCCGCTTAACCAATAGCGTCAGTTGGATGGCAGAGATGGCCAGTAACGCTGCCGAAAGTGCTGCGTGTTCAGTGATGATTCCAGCGGCTATGACCAGTGCTGCAAAGGTTCCGGCATTTAATGCAATGCTCAACAGATCAGCTTTGCGTGCGGTGCCGCCCACAGTTGGTAGCGAGCGGGACGCTAGCATCACCCAGAGCCCGAAAGGGAGCAGCACAGCAAACAGCCATGGCCAGTCTGCCACGCTGAGAATCGCTGCCCCTATTGCGGGGCCCGTTGCTGATGACAGGGCAACCGCAAGTGCATTCCAACCGATAGCGGCTCCCAGTTGCTGGCTCGACACCACTTGACGAAGCAGTGCTATGGCGAGCGCCATGACTTCTGCGCCTCCAAACCCCTGCAGCAACCGCGCGGTAATAAGCCAAGACAACGTAGGAGCCAGTGCGCACATCAGAGTGGCGACTAGAAAGAGTGCCACGCCCCAGCGGAATACCCGGCGGTAGCCAAGGCTTTCACCTAGCGCTGCGCAGGACAGAAGAGCCATTAGGAGCGCCGCCTGGTTGGCAGTAATGATCCAGATGGACAGCGCGGGAGGCACGTGCAGTGATTGGGCGATCGTTGGCAAGGCCATGTTGGCTATTGCCGTATTGAGCACCACCAGCACCATGGCCGCCAGCACGGAGCTGATGGCAGCCCGGTGCCTCGATTGTGCGCGCACTGACAGCGCGTCCACAGCATGCTCTGATGCGGCTGCCTGTTGCGGTTGTTTGCTGAGGTGGCCGGCTTTGGGAGCTGAACCAATCTTCATGACTTAAACCACTCGGGAGCGCATTGGCTGACTGGGACCCAATCACCATCCTGCTCGATATAGCGAGTCAGCTTGCGGGCCTCTTTGTCTTCCTTCTTCAAATCTCGCTCGGTGAAGCGAAAGAGCAAAGCCGGCCCGGAAATGCAGTGTGTATCGTGAATATCACCCGGCAGGTAGACCTGCGTTTGACCAGCGCTAACCGTTGTACAGCCGCGCTTTACCAGTTTCACCTGCCCATCCGCAGCCAGGACCTTGGCATAGGTGCACATCTCTATTTCACCGTGCTGCACCGCGTAAATGACCCAGCCGCGACCGTGATCATGAGGTGGTCGGTAGAGGCCTTCAGGCTCGGTGTGTGCCAGTAGTACAAATCCGTTTACCTGATCTCGGTACATCTCCTGTTGAGGCAGTGCATCCTGGCTTAGGTCAGCCTGCCACTGTTCAGTCAAAGGCGTCTTCAGGAGTTCATCCAATTGCAGCTGGCAGCCTGCGACCACTTCAGAACTGAGCGGGCCCCAAATCGATTGGACACGCTCAACAAATGTGCTCAACGCGTTCATACATCATCTCCTCATCCACTTCGGTACGAATGTGCCGATGGAGAGAACTGTATGCAGCGTACAGACATGGCGGAAGACGCACTGTTTGCACTTTATTGTTGCGTCTAACGCCATGTATTAAGCGAGTTGGGCTAACATCGGACTATGTCGAATCCAGACCTTAATCTGCTCATCACCCTCGACGCAGTGCTCGCCGAGGGGAGTGTTGTGCGTGCAGCCAAACGCCTGCGGCTCAGTCCCTCGGCGATGAGCCGAGCACTTGCACGGCTCAGAGAAAGCACGGGAGATCCGCTTTTAGTAAGGGCCGGGCGCGGGCTTGTGCCTACTCCCAGGGCGATCGAGCTTCGTGATCGCGTCAGTCAACTTGTGCGGGATGCGCAGGAAGTTTTGCGCCCAGCCGAGCTTCTTGAGCTGAAAGAACTCGACCGGACTTTCGCGATCAGAACCAGTGAGGGCTTTGCGGAGAACTTTGGCCCGGCTCTTATCGCACGTGTTGCGGAGCAGGCTCCTGGTGTACGGCTGTTCTTTATGCAGAAGCCGGACAAAGACAGTAAGCCTCTGCGCGATGGAGTCGTCGATCTTGAAACCGGTGTTATAGATCTGACTTCTGCCCCCGAGCTGAGAGGCCAGTCTTTGTTCAGGGATAATTACGTTGGCGTTGTACGCGCCGGACATCCACTGAGCCGCGGCGCAATTACGCCGGAACAGTATGCAGCAGGCATGCATATCTCCGTGTCGCGGGAAGGGGTAGACAAAGGCCCCATAGATGAATCGCTGCAGCCACTTGGATTAGTGCGGAAGATAGTCACCATCGTCGGTGGCTTTTCAATCGCTCTGGGGCTGGCCCGGGGATCAGACCTGATCGCCAGTGTTCCCGAGCGCCATACCGCGAGTTTGCGCGAGGGCATGCATAGTTTCCCGCTTCCTTTCCGTACTGCGGAGTTCAGTGTTTCATTGCTTTGGCATCCACGGTTCAGTGCTGATCCGGCTCATCGGTGGCTTCGAAGTCTGGTTCTTGGTGTTTGTGGAAAGACTCAATAGCGATTTGCTTCTGTGTATATATCGGCGGGCTATGACCGTTTTTGGCGTTTTCTGCAGCTTCCCACTAGCAGTTAGGGCCGATGACTACCGGTCTTGTCATCCGGGCCCGACCGGAGGCATCCACCATCGAGTGGCTAAGAAGCCTGGTACAACTCCAGCTAAGAACATCTACTGAAATTTTTAGTTCATGTGTTGCGTCAACCGGTTGCGCTTACAACCCAAAGGGTATACTCGGAAAACATGGACTGAATGTATGGCGTTGAATCTATGACCACTGAACGCTCCGCAGCCAACACAACAAAAGCTTTGCGACTTGAACAGATCAGGGTCGAACTTAATCAACGCTGGATTGAGCAGGAACTCGAACGCGTTAATGAGGTTTTCTTCTCTGCGCTCAAAGACGCCGTCGAGCACTGTGAGCAACTGCGCAGTGAACTTGTGAGCCAGCAACTGCTGGAGCAGGAAACCAAAGCCAATCTAACCATTGCTGACAAGTTACGTTTTAAGCTCGGTATTCCTTTTTCGTCTGCAAGTATGTCGGCAGCAGCACAACAACTATCGACAATTAGTGAGCGCATTGAGCAGCTGCAAAATGAAATTCTGCTGAACAGCCCAGGCGCTATAGCCACCTCACCTGACACCAGTTCAAAGTTGCTCACAGCAATAGCGCAAAACGATAGAGCATTACGCCTAGCCAAAGCCAGCAACAACAGCACGCGATCCGCCTGGGTCGAGGAACAACTGCAAAACCAGCTAATTGATGAGCGTGTCCAGTTAGATGCCCGACGTAAACAGGTCACTCAAACCAAAGCCGACCGCAAGGCATTGCGTTCTAACGTTGAGCTGATAGTTACAGTCGAAGGCCAGCGCGGCATGTTGACGGGCGTGACTAAAGACATCTCCGACACGGGCGTATTTGTTGAGTTAAAAGATGCCGATAAAACGTTCACTGAAGGTGAATTGCTTACCGTGCAGGTCAAAGACCTACCTGCAGAATCGACGGCTGTTCGTGGCGTGGCGGTGCGCGTTAGCAGCAATGGCTTGGGTGTGCGCTTGATCTCTACTAAAAACACCCTGCGCATGCAGATTGAAAACCAGGATCACTCACAGTAAGCAATCATCGGCCTGTGGATCGCCCAGAACGAGAATTCCACGTTCTGATTGCAGCGGATGACTGAAATGGCCGTTTTCAGTCATTCACAACTGGCTGAAAACTACCTCTCAGAAGCTGCCCATAGAATTTACTTTTCTGCGCCTGAGAAATTGAGTTCGTCAGTTGATCTGAGATTCTGCAGCGCAACGGCTAGCTCTGCTTAAAGTCCTCAGGGCGACTGGTAATGCGAGCAGGCAACTGCCCTACGTTAGCGTTATCCTGATACCCCCTTTGCCGCACTGAAGCCCATCCATGCTGGTTATTTCCAACAGCGTTCATCTGCCTGACGATGAAGTCGAACTGACCGCCATCCGTGCTCAGGGCGCGGGCGGGCAAAACGTCAACAAAGTCTCCAGCGCGATTCATCTGCGCTTCGACATCCAGGCTTCCAGCTTGCCGCCGTTCTACAAGGAGCGGCTGCTGGCATTGCGCGACAGCCGCATCACCGCTGAGGGCGTGGTGGTTATCAAAGCTCAGCAGTACCGTACCCAGGAGCAGAACCGTAGCGACGCGCTGGAGCGTTTGGCCGAGCTGATTCGCGGCGCCGCTAAAACCGAGAAAGCCCGGCGCCCGACCAAGCCAACCCTGGGCTCGAAAAAACGCCGCCTGGAAGGCAAGAGCATCCGCGGTACGATCAAGGCAGGGCGCGGCAAGGTCGACTTCTAGACTTCTAGTGAGTCAGTGGCCGGCGAAGAGTGTGGCGCAACCTGGTTTGGCGGGGCTTTGATGTTGCTGCTTGCCGCAGGAGTGGTGGGCAGTGGTTGCCGTTTACGGCCCGTTTTGGTCACAGCTGAATAGCGGTACTTGCCATCGGGTATTGCCAATCTGCTTTGTGTTATTCGAACCCTAGCGCTAAATATTTTTCCCTCGCCTGTCGATTTGCCATTTTGCCGTTCGACTACCGTATAGAACCCAGCCTTGGGTTTGCGGTCTGCCATTACAGGGCTAAGAAAACTCCGTAACGGTGGGCTGATCAACGGATCACGCGAGGACAGCGGTATGCGTTTTATGGTGATAGTCAAAGCCACTGCAGATTCCGAAGCCGGCTTTATGCCGAGTGAGGAGCTACTTACGGCGATGGGACGTTACAACGAAGAGCTGGTTGAAGCGGGCGTGATGCTCGCCGGTGAGGGCCTGCAGCCAAGCAGCAAAGGCGCGCGAGTGCGGTTCTCCGGCAACCAACGCAGCGTCACGGACGGCCCGTTTATCGAAACCAAGGAGCTGATTGCTGGCTTCTGGATCTTCCAGGTGGCTTCTCTGCAAGAGTGCATCGACTGGGTCAAGCGTTGCCCTAACCCCATGCCAGGCGATAGCGAGATCGAGATCCGGCAGATTTTCGAGGCTGAGGATTTCGGTGACGAGTTCACCCCTGAGTTGCGCGAGCAGGAAGAGCACCTGCGCACGCGGCTTGAGTCGTAAAACCCCAAACCAGTACTAAGGAGAGTGCAGATGAAAATCCATACCTATTTGAACTTCGATGGCCAGTGCGAGGCGGCCTTTAACTACTACGCCGAGTGCCTTGGCGGCAGTCTGGAGCTGATGCGCATGGGCGAAAGCCCGGAAGCTGGCAATGTACCGGAGCAGTTTCACGATCGCGTGATGCACGTTTGCCTGACGGTGGGTGATCAGATACTGATGGCGTCCGATACCTTCCCTGGTATGCCGTACGAGGGCATCAAGGGCTGTTCGGTTTCTCTGCAAGTGGAGAACGTGCCGGAGGCCGAGCGCCTGTATAAGGCACTGTCCGCGGGCGGTTCGGTGCAGATGGAGTTGCAGGCGACTTTTTGGGCCACACGCTTTGCCATGTTCACCGACCGCTTCGGCGTGGGCTGGATGATCAATTGCGATATTGATGCGCAGATTGGCTAGCAGATCGCTTTGGTCTGGCGGGTTACGTGGCGCAGAGACACTTGGCAGTTGTAACTGCCGAATGTTTGCGCCACGCAACCCACCAAGCGGTCATTGGCCTGGGCTATCTGGTGGGTTACGTCTCAACCGACTATGCATCAGTCAATAGCGCGGCCATGCGCCAAACTCACCGTATTACCCCGCTTTAGACATCGCCTAGCCGACCAGCCCCAGAACGCGGTCGAGCTGATCCTGCGGGTCGCTGACAGCGGCGAGGAACTCATCGCCCCAGCGGCGGATATCGTTGTAGCTGACGATATCGAACAGTTCACGCAGTCGGTCCTGAGCTTCAACTTTTGGCATGTTCAGCGCGACATAACAGGTTTGCACCATGTCCACCGGATCATGCGGGTTGGTCAGCAGCGCGCCCTTGAGCTCGGCAGCAGCGCCAGCAAACTCGGACAATACCAGCACGCCACGCCCACCGAGCAAGCCTTGAGCTGCGACGAATTCTTTGGCCACCAAGTTGAGGCCGTCGCGCAGTGGAGTAATCCACATCACGTCGGCCATGGCGTACCAGGCGCTGACCTCTTCGAAGGGCAGGCTGCGGAAGAAGAACTGCAATGGCGTCCAGCCGATGCGGGCGAAGCGGCCGTTAATCCTTCCCACCGCTTGTTCGATCTGCCCTTGCAGCTCGTCATAGATGGTCATTTCCTTGGCGGCGGGTACGCAGACCGTGACCAGGGTGACCTTGCCTAGCAGTTCCGGGTTTTCTTCTAGAAGGCGCTCGTAGGCGTTGAGTTTTTCCAGAATGCCCTTGGTGTAGTCGAGGCGCTCCACGGAGAGGATCAGTTTGACCCCGCTCAATTCCGCACGCAGGCGCTCCATCATTTCCTTGATTTTCGTTGATTCCAGGGCACTGCTGACACGCTTGATATCCAGGCCTACCGGGTGAGCGCCGAGCTTGACCACGCGAGTACCGGTGTCCACGGCCGTGGTCATGCGTTCCAAGCCCACGGCGCAACCATAGGTGATAAAGCGTGGCGCGCAGTTCTGTCGGCTGACGGTTTGCAATGGCATCACACCGCGAGCGGCATCGACAAAATTCTCCACCTGGCGCGGGATATGGAAGCCGATGTAATCGCATTGCAGCAGGCTGCCGATGATCTGCTTACGCCAAGGCAGCACGTTGAACACATCTGCCGACGGGAAGTAGGTGTGGTGGAAGAAGGCGATACGCAGATCTGGACGCAGCTCGCGCAGGTAGCCGGGAACCATCCACAGGTTGTAGTCGTGTAGCCACACCGTGGCGCCCTCGGCGGCCTCCAGAGCAGTGCGTTCGGCAAAGGCGCGGTTGACCTTGAGGAACACCTGCCAGTCGTCCTCACGAAACTGCGCGCGCTCCCAGAAGGTGTGCAGGGTCGGCCAGAAGGCTTCCTTGGAGAAGCGCTTGTAGAAGATGTTGACTTCTTCGTTGCTCAACGCAACCCTTGCGGCGGTCAGCTTCGGGTAGCGTTCGGCATCCACCGTGGTGTGGCTGTCGAAGATTTCGCCGCTGGCTTCATCATGTTCGGCCCAGGCCACCCAGGAGCCCGCGCGGCCATCGCCGAAGAAGCTCAGCAGGGTCGGAATAATGCCATTGGGTGATGTCGGACGGCGGCGTTGCAACTTGCCATCGGCACCACGGAACTCTTCATAGGGCAGGCGGTGATAAACCATTACCAAGTCGGCTTTGCCCGGATCGGCGACTTGCTTGCCTTCGGCGGCGATGCCCTGTTTACCGAGAAAGCCAAAGTGCACAAAGGCCTCAAGAATGCCGCCACAACCGGCGCGCTCGGCATGAAATACCCGTGAATACTGGCGGGTGGCTTGCAGCAGGCCGTCTTCAGAGGCGCCCACGCACACACCCTTGAACTGGCCGCTGAGCATGGACAGATCGTTAAGCGTGTCGCCAGCAGTGAGTACCTGATCGTTGTCCAGCTCCAGCCAGTCGACCAGCGCCTGTAGGCTGCTGCCCTTGTTGACGCCTTTGGGCAGGAAGTCCAAATAGCGATCGGCGGAGTAGAGCAGGTCGCAACCGAGACTTTCGGCTATTTCCAGAAGCTGCGGGTTGGCCGCCTGCTCGGGGCTGCAGAAGTAGGAGCAACGGCGCACCTGCGGTACGTCCTGGCGTTCCAGTGCAAAGCGTTCGATGGCGCTGGCAACCTGGCTGTCGCCGGGCCAGAGGGCATCGACTGCGCTTTGCAGGGGCTGGATGGGTTGCAGGGTTTCGCCGTGTACCAGGCTGGCGCCGACATCGGAGATGATGAAATCTGGTTGCGGCAAGGTCGGATCGGCCAGCAGTGGCAATACCGACTCCAGGCTACGTCCAGTGACATAGGCCAGGCGGATTTCCGGGTGTGCGGCGATAGTCTGGTAAAGGCTCAAGCGATCTTTGGGATCGCCGCCGAGAAAGGTTCCATCGAGATCGGTGGCAAGTAACATGCGCTGTCTTCCTGTCCAGTTAAGTGGGTGCAGTGACGCGCCGACAAAGGCCGACGAGCTGTGTGGCGAATGCGCAATACTGCGTTCGCCTCTTCTTTTTACCCAGGCGTCTGCGGCGCCGGGTTGTGCGGGTCCTCATGTGAATTAGTTGAGTCTGAATCGTCTGCGGGCGGTGCATCGGGCATCAGCTCGAGCACTGTGTGGCTGGTACGCAGCATGGGCATAAAGTGCCCGGCTGGCGCACTGACCAGGTCGCTGACATGGCGCAGGCGGTACAGCGTGTACGCTGCAAGCAGGCCTAGGGTGGCGGCGAAATACAGTGGCAGTGCCTGCGCGCCGAGGTGCTGCATCAGTAGGCCGGCGAGCAATGGGCCGCACACAGAACCGATGCCGTTAACCATCAGCAGGCTGCTGGAACCGGCGAGGATTTCATCGCTGTGCAATTGGTCGATCAGCTGCGCCACGGCGATGGGGTAGATGGCAAAGGCCAGTCCACCCCAGATAAACATCAGCCCAAGGAGCAGGCGGCCGGCCGGCAGCAGGCTCATCAGCACGGCCACCGCTACGGCCAGCGCGACCACCCAGAACAGCACCAAACGGCGGTCATGTTTATCCGAGTAGATGCCAATCGGCCATTGCAGCAACGCGCCACCGAGAATCGTGCTGCTCATCAGCAAACCCACGCCGGTGGCATCGAAGCCGTTCAGGCTGGCGTAGACCGGGGCCATACCCCAGAAAGCACCAAGCGCAAGGCCCGACAGACCTGCGGCTGCCAACGCCAGCGGGGCGATACCGGCGATCTGGCGCAGGTTGGTGTGCAGGGTGTCCGGTACGCTGGGCTGGATCTGCCGGGTCAGTGTGATGGGCATCAACGCCGCGCTAATCAACATGGCGGCAAGTACGAAGAGCACGAAGTCGCTAGGGGACGCCAGGTTAAGCAGTTGCTGCGCAGCGGCCAGCGCGCCAAGGTTGACCGCCATATAGACGGCAAACACCTGGCCACGTTTATCGTTGGGCACCTGCGCGTTGAGCCAGCTCTCGATCACCATATACAGGCTGACCAGCGCCAGGCCGTAAAGCACGCGCAAACCTAGCCAGACCCAGGGGTTGACGATCAGTACATGCAACAGGGCGGTAATGGCAGCGAGGGCGGCGCAAAAGGCAAACGCACGGATATGCCCGACGCGGCGGACCAGCGGAATCGCCAGCCAGGTGCCAAGGAGAAAACCGACAAAGTACCCGGACATAATCAGGCCGAGCATCGAGGTGGAGTAGCCTTCGGCGACGCCACGCAGGGTCAGTAGGGTGTTGAGCAGACCATTGCCGAGGAGGAGTAACGCAACGCCTCCCAGCAACGAGCTGATAGGGGCAATTAAGGACCACATAGACCCTACCCTAAGCAAAACATGCCCGCTTGGCAAATCGGATAGGGTCGTTAAATCGCTGTGGCTTGTTATTAAGACTATGATTTTGTTGAGGTTAATCTTATTAGTAAGCTCGCTAATTATTTTTCTGAGCGGCTGTTCTGCCTGTTATCGCGAGTAGAGGAATAGGCGGCTTGGGCTCGTTGGTCTGATTGATCCGCTCAATTAGTTGATTGATGGCCTCACGATCACGGCTGTTGTCCAGCTTGTGGTCTGCTGTTTCCTGCACGCTGCGTACATGCCTGAGTAAATCTGTTTTCTGTTGCGGGCGTAGCTGCTGGTAGAGCAGGTTCTTGAAAGCCTGCAGTAGCACGAGCAGTACGCTGGCATCAGCGCCGCCGTAGTTTCGAATAGGGCCGAAGACCAGTAGCAATAACTCATCAAGTGAGAGTTCGTAATGGAACAGGCGGGGCGGCTCATCGTCCAGCGGAGCAATATCCAGGTCCGGCAGGCATAGGCGTTTGCTGAACAGTACGCTGAGCATGTCGATGGCGGTAATCGCGGTACCAGGGTCATTGATGCCTGGGCTGAGAGCCTTGACGGCAATCTCGGAGATTTGCGTGCAGCCAAATAGGTAGTGAGCGTGAGCGTACTCTTCGATAAAGAAATCAAAGCAATCGAGTAGAGCGTTGGCTATTTCTGGGTCGACCTGACGGTCCAGTTTGAATAACGGGCGCCCGCTCATCACAAAAAAACCGCGGTGGATCATCACTGTCATGCGCAGGTCGTGCTGACACAGCAGGGTGTTGATGGCGTTGATATTCAGTTCTTTGAAATAGCCGTTGTGCCGGGAGAACACCTCTTGCCAGTGCTGATCATCCGGCCAACTCGGCATATCGTCGACGCCGGCTAATTTGGTTTCTCTTGCTGTCAGTTTTTCCAGAGTGGTGCGGTAAAGGTTGTTGAGGATGTATTCGACCTGGATCGAGCGGGAAATCGAGTGAATGAAGTGTACGAACAGGCCAAGGCAGGCAATGCCCAGGCACAAGGCAATCAGCACACCTAGGCTGGGTACTTGAGTCGAGTTTTCCTGCTCAATGCTGGTAATCAGTAACAGCGAAAAGAGAATGGTGCCCAGGTAGAAGCCCAGGGTTTTTTGATGGCCTTTATCACTGATCAGGCCTGGTATGACGCGTGGTGACAGTGACGCAGCGGCGTTGTTGAGCACCACCATCACCATGGAGAAGCTGAATACCATCAGCGTCATAATGCCGCCGACCAGCGTGCCGAGAATCAGTCGGGCGTTATCAGCATTCCGCACCAGGCCTACATCTACCATCTGTTTGAGCGACATCAGCCAGGGTTGATACTCGATGCTCATTACAAGCAGGCACAGGGCGAAGAAGCTTAGGGCAATCAGCGTTGGGTAGAGCGCCAGGCTGTGCAATGTGCGCTGGTATAGACGGAAGACAATATTGGAGAGACGGGACACAGGCGGCTCGGCGCGATGGGGGTTTAGCGACTATAGCAAGCCTAAGTAACGTGCGGCGTTTGAGCCCCAGGTGACCTGCGGGGCTCAGTCTCGGTTCAGTCAGTGCAAACCCGAGCAATTGTGCTGGCTAGTTGATCGAGGCGGTTGGCATCTAAACCCGCCATATTGGCTCGACCACTGCCGACCATATACACGCTGAACTCATCACGCAGGCGTTGCACCTGCAAGGGTGTAAGTCCGGTGTAGGAAAACATGCCGCGCTGCAGCGCAATATGCGCAAAACGCTCACTCAGGCCGTAAGGCTGCAGGGCTTCAACCAGGCCTGAACGTAGACTGGCAACGCGCTTGCGCATGGCGTCCAGCTCACTGACCCAGAGGCTGTTCAGCTCGGCGTCCGCCAGAATGCTGGCGACCACTGCGGCACCGTGGGCCGGCGGGGTGGACCACAGATTGCGCGCGATAAAGGCCAACTGGCTGCGCACATCCTGCAGTTTTTCCGCACTCTCGGCGCAGACGATCAGCGCACCCGTGCGTTCTCGGTACAGGCCGAAGTTCTTCGAGCATGAACTGGTAATCAGCAACTCGGGCAATTCAGCAGCAAACAAGCGCACGGCAAAGGCATCTTGCTCCAGGCCATCACCAAACCCCTGGTAGGCAAAGTCGATCAGCGGCAGCAGTTCGCGGGCTTTCACCACTTCCAGCACGCGCTTCCAGTCGCGCGGGGTGAGGTCGAAGCCAGTAGGGTTGTGGCAGCAGGCGTGCAGCAGCACTACATCGCCTTTGGGCACGTGGGTGAGGGCGGCGATCATCGCCTCGACATTCAGCCGATTATCCGCGCCGACATAGGGGTAATGGCCGACGCGTAAGCCGGCGGCAGCAAAGATGCTCTCGTGGATCGGCCAGGTTGGGTCGCTGAGCCAGATACCACGGCCCGGCAGGCATTGGGCGATAAAGTCTGCACATAGGCGCAGTGCGCCGGTGCCGCCTGGAGTCTGGGTAGCACCGGCACGCTCGGGCAGCAGTGGGTTGTCCGCACCCAGCACAAGCTGGCTGAGCAGGCTGCCAAACAGCGGGTCGCCATGGCCGCCGATATAGCTTTTGCTGGTTTCGCTTTCTACCAGCAGCTGTTCGGCAAGCTTTACTGCACGGGGAATCGGCGTCAGGCCCTGTGCGTCTTTGTACACGCCGACACCGAGATCGAGCTTGGCCGGGTTGCGGTCGGCGCGGTAGGCGTCCACCAGCCCGAGAATTGGGTCGCCAGGTACTCGCACAATGTTGTGGAAATGGCTCACTTGCGGCCCTCGGCATCAGCGGCGAGCACATCGGTACGTGCGGCCATGATGAAGTCATTGCGGTGCAGGCCGCGCATCTCATGGCTCCACCAAGTCACGGTGACTTTGCCCCATTCGGTGAGCAAGGCGGGGTGGTGACCAACTTCCTCGGCGATGGCGCCGACCGCGTTGGTAAAGGCCAGGGCATGGCGGAAGGTGCGGAACAGATAAATCCGCTCCAACTCCATATGGTCGCCACGCACTTCGATATTCCAGTCCGGGATTTCACGGATCAGTACGGCCAGCTCCTCGTCGCTGACTTTCGGCGCATCGGCGCGGCAGGCTTCGCATTGGGCTTGGGCAAGTGACATTGGGTTTCTCCAGGGATCAAAAGTGAGCCGTAGGATGGGGCCGGCGACGCTCTGTTGAACATCTCAATCCCATCCTACAAAGGTTATGCCGCTTTCGGCGGAAACTTCGGCGCATGCAAGCCCAGGCGCATGGCCTGCTGCACCATGGCCATGATGTCTTCATGGGCCAGCTCGAACAGGCGCTTGAGTTCGGGCAGCACAAAATACAGCGGCTGCAGGATGTCGATTCGATACGGCGTGCGCATCGCCTCAATCGGGTCGAAGGCCAAGCGCTGCGGCGCATCGGACAGGCAGTAGAGGGTTTCTTTCGGTGAGGAGAGAATGCCGCCGCCATAAATGCGCTGACCCTGGCTGGTGTCGAGCAAGCCGAATTCGATGGTTAACCAGTACAGGCGCGCCAGGTACACGCGTTCTTCCTTGCTGGCGGCCAGGCCGAGCTTGCCGTAGGTGTGAGTGAATTCGGCGAACCAGGGGTTGGTCAGCAGCGGGCAGTGGCCAAAGATCTCATGGAAGATGTCGGGCTCCTGCAGATAATCCAGTTCTTCGGGCGTGCGGATAAAGGTCGCCACCGGAAATTGTTTGCTGGCCAGCAGCTCGAAGAATGTCTGAAACGGAATCAGCGCCGGCACACGCGCGACGCGCCAGCCGGTGGTGGCTTGCAGCACCTGATTGATCTCACCGAGCTGCGGAATGCGCTCATGGGGCAGTCCGAGCTGTTCGATACCGTCCAGGTATTCCTGGCAGGCACGGCCTTCGATCACCTTGATCTGGCGGGTGATCAGGGTATTCCACACCTGATGCTCGGCCTCCGGGTAATGGATAAAGCCACTGTCATCCGGTTCGCGCGCCTGGTATTGCGTGCTCTTCATCACTGCCTCCTGCTGGGGCTTTGTTGTTTTATTAGACTCAGAGATACGCCAGCTGCAGCAGTTGTGCAGCCCTTGGCCGAGCGTGTGCGGGAGCAATTGGCAGTTATTTCGTAAAGAATTGGTTACGTATGCGCATGTATGGCGAAGTATCGTCTTGCTGCTGCGCTAAGCTGTCACATATTCTTGACGAATAATCCGCCGGCAGCGTCGATTCTTTCGCGCAGCGGCCTAAATAAGAAGCCTGATCAGAGCCCTGCCATGCGTATCAAAGTCCACTGTCAGAACCGAATTGGCATCCTGCGCGACATCCTCAACCTGTTGGTCGAATACGGCATAAACGTCGCCCGTGGCGAAGTCGGCGGCGAGCAGGGCAATGCTATCTACCTACACTGTCCGAACCTGATCAACCTGCAGTTCCAGTCATTGCGGCCCAAGTTTGAAGCGATTCCTGGGGTGTTTGGGGTCAAGCGCGTTGGTTTGATGCCCAGCGAACGTCGTCACCTGGAGCTGAATGCCTTGCTGGGTGCGCTGGATTTTCCGGTGCTTTCGATCGATATGGGCGGCAGTATCGTCGCCGCCAACCGCAGTGCTGCGCAGTTACTAGGGGTGCGGGTGGACGAAGTGCCGGGCATTCCGCTGTCACGCTACGCCGAGGACTTCGACCTGCCCGAGCTGGTACGCGCCAACAAGTCGCGGATCAATGGCCTGCGGGTGAAGGTCAAGGGTGATGTGTTTCTCGCCGATATCGCGCCGCTGCAGACCGAGCATGAAGAGAGCGATGCCATGGCCGGTGCGGTGCTGACCCTGCACAGGGCGGATCGGGTAGGCGAGCGCATCTACAACGTGCGCAAGCAGGAGCTGCGAGGCTTTGATTCGATCTTCCAAAGCTCCAAAGTGATGGCCGCTGTGGTGCGCGAAGCACGGCGTATGGCACCGCTCGATGCGCCACTGCTGATCGAGGGCGAAACCGGAACCGGCAAGGAGCTGTTAGCCCGTGCCTGCCATCTGGCCAGCCCGCGTGGACAGTCGCCGTTTATGGCGCTGAACTGCGCCGGCTTGCCGGAATCTATGGCCGAGACCGAGCTGTTCGGCTACGGCCCCGGCGCCTTTGAAGGCGCACGCCCGGAAGGCAAGCTTGGTCTGCTTGAGCTGACCGCCGGCGGCACGCTGTTTCTCGATGGTGTCGGGGAAATGAGCCCGCGCCTGCAAGCCAAACTGCTGCGTTTTCTGCAAGACGGTTGCTTCCGCCGGGTCGGTAGTGATGAAGAGGTGTACCTGGATGTGCGGGTTATGTGCGCCACCCAGGTTGATCTGTCCGAGCTGTGCGCCAAGGGCGAGTTCCGCAAGGACCTCTATCACCGCTTAAACGTACTCAGCCTGCATATTCCGCCGTTACGCGAGTGCCTGGATGGGCTGCCGCCATTGGTTGAACACTTTCTCGACCAGGCCAGCCGGCAGATCGGCTGCGCATTGCCCAAGCTCGCGCCGCAGGTGCTGGACAAACTCGGTCACTACCACTGGCCGGGCAACGTGCGTCAGTTGGAGAACGTGCTGTTTCAGGCCGTTTCCCTGTGCGATGGCGGGGTGGTCAAGGGCGAACATATTCGCCTGCCGGATTACGGTGCGCCACAGCCACTGGGCGAATTCTCGGTGGAGGGCGGGCTGGACGATATTCTCGGTCGCTTCGAAAAGGCCGTGCTGGAGCGCCTGTTCCATGATCATCCGAGTAGCCGCCAGTTGGGTAAGCGCCTTGGCGTGTCACACACCACTATCGCCAACAAACTGCGTCAGCATGGGCTGGGCAAGGAGTAGCGCAGCCAGGCGCTGCGCTTGACGATGCCAAGTCCCGCCACTGCAGCGTAGGGACTTGGCATCTAGATGCTTTAGCGAGGTGTAGTTGGCCGCGCTCTTGGTCCAGGCAGAATACCATTCACCGGATTGCTCGAAAGCAGACGGTTACTGGCGATACCGGCGATTTCATGACCACGATCACTCAAGGTGTTCACCACCTGGTTGACCAGTGCGGTGATCAGAATGCCCGCCAATCCGCCGCCGCTGTTTTGTTGCTGCTCGGCTGTGCTGGCCCGTGCGACGCCTTTCCACAGTTCCTTGCCGCTGCGTAGATCGACCAGCGTTGCTGTGGCCGCGACCGCAACCTCGCTGCTGATGATCATGTAGCTGCTGCCGTATTCGGTGACGTCGATATACAGCACTGTATCCGCGGCAAAAATCTCGTGAAGTTTCTTCGGCGAAACCTCGCGGATTTCATCCGCATTCATCAGGCCATTCTGCTTGAAGGTTTCATCGACCACAGCGACAGGCAAAACATAGTAGCCAGCCTCACTCAAAGGCAGTGTGATATGCGAGTAAACGCTGTAGGACGCTTTGACATCTGGTGACTTGTTAACTGGCGGCAGAACCAGGATAGAGGCTGGGCTGCTTTCTTTGAATGCACTGTAATCGTAGGGCTGTTGCGTGACACAACCAGCCAATGGCGCGGCACAAACCAGTGCGGCGAGCGCTTTAAGTGGGTTTAGAAAAGGCATGCTGATCACTTGGCAAATTTACGCATGAGGAAGTCCATGTACTGGGCGGACTCGGGGAACAGGGTTTTCTCGGTCTCGAATTGCTGGCGCACTTGATCGGCTTTGCCGATTTCGGCATAGAGCATGCCGAGATGAGCGTGGAAGCCAGGCGGCAGAGCACGGTCCGCAGCGCGGGCTTTTTGCAGGCTTTCTTCAAGGGCTGCAATCTGCTCTTCAGCGCTGCTGGTGCTCTCGAAACGCTGGTAAACCTGCTGCTGATAGCCATCCCAGTAATAGAGCGGCTGCGGCTGAGACACGCAGCCGCCCAGAGTGATTGCGGCAACCAAGGCGGCTAGAGAAAGTGCGCGACGAGTGAGGTTCATGGGCAACTTCTCCGTGCTCACTTGGCTGGTCGCCAAGCGCCGCTATCAACGCCACTGACCAGATTGTTCACGGCTTCACGAATCGCCAGATCCAGTACTTTGCCGTTGAGCGTCGAGTCATAGCTGGCTGTGCCACCGAAACCAACGATCTCCCGGTTGGACAGGCTGTATTCGCCCGCGCCCTGAGCGGAATAGACGACTTCGGATGTCAGTACATCGACGATATTCAGGTTGACCTTGGCATAGGCGATCTGCTGCTTGCCGCGCCCGAGAATGCCAAATAGCTGGTGATCACCTACTTCTTTACGGCCAAACTCGGTTACATCACCGGTGACGACAAAGTTTGCCCCACGCACCTGCTGAACCTGTTTGGAGAAGCCCGATTCCTGTTGCAGTTCGGCCAGGTTGTCGCGGTCGAGCACATTGAAGCGGTTCGATTGCTGCAAATGAGTGATCAGAATAGTTTTGGCCTGGCCACCGAGGCGGTCGACATTGTCAGTGAAGATGCCGCGCATATAGCTGGAGCGGTTATCGAACTTGCCTACGGCAATCGGGCTGCGTGGGCCGCTGTAGTGGCTGCTGGCGGTGGTGACTTTTGCAACTTCCAGGGTGCGCGATTGTTCAGTGGCGCAGCCGCTGAGTATTACAAGCAAGCCTGCGAGGCTGGCAGTGATGATTTTGTTCATACGAATCTCATTGAATTAATAGACAGGGAAAGCAGCAACGGGCCGGGAGCCGTGAAGGAATTTCGCATGGTGCTAACGCTGGGAGCGTTTGCCGCCGCATGTGCTGAGTGCGAATGACGGCATAAGTCTATCCATGACGGTAAGTCCAAAAGGTGGGGAGGGGCGCGTCCTGCGGCGGCGATTCTAATCGGCATCCGAACGCTTTGCTAGGAATGCTGGCTATTTGATGTCGTGCATGCTGTGGCGGTGGTTATGGGCAGCGTTATCCACTCTGATTCGAGCTGCGCAGCTGAGTGTGCTGCGTAGCTTTTGTCGCTAGAGTGTGCTGATCAGCCTATGACCTGATGAACCCGCAGCAAGGATTGCCATGCCCAACATAAACCGCAGTGACGCCCAGCAACGTGCCGATGACATTGGTGTTTTCAACCGCGAACTGGCGCGCCTTGAGGCGGAGCAGGTGTTGAACCTGAGTGACGGCCAGCGCGCTAGCCTGCATGGCTACCAGCAGCAATTGCTCAACAACTATCTGGCGGCCTTCGACATTGATCACGATATTCGGGCCCGGCAGCTGTCGCTGGGTATGCGTATCGCCTCGTTCCTCGGCGCGCTGGCGCTGGCGGCCAGTGTGTTTTTCCTGTTCTATCAGTTTTGGGGGTTGTTCGGCACCCAGAGCCAGGTGGTAATTCTGCTGACGGCGAGCATCGCCTCATTCGGTTTGACGCTGTGGGTGCAACGCCTCGATAGCTCGGGCTATTTCAGCAAGCTGGCGGCGTTGGTGGCCTTTACCTGTTTTGTCCTGAACATCGTCATGCTCGGGCAGATCTTCAATATCACTCCTTCAAACAACGCCTTGCTGTCCTGGGCGCTCTACGCGTTGTTGCTGGCCTATGCCTGTGGTGCGCGCCTGCTGCTGGCGGCCGGGCTGAGCTGTTTGCTGGCCTTTGTCGCCGCGCGGATTGGCAGTTGGGACGGCATCTACTGGCTGGGTTTTGTCCAGCGGCCGGAGAACTTTATCCCGCCGGCGCTGCTGATTTTCATGGTGCCGCTGCTGGTCGATCAGCGCCGTTTTGACGGCTTTGCCGTGATCTATAGGGTATTTGGCCTGCTCGGGGTATTTGTGCCGGTATTGGTGTTGTCGCATTGGGGCGCCGGCAGTTACTTCGACTATTCGGCCGAATACATCGAGAACGCCTACCAGATTGGCGGCTTCATCCTCGCGGCCCTGGTGATCTGGCTGGGCGTGCGTCGCGAGTGGGCGGATGTGGTGAACACCGGGCTGAGCTTCTTTGTGATCTTCCTCTACACCAAGCTGTTCGACTGGTGGTGGGAGAGCATGCCCAAGTACCTGTTCTTCCTGGTACTGGGCCTGAGTGCGGTGCTGATTCTGCTGGTGCTGCGGCGCCTGCGTAGCCGTCACGGTTTGCTGGGAGGTGTGCAATGAGCGGCGTGCGTGCGCGTTATCTGATTGCCGGTCTGCTGCTGATCGGGCTGGTCAATGCCATTGTCCTGGCGGGCGTAGCCTGGAATCGCCAGCCGCCCGAGGAAAGCCGCTTGCAACTGTCCGAGCGCGAGTTGGCCGCTACTTATGCCTATTGGCGCAAGGACAACAGCAGCCTGGCGCTGCGCCTGGATTACCGCTGGCCGAGCCAGGCGGACGATGATCACTACTACCTGTCGATCAGTGCCGAGAAGATGGCCGAGCTGGGCTTTCAGGTGCCCACTGAACTGAACGAGCAGACGGTGCGCCGCTATCGTCGTCAGCTGGACCGTGATGCGCTGCTGGTGTTGGAGCTCGATGGCCCGGCTTATCAGCGTGAGGTATCCATGCTGCGCGACGCCCATGCCGAAGCGCAGCGTTTGCAGAAGGCTGTACCGGACAGCCAGGAGCTACGTGAGGCGGCTCAGCATGCAGCGAATGCGCTGGACTACGAGCAACGACGTGCCAGTCGTCTGCTGGCTGTGGATGTTGGGCTGGATCAGCAGGCCTTACGCATGCGTTATCCCGACCGCGCGCGTTACGCCATTGTGCGCAGCATTATCGAAGCGCAGGCGAGCAGTGTGGCGATTGATTGGACGGGAGAGGGCGAGGATCCGCGCCCGGATGACCAGCGCTGGACTTGGCAGCTAGGCGGCTCAGCCGATACCCCGGGATTACACAGCCTCAATCTGCCCCAGCGCTGGCATGCGACCTTTGACAGCCTGCCCCAGCAGGGCGAACAGTCCGTTGTTGATTACCTGAGTGATCAGAAGCTGTTTAGAGCCGAAGTTGCCTTCGGTAGGCGGTTGGAGCCCTGGTTTGTTGATTTAAGTGCCAGAGAGACGAGCGCGCCGCAACCTACGACCAAGGTGCAATAGCTCGGCGCGGCGTGCTGGGCGAAAGTGGCGGCGTTCCAATCCTGCGTGGTTTGGATGCAAGCTTTTCTCCATTCCTCTCCCTGGAATGATTTGGATAGGCGGTCAGATGACCGCCTTTTTTTATGTTCAGCACACCCATGTGCTTCTCCCCTACGGGGCTTGCGCGCCAAAACGCTCCTGGCGTTTTTGTGGCGTGCCATCCCTGGCCGCCACCCTGCGGGCTGTCGCTTTTCGGCGGAATTACCGGTCCTGGCGATTTTTTATCGCGCCCTTTTCTGGTCACCACCAGTGCTAATCGCGGTGCGACGTTAAAAATTGCGCCCGGCAATTTTCGCCCTGGAAAAACGTCTGCAACCATGGTCGCAGAGCGTTAAGACCATGGTCGAATGGCTCAAAGGTGGGGTTGTGGATACAAAATGGCGCATAGAACAACAACTACCCACCGAGGTGTTTCTGATGAGTGCTGCGTCCTTGTATCCCGTGCGCCCTGAGGTGGCGGCCCAGTCGCTGACTGATGAGGCCACCTATAAAGCCATGTACCAGCAGTCGGTGATCAACCCTGACGGTTTCTGGCGTGAGCAGGCTCAGCGCCTGGACTGGATCAAGCCGTTCACCAAGGTCAAGCAGACCTCCTTCGACGATCACCACGTCGATATCAAGTGGTTTGCCGACGGCACCCTCAACGTTTCCTACAACTGCCTGGACCGTCACCTCGCCGAACGTGGCGATCAGGTGGCAATCATCTGGGAAGGCGATGACCCGTCCGAGCACGAGGAAATTACCTACCGCCAGCTGCACGAACAAGTCTGCAAGTTCGCCAACGCCTTGCGTGGCCAGGACGTGCACCGTGGCGACGTGGTGACCATCTATATGCCGATGATTCCGCAGGCGGTGGTAGCGATGCTGGCCTGTACCCGTATCGGCGCGATCCACTCGGTGGTATTCGGCGGCTTCTCCCCCGAAGCCCTGGCTGGGCGCATTATCGATTGCCAATCCAAGGTGGTGATCACAGCCGATGAAGGCCTGCGCGGTGGCAAGAAAACCCCGCTGAAAGCCAACGTCGACGACGCCCTGACCAATCCGGAAACCAGCAGCATCCAGAAAGTTATCGTGTGCAAGCGCACGGGCGGCTCGATCAAGTGGAACCAGCATCGCGACATCTGGTACGAAGACCTGATGGCCGTGGCGTCCAGCCATTGTGCGCCGAAGGAAATGTGCGCCGAAGAAGCACTGTTTATCCTCTATACCTCAGGCTCCACCGGTAAGCCGAAAGGCGTGCAGCACACCACTGGCGGTTACCTGCTTTACGCAGCGCTGACTCACGAGCGGGTGTTCGACTACAAGCCGGGCGATATCTACTGGTGCACCGCTGACGTCGGCTGGGTCACCGGTCACAGCTATATCGTTTATGGTCCGCTGGCCAATGGTGCGACCACGCTGCTGTTTGAAGGCATTCCGAACTACCCGGACATCACCCGTGTGTCGAAGATCATCGACAAGCACAAGGTCAATATCCTCTACACCGCACCGACGGCGATCCGCGCGATGATGGCTCAGGGCGATGCGGCGGTTGCCGGTGCCGATGGTTCCAGCCTGCGCCTGCTCGGCTCGGTTGGTGAGCCGATCAACCCGGAAGCCTGGAACTGGTACTACAAGACCGTCGGCAAAGAGCGTTGCCCAATTGTCGATACCTGGTGGCAGACTGAAACTGGCGGCATTCTGATCAGCCCGCTGCCGGGCGCTACCGCGCTCAAGCCAGGCTCGGCGACCCGTCCGTTCTTCGGCGTGCAGCCGGCGCTGGTGGATAACCTAGGCAACCTCGTCGAGGGTGCCGCTGAAGGTAACCTGGTGATCATCGATTCCTGGCCGGGTCAGGCGCGGACGCTGTACGGCGATCACGACCGTTTCGTTGACACCTACTTCAAGACCTTCAAAGGCATGTACTTCACCGGTGACGGTGCGCGCCGTGACGAGGACGGTTACTACTGGATTACCGGCCGCGTAGACGACGTGCTCAACGTCTCTGGCCACCGCATGGGCACCGCTGAAATCGAAAGCGCCATGGTTGCTCACCCGAAAGTCGCCGAAGCCGCTGTGGTTGGCGTGCCGCACGACATCAAGGGACAGGGCATCTATGTCTACGTCACCCTGAATGGCGGCGAGCAGCCGTCCGAGCAATTGCGTCAGGAGTTGAAAAACTGGGTGCGCAAGGAAATCGGCCCGATTGCCTCACCGGACGTGATTCAGTGGGCCCCAGGCCTGCCGAAAACCCGCTCGGGCAAGATCATGCGTCGTATCCTGCGCAAGATCGCTACCGCCGAATACGATGCACTCGGCGACATCTCCACGTTGGCCGATCCTGGCGTGGTGCAGCACCTTATCGACACCCACCGCGAGATGCAGGCTGCCTGACTTCGGTTGAGTCGCTTGTAAGCAACGCCCTGTTTCGGCCACAAGCCGGGCAGGGCGTTGTGTTTTGTGTGGTGTTATCGATTTTCATCTGGGTATTTAGTTGTCACTTGGATGTAACAGCACGCACTTTTATGGGGTGTGTGGGAACGTTTTGCGCCAGGATGGCGCATTGTTTAATCCGGCTGTAAAAATAAAAACTGCCATCAGGCCCCGAAAACAAAGGCTCTTTTAAAAATTGGCGCGTTAATTGCTTTAGCTAATGGTTAACTGTCTTTTTTGCCTCTTCATAAATATCAGGGGCTGTCAATATCCTCGCTATACCCGTCCGGGTCTTTTGTAATTACTTGTCGCATTGAAGAAATATCGACTTTCGAGCTGTCGCTAGAATGCCGCTCACCCGGCTGGGACCGTCCGGCTTATGCGCAGCGCGCAGCTTGGCGGCGACTCACTACAATTCATGCAAGGCTGGATGCATACCCGAACAATCTCTGCCAACCGATGCCATTCCCATTCGAAGGAGTCACAAAATGAAGAAGATTGCACTTCTCGGCGCACTGGCGCTGTCCATGCTGTCGCCGCTGGCCATGGCTGAAGAGGCCAAGCCTCTGCGTATCGGTATCGAAGCGGCTTACCCGCCGTTCGCCTTCAAAACCCCTGAAGGTGCCATCAGCGGTTTCGACTACGACATCGGCGTCGCTCTGTGCGAAGAGATGAAAGTGGAATGCAAATGGATCGAGCAGGAATTCGACGGCCTGATCCCCGCCCTGAAAGTACGCAAGTTCGACGCCGTACTGTCGTCGATGAGCATCACCGAAGACCGCTTGAAGTCGGTCGATTTCACCAAGAAGTATTACCACACTCCCGGCAAGTTGGCGATGAAGGCCGGCACCGTGATCAACGATCCGCTGGTCGACCTCAAGGGCAAGAAAGTCGGTGTGCAGCGCTCGTCGATCTACGATCGTCATGCCACCGATGAGTTCGAGCCAGCAGGCGTTGAAATCGTGCGTTACAGCTCGCAGAACGAAGCTTTCCTCGATCTGGCTTCCGGCCGTATAGACGCGACCTTGGCCGACGTGGTCAATATCGACGAAGGCTTTATCAAGACTGACGCCGGCAAAGGCTTCGCCCTGGTCGGCCCGGACTTCACCCAAGAGAAGTACTACGGCCATGGCGCTGGTATCGCGGTGCGTAAGGGCGACAAGGAACTGGCGGACAAGATCAGCAACGCCATTGATGCCATTCGCGCCAACGGCAAGTACAAGGAACTGCAAGACAAGTACTTTGACTTCAACGTCTACGGCGACTGATTGAGTTCGCTCCGTCGCTTTCACTGAAAGTGGCGCAAGCTGACTATAACTTGAAGCTTGCGCCACTTTTTCGTTGTACTTCCAGGCGCCGTCCGGCGTTTGCATGAGGTAAGCAGAGCATGCTCAACGGCTACGGCTCGACCATTCTGGAGGGTGCCTGGCTCACCCTGATTCTGGCGCTGACGTCGATGGCAGTGGCTATCGTGTTGGGTTTGCTGGGGGCGGCGTTTCGCCTGTCACCAATTAAGTGGCTGGCGCTGCTGGGTGAAACCTACGCCACGGTCATCCGCGGTATTCCCGATCTGGTGCTGATCCTGCTGATTTTCTACGGCGGTCAGGACATGGTGAACCGTCTGGCGCCGATGCTCGGCTACGACGACTACATCGATATCAACCCGTTTATCGCCGGCGTGTTCACCATGGGCTTTATCTTTGGTGCTTACCTGTCGGAGACCTTTCGCGGTGCCTTCATGGCCATTCCCAAAGGTCAGGCCGAAGCGGGCGCGGCTTATGGCATGAGTGGCATGCAGGTGTTCTTCCGCATCCTGGTGCCGCAAATGATTCGCTTCGCCATCCCCGGTTTCACCAACAACTGGCTGGTGTTGACCAAGGCCACCGCGCTGATTTCCGTGGTCGGTCTGCAGGACATGATGTTCAAGGCGAAAAGTGCCGCCGATGCCACCCGCGAGCCATTTACCTTCTACCTGGCCGTTGCGGCCTTGTATCTGGTGTTGACCAGCGTGTCGCTGCTGGCTTTGCGCTACCTGGAAAAACGTTACTCGGTCGGCATCAAAGCCGCTGATCTGTAAGCGGGGAGCGCAGCGATGATTTTTGACTACAACGTAATCCTGGAAAACCTGCCGCTGTACTTTGGCGGTGTGCTGGTCACCCTGAAAATTCTGCTGATTTCCCTGGCATGCGGGCTGGCTCTGGCCATTCCTCTGGGCTTGATGCGCGTCTCCAAGTCGCCGCTAGTCAACTTCCCGGCCTGGCTCTACACCTACGTGATTCGCGGCACACCGATGCTGGTCCAGCTGTTTCTTATCTATTACGGCTTGGCCCAGTTCGAGGCCGTGCGTGAGAGTTTTCTCTGGCCGTATTTCTCCAGCGCCACCTTCTGCGCCTGCCTGGCGTTTGCCATCAACACCAGCGCCTACAGCGCGGAGATTCTCGCCGGCAGCCTTAAGGCCACGCCGCATGGCGAGATCGAGGCAGCCAAGGCCATGGGTATGTCGCGTTTCAAGCTGTATCGCCGCATCCTGCTGCCGTCGGCCCTGCGCCGCGCACTGCCGCAGTACAGCAACGAAGTGATCATGATGCTGCACACCACCTCGCTTGCCTCGATCGTTACCTTGATCGATATCACCGGCGCGGCACGTACCGTTAGCTCGCAGTATTACCTGCCATTCGAGGCCTTTATCACTGCCGGCCTGTTCTACCTGTGCCTGACCTTTATCCTCGTACGCTTGTTCAAGTTGGCCGAGCGCCGCTGGCTGGCCTACCTGGCACCGCGCAAGGCCTGAGGAAAAGTCCATGCAGCGTATCGACCACCCACTGCCTTGGGGCTGTCCCGGCACGGAGCGCCGTTTGAGCGTATTCCGTTTCGGCCAAGGGCCGTGTAAGGCCTATATTCAGGCCTCTCTGCACGGCGATGAGTTGCCGGGCATGCGCGTGGCGGTGGAACTCAAGCGCCGTTTACGTCAGTTGGAAGCCCAGGGGCGGCTGACCGGGGTGATCGAACTGGTGCCGGTAGCCAATCCGATTGGCCTGGGGCAGATGTTTCAGGCGACCCATCAGGGCCGCTTTGAACTGGGCAGCGGAAAGAATTTCAATCGCGATTTCTTTGACCTGGCCGCTGCCATCGCGCCAGCGCTGGAAGACTGTCTGGGCAGTGACGGCCCGAGCAATGTGCGGCTGATTCGCACCGCCATGCAGGCAGCGCTGGAAGCTTTGCCGCCAGCCGGCTCGGAGCTGCAAGGCATGCAGCGTCTGCTGCTCAAGCATGCATGCGATGCCGATGTAGTACTCGATCTGCATTGTGATTTTGATGCGGCGGTGCACCTCTACCTGCTGCCGCAGCAGTGGCCGCAATTACGTTCGCTGGCCGCACGGTTGCAGGCCGGTGCGGCGCTGACTGTTGAGGATTCCGGCGGCAGCTCCTTCGATGAAGCTTGCGCCTTACCCTGGGTACACCTGGCTCGGCAGTTTCCTCAGGCCGCTGTGCCATTGGCTTGCCTGGCGGTGACCGTCGAGTTGGGCGGCATGGCCGATACCGGCAAACCTGAGGCCGAAGCCAGTGCCGAAAATATCCTGGCGTTCCTGGCCGAGCAGGGCCTGATTGCCGGTGACTGGCCGGCCGCACCCACTGAAAGCTGCGACGCCACGCCGTTTAACGGCGCGCAATACGCCTACGCCCCGCATGCAGGTGTAGT
This sequence comes from Pseudomonas sp. NPDC079086, assembly GCF_044542155.1. Taxonomy (NCBI): domain Bacteria; kingdom Pseudomonadati; phylum Pseudomonadota; class Gammaproteobacteria; order Pseudomonadales; family Pseudomonadaceae; genus Pseudomonas; species Pseudomonas sp. NPDC079086. The sequence goes on along the minus strand of NZ_JBITTY010000002.1, from coordinate 408,384 downwards.
GAGCTTTCTGCAGCCAGTGGGTGCGCGGGTCTTGGCCGGTGATCCATTGTTTGAAGTGATCGATCCTCTGGATGATCGCCACACAACTGTCTGTGCCGTAACAGATGGTGTGATCTATGCGCGCGAGCGGTTGCGCTTTGCTCAGCCCGGTTTGTGGCTGGCTAAAGTGGCCGGTCGTACCCCTATTCGCCAGGGTCGCTTGCTCAGCGACTGATTCAAGAGAGTGGAAACCATGTACAAACTTGAAGTTCAGGATCTGCACAAGCGCTACGGCAGCCACGAAGTATTGAAGGGCGTGTCACTGGCGGCCAAGGCCGGTGATGTGATCAGCATCATCGGCTCCAGCGGCTCGGGCAAGAGTACCTTCCTGCGTTGCATCAACCTGCTGGAACAGCCTCATGGCGGCAAGATTCTGCTCAACAACGAAGAGCTGAAACTGGTGGCCAACAAGGACGGTGGCCTGAAAGCCGCTGATCCCAAGCAGCTGCAGCGCATGCGTTCGCGCCTGTCGATGGTGTTTCAGCACTTCAATCTGTGGTCGCACATGAGCGCCCTGGAAAACGTCATGGAAGCCCCGGTGCATGTGCTTGGCATGAGCAAGAAGGACGCCCTTGAAAAGGCCGAGCATTACCTGAACAAGGTCGGCGTGGCCCATCGTAAGGATGCCTACCCCGCACATATGTCCGGTGGTGAACAGCAGCGTGTGGCGATTGCCCGTGCCCTGGCCATGGAGCCTGAGGTGATGCTGTTCGATGAACCGACCTCGGCGCTTGACCCGGAACTGGTCGGCGAAGTGTTGAAAGTTATGCAGGACCTGGCGCAGGAAGGCCGTACCATGGTCGTGGTAACCCATGAAATGGGCTTTGCCCGTGAAGTCTCCAACCAGTTGGTGTTCCTCCACAAAGGCATCGTGGAAGAGCGTGGCTGCCCGAAAGAAGTGTTGGCAAATCCGCAATCCGAACGTTTGCAGCAGTTCCTCTCTGGCAGTCTTAAATAACCAGCGGCAACATCTGCACGTATCCGAGCTATGCCCATAATCGCCAACAGAGCCTAAACTGCCCCTCATGAATGCCCACCGAATTGGCTTCCTGCTTTGGCCCACCACCAAGCCCCTGACCCTGGCCTTGGCAGAAGAAGCGCTGCGCGTTGCTCAGCGCGTCCATCCCGAGGTGGTCTATGAGCTGGTGTTCCTGCAGGCCGAGGCGCCGATTGAAGGTGCATGGCGGCTGCCGGGGGAATCCTGGGTGGGCAAGCTGGAGGGCTGTCAGAAGCTCTTCCTGCTAGCTGATGAGCCGCCTGGGCCGATGCCGGCCGCGCTCTCCGGTGCACTCAAGCAGCTGGTGCGCGGCGGCTGCGTGATCGGCGCGATTGCTGCCGGGGTCTATCCGCTGGCGCAGCTGGGCCTACTCGATGGCTACCGCGCGTCTGTGCACTGGCGCTGGCAGGATGATTTCACTGAACGCTTCCCCAAGGTGATTGCCACCAGCCACCTGTTTGACTGGGACCGTGATCGTCTAAGCGCCTGCGGTGGCATGGCGGTACTCGACCTATTACTGGCCTTGCTCGCCCGTGACCACGGTGCCGAATTGGCCGGCGCCGTGAGCGAAGAGTTGGTGGTCGAACGTATCCGCGAAGGCGGCGAGCGTCAGCGTATCCCGTTGCAGAACCGCCTGGGCTCCAGCCACCCCAAGCTCACTCAGGCTGTGCTGCTGATGGAAGCGAATATCGAAGAGCCGCTGACTACCGACGAAATCGCCCAGCACGTCTGCGTATCGCGGCGTCAGCTGGAGCGCATCTTCAAGCAGTACCTCAATCGCGTGCCCAGCCAGTACTACCTGGAACTGCGCCTGAACAAGGCGCGCCAGTTGCTGATGCAAACCAGCAAGTCGATCATCCAAATCGGCCTGTCTTGCGGCTTTTCCTCCGGCCCGCATTTTTCCAGCGCCTACCGCAACTTCTTCGGTGCCACCCCGCGCGAAGATCGCAACCAGCGGCGCAGCAACAGCCCATTTGAGTTGACGTCGACACCCATCGAACGTGGTTGAAGCTAACCCTCAGCGCACAAAAAACCGCAGCTTGCTGCGGTTTTTTGTGGCTGGAAGCTTGCTCAGTCCTTGTCGGCTTGCCTTGGAAACAGTGGGTTGCCGCAGCGGGTGCAGAAGGCCGCACCATGCTCATGGGTGTCTTTTGCGCAGCTTGGGCAATCATGGTTCAGCCGGTCTCCGCCGCGCATGGCGTTGGCCAGTTCGGCGGTGAAGATGCCGGTGGGCACGGCGATGATCGAGTAGCCGGTGATCATCACCAGGGTCGACAGCGCCTGGCCCAGTGGGGTTTTCGGCACGATATCGCCGAAACCCACCGTGGTCAGGGTAACCACCGCCCAGTAGATGCCCTTGGGAATGCTGGTAAAACCATGCGCAGGGCCTTCGATCACGTACATCAGGGTGCCAAATACGGTAACCATGGTGGCGATGCAGGCGAAGAACACGATTATCTTCTGCTTACTGCCGCGTAGCGCCGTTAGCAGGAAATTCGCCTGGCGCAGATAGGGACTCAGTTTAAGTACACGAAATACCCGCAACATGCGGATCACCCGGATGATCAGCAGGTACTGCGCATCGGCGAAGAACAGGGCGAGGATGCCCGGCAGAATCGCCAGCAGGTCAATCAGGCCGAAGAAGCTGAATACATAGCGCAGCGGTTTCGGCGAGCAGTACAGGCGTACCAGGTATTCAATGGCAAACAGCGCGGTAAAGCCCCATTCAATACCCGCCATCAATCCTGCATGTTGGCTGTGAATGCTGTCGATGCTGTCGAGCATCACCACAACCAGGCTGGCCATGATCGTCACTAGCAGATAGCGGTCGAAACGCTGCCCGGCTGGCGTGTCGGTGTGGAAGATGATGTTGTATAGCTGCTGACGCAGGTTTTGCGGGGTTTCCATTGTGTTCTAGCTGCTCCGTATACGGTGTTCGCCGATCGCGCGAACAGGTTGGCAGCCTAGGGAGTTTTGTCGTGGCGATGCAAGTCTTTAGCTTTATTGGGCTGCAGCGGTGTGCAGTCGGCCGCAGCTTTACGTAGCAGGCGCTGGGTGGCGCTGATCAGCCAGCAGGTGAGGATAAACGGCATGGTCAGCGCGGGCAGACCCAGTGCGCTGAAGCCGGGTTGCAGCACCAGCGCCAGGGCAATACCGAGAGCCGGTAACCAGGGGCGGCGGTGCACCTGGCTGAGCGCGATGGCCGCCAGGGCGGCGTTATAGCCATACAGGCCGGTCAGCGCGCTGTGCTGCGGTAAGCCTTGGTACAGCGCCAGAGCCAGGCCGCCGGTGGAGCCGAGCAGCGCCCAGCAGGCAGCGCGGCGATCCGCCAGCAACAGGCCGATTAGTAGGTAAACGCCGGCCAATGGCTGATCGAGAAAAATCACCTGGCCCAACCCGCGAGCCATGGCGATCAGGCTTGCCCACCAGTCGAGCGGCTGCGCCTGACTTGGCACGGCCTGCGCAAACTCAAGCTGCAGAGCGGGTGCCAGCCACAACAGCAGCCAGCTCAAAGCAACGAAGGGGAAGGTAAAGGCCGGCAGCCACTGGCGCTCACGCATGCGTTGCATCCAGGCGGCCAGCAGCAGGCTGGAAGACCCGGCGCTGACGATGATCAGCAGTGGCAGCAACGCAGAGCAGGTGAATTGCAGGCTAATCAGCATGCCCAGCAGAACGCCGTTGTAGCCATACAGGCCAAGCTCGATATCGGCTTTGGCATAACCACGACGCTGCGCCGTCAGCGTGCTACTAAGACAACCGAGCAGGGCGCCGCCGAGCAGCTGTGGCGCGCCGATGGCAATCGCCAACAGCACCAGCAAACCGCAACCGGGGCGGGCTTGCAGGAAAATCTGGCTAAAGCCGTTTAGTAGGGCGCGAAAGCCCTGCAACGCGTGGGTGGGGAGCGGTAATGGCGACATACAGACGAACCTGAATAAACAATCACCGGGGGAATAAAAAGAGGCACTCACCGCGGGAACAGTGAGTGCCTTCAAACTGGCAAAGCCAGCGTGGGAGCAGTGTTCTGCGGCGGGTGCTGGCGACCTGCCGCAGAGTTCGATCAGTGGAGAATTTCGATACGCAGGCTATTAGTGCTGCCCGGTTGGCCAAACGGTTCGCCTGCGGTGATGACCACGGTGTCGCCGGTGCACGCCAAACCTGTCGAGCGGGCAGTCTCCAGTGCGGTGCGGGTCACGTCCTCGGCCTTGCTCAGGCGTTCGTTGACTACCGAGTAGACGCCCCAGGCCACGCTCAAGCGGCGTGCCGTATTCAGGCTCGGGGTTAGGCTCAAGATCGGCGCTTTCGGCCGCTCACGCGAGGCCCGCAGGCTGGAGTTGCCCGACTCGGTGTAGTTGACCAGCACCGCCACTGGCAAGATGGTGCTGATGCGACGGATCGCGCAGCTGATTGCGTCCGATGCGGTGGCTTCTGCCTGCGGGCGGCTGACGTCGAGCTGGGCCTGGAAGTCCGGGCCGGTTTCCACCTGACGAATGATCTTGCTCATCATCTGCACGGCTTCCTGCGGGTAGTCGCCGGAAGCGGTTTCCGCCGAGAGCATCACCGCATCGGCGCCTTCAGCCACGGCGTTGGCCACGTCGGTGACTTCAGCACGGGTCGGCGCAGGGGAGAAGCGCATGGACTCGAGCATCTGCGTGGCCACCACCACCGGCTTACCGAGCTGGCGGCAGGTGCGGATGATGTCTTTCTGGATGCGCGGTACGTTCTCGGCAGGCACTTCCACGCCCAGATCACCACGGGCGACCATGATCGCGTCGCACAACTTGGCGATTTCTTCCAGGTGAATGACCGCTGACGGCTTCTCGATCTTGGCCATCAGGAAGGCGCGATCACCAATCAACTGACGGGCTTCGATAATGTCTTCTGGGCGCTGCACAAACGACAGCGCCACCCAGTCCACGCCCAGCTCCAGGCCGAAGCTCAGGTCGCGGCGATCCTTCTCGGTCAGCGGGCTCAGTTGCAGCACGGCTTCTGGCACGTTGACGCCCTTGCGGTCGGACAGCTCGCCACCGGCAATCACTTCAGTAATCACCGCGTCGCTGTGTTTGGCGGTGACTTGCAGGCGCAGGCGGCCATCGTCGAGCAGCAGGCTCATGCCCGGTTGCAGCGCTTCGATGATTTCCGGGTGCGGCAGGTTGACCCGATTGACGTCGCCTGGGGTGCTGTCCAGGTCCAGGCGCAGGGTCTGGCCGCGTTGCAGGTTGACCTTGCCCTCGGCAAAACGACCGACGCGCAGCTTCGGACCTTGCAGGTCCATGAGGATGCCAATCGGGGTGTTCAGCTGCTTTTCGACTTCACGTACCCAGTCGTAGCGTTGGGCGTGGTCAGCGTGTTCGCCATGGCTGAAGTTGAGGCGGAACAGGTTGACTCCGTTCTCGACCAGTTGGCGGATGTCATCGATGGTTTTGATCGCTGGGCCAAGGGTGGCGAGGATTTTTACTTTCTTGTCGGCGTTCATTGGGCAAGGTTCTCAAGGATCAGAATGGCGCGAAAATCGTTGACGTTGGTACGCGTCGGCCCGGTGACGATCAGTTGATCGAGGGCGGCGAAGTAGCCGTAGCCGTTGTTGTCATCCAGCTCATCGCTGCTGCTCAGGCCCAGTGCATGGGCGCGTGCATAACTGTCGGGGGTCATGATGGCTCCGGCGTTGTCTTCCGAGCCGTCGATGCCGTCGGTATCACCGGCCAGGGCATACACCCCGGGCAGGCCCTTGAGGCTGTCGGTCAGGCTCAAGAGGAATTCGGCATTGCGCCCGCCACGGCCATTGCCGCGCACGGTCACCGTGGTTTCACCGCCGGAGAGAATCACGCAGGGCGCTTTGATCGGCTGACCATGCAGGCGCACCTGTTTGGCGATGCCAGCATGCACCTTGGCGACTTCTCGCGACTCTCCTTCCAGGTCACCGAGGATCAGTGTTGGCAAGCCAGCTGCGCGCGCTTTAGCGGCAGCGGCGTCGAGGGATTGTTGCGGACGGGCGATCAACTGGAAGTGGCTGCGGGCCAGGCACGGATCGCCCGGTTTGACGGTTTCCGATGCCGGGTTTTGCAGCCAGGCGCGCACGTTGGCTGGGATTTCGATGTTATAGCGGGCGAGGATCGCCAGCGCTTCAGCCGAGGTGGTCGGGTCAGCCACGGTTGGGCCAGAAGCGATCACCGTGGCTTCATCGCCCGGTACATCGGAAATTGCGTAGGTGTAGACGCTGGCTGGCCAGCTAGCCTTGGCCAGGCGACCGCCCTTGATTGCGGAAAGGTGCTTGCGCACGCAGTTCATTTCGCCAATCGAAGCGCCGGATTTGAGCAGGGCTTTGTTGACCGCTTGTTTGTCTTGCAGGCTGATGCCTTTAGCGGGCAGGGCAAGCAGGGACGAGCCGCCGCCGGACAGCAGGAAGATCACCTTGTCGTATTCGCTTAGATTGCTGACCAGCTCCAGCACGCGGCGCGCCACACGCTCACCGGCATCGTCCGGCACTGGATGGGCGGCTTCGACCACTTCGATTTTTTGGCAGTTGGCGCCGTGCTCGTAGCGGGTAACTACCAGGCCGGAGACCTCGCCTTGCCATTCCTGCTCGATCACTTCGGCCATGGCCGCAGCGGCTTTACCGGCGCCGATGACAATCACGCGGCCGCTGCGATCTTCCGGCAGGTAATCAGCCAGCACCTGGCGCGGGTGGGCGGCGTCGATGGCGCTGGCGAACAGCTCGCGCAGCAGGGACGTTGGATTGAAAGACGGATCGATGGACATGGCGATCTCTCTTGATAGGGCCGGAGCCACTTTTATTACTGAAGCACGTTCGATTCTAGTGCGCAGCACCCTGGGGCAAGGCGCTGCGCACTAGAATCGACCCACCCGGCAGGCAGGCCGTGACACCGCCTGCCGGACAGATCGAAAGGGTTGTTTCAGAGCGGCTGACCCCGCCCTGAAACCTGTTACTTACTCACCACGGATGTTGAAGTTGGCCATATGTTCCAGGCCTTTGATCAACGCCGAGTGGTCCCAGTTGCTGCCACCGATGGCCGCACAGGTGCTGAACACTTGCTGGGCGTTGGCGGTGTTGGGCAGGTTGAGGCCCAGTTCGCGCGCGCCGGCCAGTGCCAGGTTGAGGTCTTTCTGGTGCAGGCTGATACGGAAGCCTGGGTCGAAGGTGCCTTTGATCATGCGCTCACCATGCACTTCGAGGATCTTCGAGCCGGCGAAACCACCCATCAGTGCTTCACGCACCTTGGCTGGATCGGCACCGTTCTTTGCGGCGAACAACAGGGCTTCAGCAACAGCCTGGATGTTCAGGGCGACGATGATCTGGTTGGCGACCTTGGCGGTCTGGCCGTCACCGTTACCACCAACGCGGGTGATGTTCTTGCCCATGGCCTGGAACAGCGGCAGCGCGCGTTCGAAGGCATTCGGGCAACCGCCGACCATGATCGACAGGGTGGCCGCTTTGGCACCGACTTCACCGCCGGATACCGGGGCGTCCAGGTAAGCCGCGCCAGTGGCTTTGATTTTTTCGGCGAAGGCTTTTGTGGCGGTCGGGGAGATCGAGCTCATGTCGATCACTACTTTGCCAGCGCCTACGCCTGCGGCAACGCCGTCGGCGCGGAACAGAACGTCCTCAACCTGGGGGGTGTCCGGCACCATGATGATGATGAACTCGGCTTCCTGCGCCACTTCGCGCGGGTTGGCCAGGCCGATGCCGTTGTTGCCCAGCAGGTCAGCCGGCGCCTTGTCGAAATGCTCGGAGAAGAACAGGGTGTGCCCGGCTTTTTGCAGGTTCTGCGCCATAGGCTTGCCCATGATGCCGGTGCCGATAAATCCGATTTTTGCCATGAGAAATATCCTCTGATTCAGATTGCGTTATGCGCTTTCATCCAGCCGAGGCCGGCAGCGGTGGTGGTGGCTGGCTTGTATTCACAGCCGATCCAGCCCTGGTAGCCAATGCGGTCCAGGTGCTCGAAGAGGAAGCGATAGTTGATTTCGCCAGTACCCGGCTCGTTGCGGCCCGGGTTGTCGGCTAGCTGCACATGGTTGATCACTGCAAGGTTGGCCTCGACGGTACGCGCCAGGTCACCTTCCATGATTTGCATGTGGTAGATGTCGTATTGCAGGAACAGGTTGCTGCTGGCGACCTTGTCGCGAATCGCCAGCGCCTGCTTCGTGGTGTTTAGGTAGAAGCCGGGAATGTCACGGGTGTTGATCATTTCCATGACCAGCTTGATGCCGGCGGCTTGCAGCTTTTCAGCAGCAAACTTGAGGTTCTCAACGAAGGTCTGTTCAACCGTGGCACAGTCATAACCTTGCGGGCGGATTCCGGCCAGGCAGTTGATCTGCGTGTTACCCAGGACTTGGGCGTAAGCGATGGCTTTATCCACGCCAGCGCGGAATTCTTCAACGCGGTCGGGGTGGCAGGCGATACCACGCTCGCCCTTGGCCCAATCGCCAGCAGGTAGGTTGAACAGCACCTGCTCCAGGCGGTTGGTATCTAGACGCGCTTTGATTACGTCGGCGGCGAAGTCATAAGGGAACAGGTATTCGACACCGCTAAAGCCGGCGGCTGCGGCGGCGTCGAAACGGTCCAGAAAGTCCACTTCGGTGAACAACATGGACAGGTTGGCGGCAAAACGGGGCATAAAACATTCCTCGGTTGCGTAGGGTGGAAAACCGCGCAGCGTTTTCCACCGTGGAGTTGGTGGATGTGCTTCGCGACATCCACCCTACGGCTGCATCAGTCCAGCATGGAGATCGCAGTTGGGGCGTCGGCACCGCGCTCAGCGAGGTCTTCGAACTCGTTGATGGCGTTGATTTCCACACCCATGGAGATGTTGGTAACGCGCTCCAGAATGATTTCCACCACCACCGGTACACGGAACTCTTCCATCAGCGCCTTGGCCTTGGCCAGCGCGCCCTGGATTTCGTTCGGGTCAAGTACGCGGATTGCCTTGCAGCCCAGACCTTCGACCACAGCCACATGGTCAACACCGTAGCCATTGAGTTCTGGCGCATTGATGTTCTCGAAGGCCAACTGCACGCAGTAGTCCATCTCAAAACCGCGCTGCGACTGACGGATCAGCCCCAGGTAGGAGTTGTTCACCACCACGTGGATGTACGGCAGGTTGAACTGCGCACCCACGGCCAGTTCTTCGATCATGAACTGGAAGTCATAGTCACCGGACAGCGCCACAACGTTACGGGTCGGGTCAGCTTTGACCACACCCAGTGCGGCTGGAACGGTCCACCCGAGCGGACCGGCCTGGCCACAGTTGATCCAGTGACGCGGCTTGTACACGTGAAGGAACTGTGCGCCGGCGATCTGCGACAGACCGATAGTGCTGACGTAGCAGGTGTCCTTGCCGAAGAACTCGTTCATCTCTTCGTACACGCGCTGCGGCTTGACCGGCACGTTGTCGAAGTGGGTCTTGCGCTGCAGGGTGCGCTTACGCTCGCGGCAGGATTCAACCCAGGCACTGCGATCTTTCAGCTTGCCAGCGGATTTCCACTCGCGGGCCACTTCGATAAAGGCGTCCAGAGCGGCGCCAGCGTCGGAAACGATGCCCAGGTCCGGGTTGAACACGCGGCCAATCTGCGTCGGCTCGATGTCGACGTGAATGAACTTGCGGCCTTCGGTGTACACATCGATGCTGCCGGTGTGGCGGTTGGCCCAGCGGTTACCGATACCGAATACCAGATCGGATTCCAACAGGGTGGCGTTGCCATAGCGGTGCGACGTCTGCAGACCAACCATGCCGACCATCAGCTTGTGGTCATCCGGAATCGCGCCCCAGCCCATCAGGGTTGGCACAACTGGTACGCCGGTCAGTTCGGCGAACTCAACCAGTTTGTCGGCCGCATCAGCGTTGAAGATTCCGCCGCCAGCAACCAGCAACGGACGCTCGGCGTCATTCAGCATGGCCAGGGCTTTTTCAGCCTGCACACGATTGGCAGCCGGCTTGGCCAGTGGCAGTGGTTCGTAGGCGTCGATGTCGAATTCGATCTCGGCCATCTGCACGTCGAACGGAAGGTCGATCAGTACGGGGCCTGGGCGACCGCTGCGCATTTCATAGAAGGCTTTCTGGAAGGCGCGTGGCACTTGGCCAGGCTCCATTACCGTGGTCGCCCACTTGGTCACCGGCTTGACGATGCTGGTGATGTCGACGGCCTGGAAGTCTTCCTTGTGCATGCGGGCACGCGGCGCTTGGCCGGTGATGCACAGAATCGGGATGGAGTCGGCCGATGCCGAGTACAGACCGGTGACCATGTCGGTGCCAGCAGGGCCGGAAGTGCCGATGCACACGCCGATATTGCCGGCATTGGTGCGGGTGTAACCCTCAGCCATGTGCGAGGCACCTTCGACGTGGCGCGCCAGGACGTGGTCGATACCGCCAACTTTCTTCAGTGCAGCGTACAGGGGGTTGATGGCGGCGCCGGGGATGCCGAACGCAGTGTCAACGCCTTCGCGGCGCATCACCAGTACGGCGGCCTCGATTGCTCTCATTTTGGCCATTGTCTTGTGCCTCGTTTGTTATCAGATTGTATACAAAGCAGCTGGCTTGGATTCTATTCATGGCCTGACCTTCCGGTCAACCCGTTTTGTTGTCGAGGCGCTATCTGGCAAAAAATCTTTTAAAACAACCGTTTTAGCTAGGGCGCTTGATCTGCTGCGGAAACGATTGTTGATAACTGTATACAAATGTCCTTTGTATTGTATTCGTCTATTGAGTTTTTTGTTTCTAGTGGGATAGTGGTGTTGAGCTTTGGATTGCCCGTCAGCTGTCAATCGCCCTGTAGGCGCTGTGGTTCCGGGTGTTTCGTAGGATTTATCAGCATCGAGGAAGACCCAACATGAGTACGTTGAATCTGCAAATCGCCACCACCATCAGTAATCGTGCCCTGGCTGTCGGCCGGGAAATTTCTGCAGCACCGCTGACCGTGGCCGTACTGGATGCCGGCGGCCATCTGATCAGCCTGCAGCGTGAGGACGGCGCCAGCTTGCTACGCCCGCAAATCGCCATCGGTAAGGCATGGGGCGCATTGGCACTGGGCAAGGGCTCACGCCTGATCGCCGCCGACGCACAACAGCGCCCGGCGTTTATCGGCGCGGTAAACAACCTGGCCGACGGTCAATTGGTGCCGGCACCGGGTGGTGTGCTGATTCGTGATGCGCGCGGCGAGGTGATTGGCGCCGTGGGCATTACAGGCGACACCTCGGATATCGATGAGCAGTGCGCCGTCAGCGCTGTGGAGTCGGTTGGTCTGAAGCCTGACGCGGGCATCGCCGCGTGATAGGGTGCGGCTTGTGGGAGGCGCTTTCGGTTCTGGCATCCTGCTTCGCCCTACCTCTTGCATCCATGCAGTCGTAGCCGCAACTGTAACGACTCGCCGCTAAAGCGCCCCCACAGGTCTTTTGTATGTGAAACAGAAATTAAAAACGGTGGATGCTTTGCAGCATTCACCGTTCTTTTATTGTGGCCTTAAGCCAAGGGCAGGGCGGATAGACGTGCTTACGTGTTAGTAACCTGCTCGGATGCGCTGGGCTGGGTTTCGTCGATCTCGCAGCCCCTGATAACCAGGCGGATGATGGTCTGCGCGGCGGCTTCGTAGTCGGCTTCATCCAGGTTGGCTTTGCCGGTCACGGTGGAAATCTGCCAGTCGAAGTCGGCATAGGTCTGGGTTGCGGCCCAGATGCTGAACAGCAGGTGGTGCGGGTCAACCTTGGCCATCAGGCCCTGGTCGATCCAGCCCTGGATGCAGGAAATATTGTGTTTGGCTTGGGCATTAAGTTGCGCGGTCTGGTCGGCGGACAGGTGCGGCGCGCCGTGCATGATTTCGCTGGCGAATACCTTGGAGGCAAACGGCAGTTCGCGGGAGATGCGGATTTTCGAGCGTATATACGCGCGTAGTACGTCGGCGGGTTTACCCGGTTGATTGAACGGCGCGGAAGCTTCCAGCAGCGGTTCAATAATGCTTTCCAGCACTTCGCGGTAGAGGTTTTCTTTCGACTTGAAGTAGTAGTAAACGTTGGGCTTGGGCACACCGGCCTTAGCGGCGATATCGCTGGTTTTGCTGGCTGCAAAGCCTTTGTCGGCGAACTCCTCACTGGCTGCGCGTAAAATCAGCTCTCTGTTACGCTCGCGAATACTGGTCATAAGCCTCTTTGCTTCTGTCGAACGCCCGTCGCTGGGCAGCGCCGGGATGGTAGCACCGGCTTTGCGCGACGCTCAAGGCTTGTGGCCTGGGCTCTGGCGGGCTATCTGACTTTTAGGTCAGGTTGTTGTATGCAACATTTAGTTTTTCTGTTTTTATCTCGGCTTATGTACTCATAACAAAAAGTCTCGGCTCGTTGAGCTCCAGGAGACACGTAGTGAACAATCAGCTGGTTGACCCTTTCGGTCGGCGCATCACCTATCTACGGTTATCGGTTACCGATCGCTGTGATTTCCGCTGCACTTACTGCATGAGTGAGGACATGGTGTTCGCCCCGCGCGAGCAGATCCTCAGCCTTGAAGAACTCTATGCAGTGGCGGACGCCTTTATCGGCCTTGGGGTCAAACGCATCCGCATCACCGGTGGCGAGCCGCTGGTACGCAAGAACCTGCTCAGCCTGCTGACCCGCCTGGGCCAGCGCCCGGAGCTGGAAGACCTGGCCATCACCACCAATGGCTCACAGCTGGCTGACCTGGCGCCGCAGTTACACGCGGCCGGGGTTAAGCGCCTGAATGTCAGCCTGGATTCGCTGCAGCGCGAGCGCTTTGCCGCCTTTACCCGACGCGACAAGCTCGATCAGGTGCTCGAAGGCATCGAGGTGGCGCGCGCGGCGGGTTTTCGCAAGATCAAACTCAATGCCGTGGTGCAGAAAGGTCGCAACGATGACGAAGTGCTCGACCTGGTCGAGTTCGCCATGGCGCGTGGCCTGGACATCAGCTTTATCGAAGAAATGCCGCTGGGTAGTATTTCCAGTCACCAGCGCGAGCAGACCTTCTGCTCCAGTGACGAGGTGCGTGAGCGAATCGAGCAGCGTTATGCCCTGGTGCGCAGCAGCAAACTGAGCGGCGGGCCGTCGCGCTACTGGCAGGTGGTCGGCAGCGACACCCAGGTTGGCTTTATTTCACCGCATAGCCACAACTTCTGCGGCGACTGCAACCGCGTGCGCGTCACCGCAGAGGGCAAGCTGGTGCTCTGCCTGGGGCATGAGAATGCCCTGGACCTGAAAAATCTGATGCGTGCCCATCCGGGTGACAGCCAGCGTCTGCGTGATGCCTTGGTGCAGGCTTTGCAGTTGAAGCCTGAGCGTCATCACTTCGAGAGCGATGCCCAGGTACAGGTTATTCGCTTTATGAGCATGACCGGTGGCTAGCCCCTAGCCGCAACTTCATCGCCTTGTGCGGTTCCTTCGTTCCACTCTCATAATTAAACAGGAGGTTTGCTGTGAAGCCCTCGCACGTCTGCAGTTTGTTCGCCGTTGTCTGTTCCAGCGCGGTTAGCGCTGAAAGTTATGTGATCGGTGTAGAGAAACTGGCCTTTGCGCCGCACTACAGCATCGATGCGCAAGGCCAGTACCAGGGCTTTGCCCGTGATCTTTTTGACCTGTTCGCGCGAACCAGCGGGGTGGAGCTGAGCTACAAGGTGCTGCCCGTTGAACAACTGTTGCCCGCATTGCTCAGCGGCCAGGTGGACTTCAAATACCCCGACAGCGAAACCTGGGCACCAGCGCAGAAGGCCGGCAAGACCCTGAGCTACAGCCAGGGCGTGGTCGAGTATGTCGATGGTGTACTGGTTGCTCCGCAGCGCCATGGCCAGCCCATCGAGCAGATCAAACGCCTGGCCATGGTCAACGGCTGGACGCCATGGGGCTATCAGGAGCGTATCGATGCTGGGCAGATCGAGCTGACCTACAGCGATGATCTGCGCCAGATGATCCGCCAGGCGCTGAAGAAGGATACCGACGGCGCTTACTTCAACGTGGTGGTGGCGACTCATTATCTGGACAACATCCGCGCAAAACCGGGTGCGCTGATCTTCGATGCGCAGCTGCCGCACAACCGTGGCAGCTTCAAGCTGTCGACCCTCAAGCACACAGCCTTTATGCAGCGTTTTGACCGTTTCCTGATCGAGCAGCAGAGCGAAGTTGCGGCGCTGAAAGATCAGTACAAAGTCAAGGCCAACCTGGATGCAGAACGCATCGGCCTGGAGCAGTGGAAGCTGGATTTTATCGAGCGCAAGAAGCTCAAGGACGCGCAATCGCAGTAATGTGTTGAGCTAACAAAAACCGCTCCAGGTGAGCGGTTTTTTTCTGCGCGTAAGATAAGAGGGATAGGCGCAATATAAAAGGGGATGGCAACGATGCCATCCCCTTTTTGTTACAGGTTGCCGCCTACCCGGCAACCCGCATCAAGCACATAGGCTTAGAAGTGGTACTTCACCAGTGCTTGCACGGCGGTCTGATCGAAGCCATTGGTGGAGCCGTCAATTGGCTTGATGCCGTACTTGTTGTGCCACATGTTCAGCTCGGTACCGACATACAGTTTGCGCCCTTCACCGAACAGCGCCTTGCCGGCATCCCATTTGATCTGGATCGAGGAGCCGACTGAAGTCTGGGTGCCGGCGTCCTTGGATGGGGCGCGCCAGTCGATATAGCCGTCGACCACGAAGTCCTGTTCGCCAATGGCGAACGGGTAGGCGCCGGCTACGGTCAGCTGGGTGGTGTAACCGTTGCCTTGTTCGCTGGCCTTGAAGTCATGGTCGAAGAAGATGTGGTTGTTGATCTTCACGCGGTACAGGTTGGTCTGCAGGAAGGCGAAGCCCGGCGCGTCCCAATCCAGGCCAATACCATAGAGGTAGTTCTCGGTGCCTGGGCCGCCATTGCCTTTCTCATAGGTGAAGGCGGCCTTGACGTCCTTGATTGGACCTACGGACAGGTCCTGGCCGGTCAACCAGCTGAGGCTGACACGTGGAGAAAACTCCATGTAGTAGAAGCTGTTCTTTTCCTTGACGCTCAGGTTACCGAAGTTGCTGCCGCGCGCCTGCGAATTGTCGGCGTCGATGTAGTCGAGGAAGAAGAAGGTGTCGCCCCAGGTCCAGCCACTGGCGTTTTCTAGGGTAAAGGTGCTTTGCGAGCGCTGCTCTTCAGCGTTGTTGTTGAGGCGCTGAAAGTTGCTGCCATAGAGGTAGGAGAGGCTGGTGTCTTGCCAGAGGAAGGCGTCACTGGCCAAGGCCTGTTGACCGGAAAACAGTCCAGCCGAGAGGGCAATGCCGTGGGGCAGGTGCTTCAGTTTCATCATGGTTTCCTTATTATTGGACTTACAAGGTTTCTCGAACCTGCGGCGAACCGCAGGATCTGTCAGGCAAAGGAGGGTGGTTCAGCTGGTACGTGGGGCCACGTTAAGCTCGTTGCGGCTGCTGCTTGGCACATCTGCGGCACTGTCGTCCTGCGGGTTTTGCAGCACGGTGTGCAGATGGGCTTCGGGGTCGTAGTCGTTTTCTTCCAGCTGCAGATACTCTTCCGGTAGGAAGATGTTCAGCAGAATGGCGCTGAAGGCACCGATGGTGATGGGCGAGCCGAAGATGTTCTTCAGCGCATCGGGCATCTGCGAGAGCACTTCCGGGACGGCCGCAACACCCAGGCCCAGGCCCAGGGAGATGGCCACGATCAGCACGTTTCGACGATGCAGACCCGCCTCGGTAAGGATCTTGATCCCCGCCACGGCCACGGTGCCGAACATGATCAGCGTGGCGCCACCGAGTACCGGTTTCGGCATCAGTTGCAATACTGCGCCTACTGCCGGGAACAGACCTAGCAGCACCAGAATGGCGGCGATATAGAACGCCACGTGACGGCTGGCCACACCAGTCAGTTGGATCACACCGTTGTTTTGACTGAACGTGGTCATCGGCAGGCTGTTGAACATGGCCGCGATGGCCGAGTTGCAGCCATCGGCCAATACCCCGGATTTGATTCGACGCATATAAAGCGGGCCTTTGACCGGCTGCTTGGAAATGATCGAGTTGGCCGTCAGGTCGCCTGCGGTTTCCAACGGGGTGATCAGAAAGATTACCGCAATCGGCACAAACGCTACCCAGTCAAAGTTGAAGCCGTATTTGAATGGCACGGGGATGCTGACCAGTGGCACGTCAGCCATATTGGCGAAATCCACCTTGCCGGTGTACCAGGCCACGCTGAAGCCTAATACGAGGCCGATGATCACCGCCGAGAGGCGCACCACCTGTGACGGGAAGCGGTTGAGGATCACGATGGTGACCAGCACCAAGCCGCCGAGACCCAGGTGGTGCAGGGCACCGAGATCTGCGGCGCCGTAACCGCCGGCGATATCAGTCATGGCGACCTTGATCAATGACAAACCCATCAGACAGATGATGGTGCCGGTCACGACTGGAGTGATGACTCGGCGCAGCTTGTTGATGAACTGGCTGAAGGCGATCTCGACAAAGGCCGCGCAGAAGCACACGCCAAAGATCGTCGAGAGAATTTCCTCTTCGCTGCCGCCACGGCCTTTGACGATAAACCCGGCGCTGAGAATCACGCTGAGAAAACCGAAGCTGGTGCCCTGTAGGCAGAGCAGGCCAGAGCCGACCGGGCCAATGCGCTTGGCTTGGATAAAGGTGCCGAGGCCGGATACGAACAGCGCCATGCTGACCAGATACGGCACATAGGCGCCGAGGCCGAGTACGCCACCGACAATCAGGGTAGGGGTGATAATGCCGACGAAGCTGGCCAGTACGTGCTGCAGTGCGGCGAAGATCGCTGGTGCAAAGGCCGGGGTGTCGTGGAGTTGGTAGATCAGGTCGTTGTTTGCCACAGGCGGAGCTGTGGTCTCTGTGCTGCTAGTCGTGGTCATAGTCAGAGCCTGCCAGTTGTTTTTATACGGTCATGGGCTTGGCGAGGCTTCACGGCGCCTCTGTTCTGTACCTGGGTAGAAGTTGTCCACTTGGTCAGAATGAATCGACTATAGCAACTTGTTCACAGCGATAAAAACAATTTATTTTAAGATTGTGCACAAAAAATGAACTGTCAGTCAGATGACGTTGCAACTCGTCATTTGCGCGCTGGAGATGCCTGTTATAGAGGGTGCGACTGGTTTAGCAGGTCGCGCAAGTAAGCAGCCCGGCGTAGCGGGCTGCTTACTTGCGCGCAAAGAGAGAGGGGTCAGTGCTGCAGGTGCGGATTGTTTAGCGCCGCACGTTCTGGTCCGCCGAGGATATTGAACAGCAGATTGAGCAGTACCGCGCTGATGGTGGCCATGGCGATGCCGCTGTGGGTGATCGGCTCCAGCCAGTGCGGCAGGTGCGCGAAGAACTCCGGGCGCACCACCGGGGCCAGACCCATGCCGATGCTGACGGCGACCAGCAGCTGATTGCGGCGGTCGGCAATATCCGCCTCCTGGAGAATCTTGATACCTGTTGCCGCGACCATGCCGAACATAGCAATGCCCGCGCCGCCCAGTACCGCCGGTGGAATCGAGGCCACCAGGTAGGCGGCTTTGGGCAGCAAGCTTAAGCCGATCAGCAGCAACCCAGCGGCGGCGGTGACATACCGGCTGCGTACGCCGGTCATCTGCACCAGGCCGATGTTCTGAGCAAAGGAGGAGTGGGTAAAGGTGTTGAAGATGCCGGCGAAGAACGATGCGCCGGCATCACACAACAGGCCGCGGCGCAGCATGCTCGGGGTGACTTCCTTACCGGTGATCTTGCCGAGGGCGAGGAACATACCGGTGGACTCAACGAAGATGATCACCACCACCAGACACATGGAGAGAATGGGCGCCAGATGAAACTCCGGCATGCCGAAGTGCATGGGTTTGACCACGGCAAACCAGGCGCTCTGCTGCAGACCACCGAGGTCGACCATACCCAGGACGCCAGCCACCAGGTAGCCGACAAGCATGCCGATCAGCACCGAAACATTGACCCAGAAGCCGCGCATAAACCGATTGATCAGCAGAATGGTTCCCAGCACCAGCGCGGCAATCGCCAGGTACTGCAAGGCGCCGAATTCACTGGCGGCGCTGCCACCGCCGGCCCAGTTGAGCGCCACGGGGAACAGTGACAAGCCGATGGCGGTAATCACCGTACCGGTCACAAGTGGTGGGAAGAAGTGCACGATGCGCGACATGAACGGCGCAATCAGCATGCCGAAAAAGCCTGCGGCAATCGTTGCACCGAAGATTCCCGGCAAGCCGATACCGGGCGAGCCGGCCATGGCCACCATGCTGCCGACGGCGGCAAAACTGGCGCCCATCATCACCGGCATACGGATACCCATGGGGCCGATGCCGAGTGACTGCACCAGGGTGGCAATACCCGCTACCAAAAGGTCAGCGGTAATCAGGAAGGCGATTTCTTCACGGGACAGGCCGACGGCCTCACCGATGATCAAGGGCACCGCCGTACATCAGCAGCACATGCTGGAAGCTCACCAGAATCATTTGCAGCAGGGGTAGGCGTTGGTCGACCGCGCAGGTCGACGTTGAATTCAACGGGGTCATGCAAATACCTCAGGCGCTTTTATTGTTGTAAGTCGCTGTTCGGCGCAGGTGTTTATTGACCTGTACCGGAGAATTCTTGCAGGGTGCAGATAAACAAATGCCGCGCCCTTGCGGGCGCGGCATTCGGTTGCATCAGTTGAGCTGGGCGCCCTGGTCGATCCATGAGCCGATCAGCTCACGTTCTTCCTGGGTCATCTGGGTGATATTGCCCAGCGGCATGATCTGCGAAGCAACGCTTTGTGCGTGGATCTTCGCGGCCTGCGCTTTGATCTGCTCTGGTGTGTCGAGGATCAAGCCGGCAGGCGGTGCGCTGAACATCGGGCTGCTGGGCGTTGCCGAATGACATACGCTGCAGCGTTGCTCAATCACGCTCTTGACCTGGGCAAAGCCGCTAGCGTCCGTTGCGGCTTTAGCAGGGGGGCTGACCTTTGGGGCTTCTGCCGGCTTGGCGGCAGGTTCGGCCGCCTTGGCCGCTTGCGGGTTGCCGCTGATGCCCGTGGCCGGGACCGGGGCGTACTTGATCACTGCAGCTTGCGACTCCTGCGGTGCAGCAGCCTTCATGCTCGGGCCAGTAACGAACGCCAGGCAGATCATGCCCAGTGCGGCGGCAGGTAGGGTCCAGACGTACTTGCTGCTGTCATGACGGGTGTTGAAATAATGGCGCACCAGTACCGCCAGCATCGCGATGCCCGCCAGGATCAGCCAGTTGTATTGGCTACCGTAGGTGCTCGGGAAGTGGTTGCTGATCATGATGAACAGCACCGGTAAGGTGAAGTAGTTGTTGTGGCGCGAGCGCAGCAGGCCTTTGGCCGGCAGGGTCGGGTCCGGCGTGGTGTTGTCTTCAATCGCCTTAACCAGCGCGCGCTGGGCCGGCATGATGGTGAAGAACACGTTACCGACCATGATGGTGCCGATAATGGCGCCGACATGGATATAGGCGGCGCGACCGCTGAAAATCTGGCTGAAGCCATAGGCGGCAGCGATGATCAGCACGAACAGCACGGCGCCAAGCAGAGCCGGGCGTTTACCCAGCGGCGAGTCACAAAGGAAGTGATACGCGATATAGCCCGCAATCATCGAACCGAAACCGATGGCAATGGCCATTTCCGGCGCCAGATCAACGCCCGGCTTGACCAGGTACAGGCTCGGGTTGAGGTAGTAGACCACCAGCATCAGGGCGATGCCCGACAGCCAGGTGAAATAGGCCTCCCATTTGAACCAGTGCAGGTTCTCCGGCATTTTCGGTGGGGCCAGTTTGTATTTTTCCAGGTGGTAGATACCGCCACCGTGAATCGCCCAAAGGTCACCGGACAGGCCTTCGCGGGGATTGCTGCGGTTGAGGTTGTTTTCCAGCCAGACGAAATAGAAGGATGCGCCGATCCAGGCCACGCCGGTGATCATATGCACCCAACGAATGCTCAGGTTCAGCCACTCAATCAAATGTGCTTCCACAATCAGTACCTCATTCCCAGTGCCGGCACGCCGGAGGCTGGGCTTCTCTTATTGGTGGGGGGCGAGGAGCAACAGCTCGTCGTCACTAAAGAAATGCTCATCGCAGTTGTTGCCAGAACCACTGCGATCAACCACCAGGAAGTCATCCCGCTTTTCGATCGTCAGCACCGGGTGGTGCCAAACGCCGCGATGGTAATTAATGCCCTGCCTGCCGTTGCTGCGGAAGGCGCGGACCAACTCTGATTCAGGTGCATCGCCAAGTGGCGCGACCACGATCAGAAAGGGGTTGCCGAGCAGCGGGATAAACGCCTGACTGCCCTGCGGATGTCGCTCCAGCATGCGAATGGTCAGCGGCATATCCAGCGCCTCGGCACTGAAGATGCTGATGATCGCCTTATCCTCTGGCTGTGCGGTCTCGACCGTGGCCAGTTTGTGATAGCGGCGAGTAGAGCCATTGTTGATCATGAAGAATTCACTGCCTTCGGTTTCGATAACGTCACCAAAGGGGGCGAAGGCTTCTTTGCTCAGCGGCTCGATGATCAATGTGCGCATGTTGGTCTTCTTGTTCGTTCGTTAATGCCCCTCTCCCAATGGGAGAGGGGTTTTTGGCTTACTTGGCGACTTTGCCGAACAGGCGCAGACGGCTGATACCACCGTCCGGGAACACGTTCACCCGTACGTGGGTGATCGGGCCGAGTGCTTTGATCTGCTCGCTGAACTCGTGCTCGGCGTGCATCTGCAGCTTCTGGCTTGGCAGCAGTTCGCGCCAGAACAGGCTCTGGGTTTCGATCTGGCTGTCGGTGCCGCCTTTGACGAAGGCCGCCTGGATCGAGCAGCTGTCCGGGTAGTTGCCCTTGAAGTGCAGGGTGTCGACGATGATGCGTTCGATCTCGCCCGGATGGCCGAGGGCGATAATCACCCAGTCGTTACCAGGGGTACGGCGACGTGCAGTCTCCCAGCCGTCGCCCATGTTGATGCCACGGCCCGGGTTGAGGATGTTGCTCATACGGCCGAAGTGTTCGTCCGAGCAGGCCAGGGCGCGACCGCCATTCAGTGCAGAAGCCAGGTCAACTTCTTCGTTGTCACCTACGTTCGACCAGTCACGGAAAGGTACGCCGTAGACGCGCAGACGGGCGACGCCGCCGTCTGGGTAGATGTTGAAGCGCAGGTGGGTGAAGGCCTGTGCATTGGCAATTTCATGGTAGTGGTGGCTGTTGCCTTGCAGTTCGACTGCGGCCAGCACTTCGGTCCACTCGGTAGCGTCGCTCGGGTCGCCTTCAGCCACAAAGCAGCCTTCCAGGGACGCCGACGGCGGGAAGTTACCGGTGAAGAAACTGGTGTCGATGTCCACACCCTTGATCGAGCCCGGCACACCCAGGCGGATTACCGCGCTGTCGTAACCTTCAAAGCGCTTGCGGCGCGATTCCCAGCCATCCATCCACTTGCCGTTGTCATCGAACACGCCCTCCTTCCATACGGCCGGGGTCGGCTGGAACAGACGGTTAACGTCGGCGAACCAGTCGTCGGTGACCGAGATGGCCTTGGTGCCCAGGCGTGCGTCGGCGAGGTTGACGTATTTCTCAAAGGGTACGGCGTAAGCTTTCATGAAATGTCTGCCTTAGATGATGGCGTTGGGGAGGGCGGTGGGCGTGCGGCCTACAGCTGCTGCAAGCGGAACAGCGCGATCTTGTTGATCTCGGCCAGGGCGCAGGCGAATTCCTGCTCCGGCGAGTTATGAATCCGCTCCTCGAAGGCCGCCAGAATCTGGTGCCGATTGCTGCCTTTCACCGCCATGATGAAGGGGAAGCCGAACTTGGCTTTGTAGGCATCGTTCAGTTCGGTAAAGCGGGCGAACTCTTCTGCGGTACAGGCGTGAATGCCCGCACCTGCCTGCTCCGACGTGGAGGAGGCGGTCAACTCACCGCGTACGGCTGCCTTGCCGGCCAGGTCCGGGTGAGCATTGATCAGCGCCAGCTGTGCAGCGTGGCTGGCACTGAGCAACAGGTCGGCCATGCGCTGATGCAGGCCGTTGATTTCGTTGATGCTGTCGTCCTGGCCCAGGTCGAAGGCCTTCTCGGCGACCCAGGGCGAGTGCTCGTAGATGTCGGCAAAGACTTTTACGAAGTCTTCACGGCTTAGGCGGGACGGGGTCAGGGTTTGAAAACGGCTCATTTCGAGCTCTCCTTGGATGGCTCTTGCAGCGGATGGGTCGCGTGCCAGTGTTTGGCAATGTCGACGCGGCGGGCGCACCAGACTTTTTCGTGGCTTTGCACGTATTCAAGGAAGCGCGCCAGTGACGCCAGGCGCGCGGGACGGCCGAGCAGACGACAGTGCATGCCGATCGAGAGCATCTTCGGCGCGCCGGCCATGCCTTCGGCGTAGAGCACATCGAAGGCGTCTTTCAGGTACTCGAAGAAATCGTCGCCCTTGTTGAAACCCTGCACCTGGGTGAAGCGCATGTCGTTGGTGTCTAGCGTGTAAGGGATCACCAGGTGCGGTTTGGCCGCGGTGCTGGCCGGGTCCCAGTAGGGCAGGTCGTCGTCGTAGGTGTCGCTGTCATACAGAAAGCCACCTTCTTCACGGACCAGGCGGCGAGTGTTCGGGCCGAGGCGGCCGGTGTACCAGCCCTGCGGACGCTGGCCGGTCAGTTCAGTCAGGATGCGAATGGCTTCGAGCATATGCTCGCGCTCTTCGGCTTCGCTCATGTTCTGGTAGTCGATCCAGCGGTAGCCGTGGCTGCAGATCTCGTGGCCGGCGGCGACCATCGCCTTGATCGCGTCCGGATGACGCTGCGCGGCCATGGCCACGGCGAAGATGGTCAGCGGGATGTTGTGTTTCTGGAACAGGTTCAGCAAACGCCAGACGCCGGCACGACTGCCGTACTCGTAGAGCGATTCCATGCACAGGTTGCGCTGGCCTTGCAGCGGCTGCGCGGAAACCATCTCGGAGAGAAACGCCTCGGACTCCTTGTCGCCGTGCAGGATGTTGCGCTCGCCGCCTTCCTCGTAGTTGAGAACAAACGACAGGGCGATGCGTGCATCATTCGGCCAGTGCGGGTGGGGCGGGTTGTTGGCGTAACCGATCAGGTCGCGTGGGTAGTCAGCGCTCACTGCAGTCTTCCTTCTTGCTGTTTGTGGCGGTCATTGGGCAGGCACGAATGCGTTGCACGACCGTGATGGGCTAATTGTATACAAAGTGCTTTGCATCTTGTAAATCTAAAATTCACTTATTTTGTGAAATTTTGCCTTAATGCTGAATCTGTCCAGAGCATCAGCTGTTGCTGTGCAAAAGCAGTGCTCGCAAGCACTTATGGCCGATTTGCTGCCCGTTTACGGTGCGCTGAGCAGGCGTAATGATCGATTTATTGTGTACAGTTTTTTATAAAAGTGTCTTATTTTTGAATTTCAGCATGCTATGCTTCAGCTCAGTCGAGGCTGCTTAGCCTGATAAATCTGCCGAATTCAATAAAAGTAGAGGAGGTGCGGCGTCTACGTAGGCTTATCTGCGCAGGTGCCCATAAGCGATGGGACGATTGACCACACACGTACTGGATGCCGCCCATGGTTGCCCAGGCAGCGAATTGAAGATTGAGTTGTACCGCGTTGAAGGGGCTCAGATGGAGCTGCTCAATAGCGTTATCACCAACCACGATGGCCGTTGCGATGCGCCGGTGCTGCAGGGTGACGATTACCGCAGTGGTGTTTACCAGCTGCATTTCCATGCCGGCGATTACTACCGCGCGCGTGGCGTCAAATTGCCTGAGCAGGCCTTTCTCGATGTCGTGGTGCTGCGCTTCGGCATCGATGCCGGGCAGGAGCATTACCACGTGCCGCTGCTGATATCCCCTTACAGCTACTCCACCTACCGCGGTAGCTGAACCGAATGCTTGTCACCCTCTGACTCAATTTAAGAGTCCCTAGCCCGTACACACTGCGGGCTTTTTTTTGCCTGCGATTTGTCGGGTTTCAAGCGCTGGAGTAGGAGCGGGCGGGGCGCGAACCGATATCGCGGGCATGGCCCGCTCCTACAGATGGTGACGTGGATAAGTCTTGGCAGGCTGTCAGCGGCTAAGCAGTGATGCAGCGCCAGCACCGCCAAACAATGCCGCGCTGATGCGGTTGAACCACACCTGACCCTTGCCTGACCGCAGGTAGCGCGCCGCGCCCTGGGCGCTGAGGCCGTAGAATAGTTTGCAGGCCAGATCCAACACTGCCCAGGTGGCGATCATTACCAGCAGCTGGCCAAGCATGGGGCGCTCGGCGCTGATGAACTGCGGCAGGAAGGCGGCGAAGAACAGAATGTCCTTGGGGTTGCTGGCGCCCAGGCCGAAGGCTTTCCAGAACATGCTGCGAAAACCGGGATTGACCGGCTGTTCCTCGGTCTTCACCGGTTTGGCAGCTTGGCGTGACTCCTGCCAGCTTTGCCAGGCGAGGTAGAACAGATACAGCGCGCCGACCAGCTTGAGCAGGCTGAACAACTGCTCGGAGGCCAACAACAGCGCACCAAGGCCGAGCGCCGAGGCACTCAACAAGCAGATCGAGGCCGATACGCCGCCAACGAACGCCGGGGCCGAGCGGCGCAGACCGTAGTTCAGGCTGTTGCTGACCATCAGCAGTGACAGTGGCCCCGGAATCAGAATCACCACCAGTGCAGCGCTTGCGAACAACAGCCAGGTTTCCAGACTCATTCCTATTCTCCAGATGTGCAAAAGCCCCGACGCCATATCAGGGCTTAGGTTTTGCTTGGTTCATGTTCCTTTGTTTTGAAAACGTAGCGAGCGATGACTAGGCAAGGCGAAGTCAGGCGAAAAAGCGGAGTGTACGACTGTACATGAGCATTTTGAGCCTGACTTCAACGCTGCATAGTCGAGCGCAGTAGTTTTCAATTAGAGGAAGGCGAACTTGGCGATAAAAATGATGCATAGAACGTGCAAGCTAAGCGATACCTTGTCGCGCTGGCCGGTCAGCAGTTTCAGTGTTGCGTAGGTCAGGAAGCCCAGGGCAATGCCGTTGGCGATGGAGAAGGTCAGCGGCATCATGACCACGGTGACGATCGCCGGGATGGTGTCGGTGTGATCTTTCCAGTCGATATGCGCCATGCCGCTCATCATCAGCATTGCGACATAGATCAGCGCACCAGCAGTGGCGTAGGCGGGGATCATCCCTGCCAGCGGGGCAAAGAACATCGCGCAGAGAAACAGCACGCCCACGGCAACAGCTGTCAGGCCAGTACGGCCACCTGCCGCAACGCCTGCAGCACTTTCCACATAGCTGGTTACCGGCGGGCAACCGACAAAGGCACCGATCACGCTGGAGGTACTGTCAGCCTTAAGGGCCTTGGACAGGTTCTGGATCTTGCCGTCTTCCTCCACCAGGTTGGCACGATGGGCGACGCCCATCAGGGTGCCAGCGGTGTCGAACATGTTGACGAAGAGGAAAGCCAGAATCACGCTGATCATGGCAATGTTGAAGGCACCAGCGATGTCCAGGGCCATCAAGGTCGGCGCCAGGCTTGGGGGCATGGAAACCAGGCCGTTGTATTCAACCAGGCCCAGTGCCCAGCCAACGGCGGTGACGCCGAGCATGCTGAACAGGATGGCGCCAAACACGTTGCGATGGCTAAGCACGGCAATCAGTAGAAAACACACGGCAGCCAGGATTGCGCTGGGCTCACCGAACGAGCCCATGGTCAGCAGAGTCGCCGGGCTATCGACGACAATACCTGCAGTCTTCAGGCCGATCAGTCCGAGGAACAGACCAACCCCCGCGCCCATGGCAAAGCGCAGACTCATTGGGATGCTATTGAGGAGCCACTCGCGGATGCGTGACAGGCTCATGATCATAAACAGCACGCCGGAGATAAACACCGCGCCGAGGGCGACCTGCCAGCTGTAGCCCATTTCACCGACAACGGTGTAGGTGAAGAAGGCATTCAGCCCCATGCCCGGTGCCAGGCCGACTGGCCAGTTGGCATACAGACCCATTAGGAAACAACCGATGGCCGCACCGATGCAGGTGGCGACAAACGCCGCGCCGTGATCGACGCCGGCCGTGGCCATGATGTTGGGGTTGACGAAGATGATGTAAGCCATGGTGACGAAAGTCGTCAGGCCCGCCAGCAGCTCGGTTTTGATCGTGGTGCGGTGCTCAGTCAGCTTGAAGAAGCGGTCAAGTAGACCGGGTTTGATCAGGTCTTGCATCTGCGTCGCCTGTTGTTCTTGTTTAGCGCTTTCCACAGGGGTACTCCTCATCTCTTGTTGTGTGCCACCCAGAGCCTGTGCTGCGCACTGCTCGACTCTTGAGGTAGGTGGTGTTTTTTGCCTTGCTGGCGTGCTTAGCTGACCTATAGGTCAAGAAATAACGCTGAGGCCGATTATGATGTTGTATACAAAAAAAGCAAATAATGTTTCTGCTTGATATCCTGTATGTGCTCGGTTTTTTCACCTATGCATCACCGGCTATTTTCCTGATGTGTACCGGTGCATTCAGATAAAAGGCCACGCGAGTCAACGCCACCCCTGTGTTCAAAGGGTCTTCGGCAGTAATCAGGGGTATCGCGGTGTGTGTGTCGTGACTCACCTAGACTTTTCCTAAGCAGATTTGCGAACAAGAAAAATGCTGCATATACGAAATGAATCTGCTGCTCGTACGCTCTTTGGCCGAGAAGTGCGACTGTAAAACGCGTGGAAATGCATGTTTGCCTGATCGTTATGCGTTGCTAGCGGTGTACGCGCTGATCACATTGTGTACAATGCAAGGGCTTTTATTTGTGACTTTCTACTTATGTACTGCTTGCCAGAAGGTGGGTAACACGCAGTAGAGTTGCATCAGCAACCGCCGAACCTTGATCACGCGAGCCCCAATGAACGAACAATTGCAGCCCCTTAAGAAGCAGACGCGCGAAGGCAAGAGCACTCGCAGCGGGACTCAGGACGATGTCGTTTACGCCCATAT
Source organism: Pseudomonas sp. NPDC079086 (assembly GCF_044542155.1). NCBI lineage: Bacteria > Pseudomonadati > Pseudomonadota > Gammaproteobacteria > Pseudomonadales > Pseudomonadaceae > Pseudomonas > Pseudomonas sp. NPDC079086. The sequence continues at coordinate 381,439 of NZ_JBITTY010000002.1, read as the reverse complement.
CTTCGATGCCATTCTTGAGCAGCGTCTGGCTCCTGGCACCAAGCTCAGTGAAGAGGCGCTCGGTGAAATCTTCGGCGTCAGCCGCACCATCATCCGTCGCGCTTTATCGCGCCTGGCCCACGAAGGCGTGGTGCTGCTGCGGCCTAACCGTGGCGCGGTAGTGGCCAGCCCGGGTGCGGAAGAAGCGCGGCAGATCTTCTATGTACGCCGAATGATCGAGCGGGCGATTACCGAGCTGGCCTGCATGAACGCCAAGCCGGAACAGATTGCCGCGCTGCGCCAGATGGTGATTGATGAGCGCGATTGCTTCGCTCGTGGTGATCGCGGCATGGGCATTCGCCTGTCGGGTGAGTTCCACCTCAAACTCGCGGAAGCCGCCGGCAACCTGACCCTGCTGGGTTTTCTGCGCAGCCTGATTTCGCAGACCTCGCTGATCATCGCCCTGTACGAAAGCAACAGCCGCACCCATTGCTCGGATGCCGAACATGACCAGGTAATCGACGCGATTGAAGCTGGCAATGTCGAAGTGGCAGTGGACCTGATGATGCGCCACATGGACAGCGTTGACGCCAAGCTCAATCTGGATGGCGAAACTGCATCCGATGACCTGCATGCGGTGTTCTCGCATCTGCTGCCGAGCGCCAAGAAGAAAGTGGTAAGTCGCGGATCTGTGTAACAGGCATAAACAAAAAAGCCCGCTCAATAAGCGGGCTTTTTCTTGGCTCGGATTTAACCTGCCAGGGTTAGTCGCGACGGTGTACCGACTGCCCGGCGGCGAAGGTTTCCTTCATGGCGCGGTCATCGCCGAGCATGGTTAGGGCGAACAGCTTCTCGTCTAGGGTCTTAGCCTGTTGCATGCGATAGCTGATCAGCGGTGTGGCGTTGTAATCGAGCACCACGAAGTCGGCATCTTTGCCGCTCTCGAAGTTGCCGATCTTGTTGTCCAGGTACAGCGCATGGGCACCGCCGAGGGTCGCCAGGTACAGCGACTTGAACGGGTCGAGCTTCTTTCCCTGCAACTGCATCACCTTGTAGGCCTCGTTCAGCGATTGCAGCTGGCTGAAGCTGGTGCCGGCACCCACGTCGGTACCCAGGCCGACGCGTACGCCGTGCTGTTCCAGCTTGTTCAGATCGAACAGGCCGCTGCCGAGGAACAGGTTGGAGGTCGGGCAGAAGGCCACGGCCGAACCTGTTTCGGCCAGGCGTTTGCACTCGTCGTCGCACAGGTGCACGCCGTGGGCGAATACCGAGCGCGCACCGATCAGCTTGTAGTGGTCGTACACATCCAGATAGCCCTTGCGCTCGGGGAACAGCGCCTTGACCCATTCGATTTCCTTGCGGTTCTCGGACAGGTGGGTGTGCATATACAGGTCCGGGTACTCGCCCAGCAGCTTGCCCGCCAGGGTCAGTTGCTCCGGGGTGCTTGTCGGGGCGAAGCGCGGAGTCACCGCGTAATGCAGACGACCCTTACCGTGCCAGCGTTCGATCAGCTCTTTGCTGTCGGCGTAGCCGGACTCAGGGGTGTCGGTCAGGTAGTCCGGGGCGTTGCGATCCATCAGCACCTTGCCGGCGATCATGCGCAGGTTCAACGCTTCGGCGGCTTCGAAGAAGGCGTCCACCGATTGCTTGTGAACGCTGCCGAATACCAGCGCGGTGGTGGTGCCGTTACGCAGCAACTCTTTTAGGAAAATGCCGGCCACGTCCGCAGCATGGGCCTTGTCGGCGAACTGCTGTTCGGTAGGAAAGGTGTAGGTGTTCAGCCAATCCAGCAGCTGTTCGCCGTAGGAGGCGATCATCCCGGTTTGCGGGTAGTGGATATGGGTGTCGATAAAGCCAGGGGTGATTAGGGCATCGCGGTATTCGGTGATATCCACGCCCTTGAGCGTGGGTAGCAGGTCAGCAGCATGGCCGACGTTTGCCACTTGGCCATTGTCGATAACCAGCAGGCCGTCTTCGAAATACTCATAGGATTGCTCAACGCCCACCACGGCCGGGTCGGCAATGCTGTGCAGGATGGCGGCGCGGTAGGCTTTCACTGGGCTAGTCATGTAACGCTTATCTCAATCTATGGAGTTGGTCGTTCAGGCGTGTGTGCGCCTGAACAGATAGTCAGGCCTGGCTTCGGCGAGAGGCGGGCAGCAGCTTGGCAACGCTGGGCTGGCCTTTTTTGCTCTCTTGGCCAAAGGCAGCGTTATAGGTGGCGATTACTTCGCCGGCGATGGACACGGCGATTTCTACCGGCAACTTGCCTTTGACCTCAGCCAACCCCATCGGGCAGCGCATGCGCGCTACCACTGCTGGATCGAAGCCGCGATCGCGCAGGCGGTGTTCAAATTTGGCGCGTTTGGTCTGCGAGCCGATCAAGCCGTAGTAGGCAAAATCATTGCGCTTGAGGATTTCTGCAGTCAGCTCAAGGTCGAGCTGATGGTTGTGGGTCATGACGATATAGTAGCTGCCAGCGGGCATGCGTTCGATCTCGTCGATCACCTCTTCATTGACCACCTTTTCCACCCCGGCGGGGATCTGTTCGGGGAATTCATTTTCCCGCGAGTCGATCCAACGCACCTTGCATGGCAGGCTGGCGAGCAGTAGCACCAGGGCGCGGCCAACATGACCGGCACCGAATACGGCGATCTGTGCCTGGGGCTGGCCCATCGGTTCAAACAGCAATACGGTGGCGCCGCCGCAGCATTGGCCGAGGCTGGCGCCCAGGCTGAAGCGTTCCAGGCGGGTGTCCTGGCTGCGGCTGCAGAGCATTTCGCGGGCCAGCGCCATCGCCTTGAATTCCAGATGACCGCCACCGATGGTCTCGAAGATGCGGTCAGCGGTGACCACCATTTTCGAACCAGCATTGCGCGGGGTTGAGCCGCGTTCTTCGATGATGGTCACCAGCACGCAGGGTTCACTGCGTTGCTGCAGGTCGGCGAGGGCGCTGATCCAGCTCATTTGCTCAGCCTCCATGTGGGTGGCAGTTGTCCGGGGCGCGGTAGGCGCCAGTTACTCGGCGACGGGTCCAGTATCGGTACCGGAATCGGTCGCGGTGTCTGCGGTTTCGTTTCGGTGTGTTTTGTCATTGTTGTACACCTGTCTGTGCAGCGCCTGGGTGGATGAGCACCCAGGCGGGTTGGCGTTATGCCGGTTCGACCTCGGCAGCGGTGGCCGACTTGGCGTTCTGCTGCAGCTTCTTCATCTGCTCCACCCCCCAAAGCACGCGCTCAGGGGTTGCCGGGGCGTCGATGTTCGGTTGTACGCGGTAGTCAGCCAGGCTGGCCACGGCGTCCTTGATCGCACACCACACGGCGATGCCGAGCATAAACGGCGGCTCACCGACGGCCTTGGAGTGGAACACGGTGTCTTCTGGGTTCTTGCGGTTTTCAACCAGGTTGACGCGCAGGTCCAGCGGCATATCGGCGATGGCTGGGATCTTGTAACTGGCCGGGCCGTTGGTCATCAGCTTGCCTTTGCCATTCCATACCAGCTCTTCCATGGTCAGCCAGCCCATGCCCTGGACGAATGCGCCTTCAACCTGGCCGATATCGATGGCCGGGTTCAGCGAGGCGCCGACGTCATGCAGGATGTCGGTGCGCAGCATCTTGTACTCACCGGTCAGAGTGTCGACGATCACTTCCGAACAGGCTGCACCGTAGGCGAAGTAGTAGAAAGGACGGCCGGCGGCCTTGTCGCGGTCATAGAAGATCTTTGGTGTGCGGTAGAAGCCAGTGCTTGAAAGCGATACCTGGCCGAAATAGGCCTTCTGGATCACTTCCTCGAAGCTCAGGAACAGATCGCGTACGCGCACCTGGCTGTTGCGGAATTCGACGTCTTCCGGGGTGACCTTGTACTCGCGCACCAGAAAGTCGACCAGGCGTTGCTTGAGGGTTTCAGCTGCGTTCTGTGCGGCTTTGCCGTTGAGGTCGGCACCGCTGGAGGCGGCGGTCGGCGAGGTGTTTGGCACCTTGTCGGTGTTGGTCGCAGTGATCTGAATCCGCGAAACATCTACCTGCAGCACTTCGGCGACGATCTGCGCGACCTTGGTATTGAGGCCCTGGCCCATCTCGGTGCCGCCGTGGTTCAGGTGAATCGAACCGTCGGTGTAGATATGGATCAGCGCGCCGGCCTGGTTGAGGAAGGTGGCGGTAAAGCTGATACCGAATTTAACCGGGGTCAGCGCCAGGCCTTTCTTCAGTACTGGGCTCTTGGCGTTGAATGCGCGGATTTCTTCACGGCGCTTGGCGTAGTCACTGCTGGCTTCCAGCTCGGCGGTCATCTCGTGGATAACGTTGTGCTCGACGGTCTGGTGGTAGTGGGTGACGTTGCGCTCGGTCTTGCCGTAGTAGTTGGTCTTGCGCACTTCCAGCGGATCTTTGCCCAGGCTGCGCGCGACCGCATCCATGATTTCTTCGATGGCGACCATGCCCTGCGGGCCGCCGAAGCCGCGGTAGGCGGTGTTCGACGCGGTGTTGGTCTTGCAGCGGTGACCATTGATGGTGGCATTACCGAGGAAGTAGGCATTGTCGGAGTGAAACATCGCGCGGTCGACGATCGAACCGGACAGGTCCGGCGAGTAGCCGCAATTGCCGGCCAGTTCGATTTCGATGCCGTGCAGCAGGCCGTTGTCATCGAAGCCGACGTCGTACTCGACGTAGAACGGGTGACGCTTGCCGGTCATCTGCATGTCTTCAACGCGCGGCAGGCGCATCTTGGTCGGTCGGCCGGTGAGGTGCGCGATCACCGCACAGAGGCACGCCGGGCCAGCAGCCTGGGTTTCCTTGCCGCCGAAACCGCCGCCCATGCGGCGCATGTCGATGACGATCTTGTGCATCGGCACGCCGAGCACTTCGGCCACCAGCTTCTGCACTTCGGTGGCGTTCTGCGTAGAGGTGTAGACGATCATGCCGCCGTCTTCGCTGGGCATTACCGAGGAAATCTGGGTTTCCAGGTAGAAGTGTTCCTGGCCGCCGATATGCAGGCTGCCTTGCAGGCGGCGCGGCGCGGTAGCCAATTCGGCTGCGGAGTTGCCGATCTTGTGCTGATGGCTGTCGAGGACGAAATGCTTCTTGCGCAATGCATCGACCACATCCAGTACCGGCTCGAGATCCTCGTATTCGATGATTGCGGCCATGGCCGCCTTGCGTGCGGTTTCCAGGCTGTCGGCGCCGACGGCGATCACCACCTGGCCAACGTATTCGACCTTACCGTCCGCTAGCAGCGGGTCGCCAGCGACCACCGGGCCGATGTCCAGCTGGCCGGGTACATCCTTGCTGGTGATCGCGATGGCCACGCCAGGAATGGCGTAGCAGGGCGCGGTATCGATGCTGACGATGCGCGCGTGGGCGCGGTCGCTCATGCGGGCATAGACGTGCAGCTGATTGGGAAATTCCAGGCGGTCGTCGACGTAGATGGCTTCGCCGGAGACATGCTTGTCCGCGCTTTCATGTTTGACGCTCTTGCCGACGCCGGTGGTGATGTCGGCGCGGAACAGTTCGGCCAGTTCGGCCTGGGTTTTGTGCTGGATGTGGTTAGACATAGGCGGTCACCCGGGTTTCGACTTCGGGAGCTTGCAGCTCGAGGAAGAATTTACGCAGCAGATTCTGTGCAGTGAGCAGGCGGTATTCCTTGCTGGCGCGGAAGTCGCTGAGCGGGGTGAAATCCTCGGCCAGCGCGGCGCAGGCGCGTTCGATCACACCCGGATACCAGGCCGAGCCTTGCAGCGCGGCTTCGCAGGCAGCGGCGCGTTTCGGGATGGCCGCCATGCCGCCAAAGGCGATACGCGCGCTTTGCACCACGCCATCTTCGACCACCAGATTGAAGGCGGCGCAGACAGCGGAGATGTCATCGTCGAGGCGCTTGGACACCTTGTAGGCGCGGAACGCCTGGCTGGCCTGATGGCGCGGCACGATGATCTTTTCGATGAATTCGGCTTCCTGGCGCGCAGTCACCTTGTAGTCGAGGAAGTAGTCTTCGATCGGCAACGTACGGCTCTCGCTTCCTTTGCGCAGGACGATTTGCGCGCCGAGGGCGATCAGCAGCGGCGGGGCGTCACCAATCGGCGAGGCGTTACCGATATTGCCACCCAGGGTGCCCTGGTTGCGGATTTGCAAAGAGGCGAAGCGGTGCAGCAACTCGCCGAAGTCCGGGTAATCCTGGGCCAGGGCGGCGTAGCAATCGGAGAGGGCCGTGGCTGCGCCGATTTCAATGCTCTCGGCAGTCACGTCAACGCGTTTCATCGCTTCGATGTGGCCGACGTAGATCATCACCGGCAGTTCGCGGTGGAACTGGGTGACTTCCAGCGCCAAATCGGTACCGCCAGCGAGCAGGCGAGCTTCAGGGTTGGCAGCATAGATATCGGCCAGGTCGGCGACTGTCAGCGGCAACAGGCATCGTTTGTCGCCGCTATTTAGCTCGGCAGTGTCCTGCGGGGCGATGGCTTTTAGTTGTGCAACGGTTTGCGCTTCGGCTGCGTCAAACTGGTCTGGCTGCTTCTGGCAGCAGGCCTGTTCGGCGGCATCGATAATCGGGCGGTAGCCGGTGCAGCGGCAAAGGTTGCCGGCCAGGGCTTCCATGGTGTCAGCCTTGTCGAAGCCGCTGCTGTTCTTCTGCAGGGCGAACAGCGACATGACAAACCCTGGGGTGCAGAAGCCGCATTGCGAGCCGTGGCAGTCGACCATGGCCTGCTGCACGCTGTGCAGCCTGCCCTGGTGCTTGAGGTCTTCAACCGTGATCAGCTGTTTACCGTGCAAAGAGGAAACGAAGGTCAGGCAGGAGTTGAGGGTGCGATAACGCACGCGCTCGCCATCCAGCTCACCAACTACAACGGTGCAGGCACCACAGTCGCCAGACGCGCAGCCTTCTTTGGTTCCGGATTTGCCGACATGCTCACGCAGGTAATTGAGCACGGTGACATTTGGGTCGAGGGCATGCTCAGTACGCAGCTCCCGGTTGAGTAAAAACTGGATCAAGGACGACCTCCAGGCACTTTATTGTTCTCGTATCAGGCTCTGCTGAAACGACTGAGCACAACGGCGCAGCGTTTCCACACGGCTTGGCATGAGGCGAATCTAGAGTTTTCTGACTTTAGGGTCAACAAATATTTGACTCTTTGGTCAGGCGATTGTCATACGATTCAGTTATGAGCACGAAAAGCCCTGCAGCTCGGTTAAACGCTAGCCGCTTTTATGCCAAACAAGGTGCTACAGAAACAAAAGTGCACGCATGCAAAAACGCCAAGGGTGGGAGCCCTTGGCGCTTTTTGTAGCACGTCTGCGCTTTAGGAGTGAGTCAGCTGCGAATCGGTCAGTTGATGTTCTTCACCTGCGTAGTAGGCACGCACCCGTGGGTCCATCACCGAGCGCCACAGCGGCGGAAACAGCGCCAGGACGATCATTCCGGCATAGCCATTGGGCAGTTGTGGACTGTCGTCGAAATGGCGCAGCACCTGGTAGCGGCGCTTGGCGTAAGCGTGGTGGTCGGAATGGCGCTGTAGATGGAAGAGAAACAGGTTGGTCAGAAGGAAGTTGCTGTTCCATGAATGCGTCGGATTGGTGCGTTCATAGCGACCATTCTCCAGCTTGCGGCGGTGCAGGCCGTAGTGTTCCACATAGTTGACGATTTCCAGCAGGGTGAAGGCGACCACTGACTGCGCAATAAAGAACAGTGCACCGAGCCAGCCGAAGGCCAGGCTGAAACCGAGCAGAAATAGGACGCTGACCGCGTACCAGCCAATCAGCTCATTGCGCCAGTGCAGGGCGGGCAGATTTTTGCGTTTCAGCCGTTCAGCTTCAAGCTTCCAGGCATTGAGGAAGTTGTGCACATAGGCGTGCGGCAGGAAGGCATACAGGCTCTGGCCGTAGCGCGAAGAACTGGCGTCTTCCGGAGTTGATACATGTACATGGTGACCGCGCACATGCTCGATCTTGAAACCGCCGTAGCACACGGCTGCCAGCAGCAGGCCGCCGGCGTTTTGCTCCAGTTGCGGGTCCTTATGGATAAACTCATGGGCCACGGTAATACCGATCGCGCCAGTCACCGTGCCGACGGAAAGTACCCAGCCTAGCTGACCAACCCAGCTCCAGGCCTCATGGTTGACGAATACCCAGCCGGACCAACCGAGCATGCCAAGCAAAGCCGGCACGGTGATCAGGCTGAGCAGGCGGTAATAACCTTGCTGCTCCATTTGCGGCACCTGCACCGCTTCATCGGGGTTGGCCGGATCACGGCCGATAATGAAATCCAGCAGCGGAATAACCCCAAACACCACCAGCACCACCAGCCAGGGCCAAGCGTTGGCGTATTGACTATTTAATGACCAGTAGTAGCTCAAGGGGATGCCCAATACAGGGATCAACCAGAACCAGTAGCCGATGCTTTTAATCACAAGCATCCAGTTGGAGGGCAGGCGTTCGAACATGGTGGCTCCGTACTTATTATTGTTGGAGTAGGGTGTTGGTTGGATTGTAGGACAATCTGTGTTGCTGCCCATCCCCTGGCTGCCCACCTTTTGGTTTGAAAGCAGGGCGCTAGTGGCCTTGGCCCGGTAACACCCTGTGTTACACTCGCGCCGGCGCTCGACCGCTCAGGCCAAGCCTGGCGCGGGTTTAGCCGCTTTAAGCCATCTCCAATAGGTCAGATAGAGCCTAAGGATCATCATGACGTTCAAGGCACCGGATAGCCTCGCTGAGCAGATCGCCCATCACCTTGCCGAACGCATCATTCGTGGTGAGTTGAAGGCGCGTGAGCGGATTCAGGAACAGAAAGTCACCCAGGCGCTGAATGTCAGCCGAGGGTCGGTGCGCGAAGCACTGCTGATTCTGGAACGCCGGCACCTGATCGTGATCCCGCCGCGCCGTGGCGCGCAGGTGGCTGAACTTACGCCGCATAACGTCAAGAGCCTGTACGCCCTGGTCATGGAGCTCTACATCCTACTGGGCAAAGCGGTGGCGGATAGCTGGCAGGTTGAGGCGGATCTCGGGCCGTTCCTGGTTATTCAGCAGCGCCTGCAGGACAGCCTGCAGCGTGAAGATATCAATGCTTTTGTCGAAAGCAGCTTTGACATCATGCGTGCTGCATTCCCGTTCTCCAATAATCCCTACCTACAGGAAACCGTGGAGAACCTGCTGCCGGCCATCAGCCGCACCTATCACCTGGCGCTGGAGCGGCGCAAAGGTGAAATGGGCCAGTTCCTCAATACCTTTGCCGCATTGCTGCAGGCGATCATCGCCCGTGACCACCAGGCCATCCGCGAGGTGTTGCTTGGTTACGGTGAGCACAATTGCCAGCTGGTGCTGGCCGCACTGGCCGACGCTTAAGGAAGGCTGTCTATGCGGCTCAAGTGCATCAAGCTGGCCGGTTTCAAGTCATTCGTCGACCCGACGACGGTGACCTTTCCCAGTAATATGGCGGCAGTGGTCGGGCCTAACGGCTGCGGTAAGTCGAACATTATCGATGCCGTGCGCTGGGTGATGGGCGAAAGTTCGGCGAAGAACCTGCGTGGCGAGTCGATGACCGACGTCATCTTCAATGGCTCCAATACCCGCAAACCGGTGACCCAGGCCTCTATCGAACTGATCTTCGACAACTCGGACGGCACCCTGACCGGTGAGTACGCCGGCTATAACGAAATCTCGATCCGTCGCCGGGTCACCCGCGACAGCCAGAACACCTATTTCCTCAACGGCACCAAGTGCCGCCGCCGCGACATTACCGACATCTTCCTCGGCACCGGCTTGGGCCCGCGCAGTTACTCGATTATCGAGCAGGGCATGATCAGCAAGCTGATCGAAGCCAAGCCGGAAGACCTGCGCAACTTTATCGAAGAAGCCGCCGGCATCTCGAAGTACAAGGAGCGCCGCCGCGAAACCGAGAACCGCATCCGTCGCACCCATGAAAACCTGGCACGCCTGACCGACCTGCGCGAAGAGCTGGAGCGTCAGCTTGACCGCCTGCACCGCCAGGCTCAGTCGGCGGAGAAGTATCAGGAATACAAGGCCGAGGAGCGTCAGCTCAAAGCCCAGCTCACCGCCCTACGTTGGCAGGCGCTGAATGAGCAGGTGGGTAGCCGCGAGGCGGTGATCAGCAACCAGGAAGTCAGCTTCGAAGCCCTAGTCGCCGAGCAGCGCAATGCCGATGCCAGTATTGAGCGCCTGCGCGATGGCCATCACGAGCTGAGCGAGCGTTTCAACCTTGTGCAAGGGCGTTTCTACTCGGTGGGCGGCGATATCGCGCGTATCGAGCAGAGCATCCAGCACGGCCAGCAGCGTTTGCGCCAGTTGCAGGATGACCTTAACGAAGCCGAGCGCGCGCGCCTAGAGACCGAATCGCACCTGGGCCACGACCGCACGTTGCTGGCGACTCTGGGCGAAGAGCTGGCCATGCTCGAACCTGAGCAGGAGCTGACTGCTGCGGCGGCTGAAGAATCTGCGGCCTGGCTGGAAGAATCCGAAACCGCCATGCATGGCTGGCAGGAACAGTGGGACAGCTTCAACCAGCGCAGCGCCGAGCCACGGCGTCAGGCCGAAGTGCAGCAATCGCGGATTGCCCAGCTGGAGCAGAGCCTGGAGCGCCTGGCCGAACGTCAGCGGCGTCTCACCGATGAGCTGCAGCAATTGGCGGCCGATCCGGAAGATGCGGCAATTATCGAACTGAGCGAGCAGATCGCCGCCGGCGAAATCAGCCTGGAAGACCTACAGCTGGAAGAAGAACAGCAGGCCGAGCGCCTGCAGCAGCTGCGTAATGATCTGCAGCACAGCGGGCAAGCCCAGCAACAGGCGCAAGGTGAATTGCAGCGCCTGAATGGCCGCCTGGCCTCGTTGGAAGCCTTGCAGCAGGCGGCGTTGGACCCAGGTAAAGGTGCCGGCGAATGGCTGCTCGAGCAGCAGCTGAGCGAACGCCCGCGACTGGCCGAGGGCCTGCGAGTTGAGGCCGGCTGGGAACTGGCGGTGGAAACCGTACTCGGTGCCGATCTGCAGGCCGTGCTGTTGGATGATTTCCAGGGTTTGGATTTTGCCGGCCTGACCCAGGGCGATCTACGCCTGGCCAGCCCGAGCAAGGGCGGCGCACGGGTTGCTGGCAGTTTGCTGGACAAGGTCGAAGCCAGCGTCGATCTGGCGCCCTGGCTGGCCAAGGTCACGCCGGTGCAGAGCCTGGATGAAGCGCTGGCCGCGCGCTTGAACTTGGCCGAGGGCGAAAGCCTGATCAGCCGTGATGGCTACTGGGTCGGCCGGCACTTTCTGCGCGTGCGCCGCGCCAGTGAAGCGGAAAGCGGTGTGCTGGCCCGTGGTCAGGAGATCGAGCGGCTAAGCCTGGAGCGCGATGAGCGCGAAGCCGCGCTGGCCGTGCTGGATGAGCGGTTGCTGCACTTGCGCGAAAATCAGCGCGCTCAAGAAGAACAACGTGAGCAGCAGCGCCGCCATGCGCAGGACCTGGCCCGTAGTCTTGGTGAATTGAAGGCTCAGCTGTCGGCTGGGCAAGCCAAGGTCGAGCAACTGATACTGCGCCGTACTCGCCTGGACAGTGAGTTGCTGGAGCTGGGCGAACAGCGTGAAATCGAACATGAGCAACTGGGCGAGTCGCGCCTGCAACTGCAGGACGCTCTGGATGCTATGGCGACCGACAACGAGCAGCGCGAAAGCCTGCTGGCCCGCCGCGACAGCCTGCGCGAACGCCTCGATCGCGTGCGTCAGGAAGCCCGTCAGCACAAGGATCACGCTCATCAGCTAGCAGTGCGCCTGGGTTCGTTGAAAGCCCAGCATGATTCCACCCGCCAGGCTCTGGAGCGCCTGGAGTTGCAGGCCGAGCGTCTGCACGAGAAACGCGAGCAGCTCAACCTCAATCTGGAGGAGGGCGAAGCGCCGCTGGAAGAGCTGCGCATGAAACTGGAAGAGCAACTCGATAAACGCATGGCAGTAGAAGACGAACTCAAGCTTGCGCGCCTGGCCCTGGAAGATGCCGACCGTGAACTGCGTGATGCGGAAAAACGCCGTACCCAGGCCGAACAGCAGGCGCAGTTATTGCGGGGCCAGCTGGAACAGCAACGAATGGATTGGCAATCGCTGACCGTAAGGCGCAAAGCCCTGCAGGACCAATTGCTGGAAGACAATTACGACCTGCATGGTGTACTCGCCAGCCTGCCTGCAGAAGCCAGCGAGAAAGTCTGGGAAGACGAGCTTGAGCGTCTGGCTGCACGTATTCAGCGTCTGGGGCCGATCAACCTGGCGGCGATTGACGAATACCAGCAGCAATCCGAGCGTAAGCGTTACCTGGATGCGCAGAACGCTGACCTGGTGGAAGCGCTGGATACCTTGGAAAACGTCATTCGCAAGATCGACAAGGAAACCCGCAATCGCTTCAAGGAAACCTTCGATCAAATTAACGGTGGCCTACAAGCGCTATTCCCGAAAGTATTTGGCGGCGGCAACGCTTATCTGGAACTGACCGGCGAAGATTTGCTGGATACCGGCGTAACCATCATGGCGCGTCCGCCCGGCAAGAAGAACAGCACCATCCATTTGCTCTCAGGTGGAGAAAAGGCGCTGACCGCATTGGCACTGGTATTTGCCATTTTCAAGCTCAACCCAGCGCCGTTTTGTATGCTCGACGAAGTAGATGCGCCACTCGATGATGCCAACGTTGGCCGTTATGCACGCTTGGTAAAAGAGATGTCGGAAACCGTGCAATTTATCTATATCACCCACAATAAAATCGCCATGGAAATGGCTGATCAGTTGATGGGCGTAACCATGCACGAGCCCGGTTGTTCGCGATTGGTGGCCGTGGATGTGGAGGAAGCGCTGGCCTTGGTTGAATCATGATGGCCAGGGCGGTGTAAAGTTATCTTTCGTCGTGCTAGCTTAATGCGCATTGTTATTAGACGTGGCGTTATAACTCAGGGAAAGGCCTGGCATAACATAGGCTTGGCGCCGCGGAAAAGAATTAGCAAAATGGCCCAGGAAGGCCTTTTTCATCACATTTTATTAGGGGTTAAGGTATTCCATGGAATTCGGTCTGCGCGAGTGGCTGATTGTCATCGGCATTATTGTGATTGCCGGCATCCTGTTTGATGGTTGGCGGCGGATGCGCGGTGGTAAGGGCAAACTCAAGTTCAAACTTGACCGCAGTTTTGCCAATCTGCCGGATGATGACAGCGATCCCGATCTGCTCAGTCCTCCACGGGTTATTGATCGCAGTAATGAGCCGGCTTTTGATGAAGAAGACCTACCATCGCTGAGTGTGCGTGAATTGAATCGTCGCCGCAGCGGTGAACCCCAACAGGGCGACCTCAATCTGGGCCTGGAAGAACCTGTGCCGACGCTGCTTAATCCGGTTGATGACGACGTGGTCAAACCCGCCGGTCAGGCCAAGGAAAGCAGCAAGGAATTGCCACCGGTTGAAGAAGTGCTGGTGATCAATGTTATCGCCCGTGACGAGGACGGCTTCAAGGGGCCGGCGCTGTTGCAGAATATTCTGGAAAGCGGCCTGCGCTTTGGTGAAATGGATATCTTCCATCGCCACGAAAGCATGGCAGGTAATGGTGAAGTGCTGTTCTCCATGGCCAATGCGTTGAAGCCTGGCACGTTTGATCTTGACGACATTGAAGGTTTCAGCACCCGTGCCGTGAGTTTCTTCCTCGGCTTGCCCGGCCCGCGTCACCCCAAGCAGGCTTTTGATGTGATGGTGGCAGCCGCACGCAAACTGGCCCATGAACTGGGTGGCGAATTGAAGGATGACCAGCGCAGCGTGATGACTGCGCAAACGATCGAACACTACCGCCAGCGCATCGTCGAATACGAGCGCAAGCAACTGACCAACAAGCGCTGAATTAACCGATGAAATACCAAGAGCAGCCAAGGCTGCTCTTTTCGTTTGAGAGAACACCGTAATGATCGACGCCTCGACTGCTGCCCAGCGCATTGTGCAACTGCGTGCCGAACTGGATTGGCATAACTACCGTTATCACGTACTTGATGAGCCGAGCGTTCCCGATGCCGAGTACGACCGTCTGTTTCGTGAATTGCAGGCGCTGGAAGCTGAACATCCGCAACTGGTGACAGCCGAGTCGCCGACTCAGCGCGTTGGCGCTGAGGCGCTTGCGGCGTTTGGCGAGGTACGCCATGAGATTCCCATGCTCAGCCTGGGCAACGCCTTCGAAGAAGAGGATCTACTTGCCTTCGACCGCAGTGTGCAGAGCGGCCTTGGCCTTTCGGGCGACCTGTTCGGCGGCGGAGCGGATGTTGAATACAGCTGCGAACCCAAGCTCGATGGTCTGGCCGTCAGCTTGCGTTACGAGAGCGGCCAATTAGTGCGCGGCGCAACCCGTGGCGATGGCACTACCGGCGAGGATATCAGCCGCAATGTGCGCACCATCCGCAACGTGCCACTCAAGCTGCAAGGCGAAGGTTGGCCGCAGGTGCTGGAAGTGCGCGGCGAAGTCTATATGCCCAAGGTGGGTTTTGAAGAGCTTAATGCCCGTCAGGCCGAGAGTGGTGGCAAGACCTTCGCCAACCCACGCAACGCAGCAGCCGGAAGCCTGCGTCAGCTCGATCCGAAGATCACTGCCAGTCGGCCGCTGGAGTTCTGCTGCTATGGCGTCGGCCAAGTCAGCGGCGAGCTCGCGACCACTCAGGTTGGCATGCTTGAACAGCTCAAAGCCTGGGGTATTCCCATTAGCCGCGAACTGAAACTGGCCAAGGGCGTGCAGGCTTGTCTGGATTACTACCGAGATATTGGCGAACGGCGCATGGCCCTGGCCTATGACATCGATGGTGTGGTGTTCAAGGTCAATACCATCGAAGATCAGCAGCAACTTGGCTTCCGCGCGCGCACGCCGCACTGGGCGATTGCCCACAAGTTTCCGGCGCAGGAAGAACTGACCGAGCTGCTAGGTGTGGAGTTTCAGGTTGGTCGAACCGGCGCGGTCACTCCAGTAGCGCGGCTCAAACCGGTCAAGGTGGCTGGAGTGATGGTGGCCAATGCCACGCTGCACAATATGGATGAGGTGGCGCGCCTAGGCGTGATGATCGGCGATACGGTGATTATCCGCCGCGCCGGTGACGTAATCCCGCAGGTTATGGCGGTGGTGCCTGAGCGGCGTCCAGCGAATGCCCGGGCCGTGCAGATACCAGAAAACTGCCCAGTGTGCGGCTCCCACGTTGAGCGCACCCAGTTGGTCAAGCGCAGCAAAGGCAAGGAGACCTTCAGCGAAGGCTCGGTGTACCGCTGTGTCGGTCGTCTGGCATGTGGTGCGCAGCTCAAGCAGGCGATCATTCACTTTGTTTCGCGCCGGGCTATGGACATTGAGGGGCTGGGCGACAAGACCATCGAGCAGCTGGTTGATGAGCAGCTGATTGCCTCGCCTGCCGATCTATACAAGCTGAAGTATGAGCAGATCATCAACCTGGAAGGCTTTGCCGAGGTCTCCAGCAACAAGCTGCTGCAGGCCATTGCGGACAGCAAGCAGCCGACCTTGGCGCGCTTTATCTACGCCCTTGGTATACCCGATGTAGGTGAGGAAACTGCCAAGGTGCTGGCCCGTGCGCTGGCCTCTCTGGAACGTGTGCAGCAGGCCTTGCCCGAAGTGCTGACCTACCTGCCCGATATCGGCCTGGAGGTGGCACATGAGATTCACAGCTTCTTCGCTGATAGCCATAACCAGCAGGTGATAGCTGCCTTGCTGGCCCTTGATCAGTGTGGCTTGCAGCTGCAAGAGCAAGGCGAGCTGGGAGCCGAGTTCAGTGCCAGCGCTACCCTAGCCGGGATGCTAGATAAGCTGAATATCCCCTCAGTCGGCCCCGGCGGTGCGCAGAAACTGGCAGATAAGTTTGGCAGTCTTGACGCTGTACTGGCTGCTGACTGGCTGGATATGCGACAAACCCTACCGGAGAAGCAGGCCAAGGCTGTGCGCGAGTTTTTCGATGTGCCAGCTAATGTCGAGCATGCACGTGCTATCGAATTGCAGCTGCAGGACTTTGGCATGCACTGGCACAGCGAGAAAAAAGTTATCGAAGGCTTACCGCTAGCTGGGCAGACCTGGGTGCTGACGGGCACGCTGGAAGTGATGAGCCGTGATACCGCCAAGGAAAAACTGGAAAGCCTGGGGGCCAAGGTGGCCGGATCGGTATCGGTGAAAACCAGTTGTGTGGTCGCCGGACCAGGAGCTGGTTCGAAACTGGCAAAGGCCAGTGAACTGGGTGTGCGGGTAATTGACGAGGCTCAGTTCTTGTCAGCCTTGGCAGACTACGGCCTCTAGAAAAACAGGTTTTCTGTACTGCCCCAAACAGGGTTTGGGGCAGTCCGACAACTTAGTTACCGGTTACGTTCACGCAGGTTTCGCCGAAGAACGGGTAGAAGCCTTTGGTGTGGTAGTCAGCGGTAGCGATGGTGCCGATGTTGCCATTGGCCTTGGCGGCAGCAATGGAAGCGTCGCCTTTGTTGATCAGACCAATGATGGTAGTGGCGCAAGCAGTACCGGTTTTGTTACCGGAAGCGGTAGTGGCAGTGATCGGACCTTTGACGTCGGTGATCAAGCCAACGCTGACTGGCGACATGCCAGTGGCGCAACCGCTGAGCAGGGTAACCAGGCCGACAGCCAGAGCAATTTTCTTCAACATGTTGTGATTCCTTTTCGCTTATCCGTAAGAAGCTTTACCCATCCAGGCAAAGTGCCTAAGCACCCTAAAGCACGGCCTCACTAATGACAAGTTCGTGTTTTTTCTCAAACCAGTTTCAAGGTTATGAAACCTTTCTGTGGGTTGTAGGCGGTTGTTGGATAGTAATCACTGTGTCGGTGTTCGACCTAGCGACAGGCTTAGCCGTGCGCTACTCAATAGCGCTGGGGCTCAGGGAAGCGGACTAGCGCTATGGGCACTATGAAGTGAGCAATCAATCGCCACGGTATTCGCAACCACTGGTGCAGGTTTCGTGGATACGGATGCGCGACAGCTCAGGCAGCAGCGGCTTGAGTTGCTGCCAAATCCACTTGGCCAGCACTTCGCTGGTGGGGTTTTCCAGGCCAGGAATATCGTTCAGGTAATTGTGGTCGAGCTGTTCGTAGAGCGGCTTGAAGATCGCCTTGATCTCGGAGAAGTCGCGAATCCAACCGGTGTAGGGGTCAACTTCGCCCTCGATATAAACCGCGACCTTGAAGGAGTGGCCGTGCAGGCGCCCACATTTGTGGCCTTCGGGGACGTGAGGCAGTCGGTGGGCAGCCTCGAACATAAACTCTTTGAACAATTCCACGGTCTTTCTCTCAGGTGGTACGCGGTTAACAGTGCGTTTGGCAAGGCGCGAATATTACCAGCTCAACGGGTGGTAACCGAGTAGCACAGAGGATTGGATACAGTTTTATGGTTGGTTTCGCTCCAACCGATAGATGCTGACGGCCTCGTAGACCGCCTTTCTCAGGCGGTTGATACCGCCAATCGGACGATGCTCGGGTAGCGCATGCCAAGGATTGAACGACAGGTTGTCGCAGAACAGGTTCTGCTCGCGGCTATCAAAATCCTGTGCGGGCACCTTGATGGTGGCGACGGTTTCGAACGGCGATATAGCTTCGTTCCACTCAACGCTGGGGTCTTCGATGGGCATGTAGTACTCGGCATTTTGCCGCTGCACCTGCAGGGCAAAGCAGGCCGGTACACGGTCCAACGACAGCTGCTGATACAGCGCATTGCGTAGGAAGTTCGGCAGGTCCTGGTTTTGTTCAGGCAGCTGATACTCAGGGCAGGCTTCTGGTTGAGGAATAACCCGGTACTTGATGTTGTGCTCGCCCAGTTTGAATGGGGCGATGGAATTGTAGGTGGTTGCCACCGGTGTTTCGGGGGCAGGGGACAGGGTCTTCAGGGCGATAATCATGTGGCGGATTTCCCAGGTGCTGGGATTCCAGCTGGGAAAGAAAGCCAAGACCTTTTGGCCGTCAGCTTGGGCGGCGAAATTGCTTTTGTACTCGGCCACATCGCGCACGAAAAAGGCCGGGTGATTGAACATCACGAAGTCCTGCTCGCTGGCGTGTTGCGGGCTTTTGCTGAGTTTTTCACCGGGCACATCCAGCAGCTTGATCGCCATCCCTCGCGCATCGCGGGCCCGGTCGAATTGCGGGTAGGCATTGCCATTGGACAGGCGCATCCAGGCCTGCCAGGTTTTGCCGGGCTCACTGAGCACGCCGTGTTGCAGGCTGCTATCGAGATCGGCGCTGACGGTGACTTCGGCCTTCATGCAACCGTGGGCTTTGGCGTGGGCATCACGTAGTACGCGGGTATTGTCGCGGTGCTGTTCGACCACGCGAATGGCATCTTCGATGATGCTCTGGGTCAACGCAGCTTCATCGGCAGGGATCTGCTCTTCAGTGGAGACCGGGCCGGAGAACTTCCAGCCGTAATAGGCCGCACCGATGGCCCAGCCGCCGATACCGATGGCCAGTACAAGCACCAGCAACTTGCCAAGTACGCGGCCGAGCCAGAGCCAGAATCGTTTAAACATGGAGTCAATTCCTTTTAATTATTCTCAGTGTGCGATCAAAGGCAGCGTGCAGTTCAGTTCTGGCAAGACGGGCCTGGTGTCCACTCCTTGGCTACAACAGGCTGTAGCTGTTGTTCCAACTCAGGATTGCCCAGGACCTTGAGGTACTCGATCAGCGCCCAGCGTTCTTCCGGTTGCAGGGCGCGGCCGATCACGCCGTCTTCACGGCAGCCCGCGCGGAATTCATGGCCGCGATTGCTGTTGCCGGTGACCTGGGTGTCGAAGTGGAAGCCGCCGGTGAATTTTTCGCTGTTGTAGCCAATCTGTTTGGGGTTGAACTCGAAGTTGCCCACCCAGAACTGGGTTTGCCGCTCTGAAACTGGCGACAGTAGCTGGAATAGGGTCGGCACCGACCCGTTATGCAGGAACGGCGGGGTGGCCCAGATGCCATCCAGCGGGCGCGCCTTGTAGCCGCGCTTTTCCTGGACGCCAATCGGCAGGCCGAAACCATCCATGCGCCAGCGTTCGCGCTCGGAAATGCCGGCGTCTTGGTAGGCGCGGTTTTCCACGTAGGCAGTGACATAGGCCAGGGCCTTGGCGCTGGAGATGCTGCGCATGTCGATGTCGTCCAGCGTCGCACCAAACAGGCGCACATCCAGCTTGCTCAGCTCGGTTTTGGTCCAGCCCAGTTTGCTGATGTCGAAACGGTGGTCGGCGATGTTGTCGGCGGTGGTTGGGTCGGTGCCGACTACTGACGTAGGGACCACGCGCATACGCCATTCCGGGTTACGCGAGGGGGCAAAGCTGTCCTCGGGCTTCTTCGGGTTTGGGGCGTGGCAGTAAGCGCAGTTCTCGCTAAACAGCGCGCGGCCACGGCTGGCCAGAGGCAGATCGACCTTGCCAAACACCTCTTCCGGCCAAGTTGGCGGTTGCAGTTGCTTGAGGGTTTCTTCCAGGGTGAAGAGGTCGCGCAAGCGAACGCTGGAGGCGTAGCGCTCAGCTTCGACAACTGGGTGGCCGTCGGCATTGAGCAAACGCAGGGTGGCGCCGACGCCCAGGGCTTCGCCAACGTTGCGGGCCATGGGCTGCATGGCTGAGCCGTTCCACTGCACCCAGTCGAATTTCCAGATATCCCAGACCTGCGGGTAGCTTACTGGTGCATCGGCGACTCGGTAGTTACTCGGGTCGATGGCATCACCAAAAACGCTGTTGGCAATACGGCCGAAAGCATCAGTACGACCAAAGCCTTCCTCGGTTGGGTAAAGGCCGCGGTGCCAGTCATTGAAAGCCGTGCCGAGCAGACGGTCGAGCACCACCTTGAAGTCGCGGCGCAGCTGCGCTTTGTGGCTGTCGTACTCATCGCCGAGTACCTGTTTGGCGAAGCGGCCGAATTTCAGCGGGTTGTAATAGGTGAATGCCATGCTCATGCCGAGCGCCTGGCCAAAGCTGCCGCCGCGTAACGTGGGTACGGTGGATGCCAGGGAATGCAGCGCGGCGCCGCCGTCAATACGCACGGCCTGGCCCTTATAGCGCAGCTCGCCGGTGTGGCATGCGGCACAGCTGATATCGAGGTAATGCTCGCCAGTCTCCGCATCCTCATGCTGGGCAAAACCGACCGGTAGGTTGCCGGGGTTCAGCTGCGTGGGCTGTTGGACGGGGTCGATGAGGAAACCAAAGCGCGCAAGATAGTCCGGTGTGGCGAACTTGCTACTGCTGAACGGCAGCTCCAGAGCGTTGAACCATTCATATCGCAGGCCTTTCACCTGGGTACCCTGGGGGGTGTAGTAGTAAGTCTGGCGCTCTTCTTCCGACCACTGATCGAGGTAATGAAGCTTATCGGGCTGTTGGTAAGCCGGCAGATTGGGGTTGGCGATGAAATATAGAGCGACAAGCAGCCCTACCACCAGCAACAAAAGAAGCCCATACAGGGCCCGACGGAGAATGCGCATGGATACTTCCTTGTGGCGTTTTTTATTTGTTGGTTTTATGCCTATTGCAGCAGCCGATGGCAAGCAGCCATTACTACGAATCTCAGGAAATAGTCTTCTTATAGGTCCGGAAATGGCTTTACAGTGCGGTTTATGACGAATTCATCCGCAGGAGTGAGTGCATGCATCCATTTGACGCACCGCAGCCGCCTAAATTGGCGATGTTGCTGGGTTATGCCGGGCTGGTGCCGTTTGTTAGCGGGGCATTGGGCATCTGGGTGACGCCTGAGGGCTGGCGAGTGATGGTTCTGGCGGCACTGCTGGACTATGCCGCGGTGATCCTGGCCTTTATGGGGGCGATTCACTGGGGGTTGGCTATGCGTGCGGAAAATGCCGGTGAGCCGGCGCAGATACAGCTTGGGCTATCGGTGGTGCCACCATTGCTCGGTTGGCTGGCGATCAGTGGCAGCATGCCATCGAGTCTGGCTCTGCCTTTGTGTTTGCTGGCGTTTGGCGGGTTATATGCCGCCGATTTGCGGGCGGTAAAATTAGGCCTGGCGCCGCAGTGGTACCCCAGCCTGCGCCGGCCGCTGACGATTATCGTCTGCCTAAGCCTGCTAGTGGCCTGGGCGAGTGTGCTGTTGCGTTGAGTTGAGCCAGTGCGTCACTGTCGCCAGCGTCTGCTCACGGCGCTGCGCCCAGTCGCCCTGAATGCATTGCACTGGCTGTTGATGCAGCCGTAACCAGTGCTCGCACCGCTGGTAGAACGCCAGGCGCTGGGCCAACTCCGGCTGGCAGCGCTGGCCATCGTCGATCCAGGGCACATCGACGGGGTCGAGTAACAGGTGCAGATGGTAGTCACGTTCGAGCAGGGCTTGTTCGATCCAGGCGGGGCAGTCACCAAACAGTTCGCGACTCCAGAGCAGATTGCTCAGCAGGTGAGTGTCGAGGATCAGTAGCTCGGGGCGCGCCGCCCTGGCTTGATCTTCCCAGGCTAATTGACCCTGAGCGATGGTGCTGATATCGGCGTAGCAGGTATCGCGCTGCTCACGCTCGATGAAGTGCCGCACGTACTCGCCAACCAGCACGCCACCAAAGTTCGCCTGGATATGCCCGGCTAACCAGCTTTTGCCGCTGGATTCCGGCCCAGTGAGCACCAGTACCTTCATGTTCGGGCCTTCATGCATTGACCAGCGCGCGATCACGCCGCCAGGTTAGCCAGCCATTGACCGCCAGCAGGGTAAACAGTCCATACAGTGCGGCAGTCGGGTACAGACCTTGCTGCACAAACAGCGCAACGAACAGCAGGTCGAGGACGATCCACAGCGGCCAGCACTCAACGCGCTTCTGCGCCATCCAGACCTGGGCGACCAGGCTGAACGCACTCAGTGAGGCGTCCTGCCAGGGTGCCGCAGCGTCGGTGAAGGTGGCCATCAGGTAACCGAGCACAAGTGCACCGACTGCACCTATTGCTAAGCTGATCAATATGCCTTGTTGGCTGAGCCTGCTGACTTGTACTCCGCTATGACTACTGCCGCCGCGTGTCCATTGCCAACAGCCGTAACCTTGCAACACGGCATACACGCCCTGCAGCAGCATGTTCGAGTACAACTTGCCGTCATAGAAGATCCAGGCGTACATCAGCACCATCAGCAAACCCAGCGGCCAGCACCAGCGATTTTGCCGCACAGTTAGCCAGACGGCCCAGACACCCAGGGCTGAAGCGATGATTTCCAGAGGCGACATAAAACACCGGTGTTAGAGGGCAGGAATGGCTGGCGATTGTAGCGATTGTGCTCTGCGCCGTCTTGGCTGCACGGCCACGAGTGGTGCCGCAATGACGGTTGAGGTGGTTTTTCAACAGGCTGTAGATGGCTAATTGCTATGGCTTTACCGATATACTCTGCATCCCTTTCAGGAGGCATGGCGTGTTCAGGTCCGGTTTAGCTGTAATTTATGCTGTGTGCTTATTGGCGTTTGGCCAGACTCCTCAGGCCGTCGCAGAAAACTCGCGCGCAGCGGGTAAGGCACCGGCATCGGTGGTGTTCCTCAACCCTGGTTTTTCCGACGAACCATTCTGGGTGGGTTACAGCGACTTTATGCAGGCCGCGGCCGATGACCTGGGTATGCAGTTGCAGGTTATCTACGGCGAACGTAATCCACCGCAGCTACTGGAAAAAGCCCGCAGCGTGCTAGCCCGCGAAAAACAGCCGGACTACCTGATATTCGTCAATGAAATGTACATCGCGCCGGAATTGCTCAGGCTGTTTGCCGATAGTCCGATCAAGCTGTTTTCCTTGCATAGCACCTTAACGCCAGAACAGCAGCAGATAATTGGTGGTTCGCGCGGGCAGTACCGTAACTGGATAGGCAGCCTGATCCCCAATGACGAACAAGCCGGTTACTGGATGGCGAAAGCCCTGATCGCCAAGCTGAAAGGTAAGCCGGGTAGCCTGCTGGCGTTTGCTGGTGTTCGTTTAACACCGTCTTCAAGCCTGCGCGAAGAGGGCTTGCACCGCGCCTTGCGCGAACACCCTGAGATCAAACTGCAGCAGATGTTGCAGGGGGAGTGGAAGCGTCAGCGTGCCTACGAGCAAGCACGGTTGATGTTACCTCGCCATCCCGACGTGCAGCTGGTGTGGTCGGCCAATGATGAAATGGCTTTTGGGGTGATGCAGGCTGCGCAGGAGTTGGGAAAACAACCCGGTAAGGATATTTACCTGTCGGCGCTGAACAACTCGGATGAAGTACTGCAGGCGCGTATCGACGGTAAGCTCTGCGTGCTGGTCGGCGGACATTTCACCCTGGGCGGGTGGGCGATGGTGATGTTGCATGATTACCATGCCGGGGTGGATTTTGCCGCACGCGGCGGCAAGGATCGGGTTGATCAGTTGTTCAGCCTGCTCGATGCCAAACAGGCGGCGCACTTGAAGCAGCGCCTCAAAGTGCCAGGTTACGGCCTGGATTTCCGCCAGTTCAGCGCTGTGTACCAACCGCAGATCAAGGATTACGGTTTCTCCATCAAACCGTTGCTGCAATAAGTCAGACGCCTGCCAGGTGCAGCACCAGTTTGACGATGCCGAAGATCACCAGCACAAACACGGCTGTGAACAACACACCGAGAATGATGAAATGGCTGGGCTTACCCCGTGAGAAATCGCGGCTACGGTTCTTCCCGCTTTGCACACCGAGCGCTGCGCTCAGCACGCTTTGCAGCATCTCCCATAGTGTCAGTGGTTTGTTTTCCTCTTCGCTCATGTGCCTCTCCGTTACTCATACTGACTGTTTGCTTAGTAAAGCCTAGCTAGAGGCTAGGCGTTTGCCGTGGAAACGACTCCTGCTGAAGTCGCTTGAGTCGCGACCCCTAGGCTGAGATTCCATACCTAGCGAGGGGTTTCATCATGAGCAAGCCGGTAATTATTAACACCAGTGAGCGCGGGTGGCTGGATAAAGCCATCCGCATGCGCCTGGTATTTGGTGCAGTGGAGCTGGTCGACGATGCGAACACGGGCGTACAGCCGGAGGACATTGAGGAGTTACTGGAGCTGATTCAGAAGCATCAAGGGCATCACAGCAGCCGACTGCGCACATTACTGGGCGTGGGTGTCGGCTTGTGCCTATCGCTGATGGGCTTGTGGATGATTCACGCAGCCGCCACTGATCCCGTTGCAACCAGTGAGTTATGGGTACTACTGGCCGGTGGTGTGTTTATGGCGTTCTTCGGCGGATTGGGGGTGTTCTATGCCCTGGGGCAGCGCTGGAGAATCAGTGCCAGTAGCGGTGATCGGAACATGACCCTGGGTTCCGACTGATGGTTCGGTGCCGTGGTTACTGCTCACGGCACCATTTTCACTGCGCATAAGGTCTTCAAGTAGGGTTATTAGGCCTGCGCAAACCAGAAACAGTCCCCAGTTGAAAGCTGCTGTTTGCATATGCCGCAGCAGGCGCATCCACTCGCTCTGGGTTTGCGGTATCCACACTATAGGCAGCATAAAACCCAATAGCGCCACCATCGCGTATGACATCAGGCGGATAAATGTTTGTGGTGGTGGCGATTGCTGTTGCATGCCGTAGACCACTGTGGCGACCACCAGAATGCTGGCTGATGCGGACAACACAAGATCAGCGCGCGAGTGCAGTACATCGAACAATACTGCTTCGAACTCCTTGCCTGCTGACGTATCCGGGTGCAATACCAGCGCCGCACCGACTAACTGCACTAGCGCGCCGCCCAGCCATGGGGCCTGCAGCAAGGGATAGCGTTGCAGCAGTGCTGGCATCGCGAGGCTGCGACGCCAGAACAGTAGCCAGGCCAGTGCACTCAAACTGTACATCAGGCCTATCACCATGCTGTACATGATCAGGGGCTGGCAGGCTGAGGGGGCGTTGGTTCGCTTTCAATCACGGCTGGCGTGGGGGCGGCCATTCGAATCGGGCTGATCAGGTTGGTGTACTCCTCGATCAGTCTATGCACGGCCTCAGGCGGCTCGCAGGCCTTGAACTCCATACTGATGGTGATTTCATCTGGGTCACGTTCTTGTCCTTGGCGCTTCTCGCTGCCGAAGGTGACAAAGAACCGCTCGCTTTGCAGTTCGCCATTTTCCAGGGCGTGGCTGGCTTTTTCGAGCTCGGTACCGTGCATCTTGACCGAGAGATCGACCTTCATGCTTTCCAACCCCAGGCCGCGTGGTGCGACTAGAGCTATCAGCGGGATATTCATGGTGTGCTGCTCATCCAGACCAACTTCCACCATCTTCGCCTTCATGGGAGTGCCGAGGTCGTCCGGGTTGTAGTCAAAAAACTGGTCAAACAACTTGATGTACTGCTGGGCAACCAGGTTATGGGTCGCCGCCGCCGCTTGGTGCAGACCGCGGGTGATATGGCTCAAATCACTGGCGCTCATCGGTTGTTTCTTGCTGGAAAACAGTGCCATGGGTGAACTCCTCGCTCACTGATGTAAGGAAGACCCCGCCGAAGCGGGGTCAGGGTGGCGCTTACGGCGCCGGGTTGCCGCCTTTTGCAGGCTCTGGTTTTGGCGATTCCAGGATGGCGTCAGTAGGCAATGGATCAGTTGCAAACGT
This sequence comes from Pseudomonas sp. NPDC079086, assembly GCF_044542155.1. NCBI lineage: Bacteria > Pseudomonadati > Pseudomonadota > Gammaproteobacteria > Pseudomonadales > Pseudomonadaceae > Pseudomonas > Pseudomonas sp. NPDC079086. Next base: position 355,983 of record NZ_JBITTY010000002.1, on the reverse strand, counting down.
GGCCTTCTCGCTTGGCATCAACACCGGTTTGGTCGCTGCATCAGTGAGGAAGTCGATCACCCGCATCAGTGCTTCTGGTGGGTCCTGACGGGCAATTTTGGTGCTGATGGCATAGCGCGCACGGGTGTCGGTTTTACGCGTCTGGGTAGACTTGTGGCTGACCGAGCCTTTCACCGTGACACTGAATGGACCCCAGCCGAGTTTGGCTTCGAAGCTGCCTTCGCCAGCCGTTTCGCTGGTGTCTTCGGCTTGCTGGCTGATGGTCAGCTCGAAGTCGATGGAGCCTTCTTCGATGGTGATGTTGGGATGGCTGATGGCTGCCAGCAGCGGAATGCGCATCTTCTTGGTGACGGTGCCCTTGTATACACCGTTCTCGTCGACCAGGGTTTCGTCGTAGTCGAACTGCACGGACACCGCTTTGCCATCCTTGATGCATACCGCCATCAGGAAGTCGGCATAGGCTTTGCTCGCCTGCACCTGAGCCGTAATCATGGCCTGCAATGGCCCTGAAATCATGCGATCCAGCGGCAGTGCGTTGATGACGGAACCGATCAGGCCGGTATCAATCTGGGACATAGTCAATCTCCTTATCGTATGCGCGAAATGCGCAGTCTCAGGCTATGGAGCCTCGTAATTGAGGTTCAGCAGGAACTACTTACCTATGAGTTTCATGCTCTTGGCGGCGGATGTTGCCGATCTGCCGCAGGCTCAAGCCGTACTTGTCAGCCAGGGCGCTGCGGGATAGGCCATCCGAGCTTTGCTGGACGATCTGCAGATTGCGTATCTGTCGACAGAAGTGGTCGGCTTTGGGGATCTCGATAGCGATACCGGCGTAACGCTCGATCAGAGCGTCCAGCGCTTGTGGCGGCAAGAGCAGGGCTAGCGAGGAACGGGCAGGGTATTTAGGAATGTATTTGGGGCGGCCGCCGAATGCGCAGGTCAATCGATATGCGCTTTCCAGACCGATGCATTCGATCAATTCCTGCAGTGAGTGGGGCAGTAGCTTGATGTCGACCTGTTGCAGGTCATTCTCGTCCATGGGGTCCTCCTTGTTGTCTCGTGGACTGCCAAGGATGCTAGGAATAGGACGGGTTGTTTTTTCAGCAGGAAATATCCCCCCTGAATACGCTGGGAAATGCTTCAAGCTGATATGTATTCGCGGCCGGTGATCGACTGCCAATCCCCATCAACGGAGGATTGTCCATGTCTCACTATTCGATTTACTTCAGTTTTATCGCCAACCTAGAAGGCGGACCAGCGACCAAGGGTTATGTGCCTGACGCCGGCAATAGCCGCAGCGGGGTCACCATTGCAACGGGGTTTGACCTTGGGCAGCGCAAGCTGGCTGATCTGCAGGCGCTGGATTTACCTGAAGCACTGCTTGATCGGCTAAGTCCCTACCTTGGCCTGACTGGGCAGGCGGCAGTTACACAGCTGGCCACGCAGCCGCTCAACATCACGGCAGCAGAAGCGGAGCAGATTGATGAGGCCTACAAGGAGCCTTTTATCAATCGCTTGGCGGCCAGTTATGCCAAGTCCGGCGGCGGCGATTTTGCCCAGTTGCCAGCGCAGATGCAGACCGTTATCGCCTCTGTGGCCTTTCAGTACGGTGATCTTGCCTCGCGCACACCGAACTTCTGGAAACAGGTGGTGGCGCATGACTGGAATGCCGCCCATAGCAACCTGCTGAACTTCGGTGATCGCTACACCAGCCGGCGGCGTCAGGAAGCCGAGCTGCTATCTCAGGCCATGTCCTGAATAGCAAACTGCCCAGCCGTTAGGCTGGGCAGTTCTAAAGTGATTAGTTACGACGGGGAATGGTTACTGGCAGGGCTGCACCAGCAGCAGGCTGATACTGCCCATCTGCCCGCTATCATTGGTCGGTGTTTTTTCCGGCAGGCTGCGCCAATCCACGTTCAGGCAGATCGCCGTCAGCGCATCCGGGCCTTCCGCGCCGATCACGCGGGGAGCAAAGTCCCGGCGGTACAGCGCCTGCGTGCTTTTGTTCGGTTTTACACTGTGGGCATCGCTCAGGGTTGTGCTGACCAACTCGGGGATCAGTTTCATGGGCAGTGTGAAGCGGGCTTGGGTGCCGTCCTGGTTGAAATAACCGGCCGCTCGGGTGCGCTGCCAAAGCTGTTGCCATTGGCTGCTGCCGGCCCCAACGGCAAGAGACTGGCCGTAGGCTTTTAGGGTCGATTCAGGTAGGTTTTCCGTGTTCATGGCATGGCTCAAACCGCTGGCCAGGATCAGTAGGAGGGGCAGGTTACGTATCAACATGGTCAAGCTCCGGTGGGTTGTGGAGCTGGCAAGTTGCCCGCACCATCGGCAGCTGTTCAGCGGGAAATACTGCCCATCACGCAGGCCTTCAGATCGCTGCGGAAGTATTTCCTGCTGTAGCGCAAGGTGGCAGGGCGCTGAGATAGGTCTGCCAATTGGCAGCTATTTCACATGGAGAGACTTATATGCCCACTCTGAACCCCGCTATTACGCTTGCAGGCAACCTCGCTGACTTCAACCATGACGGTTTTGAAATCGAGGCGATGAACTTCCTTTTTGATCGTCTTGATCGCGGCAATCTGACGGTTGACGGCGATGCCCTGTACATCGGGCAGCAAGCGGTGCACCACTACACTTGGCGCGACAAGGGACGCAATCGCACCTGCTCGATGTTTTACACCTACGGTAATGCCCCAAGCCATATGACTGTGTACGGCCTGGGCAAGCACTGCGGTGACAGTGACAAGGAGTACAAGCTGTACACCTGGGTCGATAAAAAAGAGCAGCTGTACACCTTGGCGCCGACGCGCAGTGACTCGCGGTTTCGCTCATTGTTAGCGCCAAACTGAGGCTGGCTAAGCGCTCCTTCGGAGCGCTTTTTATTTCGCCTCGGCAACGAGACGACGTGGTCGCTGCAGCAATTCTCCGCTGCAGTTCGGGCAACGCCCGCGCAATGTGTTATAGACGCAGTCGCGGCAAAACGTGCACTCGTATGAGCAGATAAATGCGTCCTGGCTATCGACCGGCAGATCCCGGTTACAGCATTCACATTTTGAACGTAACTCCAGCATGGCAAGCTCCTTGGGTGGGGTGTTCAGGCGAAGCGTTCTGCATATTCCTGTGGGCTGATGCCAAGGTGCTTGTGAAAGGTGCGACGCAGGTTTTCCGGGTGCTTAAAGCCACTCAAACGCGCAACCGTGCTGATTGAAGCTTGCGCGTTCTGTAACAGACTGCGCGCAGCTTGCAGACGCACAATCTCCACATAGCGACCCGGCCCCATGCCCAGTTCCTGGTTGAAGGTTCTCGATAAAGTGCGCGACGTCATATTGGCTTGCGTCGCCAGAGCCGCCAGCGACAGGTCCTCATGCAGGTGCAGCGGTATCCATTCCAGTAGGCTGGCCAGGCGCGGCACTCGGCTCGGTTCCGGGGTCAGCAGTGCACTGAACTGAGCCTGTCCGCCGGGGCGGCGCAGATACAACACCAGACGTTTGGCCACGGCTAAGGCCAGTGGTCGGCCGTGGTCGGATTCGAGAAGAGCGAGCGCCAGATCAATTCCAGCGGTTACACCAGCAGACGTAAAGATGTGGCCATTACCGCCAGGGTCTTGCGGATCATAGGTGTGCAGACAGTCGCCACTGATCGTAACTTGTGGATGTTCTTGTCGCAGAAAGTCGAGGTCGGCCCAATGGGTGGTGACACGCCGACCATCTAGCAGGCCGGCGGACGCGAGAATCAGTGCGCCGGAACAGACAGAACCCACTCGCCTTATTTGCGGCACGGCGCTACGTAACCAGTCCAGCAACTCAAGGTTCTGGCATTGCGCCTTATCACCCTGACCGCCGGGGATCAGCAGAGTATCGATGTGTGCGGGGTCTGCGACCCCCCAAGCCTGTTCGGCCACCAGTTGGAAACCGGCGGAGGTAGGCACCGGCCCTGGCTGCTCGCCGAGTATCAGTAGGCGATAAGCCGCGGGCAAACCCTGGCGTTGCCGTTCGTCATTGGCGGTGGCAAATACCTGCAGCGGACCGGTCAGGTCCAGGCTCATGACATGCGGATAAAGCAGGCAGGCGATGGTTCGCGGAGCATCCATGGAAGCGTCTCGATAAGCGATGGATGCAGTCTGCGCTTAACGAGTAATTGGCAACAAGGACAACAGGCCCACAGATATTGCCATTTCGGCGTCGCCGGAGTGGCGAGGAAAAGAGAGAAGGGCTCTGATAAGAGGGGCCAGTCGGCAGCTCAGAGCCCTTGTTGCAGCAGCCGATTACTCCGGCATGCTCCATGGTTCCAAGGTGAAACCTTGCTGGCTGAGCTGCTCACGGGATTGCTTGAGCAGATCGGCAAATTGCACCGGGTCGCTGTAGATGGTGCTGGACAGTTGAGTGCGGCCGAGTAGGCGAGTGCTGGTACGGTCGATCACACTGAGGCTGAGGTTGCCAGTGCCATCTTGCGGGGCCCAGGCGACGCATTGGAAAGGTTGAAAGGCGCGGTCGGCAATCAGCAGAGCTTCGTTAAAACGCAGCGGTGCGTTCATGGGGTCGGTTTCTCCGAAGTGATCCCAAATACACAAAGGGGCAAACGGTAGATTCACGCTTGCCAGTCATATGTGTTGATGAACGAAGCTGACCGTTAAGTCACATGTGGGCGTAAAAATGCAAGAAATTGTCCGATAAATCACAGTTTTAATTGCGTAAGCCGAGAAACAGGGCGAGGAAGAGAGACTTAGCCCCTCTCTGATCCTTTACAGACCGCCAGCAATTGCTGCAAATAACGGGTGATGTAGCGCTGAAACCCACGGTCATCCCAATAACCGACGTGGCTCAGGGGGGTATGCCGTTCGTACCAGGTGCCCACTGGCATGGCACGGTCTTCGGCGACCACTGCGGCGTAATTGGGCAGTGGCCGCAGCGGGTAACCCAGTGGGTCGGCAGGGGCATAGATGTTGAGCCAGCGCGCCTGCTCAGTCACTGCGTCGGTCAGGCAGTGACCGGGAAAGCGGATCGGCACGACAGGGTCGTAAGCAAAGGTAAACAGCGGGATATTGCAGCCAAAGGTGATCAAGCCGCTCAGGGTTTCCAGGGCCAGAAAAGGATCAAGCGGGCACTCCTCAACCGAGTTGATGCGTTGCTGATCCCAGGCGAAGTTGGAGAAGATATGCCCACCCAACGAGTGTGCGAGCACCACCAGCGGGGTGTCGGCATCGACTTTTGCACGCAAGGCATTGAGGCCGCTACGTAGGCACTGATGGACTTCTTCGTAGGTCGTGTCGTAGGCCTGGCTAACTTGGCGATAGCCGCTGGCATCACCGAGAAACAGCGTGACTATGCGGCGTAACCAACGCCAGCGCACGGGCTGGTCATTCAGTTTGTCGAGAAACGCCAGTTGTCGCTTGTCCAGCACACTGGCCCAGTACAGCGTTTGAAAGGCCACCTGATCGGCTTCTGCGCCCAGGCGTTGGCGTAACCCGGCGATTAGGCTCTGGGCAAAGGCGTGCTGGCCTTCGTCGTCACGCAGGTCGGGTTGCGTGCCGATACCGTGGATAATGGCGACTGCGAGTTTCATCCTGGCCATCCTTGGTCATGCTGTCTTGGTTGTTCGGCCGGCGTCAGTCTTTAAAGTGGCTGCAAACGTTCGCTAAGGCGGCCGCTGTCGGCTAGTTCGAGAAACTCGTCACCAAGGCGCTGGCTTTCGCTCATGGCCGTGCGCCAATAGCGTTCGCGGCCAGCATCATCGCCGAGGTAACGGCTGAAATCCTTGCGGTCGGGGAGTTTGCCATGGGGCAGGCGCGCCAGATAGTCACGTGAGGGTGCCAGCAGCAATACATCCTGCAGACGCCCAGCGTCGCCACGACGCCAGGGCATGCCCTTGTCGAACCAGCCTGGAATGACCTTATCGGTGAAGTGCGGGTAGAGCACGATATCTTCGCCGCTGTAGGGCAGGTCGAGGTGATAGTCGAGCAGGCCGCCATCGCGATAAGTTCCGGGTCCGGCACCGGGAATATCACGCACGCCTTGCATGATCATTGGGATGGAGCCCGAGGCCAGCAGTGCATGACGTAGGTTGCCACTATCGAGCTGCAGGTAGCGCGAGGGAAAGTCGCTGAGCGCACCGAGCGGCGGAGCCAGGCGAGCGTCGTGCAGAATCACCCGTTCGAAATGCTTGGCCAGGCGCGGGCGGCCCAGCAGGTTGCTGCCAATTACCGACGACAGGCCCAGGCCGAGGGCGCCACGATGATCGTGCTGCAGCAGGCCATGGCTTTTCACCACAACGATATTCAAGCGGTAATGCGGGTTGCTGAGGATGCTATCGCTGTCGTTGCCCAGCAGCTGGTCGAGCATCAGGCTGCAGCTACTCGACACCTGCGCCATGCTCACGCCTTTGGCAAAACGCTGCGAGGTATACAGCTCGCCGAGGCGGCGCAGGCCAGCTGCCGCATCCGGTAAACAGGCGCTGGCGAAACGCCAGGAACCAATGGACGCGCCAATCAGCGAGCGCTCGCGGGGCGCACGCTGCAGCCAGTCGCCAAACAGCGCCAGATCCAGCCCCTGAATTCCCAGCGCCTTCGGGCCGCCTGCCGCGCCTGGCAGAATGCCGACGTCGGCTGGCTGTAAGCCGTGCTCGCGAATTCGCGCGAGGGCACGTTTACCGGCCTTGATCGTCAAGGCAGGGGACTTGATTAATATCGCACTCATGCTGGCCTCCATCGCGCAAGGCAGCGATTATAAAGCGCCGAGTTGCTAGGCCAAGCGACTTCAGCATGTGAATGATGGGTGCACGGATTTGGATAAGTCAGCGTTTGCGCGACGTCTTAAGCAAATTCAGCTTGAGTTAAGTCGTGTGCAGTAACTTGGACTGCGTCGAAAGCCAATGCCATAAAGGACTAGAACATGAAAACACTGACTGCCGTATTTGCCGCTGCTGCTCTGACCCTGACTGCCGGTCTGGCCCAAGCCCGTGACTTAGGCCCGGATGAAGCGCTCAAACTGCGTGACGCCGGCACTATCCAGTCCTTCGAAAAACTCAACGCTGCCGCCTTGGCACTGCATCCTGGCAGCAAGACCGAAGACACTGAGTTGGAAGAAGAATATGGCCGCTACATCTACCAGGTCGAAGTTCGCGACGCCCAGGGCGTGCAGTGGGATGTCGAGCTGGATGCCACTAACGGCCAAGTGCTGAAGAACCAACGAGACGATTAATGAACACCACTGCTTGGCTTCCCCGCGCCCTCCTGGCCTGCCTGCTGCTAACGCTGCCGCTCAGCAGCAGTGCGCGTGACCTGGATCAGGATGAAGCACTTCGCCTGCGCCGTGAGGGGCTGATCATGCCCCTCGAGCAGCTGTTGCAAATGGCCATGCAGCGCCATCCTGGTGCAGTTTTGCTGGAAGTCGAGCTGGAAGAAGAGGATGGCGTACTGGTGTACGAAGTCGAGCTGGTGACTGAGCAAGGCGTGGTGCGTGAGCTGGAATTGCACGCCGGCACCGGCGAAGTGCTCAAGGACGAGGTGGAAGACTGAATGCGCCTACTGCTGGTTGAAGACCATGTACCCCTGGCTGATGAGCTGCTGGCAGGCTTGGCCCGTCAGGGGTATGCGGTGGACTGGTTGGCCGATGGCCGTGATGCCGCCTATCAGGGCGCGACCGAACCCTATGACTTGATCATTCTTGACCTCGGTTTGCCTGGCAAACCGGGATTGCAGGTTTTGCAGGAGTGGCGGGCGGGCGGTCTGACCACTCCGGTATTGATTCTTACGGCCCGCGGTTCCTGGGCCGAACGCATTGAAGGACTCAAAGCGGGTGCAGATGACTACCTGAGCAAGCCCTTTCACCCGGAAGAGCTGCAATTGCGCATTCAATCACTGCTGCGCCGCGCCCACGGTTTAGCCAATCAGCCACAACTGGAGGCGGCAGGCTTGCAGTTGGATGAAGGCCGGCAGTCGGTCACGCGCAATGGTGAAGAAGTGCAGCTAACCGCCGCAGAGTTCCGGCTGCTCCGCTATTTCATGCTCCATACCGGGCAGTTGCTGTCGAAGAGTCATCTGGCTGAACACCTGTATGACGGCGAGAGCGAACGCGACTCGAATGTTATCGAGGTACACGTCAATCACCTGCGGCGCAAGCTGGGGCGCGAGATCATCGAAACCCGCCGCGGACAGGGTTATCGCTTCAGCGGGGATGCCGCTTGAGGTCAATTCAGCAGCGTTTGAGCCTGGGTCTGATCAGCGTATTGCTGATTATCGGTTTGCTGCTGGCGCAAAGCAGCCTCTGGCTGTTCGACCGCAGCCTGCGCGGTTATCTGCAGACAACCCTGCAAGACGAAACGCAAACCTTGTTGGGCGCGATTGTGCGTGGCCCCAACGGCCTACAACTGGATGAGCGGCGCCTCAGTGCGGCGTTCAAACGGCCGTATTCAGGGCTGTACTTTCGTATCGATCTTGGCGAGCAGAGCTGGCGCTCACGTTCTCTATGGGATCGTGACCTGCCCCCGGGGCCAGCAGCAGGGCTGCAAGATACGTTAGGCGACGGGCCGCAAGGTCAGCAGTGGCTGGTGTACCGTGCCGACTATCAGCGCTATGGCCAGTCCATCGTGATTCATGTGGCACGTGACTACACACCCATACTCAACAGCTTCAGCCAGGTGCAGAAGATGGTTCTAGGCCTGGGTATTGCCGCGTTGGTGCTGATTCTGTTGTTGCAGCGGCTGACTGTCAGTCGTGCATTGCGCCCGCTGGAGCAGGCCCGCCGGCAGCTCATGCAACTGCAGCAAGGCCAGCGCAGCCAGCTGGACCAACAGGTGCCGTTGGAGCTGGAGCCGTTGGTGGCGCAGATCAACCACCTGCTGGCGCACACTGAAGACACCCTCAAACGCTCACGCAATGCTTTGGGTAACCTCGGCCATGCGCTAAAAACGCCGTTGGCGGTGCTGGTCAGCCTGGCCACCCGGGAAGAACTGAAACAGTTGCCGCAGTTGCGCGAGAGCCTGAATGGCCAGCTGCAACAGATCGAGCAGCGTATCGCCCGCGAATTAGGCCGCGCACGCTTAGCCGGCGAAGCCTTGCCGGGCGCGCATTTCGACTGCGCCAGTGAGCTGCCTGAGCTGTTCTCAACCCTGGTGATGATCCATGGCAACCACCTGCAGCTGGATTGGCAGGCCGAGCCTGGCTTGCGCTTGCCCTGGGACCGTGAAGACCTGCTGGAATTGCTCGGCAACCTGCTGGACAACGCCTGCAAGTGGGCCGACAGCCAAGTAAAGCTGCAGATCAGCAAGGTGGCTGAGGGCTATCAATTAACGATTGATGACGATGGTCCGGGCATCGATGCCGCGCAGCGTGACGATGTACTGAGCCGTGGCAGCCGCCTGGATGAGCAGGTTGCCGGGCATGGTCTGGGCCTGGGTATCGTGCGCGATATCGTCGATGCCTGGGCCGGGAGTTTGCAGCTGGCAGACAGCCCGCTGGGTGGCTTGCGGGTAACGGTCAGCTTGCCGACGAAGCGCACCTGAGTTCATCAGGTGCGCCCAGAGCAATGCTCACATGCCGTTGGCAAATGCCGGATTGCTCATATCGATACTGGCGCGCACCGGAAGTAGGGCGTGCGCGTACTTGGCCAGAATATCCAGCTCGTAATCGATCCGTGCATGCAGGCGCTGATCATCTTCGCTGCTTGGTTCCGGTGTGTTCAGCACCTTCTCGACGCTGCGTACGATCAGGTGTTCTGGCAGGTAGCAGAGGCGGCAGTTCTTGTAGCTAGACGAGCGTAATTCGCTGATCGGGTAAGCCCCGCCAACCCCCGAGGAGACGCCAACCAGCAGCCCTGGTTTGTGCGCCAATTCGGCCTTACTGGCATAGATAAAGAAGTTCTTGATGGCCGGGCAGGCCATGCCATTCCACTCTGGGGAAATGATCACTACGGCATCGGCGGCCGCCAGTTGTTTGCTGTACAGGCCCCAGGGACCGGTGTCGTCGGCGGGCCAAAGCGGTAGCGGGGCGAGCCCCAGGTCAATCACGTTGCTCTGCGCATCATCGGTATGGTCCAGCTGAATCAGGCGCTGGCGCAAGAAGCGGGCGACCTTGCCCGATTGGCTATTAGTACGACCTGAACCAGCCACCAAAGCGATATTGAGCATCGTGTACCTCTCAAATTTATGAGTCATAAATGAAAAACGCAGGCTAACGATTGCTAGCCTGCGTCACAAGGGAACAGCCGCCAGAGTGGCGGACCGATGGTGCTATACCCGGCGTTTAGACGCGGAACTGGTCCATAAGACTTTGCTGGTGATTAGCCAGTTTGTTCAGGCCCTGGCTGATCTTGGCGGACTCATCGGCCTGAACAGAAATTGACTCGGTGACATCCCGGATAGAAGCCACATTGCGGTTGATCTCCTCAGCTACCGAGCTTTGTTCCTCGGCGGCGCTGGCGATCTGCAGGTTCATATCGGTAATGACGCTGACCGCCTGACTGATGCGCTGGAGTACGGCCACTGCCTGCTCGACCTGCTCAACGCTGCCCTGTGCCTGGCGATGGCTACTATGCATGGTGCTGACCACTTCCTTGGTACCACTTTGCAGACCTTCGATGACCTGACGGATTTCCTCCACCGAGTCCTGGGTACGTTTTGCCAGATTGCGCACTTCATCGGCTACTACAGCAAAACCACGCCCAGCCTCACCGGCGCGGGCGGCTTCAATCGCGGCGTTGAGTGCCAGCAGGTTGGTCTGTTCGGCGATCGAGCGGATCACTTCCAGTACCGAGCCGATCTTCTCGCTGCTGTTAGCCAGGCCTTCGACTTCCTGCATGGCCACGTTCATCTCATTGGCCAGCAGTTCGATAGTCGAGGTGGTCTTGCCAATCACGCTCATGCCTTCGCGGCTGGCATGGTCAGCGGTACGCGCGGCTTCTGCGGCCTGGGCGGCGTTGTGCGCAACATCCTGCGCAGTGGCGCTCATTTCCTGGAAGGCGGTGGCAACCTGATCGACTTCACGGAACTGCTGCTGCATGCCGTCGCTGGTCTGGCTAGCGATCAGCGCGGACTGGTCGGCGGTGCTGCGGGCGTCCTGCACACTGCGTTTGACGTCAGCGATGATCGGTTGCAGCTTGTCGAGGAAACGGTTGAACCAGCTGACCAGCTCACCTAACTCATCCTGTTTGGCGTATTCCAGACGGCGGGTGAGGTCGCCTTCGCCACTGGCGATATTTTTCAGCATCGCCGCTACACCGAGAATTGGTCGAGTGACACCCAGCGCCGTCAGCCAGATCAGCAGAATACCCACTACTCCCGCAGCCAGGCCTAGGCCCAATGAAACGGCAGTGCTGCGTGTGCCCATTTCATCCATTTGCGCTTCGAGGCGAGCTGCCGGGGCCAGCAGAACCTTCTCCGGCACCTCCATTAAAACGCCCCAGGGTTGCGACTCAGGGATCGGCAGCAGCGGTTGTAGCACTTGCAGTGCACCGTCGTAGTGCAAGGTTTCTGGGCGATTACTTGCGACCAAACTGAGTATTTCGCTGTGTTGGTCAGTGAAGGCTTTCTCCAGTTTTCCACCTAACAGGCTGCTGTCGCGACTGTGCCCAGCAAGCAAGCCTGCGGGGCTGATGATGCTGACATGTCCAGCACCGTCAAACAGACCTTGGTGCGCGCTGGTACTCAGCTCCTGCAGACTGGCCAGGCTGATATCCACACCCAGTACACCAATCACTTTGTCGCCTTGGATCAAGGGGAAAGCGATGCTGGTCATCAGGGTTTTTACCCCGTCAGCCTCATCGATATAGGGATCAAGCAGACACACCTTTTTTTTCTGCAATGGGCAGCTGTACCAAGCGTTATAGGGCGCGCCGCTGATACCTGGTGTGGTGTCGTTGAGGTTTTCTTCGGTCATGGCCTCGGAGCTGAGTTCGCCGTTATCGCCCTGTGACCAGTAGATCGAAAAGCGACCTTTATCATTGCTGCCTAGGTTTTCCTGATCGGCAAATAGCTCATCCTTGCCATCCAGTGCGTTGGGCTCGAACGCGACATAAATGCCCAGCAAGCTGCGGTTGGCTTCCAATGCACTGCGTACCTGACGAGTCAGGTCTTCACGTAGGTCGAAGGCATCGAGAAAGCGTTTTTCGGCCTGTTCACGAATAAACAATACCTGCGTAGCCGCACCACGCCCGTACTGATAGGCGTCCATAAAATAGCGCTGGATTTGCAAGGCCTGGGATTCGCCGCGTGCGGACATGCGCAGCTGTGCGGACTCTTGCAGCATGGCCGTGCTGGCCTGCTTGACCAGGCTGGCGCTGCGTGAGGCCTGGATAACCGAGGCGGAAACCAGCACCGCAACAATTGCCAGCAAGCAAAGGCCGGCCAGTAGGGTGATCTTCAACTGGATAGAAAGTCGGCTGAACAGCATTTTCAGGACCTTTATATGAATGAGGCTTAGAGCGCCTATCGGCGCTTAGGCACTTTTCTTTAAGTTTCAGGTTAAGTAAAGCAGAGCAAATTGCAGGCCAGTAGCGCTCTTTAAGCCGCAGATTAATCGAAATTAGCAACGCCTTGTACAGAATAATTTACGGGTGTTTTGACAGGTCAGTCAGCATTGTGCAGAGTACGCGCCCTTCGCCGAGCCGGCGCAGCATCCAGAGAAGGTCGAAACCTTCGCGGACCTATTTAAATTGCGGGAGTAAATCGATGAACGCAGTCGTTGCGGCAGTGGGGATCATGCTGATTCTCAGCTTGTGCCGTGTGCATGTGGTGGTAGCCCTGATCGTCGGCGCCTTGGCCGGTGGCCTGCTCGGTGGCCTGGGCATTGAAGGCTCTCTGGCTGCATTTAACAAAGGCCTGGGCGGCGGGGCGACAGTGGCGTTGTCCTATGCCTTGCTTGGCGCATTTGCTGTGGCGATTGCCAAATCCGGCCTGGCCCACGCCCTGGCGGACAAGGCCCTGGCCATGGTCGGTAAGCAGGACGCCAAAGGTGCTGGCCTGCTCAAGTGGCTGCTGATTGCGCTGTTGTTGGTGGTGGCGATTTCCTCGCAGAACATCCTGCCGATTCATATCGCGTTTATCCCGCTGCTGGTGCCGCCTCTATTGTATGTGTTGAGCAAACTGCAGCTCGATCGTCGCCTGATCGCCTGCGTGCTGACCTTTGGCTTGATTACCCCCTACATGTTTTTACCGGTGGGTTTTGGCGGGATTTTCCTCAATGACATTCTGCTGGCCAATGTCGCCAGTGGCGGCGTCGATACCAGCAGCCTGGACGTGAGCAAGGCCATGGCGATTCCGGCGCTGGGCATGCTGTTTGGTTTGCTGGTAGCGGTGCTGTTCAGCTACCGCAAGAAACGTGTCTACGACCTGAGCAAGATCGAACAGGTCGAGCGCGTGGATGTCGCCTACAACCCGCTGAGTCTGCTGGTGGCGGGCGTGGCAATTGTTACTGCGTTTGTTGTGCAGCTGTGGCTGGACTCGATGATTATCGGTGCGCTGGCCGGCTTTATCATCTTCTCGGTGTCTGGCGTGGTGCGCTGGAAAGAGGCCGATGGCCTGTTTACCGAGGGGATGAAAATGATGGCGATGATCGGCTTTATCATGATCGCCGCCGCCGGTTTTGCCGAAGTGATGAAAGCCACTGGCGAAGTGAAAAGCCTGGTCGACAGCTCCGCTGAGCTGATTGGTCACGACAAGGCGCTGGGTGCGCTGTTGATGCTGCTGGTTGGCCTGCTGGTGACTATGGGTATCGGTTCGTCGTTCTCCACCGTGCCGATCATTGCCGCGATTTTCGTACCGCTGGGTCTGCAATTGGGCTTCAGCCCGCTAGCCATTCTGTGCATTGTCGGCACTGCCGGCGCGCTGGGTGATGCCGGCTCGCCTGCCTCCGACTCGACCCTCGGGCCAACTGCCGGGCTCAACGTCGATGGCCAACACAACCATATCTGGGACAGCGTAGTGCCGACCTTCCTGCACTACAACCTGCCGTTGCTGGTATTCGGTTGGGTAGCAGCTATGGTGATTTGACCGGGGCATTGCACGTCTGTTGCGTGTTCGCAAACAGGCGATTCAATCTTTCAGCGGGGCTACCGATAAACCGGTAGCCCCGTTTTAATTTCGCTTCACTGCCAAGCAAGGACCTGCTCTATGCGCCTTACATTGAAATCAAAAGTAGTGCTGCTGGCACTGGTTCCAGTGGTGTTGTTTGCCCTGGTTCTCAGCGGTGCTGCTGCCAAGGTGCTGCAGCATCTGGCGGAGCAAGAGATCAAAGAAACACGTGAGCGGTTGTTACAGCAAAGCCGTGATGAATTGGAACACTACATACAGATCGCGATGGGCTCGGTGCAGATGCTGTATGACGGTGCGGCGCAAGGTGATATGGGCAGCCGTGAGCAGGCGATTAGCATTCTGTCGAAGATCAAGTACGGTAAGGATGGTTACTTTTTTGGCCATGACTCCAACGTGGTCCGCCTGTTCCGTGGTGATAGCTCGGTCGATGTGGGCAAGAGTCTGGCCGATCGCCGCGACCCCAACGGGGTTTACACCAACCGTGAGTTGGTTAATGTGGCGAAAAACAACACCTATTTCGTTAACTACAGCTCGCCATTACCTAGCAATGACGCAGTGTTGGTGCCGAAAATGGCCTACAGCTTTTACCTGCCCAAATGGGACATGGCACTGGGCACGGCAATCAACCTTGACGGTGTAGAAGCACAGATCGCCATGGTGCAGGTTGAGATTGATGAACGCATCAGTACCATCATCACCAGCATCATGATTGTGGCCGCTGTGCTGCTACTGGTCTTTGGCATCGTGGGTGTAGTGCTGAGCAATGCGTTCCTGCGCCCCCTGCAGCAGATAAAAGATAACCTTGATGACATCGCCGCCGGTGAAGGTGACCTGACCCGACGCTTGCCAATCAATGGCGATGATGAACTGGGCCAGTTGGCAGGTTCGTTCAACCGGTTTGTCGAGAAAATTCATGGTCTGGTACGTCAGATTGTCGATATGACGGGCCAGCTAACCGAGCTGGTCGGCCAGGTATCAACTCAAGCCCAGCGCTCGGAGGAGGCCATGGAGCGTCAGCGCCATGAGACCGATCAGGTCGCCACCGCCATCAATGAAATGTCCGCCGCCGCCCACGAAGTTGCGCAGAGTGCCCAGGGCGCAGCTGAAGCGGCGCAGAAGACTGACACCGAAGGCCAGGCGGCGAAAAAAGTGGTCGATGGCAGTATCGAGCGCATCCATACCCTGGTGCAGGACATCCGCGACAGCGGCGTGTCTCTCGACACTCTGCAGAAAGACGTGTCGTCGATTGTCAGTGTGCTCGATGTGATTCGCTCCATCGCCGAGCAAACCAATCTGCTGGCACTCAACGCTGCCATTGAGGCTGCCCGCGCCGGTGAAGCGGGGCGCGGCTTTGCCGTGGTGGCCGATGAGGTGCGGGCGCTGGCTAGTCGTACGCAGCAGAGTACCCAGGAAATCCAGGGCATGATCGACCGTTTGCAGAAGGGCACCCAGGATGCGGTGACCGCAATGCGCCGCTCCAGTGATGCCGGTGATGTGACCAGCGAGCAGGCCAATCGCGCCGGCACGTCGCTGGATGCCATCGCGCAACTGATCGGCACCATCAACGCGATGAACGCGCAGATCGCTAGCGCTGCCGAGGAGCAGACCGCGGTTGCCGAAGAGATCAACCGCAGCGTGCACAAGATTGCCGTGGCGGTCGACAGCGTGGCCGACGAAACCCAGCAGGGCGCGCAGACCGCGCGCAATCTGGCCGGGCTGGGCGAACGACTGGGCGCACTGGTGCGGCAATTCCGCATCTAGCACCTGACGCAACCGCATTGAAAGGGAAGCCATGCTTCCCTTTTTTATTGCGCATACCACTGCAGGAATCACGCGCAGGCAGATAACTGCAGCAGCTTAAAAACCCACCGATCTATATCCAATAAGTATGTAACCCTGTGGTTAGCGGGAGTTTCTTGGACTAACGTGCACGAATCGCCGGGCCCGCTTGAAATCTGAGCAGCGGCGACACGTTTGGGTACGCGTAGTTACTGCTGCTTCGGCGCGGTGTATGAGCAGTCTCCAGTAGGTGATTGGCTGATTTTGGGTGATAGCTGGAGGGGATTCGTACAACGGCTCGGGTATGTGGACCCATCGATAACAACAAGATGAGGGACTCACTATGTCTGTAGCGATAACACTTCGGCGCTGTGTCGCGCCGCTGATGGTTTCGGCCCTGGCCATGCCAGTGCAGGCCGAGCAGGGCGATTACAACTTCTGGCAAACCCTGAGCAACCTGGTGGTTGCACCGGCGGCAGATAACAAGGTCACCCCGGCGCAACGCCTCGGGCCGTATCCGCTACTCGCCAACCCGGGCGGTTTCAACAGCGGCTTCAAACCGGCTAATTACTACGCCTGGCAAACCGTGCAGATGGCCCCGCAAACCGGCGCTGTGTGTGGCAACGGCTCGCCTTACAAGTTCTTCGTCAACCGCGTGCCCAATACCCGTAACACCATCATCTATCTGGAAGGTGGCGGGGCGTGCTGGGACTACGCCAGCTGCACCGGCCAGAGCGGCATTCGCGGTGCGCGCAATCCCGACGGCATTCCCAATGACTACATGAGCCTGCTCAACCCGGGGGCCAGCCTGGTTAGCCCCTTTGTCGTGCGCCTGCATCCCTGGACGCGGGTTAAGACTCAGAACTGGAACATGGTCTATGTGCCGTATTGCACCGGCGACATCTACTCAGGCGACAAGGTTGCAGTCTATGAAGACCCGCAAAGCCAGCAGGCGCCGCTGATCTGGCACCACAACGGCCTGCGCAACATGCGTGCGGTAGTGGGCTGGCTGAAAGACAACCTGCCGCGCCCCACGCAAATGCTGACCACCGGTTGTAGCGCGGGTGGTGCCGGCAGCCTGACCAACTACGCACCAACCCGGCAGGACATCGCGCCCACACGCAGCTTCCTGATCAATGACTCTGGCCCAGTGTTCTCGGCTATCAGTGGTGGGGGCAACGAGGCCTATCCGTCCTTGCCGTTGCAGGGTTTTATTCGCGATGCCTGGGGCCTGGATGCCGGGCCGTTGCCGTACCTGCAGTCACGTTTGCCGGGGCTGAACCTGAACAACCTTGGCAGTCTCTACCCGGCGCTATCGAGCAACCTGGCAGGCGACCGCATGGGCCATACGCACTTTTGGAAGGATCTGAATTACTCGTCCTATTCCTATGAGCGGTTCTACCCAGAGATCATCAATGCACCGAACCAGGTCGCCAAGGAGGCGCTGATCCACGCCAAGTGGGATGTGGACACCGGCAGGCTGCGTAACGAGCTGGCCAACCTGCCGAATGTTGGCGGTTACTTCCCGCAGTACCGCGCGGTCAATGAGAGCCACTGCACCAGCATCATCGAGTTTGCCAACGCGGATATTCAGGAGCAGAACCTGCAGCTGGATGACTTCGTCAATAACGTGATGAATGGCAGCGGCCCGGTACTCGATGCCTCTGAGCAAAGCGACACCGCCGACCGCAACAAGCCCTTCAACCTGCTGTACTACGCGCTCGACCAACTGCTGTAACAACGCCGCCGCCCGACCTGAGCAGCCTGCTCAGGTCGGGTTATTGATAATGCTGTTCACGCGCCTGCTGCAGGCGTTGGCGCAGGTATTCATCACGGCTCAAACCATCGGGGAAGCTATCCATGCTCAGGATCTCCTCAACGATGCGTTTCTCATCGGTCTTGTAACGGCGAAACTCGGCGCTGGGTGTCGCGGCCTTGGCTTCGCGCTCGGCGCTAATCGCCTTGTAGCGCGCGACCAAGGCGGTTGCTTGGTCTTTCTGCGCTTGTTCATCGCCGGTGGTGAGCTGAATCAACCCCAGTTGCAGTAACAACGACTCACTCATGGCCAGCTCGTTGCGCTGCTCGTAAGTCTCGATCTGCTCACGTAAGGCCTGCGCCTGGCTTTCACGTTGTGCGGGGGACAGCTCGGCAGCCCCGCTGACAAAGCTGCGATAGGCCTGATGGAACGCCAAACGCTGCTCCTGGTTTTTTACGGCGGGGTTTTGCAACAGCTCTTGCAGCTGCGCCTCGGTGGGCATCGGCGTTGCGGGGTTATCACCCGTAAACACGCTTGCAGTGTTATCGGCCGGACTGGTCAGCGCGGCCAACGGTGGCTCGTTGTGCAAACGCCAGTACAGCGTACCGAGCACGGCAATCAGCACCAGCCCACCACCAATTAAAAGAGGTTTTCCCTGCACCGGCTATCTCCCGAATAACGCCGCACACTACGGCGTTTTCAGCTTAGCCCAGTCTGCATTCAGCGCTTCTTGCTAACCCAGGCCCACAGCATTTCACACTGGATCGGCTGGATGCCGGCTTCATCGGTCACGGTCACGGCAACCAGTACTTCGCCTTTTTCCTGGGTATGAATGGCTTGAATCTGCTCGGGTGTCAGGCTTGCCACGGCGCGCAGGCTGCCAGTGGCGCGCTTGAGGTAGTCGACCTTGAGGCTTTTGATTAGCGGCAGTTTGTCATCCGGCACGTTCATACCCACCAGAAAACCCGTGGCCGATTCAGCCAGCAACGCCATGGCGGCGGCATGCACGCCTTTAATGTGGTTTTGTACCTTGCGCTTGTTGGCGATGCTCATCACCGCCTGCTGCTGGGTCAGCGTATGCACGCGCACCTTGGCGGTGCCGGCGAACTTCACCTGGGAGCCAAATAGCAGCGACAGCGCCGGGCTTTGCAGGGCGCTGGGCAGTTGCTGGATTTTGTCGACGATACGGCTCAAGCGGTTGCTGGACATGCTTATGCTCTTTGCGCAGAGGGAAGAGCATGAGTCTGTCACAGCAAAATGTGACCGGCCAGGGCTGGCCGGTCACATAATTGCCAGCCGATTAAAGCAGCCGACGGCCGTCTTCACGGGTGATGATCACGGTGGCCGAGCGCGGACGCTGAGCGGGGCCATCGGGCCAGGTGCTGAGCAGGTTAGTCGCCGTGGAGCCTTCGCCCGGGTGCTGGATATTGACGAACAGCGTGCGGAAGTCCGGCGTTGCGGTGATGCCCGTTACCTCGGCGCCCACAGGCCCCACCAGGAACCGCTTAAGTTCACCAGTGCGCGGCTCAGCCACCAGCATCTGGTTGTTGCCAAACGGCCCGCTGCTCAATTGGCTGCCGCTCATGTCGGTCTGAATCCACAGCCGGCCTTCTTCGTCAAACCACAGCCCATCGGGGCTGGCCAGGCGGTTGTCAGCCGTAAGCGGTTTGCCATTCGGGCCGATGCTGTCGCTCTCAGGCCCGGCCAACATAAACAGGCTCCAGGCAAACTTCCGGCCGGCGTAATCCTTGCTTAGTTCACGCCAACGGATGATATGGCCGAACGCGTTGGCTGGGCGCGGGTTGGCGGCATCAGTGCTGGTCCGGGCAGTGTTGTTGGTCAGGGTGAAATACACCTCACCGTTGTCCGGATTGACCGCGCCCCATTCCGGGCGGTCCATCTTGGTAGCACCAACCACGTCAGCGGCCAGACGGGTATTGATCAACACTTCGCCCTGGTCGGCAAAACTCACCCCAGCTGCCATGCAGGCTTTCTGGAATTTCTTGTTGTTGATATCCAGCGCCAGCCATTCACCCTTGCCGCTAGCATCGAAACGCGCGACATACAGCGTGCCTTCATCCAGCAAACGGCCATTACTGCGCCCTGGCCGGTACTTGTCGCGGCTGACGTATTTATAGATGTACTCGTTCTGCGAATCGTCGCCGGAGTAGCACACCACCGGGCGGCCGGATTTTACCGGGGCAAACACCAGGCCTTCGTGGGCGAAGCGGCCGAGTGCCGTGCGCTTGACTGGGACGGATTCCGGCGCGAATGGGTCGATTTCGACAATCCAGCCAAAGTGATTGGGTTCGTTACGATAGTCCGCGCTGGCGGTGGTTGTGATGCGCGTGGCATCAAAACGCTCGAACTCATCACCCGTGAGGTGATCCCAGCCGTAGCGGCTGCTGCTGCGCAGGCCATAGCGGCTCAGTTCGCGCGGTAAGTCGCTATCGCGGCTGGCAAAGTAACCAGCCCAGTTCTCTTCACAGGTCAGGTAGGTTCCCCATGGGGTAAAACCGTTAGAGCAATTGTTCAGGGTTCCGCGGGTTGCCGTGCCTTTGGGGCTGTAACGGGTTTTCAGCAGCACATGACCGCGCGCAGGGCCGCTGATCTGCATGGGCGTAGCCCCGGTGATACGGCGGTTTCGGGCGCTCGGCAGCACGGCCCACTCGCCATTCAGGCCACGGCGTACTTCCACCACTGAAACACCGTGGGCGTTGATCTCCTTACGTACTTCCTCGGCGCTGCTGCGTTTACCGGCAGCGAGCGTCGGGCCATTGGGGTGTAGCAGTGGCGCATCGATATATTCGTGGTTGAGCACCAGCAATCCGTGATCGCTTTTCTTGCCGCCGCGCTGTGCGTCAATCGGGAAGAAATGCATGCCGTCATGGTGCATGCCCAGTTGCTCAGCCTGGTCCTGGGCGCTGTTGCTGCCATCGCTCAGGTAAGCCGGATAGTTGCCGGTTATCGGCGTGCCCCAGGGGATAAAGGGCGTGGCGCGGTAACCCGCCGGCACACTGATGCTGTCTAAACGATTGGTCGCAATAGCCGTGAAGGGCAGTTTGCTGCGCGGTTTAAAGCGCAGCTTATCCAGGCCCTTGGCCGCTGGTTCAGCCGCAACAGCGGCGCCGGGCAGGGCGCTGCCGAGAAACGCCAGAGTGCCGAGCGCGGCACCGGCGGCCAGCACTTGCCGACGACCGACGCCGTCGATCATCTGATTGATATGCGGGTTGCTGGACGCATTGCTGGGCAATTCATCGCCATTGCCGAACAGCACTGAGTTGTCATTATCGTGGCTCATGCAGGCTCCTTGGATTAATCGACGGGTGCCTGACGCTATCCAAGTAAATTGACGTAAACATGACAGCGGCTGTGCGAAAGCGCACAGAATCAGAAAAGGGCAAATTGCAGGCAAAAAAAATCCCAGCATTTCTGCTGGGATTTTTTCAACACCCTCAACCTTGATCGTGGCCTCGGTTGAGTGAGCCGGTTCTTAGCTGAACTGGTTCATGGTGTTGTCTTTGCCGCCGGCTTTCAGAGCAGCTTCGCCAGCGAAGTACTCTTTGTGAGCGTCGCCGATGTCGGAACCGGACATGTTCTGGTGCTTAACGCAGGCGATACCTTGACGGATTTCCTGACGCTGAACGCCTTTCACGTAGGCCAGCATGCCTTGGTCTGCGAAGTACCCTTTGGCCAGGTTGTCGGTGGACAACGCAGCGGTGTGGTAAGTCGGCAGGGTGATCAGGTGGTGGAAGATACCAGCCTGAGCCGAACCGTCGCGCTGGAAGGTGCGGATGCGCTCGTCAGCGATCTGAGCCAGTTCAGTTTCGTCGTAATCAACGCTCATCAGTTTGGCGCGATCGTAGGCAGAAACGTCCTTGCCTTCAGCAACCATGGCATCGTATGCCTGCTGACGGAAGTTCAGGGTCCAGTTGAACGATGGGCTGTTGTTGTAAACCAGCTTGGCGTTCGGGATGGTTTTACGGATTTCGTTAACCATTTCTGCGATCTGGCCGACGTGTGGCTTCTCGGTTTCGATCCACAGCATGTCAGCGCCGTTCTGCAGCGAAGTGATGCTGTCCAGTACGCAACGCGCTTCACCGGTGCCAGCACGGAACTGGAACAGGTTGGAAGGCAGACGCTTAGGACGCAGCAGCTTGCCACCACGGTTCAGAACTACGTCACCGTTGTTCAGGTCAGCAGCGGAAACTTCTTCGCAATCCAGGAAGGAGTTGTACTGGTCGCCCAGGTCGCCTGGCTCTTTGGTCACGGCGATTTGCTTGGTCAGGCCAGCACCCAGGGAGTCGGTACGAGCAACGATCACGCCGTTGTCGATGCCCAGTTCCAGGAATGCGTAGCGAACAGCGTTGATCTTGGCCAGGAAGTCGGCGTGAGGAACGGTTACTTTACCGTCCTGGTGGCCGCACTGCTTCTCGTCGGAAACCTGGTTTTCGATCTGGATGCAGCAAGCACCCGCTTCGATCATCTTCTTGGCCAGCAAGTAGGTGGCTTCCGGGTTACCGAAACCAGCGTCGATGTCAGCGATGATTGGTACTACGTGAGTTTCGTAGTTGTCGATCTGGTTCTGCAGGTCAGCAGCTTTGGCGTTGTCGCCAGCAGCGCGGGCAGCGTCCAGAGCGGTGAACAGCAGATCCAGTTCACGGGCGTCAGCCTGGCGCAGGAAGGTATACAGCTCTTCGATCAGGCCGGATACAGAGGTCTTCTCGTGCATGGACTGGTCTGGCAGCGGACCGAAATCCGAACGCAGAGCAGCAACCATCCAGCCCGACAGGTAGAGGTAGCGCTTGTTGGTGGTCTTCAGGTGCTTCTTGATCGAAATCAGCTTCTGCTGACCGATGAAGCCATGCCAGCAACCAAGCGACTGGGTGTAGACGGAGGAGTCAGCGTCGTACTCAGCCATGTCTTTGCGCATGATGTCAGCAGTGTACTGAGCGATTTCCAGACCGGTTTTGAAGCGGTTCTGAGCGCGCATACGGGCTACGGACTCAGGGTCAATAGCGCTCCAGCTGCTGCCGGCAGCTGCTTTAAGGGCGGCAACGGCTTTGATGTCGTTTTGATAAGCTGACATGGTCAATCCTTCAAAGTATGTGTTTGGTTGAGCACCGACTTCCCCCACCGAAAACTGTGTTGCTGGAGGTTGTTGTAGCCAACTGCAGAACGCCGAGACATCGACTTGAGACGGAATTGATCCGGGAGGAGGGTGACGAGCTAAACAGTTCGCGGGCTTCAGCTGTTGCAAATGAGCGAATCATTTGGCGTTTACCGGCCAAAGATGCTGCCGGACGACTCAACTTGCTGTGCGTGCTGCGCGCTGTTGCTAAACGCTTCCCCGTCCCTCAGGACAACTTCGTTCCAGTCGCAATCTCATCGAACGGCCTTGTGGGCTTTACAACGCAAATCGGCTCGGACGGTAAGTTGGAGCGCGATTCGGAGGGCCTTTCAGCACCTCTGATTAGCGGGAGCGGGGCCATCATGCCTCTGCCAAAAGTGTTCGTCAATTATTTTGTAGTGCTTTTTACATGACTACTACATAAATCCGAAAACGACCGACAAGTCAGCTTTTACGGCTCTATCCGGCGCTTTGCGGGGTTGGGCAATGGCTGCGAGGTTTTTGCTTTGCGGCGGCGACATAGATCAGCCGATGAGCGGTTATCGGCACTGGGCCAGGGCGGCCCAGTGCTAGGGAGGGGCGCGGGGTTTAGTTAACCACGTCGACTTTGACGCGCATGCTCATGTCTTCACGGCCCTGGGTCGAGCGGTGTTGCAGAAAGTCGCCTTGCTCGCCCTGGCTTTGCTCGCTGACGCCGCCAATGCTGATCCATTCGCCCAGTCGTCCGCTGACTCGCGTATCGGTGCTTTGCACATCAATGGCGCCGGGCTGTGACTGGCTGAGGCGATCACGGTTGCTGCTGATGTCGATATGCACACGCTCGCCACTGATGCTGGCCGTGACGTAGAAACCGCGAGTGACGTTGCGATACTGGGTATTGCTATAGGGCTGGCCATAGGCATCACGCCCGCGGGTAGTCAGCGGCACGCTCTGGCCGACCTGAATCAGCGCTGGATAACCCTCAGTGGCCTGCACTTGCTGGGTACCACCGCTGCGGCTGTCGGTACTGCGGCGGATAATGCGCACCTGATCGCGACCATTGATTTCGCCCTGGCCAATCTGTACTTCGGCATTGCCGGCGCTGATCGTGCCGTCGGCGCGGTAACCGCGGTCGGACTGAAAGCCTGATTCATTGGTGTCGACGCTGATCAGCAAGCGGCGTGGTTCGGTGTCGAGTTGCTGCAGCAGGGCGCGCACCTCGGCAATCTTCGCTGGCTCGGCATTGACGATCAACTGGTTGCCATAGGCGTTGACCTTACCCTCGTGGCCGAGCACCGATTGCACCACACTGAGCACTTCATCAGCCGTGCGGAAATTCAGTGGAATCACCTCGGTCGCAGCGCTTAGAGACAGGCTGCAACTAAACAGCGCAGCGGCGAGCAGGGCACGAACCTTCATAGCAGAAAACTCCGTAAATCAGCGTCGGTGATGCTGGTATCCCAGGCTTGATCAAACTGTGCGCGGCGTTGGCGATTACGCCCGGGGTCTTGGTACAGGGCATAGCCGCTGGCCTGGCCAATTTCGGGTAACAGCAGCAAACCGCGATCGTCGGCCAGCAAAAACGCCAGCTCCTCATTAGGGTAGTCCGGGTGCAGCTTGCGGATCTGCAGGTTGGAGGACAGCCGGCGCGAGAGGCTGAGCAGGCGGTGGCCTTCCTTGACCGCACGACTGGGGTCGCGCAGCAGAATACGCAGTTGATTGCGCGGGCTGGCCAGGAGAAAACGGGTGCAGGCGTCTTGCACGCTGCTGTGGTGATAGAGCCAGGGCTCCAGGTCGTGGCTGTAGATGCACAGGCTGCGCTGCGCTTGTTGTAACAGCGCGAGGGCATGGGCGCGGGCCTGTTCGGGCTGGCTGAAGCGCTCCAGCGTGGTGTGCGCGCCAAGGGTGAACGGCGCCGGTTCTGCGCGTGGGCTATCCGGGCTGAGGCTGCCCGGGTTGTGCACAGCAAAACGCCCCGGTGACTGAAACTCGATGGCGGGAAGCTCTATGGGCTCCAGCGGTTCGGTAGGGTCATTCGGGGCGTTTTCGTCGTTCATCTCTGCCTCTAGGCGCTATGACGCACCATGTCCACGTGGGGGATGCCGGCGTCAAGGTACTCCCCGCTGACGATGGCAAACCCGAGCTTTTCATAGAAGGCGGTGGCGTGAACCTGGGCGCTGAGCATTTGCTGGGTCAGGCCACGATCTTCCGCTTCCGCGATCACCGCCTGGATCAGTGCCACACCCACGTTCAGGCCGCGCCAGTCCTTAAGCACTGACACCCGGCCGATATGGCCATCGGGTAACAGGCGCGCGGTGCCGACCGGGTAGTCGCCTTCCAGTGCCAGAAAATGCACGGCATCGGCGTCTTCGGCATCCCATTCGAGCTCCGGCGGCACCGCTTGTTCCGCGATGAAAACGGTTTCGCGAATGCGCCGCAAGTCAGCGTTGTCCTTCTGCCAGTCGGCCAGACGAACCTGTATCTCACTCATCAGCAAACTCCAGGCTGCCTTGTTTGACCAGTTCAACCAACAGATTACGCCCTTCATCATCAGCGAGCCATGCGCCGAGGTTTTCGATGTGCAGGGCATCGGCCGCACACACCAGTTTCAGCAGCTCACGCAGATTGGCCGAAAGCAGACGGCTCTGGCCGCTGGCGAACAGCACCAGATCGTCGCCAACTTCCGACCAGGCCATCCGTGCGCTCGGGTTGCGGATCAGTATCGCGCCATTTTCCAGCCCGGCGATGAAGCCTGCTTCGTCGATCTCGATGCCGGCAATCAACTCTGGATACTTGGGTTCGGTCATGAACTGGCCGAACCAGGTCATCAGCAGGCGCTCATCACTCATGTGCTCGGTGAGCAGGGCTTTGAGACGATCCAGAGCGTCGCGCTGGATCTGCGTCGGGTCGCTGGTCGGCTGCGCGTCGGCATCGCTGTAGCGCTCTTCGTCAGGCAGGAACTGGCCGAGAAAATCGGTGAAATGAGTCAGAACTTCAGCAGCGCTTGGCGCACGGAAGCCTACGGAATACGTCATACAGTCATCCTCAGCGGTACCACAGTGGGCCAGAAGCGGCGGCAGATAAAGCATGTCGCCGGGCTCCAGAACCCATTCTTCAGTTTTAACGAATTCAGCGAGGATCTTCAGATCCGCGTGTTGCAGTGTCGGGCTATCGGTATTGCACTGCTGGCCAACCTGCCAGCGGCGCTTGCCGTAACCCTGCAGGAGAAACACGTCGTAGTTGTCGTAATGCGGGCCTACGCCGCCACCCGGAACGGCGAAGCTGACCATCACGTCATCGATGCGCCACTTTGGCAGAAACTTGAACTCTTCCAGCAGCTCGGCCACTTCCGGCACGAACTGGTCGACCGCCTGCACCAGCAGGGTCCAGTCGCGCTCAGGCAGTTCGGCAAAAGCGTCTTCGGCAAACGGGCCGCGGCGCAGTTCCCAGGGGTGAGCACCATGTTCGATCACCAGGCGCGATTCGATTTCTTCTTCCAGCGCCAGACCGGCCAGCTCGTCTGGGGAAATCGGGCTTTCAAAACCGGGGATGGCTTGGCGTACCAGCAAGGGTTTCTTCTGCCAGTAATCGCGCATGAACTCGCGCGCGGTAATACCACCCAGCAGTTGTAGCGGAGTATCAGAATTCATCGCTAAGCCCTTGATGTAAGTAAATACCCATAAATAAAAACGCCCGGCGCAGCCGGGCGTCTGGGAGGCTGTTGCCGTTTAGATGCGCTTGGCCTGGGCGACCGCGTTGCCGATGTAGCTGGCAGGGGTCAGGAGCTTGAGCTCGGCTTTCGCCTCTGCTGGCATGTCCAGGCCGTCGATAAAGGTCTGCAGCGCTTCGGGGCTGATGCCCTTGCCGCGAGTCAGTTCCTTGAGCTTCTCGTATGGGTTCTCGATGGCGTAACGACGCATAACGGTCTGGATCGGTTCGGCGAGGACTTCCCAGCAGGCGTCCAGGTCGGCAGCGATACGCGCTTCGTTCAGCTCCAGCTTGCTAATGCCCTTGAGGCTGGCTTCATAAGCGATAACGCTATGGGCGAAGCCGACGCCGAGGTTGCGCAGCACGGTGGAGTCAGTCAGGTCGCGCTGCCAGCGGGAGATCGGCAGCTTGCTGGCCAGGTGCTGAAACAGCGCGTTGGCGATACCCAGGTTGCCTTCGGAGTTCTCGAAGTCGATCGGGTTGACCTTGTGCGGCATGGTCGAGGAGCCGATTTCGCCTGCGATGGTGCGCTGCTTGAAATAGCCCAGGGAGATATATCCCCAGATATCACGATCGAAGTCGATCAGGATGGTGTTGAAGCGGGCGATCGCATCGAACAGCTCGGCGATGTAGTCGTGTGGCTCGATCTGCGTGGTGTAGGGGTTGAACTGCAGGCCAAGGTCACCTTCGATGAACTGGCGCGCGTTGGCTTCCCAGTCGATCTGCGGGTAGGCCGAAAGGTGGGCGTTGTAGTTGCCTACGGCGCCATTGATCTTACCCAGCAGCGGTACGGCTGCTACCTGAGCGATCTGGCGCTCCAGGCGGTAGACCACGTTGGCCAGTTCCTTGCCCAGGGTGGTTGGCGACGCTGGCTGACCGTGGGTGCGTGAAAGCATCGGCACGTCGGCGAATTTGATCGCCAGCTCGCGAATAGCTTCGGCAGTCTGGCGCATCAGCGGCAGCAGCACGTCGTCACGGCCGGCGCGCAGCATCAGGGCGTGGGACAGGTTGTTGATGTCTTCGCTAGTGCAGGCGAAGTGAATAAATTCGCTGACCTTGTCCAGCTCAGGCAGCTTAGCGGCCTGTTCCTTGAGCAGGTACTCCACGGCTTTTACGTCGTGGTTGGTGGTGCGCTCGATCTCTTTGACGCGCTCGGCGTGCTCGACGGCGAAGTTGTCAGCCAGCTCATTGAGCACAGCGTTAGCTTCGGCGGAGAAGGGCGCGACTTCAGCAACCCCTTCGTGGGCAGCCAGGCGCTGCAACCAGCGGACCTCAACCAGTACGCGGAAACGGATCAGACCGTATTCGCTGAAAATCGGGCGCAGGGCGCTGGTTTTGCCGGCATAGCGGCCATCAACGGGGGAAACCGCGGTGAGCGAGGAAAGCTGCATGGGAGGCGTTCTCGGACAATCGGGCATTGAAAAGGGCGCATATCATACATGAAATCGGCAGCTGAATCGCGATTGGCTGCGACCGTTCAGCCGCCTTTACCTCTCGCAATCGACAGCAGGCTGGCGCTGAAAATTAGCGCGGCTCCGATTAACGAGGTCACGTCCGGGGTTTCGCCCCAGCGCAGCCAGGCGATCAGCCCGGCAAATACAATCGCCAGGTAGGCAAAGGGACCAATCAGGCCCGGCGATGCCAGGCTGTATGCCTTGGACATGATGATCTGGCTGGAGGTGGCCAGCAGACCGATCACCAGCAGCAGCCAGAGGTCCTGCTCACTTATCGGCTGCCAGGCCCAGGTCAGCGGGATGGCCGATAGCAGGGCACTGAACAGGGAAAAATAGAACACGATGCGATACGCCGGCTCCGTATCGCTCATCTCACGAATCGATACAAAGGCAAACGCAGCCATCACGCTGGCGGACAGGCCGATCAGTGCATGACTATCGAGCAGCGCCGCAGACGGTTTTGCCACCAGCAATACACCGATCAGTCCAACCACGGCGGTCAGCAGCATGCGCTTGCTCAGGGGCTCCTTGAGCCACCACCAGGCAATCAGCGGGGTAAAAAGCGGCGCGGAGTAGGTAAACAGCATGGCGTCGGCCAGTGGCAGGTGGGCAATGGCGTAGAAGAAGCAGTACATCGCCGCCAAGCCGTATGTAGTGCGCCACAGGTGAGATTTCAGGCGTGTGGTTTTGAGCGGGCGCAGGCCTTTGAACAGAATCAGCGGCAAAAAGAACAGTACGCCGACCAGGTTGCGCAAGAACACCACGGACTCGTTGTTGACACTGACCGAGACCTCACGAATACCAACGCCCATCAGTGAAAACAGTAAGGCCGACAGCGCAAGCAGTGCGGCACCCTGAACGGGTTTAACCGAACGGGTGCCCATGTTCACGTACGCAGCAGCGGGTAGAGTTCCTTGAGCAACTTGCTGCGGCTGAAAACCATCTGCCAGCGATGCCCGCCCAGTTGGCGCCACAGACGCGCCGAGCGAATGCCTGCAAGCAGTAGCGCACGGATCTTCGCGGCATTGTTGGTCTGTTGCAGGTGGCGCATATCACCCTGCACTTGGATGCGCTGGCGGAAGGTGCTGATGGTGTCTTGATACAGGCTGGCGCAGTTGGATATCACGTTTTCATGGGTCGGGCCGAAGTGCTCAACCTGCTGCTGTACTTGATCAAGGCGGCTGCCCATGATTTGCAGCATATCGCCGCGCTTATCCAGCTGACGCTCCAGGGCCAGCAGCGCCAAGGCATAACGCAGTGGATCACGTTGCAGGCTGGCCGGGTCGCGCTCCAGGGCGCTGACCAGGGCGCGGTAACCATCACGCAGGTTGAGGTCATCGCCGCCATAAACGTCCAGCGTGTCTCTCGGGTCGCGTACCAATAAGCTGTTGATCATGCAGGCTACGGCGGGCTCGCCGATCTGGCCGGTGCGCGCCAGCTTGTCGACCAACACTGCTGATTCAAATACCGCACCGAGGGCGATCAGTTGCTCGCGGATTGGATTCACGCCTGTAGCTCCCGCGCAGTCCAAGGCTCGGCAATTTCAATCACACCGCCACCGAGGCAGATTTCACCGTCGTAGAACACCACCGATTGCCCTGGGGTCACGGCGCGCTGCGGTTCATTGAATACGGCGCGGTAGCCACTGGCAGTCTTCTCCAGCGTGCAGGTCTGATCGCTCTGGCGATAACGCACCTTGGCCGTCAGCTCACGCGGCGTGCTCAGATCGACCGGGTTGACCCAGTAAATCTCGGAGGCGAGCAGGGCGCGGCTGAACAGCCAGGGATGCTCATTACCTTGGCCAACAATCAATACATTGCGGGGCAGGTCCTTATGCAGGACGTACCAAGGCTCGTCGCTGGCATCTTTCAATCCACCGATGCCCAGGCCCTGGCGTTGGCCAATGGTGTGGTACATCAGGCCGTGGTGACGACCAATGACTTCGCCTTCGGTGGTTTCGATATTGCCCGGCTGGGCCGGCAGGTACTGCTTGAGGAAGTCGCTGAAGCGACGTTCGCCGATAAAACAGATCCCGGTAGAGTCTTTCTTCTTTGCTGTGGCCAGCGCGTATTTTTCGGCGATGGCGCGCACTGCCGGCTTTTCCAGCTCGCCGACCGGGAACAGGGTTTTGGCAATCTGTTCGCCGCCCACTGCATGCAGGAAGTAGCTCTGATCCTTGTTCGGATCGAGACCCTTGAGCAATTCGGTACGCCCGTCGATATCGCGGCGGCGCACGTAGTGGCCGGTTGCAATCAGATCGGCACCGAGCATCAGGGCGTAATCAAGAAAGGCTTTGAACTTGATCTCGCGGTTGCACAGGATGTCCGGATTCGGCGTGCGTCCGGCCTTGTATTCGGCAAGGAAGTGCTCGAACACGTTGTCCCAGTACTCGGCGGCGAAGTTGGCGGTGTGCAGTTTGATGCCGATTTTGTCGCACACGGCCTGAGCGTCGGCCAGGTCATCCATGGCGGTGCAATATTCGGTGCCGTCGTCCTCGTCCCAGTTCTTCATAAACAGGCCTTCGACCTGATACCCCTGCTCAAGCAGGAGCAGGGCGGAAACGGAGGAGTCGACGCCGCCGGACATGCCGACGATTACGCGCTGAGTAGTTGGATCTGACATGGGGATACTGGGCACGGGCTTAAAAAGAGGGCGATTCTAGCAGGCGCAGAGGTGTGGCCGTTAATCGCGGATCAGGCTCAGGGGAAAACACTGGCCGTTCAGGTAGTCATCAATGCAGCGCAATACCAATTCGCTGCGCCAGCGCTCGGGTTGCGCTGCCAGCTCGTCACGGCTCAGCCAGCGCGGGCCGATAATGCCATCATCCAAAGGGTGATTGGGCCGCTGCTGCAGTGGTTTGGCGGCAAAGCACACGCGCTGGTAGGTGATGCCGTTGCTCGGTGCGGTGTAGAGATAAATGCCGGTGACGCCGGTCAGCTCGACATCCCAGCCGGTTTCCTCGAGGGTTTCGCGCAGTGCGGCCTGCAACAGGCTTTCGTTGGCTTCCAGATGGCCGGCGGGCTGGTTGAACACGGCGCGGCCTTCGGCCATTTCTTCGACCAGCAGAAAACGGCCCTGGTCTTCGATGACCGTGGCCACGGTGATGTGCGGCTGCCACTGCATGAACGTGCTACCTGTTATGAGAAAAGGCGATCTTATCCTGATTCTCTCGGCCCTGAATGCACAAACCCCGGCACTGGGCCGGGGTTTGCGGTGTTGCAGCGCTGTGGACGCTGGCGTTACGCCTTAGTTCAGAGCGGCGAGCGCGGCGTTGAAGGTCGCACTCGGGCGCATGACCTGGCTGGTCAGTTGCGGGTTGGAGCGGTAGTAGCCACCGATGTCCACGGGCTTGCCCTGCACGGCGCTGAGCTCGGCAACGATGGTTGCTTCGTTCTCGCTAAGGGTTTTTGCCAGTGGCGCGAACTGCGCTTTCAATTCGGCATCATCGTTTTGTGCGGCCAGTTCCTGAGCCCAGTACAGCGCCAGGTAGAAATGGCTGCCACGGTTGTCCAGCTCGCCGGTCTTGCGCGATGGCGACTTGTTATTGTCCAGCAACTTACCGGTAGCCGCATCGAGGGTCTTGCCCAGCAGTTTGGCTTTAGGGTTGTTGGTCTTGATCCCGGTTTCTTCCAGGGAAACCGCCAGGGCCAGGAATTCGCCGAGCGAGTCCCAGCGCAAGTGGTTTTCTTCGATCAGTTGCTGCACATGCTTGGGTGCCGAGCCGCCAGCGCCGGTTTCATACATGCCACCGCCGGCCATCAACGGCACGATGGAGAGCATCTTGGCCGAGGTGCCCAGCTCCATGATCGGGAACAGGTCGGTCAGGTAGTCGCGCAGTACGTTGCCGGTCACCGAAATGGTGTCCTGACCACGAATCAAACGCTCCATGCTCACGCGAATGGCCTGGTTGTAGTCCATTACACGGATGTCCAGACCGGTCAGATCGTGTTCCTGCAGGTAGGCTTCGACTTTCTTCTGCAGTTCACGATCATGAGCACGCTCTGGGTCCAGCCAGAAAATTGCCGGGGTATTGGACTGGCGAGCACGGGTTACAGCCAGTTTGACCCAGTCACGGATCGGCGCATCTTTGGTCTGGCAGGCGCGCCAGATGTCACCGGCCTCGACTTCGTGCTGCATTAGTACCGTGCCGTCGGCCAGTACCACGCGCATGCTGCCATCGGCGCTCATTTCGAAGGTTTTGTCGTGGGAACCGTACTCTTCGGCTTTCTGCGCCATCAGGCCAACGTTCGGCACGCTACCCATGGTGGTTGGGTTAAAGGCGCCGTTGGTTTTGCAGAAATTGATCATTTCCTGATAGATGCGTGCGTAGGTGCTTTCCGGCATCACCGCTTTGGTGTCCTTGAGCTTGCCGTCCTTGCCCCACATTTGCCCGGAACTGCGAATCATCGCAGGCATCGAGGCGTCGACGATCACGTCGCTGGGGATATGCAGGTTGGTAATGCCCTTGACCGAGTCAACCATGGCCATTTCCGGGCGGTGGCTGTAGCAGGCATGGATGTCATCGAGGATTTCTTCTTGCTGCGACGCGGGCAGGGACTTGATCTTGTCGTAGACGCTGCTGATGCCGTTGTTCGGGTTGACGCCCAGTTCTTCAAACAGCTTGCCGTATTTGTCGAACACGTCTTTGTAGTACACGCTGACAGCGTGGCCGAAAACGATCGGGTGGGAGACCTTCATCATGGTCGCCTTGACGTGCAGGGACCACATCACACCGTTTTCCTTGCAGTCCTGCAGGGTGCGCTCGAAGAAATCGCGCAGCTTGCGGCAGCTCATAAACATGCTGTCGAAGACTTCGCCTTCTTGCAGCGTGAGCTGCTTCTTGACTTCGACCTTGCCGTCCTTGCCGACGAACTCGATGCGCACGTCGCCGGCCTTGGCCATGGTGATCGACTGTTCGCTGGAGAAGAAATCGCCGCCACGCATGTAATCGGCGTGGGACTGCGAGGTCATGCTCCACTTGCCCATGGAGTGCGGATGCTTACGCACGAAGGCTTTGACCGCGGCTGGCGCACGGCGGTCGGAGTTGCCCTCACGCAATACTGGGTTGACTGCGCTGCCCAGCACTTTGCTATAGCGGGTACTGGCGTCTTTCTCGGCGTCAGTTTGCGGGTCTTCCGGGAAATTCGGGATGTTAAAGCCCTGAGCTTGCAGCTCGGCGATTGCGCCTTTGAGCTGCGGCACCGAGGCACTGATGTTTGGCAGCTTGATGATGTTGGCGTCTGGCGAAGTGGCCAGTACGGCCAGCTTGGCGAGGTCGTCGGCGATTTGCTTGTCAGCATCCAACTGGTCGGCAAAGCTTGCAAGGATGCGCCCTGCAAGAGAGATGTCGCGTGTTTCGACGGCAATCTCAGCAGAGGCTGCGAAGGCTTCTACAATAGGCAGAAGCGAATAGGTCGCAAGGGCTGGGGCTTCGTCGGTGAAGGTGTAGATGATCTTCGAGGGGGTGGACATTCTGAGTTAACTCTCTTCTTTGCTGAGCGTGCACAGGCACTCGACATGCACAGGTAAGCGCTGAGGCTCATACGAACGAGCCAGAAGTCGAGGTCTTGCCGCGGTGATGTTGGATGCACCAGTAGAGTGTTGAGCGTTTCGAGCCGTTGAACCGCTGTAGCAGTTCGACGGTTTCAAGAGGCGGACAACGTGTTTGAACGATCCGCGCCTTATGACCTGTTAGTCATTCGTGAAGTATACCACTGCGCTAGCGCGTCGCAGAATGCCTTGGCGCATAAGACCAATGAACATATGGTTTCGCCCGATTCAAGTGGGTTACTCTGGGGCGATCTGACTGTTTAACCACAAGACGGAGTCCAGCATGGGATACCAAAAGATCCAGGTGCCTGCCACCGGTGACAAAATCACCGTCAATGCCGATACATCCCTGAACGTACCGAACAATCCAATCATCCCTTTTATCGAAGGTGATGGTATCGGTGTCGATATCAGCCCGGTGATGATCAAAGTCGTTGATGCGGCCGTACAGAAAGCCTACGGCGGCGAACGCAAGATCTCCTGGATGGAAGTTTACGCAGGCGAGAAAGCCACTCAGGTTTACGATCAGGATACCTGGCTGCCTCAGGAAACTCTCGATGCGGTCAAAGATTACGTCGTTTCAATCAAGGGCCCGCTGACCACTCCAGTCGGTGGCGGCATCCGCTCCCTGAACGTTGCCCTGCGTCAGCAGCTCGACCTGTACGTCTGCCTGCGCCCAGTGCGTTGGTTTGAAGGCGTACCAAGCCCGGTGAAGAAGCCAGGCGACGTCGACATGACCATCTTTCGCGAGAACTCGGAAGACATCTACGCGGGTATCGAGTGGAAGGCTGGCTCGCCGGAAGCGACCAAGGTCATCAAGTTCCTTAAGGAGGAAATGGGTGTCACCAAGATTCGCTTCGACCAGGACTGCGGTATCGGCGTCAAGCCGGTTTCCAAAGAGGGCACCAAGCGCCTAGCGCGTAAAGCGTTGCAGTACGTCGTCGATAACGACCGCGACTCGCTAACCATCGTGCATAAAGGCAACATCATGAAGTTCACCGAAGGTGCCTTCAAAGAGTGGGCCTACGAAATTGCCGCTGAAGAGTTCGGCGCAACCTTGCTCGATGGCGGTCCTTGGATGCAGTTCAAGAACCCGAAAACCGGCAAAAACGTCATTGTTAAAGACGCCATCGCCGATGCCATGCTGCAGCAGATCCTACTGCGTCCGGCCGAGTACGATGTAATCGCCACCCTCAACCTCAACGGTGACTACCTGTCCGACGCCCTGGCGGCAGAAGTCGGCGGTATCGGTATCGCCCCAGGTGCCAACCTGTCTGATACCGTGGCCATGTTCGAAGCCACCCACGGCACTGCACCGAAGTACGCTGGCAAGGATCAGGTGAACCCCGGTTCGCTGATCCTCTCCGCCGAAATGATGCTGCGCCACATGGGCTGGACCGAAGCGGCTGATCTGATCATCAAGGGTACAAATGGCGCCATCGGTGCCAAAACAGTGACCTATGACTTCGAGCGCCTGATGGACGGTGCCAAGCTGCTGTCCTGCTCGGCATTCGGCGATGCACTGATTTCGCACATGTAAGCAAATCAGTTACTTAAAGAAAGGCCGGTCATATGACCGGCCTTTTTTGTGGGCGATTAACTGCCCAGGTGACTCTAATCAGACTTCAACCGTTGAGCCCTGGTGTTGCTTGACTGCGGCGGGCGCTTCACTGGCGGCAGTAGCCGCACTGATGTTTACGGCGTGGAGTCCTTTTGGACCTTGAATAATATCGAAGCTTACCGGCTGGCCAGCCTTCAGCGTTTTATAGCCGTCCATCTGGATAGCCGAGTAGTGGGCGAACAGGTCCTCATCTCGACCATCGGCCAGGATGAACCCATAGCCTTTGGCGTTGTTGAACCACTTGACCTTACCGCTAACCATGCTGATATCCCTCTGCAAAGGACTCCATCACTGGAGTATCATCCACTTCAATTCCACGCTTTGCTTGACGTGAGCAAGCAAAGCTGTGAAACCCCTTAATACCCACACTGGGTATTCATTGTTTGTAACACCGTTTTGCCGATAGTCAAGGCAATGCTGTAACTGGCTGAGAAGCCGTTCAAACTCTGTCTAGCACAGACTATTCGCCCATCAACGAAGCTATTCCGCATGCATGCACGTAGCCAGATTCGACTAACATTCAATCAGGATCGCCCCGAAGAGCATGAGGACGATTCCTTCGGCTTAGCCGTTCAGGAATCCAAGCCCGCTCTGCAGGCGCCTCCTATGTATAAAGTGATTTTGTTTAATGACGACTACACGCCCATGGATTTCGTGGTCGAAATTCTCGAGGTGTTTTTCAACCTGAATCGAGAAATGGCGACCAAAGTCATGCTGACCGTCCATACAGAGGGGCGGGCAGTGTGTGGAGTGTTTACCCGCGATATTGCTGAAACCAAAGCAACACAGGTGAATCAATATGCGAGAGAGAGCCAGCATCCGCTACTCTGTGAAATAGAGAAGGACGGTTAACGCCGGCCACTTGGGCATGAGGTGAAGCTATGTTAAATCGAGAGCTCGAAGTCACCCTCAATCTGGCTTTCAAGGAGGCTCGTACCAAGCGTCATGAATTTATGACGGTTGAGCACTTGTTGCTGGCCCTCCTGGATAACGAGGCCGCTGCAAGCGTACTGCGCGCTTGTGGTGCCAATCTGGACAAGCTGCGGCATGATCTGCAGGAGTTTATCGACTCCACCACGCCACTGATCCCTCAGCACGATGAAGAGCGCGAGACGCAGCCAACACTGGGGTTCCAGCGTGTTCTGCAGCGCGCGGTGTTCCACGTACAGAGCTCCGGCAAGCGTGAAGTGACCGGTGCCAACGTACTGGTGGCAATCTTCAGCGAGCAGGAAAGTCAGGCAGTATTTCTGCTCAAGCAGCAGAGCGTTGCGCGTATCGATGTAGTAAATTTTATTGCCCACGGCATCTCCAAGGTACCGGGGCATGGCGGCCATTCGGAAACCGAACAGGAAATGCAGGACGACGAGGGCGGCGAGTCCTCCAGTTCGAGCAATCCTCTGGACGCTTATGCCAGCAATCTGAATGAGCTGGCGCGCCAGGGTCGCATTGATCCGCTTGTCGGTCGCGAATCGGAAGTCGAACGTGTGGCGCAGATTCTGGCGCGTCGGCGTAAGAACAATCCGCTATTGGTAGGTGAAGCAGGTGTAGGTAAAACCGCTATCGCCGAAGGACTGGCCAAGCGCATTGTCGATAATCAAGTGCCTGATTTGCTGGCGGATAGCGTGGTCTACTCGCTGGACCTCGGTGCGCTGCTGGCTGGCACCAAATACCGCGGCGACTTTGAGAAGCGTCTTAAAGCTCTGCTTAATGAGCTGCGTAAGCGCCCGCACGCCATTCTGTTTATTGATGAAATCCACACCATCATTGGTGCTGGTGCCGCTTCTGGCGGGGTAATGGATGCGTCCAACCTGCTTAAGCCTATGTTGTCCTCTGGCGAGATCCGCTGCATAGGCTCGACGACCTTTCAAGAGTTTCGCGGCATATTCGAGAAAGACCGCGCCCTAGCGCGGCGCT
The DNA here is from genome assembly GCF_044542155.1 of Pseudomonas sp. NPDC079086. NCBI lineage: Bacteria > Pseudomonadati > Pseudomonadota > Gammaproteobacteria > Pseudomonadales > Pseudomonadaceae > Pseudomonas > Pseudomonas sp. NPDC079086. The sequence continues at coordinate 319,069 of NZ_JBITTY010000002.1, read as the reverse complement.
TCCAGAAAGTCGACGTGGTCGAGCCCTCGGTGGAAGACACCATTGGCATTCTGCGTGGACTGAAAGGCCGCTTCGAGCAGCATCACAGCATCGAATACAGCGATGAGGCCCTGCGTGCAGCGGCCGAGCTGGCTTCGCGCTATATCAATGACCGTCATATGCCGGACAAGGCCATTGATGTAATCGATGAAGCAGGTGCCTATCAGCGCTTGCAGCCTTTGGAAAAACGCCTGACCCGTATCGATGTGGCGCAGGTCGAGGACATCGTGGCGAAAATTGCCCGTATTCCGCCGAAGCATGTCAGCAGTTCTGACAAGGAGTTGCTGCGTAATCTGGAACGCGACCTGAAGCTCACTGTATTTGGTCAGGACGCTGCGATTGACTCGCTGTCGACCGCAATCAAGCTGTCGCGCGCCGGGCTCAAAGCGCCGGATAAACCGGTCGGCTCCTTCCTGTTTGCCGGCCCTACTGGTGTGGGCAAGACCGAAGCCGCTCGTCAGTTGGCCAAGGCCTTGGGTGTTGAGCTAATTCGCTTCGACATGTCCGAGTACATGGAGCGCCATACCGTGTCGCGCCTGATTGGCGCACCGCCTGGCTATGTCGGCTTTGATCAAGGCGGCCTGCTGACAGAGGCGATCACCAAAACGCCGCACTGCGTACTGCTGCTCGATGAGATCGAAAAGGCTCACCCGGAAGTCTTTAACTTGCTTCTGCAAGTCATGGATCACGGCACTCTGACCGATAACAACGGCCGCAAAGCAGACTTCCGCAATGTGATCGTGATCATGACCACCAACGCCGGTGCTGAAACCGCGGCGCGGGCATCCATTGGCTTTACCCATCAGGACCACTCGTCTGATGCTATGGAAGTGATCAAGAAGAGCTTCACGCCGGAGTTCCGCAACCGCCTGGATACCATTATCCAGTTCGGCCGTCTGAGCCACGAAGTGATCAAAAGCATTGTCGATAAGTTCCTCACTGAGTTGCAGGCGCAGCTTGAGGATAAGCGTGTCACGCTGGAGGTCAGTGATGCGGCGCGAAGCTGGTTGGCCGAGAGCGGTTACGACGTGCAGATGGGGGCTCGGCCGATGGCGCGCCTGATCCAGGACAAGATCAAGCGTCCACTGGCCGAAGAGATCCTGTTTGGCGAGCTGGCTGAGCATGGTGGCGTGGTGCATATCGATATCGAAGGCGGTGAGTTGACCTTCGATTTCGAAACCACGGCAGAAATGGCCTAGGCGTAGTTTTCTTGCGCGCACAAAAACGCCCGGCATTGCCGGGCGTTTTTACTTGAGCTTGGTGTAACAGATGCCGGAAAACTGAGTTTTCGCTGGCCTGTTAACGGGCGCGGTAAGTAATGCGACCTTTGCTCAAGTCATAAGGCGTAAGTTCAACGCGAACTTTGTCGCCAGTCAGAATGCGGATGTAATTTTTGCGCATCTTTCCGGAGATGTGCGCAGTAACGACGTGCCCATTTTCCAACTCCACACGGAACATGGTGTTGGGCAGGGTGTCGACGACAGTGCCTTCCATTTCGAAGCTGTCTTCTTTCGACATGCAGTAAAGCCCTCGGTATCCAATGAATGGCCCGGTGCAACTGGCGCCAGGCAAAAGCGGCGTGCATTGTGCCCGAAATTTGGGGTTTGCGCCAAGGGCTTCAGTTAAGACTGACCCAGCGTTGGTTGACGAACAGCTCTATTGGCCGGTACTGGGTCTTGTAATTCATCTTGCGGCAGTTCTTGATCCAGTAGCCCAGATAGACCGCATACAGCCCGAGACGCGCCGCTTCGGCAATTTGCCAGAGGATGGCAAAGCGCCCGAGGCTGCGCCGTTCCTCGCTTGGCTCATAAAAGGTGTATACCGCGGACAGCCCGTTAGGCAGTACGTCGGTTACGGCAATTGCCAGCAGGCGACTGCCCTGGCGGAATTCATAGAAGCGCGAAAAAGCCAGATCGCGCACCAGAAAGGTCGAAAATTGTTCGCGGTTGGGTGGGTACATATCGCCATCGGCATGGCGCTGCTCAATGTAGCGCACGTACAGTGCGTAATATTCTTCGGTAAATGCAGGACGTACCAGGCGCACCTGGATGTCCTGATTACGCTTGAAGATGCGCCGTTGCTGACGATTCGGGCTGAACTGCGCAGCTGGAATGCGCGCCGGTACGCAAGCGGTGCAGCGCTGGCAATGCGGGCGGTAGAGGTGGTCGCCGCTGCGGCGAAAGCCCATTTCCGAAAGCTCAGCATAAACATCCGCATCCATGGGCTGGCTGGGGTCGAGGAACAGGGTGGTGGCCTGCTCGTCGGGCAGATAGCTGCAAGGGTGCGGTTGAGTGGCGTAAAACTTCAGGCGGGCCAGCTCAGTCATGATCGACTCTCGGGATCGGTCTTCAACCAAGTGTAAGCCAGGCTGGCAAACTCGCCTAGGCGACCCAGTCAGCCTGGCTGGATTGATCAAGATGAGCGTTCAGATAGCCGGCGAACTCAGTACGCGAAATCGTCTGAGCGCCCAGGCTGAGCAGATGTTCGGTTGGCATCTGGCAGTCGATCAGCACAAAGCCCCAATCCTTCAAGTGTTCAACCAGCGTGACGAAGCCCACTTTGGATGCGTTATCTGCGCGGCTGAACATCGACTCACCGAAGAACAGTTGGCCCATGGCGAGGCCATAGAGCCCACCAACCAGCAGGTCATCACGCCAGACCTCAACCGAATGAGCGATACCGCGCTGGTGTAGTTCCAGGTAGGCGTCCTGCATAGGGCTGGTGATCCAGGTTTCTGCTGCATAGCTGCGCGGTGCAGCGCAGGCGCGGATCACCTCTGCGAAAGCCTGATCAAAAGTCACTCGATAACGGCCCTGGCGCATTACTTTGGCCAGGCTGCGTGATACGTGCAGATTGTCAGGCAGCAGCACGGTACGCGGATCCGGCGACCACCAGAGAATTGGCTGACCATCCTGAAACCAGGGGAAGCAGCCATGGCGATAAGCCTGGATCAAGCGCTCGGGGCGCACGTCGCCACCCGCAGCCAGCAGGCCATTGGGCTCGCGCAGGGCTTTATTTAGAGGGGGGAAATCCAGTGAGTCACGTTGCAGCCACGTCAGCATGTGCAAGGCCGGAGTTGGGCAGAGGAGGGTAGGGCGGACTTTACGTCCGCCCGGTTGGATCAATTGTCGTCGAGGAATTTCTCGACATCCAGCGCAGCCATGCAGCCTGCACCGGCGGAAGTGATGGCCTGGCGGTAAACGTGATCGGCCACGTCGCCCGCGGCAAATACACCTTCAATGCTGGTGGCAGTGGCATTGCCTTCATTGCCACCCTTGATCAGCAGGTAGCCGTCACGCATCTCCAACTGGCCTTGGAACAGTTCGGTATTCGGCTTATGGCCGATAGCGATAAACACGCCTGCCAACGGCAGGTCTTTGCTCACACCGCTCTGCGTATCTTTCAAGCGCGCACCGGTAACGCCCGTGTTGTCACCCAGTACTTCTTCAAGGGCGTGATTCCAGTGCAGCACCACGTTGCCGTTGGCTGCTTTGTCAAACAGCTTGTCTTGAAGAATCTTCTCGGAACGCAGCTTGTCGCGGCGATGCACCAGGTGTACTTCCTTGGCGATATTCGACAGGTACAGCGCCTCTTCAACGGCGGTGTTGCCGCCGCCGATCACCGCTACAACCTGATTGCGATAAAAGAAGCCATCGCAGGTGGCGCACGCCGAGACGCCCTTGCCGGAAAAAGCTTCTTCCGATGGCAGGCCCAGATATTGCGCCGATGCGCCCGTGGCGATAATCAGTGCGTCACAGGTGTAGGTACCGCTGTCACCTTTCAAGGTGAAGGGGCGCGACTGCAACTCAGCGGTGTGGATGTGGTCGTAAACGATCTCGGTTTCAAAGCGCTCGGCATGCTTTTGCATGCGCTCCATCAGCGCCGGACCAGTCAGACCTTCAACATCACCGGGCCAGTTGTCTACTTCGGTAGTGGTGGTCAGCTGACCGCCAGGCTGGATACCGGTAATGATCACGGGCTTGAGGTTGGCGCGGGCAGCGTAAACGGCAGCGCTATAACCGGCAGGGCCGGAACCCAGGATGATCAAGCGTGAATGCTTGACTTCGCTCATAAAAACACCTCATAAGCCTTTGTCACAAAAGAGAATGCATGCTCCAATTGAGCCGCACGGACGATGTTGGCGGATATGCTACACCGAAGCAGGCAAAGAGCGGGAGTCAACCGCCGTAGCTGTTTATGCATACAGCTCGGTCTGGTATCGTTTGGCTAAACCCGTACAATCGCTGCATATTTTGCCGTTAACCAATTATTCGGCGCCTGTGGCGCAGGAACAGATGCGTTTTGAAGAAATCTAGCCCAACCGCACAAGCCCCTCTCTGGCGTCAGCAACTGCCTTATCGACTTAAAGAAGGCGCGCTGATTGGCCTGGGCGCACTTTGCCTTTATCTATGGATGGCCCTGCTGACCTACGATGCGGCCGATCCTGGCTGGACCCACACCAGCAATGTGGAACAGGTACAGAACGCCGCCGGCCGCGCCGGTGCCTGGTTTGCCGATATTTTGTTTATGGCGCTGGGCTATTTTGCCTACCTATTCCCGTTGCTGTTGGCTGTTAAAACCTTACAAGTATTTCGTGGTCGGCATCAGCCATGGCAGTGGAGCGGCTGGTTGTTCTCCTGGCGGCTGATTGGCCTGGTGTTCTTGGTGTTGTCCGGTGCTGCGCTGGCGTATATCCACTTCCAAGCGAGCTCAAGCATGCCGGCATCTGCAGGGGGCGCGCTGGGTGAAAGCCTTGGCCAGCTCGCTATTACTGCCCTGAATGTGCAGGGCAGTACGCTGCTGCTGATCGCACTGTTTTTATTCGGGTTGACGGTGTTTACCGACCTTTCCTGGTTCAAGGTGATGGACCTGACCGGCAAGATCACCCTTGATCTGATTGAGCTGATCCAGAGTCTGGCCAACCGCTGGTGGAGTGCGCGGGTTGAGCGCAAACAGCTGGTAGCGCAGTTGCGTGAAGTCGATGAGCGCGTCAGCGAAGTATCTGCGCCGATCGTGCTGGATCGCCGTGAACAGGCCAAAGTCAAAGAGCGCCTGATTGAACGCGAAGAGTCGCTAAACAAGCACATGAGCGAGCGGGTTAACCGCCCAGCCCCGTTAATAACACCGCCGGCCGCGCCGAAAGCGCCTGAGCCGAGCAAACGCGTGCTGAAAGAGAAGCAGGTCAACCTGTTTGAAGACAGCGCCCTGGCCGGCAGTCTGCCACCGATCTCCATCCTCGATGTGGCAGAGAAAGTTCAGAAGAAATATTCACCCGAATACCTGGAAGCGATGTCCCGCTTGCTTGAGATCAAACTCAAGGAGTTTGGTGTCGAGGTTATCGTCGAATCGGTTCATCCGGGCCCCGTGATTACCCGCTTCGAGATCCAGCCGGCAGCAGGGGTCAAGGTCAGCCGTATTTCCGGCCTGGCCAAGGACCTCGCGCGCTCGATGGCAATCATCAGCGTGCGGGTGGTGGAAGTTATTCCCGGCAAAACTACCGTCGGTATCGAAATCCCTAACGAAGACCGGCAGATCGTGCGCTTCTCCGAAGTGCTGTCGTCGCCCGAGTACGACGAAGCCAAGTCGCCGGTTACCCTGGCTCTGGGTCACGATATCGGCGGCAAGCCGGTAATCACTGATCTGGCGAAGATGCCCCACCTGCTGGTGGCCGGCACCACCGGCTCGGGTAAATCGGTCGGGGTCAACGCAATGATCCTGTCGATTCTGTTCAAGTCCACGCCGGAAGAGGCGCGCTTGATCATGATCGACCCGAAAATGCTCGAGCTTTCGATCTACGAAGGCATCCCGCACCTGCTGTGCCCGGTAGTGACCGACATGAAGGAAGCCGCCAACGCCCTGCGTTGGTCGGTAGCCGAGATGGAGCGGCGCTACAAGCTGATGTCGAAGATGGGCGTGCGCAACCTGGCCGGCTTCAACCGCAAGGTCAAAGATGCCGAAGAAGCGGGTGAGCCGCTGAGTGATCCGCTGTACAAGCGCGAAAGCATGCACGATGAAGCGCCGCTGCTGAAAACCCTGCCTACCATCGTGGTCGTAGTCGACGAGTTCGCCGACATGATGATGATCGTCGGCAAGAAAGTTGAAGAGCTGATCGCGCGTATCGCGCAGAAGGCCCGTGCGGCGGGAATCCATCTGATTCTCGCGACACAGCGCCCTTCGGTGGATGTGATTACCGGTCTGATCAAGGCCAACATTCCGACCCGTATGGCCTTCCAGGTATCGAGCAAGATCGACTCGCGAACCATCCTCGACCAGGGTGGCGCCGAACAGCTGCTGGGTCACGGGGACATGCTGTATATGCCGCCGGGCACCGGCTTGCCGATACGCGTACACGGCGCATTCGTTTCCGATGAAGAAGTGCACCGCGTGGTCGAGGCCTGGAAGCAGCGTGGTACGCCTGACTATATCGATGACATCCTGGCCGGCGCCGAAGAGTCTGGTAGCGGTTTTGAGGGTGGCAGCGGCGAGGGCAGTGAGGGTAGCGAAGCTGACCCGCTTTACGATGAAGCAGTCAACTTTGTCCTGGAAAGTCGCCGCGCCTCTATTTCTGCAGTGCAGCGCAAGCTGAAAATTGGCTACAACCGTGCCGCGCGGATGATCGAGGCCATGGAAATGGCCGGCGTCGTCACCTCAATGAACACCAATGGCTCTCGCGAGGTCATAGCACCAAGCCCCGTTCGCGATTAACGCCTAGCCCGATCTGATAAGGAGTCCCATGCGCCTGATTCGCATGTTGTTGCTGACCGTACTGAGTTTTACCAGCGTTGCTGCCATGGCCGACGATGAAGTTGCCGTGCAGCGCCTGACCGAGCTGCTCAACCAGGCGCAGACCATTACCGCGCGCTTTTCCCAGTTGACCCTCGATGGCAGCGGTACTCAGCTGCAGGAAACCGCGGGCCAGCTCGCGCTAAAACGCCCGGGCCTATTCCGCTGGCACACCGATGCGCCGATGGAGCAGCTACTGGTTTCTAACGGTGAAAAGGTCTGGTTGTATGACCCTGATCTGCAGCAGGTGACCATCCAGACCCTCGACCAGCGTCTGACACACACTCCGGCCCTGCTGCTGTCTGGTGATGTTTCAAAGATCCGTGAGAACTTTGAAATCAGCCATAAGGAGGCCGGTGATGTCGTTGATTTCATCCTCAAGCCAAAATCCAAGGACACCCTGTTCGACAGTCTGCGTCTGTCGTTCCGTAACAAGGTGCTCAACGATATGCAGCTGATCGACAGCATTGGCCAGCGCACCAACATTCTTTTTCTTAACGTGAAAATGAATGAGCCACAGGACGATGCGCAGTTCACCTTCGAGATCCCGGCCGGCGCCGACGTGATTCAAGAGTAAATAGCTCAAAAGCTAGAGGCGTTAAACCGCAGTCATGGATCTGTTTCGCAAGGCTCCCGTTGCTCAACCCCTGGCTGCCCGTTTACGTGCAGCCAGCCTGGATGAGTACGTCGGCCAGGAACATTTGCTGGCCCGTGGCAAACCCTTGCGTGAAGCGCTGGAGCAGGGTGCGCTGCATTCGATGATCTTCTGGGGGCCGCCGGGCGTCGGCAAGACCACCCTGGCGCGGCTGCTGGCGCAGGTTTCTGATGCGCATTTCGAGACGATTTCTGCCGTGCTCTCCGGGGTCAAGGAGATTCGCCTGGCTGTGGAAGTGGCGCAGCAGCATGCCGCGCAATATGGGCGGCAAACCATTCTGTTTGTCGATGAAGTGCACCGCTTCAACAAGTCGCAACAGGATGCTTTTCTCCCGTACGTGGAAGACGGCACGCTGATCTTTATCGGCGCCACCACGGAAAACCCCTCGTTTGAGCTGAACAACGCCTTGCTCTCACGGGCTCGTGTTTACGTACTGAAAAGCCTGGATGAAAGCGCGCTGCGCAAATTGGTTGACCGCGCGCTCAGTGACCCTAAAGGCTTGGGCGATCGCCAGCTGAGTCTGCCAGAAGAAAGCTTCAAGATTCTCCAGGCTGCCGCCGATGGTGATGGTCGGCGCCTGCTCAATTTTCTGGAAAATGCGGCGGATCTTGCCGAAGACGGCAGCGAGATCGGCAGCGAACTGCTGCTCAATTTGCTGGGTGATACCCGTCGACGTTTCGATAAGGGCGGCGAAGCCTTCTACGACCAGATATCGGCCCTGCACAAATCCGTGCGCGGCTCCAGCCCGAACGGCGCGCTGTACTGGTATGCGCGCATGCTCGATGGTGGCTGTGATCCGCTATATATCGCCCGGCGCGTAGTGCGCATGGCCAGCGAAGACATTGGCAACGCCGACCCGCGTGCCTTGACCCTGTGTCTGAATGCCTGGCATGTGCAGGAGCGCCTGGGCAGCCCCGAGGGCGAATTGGCCGTGGCGCAGGCGATTGTCTACCTGGCCTGCGCGCCAAAAAGTAATGCGGTTTATAACGCCTTTAACGCCGCCATGCGCGACGCCGCCGAACACGGCTCGCAGGAAGTTCCCCTGCATCTGCGTAATGCGCCTACCAAACTTATGAAAGAGTTGGGCTATGGCGACGAATACCGCTATGCCCACGATGAGACTGATGCCTATGCGGCGGGGGAAGATTATTTTCCTGAAACCTTCGAGCCGCGCGAGTACTACCAGCCGGTGCCGCGCGGTTTGGAGCTGAAGATTCGCGATAAGCTGCAGCATTTGCAGAACCAGGACCGCAGTAGCCCCAGGCAGCGGAGAAAACCATGATAGGTATAGTGATTGCCGTAGCGCTGGGCGGCATGCTTGGCACCCTGTTGCGCTTTGCCACCGCCAACTGGGTCAGTACCAACTGGCCGCAGCATTTCTACGGTGCGACCCTGGCGGTGAATATTCTCGGTTGCCTGCTTATCGGCTACTTGTATGGCCTGTTTCTGCTGCGCCCAGAACTGCCACTGGAGTTGCGTGCAGGGCTGATTGTTGGTTTTCTGGGCGGCCTTACCACCTTTTCATCTTTTTCTCTCGACACCGTGCGCCTGCTAGAAAGCGGCCAGATACCGTTGGCCCTGGGCTATGCGGCAATCAGCGTGTTGGGTAGCCTGCTTGCCACCTGGGCGGGGCTGAGCTTGGCGCGCCTGTGGCAGTAATGGCGCCGGCCATTGGCACTTCCCCCTGTTTAAGCCTTAAACTGCGCGGCATTGCGCGCCATGGCTACTGCCATGCAAACCCTTGTGATGTGTTGAGACCAGAACATGCTCGATTCTAAACTCGTTCGTACCCAGCTCCATGAAGTGGCCGAGCGCCTGGCCGCCCGTGGCTTTGTCCTTGATGTTGCACGTTTTGAAGCGCTTGAAGCCCAGCGCAAGACGCTGCAGACCCGCACCGAGCAGCTCCAGGCCGAGCGTAACAGCCGCTCCAAATCCATTGGCCAGGCCAAGCAGCGCGGTGAAGACATTGCGCCGTTGCTGGCAGAAGTGGACCAAATGGGCAGTGATCTGGAGCAGGGCAAGCGTGACCTCGATAGCATCCAGAGCGAACTCGACAATCTACTGCTGAATATTCCCAACCTGCCGCACGAGTCGGTACCGGTCGGTGAGGATGAAGAGGGCAACGTTGAAGTGTCGCGCTGGGGCACGCCGCGCAGTTTCGATTTCACGATTCAGGATCACGTCGCCCTTGGCGAGCAGCATGGCTGGTTGGATTTCGAGACCGCTGCCAAGCTGTCCGGTGCGCGCTTTGCCCTGCTGCGTGGCCCTATTGCCCGCATGCACCGCGCGCTGGCGCAATTTATGATCAACCTGCACACCGGCGAGCACGGCTATGAAGAAGCCTACACGCCCTATCTGGTGCAGGCGCCGGCGTTGCAAGGTACCGGCCAGTTGCCGAAGTTTGAGGAAGACCTGTTCAAGATCAGCCGCGAAGGTGAAGCCGATCTTTACCTGATTCCGACTGCTGAAGTGTCGCTGACCAATATCGTCGCGGGCGAAATCCTTGACTCCAAGCAGCTGCCGCTGAAACTGGTAGCCCACACCCCGTGCTTCCGCAGCGAAGCCGGCGCATCTGGCCGTGATACCCGCGGCATGATCCGTCAGCATCAGTTCGACAAGGTCGAGATGGTCCAGATCGTTGAGCCGAGCAAGTCTTTCGAGGCACTGGAAAGCCTGACCGCCAACGCTGAGCGCGTACTGCAGCTGCTCGAACTGCCATACCGCAAACTGGCACTGTGCACCGGTGATATGGGCTTCGGTGCGGTGAAAACCTACGATCTGGAAGTCTGGGTGCCGAGTCAGGACAAGTACCGTGAGATTTCGTCCTGCTCCAACTGCGGTGACTTCCAGGCGCGCCGTATGCAAGCGCGCTACCGCAACCCGGAAACCGGCAAGCCCGAGCTGGTACACACTCTCAACGGCTCCGGCCTGGCAGTCGGTCGCACTCTTGTAGCCGTGCTGGAGAACTACCAGCAGGCCGATGGCAGCATCCGCGTTCCGGATGTATTGAAACCCTATATGGGCGGCATTGAAGTAATCGGCTAAGCCGGCTTCAGTTGCACGTGACGGGGCGGCCAGTGCCGCCCCGTTTTGTTTACCCGATCGAGAGCGTGCGTCATGGATTTTCTGCCCCTGTTTCACAAGCTGCAGGATCGTCTGGTATTGGTGGTCGGTGGCGGTGAAGTTGCCGTGCGCAAGGCGCGCTTGCTTAGTGATGCCGGTGCGACATTGCGGGTCGTAGCGCCGGATATTCGTGAAGAGTTGCGTGAGATGGCAAGCGCCCGCAATGGCGAGGTGCTGCTGCGTGATTACCAATCGACGGATTTGCAGGGCGTGGCGCTGATCATTGCCGCCACCGATGACGAACCGCTGAACGCGCAAATATCGGTCGAGGCCCAGGCCCTAGGTATCCCGGTCAATGTGGTGGATGCGCCGAAGCTGTGCAGCGTGATATTCCCCGCTATCGTCGACCGCTCGCCGCTGATTGTCGCCATCACCAGTGGCGGCGACGCCCCAGTGCTGGCTCGGTTGATTCGCGCCAAAATCGAAACCTGGATTCCCGCGACCTATGGCCAGTTAGCTGGCCTGGCCAAACGCTTTCGCGCCCAGGTTAAAGGGCTGTTTCCGGATGTGCAGCAGCGCCGAGTGTTCTGGGAGGATGTGTTCCAGGGCCAGGTCGCCGAAAGCGTCTTCGCCGGCAAACTGCAGGAAGGTCAGCGTCTGCTGGAAGAAAAGATTGCAGGGATTGCACCGCGCGCCCTGGGCGAGGTGTATCTGGTTGGCGCCGGGCCGGGCGATCCTGATCTGCTGACCTTCCGCGCCTTGCGCCTGATGCAGCAGGCCGATGTGGTGTTGTACGACCGCCTGGTAGCGCCGGCGATTATCGAACTATGCCGCCGCGATGCTGAACGTATCTATGTTGGTAAACAGCGCGCCGAGCATGCGCTGCCGCAGGATCAAATCAATCAACGCCTGGTCGCTCTGGCCAAAGAAGGTAAGCGCGTACTGCGCCTCAAGGGCGGCGATCCGTTTATTTTCGGCCGCGGCGGCGAAGAGATCGAGGAACTGGCCGCTCACGGGATCCCGTTTCAGGTGGTGCCGGGCATCACTGCTGCGTCAGGTTGCGCTGCCTATGCGGGGATTCCGCTGACCCACCGTGACCATGCGCAATCGGTACGTTTTGTTACTGGACACTTGAAAGATGGCAGCAGTGACCTGCCCTGGAGCGAGCTCACGGCTTCCAGCCAGACTTTGGTGTTCTATATGGGCCTGGTGGGTTTGCCAATGATTTGCAAACAGCTGATCGCCCATGGCCGTGCCGCATCAACGCCGGCGGCATTGATCCAGCAGGGCACCACGCAGAACCAGCGGGTGTTTACCGGTACATTGGCCAACCTGGCCGAGCTAGTGGCTGAGCATGAAGTGCATGCGCCGACCCTGGTGATCGTCGGCGAAGTAGTGCAGTTGCGCGAAAAGCTGGCCTGGTTCGAAGACGCTACTCGCCGGGATTAGCGGCGGCAGGAGCTGGGACCCTCTGCCTGGGTCCCAGGGGCATACTTAGCCTTGGTAAATACCCTTACCCACCAGACGCTCACGGTCATGCGCTCGGTCTAAGACCAACTGCGGCCCCTTGGGAATCACCCCGGTTGGGTTAATCGTGGCGTGGCTGGCGTAGTAGTGACTTTTGATGTGGGTGAAGTCCACTGTCTCAGCAATGCCTGGCCACTGGTACAGCTCGCGCAGCCAGTTTGACAGGTTGGGATAATCTTCCAGTCGACGCAGGTTGCACTTGAAGTGGCCGTGGTAAACCGCATCGAAGCGAATCAACGTGGTGAACAGGCGGATATCAGCTTCTGTCAGGTACTCGCCGGCCAGATAGCGGCGGCTATCTAGGCTAGCTTCTAGCCCATCCAGAGCCTCGAAAAGCTCATCGAACGCTTCTTCATAAGCATCCTGGCGTGTGGCAAAACCAGCACGGTAGACCCCGTTATTGATGGCGGGGTAGATGCGTTCATTGAGGGCGTCGATCTGTTCGCGTAAATGCGCGGGATAAAAATCGAGGCGATTGTTCGTTAGTCCATCGAAGGCACCGTTGAACATGCGAATGATCTCGGCTGACTCATTGCTGACGATGCATTGCTGCTGCGTGTCCCACAGCAGGGGAACCGTAACTCGCCCAGTGTATTGGGCGTCATCGGCGGTGTAGCGTTGGTACAGGTAGTTCAGGTCATCCAGGGCATCACCGCTGGCACCGTGCTCAGTATCGAAAGTCCAGCCATGCTCGCGCATTAACCAACTGACGACCGAAACGCCAATCAGCGGTTGCAAGCCTTTTAGCTGGCGCAAAATCAGCGTGCGGTGCGCCCAAGGGCATGCGAGTGATACATACAGGTGGTAGCGCCCAGCTTCGGCAGCAAAGCCGCCAGTGCCACTGGGGCCGGCTGTACCGTCGGCGGTGATCCAATTGCGGCGTTGTGCGTCTTCACGCTGGAAGCGGCTAGTGTCGCCGGTGTCATACCACTGATCTCGCCAGTGTCCGTCTATAAGCAGGCCCATAGGACTGACTCCGTGATGCATGAAGGGTCAGTCTAACGGCTTGTAATGGATGGAAAGGTGCAAAAAAGCGCCTAAACACATCAGTTAGTTCGATGTTTTACGTGTATGCCAGCAGTGTTTCGCTTCATCAAAGGCGGCCTCACGACTGCGCCCTAGGGCGCGCAGAGCCAACGCCATGGTGCTGATTACGGCAAGCTGACCGTAAGCATCCTCAACGCTGCCACGCCAGAACGCTGACAGATGCGCGGCCTCAAGTGACTCCGGTTTGACGTGACGTTGTGCTGATAGAGCCGGCCATTCTTCATCCCAGTTTTCACCATTAGCGGTGCCGTAGAGGTGGCTGGTGGCGTCCGGGTTGATCTCGATTTCGCCGCCTTCGCCCTTGATCACGATGGCGTTATCGCCCAATAACTGGCTGGCCTCGCGATGGACTGCCTGATAACCCGGGTGGAAGATGCTCTGCAGGCCGCAGCGTGCGCCCAGAGGGTTAAGAATGCGGGTGAGGGAGTGGATAGGTGAGCGCAAACCTAGAATGTTGCGCAGATCAATCATCCGCTGCAATTGCGGCATCCAGTCACCCAGGGGGATAAACGCGAAATGCTGTTCGGCTAGTGCTTGCTCAACACTCCCCCAGTTGTGGCACAGCGGAATGTCGAGCGCCTCGAGTAGTTGCTCGCTGTACAAGCGGCCCGCAGTGTGCGGTCCACCGCCATGCAGCAATATGCGAATGCCGCTATTGGCCAGCGCTTTGGCGGCCAACAGAAACCAGGGTAGATGGCGTTTCTTGCCGGCATAGCTTGGCCAGTCGAGATCGACTGGGATCGTCGGCGCCTGTAAGTGTGCACGCACGGCTTCAGCAAAGCCGGCCATTTCCTCGGCGCTTTCTTCCTTGTGCCGTAGCAGCATCAGGAATGCGCCCAGCTGGCTTTCTTCGACCTGGCCATCTAGCAGCATGCCCATGGCCTCGCGTGCTTCCTCACGGGTCAGATTGCGTGCGCCGCGCTTACCCTTGCCTAGAATGCGCACAAATTGAGCGAAGGGATGTTCCGGCGGGGTCACAAGGTTCATAGGCAATTGGTCGGCTTGGGCAGGCCCGCCAGCTTGGCGGCGAGTTTGGCGGGAGCGCCATTGAACAGGCGATTGAGATGCAGGCTATTGCCTTTCTCGGGGCCGATTTTCACGGCAACAAACTTAATCAGCGGGCGATTGGCCGGCGACAACTGAAACTCGTGATAAAAGCTGCGCACCAGCCAGAGAATTTCCCAGTGATCGGCGCTCAAACTGATGCCCTCACGTTCTGCCAGGGCGTGCGCAGCGGCCTCGGACCAAGCGGCCAGGTCGAGCAGATAACCGTCCTTGTCCAGCGCGAGGCTGCGGCCCTCAATATTCAATGTCGTCATAGCCAGGTGTTTACCTTGTCGTATTGGCAGCTCAGTGCAACGAAAGCGGGATAATCGACCAGCGTGAGGCGGGCAGGGTGTGCAAGGCCGCGGGCCTGCACATCTTCATCCAGGGCATACAGCGCAATGGCCTCTGGCATCAGCTCCAGCGCCTGACGCTGTGCGCTGCCGGCCTGCAAGGCATATACAGCATCACCACATAGCAGCAGGGCATCCCGACTGCCGAGCAGGCGCAGGCAACTGCTCAGACGGCTATCGGTAAAGGGCGAGTGTGAAAGTACGTGCAAAGTAGCCATCAGAGCGTAATCACCTGGTCGTAGCGGTCAATCAAGGCGCTTAGTTCTGCATCATCCAGGCGCTCGACGGCCAGGCTGCTGGAATGGTCCTGTAGGCCGCGTTCTTCAAGGCTGCGTTGAGCAACATAGAGTGCCTCGACACCGAACATCGGCAAGGCCTGTAAGTTGGCGCCAAGGTCCTTCTGCTGCAGGCGGACGGGCTGCTGTGAGCTGCTCAGCTGGAATACCCCGTCATCAAGAAACAGCATGCCAATCGGCAAATCGAAGGCGCCGCCGGCCAGCGCTATATCCAGCGCTTCCCGCGCACCGGGACCGGACCAGGGCGCTTGGCGGTTGATGATCAACAACGACTTACTCATCTCAAGGCCCTCCAAAACACACCAGCCGATCCGCCAGCTGCGCCGCTTCGTGCAACTGGCCAAGGCCGGAAAGCTCCCAGGGTGCATCCAGGTTCGCGGCAGTGCGTGAGTAACGCTGCGCTTCGTCGTCATTCAGCACGCCACGGCGTAACGCAGCGGCAATGCACACCACGCCATCCAGTTGCTGCGCTTGCACGAACTCACGCCATTCACGTGCTAGATCCACTTCATCCTGCGCGCAGACCACATTGCTTGACGCGCTGTGTACGCCGTCCTGGTAGAAGAACAGCCGAACAATTTCATGCCCACCCGCCAATGCTGCCTGAGCAAAACGCAGCGCACGGCGCGAGGAGGGCGCATGAGGAGGAGAGAAAAGGGCGATGGCGAACTTCATAGCAAACCTGGCAAGCCAATTTGCTGGAATGATAAAGCCTGAGTTACCAAGATGCGCGCGGCAGGCATAAAAAATGATCGGGAGCCATTTTTAACGTCGTCTGCGGCGGCCCGAAGGCTGCCAGTCACAGATGGCAGGCATAAAAAAGCCCGCCGAAGCGGGCTTTGTACAGCTGCTTGAATCAATCGTCGCCGCCCATAATGCCGAAAATCTGCAGCAGGCTGACGAACAGGTTGTAGATCGATACATACAGGCTGATCGTCGCCATGATGTAGTTACGCTCTCCGCCATGGATGATCGCGCTTGTCTGGAACAGGATGCAGGCCGAGGAGAACAGCACGAAACCTGCGCTGATTGCCAGTTGCAAGCCGCTGATCTGGAAAAAGAACCCGGCAACCATCGCACCAATAAGCACAAAGAAACCCGCAGTGATAAAGCCACTGAGGAAGCTCATGTCCTTGCGGGTAGTCAGCACGTATGCCGACAGGCCGCAGAACACCAGGGCCGTCATGGCAAAGGCCGAGCTGACAACTTCAGCACCGTTGGCCATGCCCATATAGCGATTGAGGATAGGGCCGAGGGTGTAGCCCATGAAACCGGTCAGGGCGAGGGTCGAAACCAGACCCCAGGCCGAGTTACGCAGTTTGGCGGTGAGGAAGAACAAGCCGTAAAAGCCGATCAGCACCACGAATATATTCGGATAAGGCACATTGGCGCGCTGCGCGATGTACGCCACCAGGCCGCTGAAGGCCAGGGTGATGGCCAGCAGGCCATAGGTGTTGCGCAAGACGCGGCTGACTTCTTGCTGCTCAACCTGCGTGTGGTCAAGTGCATAATTGTGTTCGTTCATGGCGACACTCCTGAAATGGCTGATGGTTCCGTGACCAAGGTCAGGCCCGATCATAGCAGAGGCAGATAAAGAGCCAACACGCAGAGTTTGACAGCGTGTTGCGTTCGGGTAAGATTGCCGCCCGCAAACGCCGGAAGCGTGGCAGAGCGGTTGAATGCAACGGTCTTGAAAACCGTCGAAGGGGAAACTCTTCCGTGAGTTCGAATCTCACCGCTTCCGCCAAATTCCTCTGGCCGTCACACAAGTGCATAGTTTTATTGACGCTTGCTTTTTGACGGTTATGCGCCAAGCTGGGTTTAATTAATTTCCAGCCTTCCAACCCAACCAGCAGCTCTTTGCTGCTGATGCAAACGGGGTGTCGCTTGATCAGGGTGCTTGTTGTTGATGACCACGACCTGGTACGTACTGGCATCACCCGTATGCTGGCTGATATCGACGGCCTGCATGTAGTTGGGCAAGCCGAGTCCGGCGAAGAATCCCTGAAGAAAGCCCGTGAATTGAAGCCCGATGTTGTCCTGATGGACATCAAAATGCCGGGTATTGGTGGCCTTGAAGCGACGCGCAAGCTGATTCGCAGCCATCCTGACCTTAAAGTCGTCGCGGTTACCGTCTGCGAAGAAGATCCGTTCCCCACGCGCCTGCTGCAAGCCGGTGCCGCCGGCTACCTGACCAAGGGCGCCGCGCTGGAAGAAATGGTTCAAGCCATCCGCATGGTGTTCAGCGGCCAGCGCTATATCAGCCCGCAGATTGCCCAGCAGTTGGCCCTCAAGTCGTTCCAGCCGCAGAGCAGCAATTCGCCTTTCGACCTGTTGTCCGAGCGTGAAATCCAGATCGCTCTGATGATCGCCGGCTGCCAGAAGGTTCAGGCCATTTCCGACAAGCTCTGCCTGTCGCCGAAAACCGTAAACACCTACCGCTATCGCATCTTCGAAAAGCTGTCGATCACCAGCGATGTCGAGCTGGCCCTGCTGGCCGTGCGCCACGGCATGATTGATGCCGGCAGCTGACGAAACCCGCGCCGCCTTCGATTCCAGCGCATTTCTCTCCACCTGCAGCGGTCGCCCCGGCGTGTACCGCATGTTCGATGTGGACGCCAAGCTGCTCTACGTCGGCAAAGCCAAGAACCTGAAAAAGCGCCTGGCCAGCTATTTCCGCCAAAGCGGTTTAGCGCCGAAGACCGCCGCCTTGGTGGGCCGAATCGCCCAGGTCGAAACCACCATCACCGCCAACGAGACCGAAGCGCTGCTGCTTGAGCAAACGCTGATCAAGGAATGGCGCCCGCCGTACAACATCCTTCTGCGCGACGATAAGTCCTATCCCTATGTGTTTCTTTCCGATGGTGACTTCCCGCGGCTGAGCATCCACCGTGGGGCGAAAAAGCAGAAGGGCCGTTACTTCGGCCCGTATCCCAGCGCCGGGGCCATCCGCGAAAGCCTCAACCTGTTGCAGAAGACTTTTCTGGTGCGCCAGTGTGAGGACAGCTTTTACAAGAACCGCACACGGCCCTGCCTGCAGTACCAGATCAAGCGCTGCAAAGGCCCCTGTGTCGGCCTGGTGGAGCCCGCCGAATATGCTGATGACGTACGCCATTCAGTGATGTTTCTTGAGGGGCGCAGCAATGCCCTGACCGATGAGCTGTCCAGCGGCATGCAGGCAGCGGCAATGGCGCTCGACTTCGAGCGAGCGGCCGGGTTGCGTGATCAGATATCGCTGCTACGCCGGGTGCAGGACCAGCAGAGCATGGAAGGTGGCACGGGTGATGTGGACGTGGTTGCGGCTATGGTCAACCCTGGTGGCGCCTGTGTGCATTTGATCAGTGTGCGCGGCGGTCGGGTGCTCGGCAGTAAAAACTTCTTCCCGCAGGTGGCAATCGAGGAGGAGGGCAGCGGCGTATTGCTGGCCTTCCTCGCGCAGTATTACCTGAGCAGTCAGGAGCGCGACCTGCCGAGCGAGCTGATCGTCAATGCGCAGCACGAAGACTTCCCGACATTGATCGCCGCCATCGATGAGCTGCGCGGCCGCGAATTGAGCATCAGCTACCGCGTACGTGGCACCCGCGCGCGCTGGCAGCAGCTGGCCGTGACCAATGCCGAGCAGGCATTGGCGGCGCGTTTGGCCAATCGGCAACACGTTGCTGCGCGCTTTGATGCGTTGGCTCAGGCGCTGGATATGGATGAAGTGCCGCAGCGCCTGGAATGCTTCGACATCAGCCATTCCAGCGGCGAAGCAACCGTCGCCTCCTGCGTGGTATTTGGCCCGGAAGGCCCGCTGAAATCCGATTATCGCCGCTACAACATTGAGGGCGTGACGCCTGGTGACGATTACGCTGCCATGCACCAGGCGCTGACGCGACGCTTCAGCAAGATCAAGGATGGTGAAGGCAAGCTGCCGGACATCCTCCTAGTCGACGGCGGTAAAGGCCAGTTGGCAATGGCCCGCGAAGTGCTCGAGGAGATGGCGGTGCCTGATCTGATTCTGCTCGGTGTTGCGAAGGGCACCACGCGCAAACCGGGTTTGGAAACGCTGTACCTGAATGACGCCGCCCATGAGTTCACCCTGCCAGGCAATTCGCCGGCACTGCATTTGATTCAGCAGATTCGCGATGAGTCGCACCGTTTTGCCATTACTGGGCACCGCGCACGCCGTGGTAAAACCCGGCGCACCTCCACATTGGAAGAGGTAGCCGGCGTAGGGCCAAAGCGGCGGCGCGAGCTGCTCAATCACTTCGGCGGGCTGCAGGAATTGTCGCGCGCCAGTATCGAAGAAATCGCCAAAGCACCTGGGATCAGTAAAAAACTCGCCGAGTTGATTTATGCCGCCCTGCACAGTGAGTAGAATGCCGGTTCTCTTTACCGCCAAGTTGTGTCGATGAATATCCCCAACCTGCTTACCGTGCTCCGTGTATTGCTGATACCGGTGTTTATTCTGCTGTTCTACCTCCCCTTCAGTTGGAGCTACTGGGCTGCCAGCGCGGTGTTTTCAGTCGCTGCAGCAACCGACTGGCTGGATGGTTACCTGGCCCGCCGTTGGGAGCAGAGCACACCTTTTGGCGCTTTCCTCGACCCGGTTGCCGACAAGCTGATGGTGGCGGTTGCCCTGGTATTACTGGTGGCTGAGCACACCAACCTCTGGCTGACGCTACCTGCGGCCATCATCATCGGTCGCGAAATTGTGGTTTCGGCGCTGCGTGAATGGATGGCAGAGATAGGCGCCCGCGTGCATGTTGCCGTATCAAAACTGGCCAAGTGGAAAACCGCAGCACAGATGGTCGCCTTGGTGATTTTGCTGGCTAATCCGCCGACCTTTACTGCCTGGGTTGTGCTCGGTTACGCGCTGTTGATCATTGCCGCCGTACTTACCCTGTGGTCGATGGCGCAGTACCTGCTGGCCGCATGGCCACACCTGCGAATCACTGCAGAAAAGAAATAAGCTTTTTTGAATCAAGGGCTTGACGCGCCGTTCTGAAGCTATAGAATGGCGGCCGTCAGCACGACAAGCGGGAATAGCTCAGTTGGTAGAGCACGACCTTGCCAAGGTCGGGGTCGCGAGTTCGAGTCTCGTTTCCCGCTCCATTTTCAACGGGCCGTTTTACACGGTCCGTTTAGTTTCAAGGCTGAGTAGCAGAGTGGTTATGCACCGGATTGCAAATCCGTGAACGCCGGTTCGATTCCGACCTCAGCCTCCAATTAGAAAAGCCTCGTAGATCACTGATCTATGAGGCTTTTTCATTTAAGCTTGAAACCTTGCGAGGCATCCAAGGGCTGTATATAGTCCAAGCCTCGCAATGCAGCGCTACCGCCCGAATGGCGAAATCGGTAGACGCAAGGGACTTAAAATCCCTCGAGGGTAACCTCGTGCCGGTTCGACCCCGGCTTCGGGCACCATGTACATGATTTCAGATGTTCCTGTATGAACCTGAAACCCACTAAAAC
This sequence comes from Pseudomonas sp. NPDC079086, assembly GCF_044542155.1. Taxonomy (NCBI): domain Bacteria; kingdom Pseudomonadati; phylum Pseudomonadota; class Gammaproteobacteria; order Pseudomonadales; family Pseudomonadaceae; genus Pseudomonas; species Pseudomonas sp. NPDC079086. The sequence continues at coordinate 298,805 of NZ_JBITTY010000002.1, read as the reverse complement.
CGGCCTTCGTTGCCGGTTTTTCTGTGCCTGGCATTTATCATCAGGGCCTGTCATCCGAACGCCTTATTCATGTCATACGTCTGCCATCTGCTTTAGCTGCAATCGCGGTAACTCAGTGAGGAGTGCAGGCGATGCGGATTTGTGTGATTGGCGCGGGGTATGTAGGGCTCGTTTCGGCGGCCTGTTTTGCCGAGATGGGCAATCGTGTTGTCTGCGTTGAGCGTGATGCGCAGCGTGTGGCGCGGCTTGCCCGTGGTCAGTCACCGATTTATGAGCCAGGGCTGGAGGCCATGCTGCAGACGCATTTGAACAGCGGCCAACTGAGTTTCACACAGCACCTGAATGACGCTATCAAGCAGGCTGAGATCATCTTTATTGCCGTCGGCACGCCAAGCGGGGAGGACGGCTCTGCGGACTTGTCGTATGTGCTGGCTGTGGCTGATGAGCTGGGCGACCTGCTTGAAAAAGGCTGCATGGTGGTAAACAAATCAACCGTACCAGTTGGGACGGCAGAACGTGTGGCACAACGCATCAACAGTCGCTTGAGCAAGCGCGACAAGCGCTTTGCGGTGACACTGGCGAGCAACCCGGAATTTCTCAAGGAGGGCTCAGCGATTGACGACTTCATGCGACCGGACCGGGTGATTGTCGGCTGCGATGAGCCCCAGGGGCATGAGCTTTTGCGCCGCCTGTATGCGCCGTTTCTACGCAATCACGAGCGTTTGTTATGCATGGGGCTGCGGGCGGCAGAGTTCAGCAAATATGCCGCAAACGCCTTTCTAGCCACCAAGATTTCTTTTATCAACGAAATGGCCAGTCTATGCGCGCGCCTGGATGTCGACATTGAGGATGTGCGGCGCGGCATCGGCAGCGATAAGCGTATTGGTACTCACTTTATCTATGCTGGTTGCGGCTATGGCGGCTCGTGCTTTCCCAAGGATGTACGCGCGCTTATTCGCTGCGCGGAGCAGGAAGGCATTGAACCAGGCATCCTACGCGCAGTCGAAGCCCGTAACGCGCTGCAGAAAACCCTGTTGTTCCAGGCACTGCGTGAGCATTTCTCTGGCTATTGGCAGGGTCGAGTTGTGGCGCTGTGGGGCTTGGCGTTCAAACCAGGGACCGAAGATCTGCGTGAAGCCCCCAGCCTGGTTCTGTTGGATGCCTTACTAGCAGCCGGTGTCACCGTCCAGGCGTGCGACCCAGTCGCTACAACCGCTCTGGCAGAACGCTACGGTCAGGCGATCAGCAGCGGCCAGCTGCACTTGAGCACATCGCCGTATAGCGTTGTTGAAGGTGCGGATGCGCTGGTATTGGTCACTGAATGGAAGCAATTTCGCCAGCCCGACTTTGCCCGCATTCGTGGTTTGATGCGTATGCCGGTACTGTTTGACGGGCGCAATATCTACGATGCCGTGCAGTTGGCTGAGTTGGGTTTTCTCTACCGAGGCATTGGCCGGCCCGCGCAGGGGCATTGTAAGGCCAGTGCAGCCTGATAGACTGCGCACGCACTTTTCACACCATTGCTCAAGGTTACCCATGATCAAGAAATGTTTGTTCCCAGCAGCCGGTTACGGCACACGATTCCTGCCTGCCACTAAGGCTATGCCTAAGGAAATGCTGCCGATCGTGAACAAACCGTTGATCCAGTATGGCGTCGAAGAAGCGCTGGAAGCCGGCTTGACGGAAATTGCCATGATTACTGGCCGCGGTAAGCGCGCGCTGGAAGATCACTTTGACATCAGCTACGAACTTGAACATCAGATCCGTGATACCGATAAGGAAAAATACCTAGTTGGTATCCGTCGACTGATCAACGAATGCAGCTTTTCCTACACCCGCCAGGTGGAAATGAAGGGGCTGGGCCACGCGATTCTATGTGGTCGCCCGTTGATTGGTGATGAACCCTTCGCGGTGGTGCTGGCTGATGACCTGTGTCTGAATCTGGATGGCGATGCGGTGCTGACGCAGATGGTCAAACTGTATAACCAGTTCCGCTGCTCGATTGTGGCCATCCAGGAAGTGCCGCCAGAAGAAACCCATAAATATGGGGTCATCTCCGGCGAGATGATTCGTGATGACATCTACCGGGTTAACAGCATGGTTGAGAAGCCAAAGCCGGAAGATGCCCCCTCGAATCTGGCGATCATTGGCCGCTATATCCTCACGCCGGATATCTTCGACCTGATCGAGCAGACCGAGCCTGGCAAAGGTGGTGAGATTCAGATTACCGACGCACTGATGAAGCAGGCGCAGAATGGCTGCGTGATGGCCTACAAGTTCAAGGGCAAACGCTTCGATTGCGGCGGTGCCGAAGGCTACATCGACGCCACCAACTTCTGCTTTGAGAACCTCTACAAAACCGGCAAGGCCTATTAATTCGGCTGGCGCGCGGTAATACACAGCCACCTTCGGGTGGCTGTGTGCATTCAGGGCAGCGGCATATGTTCGGCGCCAGGCCCTAACGGCTGGCCGTAGCTGAACTCCACATAGTTGCCTGCGGGATCACGCAGACCGCAGTAGTAACCAACGGGGTAGGGTTCGTCACGCGGCTCCCAGACCAGGCATCCTGCCACTCGCGCTCGCGCTGCGACGTTATCAACCTGTTCTCGACTTTCCAGGGCAAAGCCAAAGTGGCTGTAGTCATCCGCAGCCAAATGGCGATCCTGTCCACCCGGCATGATCACAAAAATAAAGCTGTGTTCCTTACCCTGTTCGGCCATCCAGACAATCCGTGAGCCTTTGCCTGCGCGCTGGTGAATCACCTGCATCGCGCAGAACTGCTCGTAAAAGCTTACGCAGGCGTCGAGGTCAGGCACGTGCAAGGCCAGATGAGTAAGGGTAGGGCGCATAACGGCTCTCCTGTTCTGCATGCATCAAGTTTAGGCACTGACGCGCCTTGGGGTATGCTGGCTGCCTGTTCTGGAGGCTGAAATGACCTACGACTTCGACCTATTTGTAATTGGTGCCGGTTCTGGCGGTGTGCGGGCTGCGCGATTTGCTGCCGGCTATGGCGCGCGCGTGGCGGTTGCCGAAAGCCGCTACCTCGGTGGTACCTGCGTCAATGTTGGCTGCGTACCGAAGAAGCTGCTGGTCTATGGCGCACATTTCGCCGACGACTTCGAACAGGCGCAAGGCTTCGGCTGGGAGCTGGGGGAGGCCAGGTTCGACTGGTCGACCCTGATCAGCAACAAAAACCGTGAAATAGATCGACTCAATGGCATCTATCGCAACCTGCTGGTTAACAGCGGTGTGACCTTGCTCGAAGGCCACGCACGGATTGTCGATGAGCAGACTGTCGAACTGGGCGGTAAACGCTACAGCGCCAAACATATCCTGATTGCCACCGGCGGCTGGCCGCAGATTCCTCAAGTACCTGGGCATGAACATGCCATTGGCTCGAATGAAGTTTTCTTTCTTGAGCGGCTGCCCAAACGCGTGCTGGTTGTAGGCGGTGGCTATATTGCCGTGGAGTTCGCCTCGATCTTCAACGGCCTTGGCGCCACAACCTCGTTGCTTTATCGCGGAGAGCTGTTCCTGCGTGGCTTCGACAAGGCCGTGCGCTTGCACCTAGAGGAAGAGTTGAGCAAGCGTGGTGTGGATCTGCAATTCAACAGCGACATCGCCCGCATTGACAAACAGGCCGATGGTAGCCTGCTGGCCACCCTCAAGGATGGCCGCATGCTTGAGACCGACTGTGTTTTCTATGCCACCGGACGTCGGCCGATGCTGGATAACCTGGGCCTGGAAAATACCCATGTGCAGCTCGATGAGCGCGGCTTTATCAAGGTCGATGAGCAGTACCAGACCACAACGCCATCGATTCTCGCCATTGGTGATGTGATTGGTCGTGTGCAGCTGACACCTGTTGCGCTGGCCGAAGGTATGGCGGTAGCACGACGCCTGTTCAAGCCAGAGGAGTACCGCAAGGTCGACTACCGGATGATCCCGACTGCGGTATTCAGCCTGCCTAATATCGGCACAGTCGGGCTCAGTGAAGAAGAGGCGAAGGAGGAGGGCTATAGCGTCCAGGTTTTCGAAAGCCGCTTCCGCCCAATGAAACTGACCATGACCGAAAGCCAGGAACGGACCCTGATGAAACTGGTGGTGGACGCGGCTACAGACCGCGTGCTTGGCTGCCATATGGTCGGTCCAGACGCTGGTGAAATTGTGCAGGGGCTCGCCGTTGCTCTGAAAGCTGGTGCCACTAAACAGTTATTTGATGAAACCATCGGCGTGCACCCAACGGCCGCCGAAGAGTTCGTCACCATGCGTACTCCTGTGTCGTCCTGAGGTCAGCATGGCGCAACTGTTCTATCTGGCCGATCTGTTCGGCGTTGCAGTCTTTGCCATCACCGGCGCACTTATGGCCGGGCGCAAGTCCATGGACTTGTTCGGCGTTCTGGTGATTGCCATTGTCACCGCACTGGGCGGCGGTACCTTGCGTGACCTGATTCTGGACAACCATCCGGTCAGCTGGATTCGCAACGACCTGTACATCGTCATCGCTTCATTGGCGGCAGTAGGCACTGTGATCTGGGTGCGGTTGACCCAGCCAATTCACGAGAAAGGCCTGCTATTGGCGGACGCCTTCGGCTTGGCGGTGTTTACCGTAATCGGCACCGAGGTTGCTATGCAGCACAACGTGCCACATAGCACGGCTGTAATCATGGGTGTGATCACTGGAGTTGCCGGCGGTGTGATGCGCGATGTGATCTGCAACGAGATCCCGCTGATCTTCCAGAAAGAAATCTACGCGACAGCCTGCATTGCCGGTGCCCTGATGTTTATCGGCATGCGTGCGCTGGACACACCACACTGGCTGGATACTGGCGTGGCCATGCTTACCGTGCTGCTGATTCGCCTGGCGGCCATTCGCTGGCATGTCGCGTTGCCCAGCTTCCATTTATTGGATCGCGATTAGTTACCCGACTCGGGCAGCACCTTTCATGCGCGGCGCTTGAGGCGCTCGTAATAACCCAGTAGAGGCTGGCTGGTTAACCCGTGCAACACGATACTCATGGCCACCACACTCAGCACAAGATCGCTCGCTGTTTGCGCCACCGTGCCGGGTAACCCATGATTGATTGCGTAGCTAAGGTAATAAAGGCTGCCAATGCCACGAATGCCAAACCAACCAATCAGTAGCCGATGCGCAGGCGGCATTAGCCGACCTCCGATCAGCAGTAGCACCATGCCCGGACGCGCCACGCAGAATAGTGCCAACCCCATAGGCCGTGCGCGCCAGTCCCAGTGTTGATACAGCAGGGCACCGAGCAGAGTAACCATAAGCACTTCCAGGATACGTTCCAGCAAACTGCCAAATGATAGGATGTCCATCATTAGGGCTCCCGCGGCCACCTTGGGATGCTCATCCTTGTCTTCGCCAAACTCGATATCTCCGTGTGTCTGGCCTTTTTCACGAGTCATTGAATTGCTTGTCCGCTTTTCTGCGGGCTGCTCATGTCCTTGGCTAGCAGTCACTTCGGCATGGCGTAAACCCAGCCCAGCGGCAAAAGTCGCGAGAAAGCCCCAGCCTCCGATGCTTTCTGCACCTACATAGGAAAGAGCGATCAAGGCCAGAGCAAGGAAATCATTGGCTGATATGGTCGTGTCGGTCTGGCGGGCACGTAGATGGATGACTAGCCGGCCAACGCTCCGCCCCAGCGTATAGCCCAGTAACAAGCTGACGGGAACGGCCCACACGATATAGATCAAAAACCAATCGAATGCCTCGCGCAGAGGGCTTATGGGCGGCTGGTCACTAAACTGAAGGGTTAATAACGCTGCGATAACAAAAGGAAAGGCAATGCTGTCGTTCAGTCCAGCTTCCCCCGAGATGGCATAACGCACGCGATCCTCGTCCCCAGCGTGGCTGACCTGCACTAGGCTGGCCAGCACCGGATCGGTAGGCGAGAGGATGGCCGCTATCAACAGTGATAGCCCCCAGCTCAGACCGAATAGATAGTGGGCGATAAGCGACACACTGAAAATGGTACCGAGGAGCACCGGGCCAGCGAGTAACCAAGCGGCTTACCATTCAGGCGCGCGAAACGGCAGACGCAGTTTTAGCCCGCCGATAAACAATGAAATCTATACAGCGATTTCGGCCAGGTGTTCTAACCAGGTGGAAATGTCCAATAAATCCTGCTGCCAGATGCCCAGGCCAAGCGGACCTATCGCCAGGCCGAATGCCAGATAAAGCGTTGACGTTGTGACCGGCAGAAGCCGCACAAAGGCGGAGGCCAGTCCGAGAATCAATAACAGGGTGCCCATCACCAGCATCCACGTGCTGAAGCTCATTGGCGCTTATCCACGTTGTGGTGAGTGTGCGGATGTGGGGATGCCACAAACAAAAAGAGAGACGTTTGGGTTCGAAGCAGAACGACCGCGCAAAGTTCATCATTCCTGATGGACGGGGCACAGATAGTGTTGTGCTCAACGAATTCAGGACACTGGTTTAGTGTTTATCCGCCCAGTGATTCGGCTTCCACAGGTGTTTTATATCCGTTACAGCTATGGCCGCGCTGGGCGAAGCGCGGCGCCCTATCGGGTGTCCAGAATCATTGAGCCACAACAGTGTTCCTCTGACGAGATGGCTCAGTCGTTGATCGGCACCAGCCACTGGTCGAGTGTCTTTGAATTGGCGGCCAGCCATACCTGTGCGGCAGTTTGCGGCTGCAAGCCGCCACGGTTGATGGCGAAGTCGAGTTCTGCGACCTGGGCATTACTCAGGCGGATGTTGTCCAGCACCTGCAGGTGTTGCGGGCTGAAACACTGCAGGCGGTCCTCTCTGGCCAGCAGCACCGCACGGTCGGTGCCGCCGAGCAGACCCAGCGGCTCATGCAGTTCACGCAGGCGATGCTGCGCATGCAGAAACTGTGGTTGCCATAGCGGTACCACCGCCCAGCGGCGTTCGGCGATCGCCGTTTCGATGGCCTCGATGCATTGCCCCTGCGTGCCGGTCAGAAAACGGTAGCCAGCGTCTGCCAGGCCGTAGGCCTGCATTATCTGTTGCGAGAAACGGGTGATCCCGGCGCCAGGGCCGATGCCCTGGATCACCGGCGTCATCCGTGCGCGCACGGCTGGGCGCAGGAGGTCCGCGATCTCGGCGACCTCGCTCTGCGGTACGTAGTCCGGCACACCCCACAGGGCATAGGGCTGGTAGTGCAGACCCAGCTCACGGGTGGCCACGCTCTGTTGCACTTGCTCAAGGTACAGGCCGTGGCTGGAGGGCAGCCAGGCCGAGGCCAGCATGTCGATCTGGCCCAGGCGCAGGCGTTCGAAGTTGGCCTCGTGCGGCGCATGGCTGCAGCGAACCCTGCACCCCAGATGTTCGAGCACTGCAGCGACCACGGCGCCAGTGGCGTGGTGGAAGGTCAGGTCAGTGATTCCCAGGTGAATCATTCAAGGTGCTCCTTGCCGCCATGGCGGCTCATAACTCAGTCGATGTCCGGTCGCGGCATGGCCTCGCCCAGCACGGCGTTTTCGGGGCGGTAGGGAAAAATCAGCTCGATGGTCACGCCGTTGGGATCCTCGAGAAACAACTGGTGCTCGCCGATCTGCGGCACAATGCGCTCGCGAAACGTCCGGCCGAGGCTGAGCAGGTGCTGTTGCATCTCGGCCAGGTGCGTGCCGCGCAGCGAGATGTGGTCGACGCAGCCACTGCCGTCGGCACTCTCCTGCCCGCCCAGGTAGGCCTGAAGCTGGCGGTCGTCAGTGGTCACGGCGACAAGGTGCAGCACCGGGTGGGCGCCGACATACAGCCAGCGCCCTGGGAAGCGAAACGCCGGGCGCGGACCGTCGCTCAAGCCGATCACCCGAGTGAAGAACTCGACCGTCTCCTCCAGGCGGCTGGTACGCAGCGTGAAGTGATCGAGCCCCAGGATGTTGCCCGCCGGCAGGCCGGCGCCCTGGTTCTGGGCCTGCCGGCTCACAGTTCAAGTTCCTTGACCGGGAGCGCGGGATAATCGGTATAGCCGCGCGCATCGCCGCCGAACAGGCTGGTCGGCTCGAAGTCCGCCAGCGGCAGGTTCTCGGCATAGCGGCGTGGCAGGTCGGGGTTGGCGATGAACGGGCGGCCGAACGCCACCAGATCGGCATAACCCTTGTCCAGCACCCACTCGGCGTGTGCCTGATCGTACTTGCCAGCGACGATGATCGGGCCGCGAAAACGCTGACGGATGTCCTGGCGAAACGCCTCGGTGAACTCGGGGGCATCGTCCCAATCAGCCTCGACCAGATGCAGGTAGGCGATCTGTTTGTCGTCCAGGTAGCTGGCCGCGTCGAGAATGGTCGGCAGGATATCCGGGCAGGCCATACCACGCGCGGTCAGGAACGGAGCCAGGCGAATGGCCGTGCGCTCGGCGCCGACTTCGTCGGCCACTGCGTCAATCACCTGACGCAGAAAGCGCAAGCGATTCTCCCGCGAGCCGCCGTACTCGTCGCTGCGCAGGTTGGAGGTGGTGCGCAGGAACTGGTCGATCAGATAGCCATTGGCCGCGTGCACCTCAACGCCGTCGAACCCAGCGGCAATGGCCTGTCTGGCGGCGACTAGGTAGTCCTCGACGATTGCCTGTATTTCCTCGCGCTCGAGTGCTCGCGGGATGGGGCAGGGGTGCATGGCGCCCTCGCCGGTGACCGGGTCGACTTTCCAGATCGCGCCGTCGAAGGCGACGGACGAGGGGGCGACCGGAAGCTGCCCGTCATGAAAGTCCGGGTGCGACATACGCCCGACGTGCCAGAGCTGCAGGTAGATGCGCCCCCCGGCCTGGTGCACGGCGCGGGTCACCAGGCGCCAGCCTTCCACCTGCTCGGCACTGTGGATGCCGGGGGTGAACGAGTAGCCCTTGCCCTGTGGCGAGATCTGGGTAGCCTCCGAGACGATCAGCCCGGCGCTGGCACGCTGCGCGTAGTAGCTGGCATTGAGGGCGTTAGGCACGTCACCTGGCTGCGTGCTGCGCGCGCGCGTCATCGGTGCCATCACCAGGCGATTGGCCAGTTCCAGGTTGCCAACGCGGACCGGCTTGAAGAGTTTGCGAGAGTCAGACATGAAGGTTTCTCCGTGGGATCAGTTGATGAGTGCGCCGCCATCGATATCGATGACCGCACCTGTCATGAAAGGGTTGTCGATGGCCAACAGGTAGCCCTGGGCCAGGTCTTGCGGCTTGCCTACACGGCCAACCGGCAGATTGTTGGCTGCGCGTTGCAGCATGGCCAGGCGCGCGTCCTCTGCCATGCCGGCGTAGGCTTCGCTGTCGGTCAGGCCGGGGCTGACGACATTCACCCGCAACGGCGCCAGCTCACGGGCCAGCACCTTGACGACTGCTTCGAGCGCTGCGTTCATCGCCGTCTTGACGAAGGTGCCGGGCACGGCGCGGCGTGCCAGGAAGCCGCTCGTCAGCGTCAGGCTGCCACCAGGGCGCAGGTGCTGTGCGCCCACCTTGGCCACGGCCAGGCTGCCCCAGAACTTAGCGTCGAAGGCGGCCCTGGCCGCGGTCAGATCCATGTCGAGCAGTTGCCCGCCCGGCGCTTGTGATCCGGCGGTGAAAATCAGGTGGTCGATAGTGCCGATGGCCTCGAAATAGCGCTCCACGGCGCTTAGGTCGGTGACGTCTAGCCCGCTGCGGCGGCTGGCCACCAGCACCCGGCCCGGGCGCTCGCGGAGTGCATCTGCAAGTGCCCGACCGATACCCGTGTGGCCGCCAATAATGACGCTGGTACTTTGCTCGGTGAAGTTCACTGTGCTTCCCCTTTGATGAACGATGGGGTTACCTTATGCTTTGCGCTGCAGGCTTAAAATCCAGCAATAATCGAAAATATATTTCGGATATTACGAATTATGCTCAACCACCTGGAGCTGTTCCTGCTGATCATCGAGAAGGGGGGCTCTCCGCCGCCGGGCGCGAGCTGGGGCTCTCGCCTGCCTCGGTGTCCGAACGCCTGGCCGCGTTGGAATCGCACTATGGCGTGGCGTTGCTGACCCGAACCACCCGTTCGATTAGTCTGACTGACGAAGGCCGAACCCTGGCCGAGGGCGCCCGCCGTCTGCTTGCCGAAGCGGAGGAACTGGACAGCCGGGTGCGTCTCGGTGCGCAGAGCCTGAGCGGGCCGGTGCGCTTGAGTGCCCCGGTCGATCTGGGGCAGGCGCGCATCGTGCCGATTGTCGATCGCTTTCTCGACGAGCATCGCGAGGTAAGCGTCGAGCTTAACCTCACCGATGGCTTCGTCGACCTGGTCAGCCAGGGCCTCGACTTTGCCGTGCGCTACGGCACGCTGGCCGATAGCAGCCTGAAGGTAAAACCCATTGGCGAGAACCGACGCGTCGTGTGCGCTGCGCCTGCCTACCTAGAGCGCATGGGCATACCGCTGCACCCTGATGAACTGCACGGGCATGACTGCATCGTCATGCGTTTCGGCATCAACAGTGATCACCAGTGGTCGTTTCTCGTCGACGGCAAGCCCTACTCGGTCGCCGTCCGCAGCCGGCGCATGGCCAACCATGGCGAGTTGGTCAGGCGCTGGGCCCTGCAGGGCCATGGCCTTTGCCTGAAATCGGTGTGGGACGTGCAGTCCGACCTTGATGCCGGACGGTTGATCGAGGTACTGGCGCCATACAGTGCGGCACGCACAGCTCTGCAGATCGTCTACCCCGGGATGCGCAGCCAACCGCGCCGCGTACGGGCATTGATCGAGGCGATCGCCATGGAGCTTTCCGCCGATGACAGAACCTAGCCAGAGCGGGCAAGCGCTCTAGTTTGCGCTTCCCGATGGCCCCCCAGTAGATTGGCACAGCGAATAGCGTTTCAGACTGGCTCTGGTCCGCACGTCCGCCACGCATAATGTGCATGTGAGCACTGCCTTCCGAGGTGCGGCGCGACTGGGAAAGCCAATGGTAGAGAAACAAACCGAAAAGGAACTGTCCCTCGTGTCCACTCCCGTTACTGAGATTGTTTCCGCTCCGGCTCAGGTTATTCGTATTTCCAGCAGTGCCAGACATCGTGTGAGAACCCTGTCGATCCGCCAGGACCTTCTGGTGCTGGTGCGCCGTGGCCGCAAGGCACTCATCGCGCCAACCGGGACACTCAATGTATCGAAGAACGAAGTGGTGGTGCTGGCACGGGGAACCCAGTGGGACGTGCTCAATGATCCCGCTGACGAATCGAGCTACGAGGCGTTGGCCTTAGCCTTTTCCGACGAACCTGTCAGGGCGGTTGCGGCGATCCTGCCGCCGGGGCAGGGCGAGCTGTCCGCAGCCAGGACAATGGACCTTGACGATGAACTGAGTGAGGTCATCGAGCGCACTGCGGCGGCACTGGAGGCTGCGACGGTTTCTCCTTTGCTGCAGCGCCACCGGCTGATCGAGCTGTTGCTTGTCCTGGGTGAGCGTGGCGTGCGTCTCAAGCCCATCGAGCAGATTTCCTGGGCAGAGCGTATTCGGCGACTCATCGCTCTGCGGCCTGAAGAGGACTGGAGAATCGAGCGTCTCGCCGAGGTCTTCCATACTAGCGCCTCGACGCTGCGCCGACGCATCGAAGGATCAGGGTTTACCCTCGCCGGACTGGTCCGCGAGGTGCGACTGGAAACGGCTCTGGTCCTGCTGCAGAGTACCCAGCGCTCCATCAGTGACATCGCCCTGCATTGTGGCTGGGAGTCACACAGCCGTTTCAGCGCGGCCTTCCAGGCACGTTGGGGATTTGCGCCTTCGGTGATGCGTCAGCGTTTGGCGCAAAATGGCTCGCTTCTGGAGCGTTTGGCGTAGCGGGGCAGGGTACGTGGCCGGATCATTGTCGCTGTCGAATACTGTAAAGGAATCTCTCTGATGCGCCCTGTGATCGCTATCGCTCTTGCTTTCGTCTGCCTGCCCGCATTGGTCAGGGCTGCAGACTTCACGCTTACCAGCCCGTCGTTCGCAGACGGGGAAACCCTGTCTGAACGGCACGTATACAGCGGTTTCGGCTGTCGTGGTGACAACCTTTCGCCGGCGTTTTCATGGAGTGGCGCGCCAGCCGGAACGAAAAGCTTTGTGGTCACCGCTTACGATCCGGATGCACCCACAGGATCGGGATGGTGGCATTGGGTGCTTTATGACCTGCCGGCAAGCACTTCATCGCTGCCAGAAGGCGTTGGCCAGACCGCTGGCCAATTGTTGCCGGAAGGGGCGGTACAGGGCGTCAGCGACTACGGCACGCCAGGTTTTGGCGGCGCTTGCCCGCCGCAGGGGGACAAGCCGCACCGCTATGTTTTCACGGTGCACGCGTTGAAGGTGGAAAAGCTGGAGCCACCATTGGCGAACGCCTCGCCAGCGCTGATCGGGTTCCTCGTGCATTTCAATAAGCTGGCTAGTGCAAGCGTAACGGCCACTTACGGACGTTAATCGAAGGACTGCACGGGACCTGTGTCCGGGATTACGCAGAGCGTTTCGGCCGCTGCCGGGGCAGGCTCTGTTGCAATCAGTCAGGTCATTGGCTAGTGGGCAAAGACCCCGATGGGGTCTTTCTCATCACGTGACCTGAATCGGTGGTGCAACCTTTCGTGATTTCCGAAAACAGTTTTACTGGTTGGCCCGATTAACAGTTTTCTCGGCAAGCCTATGATTCAAGCCCTCTTACAAGGATATGAGTCATGGCAAATAGACGCGATTTCATGAAGGGCAGTCTGCTGATTGGAACGATGGCCGCATCAGGCCTTGCGCTGGCGGGGGCCTCTAGTCAACGGCCGTTGAATTCCGCTTCGGTCTCTCAGAACGCGCCGTTCTGGCCGGGCGATTCACGCCTGGTCATCTCACTGTCGCTGCAGTTCGAAGCGGGGGCTCAACCAGCCAATGCCGAGAGTCCGTTTCCACCGTTGGACAGCCAGTACCCGGACACGATTGCCCCAAGCTGGTATGAGTACGGGCCGCTCGAGGGCGTGCCGCGCTTGCTGAACCTGTTCGACAAGCATGGAGTTAAGGTGACGTCGCATATGGTCGGCAAAGCGGTGGAGGCTCACCCGGAACTCGCCGCCGAGATCGTGCGGCGGGGCCATGAGGCGGCGGGGCACGCGCTGTACTGGGCGCCTCAGTACAGCCTGTCCGAAGCGGAAGAACGACAGCACTATCAGGAAGCGTCCGACATCATCGAGCGTGTGACGGGACAGCGGCCCGTTGGTTTCAATGCGTTCTGGATGCGCCACTCCCGCGAGACGCTAAATATCCTGCAGGATCAGGGCTTCATCTATCACGTCGATGATCTGTCGCGTGATGAGCCCTCCATCATCCCCGTGCGAGGCAAGCCGTTTGCCGTTGTCCCCTATACCCTGCGAAACAACGACATCGGCCGGATCGCCGGATCAACCGCAATGACCGGGGCCGCCTTGTTGCAAGAGCTCAAAGACGAGTTCGATGTGCTCTATGAAGAAGGTCAGTATCGTCGGCGGATGATGTCGCTGTCGGCCCATGATCGTATTGGTGGCACGCCGACGGTGGTACATGCGCTCGATCAGTTCATCGCCTATGCCAAGTCGAAGCCTGGCGTGGCGTTCATGCGTAAGGATGAGATCGCCCGCTGGGCGCTATCGCGTCCTGACACGCCAAATAATCCGCCCAGGACATTCGATCGTGCGTAGATGACGCACGTCCAGCATCTCGCTTATTCGTCGAGCAACAGCATCGCATTGGGAGGGAACCTGATGTTTTTGCTACACAATCAGCCTGTAAAGCTGCTAGTCCGCGGCTGGGCCAATTATGAAGGACTGTTGGCGTACTACGCCTGTGGTACGCACGCAGTTACTTGAATTAATCTTCAATGAGCGCTACTCAGCAGCCTAAGAGGGCTATGGGGCATGCCGTAGTCATGCGCTGAGGTGGCTGACAATGTTGATGCAGGTACTTACAGAGGGCTCAGAGTACAGCACCAATGAAACGGCCTTCGTTTAACATAATATACATTATACGAAGCCTCTAGTCAGGAAGGCAGCAACGAGGCGCTGTGCTTTACGATCTGCGCGTTCTAGTACCGCGCACAGGGTTTTAATGAAAACCCCTCAAAAACGATTATAGGCTCGGTTCTGCGCGTGTAGTGATTCCGATAACCGTCGTGCGCGCTGGCTGTTGATCCTGGGCAAGGTTAGACGCTACCGCTGGCGATTCCGTAGCCGTACCAGCGCGTGCCGCGCTCAGCCCGGCCCCGGAATCGCTCTGAACGATGCGATCAGGCCTGGCAGGATCAAAAGCACCGTTCTCGACGTAGTTCATGCAGGACTTAAACGAAATATCCATGCGCGTGCCTTGCTGGCTGTTGCAGCGGCAACCATGAAGCCGGCCGGCCTTGTAGCCGATGGCCATACGAATAGCGTTACGGCGTACAAACTCTTCGTCCCTGGATGACATGCAACTGGGCTTCGGATAGCTAACGGGCTTGGTCAGTTCGTCGTAAATAGGAGCCGATGACGGAACATCAGGAACACGCGGTATACGCTCAGCCAGATACTGCTCTGGTGTCGCCAGTTGAGCCTGTCCGGTTTGAATCGGCAAACCTGAAGGTGCTGCAGCGAAATCGTCTACAGGCTCAGCAACGGCCATAGTCGAAACCCGCGATTGATAGACGTAATAACCACCGGCAATGAGCAAAGCAACGCACGCGGCGAGGACGTACATGGCCTTAGGAACTCTGAACCTCATGTGATGCTCAGCACCGTCAGCAATCGACTTGTAGGCACCGAAATAGGTCTTGTCGATGGTGATCCGGGTGGTTTCAGCGTCAGCGATGTCGACGCGCTTTTCGACCTCGAGGCTCACGATCTCGAAGCGCAAACGCTTAACGATGCTGCCGGAACCGCCCCGGTGATAGTGCAAATGCTCGGTTGCCAGCTTGCGCATATGCACATCGATAAGGCTTGGTTTTTGAGTGATGCAGTTCAGGTGGTGACCTTTGTGGCGCATCACTTCCAGGGCGCTGGCAAATTCAGGGACTGCCGAACCCTGAGGACGAACCCGGAAAAAGCTCTGAGCTTCGTCAATCACGATCATGGCGTTTTCGGGAAGGTTGAACCATTCCCTGGGATTATCGAACTCAATCCAAGTTGCCTTAATCGCTGGGTGATCAGGCTTGAAATCTCTAATGTTGTGATAGTAAACCGTACGCCCCTCTTTCGCGGCCTTAGTGTCGACTTCCTTAATGGTATTAAGCGTTTTACTCGCGCCCTGGGAACCGGTACGTAATGTAAACATAGGACTCCCCTCCCCTTATTTAATTGAACCAAGACCGGTTTTTGTACCGGTTGTTTTGTTCATGCCGGAAATAATGGCACGTGCAGTAACAGCAGAAAGAACAATATTTATTGCAACGTCAGCTTTAAGCATGCCCAGGATGGCGAGAACTTCTGGGGGCGAACCGCCGAGCTGAGTTACTAAATATGACTTAACCGTTGATAACAGGGCTGTGATACCAACATAGGAAACAGCACCGATGCCCAGGGCAGTAAGAACTTTCGCAGCAAGCGGGCCAACTATTGAAGACAGGAACAGGAATATAGCGGGCATTTAATCACCTCCAAAGGCGCGGCCAACGTATATGGCAAAGAACAACGATGCGAATGCAATTGATAGAGGGCCAAGCCAGTTAGCGGCCTTGCAAATGGGCTGCCATGAAAACGTTATCGAGCGGCCAGCCGTAGAGATGTAAATAGATCTGTCAGCCGGGCAACTGGAAGGAAGCCAGCGAGCAGCACTGGTGCCACTGGAGAAAAGGCCAGCAACATCAACCTCGGCCTCGGTCACCTGATATTCAGGCTTTGCAGCTTCGGCCAGAACAGTACCTTTGTGCTGCTCCCAATCGAGCGCGCAAGTCTGCTTTTTCTGCTGGCGAAGGATGGCGCACTGAATGGCATCACCTTCGCATTGCAACTCAGCATTGCAGGCTTCACCGGCAACAGAGGACTCGACAGGCTTGCACTGATTAGGGTCTGTGGCTGGATCGCAAGAACCATCATCACCGCCCTCGCCCGGATCACCATCATCACCACCGTCGCCGCCATCACCGTCACCATCGCCGTCACCATCACCAGGGCCAGTACCACCACCACCGGGGTTAGTACCGCCGCCGCCTGGATCGGTCGGATCAGTAGGGTCGGTCGGGTCAGTAGGATCAGTTGGGTCTACGGGATCAACCGGATCAACTGGATCGACGGGGTCTACAGGGTCAACCGGATCAACTGGATCGACAGGGTCAACGGGATCAACTGGATCAGGTGGAATGCTGCCGCCAGTACCATCATCACCAGGGCTGCAAGCGGTGCCGGTATAAGTGCCAGCACCATGGCAAACACCAGTTGACGAACCAACAGCAGAAGCAACACAAGTACTAGTGCCAATAGCTACGCGGCATGCGCTATGACAAACATGCTCGCGAGTGCCCAAGCCATTAAGGTCAGGCATGGTCAAAACCCAGTTCATTGACTGGCCAGCTTGAGTTTCGCAGGGATCAGGATCAGGGGGCGGAATACACTCACCAGTTGTATCGTCGTTTTCAGGCGGACAAACATCGCCAGCGCGCTTAGCAATTTCATTAAAGGCCCAAGTACCGTTTGGGTTATTAGCCGGGCATCTATATTGATTTGGCCCGATGCGCTCAACACTGCCTAAAGAATACTTGCCATTAGCTGGGCGAGTACTATTGATATGCTGAATCCAAGACTGGCAAGCTGAACTAGGGGAAGGGAAAGTCCCGGGAGAACCATCAACCTTCCAAGAAAAACTTAATGCAAAAGAATCAGATGCGCCCAAAAATAAGAAAAACAAAAGCCAGCGTAAGGACAATGAGCATATATTCATTTGGGCCGATCCCCATAATTCAAACCTCATTAAGCAAAAGGCCCGGATTAACCGGGCCTGTTAAACAACAGCTATTTACATGGCTTTGCGAATCCACTTAAAAGCCATGATTCCGACGAGAACAACAAGAACCAGACCGCCGACTACAGCAGCATCGGCACCGGCGGCATTAATTGCAGTTGAAACAGCGGCTGGAACTTCAGCGTAAACGTTACCGACAGCGCCGACAGAGATAACGGAAACAGCAGCAACAGGGGTAAACAGTTTTTTCAGAGCATTCATAAATCACCTATTTAATATTGAGGGCTTTCTTTATTGCAAGAATGCCAAAAACAATCGCAAACAAAACAAGAGTTTGTCCGTGAAGCTCTAAAGCATCCTCAGTTGTCATCCCGTTGCCGGGAAGTTGGTCAGCCTGGACAGCCAGCAATGTTCCTGTGCAGGTAGGAGAACCCGAGGTAGCAGACCATTGGCCATCGCAGACAAGAACTTGCATGGTTAGCCAGCAGCCTTAACAGCAGGTGCCTGGAGGCGGCGAGACTGGCGAGGGTCGAAATTGAATACAACGCGACCGTCTTTAACATCGCCCTGGAGAGAACAGACATACTCGCCCTGGGAGAGAACTTCTTTTACGTCAGCGCAGTAGTAAGAGAACTTCTGCGGAAAATCGACACCCTCAAGAACTACAAAAGCTTCGGCCATGGTGTAAGGGTTGCCCTTACCAGAAACGCCGGAACGATGTGTGCAGCTTGGGGTAACAATCAACTTAACTTCCATAGCCATGATATTGCCTCTTTATTGAGCACCGGCATCTTATGACCGGCAGGGTTTGCCCAGGTGGGCGTTAATAGCGCTCGCCTACATATGGAGCGGATTTTTCATTGCGGATAAATTTGTATTTGCTGTCATTATTGATCTGGACAGCAGATTCAATCTTTTCAGCGGGCGTTCTATTTGCAATAGCGTCATAGCATTCCTGGATGACACTTCCGTTAGTTTGAACATTGCGCATTCTCTGTTGAATTTCTTCGCGGCGCGTTGACTTGCCCATGAAGAAGTTGTCAATACCATTTTTCATTAGCAAGCCCGCCGTGCGGATTGGTGAATTAATCCGCGATCAAAAAAGAACGCTGGAATAGCGGCGGGTTTGGCTTCCAATATGCGGATCATTGGAATGACATTAGAATCGTCGCGACGGTCGCAACGAATGTTAATGTCAATACCAAGCCCCATTAGCTGCTCGCGATGGCGGTAATAAGTGCCATTCGCCAACATCTGCTTAAGATCATGACCAGATTTCCATAGCATATAAGTGCCAAGGATTTTTGATGGAAGTTCCATCATTTGCTTACTGTTTAATTCAATCTGCTCAGACATATCTAATTCCCCTATAAAGTGGCGGTACTGAGCCCATAAGACCGCCGGGGTTAGTTGAAACGCATTTTCAAGGTCTAATGCCTTGAGCTTCTTTGAGCGCAAACGCAGCTCTACACGCAGCTTGTTATCAAGCCATTCATGAATTTCAGGGTTTTCGTTTATTTCATCTGGCAACTTGTGAGAGCCACCAGCATTCAACTCATCAGCCTTGCAATAACAAACAACAGACCAATGAGAGGAACCTTTGCCGAAAGTGAGAGTGCCGCGATTGTTTACTGGGCGGCCATGGCGTGACTTGCACTTGAACTCGCCAGCTCGCAACCAGGAACGAACATCGCCACGGGTTGGAAGCTCAAACATGCGGTTGTAATCGACGCGAGTAATGCGGTATCGCCCTGCCCTCACCTTCTGCTTTTCGATGTCGGTGGGATTCAGATCAACCAAGCCGCAGAGTCGCTGGAATGTGTCCCACATCAGTGCAACAAGATCGTCGGAGCCGACGAGGTTGTGGCCCTGGAGCCACTTGCTGGGATTGCCGTCTATGTAAAGGTGTGTGGCGTTTCCCTTTCCGTCGCCGCCTATGCTGCGAACATGGATGCTTGATTCGTATGAGCCACGAACGTGCATCTTGCGAGGGGTTTCCCATGCGACCGTGCCGTCAGCTTCGATGCAAACCACAGCGCCGCTATCTAGCGGTGAGTGCTGTAGTTCGATCATTGCCGCGATCCAATCGATCATCCCTAAAACCTGTCAAGACGCATATGTGAGTCGTCAAGGTGCAAGATGTGATCGGAGAGGGTCAACAACATCTGATCCGCCAAGGATTCGGATATGATCCAGAGCTTTTGACCAAGGGGTAGGATCGATGGAAGAAACGACGCTGAGCGAAGTGACAATGGCCATAGGCGAAAACATAAAGAGAGCCAGAGAAAACAAGGGGCTCAAGCAGGAAGAGGTGGCCGAGAAAGCAGGCATACCCCTGTCGACATACAAAAATTACGAGCATGGCAAACAGCCACCCCCAGGGGATCGAATCGGAGCCATTGCTAGGGCTCTGGGAGTATCTGCGGACGAGATCGTTTTCGATGAGAGCGAGAGACAGGTAACCGATGAGCTTAAGGCGATTTTCAGGCGGTTCGACGATCTGCCACCTGAGCTTAAAACACAGGCAAAACTGGCAATGCGCGGGCTGCTGATGGGATATGAATCGGAGCTGCTGAGGTAGAGGGAGGATTCCCAAAATGGGAGAAAAGTCGGGTATCACCTATACCGACTTTTCGGCCAAATCGGCGGCGCCTGGAAAACCTAAAAGCGGGTGATTAGGGCGCGAAGTGCCATCGGTGGAGCAATGAGCCAGCAGGACGCGAAAAAGCCCCCAGAGTGCCTATACGGACGCTGGGGGCTTTTCTTTGGCTGGAGATAGGCCGCTACGCGGGTACCGGCGCGCCGAAGGTGGTGGAAACAGGCGAAGGAACTGCAAGCGCCTAATCGCCCTGCGGGCGAGGTCGAGGTATGACGACTAAAAGGTACTAATTCTGTTCCAGGGAATCGCCTGCAGGATCTCGCCCGGGAAAATTTAGGTACCGTTTGCCATAAACAAATCACCCTGGCCAGCAGCTTCAACCAGAAGCGCGGCAGCAGATCGGGCGGATTCTAAAACCTGCTGCTGGCGGGCAATGATCCTGCGAAGTCGGGCAATTTCATGGCGCGCATCACTCAGCTCTATGGCGAGACCAGGGGCAGCTAAAGCGGAAAGCATGAAGGCCTTAGATGCAACACGCTGACCAGTGTGCTGCATCAGAATATCTGCATCTGCGTCATCAGCCTGGAATTTGACTAGGGGCATGGCGTTCTCCTTTGGTACCAAATAGACCCAGCTCGATCTCGACCAGGTGCGAATTATGGTACCAGAGCAAAAAGAGAAAGTGGTACCTAAATTGATCCTGGGCGAGCGGTGCTGGCAGGCATTTTGGTACCTGATCAAATATCAAGAATCTGCCTGCAGGCGTCGTGCAGGAGAGCTAATCGACGGTCGAAATCGGCGCTTTCATGCTGAAAGTCGGCTAGGCCGGCGCTGAGTTTTCGCACCTGGGCAACGAGCCGCGGGTAATCCTCAAGGATATGACAGACAGCATCAGAGGCCTCGCGCCCTGGGGCGTAGAGCTGTGCCTGCTTGATTAGGTGGGGAGGTACTTCGAGGGGCGTTCGCATAATGGCCGTTACATTAAATCGGGCCTGGACTGGTGGCTAGCTTCCAGGCCCGACTGAACGTAACGACTGTGAATTATACGAAGCATAGTATGTCGAGCGATGAACCCGGCCTACCCAGGATTCACCACCCAAGCCCTAATAAGGGTTTCGTACAATGTGGCTTAGTTCACTGTTTGCCAAGATCCAGCAACACGCGGCCACGGCTTGGACAGGTTTCCATGTAACGATGCGCTTCGACTACGTCATCGAAGCTGTAAACCTTGTCGATCAACGGCTTGAGCAAACCGTCTGCCGTCAGCTGATTGATACCTTGCACGGCCTTGGCCACTGCAGCCTGGTCTTGCGGAATGTTCAACTCTTCCTTACCCGTGAAGTTACCGATGCAGTGCACGAAGAACTGGATATTTTTCTGGAACGCCGCGCACGCTGGGAATGGCGTTTCATTGCCGCCTTGCAGATCGAACAGGATCAACCGGCCGCGCGGCGCGATGGCATCACCCAGCAGACACATTTGTGGGCCACCCAGCGCATCCATCACCACATTGACGCCACGGCCATCGGTGAGTTTGCTCACGCGACTGACCAGGTCCTGCTCTTCAGTAAGAATGATGTGATCTGCACCCAGCTGCTTGAGAAAGTCGCTGTCTTCGGCAAATGCTGTAGCGGCAATTACCGTGGCGCCAAGAGCCTTGCCCATCTGCACGATATACGGGCCCCAGCAGCGACTTGCAGCGGTTACCAGCACAGTTTCGCCTGGCTGCAAACGCGCCAGTTCGACGAAACCGAACCAGCCGACCATAGATGGCAAGTAGTGCACGGCGGCCTGTTGCACGGTCAGATTATCTGGGTAACGCGCCAGAGAGCTGCGCGGTAATACCACGTGCTCGGCGTAACTGGGATACCGATTGGCGCTGTGCCCCGGGAAGCTGGCCACCCGGTCACCCACGGCCAAATCTGTAACGCCATCACCGACGGCCAGCACCACACCGGCCAGTTCGTGGCCAAGGCCGGCCGGTAATTGCGTCGGAGTATTGGCCAGATTCTGCCGCCAGAGCACGTCGTACCAGCTGACGCCCACAGCCTCAACACCGACCAGCACTTCACCTGCGGCCGGCGCCGGCGCTGTGCGTTCTTCGATCTTGAGGACATCAGCCTCACCAAACTCATGGAAACGAACTATGCGGGACATCGCAAACCTCTTCGGTTGACCCATTCAGGGCGCGGCAACTAACTGCAATTGTGCGCGTTAAAGATGCGGCGACCTCTTATGGCCACGGACTTTATCCGGGCTTTGCCAGCAATTCCACCGCTCGGAGCTGATATTCACCATGCATGTGGATGATGATGAGTCACGCATAGATCATTTTTCCGTGCATATTGCCTGGCGACAGCATTCGGCATTAGCCTGAGTCGCGCACAAAACTGCAGCCTCTTCAGAATGGACAACGGATGAACCGTAATGATCTTCGCCGCGTCGATCTCAATTTGTTGATCGTCTTTGAAACGCTGATGCACGAACGCAGCGTGACCCGTGCGGCGGAAAAACTGTTTCTTGGCCAACCGGCCATCAGTGCCGCCCTCGCCCGTTTGCGCAGCCTGTTCGATGACCCGCTGTTCGTACGTACAGGCCGCAGCATGGAGCCCACTGCGCGGGCCATGGAGATCTCCGCCCTGCTCTCTCCGGCGCTGGATTCGATTTCCACGGCTGTCAGTCGTGCGGCTGAATTCCACCCGGCCACCAGCACAGCAGTGTTTCGCATTGGACTATCAGATGATGTTGAATTCGGCTTGCTGCCACCGTTAATCAAGCGTCTACGGGCTGAAGCCCCCGGCGTGGTGCTGGTAATTCGCCGTACCAATTACCTGCTGATGCCGGCGCTGCTGGCCTCAGGTGAAATTTCGGTGGGCGTTGCTTACACCGAAGAGCTGCCGGCCAACGCCAAACGCAAGGTATTACGGCGCAGTAAACCCAAACTACTGCGAGCCGATGCCGCGCCCGGCGCCTTGAGTTTGGATGATTACTGCTCGCGGCCCCATGCGCTGGTGTCGTTTGCTGGCGACCTCAGTGGTTTTGTCGATAGAGAGCTGGAAAAACTCGGACGCAAACGCCGCGTGGTGCTCGCCCTGCCCCAGTTCAATGGTCTCGGCACCTTGCTGGCAGGCACCGATATTGTCGCCACCGTGCCGGATTACACCGCAGCAGCCCTGACCTCTGCAGGCGGCGTGCGCGCAGAAGAGTTACCCCTGCCCACCCAGACCTTCGAGTTGCACATGGCTTGGCGCGGGGCGCAGGACAATGATCCGGCTGAGCGTTGGCTGCGTTCGCGCATCCAGATGTTCTGTGGTGACCCGGACAGCCTGACCTGAACGTACACAGCGCCCTAGCCTGGGCGCTTTGTTCACATGGTTAGATATTGATACAAGCCTGCCAACCATCATTCTGAGTGATACATATCTTCGAGTCGTTCGATTCGTCGTCATAGACCCCGCGCCGCAGACTCCGCCCATTCATTACACCCTCGGCGGAAGTACACATGGAACAGTCCAATAAGAACCTCTGGCATTTTTCCCTCGCCCTTGCCGCAGTGCTGGTATTGAGCGCCTGCGGTAAAGCGCCTGAAAGTGCACAACAAATGCCCGCAGCCAAAGTAAGCGTGGCCGAAGTTATCGAACAACCGATCAATGAGTGGGACGAGTTCACCGGCCGACTGGAGGCACCAGAGTCGGTCGATATCCGCCCGCGCGTGTCCGGTTTTGTTGACCGCGTGGCCTTCAACGAAGGCAGTCTGGTGAAGAAAGGCGATCTGCTGTTCCAGATCGACCCGCGCCCATTTCAGGCCGAGGTCAAACGCCTTGAAGCCCAGCTACAACAAGCTCGTGCCAGCCTCGCGCGGACGCAAAGCGAAGCCAGTCGCGGCGAGCGTTTGCGTCAGAGCAATGCCATTTCTGCAGAGCTCGCCGATGCCCGAGCAAGCGCCGCAGCAGAGGCCAAGGCCGCTGTAGCAGGCATCCAGGCAGAACTGGACAACGCCCGCCTCAACCTCAGCTTTACCCGCGTCACAGCGCCGATTGATGGTCGCGTCAGCCGTGCGGAAATCACTGAAGGCAACCTGGTGAATGCCGGGCAAAGCCACCTCACCACGCTAGTCAGCACCGACAAGGTCTACGCCTATTTCGATGCTGATGAGCGCGTGTTCCTCAAGTATGTCGAGTTGGCGCGCCAGGCAGGCGGCCAGACGCGCGATGCCAGCCCTGTGTACCTGGGCCTGTCCAGCGAAGAAGGCCACCCACACCTTGGGCAGCTGAACTTTCTCGACAACCAAGTCAACCCGCAGACCGGCACCATCCGTGGCCGCGCGGTATTTGATAACAGTGACGGGCGCTTCACTCCAGGCCTCTATGCGCGCCTCAAATTGGTCGGTAGTGGCCAGTACGACGCAGCGTTGATCAAGGATGAAGCGGTCGGCACCGACCTCGGTAAGAAGTACGTCCTGGTACTCGATAAGGACAACGCCGTGCAGTACCGCGCCATTGAACTGGGGCCAAAGCTGGCAGGCTTGCGCATCGTGCGCAGCGGTCTGGCCGAGGGCGAGAAGATCGTAGTCAACGGCCTGCAGCGCGCCTTCCCCGGCTCCACTGTTGATCCGCAAAGCGTGCCCATGGCCGATGAAAAGACCCAGGCGCTGCTGACTGAGCAACGTCAGGCCATCGAACGCCAGAACAGCCGCCGAGTTGCTGCAGAAAGTAGCCCTGCCAACATTGCGCCACGCGGCTAATACGCTGTTATATAGGTAAAACGACGATGAATTTCTCGCAATTCTTTATTCAGCGGCCGATCTTCGCCGCGGTGTTGTCACTGCTGATCCTGATCGGTGGTGCCATTTCGCTGTTCCAGCTACCGATCAGCGAATACCCGGAAGTGGTACCGCCTACTGTGGTTGTGCGCGCCACCTTCCCCGGTGCTAACCCCAAGGTGATCGGTGAAACCGTCGCCTCGCCACTCGAGCAGGCAATTACCGGTGTGGAAGGCATGCTCTATATGTCATCCCAGGGTACGGCCGACGGCAAGATGACCCTGACTCTGACTTTCGCCCTTGGCACTGATCTGGACAAGGCCCAAGTGCAGGTGCAGAACCGCGTCACCCGTACCATGCCGACCCTGCCTACTGAGGTACAGCGTCTCGGCGTGACGGTCGACAAGGCCTCGCCGGACCTGACCATGGTTGTGCACTTGACCTCGCCCGACGACCGCTACGACATGCTGTATCTGTCCAACTACGCCGCGCTGAATATCAAGGATGAGCTGGCGCGCCTGGATGGTATCGGCGATGTACAGCTTTTCGGCCTGGGCAACTACTCGCTGCGTGTGTGGCTGGATCCAAACAAGGTCGCTTCGCGCAACCTGACTGCAGCAGATGTGGTCAACGCCATCCGTGAGCAAAACCGTCAGGTGGCTGCCGGCTCGCTCGGTGCGCCGCCGTCGGACGCGGGAAACAGCTTTCAGCTGTCGATCAATACTCAGGGCCGTCTGGTCACTGAGGAAGAGTTCGAAAACATCATCATCCGCGCCGGTGAAAACGGCGAAATCACTCGCCTGAAAGACATCGCGCGGATCGAACTGGGCTCCAGCCAGTACGCCCTACGCTCCTTGTTGAACAATAAACCCGCAGTCGCTATCCCGGTCTTCCAGCGCCCCGGTTCCAACGCCATCGAGATTTCCGATGCGGTGCGTGAGCGCATGGCTGAGCTGAAGCAGAGTTTCCCGCAGGGCGTGGACTACGAAATCGTCTATGACCCAACCATCTTCGTGCGCGGCTCCATCGAGGCGGTGGTACATACCCTGCTCGAAGCCATCATCCTGGTGGTGCTGGTAGTGATTCTGTTCCTGCAAACCTGGCGCGCGTCGATTATTCCGCTGGCCGCGGTACCGGTATCGCTGATCGGCACCTTCGCCGTAATGCATATGTTTGGCTTCTCGCTCAACGCGCTTTCGCTGTTCGGCCTGGTGCTGGCCATCGGCATCGTGGTGGACGACGCCATCGTTGTGGTGGAAAACGTAGAACGTAATATCGGCCTGGGCAAAACCCCGGTGGAAGCCACCAAGCAGGCGATGAAGGAAGTCACCGGCCCCATCGTTGCCACGGCCCTGGTGCTGTGTGCGGTGTTTATTCCCACTGCCTTTATTTCCGGGCTTAGCGGACAGTTCTATCAGCAGTTTGCGCTGACTATTGCCATCTCCACGGTGATCTCGGCCTTCAACTCGCTGACCCTGTCCCCTGCCCTGGCCGCCGTGTTGCTGAAAAGCCACGACGCACCGAAGGATCGCTTCTCCAAACTGCTCGATAAACTGTTCGGTGGCTGGTTGTTCAAGCCGTTCAACCGCGTATTCGACCGCGCCAGCCATGGCTATGTCGGCACCGTGAAGCGCGTGCTGCGCGGCAGTGGCATCGCTCTGATCGTCTATGCCGGGCTGATGGGCCTGACTTACCTGGGCTTTGCCACTACACCAAGCGGTTTCGTACCGGCGCAGGACAAGCAATATCTGGTGGCCTTCGCCCAGCTGCCGGATGCGGCGACCCTGGACCGCACCGAAGACGTGATCAAGAAGATGTCGGAAATCGCCGGCAAGCACCCCGGAGTGGAAAACACCGTGGCCTTCCCTGGCCTGTCGATCAACGGCTTCACCAACAGCCCGAACAGCGGCATCGTCTTTACGCCACTGAAGCCGTTCGATGAGCGCAGTGATCCCTCGATGAGCGCAACAGCGATTGCGGCCGAGTTGAATGCGCAGTTCAGCGAGATTCAGGATGCCTATATCGCCATCTTCCCACCACCACCAGTGCAGGGCCTGGGCACCATCGGCGGCTTCCGCCTGCAGGTGCAGGACCGTGGCAACTTGGGTTACGACGAGCTGTATGTGCAAACCCAGAACGTCATCGCCAAGGCCCGCGCGCTGCCGGAGCTGGACCCGATGTCGGTGTTCACCAGCTACCAGGTGAATGTGCCGCAGATCGATGCTGCAATCGACCGCGAAAAGGCCAAGACCCACGGCGTGGCGATCAGCGACATCTTCGACACCATGCAGATTTACCTGGGCTCGCTGTACGCCAACGACTTCAACCGTTTTGGCCGTACCTATCAGGTCAACGTGCAAGCCGAACAACAGTTCCGCCTGGAACCGGAGCAGATCGGTCAGCTCAAGGTGCGCAACAACCGTGGCGAAATGGTCCCGCTGTCAGCTTTCCTCAAGGTCAGTGCCAGCTCAGGTCCGGATCGGGTGATGCATTACAACGGCTTCCTCACCGCCGAAATCAACGGCGCGGCAGCCCCGGGCTATAGCTCCGGCCAGGCCGAGGCAGCGATGGCAAAACTGCTCAAGGAAGAACTGCCCAACGGCATGAGCTTCGAGTGGACCGACCTGACCTACCAACAGATCCTCGCCGGTAACAGCGCGATCTTCGTCTTCCCGCTCTGCGTACTGCTGGCCTTCCTGGTATTGGCCGCTCAGTACGAAAGCTGGAGCCTGCCGCTGGCGGTGATCCTGATCGTGCCGATGACCCTGCTGTCGGCCATTACCGGGGTCATCCTGGCTGGTGGCGACAACAACATCTTTACCCAGATCGGACTGATCGTACTGGTGGGGTTGGCCTGTAAGAACGCCATCCTGATCGTCGAGTTCGCCAAGGAAAAACAGGAAGAAGGCATGGACCGCGTCAGCGCCGTATTGGAAGCCTGCCGCTTGCGTCTGCGGCCGATTCTGATGACCAGCTTCGCCTTCATTATGGGCGTGGTGCCACTGGTGCTGTCCTCGGGTGCCGGTGCGGAAATGCGTCACGCCATGGGCGTTGCGGTATTCAGCGGCATGCTTGGGGTGACCTTCTTCGGCCTGCTGCTGACCCCGCTGTTCTATGTGCTGATCCGTGCCTTTGTGGAGAAGCGCGAAGCGAAGAAAGTGGCTCGTTTGCAGGAGGTGCAGGCATGAAAACATTCAATGCCAAGCCCCTGGCCATCAGCCTGCTGAGCTTTGCGCTGACAGCCTGTGCTGTCGGCCCAGACTACCAGGCACCGCAAACGGAGGCCGCCCAGCTGAGCGCAACACAAAGCAGCAACTACGATCGTTCGCGCTTCGAAGTCAGTTGGTGGCAGCAGTTCGATGACCCAACCCTTAACCAGTTGGTGCAACAGTCCCTGCAGGAAAACCGCCAGCTACGCGTGGCCTTTGCCCGCCTGCGTGCGGCCCAAGCTATCCGTGATGACCTTGGCAACGACCAGTTGCCGACCATCACCAGCCGCGCCAGTGGTGAGTTTGGCAAAGCCCAGCAACCGGGCGTAACCGAGCAGCGCGTGCGCGGCGAGCGTTATGACCTGGGTCTGGACATGCTTTGGGAGCTGGATCTGTTTGGCCGCATTCAGCGCCAACTGGAAGCCAGCGACGCCGAATTGGACGTCGCCGAAGCCGACTATCGGCAACTGCAAGTCAGCCTGATCGCCGAGCTGGTGGATGCCTACGGCAGCCTGCGCGGCGCGCAACTGCGCGAACGCATTGCCCGCGACAACCTGAAAAACCAGCAGGAATCCCGCGCCATTACCGAGCAACTGCGTGAGGCCGGCGTTGGTAGTCAGCTGGATGTGCTACGCAGCGATGCGCGTCTAGCCGGCACCGAAGCCAGCCTGCCGCAACTACAGGCCGAACAGCAGCGCGCCAAGCACCGCATCGCCACCCTGCTCGGCCAACGCCCGGACCAATTGAGTGTGGATCTCTCTGCTCAGGACCTACCTGCAATTGCCAAAGCACTACCGGTTGGCGACCCCGCCGAGTTACTGCGCCGCCGCCCGGATATCCGTGCGGCCGAACGGCAGCTGGCCGCCGCCACCGCCAATATCGGTGTGGCCACGGCAGACTTGTTCCCACGGGTGAGTTTGTCCGGTTTCCTCGGCTTTACCGCCGGGCGTGGCTCGCAGCTGGGTTCATCTGCGGCGCAAGCCTGGGGCCTGGCACCGACTATCAGTTGGGCAGCGTTTGATCTGGGCAGCGTGCGTGCACGTCTACGCGGGGCCGAAGCCGAAGCCGATGGTGCGCTGGCCAATTATGAGCAACAAGTGCTGCTAGCCCTGGAAGAATCCGCCAACGCCTTTAGCGATTACGGTAAACGCCAGCAGCGGCTACTGGCCCTGCTACGCCAATCCGACGCAAGCCGCGCCGCAGCCGAACAAGCCCGCGTGCGCTACCGCGAAGGTGAAGTGGACTTCCTCATATTGCTCGACGCCGAACGTGAACGCCTAAGCGCTGAAGACGCCCAGGCCCAGGCGGAAGTCGATCTGTATCGCGGCATCGTCGCCATCTACAAAGCCCTCGGCGGCGGGTGGCAGCCTAACGCCTAGAACCTGTTTGCAGACTCTCCCCCGGTTGGCTTGCCAACCCCTTCCCGCTCCACGGCAGTTGCTCCTTGCCGTGGGGCTTTTTTATTAGTGAAACGGCCGCACCTCAACCGGTGCCCGGCAGGCAATGGCGGCCTTGCGTCCCCACTCCAGCGCCTCACCCAAATCAGCGGTTTCCAGCACCCAGAAACCGCCCACGTGCTCATTAGTTTTCAGGTATGGCCCGTCGCTAATAAACACCTCGCCATTGGGCTGCGTTCGTAGCGATTTCGCACTGCGCGCCGCGTGCAGACCTCCGACGAAAACCCGGACGCCAGCAGCTACCATCTCGTCATTAAGCACGTCGATATCGCGGGTCATTGCATCGTCTTCGGCTACGAGCGGGTCGTAGTTGTCGGGATGATGTATAGCAACCAGATACTGCGCCATAACGCCTCCTGCAACGGGCTTTAGTCGCGGTTAGCGCGTTCAACGCCGTGTCGTACGCGCTCTTGTGTCATGAATGAGCGTAATCCGCCGAGCGCCATTGCAAACAGCAGCGCAAACCCAAGATTGAGCAGCGCGTTTTGCCAGAAGCCTGAGAGCAGCGAATAGGCAGTGTCTGGGATAAACCACGCGATTAACGAAACAACGAACATCCACCACGCGTCTTTGCTGCCTCTGCGCACCGGGCCAAGCGCAAGAAACATAAGCACAGCACCCCAGCCAAACATCACCGAGCCCAAAACTGCATGGACAAGGCTGATATAAGCCACAGCCTCAGGGCCAAATGTATTGAGGTGTGCAGTCGATGCATAAACCAGCAGGCTGAACCCTTGCAGGGTAAAGCCCGGAATAACCACAAGCACAAGCCCAAACAACATAAGCCCTGCGGTGGCTGCAACGAGCAAACGCCAGCATAAAGTCTGATTACTGTTCAAGGCATGCTCCATGCGGCGAATTCTGTGATGAAATTGGTGAGTTCCATACAACTTCCGAACGCCATGTCCAATTTATAAATCTGCGGCGTCGGGCGCACGGAAGGCCTTACTGTAGTAGCCCGACTGGTCGAAGCAGCAAACATGCTTCTTGCCGGATGAAAGCATATCGCAGGCATCACTAATTCGTTTGGCACGAGTCTTAAGTTGCTTGGCTGAAGTAATCCAATGTATCCAGTCCAATCGTGCGATGGTCGTCGTATCGGTCCAAACCTTATGAGCCTCAGGCATGGCTGCCAGCGCCTCCTGAAAATCAGCTGGAATGTCAGGTTCTGGCTCCTGCTTCACAGGAGTTAGCTCTAGAGTGACGATATCCCCAACAGTCACGCCCGCGGCTTCGTGTAACGCTCTACTTACCTGTAACCAATGGCTCAGCTGACCATCAGGCTCAAGAGTCGCCTGAAAATGATGCCCATTAATTGTGCCTTCAACTGTCGTTTTTCCTCGCCTTGGCAGCTTTTCACTCACATCTTTCGGCAGGACTACGAACGCCCACGAAATATCACTACCAAGCTGCACCGGGCGATGAAGCTTTGCCTCAAATCGGGATTTCGCATCGGCTTTACTCATTGCCACTCCGCCCAACATTTGCGCTTGGTTAAACTGGCTGTTGACTGAATTAATCAGAGTCCTGATTCAGCCATTGACTTTATTTTTGCAGCCTTCTCGAAATGATCAAGCTTGTGGGTTTCTATCCACCATCTTGCGGCTTCCATAAGAAGCTCTGGATCATCATTTTTATTTGCGAAGAACGCGTAAAAAGAAACACCAACAGCCTCACCCTTGGCAATTATCTTCTTTGTACAAACACCGATGATTTTATTTCTTAGCTCTTGCCGCATTAACTTGAACTACCTTTTGCTTAACGTTTTAACTGAACAGGCCAGCTATTGCACTCGCTATGCCTTCTATAACTGCTACAACTCCGTCGATCATGGCCTCGAAGGTTCCGATTACTACCTCCAGAGTGCCTTCGTCGCTTTGGACAAGAGGTGCAGCTGCTCCGGCAATGGAAACAGCTATAGCTGCCATAGCAACAGAGTGGAAGCCCACAATGACAATGTAAGCTGCAGCCCCCATAAGCAAGGCCGCACAAAGTGAATTAAAGCCCCTCAGCAATTTTGATCTTTCTACTTTCTTTTTCATTTGCGAACCCGTTATAGCTGGATAAAACGTGTTGAATATACATAACGTTTGATTAAGGGATGGGTTTTAGTCCGTGCTTTTGCCGCAACACTGTAGTAGTCCTCAAACAATTGCGCCGTAGCATCAGCCCAAACCGTGACAATGCCAAGGCTCGGTCTAAGCACGCTATAACAAACGTCCTCCCCTAAAAACGCTCAGCAAACCGGCGATGCACAGGCATCGAGCAACCCCGCGCAATAACGCTGCGCCACGCTGGTTTTGTGCTAGATATTTAGCTGATGGTTTTGGGGGCTTTAGGCCAATAACAATAATCGCAAGGGACGGTACGCGCACATGACTACAGAGCAGAACACAGCCCAGCCCAAGTCCGCCCATTGGCGGTTCAAGTTGGGCATCGCGATTATCTGTTTGATTCCGGCTTTGTGGCTTCTGGTGCCGCTGGCGGCGGCAGCGGATGTGCCGGGGTCCAAGGTGGCGGCGCTCTCGGGGGCCCTGTTTATCCTTAATAAAATTCTCTTGCTGCTGGTCATCGCCGTCATGGGCAAGGCCGGCTTCCAGGAGTTGAAGCAGCATATCTATGGCTACATGTCTTCGATGGTGCCAAGCAGCGATGATGAGATTAGCCCGATGCGCCATCGCATAGGTTTGGTGATGTTCTGCCTGCCGCTGCTTTCATCCTTTCTCGAACCCTATATCGATGCTGTAGCCCCAGGCTTGCGGCCTAATAACTGGGTGCTGCAGATGCTCGGCGATGCCATGTTGATCGGCAGCTTCTTTGTGCTGGGCGGCAATTTCTGGGAGAAGCTGCGCGCGTTGTTTATTCGTACCGCGCGGGTCACCAGCCAGGACCCTGCCTGAACCTGACCGACCTGAAGTCCCGCGCCAGGCGCGCGGACCTCACACTGCCTAGCAACCCTTTGCGGTTACTACATCAGCCTTACGGAAATCTATATGTCTGAAGCATTAGAGCAGCCCGACAGCACTCCCCCGCCGCCTACCGAAACGCCGGCCACCGCCCCCGCTGAAAGCCCCGCTCAGCCGTCTAGTCCGTTGCGGCGTGTTGCGTTGATCGTGGTGTTGGTGGCCGCCGTACTATTTGCTTTGTCCGTCCTGATGGAGCGCATCACCCCTTCCACCTCGCAGGCCGTGGTGCAAGGATATGTGGTGCAAATGGCCTCTGAGGTGGGCGGTCGCGTAGTGGAAATCGCGGTGCTCGATAACGCGCGAGTAAAAGCTGGGCAGCTGCTTTTTCGCATCGATCCGCAGCCCTACAAGATTGCCGTTGCTGAAGCCGAGGCACGCCTTGAGCAAACAGGCCAGGCCTTGGGGGCCAACACCGCATCGGTGGATGCGGCCCAGGCTCAGCTCGTTTCGGCCCGCGCCCAGCGCGACAATGTGCGTGAGCAAGCGCGCCGGGTAATGCAGCTGGTTGAACGCGGCGTATATGCGCGGGCACGGCTGGATGAAGCCACCGCATCGCTGAGTTCCGCCGAGGCTGCCGTGGTCAAGGCGCAGGCAGACTTGCAGCGCGCACGTCAGGAGCTGGGGCCAACCGGTATGGATAACCCGCAGTTCAAGCAGGCACTCGCGCAACTTGAGAAGGCCCGACTTGATCTGGTGCGCACGGAAATTACCGCCCCGGCCGACGGGGTGATCACCAATCTACAGCTCGCCGTGGGCCAGGTGATTAGCGCTAGTCAGCCTGCGCTGACTTTTATCGACACCGGTACCGTATGGGTTTCTGCGGCTTTTAAAGAAAACAGCCTGGAGCATGTACAGGCCGATGACACCGCTGAGCTGGTGTTCGACGTGTTGCCCGGACGCATTTTCAATGCCCGGGTCGAGAGCGTTGGCTGGGGCGTGGCAACGGAAGGCAGCAGTTCTTCTACCCTGCCTTCGGTGCGCAACGAGAGCGGCTGGGTACGCGACCCGCAACGCTTCCCCGTGCGCTTGGTAGTGATGGAACCTTACCCGAAAGGCCTGCGCTACGGCTCACAGGTCACGGTAGTGATTTACACCGGCGATAACCCGCTGGCGAATATTTTCGGCGTAATCACCGCGCGGCTTGTGGCCCTGCTGACCTATGTCAACTGAGACCGCGGCCGGCATACCCCCGTCAATCGATCTGGCGCGCGCCAAGCGTCAGGGCTTGCGTGTGGCCCTGGCGGTGACGTTGGGCTTCAGCGTGGGGCTGCTGAACGGTAGCGTGCTGCCCTTTCTCGCACCGTTGTTCGCCACCCAGTTTCTGCTGGCAAGCTACAGCCCACCCGGCTTGCGCCAGGGGTTGGGTACGGTGTTGCTGATCTTTATTGTCGGCGCGCTGCTGATCTTCCTCACTGGCCTGCTCGGTGACCGGCCGTTGGTGCTGCTGCCGCTGCTGTGGCTGTGCTACTTCACCTGCTTTTTCGCTCAGGGGCGTCAGGTGGGCGGCGCGGGACCGGCGTTGATGCTGGTGATCGCCATCGTGGTGCCGCTGCTCGACATCCTACAGCGTGATCTCGGTGAATCGATTGTGGCGATTCTGGCCAAAGCGGTCAGTGTCGGTCTGCTGCTGACCTGGGGCGCTCACGCGGTATTCCCGGACACGGGTACGGCAGATGCCAACGCCGATCCGCCGTCACGCCTTGACCCTGGCAGGGTGACACGCCAGGCAATGGTCAGCGGCGCAATCCTGCTGGGGATGGTTGCGCTGTGTTTGATTGATCCGCGCCTGGCCACGGCGATGGTCATACCGATCACCGTCGCCTCATTGCTCAGCCAGCTTGAGCTGACCATGAGCCAGCGAGCCGCCGTCGGGCTGATCGCGCTCAACCTGCTGGGCGGGGTTGCTGCATCCCAGGCGTTTACCTTGATCGAGATGAAACCCACCCTCTGGCTGATAACCCTCACTGTGCTGCTGGTAAGCCTGCTGTTTGCCGGCAAGGCAGTAATGGGCACGACAACGGGCAAGGTATTTGGCGGCGGGCTGACGACCTTTCTGATTCTCTTTGGCCTTGGCGTTTCACCATTGCCAGGTGAAACGCCGGAGTTGTTTTCCACGCGAATTGCCTATGTGCTTTTCGCGATTGTGTATGCCTTGTGCATGGCAAGCCTGTTCTGGCCCAAGCCGCGCAACGCCAGCCACTAATTACTGTACTGCTGCTAATTCAGGTGCCGTTATATGCGCAAGCTCTGGAGCAAGTACCTGGCGCTGTTGGATGCAGACTTAAGCGCCAAAATCTTCGACAACATCAAAAATCTGTTGGTCTGCGCGCTGTTGTTTGCCGCCGGCACCGATGCATTGCGAGGCGACCATCAGATTTTTATGGGGCTTTGGGGCTCAACACTCGCCGGTTGGGGGCTGATCATCGTATCGGCGCTTCTGCTGCTACTTAACATCAGCGACGCCCTGCACCGCCTGGCCAAACTGCGCCATCACGTGGTGCTGCAGGTCTTTATGTTCCTGCTTTATCTGATTCTGGCTGTGCGTGTAGTGGAAATAGTCTGGAGCTTCAGGACTGTATAGCGCCCCACTACACCTCACCGGCCGCACGGGTAACGACCAGCAAGCTCACGCAGAACCCATTGCCCGTATTGGCAAACTCAAGCTTGCAGCCACAGCGCTCAGCGATGGCCTTGACGATGGAAAGCCCCAGGCCGCTGCCTTCGCCCGTGGAGTTGCGCCAGAAGCGTTCAGTCAGTTGGGCGAGCTTGTCCGCAGCCACGCCAGGCCCGGAGTCGCGCACGCTGAAACAGACCTTATCCCCACGCATTTGCACGCTCAGGCTGACGGTAGTACCGGGCGGGGTATGCCGTTGGGCGTTGTCCAGCAGGTTGCGCAAGGCAGCAATCGCCAGGGTTGGCGGCATATCCAGCAAGCGTTGGGCGCTGGCGTCGAGCAGTTGCAGTTCGATGGCTGGCTGAGCTTGTTGCTGGGCGTCGCCAATAGCCATCTGCGCCACTTGCTCGGCGCTGTATTGCTGGTTTTCGTCAAACGGCAGGCGGCCCTCCACACGGGCCAGGAGCAGCAACTGCTCCAGGGTCTGATGCAGGCGGTCGGCACCTGTTTCGGCGTTCGCCAGTGCCTGGCGGGCGGTTTCACCTTCGGTCATGCCGGCCACTTGCAGGTGGGTCTTGATCGCAGTCAGCGGGCTGCGCAGTTCATGGGCGGCATCGTCGGTCAGTCGGCGTTCACACTCGATAGCCTGGGCGATACGCTGAAACAGCTGGTTCTGGGTTGTCACCAACGGTTGCAGCTCTCGGGGCAGACCTTCGATTTGCAGCGGCTCGATGCAGTCGGCACGACGCTGGGCCAGCGCCTGGCGGATGCGCTGCAGAGGCGATAACTCACGGCTGAGGCCAAACCAGAGCACCAATAGGCTGCCGACCAGGGCCAGCAGCACCGGAGCGGCGGCAGCCAGTAGGATGGAACGTTTGAGTGTGTCGCGTTCATCCAGACGGTCTGCCGTGGTTACGCGCATGTCGCCTTCAACCAGGGTGAAGGTGCGCCAGGTGAGATCACCAATGGTGCGCTCATGGAAACCGCTTCCTACCACGCCCAACGAGCTGTCCGGTGCGGCGCGGCTGCTGGCGAGAATCTCGCCGCGCACCGAGCTGATCTGACAGGCGATGCCTTCGGGAATACCCAACTGCTCGGTGCTGAGCGGTGTACTGCCCTCCCCCTGTTGCGGTGGCGGCAGCTGGGCGAGCAATCCTGCGACCATACGCGCTGATGAGGCCAGGCGCTGATCGAGTGAAAGGGTCAACTGATTACGCAGATCGAACAGCATCCACACGGCGGCCAGCGACCAGAGCAGCACAAAGGCCGAGCCGAGAATCAGGGTCAGGCGCAGACGCAAACTCATTGGACGTTGCTCTCGTCAGGGGTGGTTGCATGCCCGGCCGGCCCCAGGCGGTAGCCCAGGCCGCGTACCGTCTCGACGATGCTGTTGCCCAGCTTGCGTCGCAGGTGGTGGATATGCACGTTGAGGGCGTTGCTTTCGACCTCACCATCGAGGCCATAAACCGCATCCTTGAGCTGTTCGCCGCTGAGCACTCGGCCTGAGCTCTGCAACAGCGCCTGCAGCAATACTTGCTCACGGCGCGACAGGTCGACCGGCTGCTCATGCAAAAACGCCTGGCAGGCTACTGGGTCGTAACGCAGCGGGCCATGCTCGATCTGCGGCGTGGCGCGTCCGGCGGCGCGGCGCAGCAAGGCATGCAGGCGCGCGGCGAGTTCGCGCAGATCGAAGGGTTTGACCAAGTAGTCGTCGGCACCCTCCTGCAGCCCTGACACGCGGTCGGCAACCGAGTCACGGGCGGTCAGCAGCAACACGGGCAACGCCATACCGCGCTGACGCAGGCGGCGCAGCAGGCTCAGACCGTCTTCGTCCGGCAGGCCCAGATCCAGCACCAGTGCGTCGAACTGCACTGTGCGCAGCAGCGCCTCAGCCTCGGCCGCAGTCGCGGCGTGCATCACGCGAAAGCCCTGGGCGGTGAGCCCGGCCACGACGCCACTGGCGATCAGGGCGTTGTCTTCAGTCAGCAATATGTACATGAAACCAGTCCGTGGAGGATTTTGAAGTATCCGTTGTCAGGATTAAGCCGCCGTTATCGCGGGGCACGAAATGATAACCGCCGACTGCAATTTGCGCCGATTATCACATCGTTAATCCTGACTTAACCGCCAACTGCGATGCTCTGCGCCTCGACATTCACAGACGTGGTTATGCATGCGCACGCTTCTACTGTTCTCTCTGATGTGGGCCTGGCTACTGCAGCCGGTACAGGCTTCCAGCTTTTAAACTAGCCCACTGCTGACGGGTAACAGCCAGCAGGCGGACTTCCTCCCCGCCGAGCAGGCGTTCGAGCTTAGCGTCGAGCCTCAGGCCAATGGCGAAACCCTGCTGCGCTGGGATATTGCCCCCGGCTACTACCTCTATCAGCACCGCCTGCAGTTCAGCGGTCTGCCCACCGGGGTTAAGCCCGAGCTGCCGCCAGGGCTGCCGTATAGCGATGAGTTCTTCGGTGACTCGCAGATCTACCGTGACCGCCTGGAGCTGATCCTGCCTGCTGGTAACACCGGTAGCATCCAGATTGGCTGGCAAGGCTGCGCCGACGCAGGGCTCTGTTACCCACCGCAGACCCAGCAGATTGATCTGTCCGGCAAGGGCGCATTGAGCGAACCGGGCACATCCCTGGCTGAAGACCAGGCTCTGGTTGGCGGCCTGCAGAACCAGACTCTGGCCTTGAGCCTGCTGGTGTTCTTCGGCTTGGGCCTGCTGCTGGCATTTGCTCCCTGCTCGTTGCCGATGCTGCCGATTCTCGCCGGTATTGTGGTTGGCAGCGGTGCATCGCCGCGTCGCGGTTTGGCACTGGCCTCGGCCTATGTGGTGAGCATGGCGCTGGTGTATGCCGCGCTGGGCGTGGTCGCTGCACTGATGGGCGCCAACCTGCAAGGCCTGTTGCAGCAACCTTGGTTGTTGGCCAGCTTCGCTGCGCTGTTCGTGCTGCTGGCCTTGCCGATGTTCGGCCTGTTCGAGTTGCAGCTGCCGGCGGCCCTGCGTGACCGTCTGGAAAACGCCGGCCGTAAGCAGCAAGGTGGCAGCCTGATGGGTGCCAGCATGCTCGGTCTGTTCTCCGGCCTGCTGGTCGGCCCGTGCATGACCGCGCCGCTGGCCGCCGCCCTGCTGTATATCGCGCAGAGTGGCGACGCGCTGCACGGTGGTCTGGTGCTGTTTGCTCTGGGCCTGGGTATCGGTACGCCGCTGGTGTTGCTGGTGACCCTAGGCAACCGCTTCCTGCCGAAACCGGGCGCGTGGATGGACCGGGTCAAGGTGGTGTTTGGTTTCCTGTTCCTGGTGACCGCATTGCTGGTGATCCGCCCGCTGCTGGACGAATCGATCTGGCTGGGCCTGTGGGGTGCGCTGCTGATTCTGCTGGCCAGTGCCCTGCTGCAACTGGCGCGTCAGGTGCAGCAGCACACCAGCCTGAGCAAGGCCGCAGGTGCACTGCTGGGGCTCTGGGGCATGACGATGCTGCTGGGTGCCGCAGGTGGTGCCAGCGACCCGCTGCAGCCGCTCAAAGTGTTCACCGGTACCGCTGTTGCCGCTGCACCGAGCGAGCAGCACTTCATCGACCTGAACGAGCCGGCCGCGCTGGAGCGCGAGCTGGCCGCCGCCAAGGCCGAGGGCCAGTGGGTGCTGGTGGATTACTACGCGGACTGGTGTGTGTCGTGCAAAGTCATGGAGAAAACCGTGTTCGGTAACCCCGAGGTGCAGGCCAGCCTGCAGGGCGTTCGCGTACTGCGCCCAGACGTAACCGAGAGCAACGCGGCAAGCCGCGCGCTGCTCAGCCGCTTTGAAGTGCTGGGCCCGCCCACTCTGCTGTGGATCGGCCCGAATGGTGAGGAGCGCCGCTCGCAGCGCATCACCGGCGCGGTGGATGCCGAGCAGTTTCTGCAGATATGGACGACTACCCAGGAGCGTGGTTGATGTTAACGATCAATATCGGGCCGCTGGCCCTCAGCACTGCCCATGTGTTGTTGCTGCTCAGCCTGCTGCTGGCGACGTTTACAGGCTGGTACGTCGGCCGGCGCAGCGCGGTAAACCCCGAGAAACAGCTGTTTCGCTTGCTGCTGGTGGCCATGCTAGTCGCCCGAGTGGCGTTCGTGGCGGTCTATTTCGAGCACTACCGCGAGCAACCTTGGCAGATGTTGGATATCCGTGACGGCGGCTTTATCGCCTGGCCAGGTTTGTTGGCAGCCCTGCTGCTGGGTACCTGGCTAGCCTTGCGCACGCCAACTATTAGAACCTCGCTGGCAAGCGCACTGGCTGTCGGCGTACTGAGCTGGGGCCTAGGCAGCCTGACCCTGCATGGCCTGGAGCAAGGCACGCGTTTGCCAGAGCTTTCTTTCAGGGACAGTAACGGTGCCACGGTGGCGCTTGAGGACTATGTCGGCAAGCCACTTGTGGTCAACCTCTGGGCCACCTGGTGCCCGCCCTGCCGCCGCGAAATGCCGGTACTGGCCGAGGCGCAACGCGATAACCCGGAGCTGACCATCCTCTTCGTCAACCAGGGCGAAGGCCAGGGTGTAGTCAACCAGTACCTGGAGGCCGAATCCCTGGGGTTGGACAACGTACTGCTCGACAGCGGCGGTCGCCTGGGTCAGCACGTCGGCTCCATGGCCCTACCCAGCACGCTGTTCTACGACGCCGAAGGCCGCCAGGTTAGCAGCCACCTGGGTGAGCTCTCCCGCGCCAGTCTGGCTCGTGCGCTTGAAGTATTTAACAAGGAACAATAACCGTGAAAAAACTGATCAATCTCCCCGTAATGCTTTCAGCATTAACCATGCTGACCGTGCCTCTATTGCACGCCGAGGATTGGCCAGCTCCGATCAAAGCAGTCGAAGCGCGCGGTGCCGAAATCATCCAGCGCTTCGATGCCCCGAGTGGCCTGCAAGGCTATGCCGCCCGCTACAACGGCCAGGGCGTCGCCCTTTATCTAACGGAGGATGGCCAGCACGTACTGGTCGGCAGCCTGCTCAATGCCAAGGGTGAAGACCTCTCGCAGCAGCCGCTGGACAAGCTGGTGTACGAGCCACTGGCCAAGGCAATGCTCGGCAAACTGGAGCGCAGCACCTGGATCGCCGACGGCAGCGCCAAGGCCCCGCGCATCATCTATATGTTCTCCGACCCCAACTGCCCGTACTGCACCATGTTCTGGAAGCAGGCGCGACCCTGGGTCGAGGCCGGTGATGTACAGATCCGTCACGTGATGGTCGGCATGCTGCGCCAGGACAGCGTCGAGAAGGCCGCTGCCCTGCTCAATGCCAAGGATCAGCAAGCGGCGCTGCATGAGCATGAGTCCGCCGGCAAAGCCAGCAAGCTAAAAGGCTTGAAGAAAATTCCAGCGGCGATTCAACAGCAGCTCGACAGCAACCTTGGCCTGATGGCGGAGATGGGCGTAGCGGCTACTCCGGCGATTTTTTACCCGGACGAAAGCGGCCAACTGCGCCAGCAGCGCGGTGCGCCAAGTCCCGATGTCCTCAAACAGATCATGGGGCCGCGCTCCTGATCGCAACATCGCGCACTGAGCGGTTTCGGTCGATAATCCGAGCCCCAGGCGCGTGGCAATAGATTGCTCACACCTTAGTCAGACCAACTGACTTAATTTTTTGTAAAGGAGATACACCATGACAACTACCCAAACGCTGCAAGGCAAAGTGGCTTTCATCCAGGGCGGTTCGCGCGGTATCGGCGCGGCCATCGTCAAGCGTCTGGCCGCTGAAGGAGCGGCAGTGGCATTCACCTTTGTGTCCTCCGCCGAGCGGGCCAATGCCCTGGCCAGTGAAGTCACTAGCGCTGGCGGCAAGGCCCTCGCACTCAAGGCCGACAGTGCCGACGCAGCAGCCGTGCAACAGGCTATTCGCACTGCGGTCGAGCACTTCGGCGGCCTGGACATTCTGGTTAACAACGCCGGTGTACTGGCCTGGGGTAGTACCGAAGAGCTGACCCTGGAACAGCTGGATCACACTATGGCGGTCAACGTGCGCAGCGTGTTCGTCGCCAGCCAGGAAGCCGCCAAACACATGACCGACGGCGGGCGCATCATCAACATCGGCAGCACCAACGCCGAGCGCATCCCGGTGGCCGGTGGCGCAATCTACGCTATGAGCAAATCGGCGCTGGTCGGCCTGGCTAAAGGCATGGCCCGCGACCTGGGCCCACGCAACATCACCGTGAACAACGTACAGCCCGGCCCAGTGGACACCGAGATGAACCCAGCCGATGGCGAGGGTGCCGAATTCCTGAAAGGCCTGATGGCGCTGGATCGCTTCGGTAAGGCAGGTGAAATCGCCGGCTTTGTCGCCTACCTGGCCGGCCCGGAAGCGGGTTACATCACCGGGGCCAGCTTGATGATTGATGGCGGTTTTTCGGCCTAACCCCTGACTGAAACAAGGGCATGTGCGATTCGTCACATGCCCCGATCAACTGGCGAAGCCTTCGGAAAACTCGATCAATTGCGCATCAGCTGGTCTGAGTGCAACTTGGCTGCCCAGCCGAGTAACGCACGCCAGGGCTGACTGCGGCATTAAATTCTTTCAAGGCTGATGAGCCAATCAGCAGTGGGTATTCAAAAGCGCTACGGTCGGTCAGATTGACTTCGATGTTCTTCAGCTCATTGCCTACGCAGATGTCCATCTCGATCACTGGGCGCGCGGTGTACAGCTGTTTGTCGCCAGGGTTGCGGTCATTGGCGCGGCGTTTGATATAGCTCATGCGCGCCAGCGGCCTTTCGATGACCTGCGCTTGCTTGGCGTCTGCCAGACCTAACTGGAAGCGTACCCACTCGCCGCCATCGCGCTTGAACATTTCAATATTCTTGGCACTGAGCGAAGCGGTTTCGGCACCGGTGTCGAGCTTGGCGGGCAGCTCCAGGGCCAGTTCATGCAGCGAAACCTGCTCGTGCAGGCCATAGATCTGCGGTTGCTGGGTGGCCATCGCACCAGAGGTGAATAACGTGACGCACAGAGCCAATGTTGCGGTGATCTGTGGTGGCGGTGTGAAGTTGGCCATGCCGAGGCTCCAGTGGATATAGAAAGTGGGGCCACGATAACGATGCTGGCTGAATTCAAACTGAATCAGGTACTTATAAGCACTTCGCCCCGCCATGAATGACCATGACGGGGCGAAGTGGTTTCATCTGAGGCTGCTCAAGCCTCTGTGCGGATCACTTGAGATCGAAGCGATCCAGGTTCATCACCTTGGTCCAGGCTGCGACAAAATCCTTAACGAACTTGGCTTGCGCATCGCTGGTGGCGTAGACCTCGGCCAATGCGCGCAGCTGGGAGTTGGAGCCGAACACCAGGTCAACCTGGGTGCCGGTCCACTTCAGATCGCCAGTTTTGCGGTCACGGCCTTCCAGAACACCTTCGCTGGCAGACTTCTGCCACTTGGTACTCATGTCGAGCAGGTTGAC
This sequence comes from Pseudomonas sp. NPDC079086, assembly GCF_044542155.1. Lineage (NCBI taxonomy): Bacteria > Pseudomonadati > Pseudomonadota > Gammaproteobacteria > Pseudomonadales > Pseudomonadaceae > Pseudomonas > Pseudomonas sp. NPDC079086. The sequence continues at coordinate 256,949 of NZ_JBITTY010000002.1, read as the reverse complement.
GAAGAAATCAGTGCTCAGGGTTTCCGGGCGCTTGCTGAATACACCATGCTGGGCTTTACCAGCATTGGCATTTAGCGCACGCAGGCCACCGATCAGCACAGTCATCTCCGGCGAGGTCAGCTCAAGCAGTTGCGCCTTGTCTACCAGCAACTCGGCAGCAACGCTTTCGTAGCCCTTACGGGCGTAGTTGCGGAAGCCATCAGCCTTGGGCTCCAGCACCGCGAAGGATTCGACATCGGTCTGATCCTGCGATGCGTCGGTACGACCCGGGGCAAACGGCACCACTGCATCCACACCGCCCTTCTTCGCCGCGGCTTCCACCGCTGCGATACCGGCCAGAACAATCAGGTCGGCCAGGGAGATTTTCTTGCCGCCGGCGGCGGATGCGTTGAAGTCCTTCTGAATGGCTTCCAGCGCTGCCAATACCTTGGCCAGTTCGGCCGGCTGGTTGACCTCCCAATCTTTCTGCGGAGCCAGACGAATACGCGCACCGTTGGCACCACCACGCTTGTCGCTGCCACGGTAAGTGGAAGCCGACGCCCAGGCAGTGTTGACCAGTTGCGCAATCGACAGGCCGGATGCCAACACCTTGGCCTTGAGGCCGGCGATGTCCTGCGCATCCACCAGTGCATGGTTGACGGCCGGAACCGGGTCTTGCCAGATCAGCTCTTCCTGCGGCACCAGCGGGCCGAGGTAGCGGGCACGCGGGCCCATGTCACGGTGGGTCAGCTTGAACCAGGCGCGAGCAAAGGCGTCAGCAAACGCTTGCGGGTTCTGGTGGAAGTGACGGGAGATTTTCTCGTAAGCCGGGTCCATACGCAGCGACATATCGGCGGTGGTCATCATCGGCGGATGCTTCTTCGCCGGGTCGTGGGCGTCCGGGATCAAGTGCTCGGGTTTAACGTTCTTCGGCGTCCATTGGTGGGCGCCAGCCGGACTTTTGCTGAGTTCCCACTCGTAGCCGAACAGCATATCGAAATAGCCGTTATCCCAGATTGTGGGGTTGGGCTTCCAGGCGCCTTCGATACCGCTGGTGGTGGTGTGTACCCCTTTGCCGGTACCGAGCTTGTTGATCCAGCCCAACCCCTGCTCTTCAAGCGGTGCCGCTTCTGGCTCGGGGCCGACCAGCGCCGGATCGCCAGCACCGTGGGCTTTACCGAAAGTGTGACCGCCAGCGACCAGAGCCACGGTTTCTTCATCATTCATGGCCATGCGGGCGAAGGTTTCGCGCACATCACGGCCGGATGCCAGCGGGTCAGGGTTGCCATCCGGACCTTCCGGATTGACGTAGATCAGGCCCATTTGCACAGCGGCCAACGGGTTTTCCAGATCGCGGTCACCAGAGTAGCGGCTGTTGGGTTTGTCGCTGGTAGCCAGCCATTCGGTTTCCGCGCCCCAGTAGGTGTCTTCTTCAGGCTCCCAGATATCCGGGCGGCCACCGGCATAGCCGAAAGTCTTGAAGCCCATGGATTCCAGGGCAACGTTACCGGCCAGGACGAACAGGTCGGCCCAGGACAGCTTGCGTCCGTACTTCTGTTTGATCGGCCAGAGCAGACGGCGCGCCTTGTCGAGATTGCCGTTGTCCGGCCAGCTGTTGAGCGGAGCAAAACGCTGGTTACCGGTGCTCGCACCGCCACGGCCGTCATGAATGCGGTAGGTGCCGGCTGCGTGCCAGGCCATGCGAATCATCAGGCCGCCGTAGTGGCCCCAGTCGGCTGGCCACCAGTCTTGCGAGTCGGTCATCAACGCGGTGAGGTCCTTGATCACGGCATGCAAATCAAGCGTCTTGAATTCATCGGAATAGTTGAAGCCAGCCCCCATGGGGTCGGACTTGGAGGAATGCTGATGGAGAATTTTCAGGCTGAGTTGGTTAGGCCACCAGTCGGCATTCTTCGGTGCACCGCCAGCCACACTATTGGTCCCTGCAGCACCCGAGAACGGGCATTTCGCATCATTTGACATGTCTCTCTCCTGTTGTTTTTCACCTAGCGGGGTGGACTCAGCTTGGTAGCTGGACGGCGAACGAGCCAATAGGATTTGGGTATGACCTTTATAGTAGTCAGGGAATATGACTCAGTGACTATAGAGTCATCGACGTAAAACAGCTGATAGAGTGACAGGTGTCGCGCCCTGTCCGCGCCGAAAAGCACCGCGTTAAATCACCCAGAATGAGCGTTTGAATCGTGGAAGAGCCTCGCCAAACAGCAACCATCAGCGACGCCGATGTACTGGCCTATATGCAGCGCCAATTGCGCTCCGGCCGCGTAAAGCCGAGCGTGCTGGTGAGCCTGACGCAAAAGGAGTTTGCCGATGTCAGCCATGAGCGCATCGTGCAGTGTTTCAATCAGTTGGATTCTTCCCTACTCAAACGCTGAGCCTGGATAAGGCAGGAGCACAGGATGAGCACCAACCAGCCTGAGGAAATTCTGCATAGCTATCTGCATGTGCAAGATGGCGGAAAAACTGAGCAGATTGCCGTTACCGAGCAGTTCTGGAGTGATGTGGTCAATGGCGCGAGGCCTGAACTGGATCAAGGTCGGCTGATGTCCGCCTTCAGCTTTTCGGCAAACTGGCCCAGTTGGGAACGCCACCCGGCAGGTGAGGAGCTGGTCATGCTACTAAGTGGCAGTGCAGTGCTGCTGCTTGAAGAAGCAAACGGCGAGCGCGCACTGCTGCTGGATACCGTTGGCAGTTACGTGCTGGTGCCACAGGGTGTGTGGCATACGGCCAGAACCACACAACCCACTACGCTGCTATTCCTCACGCCCGGTGCCGGCACCGAACATCGTCCTGTGTGATCTAGCCGACACTCGCGCGCTCGACCCGGCACTGGAAGCAGTTGAACTTGGAGCGAATATGCACATAGGCCACGCTGGGATCGCTAAGTATCTGCTGGCAGACTGCAGTTAGCGCCTTACCCGGCACCACTTGGCCTGTGTCGTAGCGAATCCTGTCATCGCCCCCATAACCTCGAACTATCGCCGGCTCCAGGTAGGCAAACCAGGCCGGTAGCTGTGCCTGATCATAGTGCTGACATGGCTGGTTATGCAGAAAAATAGGGCCGGTCTCGGCATAAGGCTGTAACTGGGTAAAGGGGCGGTGGGCCAGAACAAGTTTGCTGCCACCGGGGGCTATATAATCATCCCGTGCCTGAATCTGGGCTTGTCTACCTATTCGCTGGCGATCATCCTTGCGCTGCTGGCTTTGTATCTGGATAGCTCAAACAGGCCTGCAACTTAACTCTGCGCCACGCATCTGATACGTCGGCACATTATCTGCCTTAGCCACCGCGCCAGGCCCTTTCGGAGATTAAGATGTCCCGTCCCACCTCGCTCAAGCCCCTGCTAACCCTGATTGCTCTCGCCTGCTTTGCCATGCTCGGCGGGGCTCTGCTGTTGCAGCATCTGGCCGGTTGGGAACCCTGCACTCTGTGCATTCAGATTCGTCTGTGGCTGCTCTGTGGTGGCGTTATCAGCCTGCTAATTCTGGCTGCGGAAGCTCTCAACCTACGTTGGCTGACCCTACCGCTCTGGCCGTTGCTACTCGCTGCTGCGGGGATGGCGGTGTATGACAACACGCACCTGGTGCTGATCGAAACCGGCGTACTGGAAAGTTCCAGTTGCTCGCCCTTCCCCTTCTATGCCTTCTACCTGCCGCTGCATGACTGGCTGCCTAGCGTGTTTATGAGCGCCGGGGTGTGCGGACAGAACGACTACAGCATTCTCGGCCTGTCGTTTACCCACTGGACCCTGCTCAGCGTCGCCCTGCTCTTAGCACTGTGCCTGTTTACAGCCTGGCGCGCCGCACGACGCTGATACCCCAGCAGTTCTCTCTTGCGAGGTGGCGGTAAAACGCCACACCCGCTATCAATAAGCGGTTTTTTGCCGATTTTTGCGTGCAACTGGCGATTTATCGCCAGTTGCTGTGCGCTTGATCACGCTCATTTCGTGACCGCGCAGGCCCTGTAGCCGAGTTGTCACTTTGGCATAAGCATTGCGATACAGGCGTTGCACTGCGCACGGCAACCTAGCGTGTCGTCGCGCCAACCTGACGCTTGCACTAGCCTGCTGAAACCCACCCTGGCACGCCGTCAGCACACCAACATAAGAACAACAGGAACAACGCTATGTTCAAGTCGATCTGCGCTATCGCCGCTGGCAGCCTGCTGCTGGCGTCTACCACGCTTCACGCGGCAACCGACAAGGGGCCAATCGTGATCAAGTTTGCCCACGTGGTTGCAGACAACACCCCCAAAGGCCAAGGCGCATTGCTGTTCAAGAAACTGGCCGAGGAACGCCTGGGCGACAAGGTAACAGTTGAGGTTTACCCCAACTCCACGCTGTACGGCGATGCCAACGAACTTGACGCTCTGGCTAAGAACGAGGTGCAACTGCTGGCACCATCGCTGGCCAAGTTCGAGAAATACACCAAGCAATTGCAGGTGTTCGACCTGCCCTTCCTGTTCGATGACCTGGACGCCGTCAACCGCTTCCAGAAGCGCGCCAAAGGCCGCCAACTGCTGCGTTCCATGGAGGCACACAACATCGTCGGCCTGGCCTACTGGCACAACGGCATGAAACAGCTTTCGGCAACTAAGGCGCTGCTGGTGCCCGGGGACGCAGCTGGTTTGAAGTTCCGTATCCAGCCATCCTCAGTGCTTGAGGCGCAATTTAACCAGCTCGGTGCCACGCCGCTGGTACTGCCATTTGCCGAAGTATTCGAGGCACTGAAAAGCGGCAAGGTACAGGGCGCGGAAAATCCCTGGTCAAACATCTACAGCAAGCAACTGCACAGCGTGCAGCCATATATCACCGAAACCAACCATGGCGTGCTCGACTACATGCTGGTGAGCAATCCACGTTTTTGGTACGCCATTCCGCACCAGATCCGCATGGAACTGGAAGGCATCATTGATGAGGTGACTTTTGAGGTGAACCGTCAGGCCGAAGCCGCCAACCAGGCCGACCGCGACCGCATCGCCGCAGCCAACGGCACCCAAATTATCGCGCTTACCGATGAGCAACGCGACGCCTGGCGCCAAGCGATGCAGCCGGTGTGGCAACAGTTCGAAGGCGTGATCGGCGCCGATATAATGAAGGCTGCGCAAACGGTTAACCGTAACAAGCGTTAAGAGCCTGTTCACGATCTCGCGAGCTAGAGTCATACAAAGCACGCCGACTGATCAAAACGGCAAGGAAACGGACTGGGCTCGCACACGAGTGTACGAGCAGTACAAAAGCATTACTCGTTTCTCTCGCCCTGCGGGTCACGCTAAAACGCGTTAGCCGCTTGCGGCTTTCCTAGCCGGTTTTAAACACAGCCGGGCCCGCGCGCAGCAGATCGTGAGCTGGCTCTAAGACGTGCGCCATCGCACTCCATTGCCCCGCCAAGTGCAGTAACCTCCGCGCCGCTCTAACTAGACCCGCTGTTCGTCCCTGGTTGATCACCGGGGATGCCAGCAAAAAGCCGCTACGCTTTAACGTGCGTATAGCGCCTGATGACCCCAATTGATCAAGACTGCTTGCCTGCCCTAACCAAGGACTCCCCTATGTTCAAGTCGATTGCTGTTATAGCCGTTGGCACCCTGCTGTTCAGTGCACTCAACCTTTGCAACGCTCAAGAACAGGAGCCCATCCTGATCAAGTTTGCCCATGTCGCCGATGAGCAGACGCCCAAAGGCCAAGGTGCCTTGCTATTCAAACAGTTGGTCGATCAGCGCCTGGCAGGCAAGGTCAGCGTTGAGGTTTACCCAACGTCCAGCCTATTTGGTGATGACAACGAATTGCAGGCTCTGGCCAATAACGAGGTGCAAATGTTGGCACCGTCGTTGGCCAAGTTCGAGAAATACACCAAACAACTGCAGGTATTCGACCTGCCCTTTCTGTTCGATGACCTGGAAGCCGTCACGCGTTTCCAGAAGCGCGCCAAAGGCCGTCAATTGCTGCGCTCCATGGAGGCACACAACATCATTGGCCTGGCGTATTGGCACAACGGCATGAAGCAGCTCTCAGCAACTAAAGCGCTGCATGTGCCCAGTGATGCGGCGGGTTTGAAGTTCCGTATTCAGCCCTCCAGTGTGCTGGAGGCGCAGTTCTATCAAATCGGGGCGGCGCCCCTGGCCATGCCCTTTGCCGAGGTTTTCGCTGCGCTGCAGAGCGGCAAGGTGCAAGGCACCGAAAATGCCTGGTCGAACATCTACACCAAGCAACTGCATACATTGCAGCCATTCATCACCGAGACCAACCACGGCGCGCTCGACTACATGCTGGTCAGTAACCAGCGCTTCTGGTTTTCCATTCCTCACCAGATCCGCAGCGAGCTGGAAGCCATCATTGATGAAGTGAGTTTCGAGGTGAACCGCCAATCCGAGGCAGCCAATCGCGCGGACCGTCAGCGTATCGAGGCGTCTGGCAGCAGCCAGATCATCAGCCTCAGCGCCGAACAACGCGCTGCCTGGCGCGCCGCTATGCAGCCGGTTTGGCAGCAGTTTGAAGACGAGATCGGCGCAGACATACTCAAAGCCGCGCAAACGGTTAACCGCAAATCTCGCGAATAGCACTTTCTCTGAGCCTTAAGCGTCAATACGGCGGCTTTCCGTACTGGCGCTTGAGATCGCTTAGCGGTCTTTTTGCACGTCTAAGTCATCCTGCCAACCACCACCCAGCGCAGCGATCAGCTGCACGCTGACGGTCAGACGGCTGCCTAGCAGAGTGAGGTTGCTGCGCTCGTTGTTCAGCGCGGTGGCCTGCACATTGACCACGCTGTTGAAGTCCACGGTGCCGGCGCGGTACTGGTTTTCGATCAGGCGCAGGGATTCGCGGGCGGCGTCCAGAGCTTCTTGTTGCACCACTGCTTCTTGCTGCAGCACGCTCAGCTGCACCAGGTAGTCCTCCACTTCGCGGAAGCTATCGAGCACCGATTGGCGGTATTGCGCCACGGTCTGATCGTAAGCCGCTTCGCTGCGTTCCAGTTCGGCGCTGCGTGCGCCACCATCAAACAGCGTCAGCGCCAGTTGCGGGCCGAGGGACCAGAAGCGATTGGGCAAATCGATCCAGTCGGCAAAGCTGCTGCCACGGTAGCCGCCGCTGGCGGAGATAGTCAGGTCTGGGTACCACGCCGCTTCAGCCACACCGATGTCGGCGTTGGCGGCTATCACCCTGCGTTCGGCGGCAGCCACATCCGGACGGCGCTCCAGCAGCTGTGATGGCAGCGCCACGGGGATTGTTGGCAACACCGGCAATTGCTCGCGCACGGCGATGCTCAGCTCGCTGGGCGGCACGCCGATCAGTACGGCAATTGCATGCTCCAGCTGGGCACGTTGCCACTGCAAGTCAATCGCCTGGGCTTGAGTACTTTTCAACTGGGTCAGCGCCTGGCTGACATCGGATTTAGGCACGATGCCGGCGTTGTACTGGTTTTCCGTGAGCTTCAGCGAGCGCGCATAGGCCGCGACAGTGGCATCGAGCAGGCGCTGCTGATCATCCAGCACGCGCAATTGCAGGTAGTTCTGCACCATCTCCGATTGCAGGCTGAGTTTCAGTGCAGCCAGATCGGCGGCACTGGCCTGGTAACCGGCGCGGCTGGACTCCAGCGAGCGGCGCAGCTTGCCCCAGATATCGAGTTCCCAGGCGGCATTCAGGCTCAGGTCGTAGCTATTACTAACGCTACCACCGCTGGTGGTCGTGGTATTGGTTGAGCCGCTACCCTGGCTGCTGCGGGTGGCCCCGGCGCTGCTCGACAGGCTCGGGTAAAACGCTGCACGTGCGCCGCGCACCAGGGCGCGGGCCTGGCGGTACTGCGCTTCACTGGCGGCCAGGTTCTGGTTGGAAATATTCAACCGTTCAACCAGCGCATTCAGCTCGGCATCGCCATACAGCTGCCACCAACTGCCGCGCGCCAGCACATCGCCGGGCTTGGCCTGGGTCCAGCCTTCAATTTGTTTGAACTGCGCCGGGGTTTGCAGCAGCGGGCGTTGGTAATCCGGGCCGATGGCGCAGCCACTTAACAATAAGCTGAGTCCAAGCAGCCCCATGTAGGAGCGGGCCATGCCCGCGAAGGGCTTGGCAACAGAAAAGGGCTCGCGAGCATGGCTCGCTCCTACGGGTGTTGGCAGCAGAGTCATAACGGGGTTTCCAAAGCAGCGTCAGTGCGCACACCGCGCCAGCGGTTAACCCGATGGCGCAGACGGTCGAAATACAGGTAGATCACCGGAGTGGTGTAGAGGGTCAACAGTTGGCTCAGCACCAAGCCACCAACAATGGTGATACCGAGCGGCTGACGCATTTCCGAACCTTCGGCGCTGCTCAGCATCAGCGGCAGCGCACCCAGAATCGCCGCCAAGGTGGTCATCATGATCGGGCGGAAACGCAGCAGGCAGGCCTGGCGGATCGACGCCTCAGGGCTTAGCTGTTGCTGGCGTTCCAGTTGCAGCGCCAGGTCGATCATCAGAATGGCATTCTTCTTGACGATGCCGATCAGCAGAAACAAACCGAGCAGCGAGATCAGACTGAACTCAATGCTCATCAGCTGCAGCGCGAGCAGCGCGCCCACGCCGGCCGAGGGCAAAGTGGAGAGAATAGTCAGCGGGTGGATATAGCTCTCGTAGAGTACACCGAGGACGATGTACACCACCACCAGTGCCAGCAGGATCATCCATGGTTGGTTTTGCTGGGTCTGCTGGAATGCACCGCCGGTGCCGCCCATCATGCCCTGCACCTCGGTCGGCAAACCGACCCGGGCAATCGCATTATCGATGACCTGGCTGGCCTGATCCAGGCTGACCCCGTCGGCCAAGGCAAAGCCAATATTTTCAGAGGCGAATTGGCCCTGATGGTTGACCCGGTCTTCCTCCAGGCTGCGCTCCCAGCGGGCGAAGCTAGACAGCGGCGCGCGCGCGCCCTCGGCGGTGATCAGCTGAATCTGTTCGAGGGTTTCCGGGTATTGGGCAAACTGCGGGTTGATCTCCATCACTACGCTGTACTGGTTGAGGCTGTCATAGATGGTCGAGATCTGGCGCTGGCTAAAGGCGTTGTTGAGCACGGCTGTGATCATGTTCATGTCCACGCCCAGCCGTTTGGCCATATCGCGGTCAACCACCAAGCGGATCTGCTGGGTGCCCTCGGCCTCCTTGGCGTCGATATCGGTCAGCTCCGGCAGGGCCCGCAGCGCTTCACGCACCGGCGGCAGCCACTTGCGCAATTCGTCGAGGTCGCCAGACAGCAGCATGTATTCGGTTTCCGAACTGCGCCCTTCCCGACCGCCGATTTGCAGGTCCTGATCGGGCATAAGGAACATCCGCCCACCCGGCACTTTCGGCACCGACTGGCGCAGGCGGTTGATCACCACCTGGGCGCTGACCTTGCGCTCGGTAACAGGCTTGAGGCGCACGATCATAAAGGCGTTGTTGATACCGCCACTGCCACCAATAAAGCCCGCCACACTGTCCACCGCAGGATCAGCCAGCACCGCACGGCGGTAGATTTCCATTTTCGGTTGCATGACCTGAAAGGAAAGACCGTCATCACCGCGAATAAAGCCAATCAGCTGGCCGGTGTCCTGCTGCGGCATAAAGGTCTTCGGCACGCTGACAAACAGAAATATATTCAGCGCAATGGTCGCCAGTAAGCTGAACAGCATCAGCAAGGAATGCTTCAGCGCCCAGTCCAAACCGCGCGCGTAAAACGCCAGCACGCGCGTCTGCACGGCCCCGCCCCAACGCTGCATGGCACTGGGCTTATGTTCGGTGGTTTCGGCCTTGAGCCAGCGTGCGCAGAGCATCGGCGTCAGGGTCAGCGACACCAGCAGGGAAATCACGATGGCCACGGCCAAGGTGATGGAAAATTCGCGGAACAGCCGCTCGACGATGCCGCCCATAAACAGGATGGAGATAAACACCGCAACCAAAGAGAGGTTCATCGCCAGCAAGGTGAAGCCCACCTCGCGCGCGCCCTTGAACGCGGCCATCATCGGCGTTTCACCGGCTTCGATGTGCCGCGAGATGTTTTCCAAAACGACGATGGCGTCGTCTACCACCAGACCGGTAGCAATGATCAGCGCCATCAGCGACAGATTGTTCAGCGAAAAATCCAGTAGGTACATCACTGCAAAGGTGCCGACCAGTGATACCGGCACAGCCAGGGCCGGAATCAGCGCTGCGCGCCAGCGGCCGAGAAAGGCGAATACCACCAGAATCACCAGCACCACGGCGATCAACAGGGTCTGCTCGGCCTCATGCAGGGTGGCGCGAATCACCGGCGAGCGGTCCATTGCCACTTCCAACTCGATGTTCGCGGGAATCACCGCACGCAGGGCCGGCAGTTGCTCGCGAATGCCGGCGATGGTTTCGATGATGTTGGCGCCGGTCTGGCGGTTGATCACCAGCAGCACCGCCTGTTCATCGTTGAAGAAGCCGCTGTTGTAACGGTCCTCGACGCCATCGGTAACGGTCGCCACATCGCCCAGGCGCACGGCTGCACCGTCCTGATAGCGGATGATCAGCGGTAGGTAATCGGCAGCTTTTTCCAGCTGATCGCTGGCCTGCACCTGCCAGTGGCGCTCGGCATCTTCCACCGCACCTTTAGGCCGTTTGGCGTTGGCCGCGCTGATGCTCTGACGCACTTCATCGAGGGCAATGCCGTACTGATCAAGCAGACGCGGTTCAAGTGCCACACGCACAGCGGTCAATGAGCTGCCGCCGATCTGTACTTCTCCCACACCGGTTACCTGGGCGAGTTTCTGCGCCAGGATGGTCGAAGCCACGTCATACAGCTGGCCCTTGTTGAGTACGTCGCTGGTCAGCGACAGCACCATGATCGGCGCTTGCGACGGGTTGATCTTGGCGTAGGTCGGCATGCTGCGCATGCCGCTGGGCAGCAGCTCGCGTGAGGCATTGATGGCCGCTTGCACTTCGCGGGCGGCGGCGTTGATGTCACGGTCCAGGTCAAACTGGAGCATGATCCGCGTGCTGCCCTGGCTGCTGCGGCTGTTCATCTGGCTGATGCCGGCGATGGTACCGAGCGAACGCTCCAGCGGCGTGGCCACACTCGACGCCATGATCTGCGGGCTGGCACCCGGCAAACTGGCCTGTACGGTGATCGTGGGGAAATCCATTTGCGGCAGCGGCGCCACCGACAGCAATCCGAAGCTGACGCCGCCCAGCAGCAGAATTGCCAGGCTCAGCAGCAGCGTGGCGACTGGCCGGCGGATAAAGGGCGCAGAAAGGTTCATCGGCTGACCACAAGCCCGGCCGCGCTGCGACCACTGATGCGCCGCGACAGGCGATCGAAGTACAGGTAGATCACCGGCGTGGTGAACAGTGTCAGCACTTGGCTAAGTAGCAGCCCACCGACCATCACCAAGCCCAGCGGCTGGCGCAGCTCAGCCCCGGAACCGCTCGCCAGCATCAGCGGAATCGCACCAAATAGCGCGGCCAGGGTGGTCATCAGAATCGGCCGAAAGCGCAGCAATGCCGCCTGGTAGATCGCCGCTTCCGGCTGCATACCCTGATTGCGCTCGGCGTCGAGGGCGAAGTCGATCATCATGATCGCGTTCTTCTTGACGATGCCGATCAACAAGATGATGCCGATAATTGCGATCAGGCCAAGCTCATTACCGCTAATCAGCAACGCCAGCAGCGCGCCGACACCTGCCGAGGGTAATGTGGAGAGGATGGTGATCGGGTGGATATAGCTCTCATAGAGCACGCCGAGCACGATGTACATGGTGACGATGGCCGCCAGAATTAGCAGCAAGGTGCTCGACAACGAGGCGCGGAAAGCTTCTGCCGCGCCCTGGAAGCGCGTCTGCACCGCCGGCGGGATGCCGATCTCCTGTTCGACCCGCTCGATCACCGCCACTGCCTCACCCAGGGATACGCCGCTGGCCAGGTTGAATGACAGCGTAGCGGCCGGGAACTGACCGATGTGGTTGATCAACAGGCTGGCGGCGCGTTCCTCAACCTGGGCCAGGTTCGACAACGCGACCTGTTGGCCATCGGCGGCCTTGACGTGAATCTGCCGCAGCGCCGCCGGGCCAATGCTGCCGGCGTTCTCGCTTTCCAACACCACGCGGTATTGGCTGGCCTGGGTGTAGATGGTGGAAATCTGCCGCTGACCAAAGGCGTCGTACAGCGCGTTATCGATATCGGCAATGCTTACGCCGAGGCGCCCGGCCATGTCGCGGTCGATCTGCAGAAACACCTGCAGACCACGGTTTTGCAGGTCGCTGGCCACGTCAGTCAGCTCCGGCTGCTCGCGCAGCGCGCTGACCAGTTTGGGTACCCACTCTTCCAGCAGGCTGATATCCGGCGATTCCATGCTGAACTGGAACTGCGTGCGGCTGACTCGATCCTCGATGGACAAATCCTGCACCGGCTGCAGGTACAGCTCGATCCCAGGAATCCGCGCCAACTCCGGACGCAGCCGTTCGATGATCTGGCTGGCGCTGACATCGCGCTCGGCCCGTGGCGTCAGGTTAATCAGCAGGCGGCCGCTGTTCAGCGTCGGGTTATCACCATCCACACCGATATAGGACGACAGACTGGCAACGGCCGGGTCCTGTAAAACCACCTCGGCCAGGCGCTGTTGGCGCTCGCTCATGGCGCGGAAGGAGATCGACTGCGGCGCCTCGGAAATGCCCTGGATCACCCCGGTGTCCTGCACCGGGAAAAAGCCCTTGGGCACGGCCAGGTACAGCAGCACCGTCAGCGCCATCGTGGCGATGGCTACCAGCAGGGTCAGTGGCTGATGCTTGAGCACCCAGGTCAGCCACACGCCGTAACGCGCGATCATGCCGTCGATTACCGCCCCGGCGGCGCGGTAGAAGCGCCCTTCTTCTTCGGGCTTTTCCGCCTTGAGCAAGCGCGCGCACATCATCGGCGTCAGGGTCAGCGACACCACTAGGGAAATCAGAATGGCCACCGCCAGGGTGATGGCAAATTCGCGGAACAGCCGCCCCACTACGTCGGCCATAAACAGCAGTGGAATCAGCACGGCGATCAGCGAGATGGTTAGCGAAACCAGGGTAAAGCCGATCTGTTTGGCACCTTTGAGCGCCGCATTCAGCGGCGTTTCGCCCTCCTCCAGATGGCGGGCGATGTTCTCCAGCATGACGATGGCATCGTCCACCACAAACCCGGTGGCGATGGTCAGGGCCATCAGCGTCAGGTTGTTGATGGTGAAGCCGGCCAGGTACATCACACCGAAGGTGCCAATCAGCGATAGCGGCACGACGATGGATGGAATGATGGTTGCCGACACCTTACGTAGAAACAGGAAGGTCACCAGTACCACCAGGGCGATGGCCAGCAGCAGCTCATGTTGCACGCCCTTGACCGCCGCGCGGATGGTTTCGGTGCGATCGGTCAGCACGCTGACCTCAACGCTGGCCGGCAGGCCTTGAGTCAAATTGGGCAACAGGGTCTGGATACGGTCGACTACATCGATCACGTTGGCCCCGGGTTGGCGCTGCACATTGACCAGCACCGCTTCGTTGCGGTTGGCCCAGGCGGCCAGGCGCTGGTTCTCGGCACCGTCGATGATGCTGGCAACATCCTTCAGACGCAGGGTGGCGCCGTCCTTGTAGCCGAGAATCAGCTCGCGGTATTCGTCGACGGACTTCAGCTGATCGTTGGCATCCAGTTGCGATACCCGGGTCGGCCCGTCAAAGTTGCCTTTGGGCTGGTTGACGTTGCTGGCGGTGATCAGAGTACGCACATCGCTGAGGTTCAAACCATAGGAGGCCAAGGCTTCCGGGTTGACCCGCAAACGCACAGCAGGGCGTTGGCCGCCGGCCAGGCTGACCAGACCAACGCCGCTGGTTTGCGCGAGTTTTTGCGCCAGGCGGGTATCGACCAGATCAAATACCTGCGGCAACGGCAAGGTTTTCGAGCTGATGGCCAGGGTCAGTATCGGGGTGTCAGCCGGGTTGACCTTGTTGTACACCGGCGGTGCAGGTAAATCGTCGGGCAGCAGGTTGCTCGCACCGTTGATCGCGGCCTGCACTTCCTGCTCGGCGACATCCAGCTGCACCTCCAGGTTGAAGCGCAGGGTAATCACCGAAGCGCCGCCCGAGCTGGTTGAGGACATTTGTTTCAGCCCGGCCATCTGACCGAACTGGCGCTCCAGTGGCGCGGTGACCGCACTGGTCATCACGTCCGGGCTGGCGCCGGGATACAGGGTCATCACCCGGATCGTCGGGTAATCCACTTCTGGCAACGCCGACACGGGCAGCAGCCGATAAGCGATCAGGCCACTCAAGAAGATCGCCAGCATGATCAGCGTGGTGGCGACCGGGCGCAGGATAAACAGGCGAGAGGCGTTCATTGGGCGCGCGGCGCTCGGCTGCCTTCAGGGGCGGCCGCTTCGGTCTGGGCGGCGACAGGCTTGTCGTCGATCACCTCAACCTGATTACCCGAACGCAGGCGATCAGTACCTTCCAGAACCAGGCGATCGCCCGGCTTGAGGCCCTGCTCGACGACGTTAAGCTGGCCATCGCTGGCGCCGACGTTGATGGGCGTCAGCTGTACTTTGTCTTCAGCGTCGACCACATAAGCGAAAGTACCGCTGGCACCAAACTGCAACGCTGCCGTTGGCATCAGGGTGACGTTCTGCAGGGTTTTCACCCGCAGGCGCACGTTGACGAACTGGTTGGGAAAGAGCAGTTCTTCGGCGTTGGCGAAACGCGCTTTGAGCTTGACCGTGCCGGTGGCGGTGTCGATCAAGTTGTCGATGCTTTCCAACTCGCCTTCGGCCAGCTGGAGTTTTTCACTGCGATCCCAGGCCTCGACGGTCAGGGTCGCGCCACTGCGCAATTGCTGCACCACTGCCGGCAGCTCGGCTTCTGGCAGGGTAAACATCACGGCAATCGGCAGGTTCTGGGTAATCACCACCAGCGGCAGCGTATCGCCACTGCTGAGCAGATTGCCGACATCAGCCTGACGAATGCCCAGGCGACCGCTGATAGGTGCGCGGATCTGGGTGAAGTCGAGGTTCAGCCGCGCAGTGGAGACATCCGCCTGTAGGCTCTTGAGGCTGCCGCGGTATTGGTTGACCAGCGCTTCCTGGGTGTCGAGGGTCTGCTTGGCAATCGAGTCTTCGGCATACAACCCGCGGTAACGCTTCAAGTCCAGTTCGGCATTACGCAGTTGCGCCTGGTGTTCCTGCAACGCACCCTGGGCTTGCTGCAAGGCGATTTCATAAGAGCGCGGATCGATCACCGCGAGCAGATCGCCAGCTTTAACCTGCTGGCCATCCTTGAACAGCAACTTGACCAGCTCACCGTCGACCCGGCCACGCACATTCACCGTGTTATAGGCGGTAACGGTACCCAGGGCCTTGAGCTCAACCGGGAAATCGCCCTGGCTGACCGTCGCCACGCGCACCGGCACCGGGCCGCCATCGCGCCACGGGCCGCCACGCCCGGGGCTTTCCGGCGGGCTGGGCCAGAACCACCACAGCATTAAGGCGAGAACAACCAGCGCGAGCGAGCCGACCTGCCACTGGCGCGACAGGTTGCGAGGACGGGTGGTGAGCTGTGTATCAGGCATGGCGACGATCACTTCCTTGGGGAGCGTGAACGATATTCACTATCAGCTGCCCTGCAAAGCCTCTTTACCGCCTATTTACCTTTTCCTTACGTTACTAAATGTCTGATCCGAATAGAAAATTGTCGGGAACAGTGTTCAACGTCGCATAGCGACGGCGTGTAGGTGGCGGCCAGGGAAGGCAGGCCACAAATAAAAACGGCCTGCAGAGCAGGCCGTCGATGCAGGGTGGCTGTACTTACTTGAGCACGGTCATTGCAGCTTCGTAATTCGGCTCGTCGGCGATTTCACCGACCAACTCGCTGTGCAGCACCTTGTCATTCTCATCCAGTACGACCACTGCACGGGCAGCAACACCCACCAGCGGACCGCTGGCAATGGCCACACCATAGCTCTGCAGGAAGTCGGCACCACGCATGGTCGACAGGTTGATGACGTTTTCCAGACCTTCGGCCCCGCAGAAACGCGCCTGGGCAAATGGCAGGTCAGTGGAAATGCATAGCACCACGGTGTTAGCCAGCTTGCTCGCATTTGTGTTGAAGGTACGCACGGAGGTGGCGCAGGTCGGGGTGTCGACGCTTGGGAAAATGTTCAGGACTTTGCGCTTGCCGGCCAGGCTGGCCAGGCTCACATCGCTCAGGTCACCGGCGACCAGGCTAAACGCCGGCGCTTGCTGACCAATCTGCGGCAGTTGACCGGTGACTTCAACCGGGGAGCCTTTGAGAGTGACTTGTGCCATGGGAACGATCCTTTTCAGCGATATTGGAGAGGGTTAACAAGTAAGGGCGCGAACCTGTCAAATGGCAAGCACGCGCCCCTGCAGAGTGGGAAAGCAGAGCTGACCGTTGAGTCAGACTACCCTGCTCGCCCAGGCGACACATCAATTTTTAGCGAAGTGATCCTTGGTCAGCTTAACCACAATCGGGCTAAGCAGCAGCAGCGACAGCAGGTTAGGAATCGCCATCAGACCGTTGAGGGTGTCAGCCACCAGCCAGGCGAAGTCCAGGTGAGCAATTGCACCGAACGGCACAGCTACCACCCAGAGAATGCGGAACGGCAGGATCGACTTGGTGCCGACCATGTATTCCCAGCACTTCTCGCCGAAGTAGCTCCAGCCGAGGATGGTAGTGAAAGCAAACACCACCAGGGCAATGGTCAGAATGTAACCGCCGACACCTGGCATTGCCGACTCAAAAGCCGCCGCAGACAATGCAGCACCGCTGGCGCCGCTGGTCCATACACCCGAGGTGATGATCGCCAGGCCAGTCATCGAGCAGATGATGATGGTGTCGATAAAGGTCCCTAGCATGCCGATCATCCCTGAACGCACTGGGCTGTTGGTAGTACCGGCCGCTTGAGCGATACCGGCAGTACCCAGACCGGCTTCGTTAGAGAAGATACCGCGCGCCACACCAAAGCGAATTGCCGCCATCACTGCAGCACCAGCAAAGCCGCCAGTCGCAGCAGCTGGGCTGAAGGCATAGGTGAAGATCATTTCAAAAGCCGCTGGAATTTCAGCAGCGTTAACCACCAGCACCACGAACGCGGCAATGATGTAAGCCACGCACATAAACGGCACCAGGGTCGCGGCCACTTTACCGATACGCTTGATACCACCGAGGATCACCATGCCGACGAAGACCATGGTGACCACGCCTGTGACCCACAGCGGCACGTTGAAGGTGGTTTGCAGGGCCGCGGCCATGCTGTTGACCTGCACCATGTTGCCGATCCCGAAACCGGCAAAGCCGCCGAAGATGGCAAACGCGGTACCGAGCCACAGCCACTTCTTGCCCAGGCCGTTCTTGATCGCGTACATCGGACCGCCAACGTGCTCGCCGCGCTCATCCTTCTCACGGTAATGCACCGCCAGCACTACTTCGCAGTACTTGGTGGCCATGCCGACCAGAGCGGTACACCACATCCAGAACAGCGCACCCGGGCCGCCGAGGAAAATCGCGGTAGCCACACCGGCGATATTACCGGTACCGACGGTAGCAGCCAGGCAGGTCATCAGCGCCTGGAACGGGCTGATCTCACCGCTTTCCGCGTCACCTTTCTTGCGGCCTTGCCACATCAGTTTGAAGCCTGCGCCGATCTTGCTCAGCGGCATAAATTTCAGGCGCAACATGAGGAACAGACCAGTACCGAGAATCAGCACCAGCATGGGCGGGCCCCAGACCACGCCATTGAGTTGATTAACCAGGGTGTTGACGAATTCCATGCTCATTTCCTTATTCTTGTAGTGAACGCGAGGTGGGTAGCCTTCGCTTGTCCGATTGCCGGGTAGGCCATGCTGTTACGCAGAAAGCGAGCTGGATTGGCGCGCTTGCAAACAACGGATCGGGCTATCCCCGTCAGCACAACGACTGCCCGGTGATCAGCGGCGGTCAGTATATGAAGACTGTGATAGTGGTTTTCACTGTTTAGATTTCAACGCTCAGACGTTTTGAGCGAGGTGCGCAATTTAAACGCGAATTAACTGGGTTAATCCAGCGTGAGCCCGCAGTAAATTGGCTTACTAGAAGTCGCGACGGTAGAACAGGTCCAGTGAACTGGCCAATCCGCTGGCAGCCTCGAGATAGAGCTTGCGGCTCAGTTCGTAGCGCAGCGCGATGGTATTCGCTGGCTCAAACACCCCCACGCCGTAACGCAGACTCAGACGCTCGGACAGGTTGCCGCTGGCCACCACACTGGTGGTTACTCCCGAGCCTTGAGTGTCGAGTTGGAAATCGCTGATACCCAGGCCCTGCGCCAGGCTATTGACCAGTGGCGCACTGCCGGCCATGCCCAATGCCAGTGCGGCTTGCGCCAGCATCGTATTGTCACCACCGCCCTGCCCCAATGGCCGGCCCATGACCAGGTAGGACAGCGCCTGCTCCTGGCTCATGGCCGGTTCGGAAAACACCGTGCTGGTCGGTTGCGCGGCATTGCCGCTCAGGCGCAGACCGGCAGTTACGTCATCGACCTGACGCACTGCCTCGATATCGAGAAACGGCTGATCAATCGGCCCGGCGAACAGCAGGCGCGCGCGGCGCACACTCAGGCGCTGACCATACGCGCGGAAACGACCCTTGTTCAGGCTCAGCTCGCCACGGGTGTCCAGATCATTGCCGATATGCACGCGGCCAAGCAGCTCGGCGTCGAGGCCAAAGCCGCTGAAAGTCAGGCGCTGCTGACCGACTTCGACATCAATATCCATGGCAATTGCTGTGGCCTGTTGCGGCGCGCTGTCGCGGCCCACCACCCGTGCATCGCTGGACATCTGCACGGTTGAAGGTGGCAGCTCGCGTACTTCAATCTTGCCGCTGGGAATCAGTACCTTGCCGGCCAGCGACAGCTGCTCATCATGCAAACGCAAACGTAGATCTGGCGCGACCTCTAGTGCGGCGTAGGGCTCCATCGTCACGGGCAACCGGCTGCCCCGCAGTTGCATGTCCACCAGCAACCCATCGGCCCAGCTCAGCTCGCCATTCAGGCTGCCCTGACCTTGTTCGCCACTACGCCAATCACCCTCCAGCTGCAGCCGTTCACCTACGATCTGCGCCTGCAGTTGCAGCTGCTCGATATTCATGGGCAGCTCGCCGCCGCTTATTTCGCCATTCAGCACGCGCAGGTTGCCGTTGATCTGCGGCGTCAGCAGCCCGCCTGACAAGGTGCCCGCGCCGTTCAGTTGCCCGGCGATGTGCTCAACCATCGGCACAAATGGGCGCACCAGAGCCAGATCCAGGCCATTCAGGCGAAAGCTGCCGGACAGCGGCTTGCTCGCCGGGCGCGGATCAAGCTGAGCCTGCAGCGAAAGTTCGCCAATGGCCGGGCCACGTAGTTCCAGCAGGCTGTCGATGCGTTTCGGGCGCAATTGCGCGCTCAAGCGCAGGCTGTCGTAAGCAAAATCCAGCCACTGTTGCTGATCGCGAATGCGCCAGATACCGCTGCCGGCATCCAACTCCAGGCTGCCATTCGGGCCACTGGCCGGCATATCCAGCTGCAGCCGACCATTGAGTTCGCCTTGCCAGGTAAAGTCCTTGGGCCACAGGGCCGCCAGGCTGTCCATGGGGAAGTTGCTTAACTGATAGTCCAGCTTGGGCTGTGGCAGCAGGCGCTGCTGCGTTCCACACAGGCTGACATCAGCAGAACGCCAACAATGCGCGCCCAGGCTGAGCTGCCCACTGGCCAGCCGCACCAGCGTGGCAGGCTGTTGCAGGCGCCAATCCTGACCGCTGCTTTGCACTTCGCCACGGCTCAGGCTGCCGCGCCAGTTGCCCTTGTCCAGCTTGCCGGCCAGGGCCAGTTGGCTATTTAGCAGCGGGCCTTGCAGCTGCATTTCAAGGCTCTGCTGGTACTTATCACCAGTGGCCGTGGCATCCAGACGCCCCAGTTCGGTTTCGCCCAGTTGGATGCCTAACGCTTCCAGGGTGATCCGGGCACGCTGAGCGCTGTTCAGGCTGGCGTCGAGTTTGAGCTGTTGCAGGCGCTGGTCCTCAAAAGCCAGGCGCTTGCCTTGTAGCTGCAACTGGCCCTGGGGCGCTTGCAAGCTGCCAGCCAGATCCAGCTGGCCATTGAGCTGACCCAGCAGCCCCGGCCACAGCTGGCCCAGTCTCGGCATCGACAGTAATAACTGGCCGCTCAGCTGTTGCTGCAAAGCGGCCTTACCGCTGAGGCGGTTATCACCCAGACGCACATCCAGCGCACTCAACTCGCCCTGCTCTAGGCCGCCGGCAAACTTCGCCAGCAACGTGGCCGGCTGCCCGCGCAAACGGCCGGTTAGATCGATATCGGCGTTAAGCTTGAGCTGCTGATTGATCAGACTGCCAGAGCTGTTTAACGGCCCGACAAGACTGCCAGGTAGCTCGGCCAGCCAGTAAGCCGGGTCAAGCTGACTCAACTGCAGACGCACATCCCAGCTCAGTTGCTCGGCAAAACCCAGGCTGACCTGACCTTCGGCACGGCCCTGGCCGGCCTGCAAGCGCAGCTCGGGTAAATACAGCTTCTGTAGATCGCCACTTAGCGGGCTTTGCAGGCTGAAAGAACCAGCCGGGCCATCCAGTTCAGCGGCGAAATGGCCAAGATAGTTGCCATCCTGATAGGCCAGTTCACCACTGAGCGTGCGTAACACCACAGGCGCTGGTTCTGCCAGCAGATAAAGACGCTGCCAGGGGAAATTCTGCCAGTTAAAGCGGCTGTCCAGACTCAGGCCCTGCTGCCAGTTCAACTCGCCGCTTACTTGTACCTGCTGCTCGGGGCTGGCGGTCAGGCTCAGATTGCTGATCGCGGCGCCGTCAGCTTTGAGCAAACCCGCCAGCGCCAAGGCTATCGGTCCCTCCGCTGCGGGCAGGCTGGCACTGCCGATGATCTGGTAGCCGGCCTGCAGATCGCCCTGGGCATTTAGCTCAAGCTGCTCAAGGCGCAAGCTATCCGGCAGCTCGGCGCTGGCTTTGAAGGCCGCGACCTGCACACGCAGTTGCGCCGGCAGGTGCTGCGCCAAGGGCTGCAGCCAGCCGCTCAGCTCGCCGGTCAAATAACCACTGCTACTGGCCGTGACCTGCACCCGCTCGCGCAGTTCGCCGTCAAGCTGCAATGCCACCGGCCAGGCCTGTTGCTCAGGCGCTGGTAACTGCAGCTCTCCGCTCAGCTGTAACGGCCAGTTGCCGGAGGTTTGCATCTGGCCCTGTAGTGCCAGCTGTAGATCAGCAGTGCGCAGACTGAGGTTATCGACCTGAATACCCTGCCTAGTCCAGCGCGCGGCCAGTTGCAGGCCTTGCAACTGCTCTGCGCCATTAAGCTGCAGGCTGTCGATCTGCACCTGACCCAGTTGCAGCGCCAACGGCAGGCTCAGGTCCGGCAGGCTGAAAGGTTCGCTGCTGGGTTGTTGATCATCCGGGAAGACCAGGCTGATCGGCCCGCTGTGTAACTGCTCGATACACAGGGTTAGGCGCAACAGGCATGCAGGCGACCAATCCAGGTTAGGCGCCATCAGCAGAACGCTGTCATCACCCTGCTGCCAGCGCAGCTGCTGTGCACTCCAGCTGCCGCCCAGGCGACCATTGAAACCGTCCACCTGCACGCCTGGTACCTGAGCCAACAACCATCGACTGCCGGCCTGAGTGCCCACTAGCAGAGTCAGGCTGACGGCCAGTGCAAGCAGCAGGCCCAGCAGACTGAACAGCCCATAACGTAGCGCGCGCTTCACAGTTCCGGCCCCATGGAGAAATGCAGGCGCACGCCGCCCTGTTCATCCAGTGGATGTGCCAGGTCGAGGCGTAACGGCCCCAGCGGCGAAACCCAGCGCACGCCTACGCCCACCGCGCTTTTCAGCGATGGAATCTGCAGCGACTCGAAGGTATTACCCTGGTCGAAGAAGCTCGCCAGACGCCAGCGCTCGGTCAGGCTGTACTGGTATTCCAGGCTGCTGGTAAACAGGTAGCGCCCGCCGACTTTGTCCCCTTCGCTGTTTTCCGGGGATAGGCTCTGGTAGTCATAACCGCGCACACTCTGGTCGCCCCCAGCGAAGAAGCGCAGCGATGGCGGTACATTGGCAAAACCGTCGGACTCAGTGCCGCCCACCTGCACCCGGCCCAGCACACGGTGGCGCTGGAAGAATGTGGTCAGGCCTTTGAGCTGGATATTGCCGTGCAGCACATTCGCATCGGACAACAGCCCCTTGGCCGAGCCGGCCAGATCGAACTGCAGGCGATAGCCGTGGTTGGGGTCGATCTGGTTGTCGCTGTGCAGGTAGGAGTAGCTGATACCCGGCATCAACAGCGTACTGCTGCCGGCGTCATCGCCAAGGTCGTACTGCTCGTGCTGCCACTTCAGCGACAGCACCCGCTGCCAGCCGTTGTCGAGCTTACTGTGCCATTCAGGGCCAACGGTCAGCAGGCGACTGCTGCTGTCGGTATTTGCCAGGTCTTCGGCTTGATAGCCACCGGCGATGCGCAATTTATCGGTCAGCGGCGGATCGAGCGGCACGTCGTACCACAGGCCGACATTCTGCCGTGGCGCCGACAGCTCGAACTCCGCGCCATAACTATGCCCCTGGGGGTTGGCCCAGTGCCGCGTCCAGTTAGCTCGACCGCGCGGGCCAACGTCGGTCGAGAAACCAAGCCCCAGACCCATGCTACGCGGCTTACGCGCCTGCAACTGAACCTCTACGGGGATCTGCTCGCCAGAAGCACTGCTCGGGTTGGCATCCACCTGTACCGACTCGAAATAACCACTGGAGCGCAGCGCCTGATACAGCTCGGCAATCAGTGCCGAGTCGTAGGGCGTATCGGCTGGAAACGGTACCATGCGCTGCAGCAGCTGCTCATCGAATGGTGAGTCGCCGCTAAAGCTCACGTCACCCAGTTGGTAACGCGGCCCACTGAGGTAGACCAGCTCGATATCGGCAACCCCAGCGTCCGGATCTATCGTCAGGTGCTGACTGCTGAAGTGCCCAGCGAAGAAGCCATAACGCGAGGCCTGATTCTGAATCTCACGCTTGGCCGCGTCGTAACGCCCATGATTGAGCTGCGCCCCGCTACGCAGCTGTGGGTCACTCGGTGTACGGAAGGCGCGCAGCTGCGCAGCGGGGCCTTCGACGCGCACCACCACATCACGCAAACGCACCGGCTCACCCGGCTGAATACGCAGGGTCAGGCGCGGCGTTGTGCCCTCTCTGACCTCTGAAGTGATCTGCGCCTGGTAATAGCCGAGGGCCTGGGCGGCCTTTTCCGCCTGGTTCTCGGCCACTCGGCGATAACGCTGGAGGGCCTCGGTATCGCGCTCGCCCAGGCTGCCGATATAGCCCTCGATGTTGCTTTTTAGCGCGCTATTGGCCGGTTCAGCCCGCACGCGCAGCTGTGCTTCGGCCAGGGCCGTTGCACTCAGCAGCAGAAGAAACAGCCCTGCGAGAAGGTTGGGGAAAACAGACATGAGGGCGATGCTAGCACGAGCTCAGGGCCGACTTAGAGCAGTAGTGCGGGCAATTAGTTACGACTCGGTATGCCGGCAGACACACCGAGCAGGCCATTTTCAGGCGCTGGCCTTGATCGCTACTTGCGGGCTAGGATGGAAAAACACGTGCTCGATAATCGGCCCAATGGCCACCTCACCGAGTTCCTCATAGCCCTGACGCTTGTAGAACTCCAGGTAATGTCCATTACCGGTATCCAGCACCACGCCCTGGGAGCTGGCGTCTTCGGCGCACCAGTTGTGCAACGCCTCAAGCAGTTGCTCACCGAAGTGCTTGCCCTGATATTCAGGGTGAATGCCGAGCAGCGGCAGCACGTGGTAAGGCCCCGGCGGCAGGCAGGCGATTATTGCATCGTGGTATTCCAGGTAACGCTTGGTGCAACGGAAACCGGTGGTCAGCAGCATGCGCATGCGCCAGCCCCAGCTTTCGGTGATATCCATGCGCCGCTGCGGCGGAGCGATCAGCGCCATACCAATCAGGCGGTCGTCGATCAGCAAGCCAATAGCCGGCAGGTCTTCGGCAAAATGCTGCTGTACCAGCTCGCGTACGGTGGCGCGCACACGCTGGTCATAGCCTGGGCGCTCGGCCTCAAACAGGTAAGCAAAGGTGGGGTCATGGCGGTAGGCGTGGTACAGCAACGAGCGGGCTTCGCGGGCATAGCCGCTATCGAGCATGCGAACTTCGGCGAGACTGTTGGGCATCTGCTTGACCTCTGTTGTTCTTGATTTGCTGGGCCTGCAGCCACGTTAGCACCGCGCACCCAGCGCCGCTACAGGCTGGCAGGCAGGGCGGCTAATCGGCTAGCATCGCGAGCTTTCCAGAGCCACAGCCAGGACTGCCGCCCATGAAGATCGTCTCCTTCAATATCAATGGCCTGCGTGCACGCCCACATCAACTGGCCGCATTGATCGACAAACATCAGCCGGATGTCATCGGTCTGCAAGAAACCAAGGTGGCCGACGAGCAATTCCCCGAGGCGGATATCCGCCAGCTCGGCTACCACGTGCATTATCACGGCCAGAAAGGCCATTACGGCGTCGCCCTACTTTCGCGCCAGGAACCGCTGAGCCTGCACAAGGGCTTTCCCGGGGATGCCGAAGACGCCCAGCGGCGCTTTATCTACGGCACCTTTGCCGATGCCCAGGGCAACCCGGTCACGGTAATGAATGGCTACTTCCCGCAGGGTGAAAGCCGCGACCATCCGACCAAGTTTCCGGCCAAACAGCGGTTTTATGCGGATTTGCAGAACCTGCTGCTCAGCCAGTTCAGCCCCGAACAGGCGCTGGTGGTGATGGGGGATATCAATATCTCGCCGGAAGACTGCGACATCGGCATCGGCGAGCCAAACCGTCTGCGCTGGCTAAAAACCGGTAAATGTAGCTTCCTGCCGGAAGAGCGCGAATGGCTGGCCACACTGAAGAACTGGGGCCTGGTCGACAGCTTCCGTCACCTCAACCCAGCGGTGAATGACCGTTTCAGCTGGTTTGATTACCGCAGCCGCGGTTTCGAGGACGAACCCAAGCGTGGCCTGCGCATCGACGTGATTCTCGCCTCCCAGGCCTTGCAGGCGCGGATCAAGGATGCCGGCGTTGACTACGACCTGCGCGGCATGGAAAAGCCTTCCGACCATGCGCCGATCTGGCTGGAACTGGCGCAGTAGCCTGTAGTAGAGCCTTCACATAGATAAGTGACTGTCATATTACAGTCACTTTTTTGTCTTATCGTCGCGGCACTTTCACTCACCCATATAAGGTGTTTGCCGCATGCTGCGCGCCTCCTCTGCCTTCGAACGTGATACCTGGATTCGCACCGTCAGCTTTCTGCTGCTCGGCTCTATCTGCTACGCCCTACCCTGGTCAGTATTTGCTGCCCTGCCCATCCCCAGTGACAACAGCAGTGTGCTGCGCATTCAGGGCTCCAACACAATCGGCGCGCGACTTGGCCCGGCGCTGGTCAAAGGCTTGCTTGAAGAACAGAGCCTGAGCGCCATTCGCATTGAGGCCGGCAAAGCAGAAAACGAGCAGAGGATCACCGGTAAAACCGCCGATGGCCGCAGCGTCAGCATTGAAGTGGCGGCCCACGGTTCAGGCACCGGTTTTACTTCACTGGCCGACGGCAGCGCCGAATTGGCTGCCTCCTCCCGGCCGATCAAGGACAGCGAAGCCACCAGCCTGCTGAGCCTGGGTGACCTGAAAAGCGCCAGCGCCGAGCAGATCATCGCCCTCGACGGCCTGGCCATCATCTTGCACCCGAGCAACCCAATCGCGGCGCTGAACACTGCGCAGCTGGCGCAGATATTTGCCGGCGAGATCAGCGACTGGGCGCAACTCGGCGCACCAGCCGGCGCCATCACCCTGTACGCCCGTGATGATAAGTCCGGCACCTTCGACACCTTCAAGGAACTGGTGCTCAGCGCCAACGGCAAAGCCCTGGCACCTGGCGCCAAGCGTTTTGAATCCAGCGAAAAACTCTCCGATTTAGTCAGTCAGGATCGTAACGGCATCGGTTTTATTGGCTTGCCCTATATCCGCCAGGCCAAGGCTGTGGCGATTGCCGCCGGTGACTCACAACCGATGCTGCCGAGCCTGACCCTGATCGCCACCGAGGATTACCCGCTGTCGCGCCGGTTGTTCTTCTATAACCAGCCGGATTTGAGCAATCCCTGGGGCCGTGCACTGGTGAAGTTCGCCCACAGCACGCGCGGCCAGGCGATTGTTGATCAGAACGGTTTTATCGCGCAGACCGTGCAGGCGGTAAAAATCCCTGCGAACGGGCAAATGCCGGCGAGCTACCAGGACCTGGCGAAAAACGCCCAACGTCTGTCGGTGAACTTCCGCTTTCAGGAAGGCAGCGCCAACCTCGACAACAAGGCCCTGCGCGACCTCAAGCGGCTGATGGCCTACCTGCAAGAGCAGAACAAGCTCCGCGACAAGGTGGTGCTGGTGGGCTTCGGCGATGCCAAGGCCGACACCGCCCGCGCCGAACTGTTATCAAAACTGCGCGCCATGGCGGTACGTCGCGAGCTGAGCAAAGGCGGCGTGATCTTCCGCGACATCATCGGCCTGGGTGATGAACTGCCGGTGGCCGCCAACAGCGGCGATGACGGACGGATCAAGAACCGCCGGGTGGAAGTCTGGGTTTACTAACGGAAACTGCTGCGGGGCCTGCTAACCTTAATCGAGCGTGACGCCGGGCCCCTCTGGCGGTGAGCCTTCACTGTGATGTCGGAGTCACTGAGTTGATTCTCAACTTAGGCAGACATTCGAGGTGGCTCCATGGATAGCTTGGCAAGCATGCTCACCACCCCATTATTCGGCACCTCTGGCTGGTTCTGGCTGGCCTTTCTACTGATCATCCTCGGCTTGCTGATACTCGACCTCGGCGTGCTGCACCGTGATCAGCATGAAATCGAAATGCGCGAGAGTCTGCTGCTGTACAGCGGCTACTTCAGCGTTGGTATGGCCTTCGGCGGCTGGATCTGGTTACAGCTGGGTGAGACTAGGGCGCTGGAGTTCTACACCGGCTTTCTGGTCGAACAGTCTCTGTCGATGGACAACGTGTTCGTCATGGCAATGATTCTCAACTTCTTCGCCATCCCCCGGCGCTATCAACACCGCGTACTGTTTTGGGGCATCCTCGGGGTGATTGTGCTGCGTGCGACGATGATTGGTCTGGGCGCGGCGCTGGTGCAGAGCTTCGAATGGGCGCTGTACCTGTTTGGCGCGTTTCTGCTGTTTACCGGGGTACGCATGCTTTCTGCTCAGGAAGAACATCACCCTGACCTCGCCCAGAACCGCTTACTGCAATTCCTGCGCAGGCATATCCGGGTGACCGATGATATGCACGGCGGACGCTTCCTGGTGCGTCAGCCGGATAGAACGTCGGGCAAGCACCTGCTGCATGCCACGCCGCTGCTGCTGGCGCTGGTAGTGATCGAGCTGGCCGACCTGGTTTTTGCCGTGGACAGTGTGCCAGCAGTGCTGGCCATCTCTCAGGACCCTTTTATCGTCTACACCTCGAACATCTTCGCGATTCTCGGCCTGCGCGCGCTGTACTTTGCTCTGGCCGCATTGATGCACCGCTTTATCTACTTGAAGTACGCCCTGGCTCTGGTACTGATGTTTATCGGTGGCAAGATCTTTCTCCACGAAATCATCAAGGTGCCCGCCCTGCTCTCGCTGTGCATGACTCTCGGCTTGCTGGCGGGCGGAGTGATACTGTCTCTGCTGAAAACTCGCACACCCAGGCAGGAGCATTGATCGTTTGAGCTCACCGAGCATCGTTATCGAACCGCTGCTGCAGCGCGGCAAGCTACGCTGGCAAGTGCGCATGGGCAGACGCAGCCTGATTTTTCATCAGGAACAAGCCGCCCGCGCCTTCGCCGCGCAGTTGCATATGCGCCTGCTCTGGCTGCAACAGAGCGCCAGTCCGGATGATGAATTTGCCCCGCCAGGAACACCGCATTAGCCAAAACGCACAAGGCCCGCATTTGCGGGCCTTGTGCGTTTTCAGTGACGCGTTTTAGCGGCTGGCTTTCATCATTTCTTTCGACACGTACTTGCCGATCTCGAACTTGCCAACGGCCGCGCGATGCACTTCGTCCGGGCCGTCGGCCAGGCGCAGGGTGCGCTGCATGGCATACCAGTAGGCCAGCGGGAAATCGTTGGACACCCCGGCACCGCCATGGATCTGGATTGCCCGGTCAATCACTTTAAGCGCCACGTTAGGTGCAACCACTTTGATCTGGGCGATTTCACTGGCCGCGATCTTGTTGCCCACGGTGTCCATCATATAAGCCGCGTTCAGGGTCAGCAGGCGGGCCATATTGATCTCCATACGCGAATCGGCGATGTGATCGATATTGCCACCCAAGCGCGCCAGCGGCTTGCCGAAGGCAGTGCGGTTGATCGAGCGCTCGCACATCAGTTTCAGCGCGCGCTCGGCCATACCGATGGAGCGCATGCAATGGTGGATACGGCCTGGGCCAAGGCGACCCTGGGCGATCTCAAAGCCACGACCCTCGCCCAGCAGTACGTTCTCATAGGGCACTCGGACGTTTTCAAACAGCACTTCGGCATGGCCGTGTGGCGCGTCGTCGTAGCCAAATACCGGCAGCGGGCGCAGCACTTTCACCCCCGGCGCGTCCATTGGCACCAGAATCATCGAGTGCTGCGCATGGCGCGGACCATCCGGGTTGGTCAGCCCCATAAAGATCATGATCTTGCAGCGCGGATCGCACGCACCGGAAGTCCACCACTTGCGGCCGTTGATCACCCACTCATCGCCCTGGCGCACGGCGCTGGCCTGCATATTGGTGGCATCAGAGGACGCCACACCCGGCTCGGTCATGGCGAACGCGGAGCGGATGGTGCCGTCCAGCAGCGGCTTGAGCCACTGCTCTTTCTGCGCTTCGTTGGCGTAGCGCACCAGTACTTCCATATTGCCGGTGTCCGGCGCGGCGCAGTTGAACGGCTCGGCACCGATCAAGGAACTGCCCATGATTTCCGCCAGCGGCGCGTATTCGGTATTGGTAAGGCCGGCGCCCAGTTCGGACTCCGGCAGAAACAGGTTCCACAGGCCTTCGGCTTTAGCCTTGGTTTTCAACTCTTCCATGATCGCGGTGGGCTGCCAGCGGTCGCCTTCATTGACCTGTTGCTCGAACACGGCTTCGGCTGGATAGACATGGGTCTCCATAAACGCGGTGACGCGTTCACGCAGCTGCTGAACCTTGGGGGAGTAGGCGAAATCCATGATGGCTACCTTCTGACGCTGATTTTGGGGGAGTTCGGTGAAGTGGAAATGATGCTAGAACAGGGCTTAGGATTTATCTAATCTATTCTCACCGTGTATAAACATTCATCACCGATATATGATTAATTAGGGTCTGTTGCCGTTTCTTCGCGAGCTGCGTTGCTGCGCAAAATCTCGCCGGGCTAGGCGGAGGAAGCAGGTAATGGTTGTTCCCATGCCAAGTCCTCCAACAACGCATGGCGCGATTTTGCGCGCAACCCGAAGGGCCGGGCCTGTTTTAGCGCGATACTGCGTTTCTCGACACTCATTTGGAACAACCAAACTTCGTGTCTCGTGCCTTGCCTCGCGCTAAAACAGGCTTCGGCGCGGCCGCGAACGAAACGGCAACAGCCCCTAATACCGACAACCTGCGGAGCGAGCGTGTAATGAATCTGAACAAGGTCGACCTCAACCTCTTTGTCGTCTTCGATGCCATCTACACCGAGGCCAATCTGACCCGCGCCGGACAGATCGTCGGTATTACCCAGCCAGCCGTTTCCAACGCACTGGCGCGCCTACGGGAAACCTTCAATGACCCGCTGTTCGTGCGCACTGCCCAGGGCATGGTGCCCACGCCAATGGCACAGAACATCATCGGCCCGGTGCGCAACGCGCTGCAGCAGCTGCGTATCTCTGTGCAGGAAAGTCGCATCTTCAACCCGGCCCAGGCTAACAAGACCTTCCGCATCAGCATGACCGACCTCACCGAGGCTATCGTCTTGCCGCCGCTGTTTCAGCGCCTGCGCCGCATGGCGCCGAACGTGAATATCGAAAGCATGCTCGCCCGTCGCCGTGAAACTACTAAGGAGCTGGCCGCCGGCCGTCTGGATTTTGCCGTGGACGCCCCGCTCAACACCGACCCGCAGGTGCGCCACGTCAAGCTGATGGAAGACCGCTATGTCTGCGCCCTGCGCCGCGGCCACCCTATGGCTAAAGAGAAAATCAGCCTCGACGAATATATGGGCCTGACCCACATCCATATCTCCAGCCGCCGCAGCGGCCTTGGCCATGTTGACCTGGCCCTTGGTCGCATGGGCATCCAGCGCAAGATCGCCCTGCGCTCGCAGCATTACCTGATGGCTACCACCGTGCTGCAAGGCACTGATATGGCCATGACCGTGCCGGAACGCTTTGCAAGGCGTAACGACCTGCACTTTGTCGAACTGCCAATCAAGGATATGACCCCTCTGGAAACCCATATTTACTGGCACGAAAGTACCGACCAGGACCCGGCAAACCGCTGGATGCGCGAGCAGATCATCGAGATTTCCCAGCAGGCTACGGCCCTGGAAAAGAAAAACCAAAAGGCCCAGGCCTGAACCATCGGATAGCAAGAACATGCCACTCAGGGTCCTGTTTATCTGCGCCAAGAACCGCCTGCGCAGCCCAACAGCCGAGCAGGTTTTCGCCGATTGGCCTGGGGTGGAAACGGCCTCGGCCGGGGTTAACCGTGATGCCGATATTCCAGTCAGCCCGGAACTACTGGAATGGGCCGAGCTGATTCTGGTGATGGAAAGCCGCCATCGCCGCAAACTGGCCGAGAAATTCCGCCGGAATCTAGCCAACAAGCCCATTCACAGCCTGAACATCCCCGACGATTACGCTTTTATGGAACCCGCGCTGGTGCAGGTGCTGCAGCAGCGTGTTCCTCAATATTTTTCTAGATAAGCACTGTAAGTCGCTATCAAGTAAAGACTTTATCTGTCCATTTCTACTCAACCAGATCGCTGTTTCAGGTACCCGGGTTGACGGCAGGTCACGGCAAGTTTACGTTAACGTAAAGGTAAACAAGAGCGCTGTCGTATGTCCGCTACCACCTACTCCATTTCCGAACTGGCCCGCGAGCTGGATATCACCACCCGCGCCATTCGTTTTTATGAAGAACAGCAGATGCTCTGCCCCGAACGCCGCGGTCAGGAACGCATCTACACCGCCAAGGACAAGGTCACCCTCAAGCTGATCCTGCGCGGCAAACGCATCGGTTTCTCGCTCGCCGAGTGCAAGGAACTGATCGAGCTGTACGACCCGGTGCACGGCAATCACAAGCAGCTGCACACCTTTATGGTGAAGATCGCCGAGCGCCGCGCCCAGCTGCAGCAGCAACTGCTGGACATCGAACAGATGCAGCTTGAGCTGGATACAGCCGAAGAGCGCTGCCTGGCGGCCTTGGCTGAAACTGATAAAAAACAAACCGTTATCTCCTGAACTTAATTCTAACAATCACAGGTGGAACCATGAGCTACCCATCTCTCAACTTCGGTCTCGGCGAGACCATCGATATGCTGCGTGACTCGGTGTATCAGTTCTCACAAGCCGAACTGGCCCCGCGTGCCGCGCAGATCGACCGCGACAACGAATTCCCCATGGACATGTGGCGCAAGTTCGGCGACATGGGCCTGCTCGGCATGACCGTGGAAGAGGAATACGGCGGCACCAACATGGGCTACCTGGCGCATGTGGTGGCGATGGAAGAGATCAGCCGCGCCAGCGCCTCGGTCGGACTGTCCTACGGCGCGCATTCCAACCTGTGCCTGAACCAGATCCGCAAGAACGGCACTCACGAGCAAAAGGCCAAGTACCTGCCCAAACTGTGCTCCGGCGAACACGTTGGTGCCCTGGCCATGAGCGAGCCGAATGCCGGTTCTGATGTGGTGTCGATGAAGCTGCGCGCGGAAAAACGTGGCGACCGCTACATACTCAACGGCAACAAAATGTGGATCACCAACGGCCCCGACGCCCACACCTACGTGATCTACGCCAAGACCGATATCAGTGCCGGCTCGCGTGGCATGACCGCGTTTATCGTCGAGCGTGATTACAAGGGTTTCTCCCGCCACCAGAAGCTGGACAAGCTGGGTATGCGCGGCTCGAACACCTGCGAGCTGGTGTTCGAGGATTGCGAAGTGCCGGAAGAGAACATTCTCGGCGCGGAAGGCGGTGGTGTGCGGGTGCTGATGAGCGGGCTGGATTACGAGCGTACCGTGCTCTCCGGCGGCCCGACCGGGATCATGACAGCCTGCATGGACGTGGTGGTGCCCTACGTGCACGAACGTCAGCAGTTCAAGCAGTCGATCGGCGAGTTCCAACTGGTGCAGGGCAAATTGGCCGACATGTACGCCGGAATGAACGCCTCCAAGTCCTACCTGTACAACGTGGCCAAGGCCTGCGACCGCGGCGAGGAATCGCGCAAGGACGCCGCCGCAGTGATCCTTTACACCGCAGAAATGGCTACCAAAATGGCGCTGGACACCATCCAGCTGCTCGGCGGTAACGGCTACACCAACGAATACCCAGCCGGCCGTTTGCTGCGCGACGCCAAGCTCTATGAGATCGGCGCTGGCACCAGTGAAATCCGCCGCATGCTGATCGGCCGCGAACTGTTCAACGAAACCAAATAGCCTGACGGAGCGCGCCAGATGGCCATTCTGCACACTCAAATCAACACCCGTTCACCGGAGTTCGCCGCCAATAGTGCGGCAATGCTTACCCAGGTAAACGACCTGCGCGTCCTGCTCGCCCGCGTTCATGAAGGCGGCGGCGCCAAGGCCCAGGAACGCCATACCTCGCGGGGCAAGTTGCTGCCACGCGAACGCATTAATCGCTTGCTGGATATCGGCTCGCCGTTCCTCGAAATCGGCCAGCTGGCTGCCTATGAGGTCTACGGTGAAGATGTACCGGCGGCTGGCGTGGTGGCTGGCATCGGTCGGGTCGAAGGTGTTGAGTGCATGATCGTGGCCAACGACGCCACGGTGAAAGGCGGCAGTTACTACCCGCTGACCGTGAAAAAGCACCTGCGTGCGCAGACCATCGCCCAGCAGAACCGTCTGCCATGTATCTATCTGGTCGATTCCGGCGGCGCCAACCTGCCGCGTCAGGATGAAGTGTTCCCCGACCGCGAGCACTTCGGCCGGATTTTCTTTAACCAGGCCAATATGTCGGCCATGGGCATCCCGCAGATCGCCGTGGTCATGGGTTCTTGTACCGCTGGCGGCGCCTACGTGCCAGCCATGGCTGACGAAGCGATCATGGTGCGCAACCAGGCCACCATCTTCCTCGCCGGCCCACCACTGGTAAAAGCCGCCACCGGTGAGGTGGTCAGCGCTGAAGACCTTGGCGGTGCCGATGTGCACTGCAAAACCAGCGGTGTGGCCGACCATTACGCTGACAACGACGAACACGCTCTGGCCATAGCCCGGCGCAGCATCAGCAATCTCAACTGGCGCAAGCTCGGCGTACTCAACAACCGAGCGCCGATCAACCCGCTGTACAGCGGTGAAGAGCTGTACGGGGTGATTCCGGCGGACGCCAAGCAGCCCTTCGATGTGCGTGAAGTCATCGCCCGCACCGTCGACGGCAGCGTATTCGATGAATTCAAGGCGCTGTTCGGCACCACCCTGGTCTGCGGCTTTGCGCATATCCACGGCTATCCGGTGGCAATCCTCGCCAATAACGGGATCTTGTTTGCCGAATCGGCACAAAAAGGCGCGCACTTTATCGAGCTGGCCTGCCAACGCGGCATTCCCCTGTTGTTCTTGCAAAACATCACCGGCTTTATGGTCGGCCAGAAGTACGAAGCCGGCGGCATCGCCAAGCACGGCGCCAAACTGGTTAACGCCGTGGCCTGCGCCAAGGTGCCGAAATTCACCGTGATCATCGGCGGCAGCTTCGGCGCGGGTAACTACGGCATGTGTGGTCGCGCCTACGATCCACGTTTTCTGTGGATGTGGCCGAACGCGCGGATCGGCGTGATGGGTGCCGAACAGGCCGCCGGCGTACTGGTGCAGGTCAAGCACGAGCAGGCCGCTCGCGCCGGGCAGCGCTTCTCTGCCGAGGATGAAGCGGCACTTAAGCAGCCGATCCTCGAACAGTACGAGCGCCAGGGCCACCCTTACTACTCCAGCGCACGACTGTGGGACGACGGTGTTATCGACCCGGCGCAAACCCGCGACGTACTGGGCCTGGCATTGTCCGCCAGCCTTAACGCGCCGATCGAGCCGACCACCTTTGGCGTGTTCCGCATGTGATTCGTGGGAGGGGCTTTAGCCTCGATGTTTTTCGCTTTGTCGCGGCTAAAGCCCCTCCCACAGAGCTAACTCATTTTTCGAGTCGAACACCATGACCAACTTCAACACCATCGAGCTGCAAACAGACCCACGCGGCTTTGCCACCCTCTGGCTTAACCGCGCGGACAAGAACAACGCCTTTAACGCCGAAATGATCCGCGAGCTGATTCTCGCCCTCGACGCGGTGATGGCCGACAAAACCCTGCGTTTCCTGCTACTGCGCGGCCGCGGCAAGCACTTCTCCGCCGGCGCGGACCTGGCCTGGATGCAGCACGCGGCAACCCTGGACTACAACGCCAACCTTGCCGACTCACGCGAGTTGGCCGAGCTGATGCACAACCTATATCAGCTGAAAATTCCCACCCTGGCCGTGGTGCAAGGCGCCGCTTTCGGTGGTGCGCTGGGTTTAATCAGCTGCTGCGATATGGCCATCGGCACCGTTGACGCCCAGCTGTGCCTGTCCGAAGTGCGCATCGGCCTGGCACCGGCGGTGATCAGCCCCTTTGTCGTGCAAGCGATTGGCGAACGCGCGGCGCGCCGCTATGCCCTGACGGCCGAGCGTTTCAGCGGCGAACGCGCCCAGGAGCTGGGGCTGTTCGCCGAATGCTACCCGGCAGAGCAACTCGATGACGCGGTAAACACCTGGGTCGACACCCTGCTGCTCAATAGCCCGCAAGCCATGCAGGCCAGCAAAGACCTGCTGCGCGAAGTCGGCAGCGGCGTGCTGACTCCAGCGCTGCGCCGCTATACCGAGAACGCCATCGCCCGCATTCGCGTCAGCCCCGAAGGTCAGGAAGGTTTGCGCGCCTTTCTGAATAAACGTAAGCCCGCCTGGCAGGAGCCACAAGCATGAGCCTTAAGCCTATCGACACCTTGCTGGTGGCCAACCGTGGCGAGATCGCCTGCCGGGTGATGCGCACAGCGAAGGCCATGGGTATCCAGACGGTTGCGGTGCACAGCGCCATCGACGCCAAAGCGCGCCATGTGCGCGAAGCCGATCTGGCGGTAAACCTCGGCGGAGCCAAACCGGCGGACAGTTACCTGCGTATTGACGCACTGATTGCTGCTGCCAAGGTCAGCGGTGCCCAGGCAATTCACCCCGGTTACGGGTTTCTCTCAGAGAACGCCGGCTTTGCCCGCGCCATCGAAGCCGCTGGCTTACTGTTTCTCGGGCCACCCGCCTCCGCTATCGACGCCATGGGCAGCAAGTCCGCCGCCAAGGCGCTGATGGAAGCCGCTGGCGTGCCGTTAGTGCCGGGTTATCACGGCGAAGCACAGGATGTGGAGACCTTCCGCACTGCCTCGAACGCAATCGGCTACCCGGTGCTGCTCAAGGCTGCTGCCGGTGGCGGTGGCAAAGGTATGAAGGTGGTCGAGGTTGAGAGCGAACTGGCCGAAGCCCTGGCCAGCGCGAAGCGCGAAGCGCAATCGTCGTTCGGCGACTCGCGCATGCTGGTGGAAAAATACGTACTCAAACCGCGGCATGTGGAAATTCAGGTTTTTGCCGACCAGCATGGCAGCTGCCTGTACCTGAATGAGCGCGACTGCTCGATCCAGCGCCGTCATCAAAAAGTGGTTGAAGAAGCCCCTGCCCCTGGTTTGTCAGCCGAATTGCGCCGCGCCATGGGCGAAGCGGCGGTCAAGGCCGCCCAGGCCATCGGCTATGTTGGCGCAGGTACCGTAGAGTTTCTGCTGGATGAGCGCGGCGACTTCTTCTTTATGGAGATGAACACCCGTCTGCAAGTGGAACACCCGGTGACCGAGCTGATCACCGGCCTGGACCTGGTGGCCTGGCAAATCCGCGTGGCTCGTGGCGAAGCGCTGCCAATCACCCAAGATCAGGTGCCATTGATTGGCCACGCCATCGAAGTAAGGCTGTATGCGGAAGACCCGGATAACGACTTCCTACCGGCAACCGGCACCCTGGCGCTGTACCGCGAAGCCAATGCTGGCCAAGGCCGCAGGGTCGACAGTGGCGTCAGCGAAGGCGATGAAGTCTCGCCCTTCTATGACCCCATGCTCGGCAAGCTGATCGCCTGGGGCGAAAACCGCGAAGAGGCGCGTCTGCGCCTGCTGGCCATGCTTAAGGAAACCTGCGTGGGCGGGGTCAAAACCAATCTGGCCTTTCTCACCCGCGTTCTAGCCCACCCGGCCTTTGCCAATGCCGAGCTGGATACCGGCTTTATTCCACGTCACGAAGCGCAGCTTCTGCCTCCAGTAACTGAGTTGCCGGCCGAGTTCTGGCAATTGGCCGCCGAAGCCTTTGTGCAAAGCGAAGCGCCGCTGCAGCGGCCCGACGACTGCCACTCGCCCTGGGCCTGCAATAACGGTCTGCGTCTGGGATTACCGGCAGAAACAGACCTGCACCTGAGTTGCCAGGGCGAACGCCAGGTAATTCGCCTGCGCCATGCTTCGGCTTCCACCGTACAGTTACAAGGCGAGGTCCTGCAGGTTGAGCGCGACGGCCTGCGTCAGCAGCATCTAGCGATTCGCCGCGGCGACAGCCTGTATCTGCACTACGCCGGCGAGCTGCGCAGCATTCAGCGCGTCGACCCGATTGCCGAAGTTGAAGCCGGCCATGAGCATCACGGCGGCCTGACGGCACCGATGAACGGCAGTATCGTGCGCGTGCTGGTCGAGGCCGGCCAGCAGGTCGAAGCCGGCACTGCGCTGGTGGTGCTGGAAGCGATGAAGATGGAACACAGCATCCGCGCTCCGCATGCCGGCACCGTCAAGGCGCTGTATTGCAGCGAGGGCGAGATGGTCAGCGAAGGCGCCATACTGGTGGAACTCGATGAAGCCAGCGCATGACGATGTTTTGTAGGAGCGGCCAAGGCCGCGATCAGGGTTTATCGCGGCCTTGGCTGCTCCTACAGGCGAGCACAGCAACGTAGGATGGGTTGAGCAACGCGATACTCATCGAGACGAACAACGAGGCAACGATGAACCTACCCAAACAAGTCCGCCTGGTTGAAGTCGGCCCGCGCGACGGTTTACAGAATGAGAAACAGCCGATTAGCGTGGCCGATAAGGTGCGCCTGGTCGATGAGCTGTCTGCCGCAGGCCTCGGCTATATCGAGGTAGGCAGCTTTGTCTCGCCCAAGTGGGTACCGCAAATGGCTGGCAGCGCCGAGGTGTTTGCGCAGATCCAGCAGTTGCCGGGTATTACCTACGCGGCGTTGGCGCCTAATTTGAAAGGCTTTGAAGGTGCGCTGGAAGCAGGCGTGCGTGAAGTGGCGGTATTTGCTGCGGCGTCGGAGGCCTTCTCGCAAAAGAACATCAACTGTTCGATCAGCGAAAGCCTGGAACGCTTTGTCCCGGTGATGGACGCGGCTCGCCAACATGGCATTCGCGTGCGCGGTTATGTCTCCTGCGTGCTGGGCTGCCCTTATGACGGCGCTGTGCCGCCCGAGCAGGTCTCCATGGTCGCTCGTGAGTTGTACGCCATGGGCTGCTATGAGGTGTCGCTAGGCGACACCATAGGTGCAGGTACTGCAGGTGACACACGCCGATTGATCGACGTGGTGGGCCGCGACATTCCCCGTGAAAAGCTGGCCGGACACTTCCATGACACCTACGGCCAGGCCTTGGCGAATATCTACGCAAGTCTGCTGGAAGGCATCAGCGTGTTCGACAGCTCGGTCGCAGGCCTCGGCGGCTGCCCTTACGCCAAAGGCGCCACCGGTAATGTCGCCAGCGAAGATGTGCTGTACCTGCTTGAGGGGTTAGGCATTGAAACCGGCATCGATATGGGCAAGCTGATCGCCGCCGGCCAGCGCATTTGCGCGGTGCTGGACAAGCCCAACGGCTCACGCGTGGCACGGGCCAAGCTGGCCAGTGCGTAAGCTTTTATTTACGCACTGTAAAGCGCCGCACTCAGGCTCACTCACCGCTGCCAGGCTGCGGTGCAAAGCGACTACAGCAGCGGCGGCTACCGATTAGCGCGTGCGCTAAACAACTCGGCGCAAGCCCTGCGCCAGCCAGTAGGCTTGCAACAATAAGCCGGCTAATCGCGCCGGCATAACAAGAATGATGAGGAAGCACGATGCAACAGCCCCTGTGGACGCCTTCTGCCGAACGTATCGCCGCCACTCGGATGGACAGCTTCCGCCGCTTCGTCAATCAGCGCCATAGCCTGCAACTGGCCGACTACCCCGCCCTGCACGCCTGGAGCGTGGCGCAGCGTGAAGCCTTCTGGCAGACGATTGTCGAGTTCTTCGATATCCGCTTTAGCGCTCAACCCGAAGCCGTACTGCAGGAAGGCAGCACCATGCCCAGCGCCCACTGGTTCCCCGAAGCTACGTTGAACTTTGCCGAGCACCTGCTACGCCGCCGCGACAACCACCCGGCACTGATCGCCATTGGCGAAGACGGCTCGCGTGAGCAACTGAGCTATTTTGAGCTGGCCGCCCATGTCGCCGGCCTGCAACGCAGCCTGCGTGATGCAGGTGTTGGTATCGGCGACCGCGTCGCCGCTTTTATGCCCAATACGTGGCAAACCCTGGTCGGAATGCTCGCCACAAGCAGTCTCGGTGCCACCTGGTCAAGCTGCTCACCGGATTTCGGCATCCAGGGCGTGATCGACCGCTTCGGCCAGATCGAACCCAAGGTGCTGATCGCCGCCGCCGGCTATCGCTATGCTGGTAAGAACCTTGACCTGACTGCCAAGCTCAATGAAATCCTCGAGCGCCTTCCCTCGCTTGAGCAGCTGATTGTGGTGCCCTACTCCAATGCTCAGGCCAAAGCCGCCGACTTCCACTCGGAGGCTAAAGTGTCGTTGTGGCAGGACTTCTATGAGGCTGGCGGCGAACCTGAATTCACCAAGGTGGCCTTCGATCACCCGCTGTACATCCTCTATTCCAGCGGCACCACCGGCGTACCCAAGTGCATTGTTCACGGCACGGGCGGCACACTGCTGCAGCACGTCAAAGAACTCGGCCTGCACACCGACCTGACCGCCGACGACACGCTGTTTTACTACACCACTTGTGGCTGGATGATGTGGAACTGGCTGGTTTCGGGCCTAGCCCTGGGCGCGACGCTGGTGCTGTTTGATGGCTCACCTTTCCATCCGGGAGCCGAACGTTTGATCGACCTGATCGACGCGGAGAACATCAGCATCTTCGGCACCAGCGCCAAGTTTCTCGCCGCGCTGGAAAAAGCCGGTGCCAAACCCGGCAGCACACACGCGCTGCAGCGCCTCAAGGCGATTCTGTCTACCGGATCACCGCTGTCCCATGAAAGCTTCGAGTACGTCTACCGCGAGATCAAAGCCGATGTGTGTCTGTCGTCGATCTCCGGTGGCACCGACATCGTCTCCTGCTTCGCCCTCGGCAACCCAGTGCTGCCGGTGTGGCGTGGTGAGCTGCAGTGCAATGGCTTAGGGATGGATGTGCAGGTGTGGAACGAAGCCGGCCAACCGGTAAGCGGCGAGAAAGGCGAACTGGTCTGCGCGCAGCATTTCCCGTCGATGCCAGTGGGTTTCTGGAAGGATGCTGATGGCAGCAAGTTCCAGGCGGCCTACTTCGAGACCTTCCCCGGCATCTGGGCCCATGGCGATTACGCCGAAATCACCGAGCACGGCGGTGTGGTGATTCACGGCCGCAGTGACGCGGTACTCAACCCCGGCGGCGTACGCATCGGCACGGCCGAGATATATCGCCAGGTAGAAAAGGTTGAAGACGTACTGGAGTCCATCGCCATCGGCCAGGAATGGGATGATGACGTTCGTGTGGTGCTGTTTGTGCGCCTACGTGACGGTGTAGAGCTGAGCGAGGCGCTGCAAGCACAGATTCGCCAGGTGATCCGCGCCAACACCACCCCGCGCCATGTGCCCGCCAAGATCATTGCCGTAAGCGATATCCCGCGCACCATCAGCGGCAAAATCGTCGAGCTGGCTGTGCGCAACGTGGTGCACGGAAAACCCGTGAAAAACACCGATGCGCTAGCCAATCCACAGGCGCTGGAGCTGTATCGCGACCTGAATGCTTTGCGGAACTGATGTGCCAAAAAGTCCAGTCTTGTCCGGTATGCAGTGCCTATACTTCAGGCCAGTCGTTGTCGGAGTGCTGCCGTGGTTCTGCACTGGATCTGTCTCATTGCGTTGCTGGCACCGCTCAGCCTGAGTGTTCACGCACAGGAACCCCTAGAGCTACACATGCCGGATGCACCGCCGCTGACATTTGTTAGCTTCAAAGGCGGCTATGGCATGGTTGGGGATGTGGCCTTGGCCGCAATCGCCAGGGCTGGGTATCTCAGCCACATCTATGTAACTCCCTGGCTGCGAGCCCAGCAACGGGTCAGCCGCGGCCATAACCAACTGATCATTCCCCTCTCACGTACGCCCGAACGCGAAGCCCAGTACACCTGGATTGCACCGATTGCGCCGCTTGAGCGTGCATTCTTCAGCCTCGACGCGCCGGTGGCTGACTTTGCCGAAGCGCGCCAACGCTACCAGCGTATTGCTGTCGGTACGGGCACTGCACAGATGGAAATACTCAAGAGCCAGGGATTTAGTGACAAACAAATCGTCAGCCTCAAACTCGGCGACAATCCTGCGCGGATGCTCGAGTTGGGCCGCGTCGATGCCTGGTTTACCGGGGTTCCAGAAGGGTTGTATCAGTGGCCCAAAAGCGACAACAGCTTGCAGATGAGTCCGATTATGGAAAGTACCGACATGTACCTGGCGTGCTCAAAGCACTGCGACGCAGAATTGCAGGAAAATCTGCGTCGCGCAGTCGAAGCATTGCGCGCTGAAGGTACCATCCAGCGAATGCTGGAAACCTACCAGCCCGAACGCTAACAACCCTGCCGCACCCAATCACTCAAATGCCTTTGCGCCCTGGGTCCTCTGGCAGTTGCTCTTCTTCGATATCCTCCAGCTTGAGCTCCAGTCCCCACTCGCCTGCCGAAGCAGCTGGCGCCGCCGGGTGTGGCGCGGCAGCAACAGGCGCGGGTGTTGGCGCTGCGGCGGCCTGCACCGGCGTAGCTGGATTATCGCGATAGAGCTTGAGTTTTAGCCGCACGTTGTTCGCTGAATCGGCGTTTTTCACCGCTTCTTCTTCATCAATCGAGCCATCGTTAACCAGGTCGATCAGCGCCTGATCGAAGGTCTGCATACCGAGGTTCTTCGACTTCTCCATGATCTCCTTGATCTCGGAAAACTCGTTGCGCTTGATCAGGTCACGAATAGTCGGCGTGCCCAGCAGCACTTCCACCGCGGCCCGGCGCTTGCCGTCGATGGTTTTTACCAGCCTTTGGGAGACAAACGCCTTGAGGTTGTTACCCAAATCATTGAGCAACTGCGGGCGGCGGTCTTCCGGGAAGAAATTGATGATTCGATCCAGCGCCTGGTTGGCGTTGTTCGCGTGCAGTGTGGATATCGCCAGGTGGCCAGTGTCGGCAAAGGCCAAGGCATGCTCCATGGTTTCGCGGTCACGGATCTCGCCGATCAGAATCACGTCTGGGGCCTGACGCAGGGTGTTCTTCAGCGCGGCATGGAAGCTGCGGGTATCGACCCCTACTTCGCGCTGATTGATGATCGACTTCTTATGCTTGTGTACGTACTCCACTGGGTCTTCGATGGTGATGATATGGCCGCCGCTGTTGCGGTTGCGGTAGTCGATCAACGCCGCCAGGGAGGTCGACTTGCCTGAGCCGGTGCCACCGACAAACAGCACCAGGCCGCGCTTCTCCATCACCGTTTTGAGCAGTACTTCCGGCAGCTTAAGGTCTTCAAACTTGGGAATGTCCATCTTGATATTGCGCGCGACAATCGACACTTCATTGCGCTGTTTAAAAATATTGATACGAAAGCGCCCGACGCCAGCAATGGAAATGGCCAGATTCATTTCCAGCTCACGCTCGAACTCCTCGCGTTGCGCCACATCCATTACCGAATCAGCAATATCGGCGACCTCGCCCGCTTTCAAAGGCTCGGCGCTCAACGCCTTGAGCACACCATTGAATTTGGCGCAGGGCGGCGCACCGGTAGAAAGGTAAAGGTCAGACCCGTCCTGGCTGGACAGGATTTTCAGCATGGCGTTGAGGTCCATAAGGCGCGATCCCACAAGTTGGATGTATTACGTTAGGCCAAGATCGGCCAGCCTTCCCGGGAAATTCATCACCCCCTCGCAGACGGCGCTAAGCGATTGAAAATACTGGCACAATAGCCCTTCACAAAAACGAGGACTGCGTCATGGCAAAGGCAATGGCCCGCCACATTCTGGTTAAAACCGAAGCTGAAGCCGCCGCACTGAAGAAGCGTATCGCCGCTGGCGAGGCATTCGACGTGTTGGCGCGCAAGTATTCAACCTGCCCATCCGGCAAAAAAGGTGGTGACCTCGGTGAGGTGCGCCCGGGGCAGATGGTACGTGCCATCGATCAGGTGATCTTCAAAAAGCCAGTGCGTGAAATTCACGGCCCGATTAAAAGCCAATTTGGCTACCATCTGGTGCAGGTTTTCTACCGCGAGTGACATTTGGCATGACCATGACCACCCAGCAAATTGCCGCGTTCTGCCTGAGCCTGCCGGGTGCCCGTGAGGACATCAAATGGGGCGGTGTGCGGGTGTTTTCGGTGGCCGAGAGCAAGATGTTCGCCCTGTTTCACCTAGGTAGCCATGACGGTTTGGCCTTTAAGGTCGATGCCGACCTGTTTCTCGGCTATTGCGACCGCCCGGGCATCCGCCCTGCGCCTTATCTGGCCCGCGCACGCTGGATCAGCATGGCCGCGCCCTACCCGCTTAGTGATAAGGAACT
The DNA here is from genome assembly GCF_044542155.1 of Pseudomonas sp. NPDC079086. Taxonomy (NCBI): domain Bacteria; kingdom Pseudomonadati; phylum Pseudomonadota; class Gammaproteobacteria; order Pseudomonadales; family Pseudomonadaceae; genus Pseudomonas; species Pseudomonas sp. NPDC079086. The sequence continues at coordinate 213,842 of NZ_JBITTY010000002.1, read as the reverse complement.
GCAAGCGCTGCTGACACGCTCCCATCAGTTGGTGGTCGGCAAACTACCCAAACGCCTGAGACTGGCCCTGTTACTCGACCCTCCAGCAGCAGATTCGTAACAACCTCGTCATGCCGATGTAACCCGCACAACGCAGACTGCGCTGGCGCTGGTCTAGCCCACCCACCTTTCGATCATTCTCGTCGTCAACGGTGACTGGAAGACTGGCCATTCCCCTATCCGGAGGCCACCCCATGCATCGCTGCCTGCTGCCACTGCTGTGTTTCAGTACGCTTGCCCTCTCCGCCCCGATCTTTGCCCAGGCAAACCCGGATGAACAGTTCAAACTGCTGGCGCATAACGTGTTTCTGCTGCCCAGCACGATAAAACCGGGTTGGGGTCAGCAACAGCGCGCAGCATTGATCGCCGAGGCGGCGTATATCCAAGGCCAGGATGCGGTGATTCTCAACGAGCTGTTCGATAATCCGGCGTCGAACATCCTTCTCGATGGACTAAAAAGCCAATACCCGTTTCAAACGCCCGTGCTCGGCCGTAGCCGCACGGGCTGGGATGCCACTCTGGGCGCCTATTCGGATACCACGCCGGAAGACGGTGGTGTAGCCATCGTCAGCCGCTGGCCAATCGAGCAACGCGTGCAGTACGTCTACAGCCAGGGCTGTGGCGCGGACTATCTGTCGAACAAGGGCTTCGTCTACGTCAAACTCAATCGCAATGGCCAGGCCGTGCATATCATCGGCACCCATGCGCAGGCGGCGGATACCGGCTGCCCGGATGGCAAAGGCACGGCGGTACGGGCCAGCCAGTTCGATGAACTGCAGAGCTTCATCAGCGCGCGCGGTATTGCCCTCGATCAGCTGGTGTTTATTGGCGGCGACTTCAACGTAATCAAGGGCAGCAGCGAGTACCACGACATGCTCGCCCGTCTGCAGGTCAACGCACCGGACAGCTTTGCCGGCAGCGACACCACCTTTGATACCCAGCGCAACGGTATCGCCAACTACCAATACCCCAACCATGCTCCGGAATATCTGGATTACATCTTCGTTTCGCGCAACCACCGGCAACTGCCGTTCTGGCACAACCAGGCCCTGGATACCCCGGCGCCGCGCTGGACGGTCAACCTGGCGGGTGCGACCTGGCAATTTCAGGACTACTCCGATCACTCACCGGTAGCCGGCTTTACCCGCGCCGACAGCACGACGCCAACCCGCGCCAGCAAACCGCAGCAAAACCTCTACGGAGAGGTGGTCTTGCAAAGCACCAGCACCGGCAAAACCCTGCGCGCCGGCAGCAGCAAGGCCAACGACTGGGTGAAGATCAACGGCAGCGGGCTTGAGCCAGAAAGCCTGTTCAGCCTGCGCAACTGGTACCACCCGGAAAGTTTCTGCATCCGCGATGGCGACTACATTGAAGTCGAATCTCGCCGCCACCCCGGCTATTGGCTCAACTGGTGGCTGGGCGGTGGCGGCGGTAACTACGCCTATTACATGAAGGCAGGCGACTCATCCAACCAGCTACGTATCGAACTGCCCAACAACAGCGGCTGCCTCAAGGATGGTGACAACATCCGCCTGCGCGACCGTGACACTGTGCGCGGCAGTGACTACTACCTGCAGAACTGGGCTTCCGGCAGCTGGAAAGAGCACCTGTACCTGTGGAGCAGCTCACTCGCCAACGCCGAACAGTTCCGCGTGCACCTAAAGCGCCCTGCGCACTACCCGGACTGGAGCAGCAAGCTGCACTATTAATAGGCAGAAGGCGGTTGCAATAAACCGCCTTGAAATTGCATCAGCAGCCTTGAGTGATCAGCTGGGTTAACCTGCTCAGCGTACCCACAGCTATACAAGGCCGCCGCGTGTTCTCCTCTGAGCGTTTGAAAGGCATTGATGTATTCGTCTGCGTCGCAGAACTCGGCAGTTTTACTGCAGCGGCCGAGCGCCTGAGTCTGACCAGCTCTGCGGTGAGCAAAGGCATTGCGCGGCTGGAAAGCCGCCTGGGCATTCGCCTTTTTGAGCGCACCACGCGCCGGCTGGCGTTGACGGATGCGGGCACAGCGTTCTACCGAACCTGCACGCGTGTGCTCGCCGACCTGGAAGAGTCAGAGCTGGCATTGCATACCGAGTTCTTCGAACCGCGCGGGCGTATCCGTATTGATCTGCCAGCCTCCTACGGCCGTATGCACGTGCTGCCGGTAATTCTGCAGTTCGTAAAGCAGCATCCGCTGCTGATGCCGCATATTTCCTTTACCGATAGATTTGTCGACCCAGCCGATCAGGGCATCGATATGCTGGTGCGGATCGGCGGTTCGGATGTTTGGCCAGCCACCCTGGGGCACCGCTACCTGGGCGCCGAGCGCCTGATTTACTGCGCCGCTCCTGAGTACTTGTCCAGGCGTGGTACGCCGGCAAGCGAAGCTGAGCTTGAGCAACACGACTGCGTGCTCTACGGCCATAGCAATGGCCAGGTTAGCCCCTGGTACCGGGACGGTCATCAGCCGAGCGATAAGAAGCGCCGAATCATGCCGGCGCGAATCGCTGTCGGTGATGGCGAAGGTGAGGTGCTGGCCGTTCTGGCTGGCTACGGCATTGCGCAATTGCCCACCTGGCTGGTGCAGGAGCACCTAGATAGCGGCGCACTGGTCGAGGTGCTGCCGCAACTGGCCACCGAGGGCCTGCCGATGAACCTGGTCTGGCTGAAAAAGCGCGAAGCACTGCCCAAGGTCAGCGCCTTGCTGGAAGCACTCGCAGCCTGCCTGTCTCCTGCAGGCCACGCCTTGCCCGCGCACGCAAATAAGTGAATCTGAATCATCAATAGCCAGAAAAAACGCCAGGAATAGACGCCTAAAGAATCAATATCATGACGCCCTCATTGAACAAAGAGCGACGTCATGAGTGCTATCGAATCCCACCAGCCACAGGCTTTATCTGCTGCTGGCTCTACGCGAAGCATTACCATCCTGGCCATTTCGGCCTTTCTGATCGTAACCACAGAGTTCCTGATTATCGGTTTGCTGCCAGCCTTGGCCCGCGACCTTGGCATTTCAATTGCCGCAGCCGGTCAATTGGTCACGCTGTTCGCCTTCACCGTCATGCTCTCTGGTCCACCGCTTACCGCCGCCCTCACCCACTTGAACCGGAAGAAACTGTTTATCGCGATACTGTTGGTCTTCACGTTTGCCAACAGCCTAGCGGCGCTGTCATCGAACATCTGGGTACTGGCGCTTGCGCGTTTTATCCCGGCGCTGATGCTGCCGGTCTTCTGGGGCACTGCCAGTGAAACGGCAGCGCAACTGGCCGGCCCGGCAAAGTCAGGCCAAGCCATTGCCCGGGTATATCTGGGTATCACCGCTGCGCTGCTGCTGGGCATTCCCCTAGGCACACTGGCGGCCAACGGCATCGGCTGGCGGGGAGCCTTCTGGCTGCTGGCGGGCTTGTCACTGCTTATGGCCTTTGCCATAGCGATCTATATGCCAAAAGTTGCGCGCACCGCGCGGGTCGACTTCCTCAAGCAAGCGCGCATCTTCAAAGAACCACTTTTTCTGGCCAACGTCGTACTGTCGATCATCATCTTCAGCGCCATGTTTGCTGCCTACACCTACCTGGCGGACATACTGGAGCGCGTGGCCGGCGTGGCCCCTACACATGTCGGCTGGTGGATGATGGGCTTCGGCGCCATAGGCCTGATTGGTAACTGGGTTGGCGGCAAAGCAGTGGATCACTCGCCGCTCATGGCCACAGCCCTGTTTGTGTTGCTGCTGGCGGCGGGCATGGCCGCCGTCACGCCCCTGGCGAGTTCAGGTCTACTTTTCTGCATCGCGCTCGCGCTCTGGGGCATTGCCAACACAGCGCTGTATCCGATCTGCCAGGTGCGAGTGATGAACTCAGTGAGCCACTCCCAGGCCCTGGCTGGGACGACCAACGTTTCTGCGGCCAACGCCGGAATAGGTATAGGAGCAATTGTTGGCGGTTTGACGATCCAAACCGCAGGCATCGCCAGCGTTGGCTACGTAGCTGCGGCCGTGGCCGGTCTTGCACTGGTGTTGATGCCGTTGCTGAGTCGCTTGGCAACACCCAAATAATGTACAGAGAAGCGGAATTGGCTTCCCACCTGTCCAATTCCGCCCTCCCACGGCAGCCAGGCCCAGGCGCAAAAAGGGTTCTGAAGAACGGCTAGCCCCCTTGAATAGAAACCCCGCCTGTCCCATACCCTGCCCTTTACCTACGTAAACCGCTACAATCGCGCCCCTTTCGCGCCCGTGCGCCCGCTCAACTGGACCAAGATTCGTGATCTCCACCGCTAATATCACCATGCAATTCGGCGCCAAGCCGCTGTTCGAGAACGTTTCCGTCAAGTTTGGCGGCGGCAACCGTTACGGTCTGATCGGGGCTAACGGCTGCGGCAAGTCGACCTTTATGAAAATTCTTGGTGATGATCTAGAGCCGTCCGGTGGACAGGTGATGCTGGAGCCTAATGTGCGCCTGGGTAAGCTGCGCCAGGATCAGTTCGCCTACGAAGAATTCACCGTGATCGACACCGTGATCATGGGTCACGAAGAGCTGTGGAAGGTTAAAGCCGAGCGCGATCGCATCTATTCGCTGGTCGAAATGAGCGAAGAAGACGGCATGAAGGTCGGCGAGCTTGAAGGTGAATTCGCCGAGATGGACGGCTACACCGCTGAGTCCCGCGCTGGCGAGCTGCTGCTCGGCCTGGGTATTCCGCTGGAACAGCACTTCGGCCCGATGAGTGAAGTGGCTCCAGGCTGGAAACTGCGCGTGCTGCTGGCTCAGGCGCTGTTCTCCGATCCGGACGTGCTGCTGCTCGATGAACCAACCAACCACCTGGATATCAACACCATCCGCTGGCTGGAAACGATTCTGACCACGCGTAACAGCACCATGATCATCATTTCTCACGACCGTCACTTCCTCAACAGCGTGTGCACCCACATGGCTGACCTGGATTACGGCGAGTTGCGCCTGTTCCCCGGCAACTACGACGAGTACATGACGGCGGCTACTCAGTCACGCGAGCAACTGCTCTCGGACAACGCCAAGAAGAAAGCGCAAATCTCTGAGCTGCAAAGCTTTGTTAGCCGCTTCTCGGCCAACGCCTCGAAATCCAAACAGGCCTCGTCGCGCGCCAAGCAGATCGACAAGATCCAGCTGGCCGAGGTCAAGCCATCCAGCCGTGTCAGCCCGTTCATTCGTTTCGAACAGAACAAGAAGCTGCACCGTCAGGCCGTGATGATCGACAAGGTAGCCAAGGGTTTCGACGGCAAGGCTCTGTTCAAGAACTTCAGCTTCCAGGTTGAAGCCGGCGAGCGCGTGGCGATTATCGGCCCGAACGGTATCGGTAAAACCACCCTGCTGCGCACCCTGGTCGGCGAACTGACGCCGGATGCCGGTAACGTGAAATGGACCGACAGCGCCGAGCTGGGCTATTACGCCCAAGACCATGCTCACGACTTCGAAGACGACGTTAGCCTGTTCGACTGGATGGGCCAGTGGACCACCGGCGAGCAGATGATTCGCGGCACGCTGGGGCGCATGCTGTTCAGCAACGACGAAATTCTCAAATCGGTGAAGGTGATCTCCGGTGGTGAGCAAGGCCGCATGCTGTTCGGCAAGCTGATCCTGCAAAAGCCTAACGTGCTGGTGATGGACGAACCGACCAACCACTTGGACATGGAGTCCATCGAGGCGCTCAACCTGGCACTGGAAAACTACCCCGGCACGCTGATTTTCGTCAGCCACGACCGTGAGTTCGTCGGTTCCTTGGCCACGCGCATCATCGAGCTGTCGGCCAACGGCATCACCGACTTCAGCGGCACCTACGACGACTACCTGCGTAGTCAGGGCGTGATCGTTTAACCGGCTTCCAACCGGCATAAAAAAGCCCGCTCATTGAGCGGGCTTTTTGCTTTATGCGAGCTTTACGCTGCGGCAAACAAACCGGTGATCTGTGCTTGCGCCGACTTGAACGCATTGGCGCGCGGCTCATCGCCATAGGCCAGGCCTTCAGCACGAACGATCTCGATGTCGGTGATACCGAGGAAGCGCAGCACCAACTGCAGGTATTCCTCATGTGCCTGGCCACTTGGCTGGCCAGCGTGAATGCCACCTGCGGTGGACACGATTACCACCTTCTTGCCGCCGGCCAAGCCCTTAGGGCCATTTTCGTCGTAGGCAAACGTCTTGCCGGCGACGGCAACGCGGTCGATCCAAGCCTTGAGCTGAGTCGGCACAGTGAAGTTATACATCGGTGCGCCAATCACGATAGCGTCGGCGGCGAGAAACTCATTGAGCGTTGCTTCGGCCAGTTCAACTTCATGCTGCTGCGCCGCATCGCGCAATTCAGCTGGGGTACCGCCGGCAACCAGGCTCGCAGCAGACAGGTGGCTCAGCGCGTCACTGGCCAGATCGCGATAGCTGACTTGCGCTTCAGGCTCTGCGGCCAGCCAGGCGTCGACCACGGCGCGGCTGAGTTGGCGCGAAGCTGACGAGTCGCCGAGGATGCTGGAATCGAGGTGCAGTAGTTTCATGACAATCTCCAAATTGAGATCGCCCCGTGGCGATCAAGATGCTGGAGATACTATCGATGAAAGCAATAGCCGATTAGTCAGCGTAAATGCGATAGTTCGTCCTACTGATAGGACGATAAAGCCATGCATGACCTCAATGACCTGTTCTACTTCGCCAAAGTGGTGGAAGCCGGCGGCTTTGCTGCAGCCGGGCGCAGCCTTGGAATTCCCAAATCCCGCCTGTCGCGGCGGATTGCCGAGCTGGAAAATCGCCTTGGTGCACGCCTGCTGCAACGCACCACGCGCAAACTGGCGCTGACTGATATCGGTGAGCGTTACCTGCGCCATTGTCAGGCCATGCTGCAAGAAGCCGAGCAGGCCGAAGAAACCGTGGCCAGCCTGACCAGCGAGCCGCGCGGCCGTCTGCGGGTCAGCGCGCCCGGCGGCATCGCCCTGCTCTCGGAGTTGGTGGTGAGTTTTATTGCGGCCTACCCCAAAGTGCAACTGGAGCTTATTCAGACCAACCGACGCATCGACCTGCTCAACGAAGGTGTGGACGTCGCCCTGCGTGTACGCAGCGCCGAGGATGAAGATCCAACGCTGATTACCCGCCGTTTGCGTCCGGCACAAGCCTTTATGGTGGCTGCGCCAGACTTGCTGCAGCACGCTCAGGTCGGCACGCCAGACGATCTTACTGCACTGCCGGCACTAGGCGCCCTGGAGGCGGATCGCAGGATTCACCTGCGTTTGCAACACGGCCGCGGACGCGTTCAGGAAGTTGTGTTGGAAGCGCGCCTAGCCATCGAGGACTTCAGCGTACGCAAACACGCGGCTATGGCCGGCCTGGGCTTTACCATGCTGCCCGCTCCCCTGTGCCAGGATGAGCTCGCCGATGGCCGATTGATACGCCTGCTGCCTGATTGGGCACTACCCGCTGCCAACCTGCAGGCGGTGTACACCCACAGGCGCGGCATGCTACCGGCCGTACGGGCGTGGATCGAACATCTCAGTGACGCCTTTAGCCGCTGGGATCAGCCGATCTAGCGATGCGGTATCAACGAAGCCTGAGGTTTAACTGGGAAAATGCCGGGCGAGAAAGGCCAGCAGCAACTGATTAACCTGCTCAGCCTGCTCGTTCTGAATCCAGTGGCCGCAATCTTTCAGCACATGCTGCTCAAGCCGCGCGATGCGCTTAGGCATCTGCTTGAGGGTGTAAGCCTCAAGGCTGCCGACAGGGTCCCTATCACCGAGCAGAAACAACGCCGGTTGTTCGATCTGCCGATCAGCCAGGGCTTCGGTACGCTGCCAGTTACGCTCAAAATTGCGGTACCAGTTCAGCGCGCCGTAGAAGCCACGACCGTCGAAGGTTTTCAGGTAATGATCAAAGGCTGCGCTGTCGCACCAGGCCGGCAGCGTGCCAGGGTCCTGCATGCCATCGAACAACCAAGCACCAGCGGGTTTCTCCTGCAGAAAGTGATCCCTGGGTACGGCCGCCGAGGTGTTGTGCATCATCATGCGTAGGGTGCGCGGTATGTCCGCGTCCATTTCCGCCTCAGCCACGCCAGGTTGCTGGAAATGCAGAATGTAGTGAAAACGCTCGGCATACAGATGACGCATGATCTCAATGGCGGGCTGCTTGGGGCGCCCGCCAAACGGCACGGCCATACCGACAACCGCCGTAACCCGGTCGGGCTCAAGCAGGGCCAGGTGCCAAGCAATCGGCGCGCCCCAGTCGTGCCCCACAACGCACACCTCATACTGGTCGAGCAGGTCCATGGCGGCCTGGATGTCGGCGCAGATGGTGATCACGTCATAGGCCGCCGGATCGCGCGGCGCGCTGCTTTGGCCATAGCCGCGCATTTCCGGAATCAGTACGCGATAACCGGCAGCCGTGAGCGGCTCGATCTGCTGACGCCAGGAATGCCAGCACTCGGGAAAGCCGTGCAGTAACCAGATAGGTCGCCCCGTCGCGGGGCCGGCGCTGTAAAGGCTCAGGCCAATGCCATTGACCTGAAGGATTTGCTGCTCGAGCTGATGCATAGGTGCCTCCATTTAACCGAGGCCACTATGACAAAGGCGCACCCTAGGATGCGCCTTTATTTATTCGCCGAATGCAGCTCCAACAGTCAGACCTGCGCCGTACTCCAGTCAATCCATTGCAACTGCCAGGTCGCCAGAATCAGTAAACCAAAGCCGATGCGGTACCAGGCAAACACCGCATAACTGTGCTTGCCGATAAAGCTGAGCAGCGCCCGCACCGCAATCATGGCGAAGATAAACGAGGTAACGAAGCCGATGGCAAATACCGGAAAGTCACTGGCCTGAAACAGATCACGGTACTTGTAGCCGGAGTAAGCAGCTGCACCCACCATCGTCGGCATGGCAAGAAAGAAGGAAAATTCGGTAGCAGCCTTACGCGATAAACCGAACAACAGGCCGCCGATGATCGTCGCGCCGGAGCGAGAAGTGCCGGGAATCATCGCCAGGCACTGAGCGAAGCCAATCTTCAGCGCATCCTTCCAGGTCATCTCATCCACGCTCTCGGCGTGCACCAGGTGGGTGCGCCGCTCAGCCCAAAGCATGATCACCCCACCCACCACCAGCGCCAGGGCAACAGTGATCGGGTTGAACAAGTAATGATGGATAAGATCGGCAAATAGCACTCCCAGCGCCACGGCCGGCAGAAAGGCAATCAGCAGATTGGCGGAAAAACGTTGCGCCATCGGTTCTTTAGGCAGGCCCACAACGATGTCGAGGATCTTGCGCCGGTACTCCCACACTACCGCGAGGATTGCCCCCAGTTGAATGATGATATTGAAGGCCATCGCCCGCTCGCCGCCAAAATCAATCAGGTCGGCCACGATGATCTGATGCCCAGTACTGGAGATTGGCAGAAACTCGGTAACGCCTTCCACAATGCCCAGAATCAGTGCCTGAACAGCAACCCAAAGATCCATCCCCACCCCTAAATACGTGCGTCACCGGCACGAACAGCAAAAAACATGATGATGAACTCGTGAGGGTGTATGACCGATTTGCTTACAGAAGGTTCCTGCCGGACAAAATAAATAATCAAATCACACACTTAACCCCAACGACGCAGATCCTAGCAGAGAACCTGGGCACTTAGCGCATCCCGCGCAGCACCGGCACTCTATTCAAACCACAGAGACCCCCACGGCATAGCTCACCTACACTTTGTTTATCTGCCAATTGGCCTAAGGTCTAACGTAGCCAATAAACACTCTTGACCTATAAGAGGCGTAAAACAACAAGGGAGAACCACCTCCATGAATAGCCTGCGCAGCCTACCCATTAACCGTCGTCTATGGCTGATCCTGGTGGTCGCCATCCTCATGCTAATTATTCAAGGCGCATTATTGCTCAAGCAGATCCATACCGATCTGTACGCCGCCAAAGCCGAAAAAACCCAGCACATAGTCCAGAGCGCCGCTGGCATTCTGCAGCACTATTATGACCTTGAAGCGTCAGGCAGTTTGACCCGCGAACAGGCACAGAAACAGGCAACGGAAACCATCCGCAGCCTGCGTTACGCCGGCCAAGAATACTTCTGGATCAATGACCAGACCCCCGCAATGGTCATGCACCCGACTAACCCCAAGCTCGAAGGCCAGAATCTTTCAGGCTTCAAGGACCCCGACGGCAAGGCACTGTTCAATGAAATGGTTGCGATCAGCAAAAGCCAAGGCGCCGGCCAGGTCGATTACCGCTGGCCAAAACCGGGCGCCAGCGACCCCGTTCCCAAGGTGTCTTATGTGCAACTGTTCCAGCCCTGGGGCTGGATCATCGGTTCCGGGGTCTATGTCGACGATGTGCAAGCCGAGTTTCAGGCACGGGCGTTGAAAACTGTGCTGATCGGCCTGGCGATTGCGGTACTTGTAGCCCTGCTGATCGTGCTGATCGTACGCAGCATCACCCAGCCCCTGCAGCAGGCTGTCAGCGCCATGGCCAATATCGCCAGCGGCGATGGCGACCTGACGCGCAACCTCGATACCCATGGCAATGATGAGCTATCCGCCCTGTCCCGCCACTTCAATGCTTTTACCGACAAGCTACGCCAGGTGATCAAAGAGTCCCTCGACTCTGCCGGCCAGCTTGATGCCGCCGCGCGCAACCTCGGCGAGGTTTCCGGCCAAGCGCAGCAGCACAGCGAACAGCAATCACAGCAGATGGAGCTGGTCGCCACAGCGATCAATGAAGTCACCTACGGCGTGCAGGATGTGGCGAAGAATGCCGAGCACGCCTCAACCGAAGTGCATGCAGCCGAAGAACAAGCCCTGCAGGGCCAGCAGAATATTGAAGCGAGCCTGCGGCAGATCAACGAGCTGTCCGGCACCATTGATCAAGCAGTAACGGTGATTCAGGCTCTGGCCCAGGAAAGCACGCAGATCGGCAGCGTATTGGAGGTTATCCGCTCGATTGCCGAACAAACCAACCTGCTCGCACTCAATGCCGCCATCGAAGCCGCTCGCGCCGGTGAGCAAGGCCGTGGCTTTGCCGTGGTTGCCGATGAGGTACGCCTGCTGGCGCAACGCACGCAAAAATCCACGGCTGAAATCCAGGTCATGATCGAGCGCCTGCAAGGCAACTCAGAGGCCGCAGTCAAGGTTATCAACGACAGCAGCAAAGCCTCGCAGCAAACCATCGAACAGGCCAGCCAGGCCGGCTCCAGCCTGACGTTGATTGCCAACGGGCTGCGTAATCTCACCGGTTTGAACGCTTCCATCGCCAGCGCGACACTGCAACAATCGCACGTGGTCGAAGACATCAACCAGAACGTCACCCAGGCGGCCAGCCTGGCCCATAACAATGCCATGGCGGCGCAACAATCCAGCGATGCCGGGCAACACCTAGGTCAGTTGGCCGAGCAGCTAAACCGCCTGCTTGGGCAGTTCAGGGTATGAAACGCAATGAGCGATATGGAACACCAGGAAGTCGACCTAAGCAAACCGCAGAACCAGGACCTGATCTGGGACCTGGACAGCATCGCCCGGCGCGAGCTGGCCGAACGCTTTATCAAACTGTTCGAGAACCGCCTATGCGTGTACTCGGAATCGACGCGCCAGCTGTACACCAACTATGACCTACACTTCCCCAGCGATATGGGCCGCAAGATGGTGGTGCTGCCCAACCCTTACGCCTTCCATGACACCCTGCATGGTATCGAAGCACATGCCGTGCGCAAAACTGGATTGTGCGTGCTGCCCGGCGTGGTCCTGCGTAAGCCCGGCTTGCTGCTGACTACGATGATCAAGGAAGGCGGTCCGGCACCGAAAACCATGCCATTCAAACCCGCGCTGGCACAGATCATCAGCAACCAGAAGAAGGCCGGCGATATCTTCCTGCCAATCATGATGAAGGGCGACCTGCGCGAGTTCGACCAGCAGATGCCCTATATTCACCTTCACCGCCTACAGGTCAGTCGCCTGACGCGACTATCGACCTTCGAGCGTGACGATATTCAGCAGTCCATTACGCGCAAACTGCTTATGCTCTATCGCCAGGCCGACAGCCTCAGCTGCCACTGAATCCCACTCCTGCTCTGCAGACAATAAAAAGCGGACATCCATTAATGGGTGCCCGCTTTGTGCTTTAGCTGCTGCCAGGTCTTATTGCTGACTGACCCAGAACACCGCTGTGGCGACGAAGATCACAATCAAGGCAAATATGGCCTTGGCATCTACCACGCTGTCAGCATTATCCGGTTCACTGTGCTCGCTCATGGATTACCCCTCTTGTTGTGTTTATGGGTGAATCGTTTTATGCAGTTAAGACCAGCATGCCTGCTTACTCAAGCCGTAGGGCTATGTTCAGCGCCCTTCTTATCCCTTTAAGTTCTTTCCATATACTCAAACATCACTTTTGCGCATAACCCTGAGCTGGTATCTTCCTCCGGCTCCGCAGGGAGTGCGCGGCCGTGCGCGCTGATTAGCTGTAAAAAGCCTGATAACAGGACACTCCATGTACGTATACGACCAGTACGACCAAAAAATCGTCGAAGACCGCGTCAAGCAGTATCGCGATCAAACCCGCCGTTACCTCGCTGGCGAACTAAGCGCTGAAGAATTCCGCCCGCTGCGCCTGCAGAATGGCCTGTATATCCAGCGCTTTGCGCCGATGCTGCGCGTTGCCGTGCCATACGGTCTGATGTCGTCCGCACAAGTGCGCATGATGGCCAAGATTGCCCGTGACTACGACAAGGGTTACGCGCACATCAGCACTCGCCAGAACGTTCAGTTCAACTGGCCAGATCTGGAAGATGTACCCGACATTCTCGCCGAACTGGCCACCGTGCAGATGCATGCGATTCAGACCAGCGGCAACTGCATCCGTAACACCACCACCGACCAGTTTGCCGGTGTGGCCAAAGATGAACTTATCGACCCACGTCCGTGGTGCGAGATCATCCGTCAGTGGTCGACCTTCCACCCCGAGTTCACCCACCTGCCACGCAAGTTCAAGATTGCCGTCAACGGTGCAGTGAGCGACCGCGCTGCGATTGAAGTGCACGACATTGGCCTGGAAGCGGTACAGAACGATGCCGGTGAGCTGGGCTTCCGTGTATCCGTCGGTGGCGGCCTGGGTCGCACGCCGATCGTAGGCAGCTTTATCAACGAATTCCTGCCATGGCAGCACCTGATCAGTTATCTCGACGCCATCCTGCGTGTATATAACCGCTATGGCCGCCGTGATAACAAGTACAAGGCGCGGATCAAGATTCTGGTTAAGGCGTTGACCCCTGAAGTGTTCGCCGAGCGTGTGAATGCTGAGTGGGTACACCTGAAAGACGGCCCTAGCACCCTGACCGAAGCTGAAGTGGCGCGCGTTGCCGCGCACTTTATCGACCCAAGCTACAAAGACCTCGACGATCAGGATTCCGCGCTTGCAGCGTTGGATGCCAAGCATCCAGGTTTTGCCCGCTGGCGTCAGCGCAATACCTTCGCCCATAAGAAGCCGGGCTACGTCGCCGTCACTCTGTCGCTGAAACCGACCGGCGTAGCGCCGGGTGACGTCACCGACAAGCAGTTTGATGCAATTGCCGACCTGGCCGACCGCTACAGCTTTGGCGAAGTGCGCAACAGCCATAACCAGAACATCATCCTCGCGGATGTTGAGCAGGCGCAGCTGTTCACCCTGTGGGGCGAACTGCGTGAAAACGGTTTTGCTACGCCGAACGTCGGCCTGCTGACCGACATCATCTGCTGCCCTGGCGGCGACTTCTGCTCGCTGGCCAACGCCAAGTCGATCCCGATTGCCGAAGCCATCCAACGTCGTTTCGATGACCTGGATTACCTGTTCGACATCGGCAATATCGACCTGAATATCTCCGGCTGCATGAACGCCTGCGGTCACCACCACGTTGGCCATATCGGCATCCTCGGGGTGGATAAGAAAGGTCAGGAGTTCTATCAGGTGTCCCTCGGCGGCAGCGCCGGTCGTGACGCCAGCCTGGCGCAGATCCTCGGCCCATCCTTCGCCGAAGCGGACATGGCTGACGTGATCGACAAGATCGTCAAGGTCTATGTCGAACGCCGCACCGAAGAAGAGAGTTTCCTCGACACCTTCCGCCGTATCGGCGTCGACCCGTTCAAGGAACGCGTATATGCAGCGAATCATTAAGAACGGTCAGCTGATCGACGAAAGCTGGCACCTGCTGCCCAAAGACGCCACGTTGGACGGCATTCCCAACTGCGACGATCTGATTGTGCCTTTGGGCTTGTGGGTCGAGCACAGTACCGCGCTCAAGGCCCGTGATGGCGGCCTGGGCGTGTGGCTGGACGCGGGCGAGGAAATCGAGGAAATCGCCGATCAGCTGGATAACTTCCAGGTCATCGCGCTGAACTTTCCTGCTTTTACCGATGGCCGTCACTGCTCCACCGCCTACCTGCTGCGCAACCGCTACGGCTATAAAGGCGAAGTGCGCGCCATCGGTGACGTGCTGCGTGATCAGCTGTTCTCTTACCTGCGCGTAGGCTTTGATGCCTTCGCCCTGCGTGAGGACAAAGACCCGCTGGACGCCTTGAAAGCCTTCGAGGAGTTCAGCGAGGTTTATCAGGCCTCCACGGACCAGCCGCTGCCGCTGTTCCGTCGCCGCGCCTAAGCAGTCCGCAGTACGTAAAAGGCCACCAATTAAGGTGGCCTTATCGTTTCTGGAATGCGCCTATGTCAACTTGACCAGCACGCGCCCAACCTGCTTACCGGCCAGCACCTGAGCGATGGCAGCAGGCAGTTGCTCCAAGGTGACTTCACTCACCAGCGCCTCTAGATTGACCTTCCATTGCAGCGACAGCTTGTCCCACATCGACGCCTTGACCACCAGAGGCAGCTCGACCGAGTCGACCCCAAGCAGATTCACCCCACGCAGGATAAACGGCAGCACACTGCCCTTAAAACCGACGCCAGCCGTCAGGCCGCAGCAGGCAACGCTGGAGCCGTAGCTCAGCGACTTGACCACGTTGAACAGGATATCCCCACCCACGCAATCTACGGCGCCAGCCCACTGCTCCTTGAGCATCGGTTTGTCGGTGCCATCCAGCAACTCGGAACGCAGAACAATCTGCTGCGCGCCCAGCGCCTTGAGGTAATCACCCTGCTCCGCTTTGCCGGTCGATGCCGCAACGCGGTAACCCAGGGTGGTCAGCAACGCCACCGCGACACTGCCAACGCCACCGGTGGCACCGGTCACCAGTACAGTACCCGCATCCGGCGTTAGCCCGCTTTGCTCCAGCTTGTCGACACACAGCGCGGCGGTCAGCCCAGCGGTGCCAAGCACCATGGCCTCGCGCAGCGACAAGCCCTTGGGACGCTTCAGCGCCCAGCTGGCAGGGATACGAATGTACTGAGCAAATCCGCCCGAGGTGTTCATGCCCAGATCGTAGCCGGTGACGATCACCTCATCATCCACGCTGAATTCGGCCACACTGGACGCTTCCACCACACCGGCAGCGTCGATGCCTGGGGTATGCGGAAAGTTTTTGGTCACGCCGCGGTTGCCACTGGCCGACAAGGCATCCTTATAGTTGAGCGAGGAATACTTGACCCGAATCAGCAGCTCGCCGGCCGGCAAGTCGTCGATCTCCCGCGGCACAATCACTTGTTCGAAACCGCCCGCTGCGCTCTCACGGACCTGCAATGCACTGAACTTGCTCATATCGACTCCCTTTAAACGGTTACCAGAAGCGCTGCTGATTCAAACGACTCAGCCAGTTCAGAACGAAACGATCCAGCGCTACGCTGCCCGCCAGCCCAACGCGCTCCTGCAGGGTTTTCTTTTCGGCATAGTGCAAATGAAACAGCTCGGCGCTCTTCGCTCGCTCTGCCAGGTATTCGTCACTGGTCCTCAGTTCATCGACCAGCTGCTTTTCCAATGCCGCCAGGCCCAGCCAGACTTCACCAGTGGCAATCTGGTCAATGTCCAGCTTCGGGCGGTAGCGGGCAACAAAACCCTTGAACAATTCATGGGTGGTTTCCAGGTCTTCCTGGAACTTCTCCCGGCCCTTCTCGGTATTTTCGCCAAACACGGTCAGAGTGCGTTTGTACTCACCAGCGGTCAGTACTTCAAAATCGATGTCATGCTTTTTCAGCAGGCGGTGCACGTTAGGCAGCTGAGCCACCACACCAATCGAGCCGAGAATGGCAAATGGCGCGGAAATAATCTTCTCGCCGATGCAGGCCATCATATAGCCGCCGCTGGCCGCGACCTTGTCGATACAAATGGTCAGCGGCACGCCCGCCTGACGAATACGCGCCAGCTGCGATGAGGCCAAACCATAGCTGTGCACCATGCCGCCGCCGCTTTCCAAACGCAGCACCACTTCATCCTGCGGCGTTGCCATAGTCAGTAAAGCAGTGATTTCGTGACGCAGGTTATCAGTGGCCGAGGCTTTGATATCGCCATCGAAATCCAGCACATAAACGCGCGGTTTATGAATGCCGGCCTTCTTTTCCTGCTTGGCGGCCTTGGCTTCGGCTTTGCTCGCAGCTTTCAGTTGGTCTTTGTCGAGTACCGCGTGCTCCATGCGCTGATGCAGCTGCTTGAAGAAATCATTGAGCTTGTTCACCTGCAGCTGGCCAGTGCTCTGACGGCCCTTGCTGCGCAGTGCGGCAATCGTCACCAGCACCACCAGAATGGCCACAACCAGGGTGACTGTCTTGGCCAGAAAGCCGATGTACTCTGCAAAAAACTCCACGTATTCCCCCTTGTCCCAATGGCAGCGCACGTTCATCGACCGCGCTGAATAGTGCCCAAGCATACCGAGGCCATGGGTCGGCGGCCAGCAAGCAAGGCCTGGTCATTCAGCGGACTCATGCAATTCAAACAAGCGTATGTTTTTACGTTGACAGCTCCTGAGCTTCACCATACCCTCGCGAAACTTTCAACGTACCGGAATCGAGCGGACGTGGGCAGCATCTACCTGATTCGACATGGCCAAGCCTCCTTCGGTGCAGACGATTACGATGTGCTATCGCCCATCGGAATTCGCCAGGCCGAAGTGCTGGGCGCGCACCTCGCGCAACTCGGCGTGCGTATTGATCGCAGCGTCAGCGGAGATCTGCGCCGTCAGCAGCACACGGCTAACAGCGCTTTGCAGCAGTTGCACGACGCCGGCATTAGCATACCGACACTGGAAATTGATTCTGCCTTCAATGAGTTCGATGCCGATGCGGTGATCCGCAGTTTGTTGCCGGACATGCTTGGCGAAGAACCTGAAGCCTTGCACATCCTGCGTAATGGCGCGCAGAACCGCGCTGAATTTCAGCGCCTGTTTGCCAAGCTGATTGGTCGCTGGATTAGCGGCGAACACGACACGCCGGATCTGCAAAGCTGGCAAGGCTTTGTCGAGCAGGTCCAGGGCGGCCTCACCCGACTGCTGGAACAGGCCGAGAGCAAACAGAACATTGCAGTATTTACCTCGGGCGGCACTATTACCGCCCTGCTGCACCTGATTACCGGTATCGCGCCCGCACAGGCTTTCGAGCTGAACTGGCAAATTGTTAACACCTCACTAAGCTGCCTGAAATTTCGTGGCAGCCAAGTGAGCCTGGCTTCCTTCAACAGCAATGTGCATTTGCAGCTGTTGAAGGCGCCGGAGCTCATCACTTATCGCTGAGCTGCGGCCCACTGCACCCGTCAAGGGCGCTAGAAAAAACCTGAGAAAAAGGAAGAAACCATGAGCGTTGCAGACATCGTCAATACCATGCAGTCCAAATTCAACGCCGGTGCCGCTGCAGGCCTGGATCTGGTGTTCCAATTCAACATCGAAGACGGCGAGAACTACGCGCTGATCGTTAAAGACGGCACCTGCGCCGTTGAGAAAGGCGACAACGCCAACGCCAACGTGAGCCTGATCATGGACACCGAAACCCTGAAAGGCATCACCAGCGGCGAAACCGACGGTATGCAAGCTTTCATGTCCGGCAAACTGCGCGCCGAAGGCGACATGATGCTGGCCATGAAACTGGGCGAGCTGTTCCCGGTTTAAGCGGCAAGGCAACTGCGCTAAAAAACAAACCGGAGTCCTTGACTCCGGTTTTTTTATAACTAAAAAAACAGCTTGAATAGCCAATCAGGCAGCTTGATTGGGTAGCAACACGCCCACCTATAACGGCGTGTAATCCTTGTTAGGCAAAGGCTGCAGCATTAGATTAGCTAATTATCTTAGGCACCCATCATAAGTAGAAGGGATAAACATGGCGCTTACTGACCAGTCCACCCGTATCCGCGAAGGCGAAGAACTCGACGCCGCGGTCATCGACCAGTACCTCAAGGCGCATATCCCCGGTCTGACGGGCGAGCCACGTATCAGCCAGTTCCCTGGCGGTGCCTCGAACCTGACCTACCTGCTGGAATACCCGGGTAAAGAATTCGTCCTGCGCCGCCCGCCTTTTGGCCATAAGGCCAAATCCGCCCACGACATGGGCCGCGAATACCGCATCCTCAATCAGCTCAACGCCGGTTTCCCCTACTGCCCGAAAGCCTACGTGCACTGCATCGACGAGTCGGTGATAGGCGCCGAGTTCTATGTAATGGAGCGGGTCAACGGCATCATCCTGCGTTCGGACATGCCGGCCGAGCTGAACTTCAGCGCCGAGCAGACCCGCGAGCTGTGCAAGAGTTTTATCGACAAGATGGTCGAGCTGCATAACGTCGACTATCAGGCCTGCGGCCTCGGTGATCTGGGCAAGCCTGAAGGTTATGTGCAGCGGCAGATCGGTGGCTGGAGTGATCGCTACGACAAAGCCCTGACCCCCGACGCGCCGCTGTGGGAACCGGTCAAAGCCTGGCTCAAGGACAAGATGCCTGCCGACCACCACAAGCCGGCCATCGTGCACAACGATTACCGCTTCGATAACGTGATTCTGAATCCACAAAACCCAAGCCAGATCATCGGCGTGCTCGACTGGGAGCTGACCACCATCGGCGACCCGTTGATGGACCTGGGCAACACCCTCGCCTACTGGATCGAAGCTGGCGACTCGGCACCGATCCAGCTGATGCGCCGCCAGCCAAGCAATGCGCCGGGCATGCTGACTCGCCAGCAGTTCGCCGACTACTACGCCGAACGCTCGGGCATCGAAATCAAGAGCATCGATTTCTACTACACCTACGGCCTGTTCCGCCTGGCCGGCATTGTGCAACAGATCTACTACCGCTACTTCCATGGCCAGACCCAGGACAAACGCTTCGCGCAGTTCATTCACATGAACAAGCTACTGGAGCAGATGAGCCTGCAGGTCATCAATAAATCGCAGCTGTAAACGGCCGAACAGGCCTCTCATAAGAAAGGAAAAGCCCATGTCCAAGACCCAACTGTTCGACCTCGACGGCAAGATCGCTTTCGTCTCCGGCGCCAGCCGCGGCATCGGTGAAGCCATCGCCAAACTGCTGGCCCAGCAAGGCGCCCACGTGATTGTCTCCAGCCGCAAGATCGACGACTGCCAGAAAGTCGCCGACGCGATCATCGCAGACGGCGGTAAAGCCACCGCAGTTGCCTGCCATATCGGCGAGATGGAGCAGATCAGCAACGTTTTCGCGCAGATCAAAGAGCAGTTCGGCCGTCTCGACATCCTGGTCAACAACGCCGCCACTAACCCGCAATTCTGCAACGTACTGGACACTGACCTGGGCGCATTCCAGAAAACCGTCGATGTAAACATCCGCGGCTACTACTTTATGTCCATCGAGGGCGGCAAGCTGATGAAGGCCAATGGTGGTGGCAGCATCATTAACGTCGCCTCGATCAACGGTGTTTCTCCGGGCGAGTTCCAGGGCATCTACTCGGTGACCAAGGCTGCGGTTATCAGCATGACCAAAGTCTTCGCCAAGGAGTGCGCGCAGTTCGGTATTCGCTGTAACGCCCTGCTGCCTGGGCTGACCGACACCAAGTTCGCCTCGGCGCTGGTGAAAAACGACGCCATCCTCAACCTCGCCCTGCAGCGTATTCCGCTCAAGCGCGTAGCCGACCCGAGCGAAATGGCTGGCACTGTGCTGTACCTGGCCAGCGATGCCTCCAGCTACACCACCGGCGTGGCGTTGAATGTGGACGGTGGCTTTCTCTCCTGAGAAACCCCATGCAATAAAAAGGCGACCTTAGGGTCGCCTTTTTTACATCCACTGGAATTTACTGCCAGTCTTTCAGCGCCTGCTTGGCTGCGGGGTTCATCGGCTCGGCGAGCAAACCGGCAGGCGTCAGGTTGATGCTGTAAACCGCATCATCGGCAAGCGGCAGATAGGTCACCCTGCGCGCCTGGGGGTCGAAGATAAACAGGTCATGCGCTCCCAGCCGCAGCCAGCGCCACAGATCGATGCCATAAGGGCTGCGCGCCAGTTCGACACGAGTGTGCTGCGCCAGGCTTTGCTGCTCGATGGAGAGGAAGCGCCCCGATAATTTTTCCAGGCGATAACCAGGCTGCAGGCCGATCAACGCCGCCAGGCCTTTCCACTGCAAGAAGCGCGCATCCAGTTGCCAGAGATCGCCCTCCATGGTCAGCGTGCGCTCACGACCGCCCTCAAGCACACTGACGCGATACAACGGGCCGTCAGCCTTGAAGCTCAGCGTGGCCAGCGGCTTGCCTTCAGGAATTGCTGCATAGCTGCGCAAATCGTTGGCAAGCAGGCCAATCAAGGCCGCCAGGGCGAGAAATGCCAAGCCACAGGTGCCACGCAACCAACCGAGAAACCATTGCCGATTGAACAGGATGCGCGCTGCAACAAACACCGCCAGTAACCCCAGCAATGCCGTTGCCCATGCCAGTCCGCCGTATTGCATCGCCGTGCATTCCTTATGCTTGAAATTGCCGGCATTATGCGCAGCTACCTGGCTGTATAACAGCAAGACAACACCACAATTAGACACAGGACGTGTTTTTTAATGGCTTTCCCGTTTGAACTCAGTGTTGACCTGAGCACCCTGGCGATTCTTGCCCTGGTCGCGTTTATTGCCGGCTTTATCGATGCAATTGCCGGCGGTGGCGGCCTGCTGACTATTCCCGCGCTGCTGACTGCCGGCCTGCCGCCGCACTTGGCCCTTGGCACGAATAAGCTGAGCTCGACCTTTGGCTCAGCCGCAGCCAGCTACACCTTCTACCGGCGCAAGCTGTTTGACCCCAGCCAATGGCGCAATGCATTGATCGGTACGGCGGTCGGCGCCCTGCTTGGTGCCGCGATGGCGCAATGGCTGCCGTCTGAATGGTTGAACCAGCTGCTACCTGCAGTGGTGTTTGGCTGCGGCCTCTACCTGCTGTTTGGCAAAACTCCGGCCGCGCCGCTGCTCGCCGAGGCGCCGATCGCCAAGGGCCGGCAGTGGCCACAAAGCCTCAGCTTGGGTTTCTATGATGGTGTGGCGGGCCCAGGCACCGGCGCCTTCTGGACAGTCAGTAGCCTGCTGCTCTACCCACTCGACCTAGTCAAGGCCAGCGGCGTAGCGCGCAGCATGAACTTTGTCAGCAATATCTGCGCCCTGAGCGTGTTTATCATCAGCGGGCAAGTGGCCTGGCTGCTGGGCATCTGCATGGGGTTGGCGTTGATGGTCGGCGCGTTTCTCGGCGCACGTACGGCGATCAAGGGCGGTTCGAAGTTCATCCGCCCGGTATTTATCTTGGTGGTACTGGCGCTGACCGTGCGCCTAGCCTGGCAGCACTGGTTCGGGCAGGCCTAGGCGGCGTGCCACATAGACGTCAATCAGATAACGAGCAATCGAGCGGGCTGCCGGCAATGGCGGCAGGTCATGCACGCTGAACCACTGCGCATCCTCGATTTCCTCGGCCTGCATAACGATATCGCCACCGGCGTACTCGGCATGAAAACCCAGCATCAGTGAATGCGGAAACGGCCAACCCTGGCTGCCGAGGTACTGCAGGTTACTGATCTCGACCCCGACCTCTTCGCGCACTTCACGGGCTACGCAGTGCTCGACTGATTCGCCTGCTTCAACAAAGCCTGCCAAGGTGCTGTAGACCCCAGCAACAAAGCGCGGCGAGCGCGCCAGCAAAATCTCATCGCCGCGGGTTACCAGCACAATCATGCTCGGCGAAAGTCGCGGGTAATGCTGCAACTCACAGCGCACACAGTGCATCGCGCGTTCGCCAGGCACGTGCTGCATTGCCCCGCCACAACTGCCACAGAAACGGTGCTGGCTGGCCCAGGTACCGATTTGTGTGGCATAGCTGAGTAGCTTGAACGTGTCGGCATCGCCCTGCAGCATAAACTGACGCAGGCTCTGCCAGGCGCAGCCCGGCATGTCGAAAGGATGACCCAGCTCCAGCAGGTAGACTGCATCACCATCAAAATGGCCCAGGCCATGCTCTGCGATAATCGGCAAGTCCTGCTTCTTCAGCCATTCACGGGGGAACAGCGCACCGTTACTGTCTGCCAGAAAATGCTGCTTGCAGTGCGCGACCACCCAGCCACCAGGTTGCTGACTGTCGAGCAGAGTGGGTTGCCAGCGCTGCATGCTCAAGCCCCCAGCTGCATGCCCAAGGCCCGCACGCTTTCTGCAGCGAGATCAAGCACGCTTGGCTGGGTTTCCGGACGCATCACCGCGCCGGCTTCGAGGTAGTATTCCAGGCTGCTCAAGGCATCGGCGAGAGTTTCCAGCATCTGCTCGGACGGCATCTGCGGGGCATCGAACATATGCTGCTGGATGTAATCGGCGCAGGCACCGACCAACAGAGCAGCACGCTCCTGACCAAGGAACCACAATCCGCCGCGCACGGCCTGCAGACTGAACGGCACGTTAGACAAGTGCATGCGCTCGCCACCCGACTCCAGGTATGCGGTAATCGCCCGCTTGGCCAACGCCAGGCCCGCCTGGGCCTCATCGACCACCACAATGCGAGCTTCGTTGAGCTGATGCAGGGCGAAAGACTCAGCTTCGTCACCCGGCTTCGCCTGGGCAGGTCGCGTTTCACGGCGCTCGCCACGCTCCAGGCTGGCGACCATGCCTTCGACGTACAGCACGGCATCTGCCAGCTTATGCAGCTCCTGAGGTGCGGGAGCGCTTTCTTCGCTCCAGCTGGCAACAGTTTGCAGCTGGGCGTTAAGGGAGTTACCGGCCGAACTCAGGCCGACCATACCGAGGGTCTTGCTCAGCTTGCCAAGCAAGGCGTGCAGGCTATTGAGGCTGTCGCTTTGCAGGGTGCCACGCTCGATCAGGTCGAGCATGTCTTTGACGCTGCTAAGCTCCTCACGGATCGCCGAACTCAAAGAGCGCATCACTGCCTGACCCGGGCCTGCCAGGCGCTGGTATTCCTCTTCCAGCAGATGATCGGTAAAGGGCAGCGGCGTCAGACCGAACACTTCACTCAAGGCCGCTGCTTGCGGCCCACGGCTGTCCGCAAGGGCCACCAGATAGAGCAATTCCTTGAGCAAACCACGCGGAGCTTCGTACTGGCCATTGACGAGCATCTGCTTGAGCTCGCGGTCAATCCGCGAGAACAGCTGTTTACGCGACTTGCGGGCCAGCAACTGACCCTCAACCTGAGCCTCAACGGCCGCCGCGCCGACCCAGCACAGGCGACCGCGCGGCTCGTTAGCAAAAAGGCTGTCGAGGCGAGTCAGCGCTCGGCCCATCAACTTGAGACTGGCCTGTGGATTCTGCTCACGGATAAAGCCCAGCAGGCCCACCTGATACATATGCCGCAGACGACGCCCTTCACTTTCACGCGCCGCACCATCCACCGATGGCGGCGCGGTACGCGGACGAGCATGATCGAGGCGCACACTGAAAAAGAAGCTTTCTGGCAAAGCAGGCTGACCGCCCGCCTGGCGCAAGTTATTGATCGCTGGCAGCAGCAACTCCGGCATTTCCTGACGATTAGCTTCGACGTTTTCCAAGTAGCGGCGCAACACATGCAGCGCGTTGCTCAGGGCAGAAAGCTGGGCATCACGTTCTTCACCGGCACCGGCGGGAATATCGGTGGCCTGATCCAGCACTTCCTGAGCCAGCAACTCGGCTCCGGCCAGCTCGATCAGGTTCAGCGTCCCGCGCACCTGATGCAGGTTTTCCACGGCTTGCTGCAGCAGGCTGCCGTTGTGGCGGTCGGCAATAAAGTGTTCAAGGCTCGACTCGGCCTCTTCCATAGTGGTGAACAGTTCATCGCGCACCAAATTAAGCGACGTGGCTCCAGAAACCATGAGCTATTGCGCCTCCCGCGTCGGTAATAAAAACAGGTGGAAAGGCAACATCAGTCAGCGAACTCCGGTTTCTGCTTACTCATATGAGCCGTCATGGCCACCCGCAGATCGGCAGATTGCAGCATGGCGGCGTTCCAGGTGGCGATATATTCCAGGCCGTCATCGACCCGGTGATCGCGCATATAACGAATCATTTCCTTGGTGCCACGAATTGCCACTGGCGACTTGCTGGCGATCTCGCGAGCAATGCCCATTACGCCATCCAGCAGGGCATCAGCATCGGCATAGGTGCGGTTGACCAGGCCAATACTTCGAGCCTCTTCACCATTGATGGTGCGGCCGGTAAAGGCCAGCTCGCGCATCATGCCATCACCAATAATGCGCGGCAGGCGCTGCAAAGTACCGACGTCGGCGGCCATGCCAATGTCGATTTCCTTGATCGAGAATTGTGCATCTACAGTGGAGTAACGCATATCGCAGGCCGAGACCAGATCAATCGCGCCACCCAGGCAATAGCCTTGAATGGCGGCCAGAACCGGTTTGCGGCAGTTATCCACGGCATTGAACGAGGCTTGCAGTTCGAGAATCTTGCGCCGCAACTTTTCGGCATTGCGGCCGACATCCGGGCCCAGTTGGCTACCGACTGAGGCCAGCATCATCAGGTCGATACCTGAGGAGAAATGTTTGCCCGCACCGGAAATCACCACTGCGCGCACTTCATCGGTGGCGTCGATCCAGCGGAAAATCTCGATGATCTCGCTCCAGAAGTCCGCGTTCATCGCGTTAACTTTTTCCGGGCGATTGATCACCACATGGGCGACCTTATCTGCCAACACGACATTAAAGGCTTTGTAGTCGGACACGGCAGTCATCCTCAGCTGGGGCGCAAGCGCACAATGAAAATCTTCTTATGCTAAAAATCGAGCAACTATAACAACCAACCGACAAATGTCGATGCTGGCCACTGTGACGCAGACCACGTCATCAAAGTTAAGCTCAATTTTTACTTATCGGCGATAAGCGCTTGATCTACTGAGAAAGACAGGCGGTAAGCCGACGAATAACGTCGGCGCCGCCAAGCAACGCTATAGGACAGAGCAGGCTCAGGCCTTGATGCAGTCCACGGTGTAGACGCCTTCCTCACGCTGCAGGCCGTGCACATCGGCATCGAAACCGGGGAAGCTGCGATCAAAGGTGCGGGCAAAGGCTAGGTAGTCAATGATCGAGCGGGTCTGCGCGGTAAAGCGTTCACCCGGCATGATCAGCGGAATACCTGGCGGATATGGCACCAGCATCACCGCAGCAATACGGCCTTCCAGCTGCTCAATTGGCACCGCCTCAACTTCGCCGCGCACCAGCTGGTTGTAGGCATCGGCAGGTTTTATCGCCACTTCCGGTAGCACCGTGTACATACGCTTGAGCGCCTTGGCCGTGGCGTTTTCGCGATAGCAGGCATGCAAGGCATCACACAGATCGCGCAGGCCCATACCCTGATAGAAGGTTTTACCGGCCTGGGCAATCGAAGGCAGTACATCGCTTAACGGCAGGTTGGCGTCGTAGCTGCGTTTGAACTCCAGCAGCTCGGTCAGCAGCGTGCTCCATTTGCCCTTGGTAATGCCCATGGAGAACAGCACCAGGAAGGAATACAGGCCAGTCTTCTCCACCACCAGGCCGCGCTCCCAGAGGAATTTGCTAACCACAGCCGCCGGAATGCCGCGCTCGTCCAGCTTGCCATCGGCAGTCAGTCCCGGCGTCACCAGGGTCACCTTGATCGGATCAAGCAGTACGTAATCTTCGGCCACATCACCAAAGCCATGCCACTCGGCTTGTGGCTGCAGCAGCCAGTCCTGAGTCACCACATCATCGGTGCCTTCTGCCTTAGCCGGCTGCCAGATGCTGAACCACCAATCATCGCTACTGAGGTTCTGCCGTAGATTGGCCAGGGCGCGGCGGAAACTCAGGGCCTCATCGAAGGTCTCCTGAATCAGCGAGCGCCCTGCCGGGCCTTCCATCATTGCCGAGGCCACGTCCAGCGAGGCGATGATGCCGTACTGCGGCGAAGTGGAGATGTGCATCATAAAGGCTTCGTTGAAGCGGTCACGGTCCAGTTGACGCACACCGCCATCCTGCACATGAATCATCGAGGCTTGGCTGAAGGCCGCCAGTAACTTGTGCGTCGAATGGGTGGTAAACACCAGCGGCGCATCTTCAGTGCGCGCAGTGCCCATGCCGTAACGCCCGGCATAGAACTCGTGAAACGCTGCATAGGCATACCAGGCCTCGTCGAAATGCAGCACTTCCACGCTGTTGCCCAAGGTCTGCTTGATCAGCTCGGCGTTGTAGCAAAGGCCGTCGTAAGTGGAGTTGGTCACCACCACCAGCTTGACCATCGCCCCACTGCTGCTCGGCACACGGCCGCGTGCCAGCGGGCTGGCATCGATCTTCGCCTGAATCGACTCACGGCTGAACTCGCTCAGCGGAATCGGGCCGATGATGCCCAGTTCGTTACGCTCCGGGCACAGGTACAGCGGGATCGCACCGGTCATGATGATCGAATGCAGGATCGACTTATGGCAGTTGCGATCCACCAGAACCAGGTCATCACGTCCGACCATGGAGTGCCAGACGATCTTGTTCGCCGTCGAGGTACCATTGATAACGAAGTAAGTGTGGTCTGCGCCGAAGTTACGCGCCGCGCGGGCTTCCGCCTCAGCCAACGGGCCGGTGTGATCAAGTAGCGAGCCCAGCTCCGGCACCGATACCGAAAGGTCAGAACGCAGGGTGTTTTCACCAAAGAACTGGTGAAACGCTTGCCCAACCGGGCTCTTGCGATAGGCCACCCCGCCGCCATGGCCGGGCGTGTGCCAGGAATAGTTGGATTGTGCGGTGTGCTGCACCAGCGCCTTGAAGAATGGCGGCAGCAGACAGTCCAGATAATTGCGTGCGGCACGGGCCACCTGGCGCGCGAGGAACGGCACGGTATCTTCGAACAAATAGAGAATGCCGCGCAGCTGGTTGAGATCGACCATGGCCTCGGCCGGCGCGTTCTCGATGGTCACCTGCTCGCCCAAGGCGAAAATCGGCAACTGCGGCGCGCGACGGCGAGCGATACGAATCAGCTCGACCATGTCCTGCAGCAGGTTTTTGTTTTCACCCGCACCTTCGGCGGCGACCAGAATGCAGGCTAGGCCGTGGTGCGTGGAGGCCACGATGCGCCCCTCGGCGGAACTGGCGGTGGAAAGAATGCTGAAGCCGTCCTGCTCCAGTTCTTGGGCGATGGCGCGTACCCGGTCACCGGCCACGGTATCGGCCTTGATGTCACGGTGCACAATCAGGACGGGAAACTTGAGGTCTTTATACATTGTGGCGTCCCTGGGAGTGACAGGCCCTAGCCTGCCTATCGCCTCAGGGTAGAGGCTGGCTCAGCCAGGCGGAACCCCCTCTGCGTGACGCTGTACGAAAAGGTCGCGAGCGGATAACTCGCGACGCAATCAGGCCTCGGCTTTCGACTGCTCCATCTGCACCCAGAGCGGCGGTGCGCCAGCGGACTTCTCGATAATTGCCAGGCGTGCGGCGTGCTCGGCCAGCTCGGCAGCGCTAGCCTGGATAACCCGCGTACGCGCCCGCTCAGCAGGCAAGCGGCGAATCGCGCTGGGCTGCTGGCGGCCATTGCTGTCGCCTTCCGAACCATCACCAGCGAGGGACAGATTGGTCTGCCCGCCGGTCATCGTCAGGTAGACGTCGGCGAGAATCTCGGCATCGAGCAAGGCGCCGTGCAGGTCACGGCCAGAGTTGTCGACGCCATAACGTTTGCACAGGGCGTCGAGGTTATTGCGCTGCCCTGGGTGGCGCTCGCGGGCCATCATCAGGGTGTCGAGGATCGAGCAGTGCTCGCTTATATCAGCGCGGTCGTCCTGCTTGATCAGGGCAAATTCGTTGTTGATAAAGCCAACGTCGAACGCCGCGTTGTGGATGATCAGCTGCGCGCCCTTGATGAATTCGAAGAACTCATCAGCGACTTCCTTGAAGCGCGGCTTGTCTTTCAACGCATCATTGGTGATGCCGTGGACGGCAATTGCGCCTTCATCGATCTCGCGATCAGGCTGCAGGTAAACGTGGAAATGCCGCCCGGTCAGGCGCCGGCCGATCAGTTCAACACAACCGATTTCGATGACGCGATGGCCATCGGCCACCGGCATACCCGTGGTTTCAGTATCCAGAACCACACTACGCATGCTTCAACCCTCTTACTTCATCAACACCGCGATTGGCCAATTGGTCGGCACGCTCATTACCCGGATGACCGGTATGGCCGCGCACCCATTGCCAGGTGACGTTGTGGCGGTTTACCTGCTCATCCAGCTGCTGCCACAGGTCGGCATTTTTCACCGGTTGCTTGGCGGCAGTTTTCCAGCCGCGCTTCTTCCAGTTCGGCATCCAGTCCTGAATGCCCTGCATCACATACTGCGAGTCGGTAACCAGACGCACATCGCAGGAGCGCTTCAACTCGGCCAGAGCGCGGATCGCGGCGGTCATTTCCATACGGTTGTTGGTGGTCTCGGCCTCGCCGCCCCACAACTCTTTTTCCACACCTTTGAAAATCATCAACGCGCCCCAGCCACCAACGCCAGGATTACCCTTGCAGGCGCCGTCGGTGTAGATCTCGACCTGTTCACTCATGTATCTACAATCTCTCGCTCAATTTATCGGCCGATGCTATTTCTGCGGCGTTTCACGCCGGCTGACTTTGGCTACCGGCATTGGCAGCAGCTTGCCCACCGGCTGCCTACTGGGCTGGCGCAATGGCCGCAACCCCACCACCAGTTTGCGAGCCACCAGCACGTAAAAACCGCCACCGGGCGGCTGCCAGGCCGCACCCAGTCGCTCCAGCCCAGCCAGCCGCGCTTGCCAGGCCGGCGCAGAAAGCGGCGGACGATAGCACCCGAGGCGGCGTTTCTCCAGCGCGAAGCCCAGCAGGTGCAACCAGTCGCTGACCCTACTGGGCGCAATACAGCGGGCCTGGCGCAGCGCGTCGCGGGTAAACAGATGACGCGCTCCCCAGCTGCTCATTGGATTGATCCCGACGATCAGCAGATGCCCACCCGGGCGCACGCTGCGCGCCGCCTCACGGAGCAGGCCGTGGGGCGACAGGCTGAAATCCAGACCATGCTGCAACACCACTACATCGGCAGCGTGTTCGGTCAACGGCCAGGATTGCTCCTCACAAACAATCTCCACGCCCTTAAACGGCGCGCCAAGGCGCACGCTGCGCTGAATCTGTTGAGCATCCGGCGGCGTATCGGCGGCTGGACCGTAATACACCAGATAACCACCGAAGAAACGCGCCAGCTCTTCTTCCAACAGTTGCCGCTCCTGCTCCAGCAACAACTGACCGAGCGGACCGCTCAGCCAACTGCGCGCTGCCGCGATAAGGTCGAGCCACTCACTGTCGGCATGGGCAAAAGGGTGATCGGACATTAGGGGCTACTCCCATATTATTCACGACCGAGCTGGGACTTAGAGCCTACATATGATCTCGCGAGCCAGAGCCCGTTTTTAACGCAGCAGGGCCGGCACGCAGCAGATCGTGCTGCATTAGCCAGCACCGCCATTGCACCCTAAGATGCACCTTTGTGCCCTGCTTAGCGACCCACTCATGATTAAAATCGACGCCCTGCCTGCATTCTCCGACAACTATATATGGCTGCTACAAGACCCTGAGCAGCGCCGCTGCGCAGTTGTCGACCCCGGTGACGCCGCACCGGTAGAAGCGTGGCTGGCGGCCAATCCCGGCTGGCAGTTGAGCGACATTCTGATCACTCACCATCATTTCGATCACGTCGGCGGAATTGAACGACTGAAGTCGAGTACAGGTGCGCGGGTGCTGGGCCCGGCCAGAGAGAATATCCCTGGCCGTGACCTGGCGCTGCGCGACGGCGATCAGGTCGATGTGCTTGGCCAGCGCTTCGACATATATGAAGTGCCCGGACACACCCTGGGGCATATTGCCTATATCCAGCCTGAGCAGCACTGGCTGTTCTGTGGCGACACGCTGTTTGCCGGCGGCTGTGGTCGCCTGTTCGAAGGCAGCCCGGAGCAGATGCACAACTCGCTCAGCCGCCTGGCCGCCCTCCCCGAGCAGACTCAGGTGTTCTGCACCCATGAATACACCCTGAGCAACCTGCGCTTTGCCGCAGCAGTTGAACCGAGTAATTCTGAAATCAAGGAGCGCTTGGAGCAGGTCAGCCAATGGCGCGAGGCTGGGCAAATCAGCCTGCCGTCATCGATTGGCCTGGAACGTGCCACCAATCCGTTTCTACGTAGCGCACAACCGTCGGTCGGCGCCCGCATTAGCGAGCGCGAAGGGCCTGCAAGCCGCTCGCCAACGCAGGTTTTCGCGGCTTTACGCGCTTGGAAGGACCATTTCTAAACCTCGACAACCACACAAAAGACTGGTTAAAACTTGACCAGGGGCATGCTGGTTCCTAGAATCGCCCGACCTTTTCGCCGGGAAGTACATCGCCGCCAATGCCTCTATCACCACGCAAACCCTTGAATTTAAAGGCATTAGCACAAGGCGTTCAGGCGTTTGTGGTGATCACTTGTATAACCCTGGCAGGCTGTCAGACCGGCAACCAGCACAGCTCAGATAGCGGCCGCGACACCGACCGTGCCGTCGGGCTTGAGCAGGAACCGGAGTGGCTCAACAGCGGCGTGGCAACAGCCCCCGAAGAGCCCAAGGACATCTGGGAGCGGGTGCGCAACGGTTACCAGCTGCAGGACATCATCACCCTCAACCCGCGCATTGAGCAGCAACGCCTGTGGTTCGTCAGCAACCCTTCGTTTATTGAAAAAGCCGGCGAGCGCAGCAGCCCCTATATCCACTTTATCGTTGAGCGCCTGGAGCAGCGCAATATGCCGATGGAGCTGGCGCTGCTACCGATGATCGAAAGCTCGTACAACCCGCTGGCCTACTCCCATGCCAATGCGGTTGGGCTGTGGCAGTTCATCCCCTCTACCGGACGCAACTTCAACCTGCGCCAAACCAACTGGTATGACGGCCGCCGCGATGTGATGGCCTCAACCGATGCAGCGATCAGCTACCTGACCCGCCTCAAGGAAATGTTCAACGGCGACTGGCTCTTGGCACTGGCGGCATACAACGCCGGCGAAGGCCGCGTCAGCCGAGCGATTGAGCGTAACCAGAAGCTCGGCCTGCCGACCGATTACTGGAATCTCTCGCTGCCGGTGGAAACCCAGAATTATGTACCCAAGCTGCTGGCCCTCTCGCAAGTGGTGATGACGCCGCAAGCCTATGGCGTCAGCCTCGCGCCGATTGCCAATGAGCCGTACTTCGAGAAGGTTGAATTCACCCAGCGCATGGATCTCGCGCGCGTCGCCGCCATGGCCGACCTGGATGAAGACGAGTTGTATCTGCTCAATCCCGCGTTTAAAAAAGGCATAACCCTGGATGGCCCGCAGCACCTGCTGATACCAACCGACAAGGCCGAGCTGCTGACCGCCAACCTTTCACTGATGAAACCTCAGGAATTGGTGGACTGGCAGCAGTACCGGGTGCGTTCAGGCGACAGCCTGCACAGCATCGCCAACCGTCATCAGCTGACCGTGAACACCCTCAAAGACATCAACAAGCTCTCCAGTAATAACCTGCGTATCGGCCAGGTGCTGAGCATTCCCGCACAGCCCGGTGTACCGGCGCGCGAGCCAGTGTTCCAACGCAGCGTCGCAAACAGCGCGCCGAGCCGTACCTACCGGGTGAAAAACGGCGACAACCTCTGGCTGATTGCCAAGAACCACAAGGTTGCCGTCAAGGATGTGCAGCGCTGGAACAAGCTTTCCGGCAACAACCTGCGGGTCGGCCAGGTGCTCACCTTGCAAACTGGAAAACCCAGCAGTGGTGGGAGCGGCAGCGCGCCACGCCAGAGCGCGACCTATTACAAGGTGCGCCAGGGTGACTCGCTGTACCTGATTGCCAAGCGCTTCAAAGTGCCGATGAAGAGCCTGCAGAATTGGAACCCTAAAGCCGGCAAGGCGCTCAAGCCAGGGCAAACCCTGACCCTATATAGCCTGAACTGATCAGGCCTTCTTGCTCATCGCCTCCAGGCAACGCCCGGTCAACTGGGCAAAGCGCTGAAAGGCGACAAACTGCTCGTGCTTCAACGCCCGCCCCGATAC
The DNA here is from genome assembly GCF_044542155.1 of Pseudomonas sp. NPDC079086. Taxonomy (NCBI): domain Bacteria; kingdom Pseudomonadati; phylum Pseudomonadota; class Gammaproteobacteria; order Pseudomonadales; family Pseudomonadaceae; genus Pseudomonas; species Pseudomonas sp. NPDC079086. The sequence continues at coordinate 181,470 of NZ_JBITTY010000002.1, read as the reverse complement.
CCGACTGTCGGCATACAACAAGCCAATTTCGCGGGTGCCGGCCAACAGCGGCGCGATAAAGAACATGCCCTGCCCCAGGCGCTGGCGAATCGGCTGAGTGACCAACTCATTAAGGTTGTAACTGGCCGGTACGCCCATCCATAACGCCTCTTTATTACGCAGCGCATAACTGAAAATATGCGGCTGCTCTTGCTGCGCCACGGGCAAGACGAAATCATGACTCCAACCCTCGGTGCCTTCGCCAACCACCCGCTTGGCGCGAAAACAGCTTTGCCCATCCGCCAGCACCACCAGCATGATGCGCTCCAGCCCAGCCCCCTGATGCAGCCCCTTGAACAGGGTGTCGAGCACCAGGCCGAGATCGCTGCGCCGCGAGACCATCAGCCCGAGATCCTGCAGAGCCTGCTGCAAAACCAATAAATTGGGCTGTAACAGGCGCGCCTTGCGCTGCTCCTGCTGCAGTCGAATTTGTTCCGGATCAGTATTAGGAATCAGTTTGCACAGTTGACTGGCGCCGAAGGTCGCGGCCATCTTCACGGTTTCCTCGGCACTGGCCAGCACCTGCTGCATGGCTTCCTGCGGAGTCACCCCAATAAAACTCGCCAACTGGCCGACCAGTGCCTCCATAACCGGGGTATCCCAGCCATCCAGCGCTGCCTGGCTGATCTTCGCCCCGAGGGTCACGGCTTTGACCGCCGGATCATTCTGGCTGGTCGATTGATGCGCCAGGCTGACGGTGTCGCCCAGATTCCAGCTTTTCACCAGCGACAAACTCAGCTGACGAAAGCTGGTGCCGAGCAGCTGCATCACCACTTCATCCTCATCGACACCGGGCTGAGCCAGGGCGCTGGCCAGATCATCCGCCGCATCACCGGCGCAGCCCCAGAACGCCAGCTCACCGACGTTATGTAACAAGGCGGCGATAAATACTTCCTCATCATTTTTTGTCAGCACGTAGCCGGCAATATTGCGTGCCTGTACGGCGGCATGAAACGAACGCGCCAACAGTTGGGCGAGCTGATCACGCGAGCTGCGCGCCAGCAAGCCGTCGATCAGGCTGACCGACAGCCCAATCTGACGCACGTTGTCGAAGCCGATCAGCACGATGGCGCGGGAAATGGTGCGGATAGGTTCTTGGGAGGGGTTGTAATAGACGCTATTGCCGATGCGCAGCACCTTGGTGGTCAAGGCCGCATCGCGTAGCAATACATCCGCCAGTTGCTGCACAGAGGATTTGTCGCCGAGGGTCAAACGGTGCAGGTCCTGCACCACAGCGGCCAGAGCGGGTAATTCGGCTTGGTTGAAGCGATCGATCCATGACTGCAAACCATGGCAGGCTGTTACCAAAATGATGTCCTCACAATTAGTTAACTCAGTGTAGCCAAAGTGCCGCTATTGCTTGGCCGCGAACCTACCCTTTTTCCAGCCGATACAAGCTGTTAATGTGCCTGACCAGCAGCCCACAAGACGCCACGGATCGGATATTTCACTTGATACGTCCCCTCCTCTCGCTACTTCTCTGCATGGCCATCAGTTCATCTGCCTGGGCCACTCTGTATAAAAGCCACGGTTACGCCCAGTTTGGCGAGCTGAAGTATCCCGCCAGCTTTACCCATTTCTCCTGGGTCAACCCGGAAGCCCCCAAAGGTGGCACGCTGCGGATGATGGCCAACGGCACCTTCGACACGCTCAACCCTTACACACTCAAGGGCAGCAGCCCGATCAGCACCGCCAACTTTCTGCAATACGGCGTCAACGAGCTGAATGCACCGCTGATGGTCGGCACTGGCGCCTATGACCCTTCCGGTGATGAGCCCGCTTCCAGCTACGGCCTGATCGCAGAGTCGGTGGAATACAGCGATGATCGCAGCTGGGTGGTGTTCAACCTGCGCCCCGGCGCGCGCTTTCACGACGGCAAGCCGATCACCGCCTACGACGTGGCATTTTCCTACCGTTTGCTGCTCAAGGAAGGTCATCCGCAATACCGCACCAACCTGCAAGAAGTAAAACGGGTCGACATCCTTAATCGCCACAGCATCCGCTTTGTTCTCAAACGCGCCGGCAACTCCCTGCTGATCCTGCGCCTTGGTGAATTACCAGTACTGCCACAGCACTACTGGAAAAACCGCGACTTCAAGGCCACCACCTATGAGCCGCCGCTGGGCAGCGGGCCCTACCGGATTACCCAGGTCAGCCCTGGGCGCAGCCTGCGCTTTGAGCGGGTCAAGGACTGGTGGGGCGCGAAGCTGCCAGTCAACCGTGGCAAATACAATTTCGACCGAGTCGACGTGGAGTTCTACCGCGACAGCCATGTAGCCTTCGAGGCATTCAAGGCCGGCGAATTCGACATTTATATCGAACAGCAGGCGAAGAACTGGGCCAACGGCTATCGCTTCCCGGCGTTAAGCCGTGGTGAAGTCGTCAAGGCGGAAATCCCGCACCAGATTCCAACCCAGACCCAGGCACTGTTTATGAACACCCGCCGCGCGGTGTTTGCCGACCGACAGGTGCGTGAAGCCCTGGGCCTGATGTTCGACTTCGAGTGGGCCAACCGCGCGCTGTTCAACAGTTCGTACACGCGCGCAAAAAGCTACTACCCCAACAGCGAGTTCTCCGCCCGCGGCAAACCGGAAGGTGCGGAATGGCTGTTGCTGTCGCCCTACCGCAAGCAGTTGCAGGCACAACTGTTCAGCGAGCCCTTCAGCATGCCGCAGACCGATGGCCGGGGTATCCCGCGGGAAACCTTGCGCCGCGCCCTCGGTCTATTGGCCGAAGCCGGTTGGAAGCCATCCGGCCAACACCTGCTCAATAGCGATGGGCAGCCGCTGCGTTTCGAGATTTTGCTGGTTAACCCGAACCTTGAACGAATCCTCCAGCCTTTTACCGAAAACCTCGCCAGCATTGGCATCCAGGCCAACCTGCGCACCGTCGACCGCGCCCAGTACAAGCAGCGCCTCGATCAATACGACTTCGACATGATTCTGCTCACACTGCCGCAAACCCTCAGCCCAGGGCTTGAACAATCGCAGTATTTCCACTCGTCCCAGGCCAAGATCAAAGGCGGCAGGAATTACGCAGGGGTTACCCACCCAGTGGTCGATGCAATGATCGAAAAATTGCTGTCGGCACAGAGCCGTGACGAGCAGATCGCCGCTACCCGCGCCCTCGACCGGGTACTGTTATGGCAGCACTACAGCATTCCGAACTGGTATATCGACTACCACCGCCTGGCTTACCGCAACCGATTTGCCTTCGTCACCACGCCGTCCTACACCCTGGGCCTGCGTACCTGGTGGCTGAAATCCATGGAGAACGCTGAATGACCCATGCATTGCGCGCCCTGTTTATCCACGTCAGTGGCATTGCCCTGCTTGGCGTTGCCAGTCTGGCCCTGGCCGCCCCCAAGCACGCACAAACCCTGTATGACGAACCACCCAAGTACCCGGCCAACTTCAAGCACTTCGACTACGTCAATCCGAATGCGCCCAAAGGCGGCAACTTGCGCCAAGCCGGGTTTGGTGGCTTCGATAGCCTCAACCCCTTCATTTCCAAGGGCGTATCTGAAGAAAATATAGGCATCATCTACGACAGCCTGACGCGCCCCAGCCTGGATGAACCCTTCACCGTTTACGGCCTGCTCGCAGAAAAAATCGAAAAAGCGCCGGACAACGCCTGGGTACGCTTCTACCTGCGCCCCGAGGCACGCTTCCACGACGGTCAGCCGGTGACGGCCGAAGACGTCAAATTCAGCTTCGATACGCTGATGAGCAAAGGCGCACCGATGTACCGCGGCTATTACGCCGATGTCGAAAAGGTCGAGGTCGAAAGCCCCAACAGTGTCCGTTTTGTTTTCAAGCAGGCTGGGAACCGTGAGCTGCCGCTGATCGTCGGCCAATTGCCGGTATTGCCAAAGCACTGGTGGGCCAAGCGTGACTTCAGTAAAGGCAGCCTCGATGTGCCGCTGGGCAGTGGGCCTTACAAGGTGGCGGACGTGCAGGCCGGCCGTTCGATTCGCTATGAGCGGGTCAAGGACTGGTGGGGCAAGGACTTGCCGGTCAATCGCGGCTTTTACAATTTCGACACCCTGGAAATCGACTACTACCGCGACAACACCGTCGCCCTTGAAGCACTCAAGGCTGGGCAATTCGACTATTGGCTGGAAACCAGCGCAAAGAACTGGGCCACCGCCTATAACACCGCCGCGGTGGCCAATGGGCAGCTTATCAAGGAAGAGATCGCCAATCGCAACCCCACCGGAATGCAGGGTTTTATCTTTAACACCCGCCGTCCGTTGTTCAGTGACCGCCGCGTGCGCGAAGCCCTGGGCCTGCTGTTCGATTACGAGTGGACCAATCGTCAACTGTTCAACGGCGCCTACACCCGCACCCGCAGTTATTTCGACAACTCCGAACTGGCCTCCATCGGCCTACCGTCCGCTGATGAGTTGAAGCTTCTGGAGCCACTTCGCACGCAGATTCCACCTCAGGTATTTACCGACGAATATCAGCCCTCGGTCACCGATGGCAGCGGCATCATTCGTGAGCAGCAGCGCCGCGCCTATCAATTGCTCCAGGAAGCCGGCTGGCGTGTCGATAGCGATAGCGATAGGATGCTGGATAACACCGGTAAACCGGTGACCATCGAATTTCTGCTGGCGCAAGCCGAATTCGAGCGAGTTCTACTACCGTTTAAACGCAACCTAGCCGACCTGGGCATTGAACTGGTGATCCGCCGCGTCGATGTATCCCAGTACGTCAATCGGGAGCGCTCGCGTGACTATGATCTGATTGTAAGAGGCTTTGGTCAGTCCAACTCACCCGGTAACGAGCAGCGCGAATACTGGCACTCCAGCAGCGCCGACAACCCCGGCAGCCGCAACTTTATCGGCCTGAAAGACCCGGCAGTGGACAGCCTGGTCGAGGGTCTGATCAACGCCGATTCGCGCCAGAGCCTGATCACCCACACCCGCGCCCTCGACCGCGTGCTGCTGTGGGGCCATTACGTGGTGCCCAACTGGCATATCAAGACCTGGCGCGTGGCCTACTGGAACCGTTTCGAGCACCCCAAAGTCAGCCCGAAATACGACTTAGGCCTCTACACCTGGTGGGCCCGCGCAAAATCACCTGAAGCGGCGGCCGACGAAGCTGCCGCGCAGAACACTGCCGACGTGGAGCAATAAGATGCTGGCGTATATCTTTCGTCGGTTGCTGCTGATCATCCCCACGCTGTTCGGCATTCTGCTGATCAACTTCATCATCATCCAGGCCGCCCCCGGTGGCCCAGTCGAGCAGATGATCGCCAAGCTCGAGGGCTTTGACGGCGCGACCAGCCGGATTGCCGGCGGTGGTGCTGAGGTGTCCGTGGCTGGCTCCAACTACCGCGGCGCTCAGGGCCTTGACCCCGAGCTGGTAGCGGAAATCGAGCGTATGTATGGCTTCGACAAATCCGCCCCGGAACGTTTCTGGCTGATGCTCAAGAGCTACGCACAACTGGATTTTGGCTCCAGCTTCTTTCGCGATGCCGAGGTTATCGACCTGATTATCGAGAAGATGCCGGTGTCGATTTCCCTGGGTTTGTGGAGCACGCTGATCATGTACCTGGTGTCGATCCCGCTGGGCATCGCCAAGGCCACCCGCCATGGCAGCGCCTTCGACGTCTGGACCAGCTCAATGATCATCGTCGGTTACGCCATCCCCGCCTTTCTCTTCGCCATCCTGTTGATCGTATTATTTGCCGGCGGCAGCTACTGGGACTGGTTCCCGCTGCGCGGGCTGACCTCGAACAACTTCGACGAACTGAGTTTTACCGGCAAGCTGCTCGACTATTTCTGGCACCTGGCGCTACCCGTTACCGCCCTGGTGATTGGTAACTTCGCCACCCTGACGCTGCTGACCAAGAACAGCTTTCTCGATGAGATCAACAAACAGTATGTGGTTACTGCCCGCGCCAAGGGCCTGAGCAATACCCGTGTGCTGTATGGCCATGTATTCAGCAACGCCATGCTGATCATCATCGCCGGCTTCCCTGCGGCTTTTATCGGCATCTTCTTTACCGGCTCCCTGCTGATCGAGGTGATCTTCTCCCTCGACGGCCTGGGACTGATGAGCTTCGAGGCCGCGATCAACCGCGATTACCCAGTGGTATTTGGCACCCTGTTTATCTTCACGTTGCTGGGCCTGGTGGTGAAATTGATCGGCGACATTACCTACACCCTGGTCGATCCGCGTATCGACTTCGAAAGCCGGGAGGGTTGAGATGAAACTGTCCCCAATCAATCAACGTCGCTTCCAGCTGTTCAAGGCCCACAAACGTGGCTGGTGGTCGCTGTGGGTATTTCTCGCGCTGTTCTTCGTTACCCTCGGCGCCGAGCTGATTGCCAACGACAAGCCGCTGGTGGTGAGTTACGACAACGAGTTGTATTTCCCGGTATTCAAGCGCTACCCGGAAACCACCTTCGGCGGCGAATTCCCACTGCAGGCCAACTACAAAAGCCCATATATCCAGGAGCTGTTCAAGGAGAAGGACGGTTGGATGATCTGGCCGCCGATCCGCTACAGCTACTCCAGCATCAACTACGACCTGCAGGTGCCCGCCCCGGCGCCACCGTCGGCTGAGAACCTGCTAGGCACCGATGACCAGGGCCGCGATGTACTGGCGCGAGTGATCTACGGTTTCCGCATCTCGGTGCTGTTCGCCCTGATCCTGACCCTGGCCAGCTCGGTAATCGGCGTGTTTGCCGGGGCCTTGCAGGGCTTCTATGGCGGCTGGGTCGACTTAGTCGGGCAGCGGTTTCTGGAAATCTGGTCGGGCCTGCCAGTGCTCTATCTGCTGATCATTCTGGCCAGCTTCGTGCAGCCGAACTTCTGGTGGCTGCTGGGCATCATGCTGCTGTTCTCCTGGATGAGTTTGGTTGATGTGGTGCGTGCCGAGTTCCTCCGTGGACGCAACCTGGAATACGTGCGCGCGGCCCGCGCCCTGGGCATGCAGAACGGCTCGATCATGTTCCGCCATATCCTGCCCAACGCGATGATTTCCACCATGACCTTTATGCCGTTCATCCTCACCGGCGCGATCGGCACCCTCACTGCGCTGGATTTCCTCGGCTTCGGCCTGCCGCCTGGCGCGCCGTCATTGGGCGAGCTGGTCGCCCAGGGCAAATCCAACCTGCAAGCACCCTGGCTGGGTATTAGCGCCTTTGCCGTCCTAGCTCTAATGCTGAGTTTGCTGGTGTTTATCGGCGAAGCCGCACGCGATGCCTTCGACCCGAGGAAATGACATGACCGACTCCAACACCCTTATCGAAGTCCGCGACCTGGCTGTCGAATTCGTCACCGGCAGCCTGAAACAACGCGTGCTGGAAGGCGTCAGCTTCGATATCAAGCGCGGCGAAACGCTGGCCTTGGTGGGCGAAAGCGGCTCGGGTAAATCGGTCACCGCGCACTCAATCCTGCGCCTGCTGCCCTACCCCCTGGCCCAGCACCCGAGCGGCAGCATTCACTACGCCGGGCAAGACCTGCTCAAACTGAACGAGAACAAGCTGCGCGGTATTCGTGGCAACCGCATCGCTATGGTCTTCCAGGAGCCCATGACCTCGCTCAACCCGCTGCACAGCATCGAAAAGCAGATCAACGAAGTACTCGCCCTGCACAAGGGCCTACGCGGCAAAGCTGCTACTGCGCGCACCCTAGAGCTACTAGAACTGGTTGGTATCCCTGAACCGCACAAGCGCCTCAAGGCTTACCCACATGAGCTGTCGGGCGGCCAACGCCAGCGCGTGGTGATCGCCATGGCCTTGGCTAACGAGCCAGAGCTGTTGATTGCCGACGAGCCAACCACTGCGCTGGACGTCACCGTACAGCTGAAGATCCTCGAACTGCTCAAGGACCTACAGGCACGCCTGGGCATGGCGATTCTCTTGATCAGCCACGACCTCAATCTGGTGCGGCGCATTGCCCATCGTGTGTGCGTGATGCAGCGCGGACATATCGTCGAGCAAGCCGAATGCGAAACGCTGTTTAAAGCGCCACAACACCCTTACACCCGTGAACTGCTGGGCGCAGAACCTACTGGCGGGCCGGTTGATCAACCACCCGGCAAACCCATGCTGGAAATCGATAACCTGCGCGTCTGGTTCCCTATCAAAAAAGGCCTACTGCGCCGTACCGTCGACCACGTCAAAGCCGTGGACGGCATCGATTTCAGCCTGCCGCAGGGGCATACCCTGGGCATCGTTGGCGAAAGCGGCTCGGGCAAATCCACCCTAGGCTTGGCGATTCTGCGTCTGCTCGGCAGCCAAGGCGGCATCCGCTTCCAGGGCCAGGCCATCGACAACCTGTCGCAAGAGGATGTCCGACCGCTACGCCGACAGATGCAGGTGGTCTTCCAGGACCCCTTCGGCAGCCTCAGCCCGCGTATGTCGGTGGGCCAGATTGTTGGCGAGGGTTTGCAGATCCACCGTATGGGCAGCGAGGCCGAGCAAGAACAGGCCATCATCGACGCACTGGTAGAGGTCGGCCTGGACCCGGAAACCCGCCACCGTTATCCCCATGAGTTCTCTGGCGGCCAGCGCCAACGTATCGCCATCGCCCGCGCACTGGTGCTGAAACCTGCACTGATCCTGCTCGATGAGCCGACTTCGGCCCTCGACCGTACCGTGCAGCGCCAGGTAGTCGAGCTGCTACGCTCGCTGCAGGCCAAATACAACCTGACCTACCTGTTTATCAGTCACGACCTGGCGGTAGTCAGGGCCTTGAGCCACCAGGTGATGGTGGTCAAACAGGGCAAAGTAGTCGAACAAGGCCCGGCGGCACGTGTCTTTGCCGCGCCACAGGACATCTATACACAGCAGTTGCTGGAAGCAGCCTTTATGGTCCCAGCTGGTTAATTCTTGTAGACAGGAAGAGGAACAACACCCATGGGTTTTCTAAGCGGCAAGCGCGTACTGATCGTTGGCGTCGCCAGCAAACTGTCCATCGCCTCCGGCATCGCGGCAGCCATGCACCGTGAAGGCGCCGAACTGGCTTTCACCTACCAGAACGAAAAACTCAAAGGCCGCGTCGAAGGCTTTGCCGCTGATTGGGGTTCGAACGCTGATCTGTGCTTCCCTTGCGACGTGGCCAACGATGAGGAAATCGCCTCGGTATTCGAGGCTCTGAGCAAGAAGTGGGATGGCCTGGATTGCATCGTTCACTCCGTTGGCTTCGCCCCGGGCGACCAGCTGGACGGCGACTTCACCGACGTCACCACACGCGAAGGCTTCCGTATCGCTCACGACATCAGCGCCTACAGCTTCGTTGCCCTGGCCAAAGCCGGCCGCGAAATGATGAAAGGCCGCAACGGCAGCCTGCTGACCCTGTCCTACCTGGGCGCCGAGCGCACCATGCCGAACTACAACGTCATGGGCATGGCCAAGGCCAGCCTGGAAGCCGGTGTACGTTACCTAGCCGGCAGCCTCGGCCCAGAAGGCACTCGCGTTAACGCTATCTCCGCAGGCCCAATCCGCACCCTGGCGGCTTCCGGGATCAAGAGCTTCCGCAAGATGCTCGCTGCCAACGAGAAGCAGACCCCGCTGCGCCGCAACGTGACCATCGATGAAGTCGGCAACGCCGGCGCATTCCTCTGCTCCGACCTGGCCTCAGGCGTCAGCGGCGAGATCATGTACGTCGACGGCGGCTTCAACACCACCGCCATGGGCGCCATGGAAGAGTAAGTCGTTAAATCGCAGCAATAAAAAAGGCCGCTTACTTAAGCGGCCTTTTTTATACGTTGCCATCCTTGGCAGTTACCCTAAGGGCCGTTGCTACGCGACGTTAACAGTGGCGTCCTGCCATTGCTTTGTTCAGTCACATCGATCAGAAGCGCTCGATATCCGCTGTATCTTCCAACTGCTTACGGAACGCGGCGAAGTCCTGCTGACCGACGCGCGAGGCGAGGAAGCGGCTGTACATGGCCTTGTCCTCCCCCGACAGCGTTTGCTCCGGCTGGCTCACGCCGTTGAGGCGGATGATCACGAAATCACCGTTGCTCAGGCTGATACCAGCGAAGGTCGGCTTGTCGGCCGCTTCAGGCTTGGGCATGCGGAACAGCGCCTGTAGCACCACCGGTTCAATACCTTCCTGGCTGCGAGTGGCCGCTTCGACCACATTCCAGCCCTGCTTGGCATCGGCCTGGGTCACCGGCGTCTGAACGTCACGCAGAGCAGCCAACTGCTCTTCAGCCTTAGCTTTCACCGCTTCGCTTGCACGGACTTTGGTCAGCTGGGCACGGATACTGTCGGCAACCTGCTCAAGCGGCAGCTGCTCAGGTTTGTTGTGCTCTTTAACGCGCACCACCACAACAGTGTTGGGGTCGAGTTCGATCACACTGCTGTTGCTGCCGTCTTCAAGCACTTCATCGCTGAATGCCGCTTGAATCACCTGACGATTAGCCGTGAGACCTTCAGTGCCACCCTGACGACCGAAGGCGTCAGTGGTCTTGACCTCAAGACCCAACTCCTGAGCAGGCTGGGCCAGATCAGACGCTTCAAACGCAGCGTCTTCGAGGTCTTTGGAGACTTCGACAAAGCGCTGCTCAACCTGACGCGCCTTAAGGTCGCGCTTCAGTTTCTCTTCCAGGCTGGCCAAGCTCGGTACTTCCGGCGCCTGAACGCCCAGGAGCTTGATCAGGTGCCAGCCGAACTCGCTGCGTACGGGAGCCGACACAGCATTTTCGTCCAGCGCATACAGCGCTTCTTCAAAGGCAGGGTCATACACACCCGGGCCGGCAAAGCCCAGATCACCGCCCTCACCTGCCGAACCCGAATCATCGGAAAATTCTTTGGCCAGCGCGGCGAAATCTTCGCCCTGCTCAAGACGCTTTTGCACCGCAACCAGCTTAGCCTGGGCTTGTTCGTCATTCAGCTTATCGTTGACCTCGACCAGAATATGCGCGGCACGACGCTGTTCGGCGAGGTTGGCGATTTCACTCTGATAAGCGCTTTGCAGCGCCTCATCGGTAACTTCAACCTGATCGAAGAAGACGTCTTTTTTCAGCTCAACGTATTCCAACACAACCTGCTCAGGGCTCATGAACTCGCTGGCCTGAGCCTCATAGTAGGCCTTGATGTCATCGTCACTGAGTGTGACGGCATCCAGATCAGCTTTGAGGGTCAAGGTAGCGAAGTCGCGAGTTTGCTTTTCCAGTGCGGCAAAGGCTTGCACTTGGGCATCGGTGACAAAACCGCTGTTTGCCAGGCCGGCGCGCAGCTGACCGATGAGCATTTCCTGCTCTAGCATCTGACGGAACTGCAAGCGGCTGTAACCCAGCTGACGGATAACTTGATCGAATCGCTCAGCATTGAACTGGCCATCGACAAGAAATTCAGGTGTTTTCAAGATCAGCTGATCAAGCGCTTGTTGCGAAAAAGCGAACTTGGCGTCTTTGGCGCTATCGAGCAGCAAGGTACGCTCAACCAGACCATTCAGGGCGGCTTCACGTAGCAGCTTCTCATCCAGCAAGGAGGCATCAAAATCGCGCCCCAACTGTTGCAGCAACTGACGACGCTGCATCTCGACAGCCTGGCTGAGCTCGGCGGAAGTGATCTTCTCGCCATTCACATCAGCGGCATTCTGGCTATTACTGGTGCTGGTAAAAATGGCATCAACACCCGTCAGCGCGAGCAGCGCGACAATGATGCCGATGATGGTTTTGGCAATCCAACCCTGTGAATTGTCCCTGATGTTTTGCAGCATGCGTCCCCCAGAACGACTGTAAAAATAAAGCAGTCGCGCAGTGTGGGTAAAATCCGGATAGAAGAAAGGCGCATCAGTGGATGCGCCTTCTCGTAACTGGCGAAGCGGATCGAACTCAAGCAGCTGATTCGTCGTGTTCAGCAAGTTATGACTGACTGAACATCCCGCCCCGCATCAGACCAGTCATTCAACTGATCTGCTGGGCAAAACCGAAAGAGGCTTAGTTGACAGCGTCTTTCAGAGCTTTACCGGCTTTGAAGCCTGGAATCTTGGCAGCAGCGATGCTGATCGGGTTACCAGTTTGTGGGTTACGGCCAGTGCGAGCAGCACGCTCTTTAACAGCGAAAGTGCCGAAGCCAACCAGTACTACGGAGTCACCAGCCTTCAGAGCGCCAGTAACGGATTCAATTACTGCGTCCAGCGCACGGCCGGCAACAGCTTTTGGGATATCAGCAGATGCAGCGATGGCATCGATCAGTTCCGACTTGTTCACTCTTAAGTCCCCTTAATTTCTATTGAGTTTATTTCTTGCTTTTAAATGTAAGCGAAGCTGGTGCGGAGAGCCTGCTGACACGATAAGAGCCGCTTTATAACAAGGGCTCTAAAAATGTGTCAAGAAACCCCTCCGGCTAATGCGTGCTAATTCGCTCCTTGGAATCAGTCTCGCGCTTTTCATCCTTTGCAACCATGGGAGCCGCATCAGGCAAGGGCTCCGGGGCGTATTGCAGCGCAATTTGCAGGACCTCGTCAATCCATTTAACCGGTTTAATCTGCAGGTCTTGCTTAATATTCTCCGGAATCTCTTTCAAATCGCGCACATTCTCTTCTGGAATGATCACCGTCTTGATTCCACCACGGTGAGCAGCCAGCAGTTTTTCTTTCAAACCACCGATGGCCAATACCTGACCACGCAGGGTAATTTCACCGGTCATTGCCACGTCCGCACGTACAGGGATCTGCGTCAGGGCTGAAACCAGCGCCGTACACATACCAACGCCTGCGCTGGGGCCGTCTTTGGGCGTAGCCCCCTCCGGCATATGGATATGGATGTCCTGCTTCTCATAGAAGTCCACAGGCACGCCCAGACTCTTAGCCCGACTGCGCACAACTGTCTGCGCAGCGGTGATGGACTCCAGCATCACATCGCCGAGCGAACCAGTTTTGATCAACTGGCCTTTGCCAGGCACTACCACCGCTTCGATGGTCAGCAACTCACCACCAACCTGAGTCCAGGCAAGGCCCGTAACCTGGCCGATTTGATCCTGCTGCTCGGCCAAACCATAGCGGTGCTTGCGCACGCCGAGGAAATGTTCGAGCGAATCAGCCGTGACAGTGACCTGGAAACGCTTCTCGGTGGAATGTTCCTTAACCACCTTGCGGCACACCTTGGCAATCTGTCGCTCCAATCCGCGCACCCCAGCTTCGCGGGTGTAGTAGCGAATGATGTCGCGGATCGCTGCGTCCTCAAAAACCAGCTCGACCTTTTTCAGACCGTTGGCCTGAACCTGCTTGGGCGCGAGGTATTTGATCGCGATATTGATCTTCTCGGCTTCGGTGTAACCCGGTAGACGAATCACTTCCATACGGTCCAGCAACGGACCTGGGATGTTCATCGAGTTAGCGGTGCAGAGGAACATCACATCGGACAGATCGTAGTCGACTTCCAGGTAGTGATCGTTGAAGTTGTGGTTCTGCTCTGGGTCCAGCACCTCGAGCAACGCAGAGGCAGGATCGCCGCGCATGTCCTGGCCCATTTTGTCGATTTCGTCGAGCAGGAATAGCGGATTACGCACGCCAACCTTGGTCATCTTCTGAATCAGACGGCCCGGCATAGAGCCGATATAAGTGCGGCGGTGGCCACGAATCTCTGCTTCATCACGCACGCCGCCAAGTGCCATGCGCACGAACTTGCGGTTGGTGGCACTGGCAATCGACTCGGCCAGCGAGGTTTTACCCACGCCAGGCGGACCGACCAAGCAAAGCACCGGACCTTTGATTTTTTTCACACGTTTTTGCACAGCGAGGTATTCAAGGATGCGCTCCTTGACCTCATCCAAGCCGTAGTGATCGGCATCCAGGATGGCTTCGGCACGCGCCAGATCCAGGCGCACCTTGCTCTGCGCCTTCCATGGCACATTGACCAGCCAATCGATGTAGGAGCGCACCACGGTGGCTTCAGCCGACATCGGCGACATCTGCTTGAGCTTGTTCAGCTCGGCATTGGCTTTGGTATGCGCCTCGGCCGTCAGGCCAGCATTTTCGATGCGCTTTTTCAGCTCATCAAGTTCGTTATGGCCCTCTTCGCTGTCGCCAAGCTCTTTCTGAATGGCCTTCATCTGCTCATTCAGATAGTACTCGCGCTGACTGCGCTCCATTTGTTTCTTGACCCGGCCGCGGATGCGCTTCTCGACCTGCAGCAGGTCGATTTCCGCATCGAGCAGCGCCAGGACATGCTCAACCCGCGCAGCCAGATCGGTGATTTCCAGAATTTCCTGCTTCTGCTCGATCTTCAGCACCATATGCGCAGCCATGGTATCGACCAAACGGCTCGGCTCATCAATGCCATTGAGTGACGCCAATACTTCGGCAGGCACCTTTTTGCCGAGCTGCACGTACTGTTCAAACTGGCTGAGTAGGCTGCGAGTGAAGACCTCGGACTCACGCTCGGCGGCATCAACCTCGTCAATCAGTTGCACTTCAGCCCGGCAATGACCGTCGACTTCGATAAAACGCTCAATTTCGCCGCGCTGCTCGCCTTCGACCAGCACCTTGACGGTGCCGTCGGGCAGTTTCAGCAACTGCAACACAGTGGCCACGGTACCGACGCGATAGAGACCAGCCTCATCGGGGTCGTCGTCAGCAGGATTTCTCTGAGCAAGGAGCAGAATCTGCTTCTCGCCCGTCATCGCAGCCTCAAGGGCTTCAATGGATTTTTCACGCCCGACGAATAACGGAATGACCATGTGCGGATAGACCACAACATCGCGCAACGGCAGGAGAGGCAATTCGATGGTTGTCTTCATGATTTCGGCTCTACGGCGGCCATACGGCCGTAAACAGATGGGATGACCCTTAGCCCTAAGATGGGGGCAGCCCAAACAAAAAACAAGCGCTGGCGCAGCAAAAGCAAAGGGGCCCGCAGGCCCCTTGCTTTCAACATGTTACAACGCTGTTACGCGTCAGGCGCAGCCTTGGCTGGCAGCTCGTTATTCTCATAAATAAGCAACGGCTTGGAGGTGCCATCGATAACACTTTCATCGATAACCACCTTACTGACGTCGGACTGCGACGGAATCTCGTACATGGTATCGAGCAGGACACCTTCGAGAATTGAACGCAGGCCGCGGGCACCGGTTTTACGCTCAAGCGCCTTGTGGGCAACTGACTTCAGCGCATCAGGACGGAATTCCAGCTCTACACCTTCCATCTCGAACAGCTTGCCATATTGCTTGGTCAAAGCGTTCTTCGGCTCGGTCAGAATCTGCACCAAAGCCGCTTCATCGAGCTCATCCAGTGTTGCGATAACCGGCAAACGACCAACGAACTCAGGAATCAGGCCAAATTTGACCAGATCATCAGGTTCAACAGCGCGCAGTGACTCGCCAACTTTTTTGCCCTCTTCCTTGCTGCGAACCTCGGCATTGAAACCGATTCCGCCCTTGGTCGAACGGCCCTGAATAACCTTCTCCAGCCCTGAAAAAGCACCACCACAGATAAACAGAATATTGCGCGTATCAACCTGTAGAAATTCCTGCTGTGGATGCTTACGACCACCTTGCGGAGGCACAGATGCCACAGTCCCTTCAATCAGCTTGAGCAGCGCTTGCTGTACACCCTCACCCGATACATCGCGGGTAATCGATGGGTTGTCGGACTTGCGCGAAATCTTGTCAATTTCATCGATATAGACAATACCCATCTGGGCTTTTTCTACATCGTAGTCGCACTTCTGCAACAGCTTCTGAATGATGTTCTCGACGTCTTCCCCCACATAACCGGCTTCGGTCAGGGTGGTGGCGTCAGCGATGGTGAAGGGCACGTTGAGCAAACGAGCCAGCGTTTCAGCCAACAGCGTTTTACCCGAGCCAGTCGGACCAATGAGTAGAATGTTGCTCTTACCTAACTCAATGTCATCTTTCTTGTCGCGCTGGTTTAGGCGCTTGTAGTGGTTATAAACCGCTACAGCCAAAATTTTCTTCGCACGCTCCTGACCAATCACGTACTGGTCAAGGATGCCGCTGATTTCCTTGGGGGCAGGCAGTTTATGCGCACTGCTCTCGGCCTGGGCCTCCTGCACCTCCTCGCGGATGATGTCGTTGCACAGGTCTACGCACTCGTCGCAGATGAAGACCGAGGGGCCGGCAATTAATTTGCGCACTTCATGCTGGCTTTTGCCGCAGAAGGAGCAATAAAGCAACTTGCCGTTGTCCTCGCCGTTGCGGGTGTCAGTCATTCGTTCGATCCAAATCCGATAGGCTTGCAACACAAGATGAAGGCTTATGCGGGCTTTTTCAAGCCCGCCGGAGGCCGGACACGCCGACCTGCCCTATTTTGAGCTGCTTATATTAAGCGGGGCGCTTTTCAATCACTGCGTCGATCAACCCATACTCACGAGCGGCTTCGGCGCTCATGAAGTTATCACGATTGGTATCGCGCTCGATTTCTTCCAGGGTGTGCCCACTGTGCTTGGCCATCAGCGTGTTGAGGCGCTCGCGGATAAACAGGATTTCCTTGGCGTGGATCTCGATGTCCGACGCCTGACCCTGGAAACCGCCCAGAGGTTGGTGAATCATCACGCGCGAGTTCGGCAGGCAGTAACGCTTGCCCTCGGCGCCAGCGGTCAGCAGGAATGCGCCCATGCTGCATGCCTGACCAATACAGGTGGTCGACACGTTAGGCTTGATGAACTGCATGGTGTCGTAGATCGACATACCCGCCGTCACCGAACCGCCTGGGGAGTTGATGTAAAGGTGGATGTCCTTGTCCGGATTTTCCGCTTCAAGGAACAGCAGTTGCGCACAGATCAGGTTGGCCATGTAGTCTTCTACAGGGCCTACAAGAAAGATCACTCGCTCCTTGAGCAGGCGCGAATAGATGTCATAGGCGCGCTCACCGCGAGCCGACTGCTCGACAACCATGGGTACCAGGCCGCCAGCGGCTTGGATATCAGGCATTTGCTGCATAAAAGGATTGCGGGACATGCTTGCACTCGCTCCCTAAATAGTCATGTCACAAATACGCATAAGCCAGCACGACGGCTGGCTTATGACGCATTCGAACGAGGTAAAGAAATCAGGCGGCTTGTGGTGCTTCTACCGGCTTGACTGCTTCTTCGTACGAGACCGCTTTATCGGTCACGTTGGCCTTCTGCAAAACAGTATCTACAACTTGCTCTTCCAGTACAACCGAACGCACTTCGTTCATTTGCTGGTCGTTTTTGTAGTACCAGGCCACAACCTGCTCAGGCTCTTGGTAAGCCGAAGCCATTTCCTGAATCATTTCGCGAACACGGGCGTCATCCGGCTTCAGCTCGCACTGCTTGACCACTTCAGCCACAACCAGACCCAACACAACGCGGCGCTTGGCTTGCTCTTCGAACAGCTCAGCTGGCAGCTGATCAGGCTTGAGGTTGCCACCGAACTGCTGAACGGCCTGCACACGCAGACGGTCCACTTCGTTGCTGATCAGCGCCTTCGGCACTTCGATCGGGTTGGCAGCCAGCAGACCGTCCATCACCTGGTTTTTAATCTTGGATTTGATGGCCTGGCGCAGCTCGCGCTCCATGTTCTTGCGCACTTCGGTGCGGAAGCCTTCCAGGCCACCTTCTTTTACGCCAAACAGGGCAAAGAAGTCATCATTCAGCTCAGGCAGCTGAGGTGCCGCGATGCTGTTGACGGTGACGGTGAACTCGGCAGTTTTGCCAGCCAGATCGAGGTTCTGATAATCAGCCGGGAAAGTCGGGTTGATTACGCGCTCTTCGCCAGCTTTGGCGCCTACCAGTGCATCTTCAAAGCCTGGGATCATGCGGCCAGAGCCGAGAACCAGCTGAGTACCCTTAGCCGAACCGCCCGCAAAGGCTTCGCCATCGATCTTGCCAACGAAGTCGATGTTCAGTTGGTCGCCATTCTCAGCAGCGCGCTCGGCAGCTTCGAAGCGGGTGTTCTGCTTGCGCAGGATTTCCAGCATGTTGTCGACGTCAGCATCAGCCACGTCAGCCTGCAGGCGCTCGATGGCAATGGATTCGAAGCCGCCAACGGTGAATTCAGGGAATACTTCGAAGGTCGCAACGTATTCCAGATCCTTGCCTTTCTCAAACGACTTCGGCTCAACGGCCGGAGCGCCAGCTGGATTGAGCTTCTGCTCAACAACGGCTTCGTAGAAAGTGGATTGGATCAGATCACCCAGAGCTTCCTGACGAGCAGCATCTTCATAACGCTGACGGATCACACTCATTGGCACTTTGCCAGGGCGGAAACCAGGAACTTTGGCACGGCGGGCAGTCTGCTGCAGACGCTTGTTGACTTCAGTTTCGATGCGCTCAACAGAGACACCAACGGTCATGCGGCGCTCGAGAGCAGAAGTGTTTTCAACAGAAACTTGCATGGATAATCCTCGTTGCACACATAAGCCGGCCGTTTACCGGGCCCTAATTAAGGGCATGCATTCTAGAGGGTCGATTTGCAGAAGTCACCCTAGATGCAGGCGGCAAACGGGAGGGAGTTCTAAAAGATGGTGCGGACGGAGAGACTCGAACTCTCACGCCTTGCGGCGCTGGAACCTAAATCCAGTGTGTCTACCAATTCCACCACGTCCGCGTGGTAAAGCCTTATACAAAAACGCCAGGATTTAACCTGGCGCCTTGGAATATGGGGTGGACGATGGGGATCGAACCCACGACAACAGGAGTCACAATCCTGCGCTCTACCAACTGAGCTACGCCCACCATATTGCATTTTGCTTGAGCCAAGACCGCCAAATGGCGCACCCGGCAGGACTCGAACCTGCGACCATCCGCTTAGAAGGCGGATGCTCTATCCAGCTGAGCTACGGGCGCCTATCGATCTGCTAATGCAGACTTAAAGCTTTCGGCTTCGGAAAAAACTTTGCAGCTTCGACCTTTGCCGTCTTACCCAGCGACTGGCTGTGCTCGACAAGCGGGGCGAATGTTATAGAGCCGGTTTCAGGTCGTCAACAGGAAAAGTTAAAAAAATTCAGCCATTTAAAGGAGTTACGCGAAAACCGCGGCGTGCGCCTTTGCCCCACAGCATGGTCATGCGAGAATGCGCGTCCTTTTTCCATCCTTTCTTTATGGTTAACTAAGCGCAATGACCGCACAACTGATCGATGGCAAAGCAATTGCCGCCAGCCTGCGCCAGCAGATCGCCCAACGTGTCGCCGAACGACGCCAGCAAGGCCTGCGCGCACCCGGGCTGGCAGTGATTCTCGTCGGTAGCGACCCTGCGTCTCAGGTCTACGTTTCGCACAAACGCAAAGACTGCGAAGAAGTTGGCTTCGTCTCACAAGCCTATGACCTGCCAGCCACTACTGGGCAGGACGAGCTGATGGCATTGATCGACCGCCTGAATGACGAGCCGAGCATCGACGGCATTCTGGTACAACTGCCGCTGCCGGAACATCTTGACGCTTCTTTATTGCTAGAGCGCATCCGCCCGGATAAAGACGTTGATGGCTTCCACCCCTACAACATCGGCCGCCTGGCCCAGCGCATGCCATTGCTGCGCCCCTGCACTCCGAAAGGCATCATGACCCTGCTGCAAAGCACGGGCGTTGACCTGTATGGCATGCACGCAGTGGTGGTAGGCGCGTCGAATATCGTCGGCCGACCGATGGCAATGGAGCTGCTGCTGGCCGGCTGCACCGTTACTGTCACCCACCGTTTTACCAAAGATCTACCGATGCATGTCGGCCAGGCCGATATCGTCGTAGTCGCGGCAGGCAAGCCTGGCCTGGTGCATGGCGAGTGGGTCAAGCCCGGCGCCATCGTCATTGACGTTGGCATCAACCGCCAGGTCGACGGTAAATTGATTGGTGACGTGGTGTATGAAACTGCCCTGCCCCGAGCAGGCTGGATTACCCCAGTGCCAGGCGGCGTTGGCCCGATGACCCGCGCCTGCCTGCTGGAAAACACCCTGCATGCCGCCGAGCACCTGCACGACTGAGTGCAGCGCTGACAGAAATAAAAAACGGCACCTGTAGGTGCCGTTTTTTTATGCCGAGCTCAAGCCACTACGTTTGGTCGCGGGCTTGTTCCCAGGACTTCAGCAGCTCGTTGTAGTTGATGGTTTCACCCTGAGGCTTCTCGTTGGCCAGCTTGGGCTTCGGTGCACCCGGCTGATCCAGCCAGTACTGCGGATCACGTGGCTCATTGAGTTTCGGGCCACACTCACCGAGCACACCAGAACGCTCCAGACGAGCCATCATGGTGTCCTGTGCAGCAGCAAGGCCATCCAGCGCCTCTTGTGGTGTTTTATCACCGCTGGCTGCTTCAGCAATAAACTGCCACCACAGCTGCGCCAGACGCGGGTAGTCCGGCACATTGGTACCGGTTGGAGTCCACTGCACGCGAGCAGGGCTGCGATAGAACTCCACAAGGCCGCCCAGTTTCGGCGCTACGTCGGTCATGGCTTGCGAGTTGATATCAGACTCACGAATCGGCGTCAGGCCAACCAGAGTCTTCTTCAACGATACGGTTTTCGATGTCACGAACTGCGCATACAGCCAGGCTGCCAGGCGCTGTTTCTCTGGGGTGGACTTGAGGAAGGTCCAGGAACCAGTGTCCTGATAACCCAGCTTCATGCCCTCTTCCCAATACGGGCCTTTAGGCGACGGTGCCATACGCCATTTCGGCGTGCCATCTTCGTTGACCACTGGCAAACCAGCTTTGGTCATGTCGGCAGTGAAGGCGGTGTACCAGAAAATCTGCTGAGCAATGCTGCCCTGCGCGGGCACCGGACCAGACTCAGAGAAGGTCATACCCTGCGCTTCTGGTGGCGCGTATTTGCGCATCCAATCGACATATTTAGTGGTGGCATATACAGCCGCTGGGCCGTTGGTATCG
This sequence comes from Pseudomonas sp. NPDC079086, assembly GCF_044542155.1. Classification (NCBI taxonomy): domain Bacteria; kingdom Pseudomonadati; phylum Pseudomonadota; class Gammaproteobacteria; order Pseudomonadales; family Pseudomonadaceae; genus Pseudomonas; species Pseudomonas sp. NPDC079086. Next base: position 160,662 of record NZ_JBITTY010000002.1, on the reverse strand, counting down.
CCGCCACGGGAGACACTGGAACCTACAGGGCGACAGCCGTCGACCCGGATACCCCACTCATCCACCGGTAAACCATTGGGCAGGCCCTTGTCGCCGCCACCGGCCATGGAGAACCAGGCATCGGTGAAGCGCCAGCCCAGGGATGGGTCTTTCTTGCCGTAATCCATATGGCCGTAGATGCGCTGGCCATCGATTTCCTTGACCTTCTCGGAGAAGAATTCGGCGATGTCTTCATAGGCCGACCAGTTAACCGGCACGCCTAACTCATAGCCGTAAATTTCTTTGAACTTGGCCTTCAGTTCCGGGCGCTCGAACCAGTCGGCGCGGAACCAATAGAGGTTGGCGAATTGCTGGTCGGGCAGCTGATACAGCTTGCCATCAGGCCCGGTCGTAAACGACAGACCAATAAAGTCTTCGAGATCCAGGGTCGGCGATGTTACCGCCTTGCCCTCGCCCTCCATCATGTCGCTGATCGCCACCGCCTTTCCGTAGCGAAAGTGCGTGCCAATCAGGTCCGAGTCGTTGATATAGCCGTCGTAGATGTTTTTGTCCGACTGCATCTGGGTTTGCAGTTTTTCGACTACATCGCCTTCCTGCATCAGGTCATGCTTGAGATTGATGCCGGTGATTTCACTAAAGGCCTTGGCCAGGACCTTGGACTCATATTCATGAGTGGCAATGGTTTCCGAAGCCACACTGATGCTCATGCCACGGAACGGCTCGGCCGCTTTGATAAACCACTGCAATTCAGCCAACTGCTGCTCAGGCGTCAGGGTCGAGGGGTTGAACTCCTCACCGATCCACTTCTTTGCCGCTTCTTCGTAGGCATCAGCCCAGGCTGCGCCGCTCAAGCCGGACAACGTCAGCAGGGCAGCCAGCGCCATGCTATGTCGAGTTTTGTTGTTATTGTCGAACATAGAGACCTCCATCTCAGGGTTTGGAATGAGGCAAACGGGTCATGGCCGCGCCCAACAAGCTGGCGCAGCCAAGGCAGCCCGAATTAGCCCCAACGCATCACTGCAAACAACCAGAACAGGGACAGCACCGAGGCTATCCAGACACTCCAATCGGTCGCGCCCACCACCAGCAGGTGCAGGTAGGCACTTCCAAGCAGACCGATAAACAACCGATCACCACGCGTGGTGCTGATCGGCAACAAGCCTTTACGCTCGATACAGGGCGAACGCAGTTCCCAGATCGTCATGCCGACCAGCAGCATGCCGATAAAGCCGAAAAACAACGCCGTTGGCAGAGTCCAGGCCATCCAATCCATAGTCGCTGCTCCTATACCCGGCCCAAGGCAAAGCCCTTGGCCACATGATTGCGGACAAACCAGATCACCAGCATGCCCGGCAGTATGGTCAACACCCCAGCCGCCGCCAGCACACCCCAATCGATCCCCGACGCTGACACGGTGCGGGTCATTACTGCGGCAATCGGCTTGGCATCCACCGAGGTCAGGGTGCGCGCCAGCAGCAGCTCGACCCAGGAAAACATGAAGCAGAAGAACGCGGTGACGCCGATGCCCGAGCCGATCAGCGGGATAAAAATCTTCACGAAGAATTTTGGAAAACTGTAGCCGTCGATATAGGCGGTTTCGTCGATTTCCTTCGGCACTCCAGACATAAATCCTTCCAGAATCCACACCGCCAGCGGCACGTTGAATAGGCAGTGCGCCAGCGCCACGGCAATATGCGTATCGAACAAGCCGATGGACGAATACAGCTGAAAGAACGGCAGCAGAAACACCGCCGGTGGCGCCATGCGGTTAGTCAGCAGCCAGAAGAACAGGTGCTTGTCGCCGAGGAAACGGTAGCGCGAAAACGCATAGGCCGCCGGCAATGCCACCGTCAGCGAGATCATCGTGTTCAGACACACGTAATACAGCGAGTTGAGATAGCCCTCGTACCAGCTCGGGTCGGTGAAGATCACCTTGTAGTTTTCCAGGGTGAACGCATGCGGCCAGAGCGTCAGGCCACCGAGGATCTCGGTATTGCTCTTGAACGACATGTTCAGCAGCCAGTAGATCGGCACCAGCAGGAACAGGACATACAGCCCCAGTACCACCTTCTTGCGTAGGGTCATGGTCGGCCTCAGCGGGTCTTATCGTTGTGGGTCATGGCGGTGTAGAACAGCCAGGACACCAACAGGATGATCAGGAAGTACACCAGCGAAAACGCCGCCGCTGGGCCCAGGTCGAACTGACCGATGGCCATTTGCGTCAGGGTCTGACTGAGGAAAGTGGTGGCGTTGCCCGGCCCGCCGCCGGTGAGCACAAAGGGCTCGGTGTAGATCATGAAGCTGTCCATAAAACGCAGCATCACCGCGATCAGCAGCACGCTCTTCAGCTTGGGCAGCTGGATATGGCGAAACACCGCCCAGTCAGATGCACGGTCGATACGCGCGGCCTGGTAATACACATCAGGAATGGCGCGCAGGCCCGAATAGCACAGCAATGCCACCAATGAGGTCCAGTGCCAGACGTCCATGATCAGCACAGTGACCCAGGCGTCGCTGGTATTGGAGGCATAGTTGTAGCTGATGCCTAGGCTATTCAGGGTCCAGCCAAGCAGGCCAATGTCGGCACGGCCAAATATCTGCCAGATGGTACCAACCACGTTCCACGGAATCAGCAGCGGAATCGCCAGCACGATCAATACCAGCGAGGCCATGCGACCCTTGGTCGGCATGCACAGGGCGATGGCAATCCCTAAAGGAATTTCGATCAGCAGTACACACGCGGAGAAGATGAACTGGCGTAGCAGCGAATCATGCAGGCGGGTGTCCTGCAGTACCTGCTTGTACCAATCGACCCCGACGAAATAACGGGTGGATTGGTCGAAGATGTCCTGCACCGAGTAATTGACCACCGTCATCATCGGCACGATGGCGCTGAACGCCACCAGCAGAAATACCGGCAGCACCAGCCACCAAGCCTTGTTGTTCTGCACCTTCATGGCTGCACCTCCAGCGCTTGCGCCTCAACCAGAAAATCATCGGCGTAAAGCATCAACCACTGTGCCGGGAAGCTCAGGTATACCTGTTGCTGCGGCACTGGCTGATCTTCCTGCAGGCGGACCTTGAGTGAATGACCATCGAGCTTGAGGGTAAGAATTTTATAGGTGCCGAGGTCTTCAACATGCACCACCTCGCCACACAGCGCATCTTCGTTTGGGCCATCCCAGACGTGGATGAACTCCGGACGGATGCCGATTTTCAGCTTGGCCCCAGGTAGCTCGGCAAGGCGCCGATTGAGCGCTGCCGATAACGGCAGCACGGTGTTGTTGAAACGCACTCCGCCGGCATATGGCAGCACATCAATCAGGTTCATCCCCGGGCTACCAATGAAGTAGCCAACAAAGGTATGGCTGGGGCGCTCGAACAACTCACGCGGCGTGCCGAACTGGACAATCTGACCGCCATACATCACCGCGATCTTGTCGGCGAAGGTCGAGGCTTCGAGCTGGTCGTGGGTGACGTAGACCATGGTGATATTGAACTGCTCGTGAATCTGCTTGAGCTTGCGCCGTAGCTTCCACTTGAGATGCGGATCGATCACCGTCAATGGCTCGTCGAACAGGATCGCCGAGACATCATCGCGCACTAGGCCGCGACCCATGGAAACCTTCTGCTTTTCGTCGGCAGTCAGGTTGCTGGCGCGCTTATGCAGCAACGGGTGCAGCTCCAGTACCTCGGAAATTTCGTTGACCTTGGTGAGGATCTTCGCCTCATTCATGCCCTGATTACGCAAGGGGAAGGCCAGGTTGTCGAACACCGTCATGGTGTCGTAGACCACCGGAAACTGGAAAACCTGGGCGATATTGCGCTGCTCGGGCGGCAACGCGTTGACCACCTTGCCATCAAACTGCACTTCGCCGTGCGAAGGGCTGAGCAGTCCGGAAATGATGTTGAGCAGGGTCGACTTGCCGCAGCCGGATGGCCCCAGCAGCGCATAGGCGCCGCCCTGCTCCCACACATGATTCATCTCGCGAATGGCGTAATCAGCCGCACCAGCAGGGGCGCGACTATAACTGTGGGCCAGATTGAGCAAACGGATCTCGGCCATCAGGCAACCCTCCCCAGACGCCGGCTTGGCGCCTGAATCAGCTGCCCATCCGCAGAAAAGACAAACAATTTATGGGTCGGGATATAAATAAGAATCGAGCTATCCACGTCGTATTCATGCACCCCAGGCAGATGCAGCACCAGCACGAACTGCTCGTTGCGCACATGCAGAAAGGTTTCCGAACCGCTAATCTCGGCCAGTTCGACCGTCACCGCCAGCTCCAGATCATCGTCGTTGGACGGCACTAGACCGATATGACTGGGACGTACGCCGAAACGATATTCACCTTCGGCGATGCCTTGCAGGTCCGGGTTAAGCGGGAAATGCACGGTATCGGCAAAACTTACTTCGGTGCCGCTGACGCGCCCCGGCATCAAGTTGATCGCCGGCTCCGAAAACAGCTCTGCCGCTAACACCTGCTGTGGGCGGTGATAGACCTCAGCGGTCTTGCCGCTCTGCACCACTCGCCCCTCATGCAGGATGGTGGTGGTGCCACCCAAGGCCAGCGCCTCGTTGGGCTCGGTGGTGGCGTAGATAGCAATGGTGTGGCGGGCCTGGAACAGCTCGCGCATCTCTTGGCGCAGCTCTTCGCGCAATTTGTAGTCAAGGTTGACCAGCGGCTCATCGAAAAGAATCAAGGAAGCGTCCTTGACCAGCGCCCGCGCCATAGCCGTGCGCTGCTGCTGGCCACCGGACAACTCCAGCGGGTAGCGATTTAGCAAACCATCAATACGCAGCATCTGCGCCGTGGCATGCACTTTTTCTTCAATCAGCGCCTTGCTCACACCGGCCTGGCGCAGCGGCGAGGCGATGTTCTCGAACACCGTCAGGGTCGGGTAATTGATGAACTGCTGATAAACCATCGACACGTTGCGCTGACGCACCGGCACCTGGGTCATATCGGCGCCATTCATCAGGATGCGCCCGCTAGTGGGCTTATCCAGACCGGCCATCAGGCGCATCAAACTGGTCTTGCCGGATAGCGTGCGCCCCAGCAGCACATTGAAGGAGCCGGGTTCGAAGCTCAGGCAGGCATCGTCGATATACAACTGGTGATCGACGATACGCGTGACATGCTCCAGGGTAAGTGACATGGGCCGTCCTTTTTCTTGTTATCTACCCAGTAACAAGGCGAGTTCCGTGCCAACCCCTTTAAAAGAATGTAAGCCATTGATTTAAAACATCTACGCTTGCACGCTGGCAACCACAGAAGACAACACTGAACACTTTTGAACAGTGCACAGTGAACAACTGAACAGTCATAGCGTTGACATTGAACAGCCTTCGGCGACACTGCAGGGGCCCGGCGCAGACCGTGGCCCATAACAACAAAAAACCGCGCGAGATACCTGTCATGGCTGACGCTGTCACTGCCCTGCCCCACGAGACCATCATCCAGGACTCCTGGACCCGCTGCCGTGACTACGGCCTGACCCACCAGAGCACCCCGATCTTCAGTCAGCCCGAACGCGGCGAAGTCAGCGCACTGTTGGAAAGCCAGCACGCCCTGGTGCACACCACCCACAAGGAAGTGCTGCCCTACTACGGCACCATCCTGGCCAACTCCAATTGCCTGATCATGCTGGCCGATCACCACGGCCAGGTGCTGCAATCCTGGGGCGACCAGCGCTTTATCGAGCCCAGCCGCGCCGCCGGCTTTGTCGCCGGGGCCACCTGGCTGGAGCGTTACACCGGGACTAATGCCATTGGCACCGCCCTGAGCTGCGCCCAGGCGGTTCATATTCAGCACGATGAGCACTTTCTCAAAGCCAACCGCTTTATGACCGGCTCAGCCTCGCCGATTTTTGATGAGCAAAGGCAGATGATCGCGGTGCTGGATGTTTCCAGTGACAGCTACCTGCCGCCCTCGCACACCCTGGGCATGGTCAAAATGATGAGTCAGTCGGTGGAAAACCGCTTGATTCTCAACCTGTTTCAGCAGCGTTACTTCCAACTGAGCTTTAACACCAGCCTGGATAACCTGAGCAGCCCCTGGGCCGGGCTGCTGATTTTCGATGACCAAGGCCAGGTGGTATCCGCCAATCGTCGTGCCGACAGCCTGCTGGGCGTGGGCCTGGCCCAGGTGAATATCGAAAGTCTGTTCGACGTACCGCTGCAGCAACTGCTTAACCAACCCGAGTCGCTACCGTTCAACCTGCGCGCCAGCGGGCGCTTTCGCTTCCACGCGCAGATCAAACGCCCGCAACAACCTTCCCCCATTCAGGCTCGCGACTTTCGCCAAAACCAGCCGCCGCCTGCTAGCGCCAACAGCAACCCGTTCACCCTGGCCTCACTCAATTTGGGTGATCCGCGTGTTGATAAAGCCGTACGCCAGGCCGAGCGCCTACTGGAAAAAAACATCCCGATTCTGGTACATGGTGAAACCGGCGTCGGCAAAGAAGTCTTCGTCAAAGCCCTGCACCACGCCAGCTCGCGCGCCAGCCAGGCGTTTATCGCGGTTAACTGCGCAGCCATTCCGGCTGAACTGGTGGAGTCCGAACTATTCGGCTATGAAAAAGGCGCGTTTACCGGGGCCAATCAGAAAGGCAGCATCGGGCTGATCCGCAAGGCCGATAAAGGCACGCTGTTTCTCGACGAAGTCGGCGATATGCCGCTACGGGTGCAGGCCCGCCTGCTGCGGGTATTGCAGGAACGCTGCGTACAGCCGCTGGGCAGCAGTGAACTGTACCCGGTGGATATCCGCCTGATCTCCGCCACCAACCGCCCACTGCGCCAGGATGTGGAAGGCGGGCTATTCCGCCAGGACCTCTACTACCGCATCAGCGGCCTCAACCTCGAACTGCCGCCGCTGCGCGAACGCACCGACAAGGCCGCGATGGTTAAGCGCATCTGGGACCACCACCGCGAGCCGCAGCAATGGGCTGGGCTAAGCCAGGAAGTGCTGAGCCTATTCGAGCGCCACCCCTGGCCCGGTAACCTGCGCCAATTGAGCAGCGTCCTGCAGATCGCCTTAGCCATGGCAGAGGATCAGCAGATCCGCCCAGAACATTTGCCGGATGATTTCTTTGCCGATTTACAGCCGGCGGCTGCGCAAACAGCCACCCTCCAGCCATCTCCACAACCATTGGCCAGCACCAGCACGGATGATCTGGCCAGCCAATACCAGGCCTGCGGCGGCAATATCTCGCACCTGGCGCGTAACCTCGGGGTTAGCCGCAATACACTGTACAAACGACTGCGAGAAACTGGCCTGACGACGCGCTAGAACGCGCCGCAGCAGCTGTAACACTTGGCCAGAGTAAGCTTTCTTAACCAGTCATGGACTTATATGACCCAGGCAGGGTCGAAACCTGTAGCTCGTCAATTACAGGTTCCCACTGCGAGCGCAGCCGCATAGACTCCGCGCCCCTTGATCTCCCGCGCATCTGCCCTGCCATCCTTACCCTCGCGAGCCAAAGCCTAATGCGTTACCCCGCAACTGCAACAAACGCTTTTTCGCGAATCACGCAATTGACCTACGCCTTAATCAGCATGATGTTGCTGAGCGCCTGCACCAGCATTGCACCGCCACCACCAAACCCCGAGATTGAGCCGATACGCTTTCTCCTAAGTTTCGATGACGGTCCAAGCGCCAGCGCCGGCGATAACCCAACCGAGCAAATCCTCGACACCTTGGCAGACAACCCAGTCCAACCCGGGATCAAGGCACTGTTCTTTGTCCAGACCCGCGCAGCAGCAGCCGGCGGCAGCGTTAAAGGCCAGGCACTACTGCAACGTCAGCAACGTGAAGGCCACTTACTGGGTTTTCACACCGCCACCCCAGGCCATGCCAACCACCGCTTTCTCAGCCCGGAAGCTCTGGATCAGTCGCTGAGCGACGGTGTTGCTGACCTGACCGCCATCAGCGGCTCGGCACCACGCCTGGTGAGGCCACCCTTCTGGAATTACGACGAACGCACGTTCGCCGCCTACCAAACGCATGGCCTGCGCTTGCTGCTGACCGACCTGAGCGCCAATGACGGCAAGACCTGGGGCATCAATGGCAGCCTGCGCCGTCGCAGCAATCTGCGCGATCAACTGGCGCGAGCCGCGCAGCAGATCAGCGTCGGCGCTTTGCCAGCGGTAGACGGGGTTATTCCGGTAGTCGTGACCTTCCATGACCTCAACCCCTACACCGCGCGACATATGCAGGAATACCTGCAGATCCTTATGGATGTGGCCAAAGACGTTGGCCTAGCCACAGATAAGCAACCGTTCTACAGCAACCGCGAGGCCCTGCAACGTGCGGCCCTCAGGCGCGCACTTGGCGATCCACTGCAATACGCTCGCCTGCCGGGAATATGGAACTGGCTGTGGAACTAAGCCCTGCGGCCTAACTGTGACACGTGACCGCTATAAGTCTGCTCACACTCTCACGCGCGCAGGTCAAACAAGGCCAAGGCTGGCGAGCTCCGCGTTAGCCCTTACACAACGCGCCCTTAAGTAGCCTCAGGTACTCCGGGCTTTGCGATAACGAGTTATGCCCCGCCGCCGGAATAACCTTGAGCGCAGCCACACCCGTGGCGAAATGGCTGAAAAGCGCGTCGGTGCTGGCGCGCGGGATGACCTGATCCTGCTCCGCCGCGATCAACAGCGTTGGCACACGAATCTGTTGGGCATACTTCCAGGACTCGAATTTATCCTTAAGCAGCCACTGCACGGGGATATACGGGAACCGGCTCTGCGCCAGCTCTTGGGTGCTGTTGTAAGGCGTAATCAGAACCAAATGGGCTGCTGGCCGCTGGCTGGCAAGGCGCACCGCCACACCCGAGCCCAGACTGCGCCCCACCACCACGGTGCAGGGGTGCTGGGCATAAACTTGGTCAAACAAAGCGAGCGCATCGGCTTGAATAGCCTCTTCTGAGGGCGAGCCGCTGCTACCGCCGTAGCCTCGGTAATGCAGCAGGTAGAGCGCATGGTCGCGGAGAGCCTGGGAAAATTCGGGCAGATTGAGGGAAACATCCTCGCCGTTGCCGCCGAAATAGATCAGAGCATTTCGCCCCTCGAGTGGCCGGGTGGAAACCAGCACCTCGGCACCCTCTATGGGCAGCTTGAGCAGCGTGTTGGGATTATCGATAGCGCGGGGCTGCGGGAAGTAGATAAGCGAACGCTGAAACACCAGCAGAGCAACGCAGAGCAGCACATACAAGGCCACCGCCCAGAGCAGAAACGTACCCAAGGTTCGCGATAGACGACTGACGTGCATTGGGTCTTTCCTCTGTCCTATAACCGCAAATAAACAAGCCGCTCGAAAGCGGCCTGTTTAATCCAACGCCTGTCTTACTCAGCCAGACGCCAGGTCGTAGCGCCCTTGCTGTCCTCCAGCACCACGCCCATGGCGGTGATCTGATCACGGATGCGGTCAGACTCTGCCCAGTTCTTCTCGGCGCGAGCTTGCAGACGCGCAGCAATCAACGCTTCAACTTCGGCAGCATCAACCTTGCCAGCAGCGCCTGCCTGAAGGAACGCCTCAGGCTCAAGCTGCAGCACGCCGAGGACCCCAGCCAGCTCCTTCAACCGAGCCGCCAGACCGGCAGCAGCCTGTAGATCAGTGTCGCGCAGGCGGTTGATCTCACGCGCCAGTTCGAACAGCACGGCGCAGGCTTCTGGCGTGCCGAAGTCATCGTTCATGGCCGCTGAAAAGCGCTCGACAAAGGCTTCGCCACCCGCAGGTGCCGCTTCCGGCAACCCTTTAAGCGCGTTGTAGAAGCGCTCGAGCGCGCTCTTGGCGTCCTTGAGGCTTTCTTCGGAGTAGTTGATCGGGCTGCGGTAGTGGCTGGACACCAGCAGGTAGCGCACCACTTCCGGGTGGTACTTCTCCAGCACATCGCGAATGGTGAAGAAGTTGTTCAACGATTTGGACATCTTCTCGCCGTTGATGCGGATCATCCCGCAATGCATCCAGGCGTTGGCGTAAGGCTTGCCGGTGGCCGCCTCACTCTGGGCAATTTCGTTTTCGTGGTGCGGGAATTCCAAGTCGCTGCCGCCACCATGAATATCGAAAGTCTCACCCAGGCAGCAGGTCGACATCACCGAGCACTCGATATGCCAGCCCGGACGACCTTCGCCCCATGGTGATTCCCAGCTCGGCTCGCCGGGCTTGACGCCTTTCCACAGCACGAAGTCCAGCGGGTCTTGCTTGGCTTCGTCCACTTCAATGCGCGCACCGATGCGCAGGTCTTCAATCTTCTTGCGCGACAGCTTGCCGTAGCCCATGAACTTGGCAACGCGGTAGTACACGTCGCCATTGCCGGGAGCGTAGGCGTAACCCTTGTCGATAAGGGTCTGGATCATGCTCAGCATGCCCGGAATATGATCCGTGGCACGCGGCTCCATGTCTGGCTTGAGGATGTTGAGACGCGCTTCGTCCTCGTGCATCGCAGCGATCATGCGCTCGGTCAGCACATCGAACGGCTCGCCGTTCTCCCGGGCGCGATTGATGATCTTGTCTTCGATGTCGGTGATATTGCGTACGTAGGTCAGGTCATAACCGCTGAAGCGCAACCAACGGGTGACCAGGTCGAAGGCCACCATGCTGCGGCCGTGGCCGATATGGCAGTAGTCGTATACGGTCATGCCGCACACGTACATGCGCACCTTGTTACCGTCCAGCGGTTTGAAGGCTTCTTTGCTTTTGGTCAGCGTGTTGTAGATCGAGAGCATCGGCATTCCTTGGAAAACCACGGGCCGGCGTACCGGCCCGGTTTTAATCAGAGCAACTGAGTCTTTTATGCCCAGGAGTCGCGCAGCGTCACAGTGCGGTTAAACACCGGCGCACCCGGCTTGCTGTCTTTGATATCAGCGCAGAAGTAGCCTTCGCGCTCGAACTGGAAGCGTTCTTCTGGCGCGGCTTCGGCCAGGGATGGCTCGGCGCGACAGCCCTTGAGCACCACCAGCGAATCCGGGTTGATGTTATCGAGGAAGCTGCCGCCCTCTTCGTCTTTCTCAGGGTTGGCAGAGCGGAACAGTCGGTCGTACAGGCGCACTTCGCACTCAACGCTTTCAGCCGCTGGCACCCAGTGAATCACGCCCTTGACCTTGCGGCCTTCGGGGTTCTTGCCAAGGGTGTTTTCGTCATAGCTGCAACGCAGTTCGACGATGTTGCCGTCAGCATCCTTGATCGCTTCGTCGGCGCGAATCACGTAGCTGCCGCGCAGACGTGCTTCGCCACCGGGGATCAGACGCTTGAAGCCGGCCGGCGGGACTTCTTCGAAGTCGCTGGCATCGATATAGATCTCGCGGCTGAACGGCAGCACACGCACACCCATCTCCTGTTTCGGATGGCGCGCCAACTCCAGGTTCTCAACCTGACCTTCTGGGTAATTGGTGATCACGACTTTCAGCGGCTTAAGCACACACATGGCGCGAGCAGCGTTGGCGTCAAGATCATCACGGATGGCGAATTCGAGCATGCCCACATCCACTACACCGCCAGCGCGGTTGACGCCGATCATGTCGCAGAAGGTGCGGATCGACGCAGGGGTGTAACCGCGGCGACGGAAGCCCGACAAGGTCGACATGCGCGGGTCGTCCCAACCGTTGACGTGCTTCTCATCAACCAATTGCTTGAGCTTGCGCTTGCTGGTGATGGTGTAATTCAGATTAAGGCGGGCGAATTCGTACTGACGCGGCTGCGCCGGGACTGGCAATTGCGCCAAGAACCATTCGTACAGCGGTCGATGATCTTCAAACTCCAAGGTGCAGATTGAGTGCGTCACGCCTTCGATGGCATCCGACTGACCGTGGGTAAAGTCATAGCTCGGATAGATGCACCACTTGTCGCCCGTCTGGTGGTGATGGGCATGACGAATGCGATAGAGGATCGGGTCGCGCAAATTAATGTTCGGCGAGGCCATGTCGATCTTCGCGCGCAGCGAACGCACGCCATCAGCGAATTCGCCGGCTTTCATGCGCGCGAACAGATCAAGGTTTTCTTCAACGCTGCGCTCACGGAACGGGCTGTTCTTGCCCGGCTCAGTGAGGTTGCCGCGGTAGGCGCGCATTTCTTCGGCGTTGAGGTCACAGACAAAGGCCTTACCGGCCTTGATCAGCTCAATGGCCCAGGCATGCAGCTGGTCGAAATAATTGGAGGCATAACGCTCCTCGCCAGCCCACTGAAAGCCCAACCACTGCACGTCGCTCTTGATCGCGTCGATGTATTCCTGGTCTTCCTTGGCCGGGTTGGTGTCGTCAAAGCGCAGGTTGCACTCACCACCAAACTCCTTGGCCAGGCCAAAGTTCAAGCAGATCGACTTGGCGTGACCGATATGCAGGTAGCCGTTGGGCTCCGGCGGGAACCGGGTGATGATTTTCACGTGCTTGCCGGCATCCAGATCGGCCTGGACGATGGGACGAAGAAAGTTAGCGGCGGCGACAGTTTCTGGCTTGCTCATGGGGTCCTTGATCATGCAGGTGCGCGGCGTAGGGTAGGCCGACTAAAACAAAGCGCTTATCATAGCCGAAGCTGTCAACCCCCTGACAGGCCCAAGAACCGCTGCAATGCCCTTTGCTGGAAATTCAGCGGCTCACGGAATTATCGACAGAGCGATTACCTACATGATCAAGCTGCACACCAACCACGGCGTTATCACCCTTAACCTGTTCGAAGACAAAGCCCCGGAAACTGTGGCCAACTTCAAGCAGTACGTCTCGGAAGGCCACTACGACAACACGGTGTTCCACCGCGTAATCAGCAACTTCATGATTCAAGGCGGCGGTTTCGAGCCGGGCATGAAACAAAAAACCACCCGCGCCCCGATCAAGAACGAAGCCAACAACGGCGTCGCCAACAAGATCGGCACCGTAGCTATGGCCCGCACCATGGAGCCGCACTCGGCCTCTGCGCAGTTCTTTATCAACGTGGGCGACAACAGCTTCCTCAACCACAGCGCACCTACCGTACAAGGCTGGGGTTATGCGGTGTTCGGTGAAGTAGTTGAAGGCATGGATGTGGTCAACGCCATCAAGGCCGTTGCAACCACCAGCAAATCCGGCCACCAGGATGTACCGGTTGATGACGTGATCATCGAGCGTGCAGAGATCGTTGAGTGATTCTACTGATCTCCGATCTGCATCTTGAACAGGAGCGCCCGGATATCAGCCGGGCGTTTCTGCACTTTCTCGAAACCCGTGCAGTTCACGCCGACGCCCTGTATATCCTCGGCGATTTCTTTGAAGTGTGGATCGGCGACGACGCCATCACGCCTTTTCAACGTTCGATTGCCCAAGCATTGCGCAGCCTTAGCGAGCGCGGCCCGCGTATTTACCTGATGCATGGCAATCGTGATTTCCTGATCGGCAAGACCTTCTGCCAAGAAGCTGGCTGCACCCTACTTCCCGACCCGTGCGTGATCGAGCTTAACGGTGAGCGGACATTACTGATGCATGGCGACAGCCTGTGCACTCAAGACATCGGCTACATGAAGTTGCGCCGTTGGCTGCGCAACCCCATTTCGCTGTTTATCCTGCGCAACTTGCCGCTCAAAACCCGGCAAAAACTGGCGCGCAAACTGCGCAATGAAAGCCGTACGCAAACCCGCATGAAAGCCAGCGATATTGTCGACGTCACCCCGAATGAAGTACCGCGCATCATGGCCGCCCACCGCGTGCACACCCTGATTCACGGCCATACCCACCGCCCTGCCACACACTCGCTGCAAGTCAACGGCCAGGTAGCGCAACGCATCGTCCTCGGCGACTGGGATAAACAGGGCTGGGCGTTGCAAGTTGATCGGCAGGGGCTGCAACAAAGCGCCTTCGAACTGGCTCCTACTTGAAACTTTGACGGCGCGCACAAAGCGCTAAACGGCCCCTCTTGACGGATTATTCGCCGATCATCAGCATCGGCGACCTCAAAACGCCATCAGGGACCGATCATGCTGATCAACAAGGAACAGCTCTTAAAATACGCCATTGCCCCAGCCGCACTCGTAGCGCTGAGCTTTGTTACATTCAACAGTGTGTTTTTCTATAACGAAGCCGGTTTTGCCACCCACGTGCGGACCATCTTCGGCGAAGAGAAAGTGGTCGACGACGTCGGCTACGCCACCAAGTGGTTCGGCCGCGCCACAGCGTGGAAGAAGGCCCTGAGCGTGCAATCGGTACTCACCGAAGCCCTGGCTATCGATGACAGCAGTGATAACGACTCGCTTGGCGCCACTATCGAAGCCTTTCCGATCGTATTTCTCGGCAACGTCGACGCCAAAGTCGAATCCTCCGCGCGTTTTCGCCTGCCTGCCGGCGAGCAGTTTCTGAAAATCGCTCAGGAATACCGCAACCCAGAAAACTTCATCAAAACCGCCCTGGTTCCGGCCATCAAAGAAACCCTACAAGCCACCGCCTCGCTGATGAGCGCCGATGATTTCTATGCCGGTGCGCGCAGCGAGTTCGCCGCCGAGTTCGAAAATCAGCTCAACGACGGCTTGTATCTGATCAAACGTCGCGAAGTACGTGGCCCGCGCGGCCATCAGCCGAGCCAGACGGCGATTCTGCAAGCCGGCACCGAGCAAGGCGCATTCGGTGACAACAATGTCAGCCATTTCATCACCGAGAAGGTAATGGACAGCAAGGGTATTCCGGTACGCAAACAGCAGCAGTTCCGCAAATATGGTGTGGAAGTTGTCGAAGCGCGCATCACCAACGTCGACCCCAACCCGCAATACAAACAGCGCATGGTCAAGGTGCAGCAAGCCCTGGCCGAACTCGCGGTAGCACGGCAAAACCGTTTGAAGGAAGAAGAAGAGAAACTACTGGTCACTGCACGCGGTGAAAAGGAAGTGGAAGCACGCCGCCAGGAAACCCTGCGCGATCAGATTGAACGCACCACCCAGGCAGAAACCGAAAAGCAGTTGGCGCGAATCAATGCCGAACGGGAAAAAGGTCGCGCCGAGATCGAGAAACAAACCGCCGAATTACTGCGCGATAAAGCGGCAATCACGGCCGATGCAACAAAAATCACCGCCGATGCCGATGCCTATGCACGGGAAGCGGTAATCAAGGCCGACGGTGCATTGCAGCCCAAGCTCGACGCCCTGATCGCCATCAACAAAGTCTGGGCAGAAGCTGCGGCGCAGGCGCCGGTACCGAGCGTGATGATGGGCGGCGGTAGCGAGGGCTCCAGCAGCCGCCAGGATGAGATCAGCCAACTGATGGGCGTGCTGGCCACCAAAGCCGCACGTGACCTGTCACTGGATCTGAAAGTGCAGCAATAATCAGCACCGCAGCCCTACAAAAAAGCGCCCTACTGGGCGCTTTTTTGTTTCACAGCGGCGGCACCCCGCTGTGAAAACGAAACTCAGTGTCTGGCGACTCGATCAACTCTCGCTCCGCCGCCCTCACCCGCTCGATAGCCTGGTTTACGTCACGCTCATCGCCGTACTGATACGCCAGCTTCAGATAATTCTGAAAATGCCGCGCTTCGCTTTTCAGCAGACCGAAGTAGAACTTGCCCAGCTCTTCATCTAGATGCGGCACCAATGCCTCGAAACGCTCACAGCTGCGAGCCTCGATAAACGCACCAACCACCAAGGTATCCACCAATTTGTGCGGCTCATGGGTGCGCACCACCTTGCGCAAGCCCGAAGCGTAGCGCGCCGCCGATACGGGGCGCAGGCCGATCTTGCGGCGTTTCATGATGCGCAGCACCTGCTCATGGTGCACCAGCTCCTCGCGGGCCAGGCGCGACATGGCGTTGAGCAGATCGACATAGGTGCTGTACTTGGCCATCAGGCTCAGCGCCGTACTGGCGGCTTTGAATTCGCAGTTCTTATGGTCAATCAACAGGGTCTGCTGGTCAGCCAAAGCGGCAGTGATCCAGGCGTCCGGAGTGCGGCAGCCGAGAAACTCGTGAATTTCCGGCAGGTTCATCGACTCACCTCCGCAACCAGGCGGTCATATGCCGACAGACATGGCTTGGGCATACAGGCAGAACAACGCAACAGAACATCGGTCACAGCTAACAGATACATAAATTCACAAAACCAGGCGAGCAGGAATGATAAGGCTAGAGCGCGGCCATTATACGAATGAGCGCACGAACAGCCACTCGATTGACGCTGATCAAGCACCAAGCCAGTGGCAGCGATCTATAGTGATAAGCAGCACAACTGACTGCACATGGAGATGATCATGCAAGCTATTCGCAGCATTCTGGTGGTGATGGAGCCCAATCACACGGAAGACCTGGCCCTGAAACGCGCCAAACTGATTGCCGGCGTCACTCAATCACACCTGCACCTGCTGGTATGCGACAAGAAAAGTGATCACACCGCTTACCTGCGCGACCTTTCCGGCTTGCTCAACGGCGAAGGGTTCAGCACCTCTAGCCAGCAGGCTTGGGATGAAAGTCTGCACCAGACCATCATCAACGTGCAGCAGACTGAAGGCTGCGGCCTGGTGATCAAACAGCACTTCCCTGACAACCCACTGAAGAAAGCCCTGCTAACCCCCGACGACTGGAAGCTGCTGCGCTACTGCCCGGCGCCAGTGCTGATGGTGAAAACCGAAAAATCCTGGGCGGGCACCGCCATCCTGGCGGCCGTCGATGTCGGTAATGCCGATAGCGAACACCGCACCCTGCACACCAGCATCGTCAGCCATGGCTTTGATATTGCCGCCCTGGCCAAGGCCGAACTGCATGTCATCAGCGCCCATCCGACGCCCATGCTCTCGGCCGCCGACCCGACCTTCCAGCTCAAGGAAACCATCGAGGCGCGCTACCGCGAGCAATGCAAGGCGTTCCAGGCCGAGTACGAGATCAGCGATGAGCGCCTGCATATCGCCGAAGGCCCGGCCGATGTGCTGATCCCACAGGCTGCACATCGACTCAACGCGGGTGTGACGGTGATCGGTACCGTGGCACGTGCCGGCATTTCCGGCGCGCTGATCGGCAATACCGCCGAGGTGATTCTCGACTCGCTGGAAAGCGACATTCTGGTGCTCAAGCCGGACGACATCATCGCCCACCTGGAAGAACTGGTCGCCCAGCGCTAACCCAACTACAGCGCAACAAAAAAGCCGCCTAAAAACAGGCGGCTTTTTTATTTAGAAGATGGATTCAGACTCTTACTTCAAGCCCCTCGAGCAGAAACCGCGGCGCGATGTAGCGCTCGTAGTGCGCCTCGGACAGCAAAAAGAACTCGCGATCAATCGCATCACGCAATTCCGGCAGGTTCCACTCGCGAAACTCCGGCAACAGCACCATGCCATAGGCATTCAACTGACTGATCACCCGCGCGCCACGGGCAATCAGCTGATAGGCCCAGCAGTACGGCGACTGCTGGGGGACAAAGCGAATTTTGCGCTGTTCCAGCTGCATGCGCAGGCGATCAGCGTCGAAAATTTCCAATTTTGCCGCCATCACCTGCACCAACAGCACTTCCAAGCGCAGCCATACGGCGCGTTTTTCCTCGTCGTTATAGCCGTTCCAGTTGATGACCTCATGATGGAAGCGTTTGCAGCCACGGCAGACTAAATCGCCGTAAACAGTGGAGCACAGGCCGACACAAGGAGTTTTGATGCGTTGGTTGGACATAACGAAAGGCATGGGTACTGACGGACAGGCTGGCATCTTAGCCCTTTGTCTAAGGCAGATCACCCCTATATAAGCGGGGCCTTTGGCTTAACTTTATCAAAGCTTTCCAGTAGAATCGGCCGGCCTTTTAGAGGCAGCAACGTCCGTTGGAAGCTGTTTTCAAAGCGTCACGAGCACAGTCAATCCTGCAGGTTCGATGTTGGTGCAGCCCCTTGAGCCACTCTTCAAGTGTCTGCACCAGCCCTCATCCAGCCCGTCCTGCCGGCGTAAAACTTTGAAAACAGCTTCTGCAAGAAAGCAGCACAACCTCGGCTGAGCGGCCCATAAAGCCACGAAGCGCCTGGTTTGTTGGTTTCTGGATCGCGTCCCGGACAACGCTTTGGGACCACTGATGAGGGTAATAACTGTGCTTGAAGCCTATCGCAAACATGTAGCAGAGCGTGCCGCTCAGGGTATCGTGCCCCAGCCGCTGAACGCCGAACAAACCGCAGGCCTGATCGAGCTGCTGAAAAACCCGCCAGCCGGCGAAGAAGCTTTTCTACTCGACCTGATCACCAACCGCGTGCCGCCAGGCGTCGACGAAGCCGCCTACGTCAAGGCCGGTTTCCTCTCTGCCCTTGCCAAAGGCGAAGTCACCTCCCCACTGATCAGCAAGCAACACGCTGTTGAACTGCTCGGCACCATGCAGGGCGGTTACAACATCGCCACCCTGGTTGAGCTGCTCGACGACAGCGAACTGGCCGGCGTGACTGCAGAACAACTGAAGCACACCCTGCTGATGTTCGACGCTTTCCACGACGTCGCTGAAAAAGCTAAGAACGGCAACGTTCACGCCAAAGGCGTACTGCAATCCTGGGCTGACGGCGAGTGGTTCAAAAACCGCCCGACACTGGCCGACAAGATCAGCCTGCGCGTGTTCAAGGTCACCGGCGAAACCAACACCGACGACCTGTCCCCGGCTCCAGACGCCTGGTCGCGTCCGGATATTCCACTGCACGCCCTGGCCATGCTGAAAATGGCCCGCGATGGCATCGTGCCGGACGAGCAAGGCGTAACCGGTCCGATGAAGCAGATCGAAGCTATGCGCGGCGAAGGCTTCCCAATTGCCTATGTCGGTGACGTAGTCGGCACCGGCTCCTCGCGTAAATCCGCCACCAACTCGGTGCTGTGGTTCTTCGGCGACGATATCCCTAACGTGCCGAACAAGCGCGCTGGTGGTTTCTGCTTCGGCAGCAAGATTGCTCCGATCTTCTACAACACCATGGAAGATGCCGGCGCCCTGCCAATCGAATTCGACGTTTCCAACATGCACATGGGCGATGTGATCGACCTGTACCCGCATGCTGGCAAAGTCTGCAAGCACGGCACCGACGAAGTACTGACCACCTTCGAAATGAAGACCCCAGTACTGCTTGACGAAGTCCGCGCTGGCGGCCGTATCCCGCTGATCATCGGTCGCGGTCTGACCGAGAAAGCGCGCGCAGAACTGGGCCTGGGCCCAACCGACCTGTTCAAGCTGCCTGAGCCACCTGCTGCTAGCACCAAGGGTTTCACCCTGGCGCAGAAGATGGTCGGCAAGGCGTGCGGCCTGCCAGAAGGCAAAGGCGTGCGTCCTGGCACCTACTGCGAACCGAAGATGACCACCGTCGGTTCCCAGGACACCACTGGCCCGATGACCCGCGACGAGCTGAAAGACCTGGCTTGCCTGGGCTTCTCCGCTGATCTGGTGATGCAGTCGTTCTGCCACACCGCGGCCTATCCGAAGCCAATCGACGTCACCACCCACCACACCCTGCCGGATTTCATCCGCACCCGTGGCGGCGTATCTCTGCGTCCTGGCGACGGCATCATCCACAGCTGGCTGAACCGCATGCTGCTGCCGGATACCGTCGGCACCGGTGGCGACTCGCACACCCGCTTCCCAATCGGCATCTCCTTCCCGGCCGGTTCCGGCCTGGTGGCCTTCGCCGCTGCCACTGGCGTAATGCCGCTGGACATGCCGGAATCGGTACTGGTGCGCTTCAAGGGCAAACTGCAACCGGGCATCACCCTGCGTGACCTAGTGCATGCCATCCCTTATGTGGCCATCCAGAAAGGCCTGCTGACCGTCGAGAAGAAAGGCAAGAAGAACATCTTCTCCGGCCGCATCCTCGAGATCGAAGGTCTGGACGAGCTGACCGTTGAACAGGCTTTCGAGCTGTCCGACGCCTCTGCCGAGCGTTCCGCTGCAGGTTGCACCATCAAGCTGCCGGAAAAAGCCATCGCCGAGTACCTGCAGTCGAACATCACCCTGCTGCGCTGGATGATAAGCGAAGGCTACGGCGATGCCCGCACCATGGAACGTCGCGCTCAAGCGATGGAAGCCTGGCTGGCCGATCCGAAGCTGATGGAGGCCGACAAGGACGCCGAGTACGCCGAAATCATCGAAATCGACCTGGCCGATATCAACGAGCCGGTTCTCTGCGCACCGAACGACCCGGACGATGCTCGTCTGCTGTCCTCCGTTCAGGGCGAGAAGATCGACGAAGTGTTTATCGGTTCGTGCATGACCAACATCGGTCACTTCCGCGCTGCCGGTAAGTTGCTGGAAAAAGTCGAAGGCACCCTGCCGACCCGTCTGTGGCTGTCGCCGCCGACCAAGATGGACCAGCATCAGCTGACCGAAGAAGGCTACTACGGCATCTACGGCAAAGCCGGTGCGCGCATGGAAATGCCGGGCTGCTCGCTGTGCATGGGCAACCAGGCACGCGTTGAGGCGAACTCCACCGTGGTTTCGACCTCCACCCGTAACTTCCCCAACCGTCTGGGCGATGGTGCCAACGTTTACCTGGCCTCGGCCGAGCTGGCTGCTGTTGCAGCCATCACCGGTAAACTGCCGACTGTTGAGGAATACATGGTCTACGCGAAGAAAATCGACACCATGGCAGCGGACGTCTACCGCTACCTGAGTTTCGACCAGATCGCCGAGTTCCGTGAAGCCGCTGCAAACGCCCAGATCCCTGCTGTTCAGGTCTAAGCGTTACCCGCGACAAGAAAGCCCCGCCTAGTGCGGGGCTTTTTCTTTGTGCCTGCCTTGCTAAAAAACGCCGTACAACTACTGTTGGGATGTGGATGCACAATGCACCACAAACCATCTGGAGAGACTTATGAAGCAATTGATTATTGCCGCACTCTGCGTAATTGGCTTGGCTGGCTGCAGCAGTGGACACATCGCCACTACCACCGACGGGCAAGTGCTGACCAGCGGTAGCTAAAGCCGCATGCAACAAGTCTCTCAAACGCCGCTCAGGCAAACGCGGGAACGCTAACCCTGAACGGATCCAAAACAAACCCTGCTATGGCGGGGTTTGTTTTGTCTGAAGCCCACCAGCCAGCACTGGCACATGCATTGCTTCGCATCAGCTAGTACAACCGTTTCCAACGGCGGAAATGGCTGAAATAGACAATGGTGTCGTTCTGATCGCAGACTCAAGTCGGCGCTCGGCACGGCACCTTTTTGTGTGGGCACAGGAAACGCACCATGAATGAGTACGACATCAGCCGCAGCGATACACCGGAAAAACCGGTACTGAATATCGGCTTTATGGCCCTCACAGACGCCGCATCGGTCATCGTGGCCGCCACCCAGGGCTTCGCCGAGAAGCATGGCCTGACCCTCAACCTGCAGCGCCAGGCCTCCTGGGCCACCCTGCGCGATAAGCTACTGAGCGGCGAGCTGGACGCCGCTCATAGCCTCTATGGCCTGGTTTACGGCGTACAGCTTGGTCTGGGCGGCGCGCCAGCCACCGATATGGCGGTGCTGATGGGCCTCAATCAGAACGGCCAGAGCATCAACCTGTCGCCCGACCTGCAAGCCGACGGCGTGAGCACTGGCAGCGCATTGGCGCAACGTGCGCACCAGTCCGGAGCAAAACTGACCTTCGCCCAGACCTTCCCCACCGGCACCCACGCCATGTGGCTGAATTACTGGCTGGCCAGCCAAGGCATTCACCCGCTGACTGATATCGACAGCGTCGTCGTACCGCCCCCACAGATGCTCGCGCACCTCAAGGCCCGACGTATCGATGGTTTCTGCGTCGGCGAACCCTGGAGCGCCCAGGCGGTGGATGAACAGATGGGCTGTACCCTGAGCACCAGCCAGGCGATCTGGCCCGATCACCCGGAGAAGGTTCTGGGTTGCACCCGCGAATTTGCCGAACAACACCCCAACAGTGCTCGCGCCCTGATCATGGCGGTGCTGGAAGCCAGCCGGTTTATCGATGAGAGCGAGGAAAACCAACGCAGTACGGCGCAACTACTCAGCGGCAGCGAGTATATCGACGCGCCGCTGTCGGCCATCCAGCCGCGCTTTCTCGGCCAGTACCAGGACGGCCTTGGCCATGCCTGGCAGGACGCCCACCCGCTGCGTTTTCATGCGGACGGCGCGGTCAACCAGCCCTATCTGTCCGACGGCATGTGGTTTATGACCCAGTTCCGCCGCTGGGGCTTACTGCGCGAAGACCCGGACTACCTGGCTATTGCCCGCCAGGTGCAGCGACTCGACCTTTACCGCCAGGCTGCCGAGGCGCTCGGTATCGACATACCCGGCGATATGCGCAGCAGCCAGTTGCTCGACGGCCAGGTTTGGGACGGCAGTAACCCGGCCGGTTACGCACACAGCTTTGCCCTGCACGCCCTGGCCGATGTGTCCCTCAGCGCCCAACAGGAGAGCCGCTAAGATGCTGCGCATCCTGCTGATCAATGACACCGCAAAGAAGGTCGGTCGCCTGAAAACCGCCCTGACCGAGGCCGGTTTCGAAGTAATCGACGAATCCGGATTGACCATTGACCTGCCGGAACGGGTCGAGGCAGTACGCCCTGACGTGATCCTGATCGACACCGAATCGCCCAGCCGCGACGTGATGGAACAAGTGGTGCTGGTCAGCCGCGATCAGCCGAGACCGATTGTCATGTTCACCGACGAGCACGACCCAGGCGTGATGCGCCAGGCAATCCAGAGCGGCGTCAGCGCCTATATCGTCGAAGGCATTCACGCCCAGCGCTTGCAGCCGATTCTCGATGTGGCCATGGCGCGTTTCGAGAGCGACCAGGCGCTGCGCGCACAGCTGCAGGCCCGCGATGCGCAGCTGGCCGAACGCAAGCGCATCGAGCTGGCTAAGGGCCTGCTGATGAAAATGAAAAGCTGCGACGAGGAACAGGCCTACACCCTGATGCGCCGTCAGGCCATGAGCCGTCAGCAGAAGCTGGCGCAGGTGGCCGAACAGATCATCGCCATGCACGACATGCTCGGTAGCTGAACCGAGCTGCACTGTTATGCCACTGCGCCACTTGACTGTGCTGGACAGCCGGGTGGCGCGCCGCTTATCTTCGCCGCCTGGCCAGCGCACTGGCCAACGTCGCTCGGACGGTTCCGGGCGCTTACGTATCCGAGGAAAGCATGGCTGACCAAGCTTCGCGCCGCTTTGCGCGCATTGATCGACTCCCCCCTTACGTTTTCAATATCACCGCCGAGCTGAAGATGGCCGCGCGTCGCCGTGGTGAAGACATCATCGACTTCAGCATGGGCAACCCGGATGGCCCCACGCCGCCGCATATTGTCGAGAAGCTGGTGCAGGTCGCGCAGCGTGAAGACACCCACGGCTACTCCACCTCGCGCGGCATTCCACGTCTGCGCCGCGCTATTTCGCGCTGGTACAAAGACCGCTACGAAGTCGAGATCGACCCGGAAAGCGAAGCCATCGTCACCATCGGCTCCAAGGAAGGCCTGGCGCACCTGATGCTGGCAACCCTGGACCATGGCGACACCGTGCTGGTGCCCAACCCCAGTTACCCGATCCACATCTATGGTGCGGTCATCGCTGGCGCCCAGGTACGCTCAGTGCCGCTGATTCCCGGCGTGGACTTCTTTGCTGAGCTGGAACGAGCGATTCGCGAATCGATCCCCAAGCCGAAGATGATGATCCTTGGCTTCCCCTCCAACCCGACCGCGCAGTGCGTCGAGCTGGATTTCTTCGAGCGTGTGGTAGCCCTGGCCAAGCAATACGACGTGCTGGTGATCCACGATCTGGCCTACGCCGATATTGTCTACGACGGCTGGAAAGCCCCGTCGATCATGCAGGTTCAGGGCGCCAAGGACATTGCCGTAGAGTTCTTCACCCTATCGAAGAGCTACAACATGGCAGGCTGGCGTATCGGTTTTATGGTCGGCAACAAGGAGCTGGTCAACGCCCTGGCGCGGATCAAGAGCTACCACGACTACGGCACTTTCACCCCGCTGCAGGTGGCGGCGATTGCCGCGCTAGAAGGTGATCAACAATGCGTGCGCGATATCGCCGAGCAATACCGTCATCGCCGCAACCTGCTGGTCAAAGGCCTGCACGAGTTGGGCTGGATGGTCGAAAACCCGAAAGCCTCGATGTATGTCTGGGCAAAGATTCCCGAGCAGTACGCGCAGCTCGGCTCGCTGGAGTTCGCCAAGAAGCTGTTGCTGGAGGCCAAGGTCTGCGTCTCGCCTGGCATCGGCTTTGGCGACTATGGCGATGATCATGTGCGCTTTGCCCTGATCGAAAACCAAGACCGCACCCGTCAGGCAATTCGCGGGATCAAGACGATGTTCCGCGCCGATGGACTGTTACCCGGCAAAAAAGCTAAGACCGACGAATAAGCAACAGATAGAGGGTACTGAAAGGTACCCTTGAAATTTCTTCAAAGTCTCGCGAGCTAGTATCCTGCAAGGCAAAAACAGGCAAGGAAGCGGAGTGTACTTTTGTACATGAGCATTCCGAGCCTGTTTTTAACGCAGCAGGGCCGACGCGCAGCAGACTTTGAGTTTTCAGCCGGAGTAATCCAGCACCGTCCAAACCCGGGTCAGGCCATCGGTAATCACGCAACCGCTCTGCCCCAGTTGATTGTTGCTGTGCAGCGACATCAGGTTGGTCATGCCATCCGCCGCATCCGAGCGTTCGCTCAACCACTGCACACGGCCGCAATTGGCCGTTTCGATCACATAACTGGCCGCTACGGCAGAACCCTCGCTCGGCAGTCTGATCACATCCACCACCGTGCCCTGCTCTTCCACGCGCTTGCCGTCCGATACCAGCACGGCCCAGGCCAGGCCGTTCTCAATCACCAGGTAGGTGCCATTAGCCCTGGGTTGATCAAGCTGCGGTTGCGCACAGCCGGCCAAAAGACCCAACAGCACAATTGTCATCAGCATCTGTTGCATTGTTAGTGACTCCTCTGCAGTGCCTGTGGCCATTGGCTTTGCGGGCAGATGGCGCGAGTGATCGAGTAGGTGCCGGTTAAGGCCTTGGGCTTACTATTATCGAATACTGTTTATTTGTACAGTATTTTTCGATTACCCTTGGTCATGCCATCCAGCCAACCATGCCGCCCGGCAGATCGGGCCCATACAAGGCGTTAACAGGAGTACCCAGATGCTCGACGTACTGCAGCTGAAACACAGCGTAAACCGCATGCCCTTGGAAAAAGTCCGAGCTACCGTCAATGAATTACAGCTTGAAGGCATCGTCACTGAGGGCAAAACACCGTTTTCCCGGGTGCACTTCAACACCTGCTTTGCCGAGATCGAAGCCTTGCTGCAACGCGCGGGCTATCACCGGCAGCTGGATGTAGTCGGCTATCAGGGCCTGGCCTATGCCATGTTCGACCCGTCGCGATGGGAGGCAGTGGAGGTACTGCGCTGGCTTAAGGAATTCATAGAAGAAGCGCAGCGCCGGCCTGCAGCACAGTAACGCCGCGCTGTAGTTAGAACCCAATAGTGTGCGTTTACGTAAAGCATGTGATGCGGGTAATGCAGTGCCCGATGCAATCGGGCCTGGCGAACCAAAAACGCTCACCTTTGTGAGTAGCTGCACGCCTCTGGCTCAGAACGCGACCTCATCGGCCCGGGAAATAAACCCGCCGGCCTGTCAATAGCAGCCTAAATTAATAGTTAGATAACTTTCTTAACTATATGTATTTAAATAACTTACTGACTTTTCCTAGACTCGATATAGACCCACTGAGGGCCTAATCGGCGATAGCAACTGGCGGCTTTAATAAAGCTGGCAAGCCCTTTGCAATGACCTCCTCAAGACCTAATACCCGTCTTCAGATCGCCAACGGCGGTGATCGGGACGAATAGACAAAGACGTCAAAGGCAAACTGCCCTCGCTGGGCGGTGTTGGCCGTTGACGTCTTTTTTCGTTTCTGAGGCTTGAGGATTTACCATGCGTCATTTCAACGCTCGCCGTTCGCTGCTGAAAAAGACCCTGACTGGCTTTGGCTGCGCCGCAGCCCTGTTGCTCAATCCGCTCAGCCTGCAAATCAGCCTGGCTGCCGAACTGGAAAAGGACGAACTCAAACTCGGCTTTATCAAACTTACTGATATGGCCCCGCTGGCGATCGCCTACGAAAAAGGCTTCTTCGAGGATGAAGGGCTGTACGTCACTCTTGAAGCCCAAGCCAACTGGAAGGTACTGCTGGACCGAGTTATCACCGGCGAACTCGACGGTGCGCACATGCTCGCTGGTCAGCCTCTAGGCGCCACCATCGGCTTTGGCACCAAGGCAGATGTGGTCACCGCATTTTCCATGGACCTCAACGGCAACGGCATCACCATGTCCAATGCCGTGTGGGAGGAAATGAAAAAACACGTGCCGATGGCAGACGGCAAACCGGTGCACCCGATCAAAGCTGATGCACTGAAACCGGTCATCGAGCAATACAAAGCCAAGGGCAAGCCGTTCAACCTAGGCATGGTGTTCCCGGTATCCACCCATAACTACGAGCTGCGCTACTGGCTGGCTGCTGGCGGGATCAACCCGGGTTATTACGCACCGGGCAAAGGCGACATCACTGGCACCCTAAACGCTGACGCCCTGCTCTCGGTCACCCCGCCGCCGCAAATGCCTGCCACCCTGGAAGCCGGCACTATCAGCGGCTACAGCGTCGGCGAGCCGTGGAATCAGGCTGCCGTGTTCAAAGGCATCGGCGTACCGGTGATTACCGACTACGAGATCTGGAAGAACAACCCGGAGAAAGTTCTTGGTGTTTCCAAAGAATGGGCCGACGCCAACCCGGAAACCCACAAGCGTCTGGTCAAGGCCCTGATCCGTGCCGGCATGTGGCTGGATGAAAATAACAACGCCAACCGCGCCGAAGCCGTAGAAATCCTCGCGCGCCCTGAATACGTGGGGGCCGATGCAAAGGTGATCGCCAACTCCATGACCGACACCTTCGAGTACGAGAAAGGCGACAAGCGCGACGTACCGGACTTCAACGTGTTCTTCCGCTACAACGCCACCTACCCCTACTACTCCGACGCTATCTGGTACCTGACCCAGATGCGCCGCTGGGGCCAAGTCAGCGATGCCAAGCCGGATAGCTGGTACTTCGACATTGCCAAGCAGGTCTACCTGCCGGCGGTGTATCGCAGCGCCGCAGATGAGCTGATTGCAGAAGGTAAAGCCAAGGCTGAGGACTTTCCGCCGGCTAGCGAGGAAGGCTTCCGTGCGCCAACCAATGAATTTATCGATGGCCTGAGCTACGACGGGCGCAAACCCAACGCCTACATCGAGCAATTCAAGATTGGTCTGAAAGCCGACTCCACGCTCTAACCCATCCGGCGCCCGGGGTCCGCACCTGCCGCCCCATCGTTACCAGAGGATATGACGATGAGTAATCCAGCCGTCGCCCAACCCATTCAAGACACCCTGAAAACAGCCCGCGCAGCCGCATTCAAGCGCTGGCTACCGAATTTGTTGATGCCAACCATCGGCGCCCTGGCCTTCTTATTGTTCTGGCAACTGGTTGCAGGCAGCATCGATACCAGTCTCGGCAAATTCCCGGCTCCGACCCAGGTGGCCACTCAGTTCGGCGCACTGGTCAATGAGCACCTGCGCGAACAGAAAAAGGCCGATGCGTTCTTCGAGCGCCAGGAAGTGCGCAATGCCGAAAAGCTGGCCAAAGACCCCGCCGCCAAGGTCAGCATTCGCCCATACACCGGCAAACCAACCTTCTTTAAACAGATCCTCACCAGCCTGTACACGGTGATGACTGGTTTTCTAATTGCTTCGCTCATCGCTATCCCACTGGGGATTGTCTGCGGCTTGAGCAAACCCATCTATATCGCCATCAACCCGCTGATCCAGATTTTCAAACCGGTATCGCCGCTGGCCTGGCTGCCATTGGTGACCATGGTGGTCAGCGCCGTGTACACCAGCAGCGAGCCACTGTTTGCCAAATCCTTCGTCACCTCGGCGGTTACCGTAGCGCTGTGCTGCCTGTGGCCCACCGTGATCAACACCACAGTGGGTGTGGCCAACCTGGACAAAGACCTGCAAAACGTCAGCCGCGTACTTAGCCTGTCGCCACTCAGCCACGTGCGCCGCATCGTCCTTCCGGCAGCCATACCGATGATCTTCACCGGTTTGCGCCTGTCGCTGGCCACCGGCTGGATGGTGCTGATTGCCGCTGAAATGCTCGCGCAAAACCCGGGCCTGGGTAAATTCATCTGGGATGAGTTCCAGAACGGCAGCTCCAACTCCCTGGGGCGGATCATGGTGGCGGTGGTAGTCATCGGCCTGATCGGTTTCGCCCTCGACCGCCTCATGCTCGCACTGCAACGCCGTGTCAGCTGGGACAAAAACGCCGACCTGCGCTAAGCGCATCGAAGAATTGAGGAGCATCACATGAACCGTCCACACCTCGAACTGTCCGGCGTCGGCATCGACTTCCCCACCGACAAGGGCCTGTATTGCGCACTGCAAAACGTCAACCTGAAGATCGACAAGGGCGAATTCGTTTCCTTGATCGGTCACTCCGGCTGCGGTAAATCCACCGCCCTGAACATCGTCGCTGGGCTATATCAAGCCACCAGCGGCGGGGTCATTCTCGATGGCCGCGAGGTCAACTCGCCCGGCCCGGAACGCGCCGTGGTGTTCCAGAACCACAGCCTGCTGCCCTGGCTGTCCTGCTACGAGAACATTGAACTGGCCGTACGCCAGGTATTCAAGGGCGATAAAAGCCGCAGCGAAATGCGCGACTGGATTGAGCACAACCTGGCTCTGGTGCACATGACCCACGCTCGCGACAAACGCCCGAGCGAAATCTCCGGTGGCATGAAGCAGCGCATCGGCATTGCCCGCGCCCTGGCCATGCAACCCAAGGTGTTGTTGATGGATGAGCCCTTCGGTGCCCTCGACGCCCTGACCCGCGCGCATCTGCAGGACTCGCTGATGGAGATCCACGCCGACCTCGGCAACACGGTGATCATGATCACCCACGATGTCGACGAAGCCGTGCTGCTCTCGGACCGCATCGTAATGATGAGCAACGGCCCGGCCGCCAGCGTTGGCGAGATTCTTCATATCGAACTGGAGCGCCCGCGCGAGCGTATTGCCATGGCGCACGATACGCGCTACCACGAGTACCGCGCCGCAGTACTGGAGTTTCTCTACCAGAAGCAGGTGCGCCCCGCCGCCTAGTACACGCCAGCGCTGAATAGTCAGGTGCAGGCCTGACTGTTCCGCTGCTGATAAACAATCACCCCACCGGTCAGTCCAACTGAACTTAGCGTGCCGATCATCACCGAACAGGAGCCAGCCAACCCAGCATTCATAAGGACTACCTGTGCTTGACCTGACCACCTGGAACCTATCGATCCCCACTGACCCAGGCCCTGCCACCATCAGCACTGCGCGCCTCAACAACGGCTATAGCAGCCAGTATTTCCGCCGCAACGCCGACCACAGCGTCACGCTCTGGGTCCCGGTCAACGGCTCACACACCGCCAATGCCCGTTATCCGCGCAGCGAACTACGTGAGACTCAAGCCGACGGCAGCCTGAGCAACTGGTACCACGCCAGCGCTGACAACTATCTGACTGCGGTCCTTAGCGTCAATCAAGTCCCAAGCAAGAACAAAATCGTGATTGCCCAGGTGCACAGTAAAGATCAACCCGGTAGCGACAACGACCCACTGCTGAAACTGCAATACCACTATCTACGCGGCGTAGGTCGCCTTGAACTGCTGCTACGCAAGCGCCCAGGAGACAGCGACGTACAGAACATTCTGTTGGCAGAAAAAATTCAGCTGAATCAGCGCTTCAGCTACGAGTTGCGCATCACCCCGAGCGGCAAGCTCGGCGTAAAAGTCACCAGCAGCCATGGCGATAACGGCTCGTTCTACCAGCAACTGAGCGGGTACTGGAGCACGCAACTGCTCTACTTCAAAGCCGGCGCCTATGTTCAGGATAACTACGGCCCCACTCAAGAAGGGGGACGAGTGACCTTTTACTGGCTCAATACCCTGCACCGCTGAGCATCCTAAGATTAACCAGTGGGTATCATTGATGGGTTGGATGGCAGCTCATGGCGATGTGCCCACGTACAATGACGCCCTGCACCAGCACCCTTCCGCTTGCACGAGACGCCCTATGGCCCGCCTGACCCTTGAGTTCCCCGAAGACCAATTCTGCTACAGCACTCATCTAACCGTGCGAGTCACCGATATCAACGCGGCCAACCACCTGGGCAATGATTCGATGATCTCGATGATTTCCGAGGCACGGGCACGCTTTCTGTTTGAGTTCGGCATTGAAGAAACCCAGGAAGACGGCACCGGCATTATCGTCACGGACCTCGCCACCACCTACCGCGCAGAGGCTCACGCACGCGACCAATTGCTGTTTGAAGTCGGCGTGATGGACTTCAACGCCTACGGCGGCGACATCACCTTCCGCATCACCCGCCCGGCCGACGACGCGCTGGTGGCCATGGCCAAATCCGGCTTCGTGTTTTTCAACTACAAACTGGGCAAAGTGGTGCAGATGCCGGCGACCTTCAGCGGCAAATTCAGCAAGGTCAACTGGCTGGGCAAGTGATCTGGGCTTGCCGGCATAAAGCTGGTGATTGCCTGCCTGATTACGCCTGATCGCGACAAACATGAGCAGATTGAGCCTTAATTGCTCAATTATTCGGCTACCTCCGTGACAGCTGGCACATCCTCTGCTACGCCTTAGGCATAACAACAAAAGCAGGGGAATTGCTATGCCGACCACGCGCAGCCATGTCCGCCACGCCGGGCTTTTGAGCAACCTACTCGCTCTGGCCCTCCTCACCCTTCCCTTACCCACCCAGGCTGCAATTGCCGCCGCCGACGCCAGACCAAGTGACTCACGCTGCAGCACGCTAACGCTTACCAGTTGACGCACTCGAACCAAGGCCCATCGCGGCCTGCCCTTATCCAACCTGGTTTGCCAGAACCGGGAACACACTCTGCGCCCTATTGAAGGGCAGCCCCCCTAATAACGCCTCCTTTTGCAGCACGAGTGCAGCTATCCAACAGCTGAAAACCCGTTGATCCAAGGCTTTGCCCGGTTGGCGCAGCTCTTGCTATAGCCCTGTTACAGGTAGCCAATGGCGGCTGCTCAACTAACGACAAAGACGTCGCATAAACCTCGCCCCAGGGCGTTCGGCTTATGCGGCGTTTTGCGTTTTACGCCCCAGCGTTTGGGGCCGGCGCCTGCCCTGCGATCCAGGACTGGCGCAAGTAACTCTCTCAACCCAGCTGTGGCTTCGGCCTCAGGGTGGCGTACCACAAGTACGCCACCTCCCCGATGGGTTGCGGCCGCCGTGTCCACGACCATGGCGTACCGCACCCCACCGGGACCCTTTTTTGCTGAATGAGGTTTTCGATGAATACACGTTTCTGGAAATCCGGCCATATTCCAACCTTGTTCGCCGCGTTTCTGTATTTCGACCTGAGTTTTATGGTGTGGTACCTGCTCGGCCCACTAGCCGTACAGATCGCTACCGATCTCGACCTGAGCGCGCAACAACGCGGCTTGATGGTTGCCACGCCGATTCTTGCTGGCGCCGTACTGCGCTTGCTAATGGGCTTTCTAGCCGACCGCCTATCACCCAAAACCGCCGGTCTGGTTGGTCAGGTGATCGTCATCGTGGCGCTGTTCTGCGCCTGGCAGATTGGCATCAGCACATATGAGCATGCATTACTGCTCGGCCTGTTCCTCGGTTTTGCCGGTGCCGCGTTCGCTGTCGCCCTACCCCTGGCCTCGCAGTGGTATCCGCCACAGCATCAGGGCAAGGCCATGGGCATTGCCGGTGCGGGCAACTCCGGCACCGTGCTAGCTGCACTGTTTGCCCCAGGTTTGGCGGCGCTGTTTGGCTGGCAGAATGTATTCGGCTGGGCACTGATCCCGTTGCTGGCGACCCTGCTGATCTTCGCCCTGGTTGCCAAGAACGCCCCCGAACGGCCCAAGCCAAAAGCCCTGAACGACTACCTGAAAGCCCTAGGTGACCGCGACAGCTGGTGGTTTATGTTTTTCTACAGCGTGACCTTCGGCGGCTTTATCGGCCTGGCCAGCGCCCTGCCCGGTTACTTTAACGACCAGTACGGCCTAAGCCCGGTGACTGCCGGCTACTACACCGCCGCCTGCGTCTGCGCCGGCAGCCTGATGCGCCCATTGGGCGGCGCACTGGCCGACCGTATCGGCGGCATCCGCTCGTTGCTGATGATGTACACCATGGCCTCCCTGAGTATTGCCGCTGTCGGCTTCAATCTGGAAAGCTCGGCCGCCGCGCTGACCCTGTTCGTCACCGCCATGCTTGGTCTCGGTGCGGGTAACGGCGCGGTGTTCCAGCTGGTGCCACAGCGCTTTCGCAAGGAAATCGGCGTGATGACCGGGCTGATCGGCATGGCCGGCGGCATCGGCGGCTTCCTCCTCGCCGCAGGCCTGGGCACCATCAAGCAGCAGACCGGTGATTACCAGCTCGGCTTGTGGCTGTTCGCCAGCCTCGGCGTACTCGCCTGGTTCGGCCTCTACGGGGTCAAGCTGCGCTGGCGCACCACCTGGGGCAGCGCCGCAGTCACCGCCGCTCGGGTGTAACTGCCGAATGTAGGGTGGATGACGCTTTATTCATCCACCACAAAGCAACGGTGGATCGGTAAAGCGCGATCCACCCTACACCAACCCCTTGGAGCACTGAGGCAAAGGCGGGGCTGACTGGCAGCGCTTATTGCACTGGTCAGGAAAGGCGGGAGAAGTCGGCAGCGGCTCTCCTTAGCTGCCTCACCAGCCTCGCCTTTGCCTCAGCGCTTCCTCAGCCAACGACCCAGGAACCTCTGCATGGCCTTGCAACTGACCTTTGGCGAAGCCAGCGCCACTGGCCCGCGCAGCGAAAATCAGGATGCCATTCGCGTAGTTACCCCGGCTCCTGCACTGGCGGCCAGCAAGGGCTATCTGTTCGCCCTCGCCGATGGCGTTAGCCAATGCGCCGACGGCGGTCTGGCCGCCCGTGCCACCCTGCAGGCCCTGGCACTGGATTACTACTCCACCCCGGAAACCTGGGCGGTGACCCAGTCGCTGGACCGCGTACTGGTCGCGCACAACCGCTGGTTACAAGCCAATGGCGGCGGTCAGCCGCTGCTAACCACCCTGAGCGCACTGATCCTGCGCGGCCGGCGTTTTACCCTGGCGCACGTCGGTGATTGCCGGGCCTATCGCTGGCTAGACGGTACGCTCGAGCGCCTCAGCGAAGACCATGTGTGGGAACAACCGGGCATGCAACATGTGCTCAAGCGCGCCATGGGTCTAGACCAGCACCTAGTGATGGATTACCTGGATGGCGAGCTGCGCGAAGGCGAATGCTTTGTACTGGTCAGCGACGGTATCTGGGCCACCTTGGGCGACGCTGGCATTCAGCGCATCCTCCATGATGAGCAGGACCTGCCCGCCGCCAGCAGTGCGCTGGTCAATGCCGCGCACCTGGCCGGCAGTCAGGACAACGCCAGCGCTCTGCTGCTACGCATCGAAGCATTGCCGCAAAGCGATCTGGCCGACACCCTGGCGCAACTGCAGCACTGGCCGCTACCAGCCAAACTGCGTGAAGGACAGAACTTCGAAGGCTGGCAGGTCGAGCGCTTGCTGGCCGAATCGCGCCAATCCTTGGTCTACCGGGTGCGCGATGCCCAGGCGCGGCGTTGGCTGCTGAAAACCTTGCCACCCAGTCGCGACGATGAGCCGCAAGCCGGCCCCGCGTTGTTGCTCGAAGAATGGTTTCTGCGTCGCGTGGCCGGGCGCTTCTTCGCCGAAGTGCATCCGCTGCCGAAGCGTCAGCATCTGTATTACGTGCAGCGCGAATACGCCGGGCAAACCCTGGCCGAACATCTGCGCCTGAGCGGCCCACTGGGGCTGCCGGAATGGCAGGACATTGCCCCGCGACTGATCAAGGCCCTGGGTATCCTGCATCGGCGCAATATCCTGCACCGCGATATCAAGCCCGAAAACCTGCTGTGGGGCGATGACGGCGAGCTGCGCGTGCTGGACTTCGGCCTGGCCTACTGCCCCGGCCTGACCCGCGATGAAGCCTGCGAACTGCCCGGCACCCCCAGCTATATCGCCCCGGAAGCCTTTACCGGCGCAGCACCCAGCCCACAGCAGGATCTCTATAGCGCAGGCGTTGCGCTGTATTTTCTGCTCACCGGGCATTACCCGTATGGCGAAATTGAAGCCTTCCAACATCCGCGCTTCGGCCAGCCGACGCCAGCCAGCCGCTATCGTCCAGATTTACCCAGCTGGGTCGACGACAGCCTCAACCGGGCCCTTATTGCCGAGCCAAAGCAACGCTATGAAACCGCCGAAGAATGGCTGCTAACTCTAGAGCAGGCGGAACGTAAATCCCTTAGCAGCCGGCCACGGCCACTGCTGGAACGTGAACCGCTGCTGGTCTGGCGCGGCGTTGCGTTGTTTTCCCTGCTGCTGAACCTGGCCCTGCTGATCGGGCTACTGCGTTAAAGCCGCAACTTGCGCACCAATACTGCGCAAGGCGCCTTTAAACGGTGCGTAAAAACTTCGCAAATCAGCTGTAACTCGCTGATAAGTCTTGAAAATACGCACTAAGCAAGTTGGCACAGGCTCTGCATCGGTAATCGCACAATTTATAAAGCGCGGCCTCAACGAAGAAGGTTGCACTTCCCGATAAAACGGGACTTGGACAAAGGCGTCCTCGCTAGGTGACTAGCGGGACGCCTTTTTTGTGGCCAGCCATCCATGGCGGCCACCCTACGGGCCGTCGCGGGGCGACGTCAAAAATTGCTCCCGGCAATTTTTGTTTTGCGTGAGTTTTATTCAGCAGATGGCCAGGCAATACGGCTACTGCGCAGCGAATGCCTGAGGAGATCAATATGAGCGCAAAAGTCTGGCTGGTAGGCGCAGGCCCCGGTGACCCGGAGCTGCTGACCCTCAAAGCAGTTAAAGCCCTGAACCAGGCCGAGATCGTGATGATCGATGACCTAGTCAATCCCGCCGTACTGGAGCACTGCCCCAACGCGCGGATCATGCCGGTCGGCAAGCGCGGCGGTTGCCGCTCCACGCCACAGGCGTTTATTCATCGTCTGATGCTGCGTTATGCCCGCCAAGGCAAATGCGTGGTACGCCTGAAAGGCGGCGACCCGTGCATCTTTGGCCGTGGCAGTGAAGAAGCCGACTGGCTGAGCGAGCATGGCATCGAGGTGGAAATGGTCAACGGCATCACCGCAGGCCTGGCCGGGACCACCAACTGCGGCATCCCTCTGACACTGCGCGGCGTAGCCCGCGGAGTCACCCTGGTCACCGCGCATACCCAAGACGACAGCAGCCTCAACTGGCCAGCCCTGGCCCAAAGCGGCACAACGCTGGTGGTGTATATGGGCGTGGCCAAACTGGCAGAAATCCGCGAAAGCCTACTGGCAGGCGGTATGCGCGCCGACATGCCCGTGGCCTTGATCGAGAACGCCTCGCTGCCACACCAGCGCGACTGCCGCAGCAGCCTCGCGGCCATGCAACAAGCCGCCCACGACTTCAAATTAAAAAGCCCGGCCATTCTGGTGATTGGTGAGGTCGCGGCTCAACCTAACATGCAGCTCGCTGCTATCAGCGCCTAACCGCTTCGCGTTCCGCGAAGTTACTCTTGCCCGCCACAAGCGGGCTTTTTTATAGCAGGGCTTTTTGCAGGCAAAAAATGATCGGGAATCATTTTTAACGTCGCGCAGCGACGGCCCGCAGGGTGGCCGCCAGGGATGGCGGGCCAATAAAGAAAAACCCGGCCGAAGCCGGGTTTTCTATACAGCCAGATCGATTACTGCTTGATCTGAGCTTCTACTTCAGCTTCTACGCGACGGTTAACAGCGCGGCCAGCATCGGTAGCGTTGTCAGCAACCGGACGAGCTTCGCCGTAGCCAGCAGCATTAACGCGAGTAGCGTCTACGCCGTACTGGTTGACCAGCACGTCACGAACAGCGCTCGCACGACGCTCGGACAGTTTCTGGTTGTAGGCGTCACTGCCTTTGGAATCAGTATGACCTTCAACCACGGTAGTGGTCTGTGGGTACTGCTTCATGAAGTCAGCCAGGTTCTTGATGTCGCCGTAGCTTTCTTCTTTAACGCTGGCTTTGTCGAAGTCGAACTTAACGTCCAGCTCAACGCGAACCAGTTCCATCGGCTCTTCAGCAGCAACTGGCTCAGGAGTCGGTTCAACAGCAGCAACGGCAACCGGAGCCGGCTTGCTGCCGCCACCGAAGTTCATGCCGATACCGACGCTTGGCGCCCACTCGGTGTCGCCTTGGTCGATGTTGTACTGAGCTTCAACGCCAGCACGGGCATAGAAGTTGTCAGTGAAGTAATACTTGGCGCCGCCGCCGATGTTGGCGAAGGTAGAACCGTTACGACCATTGCGACCGGACTGACCGATGCTCTGATCCGAGAAACCTGCAGAAACGTAAGGACGCAGTGCGTCGCCAGCGTTGTTGAAGTGGTACAGAGCATCCAGAGCGGTGTTCGAGCCCTTAATGTTGCGGCCATCTTCGCCACGGGCGTTGTGCACTTCGTCGTAAGCCAGGCGCAGTTCAACGTCGTCAGTCAGGTAGTAGCCGATGCTACCGCCGAACAGATTGCCGTTGTTTTTGAAGTCACGGGCGCTATCGAACATTTCTTTCTTAGCGAACCCCTCCACTTCGACAGCGCCTTGACCCTGAGCCAGAACGCTGAGGGAGGATGTGGCCAACAGCGAGCCAATGACAACGCCTAAAGTGTTTTTCAATTTCATTACTAATGTTCCCTATCTTGGTGGTCAGTAAGTTGCCTGACAAACACAAGACAACTCAGCCGGCAATTCTATCAGAATTAACCGTTAACTAAGATGGCTTTATTCAAGATAAGTTTCAGAACTATCGGAAAATTTATCGCGCAGACGATCAAGTGCACGTTTATAGCGCATTTTCGTGGCGCTCAGGCCCATGTGCATAATGTCGGCAATCTCTTGAAACTCCAGCTCTGCGACAAAACGTAGCACCAGAATTTCCCGATCAATCGGATTGACGTGCACCAGCCATCGATCAAGACCCGCCTTATCTTCAGGCCTTGGCGCTTTTTCTTCGGACGCTTCTTCAAGCGGATCCAAACTTAAGGCGTCAATAAGACGACGTTTACGCCGCTCTTTGCGATATTGAGTAATACATTCGTTGTAAGTAATGCTGTACAGCCAGGTTTTAAACTTTGATTTGCCCTCAAAGTTTTTAAGGCCATATAAGACCTTAAGCATGACCTCCTGACAAACATCGTCAGCATCACGGTCGTTACCTAAATAACGCGCGCACACATTGAACAAAGTGCGCTGGTAACGACGCATCAACTCTTCATAGGCACGGGTTATGTGAAACAACTCGTCATGGGCACGCGCCACCAACTCTTCGTCCGAGAGTTCGCGGGGGTCGTAACGCAGAGATACAGAGTGGGCTTTATTCAAAACGAGTCGGGCCGACAGTCAGGACATAAGCCAGCGCAGCCTGCAAATCAGGCTGCGGATTGGCCGCATACAATAACAGGGATTGGCCTTAGCGGCTGCTTACCTGCTGCTCGAGCAAGGTACGGTTGGCCACTGAAACCAGTTCACCAGCTTCCGTCAGCAACGTGGTTTTAACCGTGCCGATTTCCTCGATCTGCCCTTCGACCGCACCAACCTGCACTTGTTGCCCAACCTCATACAACTCGCGCACATAAATGCCGGCCAGAATCTGGCTGGCAATTTCGCGACTGCCTAAGCCTAGCGCCAGGGCGACCGCCAGACCCACCGAGATCAGCACAATGGCAATCACGTTGTTGAGCAGGTCGGTTTTCACCTCAAGCTGACCGATCGCCACCGAGATACTGATGATGATCACCAAGCCCTGGGCAACGCGCCCCAGCCCGCTCGCATAGTCCAGTCCAACGCCTTCTGCAGCGCCGCGCACCAGGCCGCTGACCAATTGCGCCAGCAGCACGCCAGCGAGCAGCACCAAGGCCGCGCCGAAGACTTTCGGCAAGTACAAGGCCAGCACATCAAGCGTCGCGGAAACCCGCTCCAACCCAAGAGACTCGGCAGCCGTAACCAGGAAGATCAACAGTACGAACCAGTAAACGATCTTGCCGATCAGGGTCGATACCGGCACCTGAATGCCAGCACGACTCAGCAACTTGGTCAGGCCCGTACCGGCCATAAGGCGATCCAGGCCGATTTTGCCGAGCAATTTCGACAGCAGCGTGTCGAGGAACTTGGCCACCACAAACCCCAGCAGCACGACCACCATGGCGCCAAACAGGCGCGGGATAAAGGCGGCAATCGGGGTCCAAACGCTGGCCATCGCATCAACCAGAACTTGAGTAAATTCCATGCTCAGTCAGCCTTATTAACAGTTGAATCGGTGGGTTTACGACGCGAGACCGGCGCCACATGCGCCGAGCCGTTGTTCAGCGCCAGCATCAGCGCGCCTGCCCAATGCCCCATCAGTGCGAACAGATCACCAGCACCGACCTGGCGGTTGGCGGTTTTCAGCACGCGATGCAGGCAAGCGTCATCGTCGTGACTCGAGGTCGGCGACTTGAGCAAATCGCGCAGTGATTCTTCAAAAGGATCGTGCATGGCGCACCTCACAGGATGTGTCGGCTAGACGAGACGAGTACAGGGCAAGTCACATCAGATCCAGCGCAAGCGACGAAACAGCAGCCACTGCACCAGCGCCACAGCGGCCATCAGCGAACAGGCCAGGAGGAAACCATGCGGGCTTTCCGAGCCGGGAATGCCACCGACATTAATGCCGAGCAAGCCGGTGAGAAAGCTCATCGGCAGGAAAATCCCGGTGATGATGCCGAAGCGATACATGGTGTGATTCATCCGCTCATCCATGCGCCGATTTTCAGCCTCCAGCAGCAGGCTGACACGCTCACGGCTGAGTTCGAGCTCTTCCAGGTAACGGGTCAGGCGGTTGTTCAACTCATTCCAGTAACCACCATCACCCTCAACAAACCATGCCTGGGCACTGGCGGTCAGTTGAGCGTAGATATCACGTTGCGGTGCCAGGAAGCGCCGCAGGCTGGCAGCACGGCGACGGATCTGCAGCAGCGTGGAATGATCAGGAGCCTCACTGGCTTCAGCATCGGCGGACTCTTCCAGATCATCAATCTGCTCCGACAATTCACCTACCAACAACTCAACTTTATCCGTCAGGTAGTGCGCCATGCTGAGGATCAGCTCGGCCGAGGTTTTCGGCCCACGGCCGGCCAGCAGGTCTTCGATCAATGCCTCAGTGGCCCGCAGCGGTCGTAGGCGCAAAGAAATGGCACGCTGCGTATCGGCAAAGATGCGCACAGAGACCATATCTTCGGGCTCAGCACCCGGATTGAGGTTCAAACCACGCAAGAACAGCAGCAACTGCTGCTCGGGCAAGGCCAGCAGCCGCGGCCGCGTGTTCTCCTCAAGCAGCAGGTCACAGCAGAACTCACTCAAACCACTTTCTGCACGCAACCAGGCGTGCGTCTGCGGATGACCGCGATCCCAATGCAACCAGAGGCTTTCCTGCTCAGCCAGAACCAACCCAGGTAACTCATCCCGAGCAATGCTGCGAGCGCCGCCCAGGCCATTGAGGACAAAGGCATGTACCAAGCCCCACTGAGCGTTCTCACCTTCGTGCATGACGGTTTCCTGCAAGCGCCCTACTCCGGCATCTGCAGCGCAGATGGCGAGATGATCACGCCATTGTTGTCGGCATAGATAAACTCGCCCGGGCGGAAGGTCACGCCACCAAAGGTCACCGCAACATTGAGGTCACCAATACCACGCTTGTCGGTTTTCATCGGGTGGCTGGCCAGGGCCTGGATGCCCAGGTCGGTCTGCGCCAGCACATCGACATCACGCACGCAGCCATACACGACAATACCTTCCCAGCCATTCTTTGCGGCCTTCTCGGCGAGCATGTCGCCCAGCAGTGCGCGGCGCATGGAGGCACCACCATCAACCACCAGCACCTTGCCTTTACCTGGCTGATCAACCTGCTCCTTGACCAGCGAGTTGTCCTCGAAGCACTTGACGGTGACGATCTCGCCACCGAAGGAATCGCGACCACCAAAGTTGCTGAACATCGGCTCAACCACCTGGACCAGTTCCGGGTAGGCGTCGCACAGATCGGGCGTGATGTAGTGCATGGCAAAGCTCCTTGGATAGTGTGAGGGTGCTTACAGGTCGATCCCGACCCGATCCGCATCATAAACCACAGGCAAATACTCAAGACTGGCGCAGGGCGCATTCAACGCGCGGCCACTGGCCAGTTCAAACTCAATTCCGTGCTGCTGGAAACGCAACACACCAGCAGTGACGCTGTCCTTATCCAGTGCTAAAACTTGATGGTGGGCAGCGGTTGCCCAGTAACAAGGTACAACCTTCGACTACCAGCAACAGCAGACTACGCCCCTGCAGCTGAAAAACCTGCCGATAGCTACCATCCAGGTTGAGTAAGCGTTCAAGAGCAACAAACATCGCACCAGCGCCTTCGCAGCAAACTGAACCGCGATACTAGCCGCAAGCTTACTCAGCAGAAACGGCGTTATTACCTTCTAGGTCGCGGCTTTCCAGCTCAGCAGCCACCTGCGGGCTCTTGCGCAGCCATTGCTCGACCAAAGGCCAGACCTCGCGCTGCGCCTCTTTACTGACGAGCATTTCGACATGACCAAAGTCACCGCTAAAGCCATGCTTCTTGCCCAGGCAAAGAAACTCACTCAAGGGCGAGCCGAATTGCTTGAGCAGCTTTTCGCAGGCCCAGGCCGGGTCCTGATGATCACCTAGCGCAGCCACCGCCATAACCGGTACACGCACGTCGGCCAGACCAGCCCACCAATCACGATCAGCGTCGCCAAAACGGCCGAACAAGCCGTGCCAACGCAAGCTTTCGACCGCCAGACCAATCGGTTCATCCTCAGGGCCGCGCTTGAGCCGCGACCCTGAAATCACCGAGAAACGCTTAAGCAGCAAGCGGCTGCCCCACTCCAGCGGCGGCAACTTCAGCGGCCAGTAAACCCGACTGATCTGGCTGCCGAACAGTACGCCGGAGGCGACTTTACTTTCATTCAGATAATGCCCACCGAGCGCGCCAGCAAGAATGATCCCGCCGAGGGAATGCCCCAGCCAGTGAGCCTTCTGCGGATTCTGCTCATAAACAAAGTCTGCAATCGCTGGCAGGTCGTAACGCACGTAGTCAGTGACCGTATTACGCGTGTAGTCGCGATTACGCGGCGACAGACCATGGCCACGCATCTCGGCAATCCATACATCAAAACCGGCGCGTGCTAGGTAAGGA
Organism: Pseudomonas sp. NPDC079086; assembly: GCF_044542155.1. Lineage (NCBI taxonomy): Bacteria > Pseudomonadati > Pseudomonadota > Gammaproteobacteria > Pseudomonadales > Pseudomonadaceae > Pseudomonas > Pseudomonas sp. NPDC079086. The sequence goes on along the minus strand of NZ_JBITTY010000002.1, from coordinate 119,401 downwards.
CCCAAGCCAATGCATTTGGGCGAGTACCAGAAACGCCGGTTGGAAAAACTGCCAGGGATCAGAATCACCGGTACGCCACGGTCCTGCTCATGCCCGGCACGACCGAGACGTGTCAGAGCCAATTCGACACTGCTGTCCGGGCTGTTACCAGGCTTGAGACGATAGACATCCTCGCTCAAATCGCCCCGAAACTCCGCGCTGATCAAGGTAACGGGGAAAAGCTCACTGCTGCTTTGCATCTATCTTCGCTCTGGTACAACAAATTGCCGGGAGCAATTCTTTCACGTCGCAGGCGACGGCCCGGAGGGGAAGCACAGGTATGTGCTGGCACAAAAAAGGGCAGGATCAACCCGCCCTTGCACAGAGATTTGAAAGTGCTATTAGGCCGGAGCTTGGCCTTCAGCCAGGAAGAACCAGGTATCGAGTACCGAATCCGGGTTCAGCGACACGCTTTCAATGCCCTGCTCCATCAGCCAGCGCGCCAGATCCGGGTGATCCGAAGGACCCTGACCGCAAATACCAATGTACTTGCCGGCCTTGTTACAGGCCTGAATGGCGTTGCTCAGCAGCTTCTTAACCGCGGGATTACGCTCATCGAACAGATGCGCAACGATACCGGAGTCGCGATCCAGGCCCAGGGTCAGCTGAGTCAAGTCGTTGGAGCCGATGGAGAAACCGTCGAAAAACTCGAGGAACTCTTCAGCCAGAATCGCGTTGGACGGCAGCTCGCACATCATGATGACCTTCAGGCCATCCTGACCACGGGCCAGGCCGTTAGCGGCCAGCAAATCAACTACCTGACTGGCTTCACCCAGGGTGCGCACAAACGGCACCATGATCTCGACGTTGGTCAGCCCCATCTCGTTGCGCACTTTCTTCAGCGCGCGGCACTCCAGCTCGAAGCAGTCACGGAACGATTCGCTGATGTAACGCGAAGCGCCACGGAAACCGAGCATCGGGTTCTCTTCTTCCGGCTCGTAAAGTTTGCCGCCGATCAGGTTGGCGTATTCGTTGGACTTGAAGTCCGACAGACGCACGATGACCTTCTTCGGCCAGAACGCAGCGGCCAGGGTGCTAATGCCCTCAACCAGCTTCTCGACGTAGAAATTGACCGGATCGTCGTAACCGGCGATGCGCTTCTCGACGCTGTCTTTGATCTCCGGCGGCAAGCCGGCGAAGTTCAGCAGCGCTTTAGGGTGTACGCCAATCATGCGATTGATGATGAATTCCAGACGCGCCAGGCCAACACCTTCGTTCGGTAGCTGGGCGAAGTCGAACGCGCGATCGGGGTTGCCGACGTTCATCATGATCTTAAACGGCAGATCGGGCATCGCATCGACCGAGTTTTTGCGAATATCGAAGCCCAGCTCGCCTTCAAAGATAAAGCCGGTGTCGCCTTCGGCGCAGGAAACCGTCACACCCATGCCATCTTTCAGCACCTGGGTGGCGTTGCCGCAACCGACTACCGCTGGAATACCCAGCTCGCGGGCGATGATCGCGGCGTGACAGGTACGCCCGCCACGGTTGGTGACGATGGCGCTGGCGCGCTTCATCACGGGTTCCCAGTCTGGATCGGTCATGTCAGAGACCAGCACATCGCCGGGCTGGACTTTGTCCATCTCGGACACGTCATGGATGACCCGCACGCGGCCTGCGCCGATCTTCTGACCGATAGCGCGACCTTCCACCAGCACAGTGCCGGTTTCCTTGAGCAGGTAGCGCTCCATTACATTGACGTTGGTGCGGCTTTTCACCGTTTCAGGGCGCGCCTGAACGATATACAGCTTGCCGTCGTCGCCATCTTTGGCCCACTCGATGTCCATCGGGCGACCGTAGTGCTTCTCGATGATCATCGCCTGTTTGGCCAGTTCGCTGACCTCAGCATCCGACAGGCAGAAGCGCGCACGTTCGGCGCGATCCACATCGACCACCTTGACCGATTTACCGGCCTTGGCTTCGTCGCCGTAGATCATCTTGATCGCCTTGCTGCCCAAGTTGCGGCGCAGGATGGCCGGGCGACCGGCTTCCAGCGTTTGCTTGTGCACGTAGAACTCATCCGGGTTCACTGCGCCCTGCACCACGGTTTCACCGAGGCCGTAAGCGCCAGTGATAAACACCACATCACGGAAGCCCGATTCGGTATCGAGGGTGAACATCACGCCGGCGGTGCCGGTTTCCGAACGCACCATGCGCTGTACGCCTGCAGACAGGGCGACCAGTTTGTGGTCGAAGCCCTGGTGCACGCGGTAGGCAATAGCGCGGTCGTTGAACAGTGAGGCGAAGACCTCTTTGGCCGCGCGAATCACGTTGTCCACGCCGCGAATGTTCAGGAAGGTTTCCTGCTGGCCGGCAAACGAAGCATCAGGCAGGTCTTCGGCGGTCGCGGAGGAACGTACGGCAACAGCCATATTGTCGTTACCACCGGCCATTTCGGCGAAAGCGGTACGGATCTGCGCGTTCAGCTCTTCGGGGAAGGACGCATCCATCACCCACTGACGGATCTGCGCGCCGGTCTTGGCCAGGGCGTTGACGTCATCGACATCAAGGGCATCAAGCGCGGTATGGATCTGCTCGTTCAGGCCACTCAGCTCGAGAAAGTCCCGGTAGGCCTGGGCCGTAGTGGCGAAACCGCCAGGCACCGAAACTCCGGCACCGGCAAGGTTGCTGATCATCTCGCCCAGGGAGGCGTTCTTGCCCCCTACGTGCTCAACATCGTGATTGCCGAGCTTATCGAGGGAAACTACGTACTCTACCAAGGTGATCTCTCCACTAACGGTGTTGGAAAAACTCAGGAGCTGGATGGTTCGGCGGTACTTGCCCGCACGATTGTGGCCTGGCCCTGGAAAATAAGTAACAATGCCAGCCAGTTCGGCCCTGCAAAGGCGGGCCTATGATAGCCAAGAATTCTTCCTAGCTTAAGGCCCATGGTGCAAATGAAACGAACCGCTTTTTTCATCTCCGACGGCACCGGCATCACTGCCGAAACCCTGGGTCAAAGCCTGCTGGCGCAGTTCGAAACCATCGACTTCACCAAACTCACGCGGCCTTATATCGACAGCGTGGAAAAAGCCCGCGCAATGGTACAACAAATCAACAGTGCGTCCGAGAAGGACGGTGCCCGCCCAATCATTTTTGACACCATCGTCAATCAGGATATCCGCGACGTCTTGGCCGAGTCCGACGGTTATATGATCGATATCTTCTCGACCTTCCTCGCCCCACTGGAGCAGGAATTAACCTCGCACTCTTCCTACTCGGTCGGCAAATCCCACTCCATCGGCCACAACTCCAACTACATGGAGCGTATCGAGGCGGTGAACTTCGCCCTCGATAACGACGACGGTGCACGCACCCACTACTACGACAAGGCCGACCTGATCCTTGTCGGCGTCTCGCGCTGCGGTAAAACCCCGACTTGCCTGTATATGGCAATGCAATACGGCATTCGTGCCGCAAATTATCCACTGACCGAAGATGACATGGAGCGACTGCAGCTCTCTCCGGCCTTGAAAAAGTACAAAGATAAGTTATTCGGCCTGACCATCGACCCGGATCGACTCACCGCCATTCGCAACGAGCGCAAGCCTAACAGCCGCTACGCCAGTTATGCCCAATGTGAATTTGAGGTGCGCGAGGTGGAAAACCTGTTCCGCCGCGAAAACATCAATTTCATCAATTCCACGCACTTCTCAGTAGAAGAGATATCCGCCAAGATTCTGGTGGAAAAAGGTGTTGAACGCCGCTTTAAGTAAGGCTCACAACCACTTGATACAAGAGGAAAAGGCTCGATAACTTCAAGCCTTTTCTTACTTTATCGAGTCAGATCAAGTCACCAGGAACACGCACCCAGCCTTCCATCAGAATCCGCGCGCTACGCGACATAATCGCCTTGGTAACCGTCCACTGGCCATCGACCAGCCCAGCCTGGGCGCCGACGCGCAAGGTGCCTGATGGATGGCCAAAACGCACTGCTTCGCGCGCACTGCCACCGGCAGCCAGATTGACCAGAGTTCCAGGAATCGCCGCTGCCGTGCCGATGGCAACGGCACAAGTGCCCATCATGGCGTGGTGCAGCTTGCCCATGGACAGCGCGCGCACCAGCAGATCGACTTCATCCGCCTGCACCGTCTTGCCGCTGGACGAGACGTAGTCCTTGGGCTTGGCCACAAAGGCGATTTTCGGCGTGTGCTGCCGGGTAGCCGCCTCATCCGCCGTTTTAATCAGCCCCATGCGCAAGGCGCCGGCCACACGAATCTTCTCGAACCGCGCCAGCTGCTCAGGGTCGCCGTTGATCTGCTCGCGCAGCTCGGTACCGCTATAACCGATGTCTTCGGCATTAACGAACACCGTCGGAATACCAGCAGTGATCATGGTCGCCTTGAAAGTACCGACACCCGGCACTTCCAAATCATCAACCAGATTACCGGTGGGAAACATCGAACCACCCTCCTCGCCGTCATCGGACGGATCGAGAAACTCCAGCACGATCTCGGCGGCTGGAAAGGTCACCCCATCGAGTTCGAAGTCGCCAGTTTCCTGCACCTGACCATTGCTAACGGGCACATGGGCGATGATGGTTTTCTGGATATTCGCCTGCCAGATACGCACCACGCACACGCCGTTTTCCGGAATGCGCGCAGGGTCGAGCAAACCTGCATGAATAGCAAAAGCCCCAGCACCGGTAGATAGGTTGCCGCAGTTACCGCTCCAATCGACGAAAGCCTTGTCGATCGACACCTGGCCATAGAGGTAGTCGACATCGTGATCCGGCTGGCTGCTTTTCGACAGAATCACGCATTTGGAAGTCGAGGATGTGGCGCCGCCCATGCCATCGATCTGCGCGGCATAAGGGTCGGGGCTGCCGATTACCCGCATAAATAGCTTGTCGCGCGCCGCGCCCGGCACCTGGCAGCTTGGCGGCAGGTCCTGCAGGCGGAAGAACACGCCCTTGCTGGTGCCGCCACGCATATAGGTGGCGGCAATCTTGATCTGGGCTGGATAAGCCATAACGCGCTCCTGAAAAAGACCGGGGCGTTATCGCCCCGGTGGTGGATCAGCCCTGGGTCGACTCGAGGAAGTCCTGGGCAAAGCGCTGCAATACGCCGCCCGCGTTGTAGACGTTGACTTCGGCAGCGGTATCCAGACGGCAGATCACCGGCACTTTGACCATGTCGCCGTTGCGACGATTGACCACCAAGGTCAGCTCGCAGCGCGGCGACAAATCACCCTGGATATCATAGGTTTCAGTGCCGTCGAGGCCGAGGGTCAGGCGGGTCGTGTCCGGCTTGAACTCGACCGGCAGCACGCCCATGCCCACCAGGTTGGTCCGGTGGATGCGCTCGAAGCCTTCAGCAACGATCACTTCCACACCCGCCAAGCGCACGCCCTTGGCCGCCCAGTCCCGCGAGCTGCCCTGACCGTAGTCAGCACCAGCAACGATTATCAGGTTCTGCTTACGGTTCATGTAGGTTTCGATCGCTTCCCACATGCGCATAACCTTGCCTTCCGGCTCGACGCGCGCCAGCGAACCTTTTTTCACTACGCCATCAACCACGGCCATTTCATTGACCAGTTCTTTGTTGGCGAACGTAGCGCGCTGCGCAGTCAGGTGGTCGCCGCGGTGGGTGGCGTAGGAGTTAAAGTCCTCCTCCGGCAGGCCCATCTTGTGCAGGTACTCACCGGCGGCCGAGTTCATCTGAATCGCGTTGGACGGCGACAGATGGTCGGTGGTGATGTTGTCCGGCAGGATGGCCAGCGGCAGCATGCCCTTGAGCGTGCGCTCACCGGCCAGGGCGCCTTCCCAGTAAGGCGGACGACGGATGTAGGTAGACATCGGGCGCCAGTCGTAAAGCGGGCTTTCCGCTTCCTCGATAGTGCCCAGATCGAACATCGGGATGTATATCTGCTTGAACTGCTCCGGCTTCACCGAGGCAGCAACGATAGCGTCAATTTCCTCGTCGCTCGGCCACAGGTCCTTCAGGGTGATCGGGTTGCCCGCTTTATCGGTACCCAGCACGTCCTGCTCGATGTCAAAACGCACGGTGCCGGCGATGGCGTAGGCCACGACCAGAGGCGGAGAAGCGAGGAAGGCTTGCTTGGCGTAGGGATGGATACGACCGTCAAAGTTGCGATTACCGGACAATACGGCAGTGGCGTACAGGTCGCGGTCGATGATTTCCTGCTGGATTACCGGGTCCAGAGCGCCGGACATGCCATTACAGGTGGTGCAGGCATAGCCGACGATGCCGAAGCCGAGCTTTTCCAGTTCGTTCAGCAGACCGGCGTCTTCCAGGTACAGCTTGGCGACCTTGGAGCCCGGGGCGAAGGACGTCTTGACCCACGGTTTGCGCAGCAGACCCAGTTGATTGGCCTTCTTCGCCAACAGACCGGCAGCCACCACGTTGCGTGGGTTGGACGTATTGGTGCAGCTGGTGATGGCGGCGATGATCACGGCGCCGTCAGGCATCAGACCTTCGCTTTCTTCAACTTTTCCAGCCGCCAGCTTGGCTTCATCGGCAATCCCACGCTCGTGCAGTGCCGAGGTCGGCAAGCGGCGATGCGGGTTGCTCGGGCCCGCCATGTTGCGCACAACGGTGGACAGATCGAAACTCAGCACCCGCTCGTACTCGGCGCTGACCAGGGCATCGGCCCACAGACCGGTGGTCTTGGCGTAGTTCTCGACCAGCTCAATCTGCTCGGGTTCGCGACCGGTGAGCTTGAGGTAGTCGATGGTTTGCTGGTCGATGTAGAACATCGAAGCGGTGGCGCCGTATTCCGGGCACATGTTGGAAATGGTCGCACGGTCGCCGATGGTCAGGCTATCCGCACCCGCGCCGAAGAACTCGACCCAAGCACCGACCACGCGCTCCTTGCGCAAGAACTCGGTAATGGCCAGGACGATGTCGGTGGCGGTAATGCCAGGCTGGCGCTTACCCGTAAGCTCGACACCGACAATGTCTGGCAGGCGCATCATCGACGGCAGGCCGAGCATCACGGTTTCAGCTTCCAGACCACCGACGCCGATGGCGATTACGCCCAGGGCATCGACGTGCGGGGTGTGCGAGTCGGTACCCACGCAGGTATCCGGGAAGGCCACGCCGCCACGGGCCTGGATCACCGGGCTCATTTTCTCCAGGTTGATCTGGTGCATGATGCCGTTGCCGGCCGGGATCACGTCGACGTTCTTGAACGCGGTCTTGGTCCACTCGATAAAGTGGAAGCGGTCCTCGTTACGACGGTCTTCGATGGCGCGGTTCTTGGCGAAGGCATCCGGGTCAAAGCCCGCAGCCTCCACTGCCAGGGAGTGGTCGACGATAAGCTGGGTCGGCACTACCGGGTTGACCTTGGACGGATCACCACCCTTCTCGGCGATGGCATCACGCAAGCCGGCCAGATCGACCAGGGCGGTCTGACCGAGGATGTCGTGGCAGACCACGCGCGCCGGATACCAGGGAAAATCGAGGTCCTGCTTGCGCTCGATCAGCTGCTTGAGCGAATCGGTAAGCGCGACCGGCTCACAGCGGCGCACCAGCTGCTCAGCCAGCACGCGGGAGGTATAGGGCAGCTTGGCGTAGGCACCCGGCGCGATGGCATCGACTGCCTCACGGGTGTCGAAGTAGTCCAGCGCGCTGCCGGGCAGTGACTTACGGTACTGGCTATTCATGCTGTTCATGGTCATGGACGATCCTTGAGCGGCACAAATTTCAGGTCTTCAGGGCCTGTGTAGTTCGCGCTCGGGCGGATGATCTTTCCGTCGATGCGCTGCTCGATGACATGACTGGACCAGCCGGATGTGCGAGCAATGACGAACAACGGAGTGAACATGGCGGTCGGCACCCCCATCACGTGGTAGCTGACGGCGCTGAACCAATCGAGGTTGGGGAACATCTTCTTGATTTCCCACATGGTTGATTCCAGGCGCTCGGCAATGTCGTACATTTTCATATTGCCCTGCTCCGCCGACAGCTCGCGGGCCACGTCCTTGATCACCTTGTTGCGCGGATCACTCACGGTGTAGACCGGATGACCAAAGCCAATCACCACTTCCTTCTTTTCTACACGAGCACGGATATCGGCTTCGGCCTCATCAGGGCTGTCATAGCGCTTTTGAATTTCAAACGCCACTTCGTTAGCCCCGCCATGCTTGGGCCCGCGCAACGCGCCAATGCCGCCAGCGATACAGGAATACATATCCGAGCCGGTACCGGCGATCACCCGCGAGGTGAAGGTGGAGGCATTGAATTCATGCTCGGCATACAGATTGAGCGAGGTGTGCATGGCGCGCACCCAAGACTCACGTGGCGTCTTACCGTGCAGCAGGTGGAGGAAGTGCCCACCGATGGAGTCATCGTCGGTTTCCACCTCGATGCGCTTGCCGTTATGACTGAAGTGATACCAGTACAACAACGCCGAACCCAGCGAGGCCATTAGCTTGTCAGCGATATCGCGGGCGCCAGGATGGTTGTGATCGTCCTTCTCCGGCGACACACAACCGAGCACCGACACCGCGGTGCGCATCACGTCCATCGGGTGCGCCGACGGCGGCAGTTGTTCGAGCGAGACCTTGAGCGCTGCCGGAATACCACGTAGCGCTTTAAGCTTAACCTTGTAGGCAGCCAGCTCGGCAACATTGGGCAGCTTGCCATGCACCAGCAGGTGGGCGATTTCTTCGAAATCGCAGCGGTTGGCAAAATCGAGCACGTCATAACCGCGGTAGTGCAGGTCGTTGCCAGTACGGCCGACCGTGCACAACGCGGTGTTGCCGGCGGCAGTGCCGCTCAGGGCCACGGATTTTTTCGGCTTGAAGCCTGGGGTGGTGGTTTCTGGGGTCGCACTCATCGCTTATCTCTCCTCATCCGATCCGGTCGGTTGTTCTTTTTAAGCAGGTGGCTACTGCCTGCGCTCCGCTTATTTTTTGGCGGCAAACAGCGCGTCGAGGCTCTGCTCGAAGGCGTGGTAATTGATGCGCTCATACAGCTCCATGCGGGTTTGCATGGTGTCGACCACATTCTTCTGTGTGCCGTCGCGGCGCACGGCCATATAGACGTTCTCGGCCGCCTTATTCATAGCGCGGAAGGCCGACAGCGGGTACAACACCAGGCCGACATCCACCGAGGCCAGCTCTTCGGTTGTATACAGCGGCGTGGCACCGAATTCGGTGATATTGGCCAGTATTGGCGCTTTCACCCGATCGGCGAAGGTCTTGTACATCGCCAGCTCGGTGATGGCTTCCGGGAAGATCATGTCAGCGCCGGCCTCAACACAGGCTGCAGCGCGGTCCAGAGCCGAGTTCAGCCCCTCAACGGCCAGGGCATCGGTACGCGCCATGATCACAAAGCTGTCATCGGTGCGCGCATCGACGGCCGCTTTGATGCGGTCGACCATCTCCTGCTGGGTCACGATTTCTTTATTAGGGCGATGGCCGCAGCGCTTGGCGCCAACCTGATCTTCGATATGAATCGCCGCCGCGCCGAACTTGATCATCGACTTGACCGTACGGGCGACGTTGAATGCCGAAGCCCCGAAACCGGTGTCGACATCCACCAGCAACGGCAGGTCGCACACGTCGGTGATGCGGCGAACATCAGTGAGAACATCATCCAAGCCGGTGATGCCCAGATCAGGCAAGCCGAGCGAACCCGCCGCTACACCGCCACCAGACAGGTAGATCGCCTTGAAACCAGCGCGCTTGGCCAGCAATGCATGGTTGGCGTTGATCGCACCAATGACTTGCAGCGGGTGCTCTTCGGCCACCGCATCACGGAAACGCTGGCCTGGACTCTTCAAGCTCATGACTCACCTCGGGTTTTGGCTGTCTTGGGATGTGCGCCCTGCCCCATGCTTATGGCGTAGTGGCGCTCGATATTGCGTTTGGAGGCACCGATATGACGGCGCATCAACAGCTCGGCCAGCTCACCGTCACGGTCGGCAATGGCATCGAGAATGCGGTGGTGTTCAGCGAACGCCTGGTGCGGACGGTTCGGCGTGGCGGAGAACTGCAGGCGATACATGCGCACCAGCTGATACAGCTCGCCGCAGAGCATCTGGGTCAAGGTCTTGTTGCCGCTGCCCTGGATGATCCGGTAATGAAAGTCGAAATCACCTTCCTGCTGGTAGTAGCCGACACCGGCCTTGAAGGCGGCGTCCTGCTCATGCAAATCGAGCACCGCACGCAGCTCATCAATTTCCGCCTGGGTCATGCGTTCGGCAGCTAGGCGGCAAGCCATACCTTCCAGGGACTCACGAATCTCATAGAGTTCGATCAATTCGGCATGACTGAGCGACACCACCCGCGCGCCGATATGTGGCACGCGTACCAGCAAGCGCTGGCCTTCCAGGCGGTGAATCGCCTCACGCAGCGGGCCACGGCTGATGCCGTAGGTGCGCGCCAGTTCAGGCTCTGAAATCTTGCTACCGGGGGCGATTTCACCCTTGACGATAGCCGCCTGAATGCGCCGAAAAACCTGTTCGGAAAGGGTTTCAGAGTCTTCCTGAGCGGACTCGAGCGGCTCAATTACATCAAGCATATTGTCAACACTAAACAAAAATGATGCCTGAAAATTACGCCTAGAGCAGGTTAGTGTCAAACAAACACAGCAAATTGTTGACAGTGCGCAAACCTACTTTAGTCACCTGCAGCCGCGACCTTACTTGCATAAACGCCTATAAGCGCCTGTCCTGACTGAAAAAGCCCATGGTAGAATGCCGCCCGCTTCACGCTTGCAGAGGAATTTCTGACTGCCTGCTAGACTCCAAGCCCAGGTGCACCAACTGCGACACGCGCTAACGGCTTTTGCTCGACCCATCATCAACACCATACCCAGGACTTATGACACTAAAGCCCTCCATCCTTTTGCTATGCCTGCTACTTGCTCCCGGCCTGAGTTTCGCCGCGGAGAAGACAGTCTATGGGCTTAATGAATACGTCCGACTATTCGACCTCGACCTGAAACTTGCCGCCAAGCTCGACACCGGCGCCAAAACCGCTTCACTCAGCGCTCGCGACATCAAACGATTCAAGCGCGACGGTGATACCTGGGTGCGTTTCTACCTGGCCATCGACGAAGCACACAGCAGCCCGATCGAACGCCCACTGGCACGCATCAGCAAGATCAAACGGCGCGCGGGCGACTATGATCCAGAGGAAGAAAAAACCTATACAGCACGCCCGGTAATCGAAATGGATATCTGCATGGGCAGCGCCCTACGCACAATTGAAGTGAACTTGACCGACCGCAGTGCTTTCCAATACCCGTTGTTGATAGGCTCCGAAGCACTCAAACGCTTTTCGGCGCTGGTCGATCCGAGTCTTAAATACGCAGCAGGCAAACCTGCTTGTGCCCCTGTCGCAAACCTTGGCGAGTAACTCCCATGCGCTCTCTTACCCTCCATCTGAAAGTCCTAGTCATACTCCTGGTGAGTCTGGGCATTCTGATCACGGCTTATCAGATCTTCATCCTCGGCATTCCGATGACCGAAGACGAAACTGATGACCTGTGGAATATCGACGCCAAAGTCGAGTTCCAGGCCAGCCCGCGTGAGCCGGTCAAGCTGCAGATGTTCGTGCCACCGCTGGCACAGGATTACGTCAGCCTGAACGAGAGCTTTATCTCGAATAACTACGGCGTGAGCATCAACCGTGCTGACGGCAACCGTAAAGTCACTTGGTCCGCACGTCGCGCCAGTGGCAAGCAGACCCTCTACTATCGCCTGGTACTGACCAAGCGCTACAGCGGCGAGCAAACCAAGGCCAAAGGCCCGATCTTCCGTGACAGCATCCCGGTTGAGGGCGCCGAAAAGATTGCAGCCGAAGCGCTGCTCGCACCGATTCGCCAGCATTCTGCGGACGTCGAAACGTTCATCAGCGAGACCATCAAACGCGTTAACAACGTCAATGACGACAACGTCAAGCTGCTGCTGGGTGGCGACGCCTCCACCCCGAACAAAGCCAAAGTTATCGAGCTGCTGCTGTCCATTGCCCACGTACCAATGGAGCGTGTGCACACCATTCGCCTTGCTGCAGATATCCAGCAGAACCCGGAGCTCTGGCTGCGCAGCTTCAACGGCGAAAGTTGGTTGTATTTCAACCCGGAAAGCGGCGAACAAGGTTTGCCGGTTGATCGCCTGGTCTGGTGGACCGGTGATGACAGCCTGGTCACCCTTGAAGGTGGCAAGCAGGCGCAAGTCAGCTTCAGCCTGAATAACAGCGAAATGAACGCTATTCGCCTGGCTAAACTGACCGACGAGAACACCGACGCCGACTTCCTCGAATACACCTTGTATGGCCTGCCACTGCAAACCCAGCAGACCTTTATGATCATGGTCATGATCCCAATCGGCGTATTGGTGATCCTGATCCTGCGTAACCTCGGCGGCCTGCAAACACTCGGCACATTCACCCCGGTACTGATCGCCCTGGCGTTCCGCGAGATGCAGCTGGGCTACGGCATTATGTTCTTCACGATCATCACTGCACTGGGCCTTTCGCTACGCTCCTACCTTGAACACCTGAAACTGCAGATGCTGCCGCGCCTATCAGTCGTACTGACCTTCGTTGTCGTGCTGATCGCCGCAATCAGCCTGTTTAGCCACAAACTTGGGCTTGAACGCGGCCTATCGGTAGCACTGTTCCCAATGGTGATTCTGACCATGACCATCGAGCGCCTGTCCATCACCTGGGAAGAGCGCGGTGGTGGCCATGCCTTCAAGGTTGCTCTTGGCACGCTGTTCGCCGCCACCCTGGCGCACTTGCTGATGAGCGTGAAGGAGCTCAACTACTTCATCTTCACTTTCCCTGCAGTGCTGATGATCATGGTCGGCTTTATGTTGGCGATGGGTCGCTACCGTGGCTACCGCCTGACCGAACTGTTCCGCTTCAAAGCCTTCCTCAAGGACTAATGCCATGTTCGGTCTGATCAAGACGTGGAAATCCCTTGAAGCCAAAGGCATCATGGGCATCAACCGACGCAACGCGGACTACGTGCTGAAGTACAACAAACGACACCTGTACCCGATCGTCGATGACAAGATCATCACCAAGCTACGCGCCATCGAAGCGGGTATCGATGTACCTGAGATGTATGGCGTTATCGATACCGAGAAAGGCATCGACAAGCTGCGTGAGATTATCGGTGATCGTCCAGACTTCGTAGTCAAGCCAGCGCAAGGTGCTGGCGGTGACGGCATTCTGGTGATCGCTGATCGCTTCGAAGATAAGTACAAGACCGTCTCGGGCAAGATCATTAGTCACGAGGAGATCGAGCATCAAATCTCCAGCATCCTTACAGGCCTCTACTCCCTCGGCGGCCACCGTGACCGCGCACTGATTGAATACCGCGTCACTCCTGACCAGATTTTCAAAAGCATCAGCTACGAAGGCGTGCCCGACATCCGCATCATCGTGCTGATGGGCTACCCAGTTATGGCCATGCTGCGTTTGCCAACCCGCCAGTCCGGCGGTAAGGCCAACCTGCACCAAGGCGCTATCGGCGTGGGGGTTGACCTGGCAACCGGGCTAACCCTGCGCGGCACCTGGCTGAACAACAAAATCAGCAAACACCCGGACACCACCAATGCGGTGGACGGCGTGCAACTACCAAACTGGGACGGCTTTATGAAGCTGGCAGCAGGCTGCTACGAGCTGTGCGGTCTGGGTTATATCGGCGTAGACATGGTCTTGGACCAGGACAAGGGCCCACTGATTCTCGAACTCAACGCCCGCCCCGGCCTGAATATCCAGATCGCCAACGACTGTGGCCTCACCCACCGCGCTCATGCAGTGGAAGCCCGCATAGCCGAACTGGCAAAGAAAGGCATCGTCGAAACCGCCGAAGAACGCACGCGTTTCTCGCAAGAGCTGTTTGGTCACGTCTCGACTGCGTAGAGCAGATTGTTCCAACGACTAAAAATCCCGGTTACGTCCGGGATTTTTTATGGCTGTCTGATTAAGTTGCTAACGCACAATCGCCAGTTCAAATGCACCTTCGTCGCTGTGGACATGGCTCTGCATGCCTGCTTCATCGACTGCCAGCGCCTGCAAGGGGCGCTTGAACGGTTTGTTATCGAGGGTTTGCAGGCTGCGATCTTCATCCGTGGTTAACAACAGCACGTAGTGCTCACCGGCGGCGGCTCGCACGGGGACAGTGCCTTCGATAAAGGCATAGCGGTACCAGGTTTCCGCGTGTAGCTGGTACACCGCATCACTGACCAGGCGCGTTGGCTGCTTGGCCTGATCAAGGAACAGCAAGGAGGGATAAGCCACCTGTTTGTTGGCGAAGCTGCGAATTCGCAAACCGAAGTCATACTGCGAGCGTGGCAGCTTCAAGGCAGCGTAATAGCTCTTGCCCATGGGGAAATCCAGGCTGGGGGAAAAGCGGTTTAACTCTTCATAACGCGGCTCATCAGCGCTAAGGGGAGTGAAGTCTTCTTCAGTCAACTGCCCGCAGCAACGCTCAACCAACGCCTGATAGCGCCCTTCGCTCTTTACCTCGGTTCCAGCCAGCAACGCTTGCATTGCGGCAGTCGGTTGTCCGTCCAAACCAGGAAGGCTCTGAGGCTTGGCCTCGAAGGTCACTTCCCTACCCTGAGTCAGCGGCACATTGTGCAAGGTGGGTGTCGGTGCTTTGGCCCCCTTGGGCGGCACCTTGGAGTTGCGCATGCGCCCCTGCTCATCGACCCAGGTGAAGTAGCGACCATCCTGCTCGTCACGGGCAAAATCGCGACCTTCCAGCACATCCGAACTGATGTACGCACTGGAGCGCTCACCCGTCCCCAGAAGAACCTCATTGCCGCCCGTTTGCACCTGCTGGCCGGCATAGAAGCTGTTTTGCAGATTACCGCTGGCATCTACCCAGGTGAAATAGCGCCGCTTGCTCTCACCGCTGCTCTTGCTACCAGGCCAGACGGCCTCCTCCCCATCATTCAAACGCGCCTGATCGCTGCGCTGGATATTGTCAGCCGCCGCATGCTGATGGGCTATATAGCGCTTGTCGACAAAGCTGTTATGCACCCGCCCTTGGTCGTCTACCCAGGTCAGGTAGCGGCCACTTGCGCTGGCCTGCGTAGCAGCCAAACAACCTATCAGTATCAGCACAATGCGCATGACAGAACCTTAGAACGTGGTGCGGTAGGTTAACGCCAGCACATAGGCTTTAACGCTGGTTTTAACATCCAGGTCGGCATAGGGGTTGTACACCATGCTGTCGATGGATGAGCAGTTGATGTTGCAACTGGAACGCGCGGGGATGTCCTGCTTGCTGACCAAGTAGTTGAAGCCTAGGTCAATCACGGTGTCCTTATCCCACTGGTAACCCAGCCCAAGACCATAGAGTTTGGCATCGCCCAAAGGCGCCAGCACATCGGCCTTGTTGCCGGGAATGGCTGACGGCCGTGGTTCATAGCCCATACGCAGGCTAAGGCGATCATTGACCTGGTACTCGACACCTATGGCCCAACTCCAGACAGACTCATAACCACGATCAAGAATAATGCTGGTCGACGTGGCGTTCTCCGGGGAGAACAGGCTGGCAATAGTCAGAATATCCAACTGGCGGTCGAACTCCAGTTCGAACTTGTCCCAGGCGGCATAGTCGGTCCACTTCACATCTAGGTTGATCTGCCAGCGGTCATGCGGTTTGAACTTGATACCAGTGGCAAAGTGCGCCGGATAGGTCATGTTCAAGGAGACGTTACCCTGCTCCTTATCGAACAACCCATCGGGTGTAAGGGTGTTGAATACGGCCCCGATAAATGAGCTGTCGAGCCCCTGCCAGAAGCCCTGCCAGTTCTCCGAGTAGTCCACCACATAGCGCCCTTTCAAGCGCATTTTGGCCTCGCTCTGATACACCGCGCCCAGGGCAAACCAATCATTCGGCTCCCAGAGGAAACCAACGTTCCAGGTGGGCGAAAGGGTCTGCTGCATATCGATATCGATATTGGCGATGTCGGTGAAAGGCCCCAGTTCACCGCCACAGATATTCAGGAATATTTCGAACGGGTTGCCATCCACAAGACATAAGGCGTCCTGAGCCACCCCGACAAAGCCAGTGAGGATACCTGGCGCACGGAAATCCTGATTCAGTGCCATGGCCTGATGGGAAAAGCCGATGGACAACCCCACCGATAACTCATCGTTGACTTGATACGCCACTGAGGGCGAGAAGTAAGTCAGACGCTGGATTACCAACTCCTTCCCCTGGTAGCGCCCAGGGTCATCATCGCCACGGGCAAAGCCCAGCGCCTGCGGCGTATACATATTGGTGGCGAAAGTCAGCTTGGAGCCAGGCGGCGTAATTGAAAGCCCAGCCAGCGGCGCAAACAGCATCGGCAACTCGGTGGCGCCCCCCACACCGGGCAGATACATCATGGCCGCCCCGGCGCGGCTGGAGGAGTTGGCGACCGGGTCGTTGTTGAGACCAAGAAAGTTGCTTCCATAACCTTCAGGCGCATCAAAGTCGGCACGAATATCCATCATCCCGGTGATGAATTTGACCGTCGTTTGCCGCCCTTTGAGCTTGGTCAAGGCTGCGGGGTTGTAATGCACTGAGTCGATACCGACAAAGTCAGCCGTAACCGCGTTGCCAAGCGCCATAGCCTTAGGGCTACCAATTGTCAGGTTCTGTGCCAGCTGTGCCTGGGCAAGCCCACAACAGAGCGAAGTTGCCCAAAAAATCGTCTGCGCAAGCAGCGAAATTCGCATATTCATAAGAAGATTCGCTCGCGTCTATTGGGCCTTCAGGCCTTTGATATCCAAAGGCATGGAGATGCCCAACAGCACATCCGGCGAATCCTCGGTCATACCAAAACCGGCATTTACGTTAACGATTCGATCAGGCGATGTACGCAAACCCAGCGAGAAGTTCATCACCGCACTGGTCTGCCCGCGACCCTCGGCTTCGCCGTCAGCAAAGGTGAAGGTGGGCTTTAGCGAATGCGACATCTGATAAGAGGTCGCCAGCGACACGTCATAGGACAGTGCATAGGCAAAGCCCATGCTTAGGGAAAATGACGAACCGGGATCGACCTCTTCGAGTAAGCGACCGCCGCGTACCTGGCCAATGCCGGTGATTGGCATGTTGTAGGTGTAACCAACAGAGCCAAACAGCACGACCGGGTCGATCACATAGGACATATTCGCGCCAACGCCCAGGCTGTAGGTACCGCTGCCTGTAGACAGGTCGCTCTGGGAATTGATGTCGTAGGGGCTATTGCCCGTAGGCAAACCTAGGGTCGCGTAAAGAGTGGTTACCGGCTTACCGCGCAAAGATGTCCACGGCTGCCAACGCAGACTGGCGGAGATATCACCAAGACTGTAGGCATTCAAATCACGTTCGGTGTCGTACTTGGCGATCATGGGCAGACGAACGCTGAAGGTCAGGTTGTCCCATACGCCATAGTCAAAGGTGAACGAGTTGGTGAAGGTATGCTGCGCCTCGCTCTGGCCAATCACACTGAAAACATTGTTGCCGGTACGTACGGTTTCAATAACCGTATCGCGCAGCAGCGAGTAATCGAAACCATAGGTCAGGGTTCGCTCGCCTTTTTTCAATAAGGTGTAGCTTTTTTCCGCAGCCTGAAACACTTCTTCCAACGCCTTGGCGCTATCGGCGTCGTCTTCCTGCTTGCTCAAGGCTTCACGTGCCTGATCGACCGAGCTCGGCTCGTCGGCAAACACCGCTGAACTGGCAGCCCCTGCCAGTATGGCCAGCCATACATAATGCAAAACTCTCATGGCGCAGCCCCCAAATATTTATTGTTATGCCGGGCGTTTTACTTGCGTCGGATATAGCGAATATCGCCGCCGGAACCCAGCTCTGTGGCTTGGTTTTCGGTAAATTTGGTCATTTCTGGGAACTCACGAAATGCCAGCAAGCTGATGGTGCGATCATCAATGATGCGCAAATCTTGCTCGTTCAAGGCCATGGCATTCGGCGGTTCAGTGCCGTTTGGGAAAATCACGAATAGCACGTTCTGATCCCAGATCTCCTCAAAGCGCGTACGGGTAAAACTGATATTGCCGAGTGCCGGATCCGCCACAAACACGTGGTCGTTGTAGACATCGCGCACCACCACAAAGTGTTTGAAGCCGGCATATTCGATCGGCACGATGGCCGGATGCTCAAGCGCGTCGAGATCGGGGAAAGTCGCGCGAAAGCCACCACTTTTGTAACCCAGCGCCGTGACAAACCGCTTCATGTCGAGCAGGGAAAAACCGCGCCGTTCGACGATCTTGTCGGCCTCGCCAAACTGCAGCAATCCCTCCATTACCTGGCGTTCTTGCAGGTTGCGACCGAGAAAATAATCCAGCAGTGAGGTCAAAGCAGCCGAGCCACAGCTGTAGTCATAAGCCTGACGAATCACATTGCGAAACTGCAACTGGCTCATCGGCTCAAGCGTCACCGTCTCTCGCAAAGGCCCGTTTGGCAGCAAGTACTGATTGATATGCACAGTGCCCGGTGCTGGCGGCTTGGTATCCACCGCCTCTGTAAAGCCCCACACGCCGATCAGGCTGCCCAGCAGAATCTCGATCATCAGCCAACCGCACTCCTATCCGGCAAGAGAAAAGTCCTACCGGCCGAAGCCGGTAAGACTTTTCATCACACGGAACAACTAAGCGAACTTAGTGGCCCCAGACTTTAACAGTGGTGCCGGCCATGTTCATGTCGTTAACAGCCAGGGAACCGATGCTTGCAGCGCTTGTGTCACCAATCTTGATTGCACCAACGCTCAGTTGACCAGTGATGGTCGGCAGGCTGATTTGCAGTTGCTGGGTGCCGCTGCCGTTAGTGACCACGTCAACCATGACCGGAGCGTTATCGTCGATGTTGAAGCCAGTGAAGGAAACGGTTTCCATGCGCAGCGAACCGCCGTTAGCGTCGCCGTCGGTGTAGACCAGGCTACCGATAGTGCCGTTGAAGCTACCGGAGATGCTGATGCCATCCTGACCGGTTACGGTTGCCAGAGCAGTGTCATCCATGGCTTTGAGCTCAGCCTGAGCCATGAAAGGAACAGCCAGAACAGCGGTGGCCAGGGCCAGTTGCTTGAGGGTTTTCATTGTTATTGTCTCCACAGTTCACTAATGGGTTGTCCCCGGCAGGCTGCTCTGGACTCCTGTCCGTCTCAGCTAAAGCGGCGTGCGCCGCTCACCAGGTCTGGCACTGCTTCCCTATTCGCGCCAGGCTTGGAATCGTGAAGCACCATGCTTCTCGTCCTGACGTTAAAACTACTGGTGCATGACCTGGCTGCCAGCCCATCCAAGGGATGGAGCGCCCATCTGGCGCAAATCAGGCAACCACATCTCAAGCCTCGCTCAACACCCCCAGGCTCTTGCCCTTCAATACCGCTTGTGTACGGCTGCGCACGCCCAGCTTGGCGAACAGGTTGTGCAGGTGCCATTTGATCGTGGCCTCAGACAAATGCACCGCCTGGGCGATGTCGCGGTTCGACAAACCAGCCGCGACAAAGCGCAGTATTTCTCGCTCACGATGACTAACATCTTGATTTTCATCGAAAGTTTCTAAATCGATAGACAGCCGGCGGCATTGTTCACGCAGTTGCTCGGCCAGCCCTTGCCAGGCGCTGGCGCGCTTGGGTTCGGCGCTGTGCCAGGCGTCCCAGAGCGGCAGCAGCCAAAGTGCGTCATCCAGAAACATGCGCCGGTAACCGCTTGCCCAGGCGTCTTCGACCGTGGTCTTGAGCAAGGCAAAGGCCTTGTCGCTGTTACCTTTGCGCCAGTACGCCACGGAAAGTAACAAGGAAAGACGCAGGCGCCGATCACGCTGATGCTCAGCCGTTTGTTTGGCCAGGCAGGATTCAAGCACCGCTTGCGCCTTGTCGGCGCGGCGTTCGGACAACGCCAGGCGCGCCTCAGACAGTACCTGCACGGTTTCCGCATCGGCATAACGACCCGGCGGCAATACAGCCAGATGACGCTGCAGCTGCAGACAGGTGCGCTCGGCCTCATTGGGCTTACGCAGCCACAGCAGAAACTGCACCTTGCAGCTCATGCCCAGGGCGTAAACCCGCTCATAACCTGGACCGTGCAAACCGGCCAGCCATTCATCCAACTCCGCCAGGGCCGACTCGCCCTCGCCGGCAAAGAAACGCGCCTTGGCCATCACCAGCTTGCCGCGACTGATCAACTCAATCGGTGTGGCCACATCGCGCCAGGTAGTCGCCAGCGGCAACTCGGCGAGAATCGCTGCATGCCGATCCTGCTCATACAGTAGATCGGCATAGGCCAGTGCCAGCGGCCCCCCAACCCGACTGCGCCGACCGAACACTTGCTCGACCCTTGCCCGGGCACTTTCCGCCAATATCCGTCCGCGCTCGGGCTGGCCCATCTCCTTGCAGATCAGCGCCTCAATCAGGCTGACCACCGCATGCAGGTACTCACTGTCAGCCTGCTCCAGGTTGTCGCGCGCCACCGCAATCGATTTGGCGGCATCACCGAACTCACCCAGCAGCGCGTAGGCCGCGGCTTGAATGCAAGACATGCTCGCGCGGAAAATCGGCTGGTTATCCGGCACCAGGGCGAGCCAGTGACGCGCCACCTTCAGCGCGCCCTCAAGCTTGTCCTGATACAGCAACACCAGCGCCTTGAGCACCTGGGCTACCGCCAGCAACACCGCCAGGCCAAAGTGCATCGGTTTGCCACGTCCCTGCATCAGGCGCGTACTGACTTCCTCGATCAGCGCTTCGGCTTCGGCGTACTTCTGCTCGAAGGCCAGCTGCCAGGCGTAGAAAATCTGGAACACCGGGTGCTCGCGAATCACCTCCGATGGCACATCCTTGAGGATCGCCAGAATGCCGTAGACCTGATTGCCGGCAATCAGCGTCGCGCCCTGGCGTTCCAGCAGCTCGGCGGCAAAGGCGTAATCGCGTGCGCGCAGGGCATATTTGACCGATTTATCCGTCAGCTCATGGCTTTCACACCAGCGGGCTGCGGCGTGCAACAGGTGAGTTGGGTCCCCCGCACGGCTCAGGCGGCCCTGCAGGAACTCGGCAAACAGGTGGTGATAGCGAAACCACTCGCCCTGCTCGTCCAGCGCAATAATGAACAGCTGAGCGGTCTGCAAACGTTTGAGCATCTGCGCGCCGTCTGTGCGGCCGGTCAGGGCGTTGCACAACTCGGCATTGAATTCATCGAGCACCGAGGTCTGATCGAGAAATAGCTGCTGATCCTGCGGCAGATGATCCAGCACATCCTCAGCCAGATAGTCGGCGATATTACGTTCGGTGCCGGACAACCCAGTAAGAAAGGCGGTGCGCTCTGAATGCCGCGCCAACGCCAGCGCCACCAGATGCAATGCAGTGATCCAGCCCTCGGTACGCCGCTGCAGCAAATCCAGCTCGGCGCTGCTCAGCTGCAATTGCTTGAGTTCGTGGAAGTAGGCTTCGGTTTCGCTACGGGTAAGACGCAGTTCGTCTGCCTTGATCCACAGCGCCCAGGGCGAAATGACCGATTGCTCATCAAGAAAGCGCGGTTTATAGCGGGTGCTGCCGATCATCCGCACATTGGCCGGCACCTGTTTGACGAAGTAATTAACCAGCGGCCCCAGGTCGACATGCCGTACGCGGTGGAAGTCATCAAAGATCAGGTACAGGTCACCCTGGACCCTTTTCAAGTCACCGATAAAGGAATCCAGCAGCAATTCATTAGGCACACTCAGGTCATCACGCAGCAGGCGCGCGGTACTCGCGCCAAAGCCCGGCAGTTGCGCCTCAATCGCGGCGATCAGGTAGTGCAGCAAGCGTTGCGGTTCGCTGTCGGCTTCGTCACAGGACAACCAGGCGACTCGCGCCCCCGTCTCCAGCAAACGCAGGCGGAACTGGCTAAGCACCGTGCTCTTGCCGAAACCGGCCGGTGCACTGAGTAGAATCAGGCGCTGCTCGCGGGCCTTGAACAACCGGTCAAGCAACGCTTCACGGGCCAGCAAAGGTCGACCGGCAGATTCAGCAGGAAACAGCTTGGTGCGCAGTAACGGCAACTTGCCTGGGTGGGGTTTCGATTGGCTATTCATTGATCAAGAAGACTCAGTTCGCGCGCGCGGCGGATGGCTTGTGTGCGGTTACGCACCTTGAGCTTTTCGTAAATGTTATGCAGGTGCCACTTGACCGTACCGAGGGCCAATGACAGTTGCTGGCCGATCTCATCATTCGACATGCCTTGAGCCGCCAGGCAGACCACCTCGCGCTCGCGCTCGGTCAGCCCCTCCTCAAGCACTTCCAGCGACTGCCGCGCGCTGTTGCCCGGCCAGATGGCCAGCAACCCGCGAATAAAGCCCTGCAGCGCCGGCTGACGTTCGGCAGCTTCCAGTTGCTGCAATAACAGGCGAATAGCTTCGCCTTCCTCGACAAACAGGCTGCGCACACCTTCGCGCTCGGCACCGATCAAGCATTGCACCAACAGGCTTTGCGCACGCTCCTGATAGCCCAGACGTTGGTAACTGAGCGCCGCCAGCAGATCGAGCCGCAGGCGCTGCAGACCATGCCAGTTATCCAGCAGCATGCCGCGCAGCTGGGTAATTTCATGCAGCGCTTCGCTGTAATGGCCCCGCGCCTGCTGCAGACGAATCCGGGTCAGACCGCGCACCCACAGCACCGGGTTGAAGCGCATATGCTGGTAATGCTCGGCCAGTTTGTTCCAGTCCACGGTCTTGAGGCGTTGCTCGGCGCGCTTGAGACGGTCAGCTGCAGGCTCCTGAAGAATCTGCACCACCTCATCGGCCACCGCCTGGGCGTAGAAACGCCAAGACTGGTTGCGCGCGGCGAGGTTCTGCATCAACACCAGGCTGGCATAGGCTTCCTTGGGGTTGTCCTGCATGCGCTGTACATGGGCCATACACAGCATCCCCTGGGCGTAGAGATCGATAGGGTTGATGACGTCAACCGTGGCCAGTGCCCAACGCAAACGTTCCTCGATGCCTTCCAGGCGGCCCTGGTTATAGGCGACCAGGGCTTCGGTGATGGTCGGCAATGCCAGGGCCCGCGAGCGGTCGGAGAACCAGGGAATAACCCGCGCGCGTAACTGAGCGAACAGCAACTCGGCCTGACGGATCTGCCCCTGCTCCAAACTCAGCAGCACCTCGACGTTGGCCAACTGCATATCTAGGTAGCGCCCTTCAAGGAAGTGATTGCGCTGCTGCGCCAGTGCCAGCAAACGTTTGGCCTGATCCGGCTGACCGATCATCACGTTGGCTAGCGCCCCGACGATCAGCATCGCCACTTCGAGAAATGCAGTGTGCTGGCCCAGTTGCACTTCAACCCGCCGCGCCAGAGCAATGCAGGTCTGTAAATCGTCCTTCTGCAGGGCAATGACTGACTTGATCGCCAGGGTCGCCAATAGCTTGTCGCTCAATGGCGCGCCGGGCTTGGCCTCGGTCCAGCGCTCAAGCAACTCATCAAGCATGCGATTGGCTTCCACCAGGCCCAGCTCGGCCGCGCGGGTCCAGACATCGGCGAGTACCAGCACGGGAAAGCGCTCGGCAATCTCGTCCGGTACGTGCTGACGCCATTTGTAGATCAGGTTGAGCTGGCCACGATTGATCAGCTCCAGGCCGCAGCCGTCGACCAACGCCGCGAGCATTTCAGGGTCTTCGGCGAGGCACGCATGCTCAATGGCCAAGTTCTGCATATGGTGGTTGGTGAACCACAGGCTGGCGTTGAAATGCAGCTGCTTGAAACGCTCCGGGTCGCGCTCTTTCAGGCGACCGCGCAGGAATTCGGCAAACAGGTTGTGAAAGCGATACCACTGACGCTCGCGATCCAGAGGCAGAAGGAACAGCTGCATGGCTTCCAGCTCTTCCAGCAACAGCTGACCGTCCTGCCGCCCAGTCAAGGCATTTGCCAGGTCACCACTGAGCTGCTGAGCCACGCCCAGAGCCAACAACAGTTCCTGCTTGTCGGCCGGCAACTGCTCGAACACGCCGCGCAGTAGGTACGCGCCCACCGCTGCCTGATCAGTGCCCATATCGGCAATCTGTGCGGCAGCCTGAGGCTGATGGCGTAACCACAGGCTGGCCAGGTGCACACCCACCATCCAGCCTTCGGTCTGGCTGTAAAGCGCGGAAAACGCCACAGCATCCAGTTGCAGGCCGCAACGTTGCAGATAATCGCGAGTTTCCGCCTTGCTCAGGCGCAACTCCTGCTCGCCGATTTCGACTAGCAGATCCTTGGCACGCAGAGTGGCCAGGTTCAGCGCCGGTTGCGAGCGGCTGCCGATGGCCAGGGTAAACGCTTCGGGGGCAAATTTGATCAAACGGTTGAGTGCGCCGAGCAGCTCTGCATCCTGAATCAGGTGCAGATCATCAAGCACCAGCAGCAGCGGGCTTTCCAGCTGCGACAGGTCAACCAGCAGGCTTTCCATCACCGCAGAAACCGGCACCCGCATGGTGTTTTGCAGGTAAGCCAGCGCTTCTGCGCCAAAACCCGGCAACAGGCGGGAAAGCGCTTCGATCAGCTGCAACAGAAAACGCGACGGTTCATCGTCGCCAGGGCCGAGCGACAGCCAGGCCACCGCCTGACCACTTTGCTCGCGGGCATGGGCCAATGCAACCAGCGCACTGGTTTTGCCAAAACCGGCCGGGGCTGCCAATAGCAGCACCCGCGCATGCTGATTGGCGCTCAGGGCAGACTCAAGCTGCGGCCTGACCAGGTAATCCGTGGAGGCCTGGGGTGGCATCAGTTTGGCGCGCAAAAGGCTGCCTACGGCAGGATCCATTACTTCATCCATGGCCTTGATCCCGTAGTAATTATTGTTTTATGAGTCACATCGAACATCCGGGGACCTTTGCATACTAATGAGCGGCAGCATCCCGAGTAAACCCACGCGCAAGCTCTAGGATGAATGTTGGCGACGTTCTACAATCGGCATCCGCGCACCTTGAAAGTGTCATATGCCTACTTGCCTTGTACAGGCTCTGCCCTACCTCGCAGACCCTTCGCATTACTTCAGCAGCGTCATGCATGCTCCCGGCGCCGTGCTGCTAGATGCGGGACGGCCGACCGCACAGCGTGGACGCTATGACCTTATCAGCGCCTGGCCATTGGCAGAGCTGGCGCCGACGCCTGACGAAACGGCCAACGCTTTCCTGCAACGCCTGCGCCAGAGCCTTGCAGACCTAGGTGAGTGCCTCCCGCCGGCAAATAATCCGCTCCCGTTCGTCGGTGGGTTGATTGGCTATCTGAGTTACGACTTCGGCCGCAGGCTGGAACAACTGCCAGACCAGGCCATTGACGATCTCGATCTAGCCGACGCTCGCTTTGGTCTGTATGCCTGGGCCCTGATCACCGATCACCAGCAACAGCGCTGTCAGCTGATGTTTCACCCAAGCCTGCCCCAGGCCGAACGCCAACGCCTAAGTGCACTGTTCGCCACACCAGCAGCGTCCGCGCCGCAACCGTTCAGGCTGCTGGGGCGTTTTCAGTCCGACATTAGCGAAGCCGAATACCAGCAGTGCTTTGCGCGTATTCAGGCCTATATCCAGGCCGGCGACTGCTATCAGGTGAACTTTGCCCAACGCTTTCGCGCGGGCTATCAGGGTTCGCCGTGGACCGCCTACCAGGCCTTGCGCGCCGCCTGCCCAACGCCATTTTCGGGATATCAAACGCTGCCAGGCGGCGGTGCCATCATCAGTCTGTCGCCAGAGCGCTTCTTACGCACCAGCGAAGGCCAGGTGGAAACCCGGCCGATCAAGGGCACCCGCCCACGGCATGCCGACCCGCAACAGGATCAAGCACAGGCCGCCGCCCTGCTCAGCAGCCAGAAGGACCGTGCGGAAAACCTGATGATTGTCGACCTGCTGCGCAATGACCTAGGCCGTAGCTGCCGAGTGGGTTCGGTGCGGGTACCGGAACTCTTCGCCCTGGAAAGCTACCCCAACGTGCATCACCTGGTCAGTGCCGTAACCGGCGAACTGGCGCCGGACAAGGATGCGCTGGACCTGATCGCCGGCAGCTTCCCTGGCGGCTCGATAACCGGGGCACCAAAGATTCGCGCCATGCAGATCATCGACGAGTTGGAACCGACCCGCCGCGCACTGTATTGCGGCTCACTGCTGTATCTCGATGTGCGCGGCGAAATGGACAGCTCAATCGCAATCCGCAGCCTGCTGGCCAAAGACGGGCAGATCAGCTGCTGGGGCGGCGGCGGCATCGTCGCCGACTCCAACGGCCAGGCCGAATACCAGGAGTCGATTACCAAGGTCAAAGTACTGCTGGAGACCCTGGAACAGTTTTGCGACTGAAAACGAACCCGCACAAAAAAGCCCGCAAATGCGGGCTTTTCAATAGAGAGCTGATTACAGGCTCAGCTCGCGATTGGACGCCTTGAGGAACTCGCGCTTGAGGTCTTCATAGGTGTGTACTGCAGGGAACTGCGGGAATTCGCGAATCACGTTGTCAGGCGCATGGAACAGGATGCCGGCGTGGGCTTCGCTGAGCATGGTGGTGTCGTTATACGAGTCACCCGCCGCGATCACGCGATAGTAGAGGCTCTTGAAGGCGATGACCGACTGACGCTTGGGATCCTTCTGGCGCAGTTGGTAATCCACTACCCGATCCGTTTCATCAGTGATCAGCTTGTGGCACAGCAACGTAGGGAAACCCAGCTGGCGCATCAGCGGTTGGGAGAACTCGTAGAAGGTATCCGAGAGAATCACTACCTGAAAGCGCTCACGCAGCCAGTCGACAAACTCCACCGCGCCTTCCAGAGGCTTGAGCGTGGCGATCACTTCCTGAATGTCGGACAGTTTCAAGCCGTGCTCATCCAGGATGCGCAGGCGCTGCTTCATCAGCACGTCATAGTCCGGAATATCCCGGGTGGTCGCTTTCAGCGATTCGATGCCAGTTTTTTCCGCGAAGGCAATCCAGATTTCCGGGACCAACACGCCTTCCAGGTCGAGACACGCGATTTCCACAGGACACTCCTAGCTTGGATTTATTTGAGAAGGCGGCACTCTAGCGGCTACCCCAAGGCTCTGCAATGCAGAGCCTTATACCCAAATAACAGCCCCACTACGGCACTTGGTTATTTAGTCGCATAACTGGCTTTTGCTACCATCGCCACACAAGACGCGCGACGTCACCATAACTAGGAATTCAAGCCGATGAGCCACCCCTTCGATGCAGCCGAGCTGGCGGCAAGCTACGCCAACAAGTCGCCCCAGGACATTCTCAAACTCGCCTTCGAACACTTTGGCGATGAACTGTGGCTGTCCTTTAGCGGCGCGGAAGATGTGGTGCTGGTAGACATGGCCTGGAAACTCAACAAAAACGTCAAGGTCTTCAGCCTCGACACCGGCCGCCTGCACCCGGAAACCTACCGGTTTATCGATCAGGTACGCGAGCACTACGGCATCAGCATCGACATACTTTCGCCAGAGGCCGCCGCACTGGAGCCCTTCGTCAAAGAAAAAGGCCTGTACAGCTTTTACAAGGATGGCCACGGTGAATGCTGCGGCATCCGCAAGACCGCCCCGCTACGCCGTAAACTCGCCACGGTAAAGGCCTGGGCCACCGGTCAGCGCCGTGACCAGAGCCCGGGCACACGCAGCCAAGTTGCCGTGGTGGAAATCGACGGTGCCTTTTCTACTGCCGACAACACCCTGTACAAGTTCAAT
Organism: Pseudomonas sp. NPDC079086; assembly: GCF_044542155.1. Classification (NCBI taxonomy): domain Bacteria; kingdom Pseudomonadati; phylum Pseudomonadota; class Gammaproteobacteria; order Pseudomonadales; family Pseudomonadaceae; genus Pseudomonas; species Pseudomonas sp. NPDC079086. The sequence continues at coordinate 91,784 of NZ_JBITTY010000002.1, read as the reverse complement.
CCGCTGGCGCAGATGAGCAGCGAAGATGTTTGGGCCTATATCCGCATGCTTGAACTGCCCTACAACACCTTGCATGAACGAGGCTTTATCAGCATCGGTTGCGAGCCCTGCACCCGCCCGGTGCTGCCAAATCAGCACGAACGTGAGGGCCGCTGGTGGTGGGAAGAAGCCACACAGAAAGAATGCGGCCTGCACGCCGGCAATCTAATCGCCAAGATCTGATAGCGAAGACGTAAAGGCAGATATAAAAAAGGCCAGTCATTCACTGGCCTTTTTCTTGTGCGGATTACTCAGCTTTTATCCGCGTGGCGCTGGCGGCGCAGCATATAACGCTCTACGTAGGAACACGAAGGAATCACTGTATAGCCCAGCCGCTCGGCATACTGCAGTGCATGCTCGGTCAACGCTGCCGCGATCCCGCGCCCACGCAACGAGTTGGGTACGAAGGTACGATAGATATCCAGGGTTTGCTTCCCAAGATCCATATAAGCCAGGTATGCCCGATCACCATCCACTGTGGTCTCGAATTGATGGCCTGCCAGGTCATGGTGAATGGACAACGCCTCGCTCATCGCAACTCCTCTGTTAACTCGCGCAACCCGCTCTCGCTGCTGCAGCCATCGGGTCACAGCATCTTGTACCTATTAAGTTGTAGGCAATTATCCCGAGCTTATCAGGCCAAAACCTGCGAGGTCACGTTAATCAATAACTTAGATCGCATATCTAGGTAGTGCGACACTGGCGCAAGCCAGCATTGCATGCTGCCAGCCATGCACAAAGCCTTGCTCCATTCGTTCATTCATGTTCGAAAACTACCGGTATCATTTTCCAGCAACGCCCCACAGTCGCGCAGCTAAAAGTGAAATGAAGCACTGCGCAAGAAACTGCCAAACGCTCTAGAACTGATTGTTTTTTAACCAAAACATGCCTGATAAATGGCCAGCTATGCATTAAGCAGAAAAAAACTCTGGCGGCTTGCCTTGCCTCCGTTTACTTACTACAAGTTACAGGTAGTATGTACGCCGGCTAATTTCCTACAATTAGGAAATTGCTTTTATGGAAAAACTCCACCTCAAGGGGAACACGATGAACAACGTTCTGAAATTCTCTGCTCTGGCATTGGCCGCAGTTCTGGCTACCGGTTGCAGCAGCATGTCCAAAGAAACTGAAGCTCGTCTGACTGCAACTGAAGATGCAGCTGCTCGCGCTCAAGCCCGTGCCGACGAAGCCTACCGCAAGGCTGATGACGCTATGGCTGCTGCTCAGAAGGCTCAGCAAACTGCTGACGAAGCCAATGAGCGCGCTCTGCGTATGCTGGAAAAAGCCAGCCGCAAGTAATAGCTCACAAGGCTATGACAAGCCGACCCAGTTTTCTGGGTCGGCTTTTTTATTGCCTAGAGGAAATGCTCACTCTTCAACAGACAATAAAAAACCCGTCAGCGCTTACGCATAACGGGCTCTTAAAACAATCTGATGTCAGATAGCAGGCTCAGTCGCCACCATGGCCTGATCAGGCTGAGCAATCTCAACCGGTAAACCATCTTCAGCAGCAACGACTTCACGCAACATTTCCCAGTCTAGGCGCAGATCGGCGAACTGATCATTTTTAAGCAGCGCATTGATCACCGCTGTGTGCTTTTCAACAACCGAGGCCTCTCCAGTTTCATCCAGAGGGGCGTGCGCTTCCAAGTAAACCTTGCCACCGCTACGGCCAAACTTATAAGGCTCATTAATGATGCGTACTGGTGTCCCCACTGACACCATAGACGCCAGCTTCAGCACATTGTGGTTGAGCATACGGAAGCAGCCGTGGCTGACTCGCATGCCAATACCGAATTTCTTGTTCGAGCCGTGAATCAGGTAGCCCGGCACCGACAAACCTAACTTGTATGGGCCAAGCGGATTATTAGGGCCTGGCGGCACATAAGCCGGCAACGGATCGCCGTCTGCAGCATGTTCTTCACGAATCGACTTAGGCGGGGTCCAGCCTGGGTTCGGTGTTTTGGCCGTGATGCGTGCATTGGCAACCGGCGAACTCCAGCCCTCGCGACCAATACCCAGTGGATAGGTGTAAACCACGTTACGACCTTTCGGGTAGTAGTAGAGGCGATATTCAGCGAGGTTGATCACGATGCCTTCACGTGGACCAGCCGGCAGGATGTAGCGCGTTGGCAGAATGATCTCGTTGCCCGCGCCCGGAAGCCAAGGATCAACACCAGGATTGGCCACAACCATTTCCAGGTAACCCAGATCATTGACCACCCCAAGATCGGCAAAGGTGTCTTCATACTTGGCCTGGATCACCTGCACTTCGCCAACGATATCCTCGCCAGGAGGCGGTAGAGGAAACTCAAGAGCATTGGCAGACGCTACCGCAAATACAGCGGCAAGCGGCAGGCAGCGGGTGACGGCAAGGGCACGCGACAACATCCGGGAATTCCTGACGAAAATGGTTGGTAAAAGTAGGAGGCGATTGTACACCGATTGATCAGCCGCTTGGATAGCTCAACGCCCCGGCAATTCTGGACGCTCACCGCGTTTCTGCGCTTCCAGTGTTGCCCGACACGCCGGACACAAGCGCTTGTCACGCAGCATCGTCTTATCCAGGTCGCGCCACACTGGCTGCGCAGGCAACAAACCACCGCATAATGTACGGTCGGCAAACTGACCCAATTCAAGCTGGCGCGCCAACAGGTGCACGCGTACTTCTCGGCAGGCGAACAGGTCGAGCTGCTCGTCAGGTTCGATCAGTTGGTAGGCATGCAAGGACCAGGCAGGACGCGGCATTGAGGGCTCCAGTGCGGGGCCGCCACATTAGCCGAAAGGCACGTTACAGAAAAGCCTGTCAGAGCAAAGGTTTCAGGGTCGGCCAGACGTTTTCCAGCAGCTTAGGTTGCGCCTCGGCAGTTGGGTGAATGCCATCGCTCTGCATCAGCGAAGGCACGCCGCCAACGCCCTCCAACACGAATGGCACCAGGGCCGAACCTGTCTCACTGGCAACCTTGGGGAACACTGCGGCGAAGGCTGTGGTGTAACGCACCCCATAATTAGGTGGCAGTTGCATGCCCAAGATCAGCACCTTGGCACCCTTTTGCTGCGATGCTTGCACCATGGCCGCAAGGTTTTGTTGCAATCACTCTTGAAGGACAGGAACCCCATAAATTCAAGGGTTCCAGACGATGACCACTCAGCAGCATGCCAAAAGAGTTAGAAATCTGTTAGAAAACGCCCCGCCCAAACTGGCCACCCAACTGGCTAAGCCTTGGCACTACAGACGCAATGGGCGCTATTACCTCCGCTTCCGCCCCAAAGGCCGACCGTTCGTCACCTTCACCCTATCTCTTCGCACTACAGACCGGACCACTGCAATGGAACTCTCGAAGGACATCCTCCGGGCTCTCGGCGTCTTTCACCTCGATAAGCCTCAAGCAACCTGGGAGGAACTGAAGGCGCAGCTCATCGTGATCGCAGAGGAATGCCTGTCGATGGCACACGGTGATGACTCGCTGGTGGCCTACCGCATGATCTATGACGAGGTAAGGTCCGCACTTGCTCAAGGAAGCGCTAAGGCATCCCTGAATGTGGATCAGCAGCGTGCAGTAGGTGTCGGCCAGCAGATACTCAAGGCAGCACAAGCTCGCCTAAGTGGTCAGCCGGATGAACTTGTCGGAATCATTGATCAACTCAATGAAAGAGGCACCAGTGATAGTCATACCCTTTCTTCCCCGTCCCTATCTGTAGGTGCCCCCAAGGACCCACTTAGCTGGGACTCGCTGTCTGACCTCTACATGGCCGAGCGCGGTATTAACCTCAAGGACAACACCCGGAAATCCATGCTGACTAACTTCAAGGTCATCAGTGAAGCCTTCGTGGCCATCGGTGTGTCTGACCTGAGGAAGCACACACGGGAAGACCTAACGGCTCTTCGAGCAAAGCTCCTTGAGGGTCGTGCCGAGTCCACCGTAAACAACTTGATTCAGAAGCTGACCACAGTGCTGAGCTGGGCAGTCGATAACGACAAGCTGGCCAAGGCATACGCATCGAAGCTGAAGATCACCAAGGACGCAGAGAGCAAGCGGGAAGCGTTCACACGGCCCCAGGCGATTACCCTAATGGAATACACCGGGACGCTGCCGACTGACTCCTGGGAGCGCTGGGCGCTGTCCTTAGCGGTCATCACAGGGGCCCGAGTCGGAGAGATTGCCTACCTGACCAAGGCCGACATAAAACAGGTCGATGGGCTCTGGTGTATCGACATCAACGAAAACGACCCCGGTAAGTCGATCAAGAACAAACACAGCGCCCGTATGGTCCCGCTTGTAGATGGTGCCCTTGGGTTCGACCTTGGAGCATTCCTTCAGGCTATCGAGGCTAACGCCCTGCCCTCTGCTCATGGCATTGCCCCTTGGAAAGCCAGCAAGGTGCTTAACCTACGCATCCAGAAGGCCCTTGGGACTGTCGCTGGCGGCGACCAGACACTTCACTCCCTGAGGCACCACTTCGCCTCATCCATGCAAGCCGCTGGGGTTCCGGTAGCTTTCGCACAGGCGGTCACCGGGCACTCCTCGGGGACGATCACCTATGGCACCTATGGGTCAGGCATTCCGATTCAGAAGGCATACGAAGCGATTCAGCAGGCTCTCATGGGGGCATCCCAATGAATTCCCGAAAGAGCAGCGCGGTCCATCCTATTGTGAATCTCAAGGGCCTACCGACCCGCGAGGAACTGGCACAAGCAAGAGCACTACTTGACGCCTATGAGCGGGAACTGAGGGACCAAGAAGATCAAGCGCTGATGAACAGCATCGAAGCAGCACGGCAGGCTTGCCTAAAAAAGGCTAAACGCTACCCACCCAAGCAGGCCGAGCACTTAAATATGGCTGGGAAATACGCAAAGGCCCTCAGCATCCTGGCGACTCCAGCAGCCCAATTTGTAGTCGCATGACATCTCAAGTGTCTCGACAACAGCTCGAGTAAACCGCTAAGAGCGCATACCTAAGGGGCGGACCTTCACATAGAGCCGCCCCTGAGGCTTACCCTACTCAAGGCTTTACGGTGCTCAGTAGTGATTCCAGATGCGAGCATCTTTTTCATTTTCCCGAAGACGGCCCATCAGCTCTTCGTAATGATCCTGCGAGATGTGCCCTGCCTGTCGAGCAGCTTGAATCTTCGCAGTTTCGTCAGCGAGCCGGCGCAATGCCCTGCCGAGCTGTACATCCTTACGCTTGCGGACAATCGAGGGGCGTTTATCCCACCAGCTCTCTTTGAGAATGCAGGCGAAGACTGCCAGAAGTATTAGCGCCGTTACCGTGTCGGGAGTGGAAAGCATCCTTGTCCTCATCCTTGTGTTATGCAGGCCGCGATTGCACGCAATGTTCCCAATTACTCTGCAACCTACTGCATCGAAAGGCGCACGGGAAGATAACGACCGACACCGCAAGTGGTATATCGAGGCGCGGCAGTTCGGTGTTGACGCCGGCTGGCGAAGTCAATAGGATGCCGGCCCGCAACACGCTCTCGGCCTAATGTAAGCAGCACCCCTCACGCAACACCCAACGTAATGCAACGTAATGTAAAGCGCCCGAGCCTAAGGATTCATACCATAGGAGCTTTGCCATGCCCGCTGTATCGTTGGTCACCCGCAGTCCATTCGTGACGATCATCTCGTACCCATTTAGAAGTCTACTTCAGGCTGGAATGGGTCACTCGCTCTCGTATTTCCCGTCGACTTCTCCTGCTACGTGTTCGTCTCAGGCGAGCTGAAATATTCCAGGCGCTTTATCACGTCCCGAGCTACCTCGGTGTGGGCTCGTGCCTGTCCGCACTGATACACCAGAACCCCTCACTAAAAGGCCACGCCTGGGCTTACTCGCCACATCCCCACCACTTCCACTTAGGAGAAACCATGACCGCACTTATCCACATGAACCACATCAACGCTGTGAACCATGCACTGGGCTTGTTAAGCGAACTGCGCCAAGTACTCGACTTTATCCGCGCTTCAACTGAACGCGAAGAACTTGCGGCTTCGGCACAAAACATCAAGGGACCTATGGCAGCACTGCGCGAAGAGCTGGAAGACACCATTTCTTATCGTTCAGGGCAGAACTTGGTAGACCTTGCCGAGAATTTGGAGCGCACCCACGGCCAACCGGGGGTTACTGACAACGAGGCAATTTTCTCAATAAACGAGCTTCGCTATCAGGCATCTGGAGAGCCCCGCCTGCTCGAGAGAACCTATCGCGTACTGCATCAGGCATGGGAGGCATCCATCTTTCCCGAGCAGTTCAAACGACACTTGGAGGAGACGGGCTTAGCGACCTCTTTCGGCTGGCAAGTCGCGGAGGTGCTTATCGCAAACTTCTCCGAGGCCAAGGCGCGCTAACCCGTTCTACGACAACCCAAGAGCAGACGCAGTGAAAGTCATAACAAGAACTTTCGGAGGCAAACCGCTGGTGATCCTGATTGGCCATGAGGACTTCGATTTGGTCTTCATCGTCAATCAAGTCGCAGAGGTATGCCACATAGACAGCCCCATGGCAGCCATCGCGCTAACCACAGAGGCCACAGGTGGATTCGGATTTTTCCAGCTGCGAGAAGTGCTGCATGCAGTTGAAAACCCGGAGCAGCTTGGCTCTTGGGGAGTTGAGCACATGGCTGGTGACACATGGCTGGCATCGACTGGTGCCGCCTACCGAATGCTTCTTCGCTACGACTCCCCTCTTGAGGATTTTTTCAAAAGATGGCTGATCGACGATGTTTTTCAGGAAATACAGAAGACACCTGACGCCCTTGAGCCCATAGACACCTACCCCGACGAGTTGACGCGATTACGCACCACTGTTCGGAGTCTTGAAAGACGGCTTACTGCGTCCCTGACAAGGGAACGCCGCCTTCAACACGGGGTAGAGATGTTGGATAGAAAACTGACCAGTACGACCGGAGAGCTTTTAGCGCTTCGTAAGGGCTTTCCAATCATAGCCACGCCTGAAAGTTCATCCCCATCGCTATTGGATCGTGCTCAGTCTGAGTTTGACGACCTTTCCTACGCCTGGAGGCGATCATTGCGGGGGGACGTAAGTGCGCTGGTAGGAGCGCAGTTGGATGAGCGCCTATATCGCTTACGCCTCGCCCACGACGAGAAACGCCGTAGCTAATCAGGGCGCTGCAAAAACCCTCACTGAAAGACACAACGTCCTCAGGAGGTGATCAATGCAACAGCCCAACGACTACGCCAAGGTCAAAGCCGAAGGGGGTCCTTACGACTCCCTGATTCAGACCGCAGCGGCAAACCACGGGGTCTCCTACGACCTCCTGCACAAGCAGCTCTTCAAGGAATCCTCGTTCAACCCCAACGCGAAGAGCCCAACGGGCCCTCGTGGTATCGGGCAGTTCACTAAGGCCACCGGGCTTGCCTACGGCCTGGAACGGGATGAGGACTTCTACAACCCAGAGAAATCCATCGACGCAGCCGCTCGGCACATGCGTGACAACATCAAGATTGCTGGCGGTGACGAACTCAAGGCCCTTCTTCTGTACAACCAAGGCGGGGGCCGAGTGGGCCGAAAGCAGCTCGAAGCGTATGACCGTGGGGACTTCTCCGGGGTCTCCTCAGAGGGCCTGGGCTACCTACAGTCCCTGATGGATGTCACCAACACCGGCAAGAAGGCTGAGCTGGATGCCTTCGTAAAGCCAGACGGCGGGTTTGAGGCTCCCGCTGGTATTGAAGCAACACCTAAGGCTGTCCCAGGGAACGTACCGGACACCTTCGCCTCCTTCGATTTGGCCGGTCAGGACGTAGCACCGAAGGCGACACCGTTTGCCCAGGAGCTTTACGAAACCACCGGGAAGACCAGCGATGAAGACCAAGGGTTCTTCGAGGGGGCTGGTAACAACGCCTCCGTGGAACTCAAGACCTCAGTGCTCGGCATGATGATTCGCGCAGTGAACGAGGCCCCACCCGAAGCTGACTTTATGCAGACCTACACGGTCGTTCAGGACCTGTTCAACGATCCGTTCGACCTGGGCCGCCTGAGTGACTGGCAGGATGAGGACTACGACAAGCTGCGTTCCTCGGGCCTGGACCCTCAGTATTACGATGTGGTCCTCCGTGGCTATCGCCGCAACTTCGATCAGAACCTGGCTCTCGCTATGGAGAACCAGAAGATGGCCGAAAGTACCCAGGGTGATCGCATGGGGGCTGCCCTTGTGGGCGGCCTCGGGGCTGCCCTGGGCGATCCTTATTCCCTCGTGAATCCCGCTAAGGGTGCAGCGGGGAACCTTGGGGCTCGCCTGTTGGGTGGCGCGGTTGCCGGTGGTGCCATCGGTGGCCTATCGGAACACAACACTGCCAAGGTGTCTGGGCGTGAGGAACACCTGGGAATGGCCATCGCTGGAGGTGCTGCCTTCGGCGGTACGCTCAATGGTCTCCTCGGGGCTCGTCCTGATAGCCGGGCATCGTGGGACCTGCCGGATGACGACTTGGCCCCCGTAGATGCCCTTGAGTTCGCACCGATTGATTTCATGGCCCCGCACGACCTCCAGTCCCTTCTATATGGCACAACCCAACGCCTACAAAGCCGCGAACAAGCGCGCCTGAAGGGCCTGGATGAAGACCCCGCAGCAATGCCCTTTCGTGAAGGTGAAGAGGTCAAGCGAAGCGCCTCCGGGGATTATCTGGATGTCCCCTGGGACCCGGACGCAACTCGCACCCTGGACGGTTCCATCCACAGCGGCGGGAGTCCGATCAACCCGAAAACAATCGAGGAGTTCACTGAGCTGCATAAGGGTGACGACCGAGCGGCATGGGGCGTTCACCTCGGAGACATCACGGAAATCGGCCTACGCCTTGGCTCATCGGAGAACCCTGAAAGGCGCTCTCTGGCAGCGGACCTCTTCAGGTCCTCAACAGGCTATCAGGATGGCTCCAATGGGAAGTTCGGAGCGACTGTTTCTGACATCTCGGAGCGACTGCGCAGCCAGGACAACGTGGTCCACAACAAGCTGGCCGAGAGTTTCGATGAGGCCCTGAAGGACCCCTTCTGGCGTGGCCAGCGGATTTCCAAGGGTGCTAAGCATGAGCTGATCAGTCGGCGCGTAGTGGAAGCCCTGGAGTCCCAGCAGCCCTCCAAGTTGTCCCCACCGGAGATGAAGCTACTGGAAGAACTGCGCACCCACATGAACCAAAAGTGGGACTACATCAGCAACCCAGCGCAGTTCGGAGACCTCCGGGCGAAGGCCCTACTGGAGGACACCCGGCACTTTTCCACGTACTTCCCTCAACGCTACAGCTCAGCGGCGAAGGCTCAGGCAATCCAGCGGTTCGGAGGAGAAGAAGGCTTGCAGCAGGCTATCGCTCACTCGTGGATGGCTTCCTATATGTCCCGACCTCATGTTCGCCAACGGGTGGACAAGATGATTCAGGAAGGCTTCGACAAGGCCAACAAGGGGAACCCAAAGGCCAAGCCGATGACCCCGGAGCAACTTCGGGAGGCCGTTGAGAAGTACGCAAACGACAAGGCTTATGGCATCAGCAACTCCAACCGTTTCACGGCCAACTCGCTTGTAGAGGAGCACCTGAAGGATGGTGCTGGCCTGGAGAACAACGACTACCTCGAAGCTCGGAACCTGTTCGACTCCGATATGCAGGTCCAAGCGCCTGACGGTGGGATGTTCTCTGTGAACGACCTGAGGGACTTCAACCTCCTCCGGGTGGTCCCGCAGTATGACCGCAGGGTGAACGGTGACATCGCCATTATGGGAGGCACCGGGAAGACCACGCAGGAGCTGAAGAACCTCGTTAAAGGGATGCGCCAGAAGGCAGGCCCAGGCAAGGACACCCTGGAGACTGACGCTCTACTCGATGCGATCAAGATGTTCACCGGGCGCGCGCGTAGAGACCCTGATGGTGTCTGGGCGACCTTCGCTCGGTCCCTGAACGATGTCGGCTTTATGACGAAGAACGCCTACATGGGCGCTCAGAACATCACTGAGGCCGCTTCGTTGATCGTTAAGGGCCACCAGCGGATGCTCCTGAAGGGCGCCCCATTGCTCAAGCAGTGGACCACGGCTAAGGCCAAGCTGGCCCCTGAGGACATCAAGCAGATGCACGGCTTGCTGTTCGGTAAGGAACTGGACGATCTCATCCGGCCAGAGCGCCAGGACATCGTGGATAACCTTCGCCAGAACAGCAGCGAGATAGGCGCTCAGGTCGCAGGGAGCGTTAAGTACGCCACCCAGGAACTCTCAGCCCGTTCACCGTTCACTTGGTTGCTCAGGGAATCCGGCAACTACCTCATGGATGCTGGCCGCCAGGGTGCCCTCGTGGACCTCATCGACCACACGTTGAACGGCAAGGTGACTGACCTGTTCAGCCCTGAGCGTCTGCGCTCTGCCTCGGTGACCCCTGAGCAATTCAAGGGGATTCAGGACCTGATCAAGGCCCACTTCAAGCAGGACCGCAAGTCTGGCAAGTGGCGCATTCAGAACCCCGAAGGGCTGGCCTCGGATGTCCGCTCTATGGACCTCTACCGGCTTGGGGATCGTGTAGCTGATGAATCCATGTTGCGTCCCCACAAGATGTCCTTTGCGCCCTCCAAGCAGCACGGGGCGGGCTGGGCGATGGCCCTTCAGTTCAAGATGTTTGTCCTGAGGAGTCTCAATGGCCGCATGGCCCGTGGCTGGATGGAGGCGACCCGCAATGGACAAGTCCTCGATCAGACAATGCAAGTGCTTGTCTCGGTGGGTTTGGCCACAGCGTTCTATGCCGCAAGTGCCCACATGAAAGCCCTGGGACTGCCTGAGCGAGCCCGTGAGAAGTATCTGGAGAAGGCCCTGAGCCCAAGCATGATGGCCTATGCGGCGATCTCAAGGAGTTCCCATGTAGGTGCTCCGCTGGGCGTGGCGAACTTCATCAGCGCACCTCTGGGGTTCGATCAGGCGGCCATGTTGCGGACCTCTATTCTCCCGCGAGAAAAGCGAGAGCAGCAGGCAGGCCGAGCGATCAAGTACAACCCGCTCCAGTCCGACCTCGTTAGCGGTTTCGTTGGGGGTGTAGCAGAACAAATCCCAGCAGCTAACGTGGCAGCCCATGGGGTCCAAGCTGGCTACTCCGCGATCAACCTGATGGGAGATCAACCCCGAGCCGACAAGCAGGGCCACATGACGGGGCTGTGGAATGCCCTGCGGCAGTTCGTACCAAATGACCCGCTGAGTCAAAGCCTGATGCAACGTTTGGCTGAAGACCAGGGCGTAGACCGGGCTCGTTAAAAACCCTCACTTATAGGGGGGGGCCCTTAGGATACTTCTTAAAGTTCCTCTTCCTGCTTTCTCTTGGTGGCTCAGTGAGATGGTCGGTTCCTTCGTGGGCTGATCATCTTCATTGACCACTCCCCTCGACCATTCCTGGATAAGTTCACGCAACAAGCAACAGCATCAGTACCCGTTGAGCGACTACCTCCGAGACCCGAGGTTTGTCAGTGGGACTTCCAATTAGATGTCTTTGGACTCGTTCGGTAGTCAGTACCAAGATAGTCTGCTGCGCAACAACACCAAGGAGTAATCGCATGGACAGAGTCTGCACACGCTGCATTGGTGACAACGACCTGAAGCAGTGGATTCGCAAACAGAGAGGCCCCCGAGGTTGTAACTACTGCAACACATCCCATGCCCCAACAGTCGAGTTGTCCGACCTCTGCGAATACATCGAGTCATGCATTCGCCAATACTGGGGCGAAGCTGTCGAACAGTTGCCATACGTAAGCCGAGAAGGTGGCTATCAAGGACGTACATGGGACACCTACGAGGTCATCTTCGATGAGATGTGCCTTGATCTGCCATTGGACTCACATGGCAGCCTCAGCTGGGCAATCGCCGAAGGTGTTGGCGATGAGGTCTGGTGCGATTACGACTGGCTCTCTCTTGACCCAGATGTCGCCATGATTTCCGGCTGGACTAAGTTCTGCAATGTGGTCAAACACAAGCGCCGTTTTTTCTTCCAAGAACAGGAATGCGACACTGAGGATCGCGACTCTTACTCACCCCTGGCGATCCTACATGCCATCGCCATTTATTCTGAGCGGCACCACCTCATTAAGACCATCACCCCTGGCACCAGGCTCTATCGGGCTCGGGATGATCTTGAACACCCCAGATACCCTGCCAAAGAGTTTGGTCCCCCTCCCTACGATTTCTGCCAGAACAATCGGATGAACCCAGCGGGAGTTCCAATGTTCTACGCTTCGTTTAATCGTAGCGCCGCAGTCAAGGAAGTTAAGAAGACAAGCGCAGCCCTTGGCCGATTCACCACAACACACCCTTTGCGTGTTCTTGACCTCACGCAGTTACCGCCAGAGCCGGGATACTTCGCTGATACAGGGCGCGACTCGGCGATGCAACTCAGCTTCCTTAATCACTTTGCCGAAAAGATCATGCAGCCGGTTGCCAGAGACAACTTGGTTCACGTCGAGTACGTGCCATCACAGATTGTGACCGAGTACCTTAGGGACTACCCATTTAAGAGCGGAAGTATCGACGGGGTTCTTTACGGCAGCGTTGCCTCACCGGGGCATAAGAACATCGTCCTGTTCATCGACACCTTGAACGCCATAGCCCCCTCGGCCCCACCAAAGCATTTTCCACCACTCCGATTTTATGGGGCCATCATGCACTCGCTGCCTTAAGCCTTAACAGCCGGTGTAATCGTCGAGCGCCCATTAAAAACCCTCACTTATAGGGGGGGGTCCCTTAGGATACTTCTTAAACTTCCTCTTCCTGCTTTCTCTTGGTGGCTCAGTGAGATGGCCGGTTCCTTCGTGGGCTGTTCATCTTCATTGACCACTCCCCTCACCCATCGCTGGGTACTCCATCAACACAGTCTTTCCGATTGCTCCTCGTGCCGACTGCCAGTCCCATTGTCGTGGGTCTGTGTGCTGGCCGTTGGGAGCGAACTCGGGGATCAATCGAAAGGAAAAACGACAATATGAATATTGAACAAATCAAGACCACCGACCATGTGACGACTCTCAACGGTCTGCCAGGGATGTCCTCGCTGGAGATCGCAGAGATCACCGGCAAGAAGCATGGTCACGTCCTTCGGGACATACGAACGATGCTCGGGGCACTGGGTCTGCCCAACCAGTCCAAATCTGGATCGGTTCAATTTGTCGAGGCTCAATATCGAGATGCTAAAGGCCAGTCTCAACCTCTGACCATTCTGGATAAAGAGCTGACATTTACCCTGCTGTCTCGCTATTCGTTCGAGCTATCCAATCTGATAGTGAAGCGCTGGCTTGTACTGGAAGGCACAGGCTTTGCCCGTGTCTCTGTTCAAGAGGCCGTGGTTCTCCTCGTCGAGCGCGAAAAGGACAATCGAGCCCCGGCGCTCAATAGCATGAAGAGAGGGCGCACATTGAGCCCTGCGGCGCAGGATCGCCAACGGATAAACCGTAGGTTCAACGCTCAGGCCGCCAAGGCTCACAAGCAAGGCCGTGAGTGGCACTAACTATGACTTATACATAGGCGCACGGCACTGAATAACCGCATTTTAATCTTAGAGCCACTTAAGCAATAGCTTCCGCATCTTCTTCACGTTCAGCAAGCCCCATCTGTACGTTGTAGTGTTCCAAAAATCCAGCATTATCAAAAACAGCTTTCAACTTATCTAAATAGTATGAAACATCATACTGCCCGTAATCCATAAAATTAATATGACCACGATGAGACCCGCGATTCAAATACCGACTTAGAGGAACAAAACTCCCATCCTCATTACAAGCCGCCTCAAGCGCCTCTTCAAAATCTTTCTGACGCCTTGTAAACCAAAAGAAATGCTCCAATATACAACGCATGGTATTAGGAACCACCATAGCTCTCGCATTGCCATCGCGCGCGTCTTTCAAAATTTGCCACATGGCGTCATAGTCATTAATCAGCTCATTAGGATCAAGCGGAATCACTGCTGTATATTTCTTCTTAACAACTCGAAAGAGATCACACTTCCTACTGATCTTATGAAGCTCACCCTTAACCTGTTTCAGCAATTCATGCAAAAAGAAAAGATTATGGGTCATCACAATCACCTGCCTGACCTTTATCGCCTCCTGAGGAGGAGCTATCAATTCACGATAAATAATCGTAGCAATATCATAAACATAATTATGAGACATACTTGAAATCGGATCATCAATAACTGCAACCGTTTTATCTACGGCCACAACAGACTCTTTTACATGCGAACCACTGAGCAATTCCATATAATATAAAAATGAAATTAATGTTTTTTCACCCTCGCTCAGTGATGATGCAATATCAATAGGAACACCCGGACGAGCCATACAGTACAGATTACTCTCGTCAGTTTTTTTCGCTATGGAAAAGCTGTCAATCCCGGCGACCTTCAACCGTACATTTATAGCTTCAACAGCCTGTTCCGTGCCCTCGTTATGCTGGCGAAGCTCAAGAAGCCGCGCGGCCATGGCTCCTGCATCCTTGCTCTTCTGGTCATAGAGCCTTTTAAGCTCAAGACAAGATGTACTGATTGGCAAGATTGCCGCGTCATAAGCTTTAATGATTTCAGTACAATTTCTGCGCAAGTTTTTCCAAAAAGCAGCTTTAATTAATTCTTTCTCAGCATCTTTATGTGAAATACGCTGATTAAAAACATCAATATCTTTGTTCAACAACCCCAGAGCCGTCTGGATTTTTTCGCCAAGGTCCTTCGTAGACTCTAATTCGACAGCATCTTTAGGGTTCTCAATCTTTGAATTAATCTTCGCCCTATTCCCAAATAAAACCGTATTCAACTGGGCGCAAGCAATTTCCAACTCTGGATAGCCCGACACAAGAGGCTCTGCAAGAATACTCGAGACCGAATTACCAATAGACTCTTCCAAACGGGAAAACTCATTTCGCAGAACATCTAAAGCAGATAGCTTCTCACTATAATCACCATCAAAAAGCTTCGATATTTCCTGTTTAAAATCATGTGGAAGTGACTGCTGACAAAAAGGACATTCCGAACCGTCGGCAAACTTTCGCCCAACCCCGACCCAATCTTGGTTCCCTAAGCGATCAATCAACTCTGCTAATCTACTATCACTTGAACCCACAATATTCTGAGCCCAAATAAGATCACCTTCAATGCGCGACAGGCCATCCAAACTTAACGATAGTCGTGGCTTACTTATGGCATCCCCTGACAAGGCACCCAAACGACTTTCCAGTTCAGCCAGACCATCAAGCTCTTCATCAGGATCGAATACAACACTACGTATCTGACTAAAAAAACCTGGCTTGTCACGCCCCCAACCAGTTAAGAACGATTTGAACGCGCCGTCTTTATGCGCCGTATGTGCTTTCCATACACCATCCTGCGCGATGTCAAGCTGGCGTTTCTCTTGAGCGGAAAGAGACGCCTGCTGCTCCGCAAGTAGTTCTAACTCAGCCTCAAGCTTTTCGTATTCAGGCTGAATCAGTTGAGACTCACGGAGAGCGACCGTATCGACCTCGCCTAAAGTAAAAATACCCGGCATGCCGTCAGGGTTACCCAGAACCTTGTCAGAAAAAGCTTGGTTAAAAACAAGATAACGAAACGGGCCAATCCCTGTAGAGGTAACGGCGCATTGAGCAACCGAGTCGTCACCCTCACCTTTTAGATGGATGACCTCACCTATAGCCGACTTTCCTGCCCCATTGAGGCCATAAAAGAAAGCTGCGCGCTTCTTGGTGTCCAGAGCGACAGTGACAGGGTCCGTGGGATGGAAACTTTTGTAATTGCGAATTGAAAAACTGCTGATCATTTTACGTCCCTTTGCCACACGTCCTTAAGCCGCATCTCCGCAAGGGAGAAACGGAGCAAATGGGCCCTGATGGAAACGATGGTGATTTTAGACATCGCAAATCCAGCCCAGAAACTCATATCAATGAGCCATCTTTGGGACCAAATCTAACAGGTGTGGGCAATTTCGCCACTCAGTGCAGCCAAATGTATCCAAAGGGATTAAGTGGGATAAATGCGAAGGGAATAATAAGCAATCCAGCACGAGCAGAAGGTAGGGAGAACGGAACAGAGTGAACAGAATCACCTATGAAGGTTTCAATAATTTGGGCCAAAAATCTGAGCACCCTTACCAATAGGAAACCCAGCCAGATTACCCCCTTGCCCACCCTCAACGGCATGCCCGGAACACCCGCCCCAGAGCCATTGAGTGTTAGAAAGATGTTCAACGTCTGTTAGAAAAACCTGTTGACGCACTCAGGGAGGCACCCGCTAAGATGCCACCTCCTGACCTTCATTAGGACAGCATCAGAGCAAAGGTTTCAGGGTCGGCCAGACGTTTTCCAGCAGCTTGGGTTGCGCCTCGGCAGTTGGGTGAATGCCATCGCTCTGCATCAGCGAGGGCACGCCGCCTACGCCTTCCAGCATGAAGGGCACCAAGGCCGAATCTGTATCACTGGCAACCGTGGGGAAAACTGCAGCGAACGCTGTGGTGTAACGCACGCCGTAATTGGGTGGTAGATGCATGCCCAAGATCAGCACCTTGGCCCCCTTTTGCTGCGATGCTTGCACCATGGCCGCAAGGTTTTGTTGCAATTGCGCAGGTGGCTGCCCACGCAGGCCATCGTTGCCTCCCAGCTCGATAATCACCAGCTCCGGATGATGTTCTGCAAGTAGTGCAGGCAGCCGCGCGGCGCCGCCTGCGCTGGTGTCGCCACTGATCGAGGCATTGACCACACGATGGTCAAAACCCTGCTCGATCAAGCGTTTTTCCAGCAAAGCGACCCAACCCTGGCGGGTATCCAGGCCAAAAGCCGCGCTGATACTATCGCCGACGACCAGTACGGTATCCGCGAACGCCGCAGGCCCCCACAGCAGCAGGCTCAGGGCAGTACCGATCAACCACTTACGCATTGGATTCTCCATGAGCTCAAGTATTCTCACCGCGCGAAACCTTAGCAAAGTGGTCCCCAGCACGGAAGGCGAGCTAACCATACTCCATGATCTGTCTCTGGAGCTGGTCTCTGGTGATAGCCTGGCGATTGTCGGCAGCTCCGGCTCGGGCAAATCCACCCTGCTCGGCTTACTCGCCGGGCTCGATCTGCCCAGCAGTGGCAGCGTTGTATTGGCGGGTAATGACCTGGCCAGCCTCGATGAAGATCAACGCGCGCGCATTCGCGCTGAACACGTCGGCTTCGTCTTTCAATCCTTTCAGTTACTCGACAGTTTGAATGCCCTAGAAAACGTCATGCTGCCACTGGAGCTTGAAGGCCATGCCGATGCCCGCCAGCGTGCCCACATCTTGCTCGACCGCGTAGGCCTGGGCCAGCGCCTGACCCACTACCCACGCCAGCTCTCGGGCGGTGAACAGCAACGCGTAGCAATCGCTCGCGCCTTTGCCGCCGAACCTGCAGTGCTGTTTGCCGACGAGCCCACCGGCAACCTCGACAGCCATACCGGTGAGCGCATCAGCGATCTGTTGTTCGAGCTGAACAAGGAGCGCGGCGCAACCCTGGTACTGGTCACCCATGACGAGCGCCTGGCACACCGCTGCCAACGCCTGATCCGTCTGGAAGGTGGCCATCTGGTCGACCACGTGGAACCCTGATGAACCATCTGCCGTTTACCCGCCTGCTGTCCCTGGCCAGCCGCCAACTGTTGCGCGATGCCCGCGCAGGCGAGCTGCGTGTGCTGTTCTTCGCCCTGCTGATTGCAGTCGCCGCCAGCACGGCCATCGGTTACTTCAGCGCGCGCCTGAATGATGGCATGCTGCTGCGCGCTACCGAATTCCTCGCCGCCGACCTACGCCTGACGGGCAGTTCGCCCAGCGCACCCGAGCAGATCAGCACTGGTAAACAACTGGGGCTGGAGCATGCTCAGCTGGTCGAGTTCTCCAGCGTGGTCGCCAGCGATGCCGGCATTCAGCTGGCCAGCATCAAGGCGGCAGACAACGCATACCCACTGCGTGGCGAACTGAAGAGCGCCGCCGCGCTGTATGACGTCGAACAAACTGGCGCAGGCCCAAAGCCTGGTGAAGCCTGGGCCGAAGCCCGACTGTTCGTCGCGCTCGACCTCAAGCCCGGTGACAGCGTCGAAGTCGGCGCGAAAACCCTGCGCCTGACCCGCGTATTGACCTTTCTTCCGGATGAAGCTGGCGACTTTTATAGCCTGACCCCTCATCTGCTGATGCACTTGGATGACCTGGCCGCCACCGGCGTAGTGCAACCTGGCAGCCGCGTGCGTTATCAGGAGCTGTGGCGCGGCGACGCGGACGCGTTAGCGCAGTATCGCCAAGGCATTACCCTCGCGCCCAATCAGCGCCTAGAAGATGCCAAAGATGGTAATCGTCAGGTTGGCAGCGCCTTGGGCCGCGCTGAGCGCTATCTCAACCTCGCCAGCCTGGCCGCTGTGCTGCTGGCCGGGGTAGCGGTTGCGCTATCGGCCGCCCGCTTTGCCGCTCGCCGTTTCGACGCCAGCGCGTTACTGCGCTGCTTGGGGCTGTCTCGTAATCAGGCTCTCGGCCTGTTCAGCCTGCAACTGGCGCTACTAGGAATTACCGCCAGCCTGATTGGCGCCCTGCTGGGCTGGCTGGCGCAGCTCGCCCTGTTCAACTTGCTGCAGGACCTGCTTCCAGCGCAGATTCCACCTGGCGGACTGTGGCCCGCACTGGCCGGTATGGCTACGGGACTGGTCGCCCTTGCAGGCTTCGCCCTACCGCCGCTGGCTGCACTGGGCCGCGTACCGCCGTTGCGAGTTCTGCGCCGCGACTTGCTTCCGGTGCCGGCCAGCTCCTGGCTGGTATATGGCGCCGCCTTGCTGGCGCTGGGCTTAATCATGTGGCGCTTGAGCCTCGACCTTCAGCTGACCTTCGCCCTGCTCGGCGGCGGCCTGGTCACCGCGTTGCTGCTCGGCGGCCTGTTGCTGCTCGGCCTGCAGAGCCTGCGCCGCATGCTCGCCAGCGCTTCACTACCCTGGCGGCTGGGGCTAGGCCAATTGCTGCGTCATCCGCTTGCTGCAGCCGGACAATCACTGGCTTTCGGCCTGATTATTCTGGCCATGGCCTTGATCGCCTTGCTACGTGGCGAGCTACTCGACACCTGGCAGGATCAGTTGCCCGAAAACGCGCCTAACCACTTTGCGCTGAATATCCTGCCAGCGGACAAGGACGCCTTCGCTACTCGCCTCAAGGAACTATCACCGCACCCCGCGCCACTGTTCCCCGTGGTGCCCGGGCGACTGGTGATGATCAATGGCGAGCCCGTGCGGCAGATCGTAAGTAAGGAATCCCAGGGTGAACGTGCAATTCGCCGTGACCTGAGTCTGACCTGGGCTGCGGACTTGCCAGCGGATAACAACCTCGTCGCCGGTAGCTGGTGGACTGATGCCAATACCAGCGAATTACCGGGTGTGTCGGTGGAGTCTGAGCTGGCCGAAAGCCTGCAACTGAAACTTGGCGACCGTTTGAGCTTCAGCGTCGGCGGTCTTAACCGCGATGCGGTGGTCAGCAGCCTGCGTGAAGTCGACTGGAATAACTTCCAGCCCAACTTCTACATGATCTTCCAACCTGGCACCCTGCAGGACCTACCGGTCACCTACCTGACCAGCTTCTACCTGCCGCCGCAGTACGAAAAGCAACTGGTTGAACTGTCGCGCGCCTTCCCGGCCGTGACATTGCTACAGGTCGAAGCGCTGCTGGCGCAACTGCGCAGCATCCTTGCCCAGGTCACCCTGGCCATCGAGTTCGTCCTGCTGTTCGTCTTGGCGGCGGGGCTTGCCGTGCTGTTCGCGGGACTGCAGTCCACGCTGGATGAGCGCATCCGCCAGGGCGCCCTGCTGCGCGCGCTGGGCGCCGAACGCAAGCTGCTGATCAAGGCGCGTCGTGCCGAGTTCGGCCTGCTTGGCGCATCAAGCGGGCTGCTGGCGGCCTTTGGCTGTGAGCTGATCAGCTTCCTGCTCTATCGCTTCGCCTTCGACCTCACCTGGCAGCCGCACCCCTGGTTGCTGCTGCTACCGTTGATTGGTGCGTTACTGGTGGGCCGCGCAGGTATTCTCGGCACCCGCCGTGCCTTAAATATCAGCCCGCTGACGGTGCTACGCGAGGGCTGATAGACTCGCGCACCACTTTTCTCAGCCGTCTGAGAGCCTGTTTTTAACGCAGCAGGGCCGACGCGCAGCAGACGTTAAATAGGTTCTTATGAGTCGCTACCGCCCACCCCGCTCTGCCGGCACGCCCTTGATCACCCCCGAGGGCGAGGCCCGTATGCGCGCAGAGCTGCATGAACTGTGGCATGTGCGCCGCCCGCAAGTCACCCAGTCGGTCAGTGAAGCCGCCGCCCAGGGCGACCGCTCGGAGAACGCCGAGTACACCTACGGCAAGAAGATGCTGCGTGAGATCGATAGTCGTGTACGTTTTTTGACCAAACGCTTAGAAAGTCTCAAAGTCGTCAGTGCCCGCCCAACCGACCCGGACAAGGTCTACTTCGGCGCGTGGGTAACCGTGGAAGATGAAGACGGTGTTGAATCGCGCTACCGCATCATCGGTCCGGACGAACTGGACCTGAAAAACAACCTGATCAGCATCGACTCCCCCTTGGCCCGCGCCCTTATCGGCAAAAGCCTAGACGCCGAAGTGCGGGTGCAAACCCCAACCGGCGAGAAGACCTGGTACATCGTCGCCATCGACTACCCGTGACTGAGCCGAACATGCAACCCGCCCCTGACGCACCAAACCAGCAAGCCCGCCTTGAATGGGATGAGCAGGGCCAACCCCTGTCCAGCCAATTTGCCGACGTGTACTTCTCCAACGAGAACGCTCTGGCCGAAACCCGCTACGTGTTTCTTGCCAACAACCAGCTGCCGGAACGCTTCGCCGCACTGACGGCCGATCAACAGCTGGTCATTGGCGAAACCGGCTTCGGTACCGGGCTGAATTTTCTCTGCGCCTGGCAGCTGTTTGAGCAACACGCCGTGGCGAGTGCGCGCCTGCACTTTGTCAGCGTGGAAAAATTCCCGCTAAACAAGGCCGATCTGCAACGTGCACTGGCCTTATGGCCAGAGCTTGAGGCTTACGCAGAGCAGTTACTGGCGCAGTACGTGGCGCTGCACCCGGGCTTTCAACGCTTAGTATTTGCCAATGGCCGCATCATTCTCACCCTGCTGATCGGCGATGCACTGGAGTTATTCGGGCAGCTAGACGGCCAGATCGACGCCTGGTTTCTAGACGGCTTCGCCCCGGCGAAAAACCCAGACATGTGGACGCCGGAGCTATTTGCCGAACTGGCCAGACTGTCCCACGCACATACCACACTAGGCACCTTTACCAGCACAGGCTATGTACGCCGCCGGCTCAACGATGCCGGCTTCAAGATGAAGCGCGTGCCGGGCCTGGGGAAAAAATGGGAAGTGCTTAAAGGCGCTTTTATCGGCACGCAAGTAACAGCTGAAAAGCCCTGGTTTACCCGCCCGCTACAACCGGTTGGCGAGCGCAGCGCACTGGTGATTGGCGCCGGCCTGGCCGGTTGCGCCACTGCCGCCAGCCTGGCCGCACGCGGCTGGCAGGTCACTTTGCTGGAACGGCACGGCGCCATCGCCCAGGAAGCCTCGGGCAATCCGCAAGGCGTGCTCTACCTCAAGCTCTCGGCCCATCACACCAGCCTTTCGCGCCTGATCGTCAGCGGCTACGGCCATAGCCGCCGGCTACTGGAACAGCTGCAGAAAGGCACTGACTGGGATAACTGCGGCGTACTGCAACTGGCCTTCGACGCCAAGGAAGCGCAGCGCCAGACACAGCTTGCGGCCGCCTTCCCTGCCGATCTGCTGACGAACTTGAATAGAAGCGCTGCCGAAGCCAAAGCTGGCATCCCCCTGCCTGCGGGTGGTTTGTTCTATCCCGAGGCAGGCTGGGTGCATCCGCCAGCGCTGTGTGCACTGCTTAGTCAGCAGCCAAATATCCAGCTGCAACTGCATCAAGAAGCTCTAGAACTGCGCCGTGATGGTGACAGCTGGCGAGCCTGGAATGGCGAGCAGTTGCTGGCCAGCGCCAGTGTGGTGGTGCTGGCCAGTGCCGCCGAGATCAAGGGTTTTAGTCAGAGCGCAGGCCTTCCGCTAAAACGCATCCGCGGACAAATCAGCCGCCTGCCAGCCACAGCCGCCAGTCGCGCATTAAGTACGGTGGTATGCGCTGAAGGCTATGTCGCCCCGATACGCCAGGATGAACATACCCTGGGGGCGAGCTTTGATTTCAACAGCAACGACCTGACGCTAAACAGCGCCGATCACGCAAGCAATATGCAGTTGCTGGAAGAAATTTCGCCCGAGCTTTCCCGCGCGCTGAATACTCCAGAAATCGACCCCGAACAACTGCAAGGCCGCGCCGCATTTCGCTGTACCAGCCCGGACTACCTGCCGATTGTCGGCCCGTTAGCTGACGCCGCCGCTTTTGCCGAGGCCTATGCGGTGCTGAGCAAGGATGCCCGCCAGGTCCCGGAAACCCCCTGCCCCTGGCTAGATGGTCTTTACATCAATAGCGGGCATGGCTCGCGCGGGCTGATCACCGCACCGCTGTCCGGTGAGCTTATTGCCGCCTGGCTCAACAACGAACCACTGCCAGTACCTGCCGATGTAGCACAGGCCTGCCACCCCAACCGCTTCGCCTTGCGCGCAGTGATCCGCAATAAGATCTAACACGCAGGCAGGCGCGCAAGCTCATCAGCCGCGCAGGCTAATCCGCCAGGCGCGGTGAATTTTCGGGTTGCGGGCAAAGTCCTGATCGAGGGTCGAGGCGCTGATTTCCTCAACCTGATAACGCGCCGCCAGGCTCTCATCGAGCTCAAACTTGCGGAAGTTGTTGGAGAAATACAGCACGCCACTCGGTGCTAGACGCGCCATGGCCAGGTCGAGCATCTGCACGTGGTCACGCTGGATGTCGAAGATGCCTTCCATGCGCTTGGAGTTGGAGAAGGTCGGCGGATCGATAAAGATCAGCTCGTACTCGCCACGGTCCTCAGCCAACCAGGTCATCACATCGGCCTGTTCCAGCTTGTTCTTGTCCGAATAGCCATTGAGCGACAAGTTGCGTCGCGCCCAGTCGAGGTAAGTCTTCGACAGGTCGACGCTGGTGGTGGTGCGCGCGCCGCCCTTGGCCGCATGCACGGTTGCAGTGGCGGTATAGCAGAACAGGTTGAGGAAGCGCTTGCCGGCGGCCTCTTTCTGAATACGCAGACGCAGCGGACGATGGTCAAGAAACAGCCCGGTATCCAGGTAATCGGTGAGGTTGACCAGCAGCTTTACGCCGCCCTCGCTGACTTCCATAAACTGGCCCTGAGTCGCCTGACGCTGGTACTGCTTGGTACCGCTCTGGCGCTCGCGACGCTTGATTACCACTTTGCTCTTATCGACGCCCAGCGCCTGCGGAATCGCGGCGATGGCATCAAACATGCGGGCCTTGGCTTTCTCCGGATCAATGGACTTGGGCGCGGCATATTCCTGCACATGCACCCAATCACCATACAGATCCACTGCCATGGAATATTCCGGCATATCGGCGTCGTACAGGCGGTAGCACTGCACGTCTTCCTTGCGCACCCACTTGCCCAGCTGTTTGAGGTTCTTCTGTAGGCGGTTGGCAAACATTTGCCCGCCCTCACTCAAGCGTGCCAGCTCGACCACCGGAGCAGGTGCAGGAGCTGGCTTAATCGGATTACCGTTCTTGTTGTACTGACGCTCTAGCGGCTCAAGCGGGGATTTGTCCGCCTCGGCCTGTTCGCGCTCGCGTTCACGCTGCTCGGGCGTGCGGCGCTCGCCGGTAACAAACTGCTCGGGCAGAACCTTGATCAGCAGCAGCTTGCACGGCAGCGCGCCGTTCCAGAAGGCGTACTGCTTGTGGCTGCGGATACCCATGCGCTTGCCCAGGTCCGGCGCGCCGGTAAATACCGCCGCCTCCCAGCCCATGCAGGCTTGACGCAGGCGTTCGCCGAGATTCTGGTAGAGGTACAGCAGGCTCGCTTCATCGCCCAGACGCTCGCCGTAAGGCGGGTTACAGATCACCAGGCCTTTCTGGTTCTGATCCGGACGTGGCTCGAAGGTCGCTACTTCGCCCTGATAGACCTTGATCCAATCGCTCATGCCAGCGCGCTCGATGTTATTACGCGCCGGCTGAATCAGCCGTGGGTCGGCTTCATAGCCGCGAATCCACAGCGGAGGTTTGGCCATACCTGCTGCTGCACGCTCTTCGGCTTCGGCATGCACTTTCTTCCACAAAGCCGGCACGTGGCCCAGCCATTTGCTGAAGCCCCATTGCTCACGGGTCATATTCGGCGCGATGTCGGCGGCGATCATTGCCGCCTCGACCAAGAATGTACCGACACCGCACATCGGGTCAGCCAGTGCGCCACCTTCGGCTGCAATACGTGGCCAACCGGCGCGAATCAATACCGCAGCGGCGAGGTTTTCCTTCAGCGGCGCAGCGCCCTGCTGCAGGCGATAACCGCGCTGGTGCAGGCTATGGCCGGACAGGTCGAGGGAAAGAATCGCCTCGCCGCGATCCAGGCGCAGATGAATGCGCAGATCCGGGTTGAGCTTGTCGACTGATGGCCGCGTACCGTCTTTCAAGCGCAGCTTGTCGACGATGGCATCCTTGACCTTCAACGCGCCGAAATGGGTGTTGTCGATGCCCGAGCCATTACCGCTGAATTCCACGGCCAAACTGCCGGTGGATTCCAGATGCTCGAACCAGTCAACCTCCAGCACACCCTCGTAGAGACTCTGCGCGTCTTGCACGCTGTAGCGCTTGAGCACCAACAGCACGCGGTTGGCCAGACGCGACCACAGACAAAGGCGATAGGCAGTTTCCATGTCGGCCATGCCACGAATGGCCGAGGTGTGCTCACGCGCATCTTCAAGGCCGAGGCTGCTGGCTTCTTCGAGCAGCAAGCCTTCAAGGCCCTTGGGGCAAGTGAGGAAGAGTTCGTAACGATCCGACATGGGAGTTTCCAGTGCCTAAGGCAATCAACGGCGCGCAGACAAATCAGCACGGCCAAAATAAGTGACAAAGCGTCGCAGCGCGACCCTTCGTCGGAATAAACAATAATCTCAATCGCAATTCATTCGCGATAGCAAAACACCAGCACACCCTGCACAGACGCCCACAGCATAGGTGCTACAGCGATAAATACCGGCACCTACCACAACGCCTTATGGCCTGACCCTCAAAAAGGTTACGGCCTTATGACGAAACGGTCATTCACAGGCACCCGCGCTTTGGTTAGAAATCATCTCAGGCCAACATCGCAACGATGCTTGGCAAGGAGGCTCGCGACGCCGGCAGCGGACTCCGTAGGCAGAACGTTTCTGCCTGACCTTGCTACAAGGTCTAAGGGACATAACAGTCAACATTGAGGGCTTCACCCTATGAGAAGACTTAAGCGTGATCCATTAGAAAGAGCTTTTTTGCGCGGCTATCAATACGGCATCAGTGGTAAATCCCGCGAACTCTGCCCCTTCACCCTCCCCTCTGTTCGCCAAGCTTGGTTAAACGGCTGGCGCGAAGGCCGCGGTGACAATTGGGACGGCATGACCGGCACCGCCGGCATCCATCGACTCAACGAACTTCACGCTGTCGGCTGATTCAGGAACCTACCGACTCACCATGCGCGCTCCATCCGAGCGGCGGGCGCGAGCCCAGGGGCTCCTTTAGGGAGCCCTTTTTATTGCCTGCCATCCATGGCTACACCCTCGGGTCCATCGCTGCGCGACGTTAAAAATGGCTCCCAGCTATTTTTTATTGCCTACGATTTGCTCGGCAGCGCCGCAATGGCATCGACCGCTTCGCGAATCAATGCAGGTCCCTTGTAGATAAACCCGGAATAAATCTGTACCAGGCTGGCGCCGGCGGCGATCTTCTCAGCCGCATGCTTGCCTTCGGTAATGCCGCCTACGGCGATGATCGGCAAACGGCCTTTCAGCTCGCCCGCCAGCACCTGAACGATGTGCGTGCTCTTCTCACGCACCGGCGCACCGGACAATCCGCCCGCCTCATCAGCACACTCCAGACCATGAACACCTTCGCGGCCCAGCGTGGTGTTGGTGGCAATCACCGCATCCATGCCGGCTTCAACCAGCGCATTGGCAACTTCGATGGTTTCCTCATCGCTCATATCCGGCGCGATCTTGATCGCCAGCGGCACACGCTTACCGTACTGCGCGGCCAGATTTTCCTGACGCTTACGCAGGGCTTCGAGCAATTGCTTGAGCGAGTCGCCAAACTGCAGGCTGCGCAACCCTGGGGTGTTCGGCGAGCTGACGTTTACGGTGACGTAGCTGGCGTGCTGATAGACCTTATCCAGGCACAGCAGGTAATCATCCACTGCGTTCTCGACCGGGGTATCGAAGTTCTTGCCGATGTTGATGCCCAGCACGCCTTTGAATTTGGCCGCCTGCACGCGAGCCAGCAGGTGATCAACGCCATGGTTATTGAAACCCATGCGATTGATGATCGCCTCGGCTTCAGGCAGGCGGAACAGCCGAGGCTTGGGGTTGCCCGGCTGCGGACGCGGCGTCACGGTGCCAATTTCCACAAAACCGAAGCCCAGCTGAGCAAAACCATCGATGGCGTCGCCGTTCTTGTCCAAACCGGCAGCCAACCCAACCGGGTTAGGAAACTCCAGCCCCATCACCTTGACCGGCAGCACGGCCGGGTTCTTGGTCAGTAAACCGTTCAGCCCCAGACGACCGCCGGCACCGATCAAATCGATGGACAGTTCATGAGAGGCTTCAGGGGAAAGTTTGAACAGCAGCTCGCGGGCCAGGGTATACATGGGCAGGCTTAGCTCGATAAAGTTACAAAGGCCGCGATTATAGCCGGCTGCGCGCCTGATAGGCGAGGCGCACGGCGCTATCAGCTCAAGCGGCGCAAGCTGAGCAACTCACCGGCCGCACTGAACTCAAGCGCGAAGGAACCATAGACACCTTCATGAGTCAGAAATGGCCGAAAATGGTGAGCCGGCACGCTGACACTCCGCCCATCGCGACTTTGCACTAATATCCGGTTGGCACGCCCTTGATAAACCACACGCAAGCGCTCGGCCGATAACGCAATATCAAACACCAGACTGGGCATGGAGGCACCTTTGCAACTGACTGCATCAATCTTGCCATACGCGGCGCATATGCCCGGCAAAAAATGGCTGGGAGCCATTTTTAACGTCGCGCAACGACGGCCCGAAGGGTGGCCACCAGGGATGGCAGGCCATAAAAAACCTGCCGGCACAGCCGATAAAGCCTGTGCAGGGCCGCGCGGGCTCTGCCAAACTGGCAATGGTGATTTTGGAGTTCGTACCTGGCCATGAGTCTGTCTGAGCAGCCTTCCACCCTCAGCTCACGCCTCGGTGCCTTAGCGCAACGGCTAGGCCTTATTGGCCGTGGGCAACGCCAGATACTCGAGCGCGCGAGCCAGCTTCGCCTGCCCTTCAGCCCTTTGCCGCAACTGCGTGAAAGCATCTGCTGGCAAGACGGTCCTCAGCTACACCGCCTGATAGACCTGCCGCGCAGCGCACTCTCCGGCCCAGTCCAGGAAGACAAGGCGCAAGCCCACGCCATGCTGGTGCGGGTGGTCGACGCGCAAGAGCAGCAGCTGACTTCGTTCGATCTGCGCATGATTGACGGCCTTTCGACCTGCAACCCTCAACAGGCAAGCCACACCAGCTTCGAGGTATTCGCCGCCAGCGAGCCCTGCCGCCAGGTACGCATCATCAGCTACAAGGATTTCGTCAAAGCTATCAGCCTGGCGTTGCCGCGCTTTCTCGCGGGCGAACGCATCATCCTACGTCAAGCCAGCTGGCGTGGCGAGCGCGTATTCTGGGCCGGCGAGCATCACAGCGAAGCCTTTGCCTGTGCCATTGCCTACGCCCGCAGGCGCGAGTTGGAGGTCAACCTACCAGCGGAACTCAGCCATTACCGCTTGAGCGAACAAGGCCTCTGCAACCTGCAGCAGCACTACCACGTGCTTGGCATGCCCAATGCTGCCTGGAGCGACCCGGCGTTTATGGCGCTGTTGTTGGATAACGGCCTGCCCTATGCGCGCTTATCCTTGTTGGGCGGCCCAAGCTCACCTGAATTTCTCCTGCTACCCAAGCATTCAACCGAGGCTACAGCCTTGGGTGAAGGCCTTCGTTTAGCGGGTGCGCCAGATGTGGTGGCATATCTGCAAAAGCTGTAATCGCAACATAGCCGCCATCCAAGTGAGCGTTAAATAAACCAAGTAAGAAAAAGCCCGCAATCTGGTTAGGATTGCGGGCTTTAGATTGGCTATCAATCTAGCATCACACTACCTGCAAGGCGTTATCTCCCAACAACCCGTTGATGACTGTGGCTGTATCAGCACCTCCAGAAATGATGCCACCACCACCAGGAGTCACTCCGTACTCGACAGCTACATTAAAGCCAGTCAACTCAATGGTTGTGGTTGCAGCTCCGCCTGCCGTAGGGCTAACCGCAATAATGGTGCTGTTATCGACCACCGAGAAGCTAAGGAAATCATCTAGCGATCCGGCATTGTAAGACTCATCAATAAGCAACTGGGTGAGATCCAACTTGTCTCCCTCATCAGGTTTGAAATCGAGCACCTTGTCTGCCCCCGTGGTATCAGTCGATAGCCAGCGGAAAGTATCCGCACCCGCCCCACCGGAGAGGATATCGTTGCCCAATCCACCGATGAGGATGTCATTACCATCGCCACCAGACAGCACATCGTTGCCAGCCAAACCACTGAGCGTGTCGTTGCCACCAAGGCCGAAGAGGTAATCAACTCCAGCGGTACCAACCAGATTATCTACGCCGGCAGTACCATCCACCGACAGCGAATCAGGAACCAACATAGCGCTCAACACGCTACTTACACTGTCCCCGTCACCATCAATACCTACGATATTGTGAGAAAGGCTAATGGGCTGTCCGGTGCTTGCCTGCTCATATTCGAACAAGCCTAATTTGAAGGTTTGACCGCTACCACCACTGATCTGCACGGCGCTGAAGTTATTGGTGGAGCTGACTTCGTACCACCACCCTTCCTCCATCCCGGTCACACGAATCGAATTCCCCAAATCAGTGAGGCCAACCTCGCTGGTTTTGTCCACCTCTACACCGCCCTCAATGGCGTAAACGCGGATATTGCTGGTAGACAGGTTACGAGTGGTTTCACCTGAAGCATCGCCGATAAAGTTGTAGTCATTGTCGGCCAACAGCACTGCGATCACGAATGTTGCGGTCCCTGCTCCGCTAGGGCTAACCCATGCAACTTTCTGGGCAAAGCGATTGGTGGTGTTGTGGCTGGTGTAGGTGAAGCCGGTACCATTGGCACCTCCTGTTGCCAGGCCGTTGACCAGATCGATACGCAACTGCTCACCATTCTTGATGCTGTTGCCATCGCTAATGCCAATTTCGGTGCTGTTGGAATTGATGCTTTGCCCCGAGGTGCTCGACAACAAAGCATCGAACGTTGTCCCGCCCATGTCGATCAGCCCTTTGAAGGCTGAGTTACCACCACCAACACCGGTCAGATTCGTGGCGGAAACCTCTGAGCCGTTGGCAATCGGTCCATAGGTGGTCAGCGTGTAGCTATCGGTCGAGGCATCCATATCAATGCGATAACCGAGAGTTCCATTAGCGCTGGTCTTAGCTTCGATAATGGACTGGTCACTGCCATAGAACAGGTACAACTGTTGACCGTTGAGGCTCAACAGATTACCGCTTGTATCACGAGCAGCAGCACCCTGAACGATAGAGAAGTTCACCTCATCTGGGCCATCAGCACCCGCCGAAGCCTCGAAACGCAGATCGGCGATGATGGAGCGGGTTTCACTGACCTGATCAACCAGCAGCGCCGTAACCGGGGTGAATGCAATCGGCACATCGTCTTCAACCTGGATCAACAGATCGCCGGCGATCGGCAAGGGATTAACACCATTGCTAGCCTTGATGGCATTAGTCAGGTTGAGCGTAAGGATTTCGTTGTCGTTAGTGCCTGCACTAGGGTGGTCCAGCGGACCCAGCAGCGTGAAAGTATAAGTGCCATCGGTCAGCACTTTGAGGGTGAATACATCGGTAATGCCAGCTTTGGCGGTAAGCGTGTCTCCGGAGAAACTGTAAGTAACCGCTACACCGCCTGAGGTTATCGTCGGCATAATCGCTGGCGACGTGTTCAAGTTGAACTGCCCACTATTGGTACCCACCAGCAAATCAACCAGACTGCCGGTGGCAACTGTATTGACACTGTCACCATCGGTGATGCCGCCAGGTAGCTCGTCCTCGTCCACCCGCCCAATAACCGGAGAAGCATCTTCAATATTGACGGTCAGAGAAGCACTAGATGGGTCGCCATCCTTGTCGACGATGGTGTAGCCAAAACTTTCGCTGGTGTCGGCGAGCACATTCTGCGGGGCGGTATAACTCCAAGCCCCTGAGGCAAAGTTAAAGCTAAGTTTGCCCGTAAGCCCTGTAGAAACATCAGTCAGCTGATTTCCGGCAATGGTGCCGCCACTGCTGACATTTATCGTGCCAGCACCGTTCCAGGTATACGTCACGCCATTGATGACAATGGACTGAACATACCCAGGACCATCAGCACCGAATGCATCATCGTCGCCACCGCCTACAGCGTTGTCACTACCCAGCAGCACATTGCCACTTACCACCCCACCACTGATCTGGTCTAGCAGGGTATCAATCAAACCATCGAAGTTAGCGACCAGAATCGGCGAACCACTGCCGTCGACGTCTACATCCTGCAACCGGTCCGCATTGATACCGTCACCGACGCCAATGGTGGTTACATTGATGCCGTTGTTATCGACAAAATTATTCCATGCAGTCGCTGTAGTTGTGGTCAGTGAGGTATTTCCTGGGCCAGTTTGCTGGTTTGGATTACCGTCGCTGATAAAGAACACCTGATTGCTCCAGCCGGAAATTGGGCTGTAGGCCGCCATGGTTTCCTCAATGGCATCAGTAAAGTCGGTCTGCCCATTGAACGGCCGATTGGCAATGATGCTGTCAATCAGGGCATTGAAAGACTCTAGGGTAGTGGCCGACGGATAAGACAAAGAGGTCGACGAGAACGCCACAACAGTAACTTTCACATCCCCCTCTGTACCTGCATAAAGCGCCTGCCCTGCCGCTTTTACAGCGTTCATCATGGTGCTGAATTCGCTGTTACTGATACTGCCGCTGGAGTCGAGAACAAAGGCCACGTTGAAATCCGAACCACTGGCTTCGGCAACATGAGCAGTGTCATTTTTGGCCTGCGGCGTGTCGTCATCGACATTGACTGACAGTGTGCCAGTTGCCTTGTCGCCGTCCTTGTCGGTTACCTGATAGCTCAGAGTGAAGGCCTGGTTGTTTTCCAAATCGGCATTGGCATGCTGGATCGGTGCGTTCTGAGTGACGTTGTAAACACCGGTAGCGGTGTTCAGCGTCAACGTCAGCACGGTGGTTCCGCCCTGTTTGACCAGCAGTTGCGAACCATCCGGGCTTGCCTGATAGGTGAAGCCGCCCGGTGCTCCCGAGTCCAGCCATTTCACCGTACCGGCACCGTCGGCACCAAAGTTGTGATTCAAGGTGCCTCCGGCGTTCACCGAATCGGCATCATCGGTACCAGCTGGCCCACCAGCTATGCCACCCGCCAGAGCGTCATCGTCCAATTGCACAGGCGCATTGGCACTGACGGTCGGCACATCGTCCTCGATCTGCACCAGGAAGCTGCCTGCCAGTGACACAGGATCGACCCCATTACTGGCCTGCAGAATACTGGCGAAGTCCATCACCAGCAGTTCGTCGTCATCGCCGTTGCCTAGCGAATGATCCAGTGGCTTGAGCAGGGTAAAGGTGTAATCGCCGTCACTTTCCACTTGTAAAGTGAATACGGTAACCGCACCCGCCTTGGCGCTCAGGGTATCGCCGACCACGCTATACACCAGAGGCGTACCGCCAGATGAAGCGCCAGCTAAACCGCTGGTATTGCCGGACAAACTGAACTGTACGCCGGTAGACGGCCCGACCACCAAACTGCTGAGGCTACCTGTTGCGATGGTGGTTTCTCCATCGCTATCGGTGATACCTCCAGGCAGTTCATCTTCATCAACCTTAGCGATGACAGGACTGATGTCATCCACGTATACCGTGAGCGTTGCTTGAGACGGATCACCATCGTTATCAATGATGACGTAGTTGAAGGTCTCGACCTGGTCGCCACCGCCACTACTTGGAGCCCGATAAGTCCATGCTCCGGTGGCGAAGTTGAAGTCCAATTTACCGCCATGGGTGGTAGGGATGTCGCTTAGTACCTGGTCGCCATCGAGTACACCATCCCAGGTGTAGGTGGTGCCATTGATCTCGATGGACATAATCCGGCCTGGGCCGTCAGCGCCATAGCCATCATCGTCACCAGTGCCACCGTTATCGACACCGTCGCTACCATGCAGCACATTGCCATTGACCAGACCGCCAACCACGTTATCCAGCAGCGTATCGACTAGGTCGTCAAAGTCATCTGCTCGCAGCGGGTCGTTGTTCGGCCCGGCATCCATATCAACGTCTTCTAGGCGCTGATCAATGATGCCGTTGCCTACACCTACTGTAGTGACAGTGATCCCGTTAGTGTCGACAAAGGTATTCCAGGCCGCCGCAGTTGCGTCAGTCAGCGAGTGACCTCCTGTGCCTGTCTGCTCGTTGGGGTTGCCATCGCTGATAAACACAACCTGATTGTTCCAGCCTGGCTGTGGCGCATAGGAAACCATGGTCTGCTGGATCGCATCGGTGAAGTCAGTAGTACTGTCTAGAGGCCGAACCCCACCTGGCTCCAACGGGTTGAGGGAGTTCACCAAATTAGTGAACGCAGTGATGTCGCTGGTTACCGGGTAGCCGATCGAATCGTTCGAAAAAGCCACAATCTGAATCTGCACTGCACCGGCGGCATTATTGAACAGCGTCTGCCCGGCTGTGCGTACAGCATCGAGCATCAGATTTAGCTCGGCATTATCAATGCTGCCGCTAAAATCGAGGACGAACACCATGTTGATGTTCTGGGTCTGACCAGTGCTGACATAGGCCACGTCGTCCTGTGCCTCAGGGGTATCGTCATCAACATTGATGGCCAAGGTCCCGTCGGCTGTATCTCCATCTTTATCGGTAACCCGATAATTGAGAATGAAGGCCTGATTGTTTTCCTGATCAGCATCAGCATGCAGGATTGGCGCGTTCTGAGTAACAGTGTAAGCACCGCTCGCACTGTTCAATGTCACTGTCAGAACAAGGGTTGCGCCCTGACTGATCAATAGAGAACCGCCAGGCCCTGACGCGTATGTGAAGTCTGCCGGTGCACCACTGGTAAGCCACTGCACATTACCGGCACCGTCTGCACCAAAGTTCAGCCCCAGGTTACCGCTGATTTCCACAGCATCGTCGTTATCACCTATGCCGCCCGGAATGCCATTGGCAAGGGCATCGTCGTCAAGCTGTACCAGAGCATTGGGTAGCACACTTGGGCCGTCATCTTTGAAGCTAATGACCGTACCAATATCAAGGCTGGCACTGGCCTGGTCGCCATCACCATCAGTCACGACGGCATTCAAGCTGACATGTCCCGCGCCAAGGAACTTGGCCTCATCTGGGTCACCGGTCGGGTGAACAATCGCGCGAATCTGATCCAGAGTGACAGTGCCTGCCGAATCAACACTTAAGGTAAATACCAACTGGTTCGTGCCAGAGGTGCGGCCTTCAATGACCCCTGCATTCAAGCTAAGGAGCACTGCCTCGTTGGTTTCGGTATCGACCAAGCCTGAGTTTGCCCCTTGTACGCTCAGGTTATAGGTCAGGCTTTGCTGACCATCAGCGCCTGGCTGTACATTGAACACCCCGCTGAAGTTAGCCGTGGCATCAATATGGAAGGCCGATTCATCGACCTGCAATGCTGAGCCCCAGGTGACATTGGTGCTGACATCGTTGTAGTCGTAATCCGATGTGAGTGTTTTGTCCTCCCAGTTCTGATTGCCAGCGCTGCCGGTGTCCTGCAAATGCGAGCCACCAGGGTTCAGGCTGGCATCACTGAACAGCACATTGGCGCCGTCGGCGCCTACTAGTGGCACACCACCCAGCTGCGCCTGCCACTGGCCGGCGACAAATTCAAAGGTCACTACCGAGCCATTAGCCAGAGCGGCATTGGCTCCGCCGTTAGGGATGATAAAGAAGCCGGTATTGGCAGGGTCCAAGCCACTGAGATCACCCACATCACCAACGGACTGGGCATGCACATTGGCCCAGATCACTTTACCGTCTACTGGTGAACCATCTGGCGCCTTGTTGTAGTAGCCATACGCGTTGCCAAAACCGGCATCGGTACCCTGGAAGGTGACAAAGGATGTCACGCCAATATTCCCGGCCTGAATGGTCGGAGTATCGTCATCAATCGTCACGACCAATGAGCCCGTGGCCGCGTCGTTATCACCATCAGTTACCGTGTAACCGATGTTCAGGGTGATATCGTCTTCGGTGCCACTAACCGGGTGCATCAACGGTTGCAACAGGTTGATGGTGTAGGCACCGCTGGCAGGGTCCGTGAGTACCACCGTCAGCAAAGCACCACGACCAGAACTGATGGTCAAGGTATTGGAAAGCGCATCCCAATGGGATGTCACAGCCTCCGACCCCAAGCTCAGCGGGCCGCTAAGCGCGATGGATTTGAGACCGTCTGCCCCGGCATCAAATGCCAAATTACCACTGGTGCTGGTAGCAGCGCCTGCAACATCGCCCGGGCCGCCATTGATACCGCCAGAGAGGCCTTCGTCATCCAAAACTAGCGCTGCAGTTACCTGCCCGGCAGTCGGCGCATCATCTTCAAAGCGAATCACATGACCGATATCAACGTTGTCGACTGCCACATCACCATCGCCGTCGGTAATCGTCAGCACCGCTTTGACTTTGCCACTGAGGCTCAGCGACTCGTCTGCGTTACTGCCATCCGGATGTTGAAGGGAGATGTACTGCGCAACACTCAGCGTGCCGTCACTGCCAATGGCTACGGCAAATGCTGCCTTGCCATTATCGGTACCGCCATCGACACGGCCGACGACCAGATCGCCCTCGACATGCAGACGGATAGTGAAGCCGTCGGTAGTTTTCAGCCCTGAGTCCATACCACTGCTGCCCTGCAAGGCCAGGCTCAGAACTGTTGTTGCGCCCTCTTCATCTTGCCCAACACTGCTACCCGCAACACTGACGACCGCACCACTGCTTTGCGCGTAGCCTACCGGATCAAGATCGTTACCCGGTGTACCGACCGCAGCGAAGAGTGCTGACAGATCGGCCACGTCATTGTCATTGGCATCCCCCGGAATGAGTGGAGTTGCGACTGCATTTTGCAGCCCTGAAGACTCATCGTGAGTAACCCCAGCATTTCTCACCAAACTGATGTTCGCGGTGGGGCCGTCATCCTCAAAGCGGATCACGCTGCCAATATCGACCTTATCGACCGCCACATCGCCGTCGCCATCGGTGACAGTCACAACCGCCTGAATTTTGCCTGCAAGATTGACTGCCTCATCGTAGCTACTACCGCCAATTGGGTGCTCTAACGAAACATACTGGGCCAAGCTCAGCGAGCCGTCGGTACCGATAGCAATTGCAAATGCAGCTTTGCCGGCATCTGCCCCGCCCACAATGCGGCCAACTATCAATGCACCTTCAAGATGCAGGGTGATGCTGTGACCATCGGTGGTACGCAAGCCAGAATCATCACCATTGCCGTTTTTTACAGCCAGGCTGAGCTGGGTAGTTGCACCCTCTTCGTCCTCGCCATAGCTGCTGCCCAGAGTGGTCACTACAGGAGTTGCGCTCTTGGCAAAACCAGTTGGGCTGATGTCCGCCCCCTTGTTGGCAACGCCATCAAATACCGATAAGTACGCCACATCATTATCGGTAATATCGCCCAGAGCCCAGGTATGCCAGAAATTCTGCAAACCGGACGTCTCGTCATGGGTCACATCAGCCCACGGACCTTTAAGGTGGATGCACGCGGTGGGGCCGTCGTCCTCGAAGCGGATCGAGCTGCCGATATTGACCTTGTCGACCGCAACATCGCCATCACCATCAGTCACAGTCAGCACAGCCTGTACCTTGCCAGCCAGGCTTACTGCCTCGTCATAGCTGCTACCACCAACCGGATGTTCCAGCGACACATACTGCGCCACGCTGACCGTGCCATCTGAACCAATAGCAACGGCAAATGCCGCCTTGCCGGCATCCGGCCCGCCAACGATGCGACCTACAACCAAGTTGTTTTCCACATAAAGCTTTATGGCGAATCCAGCGGTAGTTGTGAGGCCCGAGTCAGCCCCATTGCCGCCCACGACGGCCAGGCTCAGCTTCGAGGTAGCGCCTTCCTGGTCCTGTCCGTAACTGCTGCCTGCTGTAGTGACCAACGGCCCATTACTTTGTGCATAGCCTTTCGGGGAAAGGTCTCCTCCCCTGTTGGCAACGCTGTTGAACAGGCTGGAAATACCGTTGATGTCATTATCATTGGCATCTTCGGGAGAGGCAGGTGTTGCGCTGGAATTCTGCAGACCATGCGACTCGTCATGCACGACACTCACGCCCTGCACGGCGTTGATATTGGCAACTGGGCCATCATCTTCAAAACCAATCACATGGCCAATGCTGACTTTGTCCACCGCAACATCGCCGTCACCGTCAGTGATCGTGACCACTGCTTTGACCTTACCGGCCAGGGTGACAGCTTCATCGTAACTACTGCCACCGACAGGATGTTCCAGCGACATGTACTGAACAATACTGATTGAGCCATCACCACCAA
Source organism: Pseudomonas sp. NPDC079086 (assembly GCF_044542155.1). Taxonomy (NCBI): domain Bacteria; kingdom Pseudomonadati; phylum Pseudomonadota; class Gammaproteobacteria; order Pseudomonadales; family Pseudomonadaceae; genus Pseudomonas; species Pseudomonas sp. NPDC079086. The sequence continues at coordinate 54,936 of NZ_JBITTY010000002.1, read as the reverse complement.
TTGCCACGGCAAAGGCCGCCTGGCCAGCAAAATCACCAGTCGCGACACGGCCTACAACCAGGCCGTTTTCGAGGTAAAGATTGATCGACGTGCCATCAGTAGTTTTTAGGCCGGAGTCGCTTCCTTGGGCACCAGTCAACTCCAAACTGAGCACGGTACTTCCCATGCCATCGGACCCATAGCTGCTACCGAACGTCCCGACTATAGGCGTTAGGCTCCGGGCAAATCCGGCAGGGTCAATGTCAGTGCCCTTGTCGGCAATATCATTAAAAGCTGACGCTGAGCTGACATCGTTATCCCAGTCGCCGGGTTTCCACCAAGATGTTAGGAAGTTCTGTAGGCCTGCGCTTTCATCATGGACTACCTGCGCCCATGGGCCTTTGAGGTAGATGCAGGCCTCTGGACCATCATCCTCAAAGCCAATGCGTGAACCCAGTTCAACAGACTCAGAGGTTGCCGAATCCCCGTCATTGTCATAAATCTTGACAGTCACCCCGACTAAACCTTCGCCAATAACGGCCATGCTGTCGTGGTTATTACCGTCATTGCCATGATCAACAGCAGCATATTGGGTGACAGAAACAGCTCCAGTACTTGAATTGATGCTGATCCGGAATACCACCAGGCCGCCGTCGGCAATCCCAAGAATGTCTCCCGCATCGGCGCCACTTCCTCCGACAAACGAGAGCAAGATAGGGCCGCCCGCGGTGGCTGTAAGGCCCGAGTCGGCTCCACTTTCTGACAGGGTTAGCGAGAATGCTCTGGCTTCGAGGTTCTCACCATCGGCACCGGGATCAACAGCCAGTGAGAAAATACTTTCCAAATTGAAGCTGGCGTAGCCAATAACGCCTGCTTCGCTACCGGCATAACTGGTTTCATCGTTATTTTGGGCTTGGCCTGACTCATCCTTAGTTGAGCCTCCAGTGCCAACTGACTCGTCAACCACCAGCAACCCACTCTGCTCGGAAATATCAAACCGCAGGATGCTGGGGCCATCGTCATATACGGCAATCGTCAACGGAACAGTTGGCGACACATCGCCATCGCCATCGAACACACGAACAAAGAACGGGTCGAGCAACTGATCATCAGCCCCAACCGCATCGGGGTTGGAATGATTGAGCGTGTTGTCGGCTAGGGTGTATGTCCAGTTGCCGGCAGCATCAAACACCAACTGCCCATAAACGCCCTGAACCACACCACCGCCCTGTACGTTGATCCACACCCCATCCTTATCTAGCACCTGGATAGCCGAGATACCGTCAGGTGAGTTGATGATCAAGGAACCGGAGACATTCTCCGCGTTGCTGCCGGGATTCGAACCTGCCTGGCCATCAAGATTGGTTACCGCATCGGGATTGAGCGCCGCTTCCTCGACGATGCCTGGGCCCGTAACAACAGAGCCTTCCTGATCGAAGTAGATGATTTCAATTACGGGCGAAGAATCCGGCACACCATCAGCAGCCACCGGCTCAGGATCTGGAAACTCTGGCCCGGTGTTCAGGCCTTCAGTTGGGAAACCAATGATCGGATCAAGCGCGCCGCCGGTTTCACCTAGCAGTACAAACGAGTGGCCGCCGCCCACACCACCAGCACCACCTGCGCCCCCTGCACCTGGGCCAGCTGCGGTTGCTTCGCCCTCAAGCGTCGGGTCAACGCCGGCCTCAATGGCGGCCTGCAATTTTTCAACATCAGTCAAGTCACCATCACTCGGCGCTGCTGGAGGCGTTTCAGCGGTGGGTACTTGTTGGTTAGAACTGTCTGCGAGCATTTGCTCGTTGAGATTCAGGCTGCTGTCGCGACCTAGAGTGAGTTGCTGTCCATTTTCCATGGCAACCGCAATGGCCCCAGCGGCGCCAGTAACGATTTGTTCCCCTGCAAAAACTCGATCGCCTTCACTGAGCGGCCGACGCGTTCCGTCGCCAGCTACTGCATAGACTTCGCCGATAACTTGGCTGACGACACCAATTAAAGTAGCCATGATTCCATCCTCACTACAACTGCCGACCACCGCCGACACGTATGCCAAAAAAGGTCGGAATACCTTTCAAGGAGAGAACAAAACCACTGGCTGATTACAACGACGTCACACTCAAAAACAAAAACGACAAAAAACTGTCACCCTGACCCACGTCGCCCACCACACCAGAAAGATCCCGCCCCTATTTGCATCTGACCATCTGCTTTAACCACGCACGCCACTCAAGAGCACAAAATGCACGGCTTCTAGATGAAAACAATGTGCTGCTTTTCTCAGACTGCATAAGATTTTTTTCTTATAGGGCTTGTAACAATTTTTTCTTAGCTACTCTTAAAAGTGTTCTTAGCTGTGATGTTACAAGCTGAGAGTAATCCACAAGACAGATAAGCCATTTTTTTGGCGACAGGATTTAGAAAACTTTAAAGGAGAGTTATCAGATGCGCGCACTCAACCCTTTATGGAGCAGTATCGTGCTGGCAGCGGTCTGCACCCAAGCACAAGGCATCACCTTGTCGGAGGCGATCCAGAGCACCCTGGACAACCACCCGGAGGTCCATGCTGGGGCCAACAGCCGCCTCTCATCGGATGAAGACGTCAAAATTGCTAAAGGTGGTTATCTGCCAACCGTCGACCTGCTCGTGGGCTACGGCCGAGAAAACACTGACAGCCCCAGCACACGGGCGCTGGGCAACCACAACACCGACACCCTCAATTACGGCACCTCCGAGTTGCGCCTACGGCAGATGATCTTTGATGGCTTTAATACACCCAACGAAGTGGCGCGTACCAAAGCTGTGGTGAACTCGCGGGCTTATCGCTTGCTCGGCACGTCGGAAAGCCTGGCTCTGCGTACTGTAGAGGTGTACCTGGACTTGCTGATGCGCCGTGAAATGGTTGAGCTTGCGCGCAACAACTTCCAGGCCCATCAGCGTATTAATGATCAAATCAGTCTACGCAGCCAGCAAGGGGTTGGCAGTACGGCGGATCTTGATCAATCCGAGGCGCGTTTTGCGCTGGCAGAGAACAACCTCTACACCGAACAGGTAAACCTGGCAGACGCCGAAGCCAACTTCTTCAGTGCCGTTGGTCGTATGCCCGACGAGCTGGCCTCCCCAGCCTCACTGAAAGGGTCATTACCGGAAAATCTGACCGACGCTCGGCAGGCGGTAATGGATAACAACCCCTTCCTGAAATCCGCACAGTCCGATGTGCAAGCGGCCGAAAAACAATACGAGGTCGCCAAGTCGACCTTCTACCCACGCGTAGACCTTGAGCTGGCCACCAATGCCGACAACAACACCCAGGGCGATGAAGGTCACAACAACGGTTGGCGTGCAGCCGTGGTGATGAACTACAACCTGTTCAACGGCATGCGTGACAAGGCGCGCCTGCAGTCGACTGCCCACCAGATCAATGAGTCGATGGACATCCGCAACAACGCCCTGCGCGTACTCAACGAGAACCTCTCCCTGGCCTGGAACGCCATGGAGAACGCCCGACTGCAAACCCCCAAAGCGCGAGATTATGCGGACTACACCGCACGCGTTCGCGAAGCCTATCAGCAGCAATTCAGCCTGGGACAACGCACCCTGCTCGACCTGCTGGACAGTGAAAACGAGCTATTTACCGCTAACCGCCGTTACAGCGAAGTGCGCTATAGCGAAGAGTTCTCTATGTACCGGGTAGCCGCAGCGATGGGTGACTTGTTGCGTCAGCAACAAGTGGTAGTACCGGCAGAAGCTGTAGCCCTCACTGAAGTGAAGAGCGAGGCCCGTCTGCCGGCAATGAAATAGAACCGGCATAAGGAGTAGTAACCTTGACCACCATGGAACGGCCGGGGTCGTCCAGCGATCCGCGTTTAAATCACGATGATCCGCTGCTTGATGGCTTGTTGATTCTTTGCAAACTCCACGGCTGCTCAGCCAGCCGTGGCAGCTTGAGTGCAGGCCTACCGCTGCCAGAGCAGCGTCTGACCGCCGAGCTGTTACCCCGTGCAGCAGCACGGGCAGGCTTGCAAGGGCGGTTGTTGCAACGTGATCTGACCAGCATCTCAACCCTTAATCTTCCTGTACTGCTGCTGTTAAAAAACGGCCGTAGCGCAGTCCTGCGGCAGTGGGGGCCGAAAAACCAAGCACAGATTTTGCCCTGCGAGGCGGATGGTGGAGAGCAATGGGTTAATCGCGAACAGTTGGCCGCGGAATACAGCGGCCAGGCTTTTTTCGCCCGCCCACGGCACGAATTAGAAGAAGCACGAAACCCACTGGTACCGCGGATCGAGGCATGGTTCCGTGACACCCTCAAGCTGTCTCGCTGGCTTTACACCGACGCCATTCTGGCCAGCCTGTTGATCAACCTGCTCGGCCTGATGGTTCCGCTGTTTGTGATGCAGACCTACGACCGTGTCGTCCCCAACCAGGCGACTTCGACGCTTTGGGTGCTGACTATCGGTTTATTAATCGGCATGGGCTTTGAATTACTCCTGAAGATTCTGCGCTCGCACCTGCTTGATACCGCTGGTAAGAAAACCGATGTGGTGCTCTCGGCGACCCTGTTTGAGCGAATTACCGGCATGTCGATGAAGGCCCGCCCCGCCACCATCGGCGGCTTTGCTCAGAGCATTCATGACTTCCAGGGGCTGCGTGAGTTTCTCACAGCGGTAACCCTGACCAGCCTGATTGACCTGCCTTTCTCGTTCTTGATGATTACGGTGATCTGGCTGGTTGGTGGATGGCTGGTGGTCATCCCTCTGCTCGCGTTTCCGATCACTGCATTGTTCGCCTTTATCATCCAGGCACGCCTGCGCGACACCGTGGAAAAGAGCCTGCAATTGGCCTCGCAACGCCAAGCACTTTTGATCGAAACCCTTGGTGGCCTGGAAACCCTTAAAGCGTGTAGCGCGGAAAGTGAGCGTCAGCATCAGTGGGAGAAAACTCATGGTGCCCTCACCCGCCTGGACATCCACGCACGTTCGCTGGCGGCCATCGCCACCAATGGCACCTTGTTTTTGCAGCAGTTTGCCGGCATGTCAACCATTGTCTGCGGGGTGTACATCATCATTGCCGGCAAGCTCAGCGTGGGCGCTCTGGTGGCCTGCTATATGCTCGGCAGCCGAATTCTGGCGCCACTGGGACAGATAGCCGGGCTTATCACCCGCTATCAGCAGGCCCGCCTGACCATGACTAGCACAGATGCGCTGATGGCCCTGCCCCAGGAGCGTGAATCGAAACAGCGTCCACTGGATCGCACCCAACTGCATGGCGCGCTGGATGTACGCGACGTCACGTTCAGCTACCCCGGGCAAAGCACACCCGCCTTAGCCGGCATTAGCTTACGCATGACTGCCGGCGAGCGTATCGGCATCATCGGCCGCAGCGGCTCCGGCAAAAGCACGCTGGCCCGCCTGGTAATGGCCTTTTACAGCCCGGATAAGGGACAAATTCTGCTCGACAACCTCGACTTGCGGCAGCTCGACGTGGCCGATTTGCGTCATCAGATTGGTTACGTTGCCCACGACTTACCGCTTCTGGCTGGCAGCCTACGCGACAACCTGACGCTGGGCGCACGCTATGTCAGCGATGCGCGCATGCTCGAAGTGGCGGAACTTACTGGCGTCGTCGACCTGGCACGGCAACATCCGCAGGGTTTTGACCGCCCGGTAGGCGAGCGTGGGCAGCTGCTGTCTGGTGGTCAACGGCAAGCCGTACTACTGGCCCGCGCCCTACTTTTAGACCCACCTATTTTGCTGCTGGATGAGCCCACCAGCGCCATGGACAACACCAGCGAGGAAATCCTGCGCAACCGTCTGCAGACATGGGCACAGGGTAAAACCATGCTGTTGATCACCCACCGCGCCTCAATGCTCAGCCTAGTAGACCGTCTCGTGGTGTTGGATAACGGCCATATTGTTGCGGACGGTCCGAAAGAAGCAGTGATTGAAGCGCTACGCAAAGGTCGAGTTGGCCCTGCTGCGGTATAGGAACGTTCATGCAAATAAGCACCTCGATTCGCGATTACTTCGCCGGCATGCGCCAGCGCAAGCAGGACACCGAATTTATGCCGGAGGTCGACGGCGCCATCCTCGAAGACTCACCCTGGTTTACCCGCATCACCGTCTGGGTTGTCAGTACGTGCCTGATCGTGGCATTGATCTGGGCCAACTTTGCCGTACTGGAGGAAGTCACTACCGGTGAAGGCAAAGCCATCCCCTCCAGCAAGATCCAGGTCATCCAAAACCTGGAAGGCGGCATCGTCAGCGAGATATTTGTGCGCGAAGGCCAGATCGTCGAGAAAGGCGCCGTGCTGCTACGCCTGGATGACACCCGCTTTCTCTCCAACCGTGGCGAAGCCGAAGCTGACCGACTAGCCCTAGTTGCACGGGTTGAACGATTAACCGCAGAAGCCGAAGGCCGTCCTATAAGCATGCCGGCCGATATCCTGCGCTTGGCCCCACAATTGGCTGAGGATGAACTGGCGCTCTATCAGTCTCGGCAAAATCGCCTGCAAAGTGAGCAGCGCACTCTCGGCGAACAACTGCAGCAAAAAACCCAAGAGCTGGCCGAGTTTCGCGCCAAATCCCAACAATACCGCTCAAGCATGGGCCTGCTGCAACAGGAGCTGAATATGTCGCAGCCCTTGGTCGCAACCGGGGCCATTTCCCAAGTAGAAATCCTCCGCCTACGCCGCAGCTTAGTGGAGATACGTGGCTCGCTGGACGCTACCAACCTGGCGATTCCCCGAGCCGAATCGGCAATGGATGAAATCAAAAGTAAGATCGAAGAGTCCGAGTTAAGCTTTCGCTCCGACGCATTTAAGGAACTCAATGAAATCCGCACCGAACTGAAGAAACTAACCGCCACCAGCGTGGCCATCGATGACCGCGTCAGCCGAACAACCGTGGTCTCCCCCGTGCGCGGGGTGATCAAGCAACTCAAGGTCAACACGATTGGCGGCGTGGTCCAGCCCGGCAATGACATGCTGGAAATTGTGCCGCTCGATGACAGCCTGCTGATCGAGGCCAAGGTACGCCCACAGGATGTCGCCTTTCTGCACCCTGGGCAGAAGGCCATGGTCAAATTCACCGCCTACGACTACACCATCTACGGCGGACTGAAGGCCAACCTTGAACTGATCAGCGCTGACACCATCACCGACGAAGAAGGCAACAGCTTTTACCTAATCCAGGTACGAACCGATAAAAGCCATTTGGGCAGCGAGGAACACCCACTGCTGATCATCCCCGGCATGGTTGCCACCGTGGACATCATCACTGGCGAAAAAAGCGTTCTCGACTACCTACTCAAACCGGTGCTGAAAGCTCGCTCGGAAGCCATGCGTGAGCGCTGAAATACCTTATCTAAGTAACTGACGAGTCAGGATGATGCATCCGACTTACCATGGTTGCGTTGGAAGGTCTGCTCCCCCATCGCCTTGATTTGCCCCTCAATCAGCACCTCAAAGGGTTTAAGCAGCACATCGAAACAGGCAGGTGCCTCGACTGTATTAAGCGCGGTAACAATCGCTTCGATGGTTGATAACGCACCGGGCATCGGTGCTTTGCGCAAACGGTAACGCGACTGCAAGCCTGCTGGCAGCACAACCCTGGGCAAGGCCGCCAACAACGGATTCAGGTGCAACATCTTGCGCGCCTTACGCCAAGTGCCGTCGGGCACCACCAGTAGCAGCGGCAGCTCGCTGTGCTGCTCGGCAAACGCCAGCAATGCTTGTGCCTGCTCGCCAGGAAATAACAAACACGCGCGATATCCCGGCTGCTGTAACAGCGCAGTAAGCGACTCGAAGACCTCCCCCACCAACAGTTCAGCATTACTCAAACCCAAAGCCGCCAGGCGTGCGGTATTCAGCGCATGCCTGACCTCGCTCGGGTGCTGCAAAATCAGCACCCGAGTACGGCTGGCAAGACAGGGGATAAGCGCACATAAGCAGCGCTCGATTGGGCGGGTACAACGTGGGCATTGCGGGCGTGGCATCGAGTTCTCCTCAGCCGCGCAGTTTGCCATAACAGATAGAAAATCGGCCCACCTCAGACTGAGGTGAGCCGATAAGCATGCACGCGAACCATCACTTAGCGGTTAAAGCGCTCCGCCAGACTGTGCAGATAGTCGGCCATGTCTTCCAGTTCCTGACCAATTGTCGCGCCCTGATGCGCCTGTTCAGCACTGCGGTCGGAGAGCTGGGCAATCTGAGTAATCTGCCGACTGATATCTTCGGCCACATGGCTTTGTTCTTCGGAAGCCGAGGCCATCTGCTGGCTCATGCCGGTGATGCGGCTGACGGCTTCGCTGATGCCATCCAGCGCGGTGCGCACAGACTCCACGCTTTCGACACTCTGCTTGGAAATTGCCTCGCCCTTGCCCGCCGTCACCACTGCACGTTCAGCGCCGGCACGTAGCGAGGAAATGATCTGGTGGATCTGCTCAGTTGACTCACGTGTGCGTGAAGCCAACGAGCGCACCTCATCAGCCACCACCGCAAAGCCTCGCCCCTGCTCGCCGGCGCGCGCCGCTTCGATGGCGGCGTTGAGCGCAAGCAGGTTGGTCTGCTCGGCAATCGAGGTAATCACATCCGCCACGCTGCCGATTGACTGAGTGGAGTTAGCCAAGTCATTGACCGCCTGACCAATATCGACCACTGCCTTGGCCATGTGATGCATGGAGTCGAGGCTGCCACTCGCCAGTTCTAAGCCCTGCTTGGCCAAACGGTCAGCCTCCTCCGCTGCGTGCGAAGTACTTTGTACGTTGTGTGTCACTTCCTGAATGGTGGCAGCCATTTCATTGATGGCAGTGGCCGACTGATCCGTTTCACTGCGCTGCTGATCGAGCATTTTTGCCCCCGAGCGTGAAAGATCGGCTGATCGCGCAGCATGCTTTTTGACGTTATTGCCGGCATCTTCAATACGGGTGAGCGCGGTTTGCAAGCGCGCTTCTTCACTGATCATCGCCATATCCAGCAAAGCCTGAGCACCACGACTGTCGGTATAAGTCAGGGCAACCAGGGCACTGGTAAACGCCTTGGGATGTTCCGCAAGCGTCTGTCTGATCAAGCTGCGCTTGGAATACAACTGGTAAGAACCTAGGCCAAACATTGCCGCGAAAATAAAGCCCCACAACCAAGGGCCGCTCAGCACAAAGTGCACGCCAAGAATGAGCAGACCGGCCAGAATCAGTGGCCATGACTGAATAATATCCAGCGTCCATAACTCCAGTTTGGGTACCGGAGATTTACCCTCACGCAGTCGTGCATAGAGTTTTTCAGCACGGCGTTTCTGCGCCTCATCAGGTAAGGAACGTACCGACTCATAGCCAGCCACCCGGCCATTTTCATAGATCGGCGTGACATAGGCGCTGACCCAATAGTAATCGCCGTTTTTTGAGCGATTCTTGACGATCCCCATCCAGGGTTTGCCCTGCTTGATGGTTTCCCACATGTGGCCGAATACACCTGGAGGCATATCAGGGTGGCGCACCAGATTGTGCGGCTGACCGACCAGCTCTTCGCGAGTAAAGCCGCTGATTTCGACAAAAGCGTCGTTGCAGTAGGTGATATTGCTGTTCAGGTCGGTGGTGGAAATCAGCCGTTCATTTGCGGGGAAGGTTCTTTCCCGCTGAGTCACTGGGAGGTTCTGGCGCATTGAGGCTATCCCTGTCTGAGCTATTTACATAACTTCAGGTGTAGGTCTAGCACAGCAGTGCCAACACGCTAGCAAATGCTTGTTTTAATGCACGCAGTAATGATCTGGGCCAATTAGAAGGTGCAGCAGCCACAGCCAGACATTATCTGACCGTAGCCGAGCGCATGAATAAGGGCGGGAGAACCTAGCGTCGAGGGGGAACCGCTTTGGAGTCAGGCGAATTGCTGCGTACAGGAATGGGCTGCAGCTTGGGCCGCTCATACAGGCCAAGGGCAACCAACAGATCAAGCAAGGCGTTCTGCAACTTGGCGCTCATAAAGTAGCCTCCAACCAAGGACATCGAATAGGTGCTTGGACACCTTTTTTCAGCCTAGTTCAGGCTGCTTGAAACTGCTGCCCACTTCGTCGCCGCAGGCTAAAACAGCACACGTAAGCCTGCATACAGAGTACGTCCAGGCCCTGGCTCGAAGTAACGAGCATTGCCGTCGTTGATGCGCAGGTTGTCGAAATACTCACGCCCAAGCAGGTTATCGACGCCCAGGTAAGGCTCCAAGCTTTGCTCACCCACCTGAAAACGCTTGCCGAACCGTAGATTGAACACGGCATGACCGGGGGCCGACTGGCTATTGGCATCGTTGGTATACACACGTGCCTGAGCCGTTACACCGAGGCGCACATAAGCACCTTGATGCTCATAGGCCAGTTCGTTAAACAGGGTTTGCCGTGGAATACCCGGTATGCGCTTACCGGAGAAGTCGTCCGCTGTCGTTTGATAATTTTCAAAACGGTAGCGGTTGTATGCATAAGCCACAGACCAGCGCCAGGCATCGGCAAACTGCCAATCCACGCTCAATTCCAGACCATCTCGGCGCGACTCACCGGCATTGCGGTAAAAATTACGCCCAGGCTGAGCTGCCAGGCTAAAGCCCACCATCTCATCCTCCAGCTCAATCCGGTACACCGATAGCGCGTAACGCAGCGAAGGCCACTCACCTTTGATCCCAAGCTCACGGCTGAACGCCTGGGCAGGTTGCAACGCGCTATTGAAGCCGCCCCCTTGTGGGTTGCCCAGCTCGCTGATAGTTGGCGTTTCAAAGGAGCTGGCCAGCCGCGCATATAACGACTGCTGCGGGGTAAAGCGATAACTCAGACCAGTGCTGTAGTTCCAGTCCTTCAGACTGCGCGAACCTGAATCATCGCGACTATCGGCCAGATAGAAGTCATCCACCGCCAGCCTTACCTGGTCGTAACGCAGCCCGAGTGTGGCCTGCCACCGCTCGCTCAGATCAAGCTGATCTTCGATAAACAGTCCCTGGCTCAGCGCCGACTCATCCTGCTGCTGACGTAACTGTCCGCGCTCGCCAAGCAGGTTGTCATAACGCCGACGATCATCACGCTGCGCCTCAAGATCAAAGCCGGTGGTAATTTTATGGGGCAGACCGATTAGTTCGCGGTGATGGCTGTACTGCCCGCCAAGTCCGCCAAAGTAACGCTCGAAAGTCGTCTGCCCACTGGTGGTAAACCCCAGCCGATTACCAAACTCGCGATGTCCCAGGTAACTGCGCAGTTGGTACTCATCGGCACCGGCTGCGTAACCGTCCCAGACCAGGCCCAGGCGCTGCTGACGAATATATTCATCGGCATCAAAACGCAGGTTGTTCGGTGCCGCCTGGCGGCGATCCGCCTTAACCTCGGCAGCCGTAAGGCCGCCAGGGTCTTCTGCGCGGTTATCGATGGCATTGAAGTTCAGACGCAAGCGTCCAGTCGGTGCATACCAACGCAGCTTGCCGGTGAGACTGTTGGTCTGCGCATGGCTGTGTTGGCGATAACCCTCTAGAACGGTGCTGTTAAATGCCAGCAAACCACCCAGATTACCGTCGCTGCCGCCGATCTCGCCGCGCATGCGCTGGTAACCCAGGCCGGCCGCACTCAGGTCCAATTGCATGGAGGGCAACGCCGGCGGTTCACGGGTTTCAAGCGCCAGCACGCCGCCAGCGGCATTGCCATACAGCACCGAAGCCGGCCCGCGCAGCACTTCCATGCGTTCGATCAGGCCCAGGTCGAGGCCGTCAAGTTCGGTCTGGCCATCTGGCATGGTCAAGGGCACGCCATCGACCAACACGCGAATGCCGCGCACACCGAAATTGCCGCGCGCGCCAAAGCCGCGAATCGCCGGGCGCAGGCCCTGAGCCAGGTTGTAACGGTTCAGGCTGAAAACGCCCGGCACACGCGCCAGCATGGCATCCAGCGCGAGGTTCTGTTCACCCGGCGCAGCACCTGCGTCGATCACCGTCACCGCAGCCGGCGTACTCAACCAGCGTGTGGTGCTGCGTGGCGAAGTGATCAGCAGCGGCGCCAGTTCGACAACTGCCTCGTCAGGCTCGGCAGCCTTAACAATCGCGCTATCTACCAACAACCAGACACCGGCGGCAATAGCGCAGAACGACAGGCGCACGCCGTTCAATACTCCCTATCGGCCTGATCCTTGCGCCGATAGGGAAAGACATCGATGACCTTGCCGGCCCTGATCGCCTCCTGCAGGCTTTTCCAGTAATCGGCGTCATACAGCTCACCATGCAGCTCATTGAACAACTTGCGCTGCTGCATATCGGCAAACAGGAATGGCGGAAACTCTTCCGGGAACACATCCAGCGGCGCCACCGAGTACCAGGGCTCGGACGACATTTCATCTTCTGGATAGCGCGCCTGAGGAATACGGCGGAAATTTGCCTCGGTCAGAAAGCAGATCTCGTCGTAGTCGTAGAACACCACGCGGCCGTGACGAGTGACGCCGAAGTTCTTCAGCAGCATGTCACCAGGGAAGATATTCGCCGCTGCCAGCTGCTTGATGGCAAGGCCATAGTCATCCAGGGCTTCGCGTACCTGCGCGGCGCTGGCACTTTCTACATACAGATTGAGCGGGGTCATGCGCCGCTCGGTCCAACAGTGGCGCACCAGCACGGTGTCGCCCTTGACCTCGACGGTAGACGGCGCGACTTCCAGCAACTCGGCCAGGCATTCCGGGTCGAACTTGCTCAGCGGGAAGCGGAAATCGGCGAACTCCTGGGTATCGGCCATGCGCCCTACCCGGTCGACGGTTTTCACCAACCGGTACTTTTCGATCACCGTGTTCCGATCGACGTTCTTCGACGGCGAGAAGCGGTCCTTGATGATCTTGAACACAGTGTTGAAACCCGGCAGGGTAAACACGCTCATCACCATGCCGCGCACGCCGGGAGCCATGACAAACTTGTCATCGGTGGTCGCCAGGTGGTTGATCAGCGAGCGGTAGAACTCCGACTTGCCGTGCTTGTAGAAACCGATCGAGGTGTACAGCTCGGCAATATGTTTGCCCGGCAGGATGCGTTTGAGGAAGCCGACAAACTCCGCCGGGTAGCCGACCCGCACCATGAAATAGGAACGGGTGAAGGAGAAGATGATCGACACCTCCGCCTCGTCGGTGATCAGTGCATCGATCTGAATGCCCTGGCCTTCGCGGTGCAGCAGCGGAATCACCAGCGGCCATTGCTCATCACGGGTATAGATGCGCCCTACCAGGTACGCGCCCTTGTTGCGGTACAAGCGCGAGGCAAACAACTCAATGCGCAAGTCAGGGTCCTTGCACACCCAATCCGGCAGGTTGGCGTACAACTGCTTGAGCAGGCGCGCCAGGTCGCGCTCCAGGTTCTCATAGCCGACTTCGAAACTGAAATCCTCGAAAACCTGGCGCAGCGCCTGTTCGACATTGCCTTTGGGCTCGTACAGGCGGGTTTGCGGCGCACGTTCATTGACCCGCAGCGCCGGGCGCGTGGTGTGAATAAACATGCAGCCATCATTGATCTGATCGTGGCTGAACAGCCCGCAGAAAATTGAGTTGAACCAGGTTTCCGCCAATTCATCGTCGTAACGTAGGTCGATCAGGGCGATATAAGCCGACTTGACCAGCGGCCATTGCGCCACATCCAGCAGTACCTCTGCGCTGTAAGCCTGTCCCAGGCTTGCGCTGACTGCGCTGACGCACTCTTCATAGAGGGCGATACGCGCCGCTGATGCCTGTTGGATTTCCTGCCACTGCGCCTGCTCGAAACGCACCCGCGCACCGTTGGTAATCTGCCGAAACTGCTCGCGGTAATCGTCGAAGCCTTCGAGGATAAGCGCGGCAATCGCGCTGGCCGGCCATTGCTGTGGCATAAACGAACCCCTGCAGATGAAAAGCGGACAATCCACCGAGCTTATCCAGTGCCCGCGCCAAGTAAAAGCCGACAAGTCCTGGATACGCATTTATCTACCACGAAATATTGCCAATCAGCGGCTTTCGAAGCGCATTTCGAATTGCCTTGGCTCCCGCGCCCAGCAACACTGCTCGTCTTTCTCGCCGTCGTGGAGTTTGTTGTGCGTCTTGTCGACCTGATCCGTCTGCTATCACTTGCTGCAATATGGGGTGCTAGCTTTTTATTCATGCGCATCGTTGCGCCGGTGCTGGGCAGCATGCCCACTGCTTTTTTCCGCGCCAGCTTGGGCATGCTTGGCCTGCTGGCGATTCTGCTGCTGATGCGCGTGCGCTGGGACTTCCGCGGCAAACTCAAACACTGCCTGATGCTCGGGGTGATCAACGCCGGCCTGCCATCGGCCATGTATTGCATGGCCGCGCTGGTGTTGCCGGCGGGCTACTCGGCCATTCTGAATGCCACCACACCAATGATGGGGGTACTGATCGGCATGCTGTTCTTTGCCGAAGCCATGACCCTGAGCAAAGCCGCCGGCGTGGCCATCGGCCTGTTTGGCGTGGCAGTGCTGACCCGTACTGGCCCGGTGGAATTCGACCTGCCACTGCTTTGGGGCGCTGCCGCCTGCCTGGTGGCCACCGTTTGCTATGGTTTTGCCGGCTTTCTCACCCGACGCTGGATTGGAATGCAAGGCGGCCTGGATAACCGTCTGACCGCTTTCGCCAGTCTGTGCGGTGCCAGCCTGTTCCTGCTGCCATTGTTCGGTGGCGCCTTGGTCATTCAACCGCCAGCCAGCTGGGGCGGGCTCGACGTCTGGCTGTCCCTGGCAGGGCTGGGCTTTATTTGCACCGCCTTCGCTTACGTGCTGTATTTCCGCCTTATCAGCGACATCGGTCCAATCAAGGCCAGCACCACGACCTTCCTCATCCCGCCATTCGGCGTGCTCTGGGGCGCCCTGCTGCTGGACGAACCGCTGTCCTGGGCTTACCTCTACGGCGGCGTTTTGATCGCCATCGCCCTGTGGCTGGTGGTGCGCCCGAGCGCCGCGGCCAAGCCAGCCTGATTCGCGCCTGCAACAAAAAGCCCGCTATCTAAGCGGGCTTTGGAGGGATCAAGATCAACCAGCTCTCAGCTCAGGCGCGAAGTCGATTTGCGCACGATCTTGATCGAATGTTTGAGCGTCGGTTTGCGTGTGACGCTGATAGCTTTGCGCGAAACCGTGTCGATGGTGATATTCCAGAATCCGCTGCTGGGCACGGTGATCTTGGCCGGGAAGGTGTCGAACGCACCGCCGTGGTAGGTGTGCCGGCCACCATTCTTGAAGCTGCGGAAGTTGGCATCGCTCATCAGGCGAATATTGCAGGTCTGCGAGCACTCGATCACGACGACGTCGTCTTCGTTGAGGTGTTCGCGCTGGTGTATAAATTTCATCTACCGCTCCGCACAGCTGGGTCAGGCCAATCAGGTCGCTAGTATGAGTGCCCGACGCGGCTTGAGCAAAGGCTAAGCAGTTTTGCCGCGCACCCGACGCCTGCCCGCCTCGACACATACCACCGCAACCTGGCCGGTGGTAGCATGCGCGCCCCATGCATATTCACGACTTTCACCAACGCCTCACCGATCTCGGTGCCAAGCCCATGCACATCGGGCGGATTACCCGTGCCTGGCTGCGTGGCATGCCGCTGGATACCGGTACGCGTAATCAGAAAACCGAAAACTTCCTGCCGCTGGCGGTGCGCAATGCCCTGCCCGAGATAAGTCGCGAGCTTGATGGCCTAGCGCGCCTCAGCGCCGAACACCCGGCGACGGACGGCTCGGCGCGCCTGCTGGTGGAGTTGGCTGACAAGCAAATGGTGGAAAGCGTGCTACTGCCGCGCGATGGGCTGTGCGTGTCCAGCCAGGTCGGTTGCGCGGTGGGCTGCGTGTTCTGCATGACCGGCAAGAGCGGCCTGCTGCGCCAGCTGAGCACCGCCGAAATTGTTGCCCAGGTGGCGCTGGCACGGCGCTTTCGAGCGGTGAAGAAAGTGGTCTTCATGGGCATGGGCGAGCCGGCGCATAACCTGGACAACGTGCTCGAAGCGATCAACCTGCTCGGCACCGAGGGCGGCATCGGCCAGCGCAACCTGGTGTTCTCCACCGTCGGCGATCCACGGGTGTTCGAGCGTTTGCCGCAGCAACAGGTCAAGCCAGCCCTGGCTCTGTCGCTGCACAGCACCGATGCCGAGCTGCGCCAGGAGCTGCTACCGCGTGCGCCGCGTATCGATCCTGAAGAACTGGTGAAGCTGGGCGAAACCTATGCACGGCAGATCGATTACCCGATCCAGTATCAGTGGACACTGCTCAAGGGCATCAACGACAGCCAGGAGGAAATGGACGGCATTCTGCGCCTGCTCAAGGGCAAGTACGCGATCATGAATCTGATCCCCTACAACAGCCTGGAAGCTGACGAGTTCCAGCGCCCCGATGGCGACCGGATTGTGCAGATCGTGCGTTACCTGCACAGCCGCGGTGTGCTGACCAAGGTGCGCAACTCGGCGGGTCAGGACATTGATGGCGGCTGCGGGCAACTGCGCGCAAGGGCGACCCAGGTGCTTGATCGGCGCAAAAGCCGTGCTTGAGTGATTACTGCATTGTTGCCGTCGCGGCTAAATCCCACGCCAATGCAGTAAGCGCCATAAAAAATGCCCGCAGAGCGCGGGCATTTTTATTTGGCTACCGACTTAGTAGTAGGCATTTTCCTTGATGCTGTGGTCGGTCACGTCACGCACGCCTTTGAGCTCGGGAATACGCTCAAGCAGGGTTTTCTCGATGCCTTCCTTCAGGGTCAAGTCGACCTGACCGCAACCCTGGCAACCGCCGCCAAACTTCAACACGGCAATGCCATCTTCGACCACGTCGATCAGGCTGACTTCGCCGCCATGGCTGGCCAAGCCGGGGTTGATCTCGGTCTGCAGGTAGTAGCTGATACGCTCGTTGATAGGGCTGTCTTCGTTGACCATTGGCACTTTGGCGTTTGGCGCCTTGATGGTCAGCTGGCCGCCCATACGGTCGGTGGCGTAGTCAACCACGGCGTCTTCCAGAAACGGCTCGCTGACGGCATCGATCCAGGCGGTGAAGCTGGCCAGGCCCAGTGCGGTGTCTTCGGCCTTCTGCTCGCCCGGCTTACAGTAGGCAATGCAGGTTTCGGCGTACTGGGTGCCTGGCTGAGTGATAAATACGCGGATGCCGATGCCCGGGGTGTTCTGCTTGCTCAGCAGGTCAGCCAGATAATCGTGGGCAGCGTCGGTAATGGTAATGGTGCTCATGGCAACTCCTCGCAAACATGCGCGCAGTGTACGCCACTCGCCAGCGCCGGCAAAGTCCTAGTGTTTTAGTAGGAATAGCACTTATTCACCAAACACCAGCCCTCACCGGCTATGCGCAGAGAAACTGCGCAATCGCATCGGCTGCCGTTTGCATGTGCTGTTGATGAGTAAAACCTGAGCTTTTCAGTGGTTTGAGGTCATGATCACCCGCTGCCAGCCAGTGCAGCTTGATCGACTCAGCTAGCGCATAGCCCGCCACTGCCTGCCGGTCACCCAGGGCATCGCGCTCACCTTGGATAATCAGCGTCGGCGTGCGCAGCTCTGCCAGGTGCGCGACACGTGGCTTTTCCGGTTTGCCGACGGCGTAGAAGGGATAACCCAGACACACCAGCGCATCGGCGCCTAGTTCATCAGCCAACAAGCTGGCCATGCGCCCACCCATGGACTTGCCGCCAATCGCCAGCGGCCCTGCGACCTGTTGGCGCACCTGGCTGTACACCTCACGCCATTGTTCGAGCAGTTTGGCCTGGGGATTGGGGGGGCGTTTCTTGCCGTCCAGACGACGCGCTGCCATGTAGGCAAACTCGAAGCGCAGTACAGCAATCCCACGCGCAGCAAGGCTTTGCGCCATGTTCTGCATGAACTCACTGTCCATCGGTGCACCAGCACCGTGGGCCAGAACCAGGGTGGCATGCGTCTCGCCAAGCGGACGATCCCACAGCCATGCACTCTCACCCTGCCCCTGCACGTATTGATCCCCGTCAATACCCGTGACTTGCCCTTTGCTCATGCTTGCCTCGCTTAAAGAATCCGCTGGACTGCGACGCAGATCGTACAAGCCCGCAGCCGCTGATTTTCGATGATCTGCCTATAAACCGTGGATGGAAGCCCAGACATGAACACAGCAACCAGTTCCGCCTACAACTACAGGGTGGTTCGCCAATTTGCCATCATGACGGTGGTGTGGGGCATTGTCGGGATGGGGCTCGGCGTATTTATCGCCGCGCAACTGGCCTGGCCCGAACTCAACTTCAACTTGCCGTGGACCAGCTTCGGCCGCCTGCGCCCGCTGCATACCAACGCGGTGATCTTCGCCTTCGGTGGCTGTGCACTGTTTGCCACCAGCTACTACGCGGTGCAGCGCACTTCGCAGACTACCTTGTTCGCGCCCAAGCTGGCGGCCTTCACCTTCTGGGGCTGGCAACTGGTAATCGTCCTGGCGGCCATCAGTTTGCCGATGGGCTGGACCAGCTCCAAGGAATACGCCGAGCTGGAATGGCCGATCGACATTCTGATCACCATTGTCTGGGTCAGCTACGCCGTTGTGTTCTTCGGCACGGTGATCAAGCGTAACGTCAGCCACATCTATGTCGGCAACTGGTTCTTCGGTGGTTTTATCCTCACCGTCGCGTTGCTGCACCTGGTTAACAACCTAGAAGTGCCGGTCACCCTGACCAAGTCCTACTCGGCCTATGCCGGGGCCACGGACGCGATGATCCAGTGGTGGTACGGGCACAACGCCGTGGGCTTTTTCCTCACCGCGGGCTTTCTGGGGATGATGTATTACTTCGTGCCCAAGCAGGCCGGTCGCCCGGTGTATTCCTACCGGTTGTCCATCGTGCACTTCTGGGCGCTGATTGCCGTGTATATCTGGGCCGGTCCGCACCACCTGCACTACACCGCGCTGCCGGACTGGGCGCAGAGCCTGGGCATGGTGATGTCGCTGATTCTGCTGGCGCCAAGCTGGGGCGGCATGATCAACGGCATGATGACCCTCTCCGGAGCCTGGCATAAGCTGCGTACCGACCCGATTCTGCGCTTCCTCGTTGTATCGCTGGCGTTCTACGGCATGTCGACCTTCGAAGGTCCGATGATGGCGATCAAAACCGTCAATGCTCTATCCCACTACACCGACTGGACCATCGGCCACGTACATGCCGGCGCGCTGGGCTGGGTCGCCATGGTGTCGATCGGCTCGCTGTACCACATGCTGCCAAAAGTCTTTGGTCGCGACGAAATGCACAGCATTGCTTTGATTAACGTGCACTTCTGGTTCGCCACCATTGGCACCGTGCTTTACATCGCCTCGATGTGGGTCAACGGCATCGCCCAGGGCCTTATGTGGCGCGCTGTCAACGAAGACGGCACCCTCACCTACTCCTTCGTCGAAGCACTGGAAGCCAGCCACCCCGGCTTTGTGGTGCGGGTGATCGGCGGTGCGATCTTCTTTGCCGGCATGCTGGTAATGGCCTGGAACGTTTGGCAGACCGTGCGTCATACCAAGGCAGCAGAGATGGATGCCGCCGCACAGTTTTCGCTTGAGGGAGCTCACTGATGAGACACGAAATACTCGAGAAGAACATCGGCCTGATGGCTCTGATGATGGTCCTGGCCGTGAGCATCGGCGGCCTGACACAGATCGTTCCGCTGTTCTTCCAGGACGTCACCAATGAACCGGTGGCCGGCCTCAAGCCCTACACCGCGCTGCAACTGGAAGGTCGTGATGTGTACATCCGCGAGGGCTGCGTCGGCTGCCATTCACAGATGATCCGCCCGTTCCGTGCCGAAACCGAGCGCTACGGCCACTATTCGGTAGCCGGTGAAAGTGTCTACGACCACCCCTTCCTCTGGGGCTCCAAACGCACCGGGCCAGATCTGGCTCGCGTCGGCGGTCGTTACTCGGATGAATGGCACCGTGCACACCTGTACAACCCACGCAACGTAGTGCCGGAGTCAAAGATGCCTGCCTATCCATGGCTGGTGGAAAACACCCTGGACGGCCAGAACACCGCCGCGAAGATGAAGGCCCTGCGCTTTGTAGGTGTGCCGTACAGCGAAGAGGACATCGCCGGCGCGTCCACTGCCGTCAAAGGCAAGAGCGAGATGGACGCCATGGTCGCCTACCTGCAAGTGCTCGGCATTGCCGTGAAGAACAAGAGGTAGAGCCATGTCATTCGAATTTATTGATACAGGCACCCTGCGTGGCATCGGCACGGCACTGGTTCTGCTGTCGTTTATCTGCGTCACCCTGTGGGCCTATAGCGGCAAGCGCCGCACGGCCTTCGATGAGGCGGCCCTACTGCCTTTTGCCGATGAATCCAAGCTGGCTGCACCAAGGAGCAAGACCCCATGAGCACGTTCTGGAGCTGGTACATCACAGTGCTGACCGTCGGCACCCTGCTCGCCCTGTTCTGGCTGATTTTCGCCACCCGCAAAAGCGAAGTTCATAAAAATCCGACCGAGCAGACCATGGGTCATGCCTTCGACGGTATCGAGGAATATGACAACCCGCTGCCCAAGTGGTGGTTCATGCTGTTTATCGGCACCATCGTCTTTTCGATTGGCTACCTGGTGCTCTACCCGGGTCTGGGCAACTGGAAAGGCGTGCTGCCGGGCTATGAAGGCGGCTGGACCCAGGTCAAGCAATGGCAGCGTGAAGTCGACAAGGCTGACGAGCTGTACGGACCCATCTTCGCCAAATATGCTGCCATGCCCCTGGAAGAAGTGGCCAAAGACGAGCAGGCACTGAAAATGGGCGGCCGTATGTTTGCCACCTATTGCTCGGTCTGCCACGGCTCCGACGCCAAGGGCGCAGTGGGCTTCCCTAACCTCACCGACAGCCACTGGCGCTGGGGCGGCGAGCCAGCCGTCATCAAGACCACCATCCTCAATGGCCGTATGGGCGCCATGCCAGCGTGGGCACCCGTGATTGGCGAGGACGGCGTACAGCAGGTCGCAGCCTATGTACGTAGTTCGCTGGCCGGTCTGCCGCTGCCAGCTGACAAAAACCTCAGCCTTGAGAAAGGTGCTGCGATTTTTGCTGCCAACTGCCAGGCCTGCCACGGTGCAGAAGGCAAAGGCATGGCCATGCTCGGTGCGCCGGACCTGACCAGCCCAGCTGGCTGGATCTACGGCAGCAGCCTGGTGCAGTTGCAGCAGACCATTCGCCACGGCCGCAACGGCCAAATGCCCGCGCAAGAGCAGTATCTGGGTAACGACAAGGTGCATCTGCTGGCCGCTTACGTACTGAGCCTGAGCCAGCAACAACAGAACGCAACGGCACAGTAATCGCTAAAACCGCAGCACCCGGCTGGCGACCCCAGATCGCCAGCCACTCAACCAAGCCTCTCCCGCGCCCGGACAGCCGCCCGAGCCATGCGACCCAAAGTCGCACCCTTCCGACCAAGTGCACGCGCAACGTTTGACTTGAGCTAATCTTGTCGACAGTCGCCACCTGTCATAACTCCAAGGCGATTCCTATCTTTCGCGCTACGCCTGTAAGGCATTTATTGCTTGCGGCAATGTCTGGCACAAGTTGCCATGCATGCTTGCCATAAGCCCTGAAAGCCTTATCGTGCCGGCTTGTGTCGTTGCAATGAGCACCTGCTTTCTCCATACTTGCCGCCGATTTTTGCCCCTAAAAAATCCATTAACCGTGGAACCCATAATGAGCACAGCAATCAGTCCGACTGCTTATAACTACAAGGTGGTTCGCCAGTTCGCCGTAATGACGGTGATTTGGGGAGTCATTGGCATGAGCCTGGGTGTTTTCATCGCCGCACAGCTGGTGTGGCCTGAACTCAACCTGGGTATGGAATGGACGAGCTTCGGCCGTCTGCGTCCGCTGCACACCAACGCGGTGATCTTCGCCTTTGGCGGCTGCGCGCTGATGGCAACCTCGTTCTATGTGGTGCAACGCACCAGCCAGGTACGCCTGATCTCAGATGGTCTTGCCGCATTCGTATTCTGGGGCTGGCAAGCCGTGATCGTCGCTGCGGTGATCACCCTGCCAATGGGTTTCACCGGTTCCAAGGAATACGCCGAGCTGGAGTGGCCAATCGATATCCTTCTGGGCATCGTCTGGGTCGCCTATGCGGTGGTGTTCTTCGGCACTATCGTCAAGCGTCAAACCAAGCACATCTATGTCGGCAACTGGTTCTACGGTGCCTTCATTCTGGTTACCGCGATGCTGCACATCGTCAACAGCGCGGCCGTTCCGGTCAGCCTGTTCAAATCCTACTCGGCTTACGCCGGTGCGACTGACGCGATGATCCAGTGGTGGTACGGCCACAACGCCGTGGGCTTCTTCCTGACCACCGGTTTCCTGGGGATGATGTACTACTTCGTTCCTAAGCAGGCCGAGCGTCCGATCTACTCGTATCGCCTGTCCATCGTGCACTTCTGGGCGCTGATCACCCTGTACATCTGGGCTGGCCCGCACCATCTGCACTACACCGCACTGCCGGATTGGGCACAGTCCCTGGGTATGGCGATGTCAATCATCCTGCTGGCACCAAGCTGGGGCGGCATGATCAACGGCATGATGAGCCTGTCGGGCGCCTGGCATAAGCTGCGCACCGACCCAATCCTGCGCTTCCTGGTCGTATCCCTGGCGTTCTACGGCATGTCGACCTTCGAAGGCCCGATGATGGCAATCAAGACCGTCAACGCGCTGTCTCACTACACTGACTGGACCATCGGCCACGTACATGCCGGCGCTCTCGGCTGGGTAGCGATGATCTCCATCGGCGCGCTGTACCACCTGCTGCCGAAAGTCTTCGGTCGCCCACAGATGCACAGCGTTGGCCTAATCAACGCGCACTTCTGGCTGGCCACCATCGGTACCGTGTTGTACATCGCCTCGATGTGGGTCAACGGCATCACCCAGGGCCTGATGTGGCGTGCAGTCAACGAAGACGGCACCCTCACCTACTCCTTCGTTGAAGCGCTGGAAGCCAGCCACCCAGGCTACGTGGTGCGCATGATTGGTGGCGCCTTCTTCGTCACCGGCATGCTGCTGATGGCGTACAACACCTACCGCACCGTGCGTGCCGCCAAGGCTTCGGAATACGAAGCGGCTGCACAGATTCCTGCCGGAGTAGCGCACTGATGAAACACGAAATCCTTGAGAAGAATATTGGCCTGATGGCGCTGCTGATGGTTCTGGCCGTCAGCATCGGCGGCCTGACTCAAATCGTTCCGCTGTTTTTCCAGGACGTTACCAACGAGCCGGTGGAAGGCCTCAAGCCTTACACCGCGCTGCAACTGGAAGGCCGCGATGTCTACATCGCCAACGGCTGTGTCGGCTGCCACTCGCAGATGATCCGTCCGTTCCGTGCTGAAACCGAACGCTATGGCCACTACTCGGTTGCCGGTGAAAGCGTTTGGGACCATCCGTTCCTGTGGGGTTCCAAGCGTACCGGTCCGGACCTTGCTCGGGTTGGCGGTCGTTACTCGGATGAATGGCATCGTGCGCACCTGTACAACCCGCGCAACGTAGTCCCTGAGTCGAAGATGCCGGCATACCCTTGGCTGGTCGAGCACAAACTCGACGGCAAGGACACCGCCAAGAAGATGGAAGTCATGCGTGGTTTTGGCATCCCTTACACCGATGAAGACATCGCTGGGGCCAAGGACGCAGTAAAAGGCAAGACCGAAATGGACGCACTGGTTGCGTACCTGCAGGTTCTCGGCACATCCATCAAGAACAAACGGTAACGCACTATGGATATCGGGATGATTCGCGGCATAGGCACAGCAGTGGTGTTCATCGCTTTTATTAGCGTGGTGCTCTGGGCCTACAGCAGCAAGCGTAAATCCAGCTTCGACGAGGCCGCTAACCTGCCCTTCGCCGACGATCCCAAACCCAATGAGCGTGACGAGCAATCTTCCAGGAGCAATAACCAATGACCACGTTCTGGAGTTGGTACGTAACCATTCTGTCTCTGGGCACCATCTTTGCCCTGACCTGGCTGATCTTCGGCACCCGCAAGGGCCAGCGCGAAGAAACCACCGAAGAAACCGTCGGCCATTCCTTCGACGGTATCGAAGAGTTCGACAACCCGCTGCCCAAGTGGTGGTTCATGCTGTTTATCAGCACCATCATCTTTGCCCTCGGCTACCTGGCGCTCTACCCGGGCCTGGGTAACTGGAAGGGGCTGCTACCGGGCTATGACTACCTCGATACCGAGGCAAAAACGCCCTTCGCCACCAATATCCAAATTGCCGGTGATGTAGAGCGCAATGCAGGCTGGACGGGTGTGCACCAGTGGGAAAAGGAAATGGCCAAGGCTGAAGGCCAATATGGCCCGATCTTCGCCAAGTACGCAGCCATGCCGATTGAACAAGTGGCCCAGGACGAGAAAGCGCTGAAAATGGGCGGTCGCCTATTTGCTTCCAACTGCTCGGTCTGCCACGGTTCTGACGCCAAGGGTGCCTATGGTTTCCCGAACCTGACCGACAACGATTGGCTGTATGGCGGCGAGCCAGAAACCATCAAGACCACCATCATGGGCGGCCGTCAGGCAGCTATGCCAGCGTGGAAAGACAGCATCGGCGAAGAAGGCATCCGCAACGTTGCCGGCTACATCCGTAGCTTGTCCGGTTTGAAAAACCCTGAAGGTATCGCGGTTGATCTTGCCGCAGGTCAAAACATCTTCGCGACCAATTGTGCAGTCTGTCATGGCGCTGAAGCTAAGGGCCAACAGGCCATGGGCGCACCCAACCTGACTGACAAAATCTGGCTCTACGGCTCCAGTTTCGCTCAGGTACAACAAACTCTGCGCTATGGCCGTAACGGCAAGATGCCAGCCCAGGCTGATTTCCTGGGCAACGATAAGGTGCATCTGCTGGCGGCTTACGTGTACAGCCTGTCGCACGCAAAAACCGAGAAGTAATTCTCCTGCCCGGCAGGCGCGACCGCAGGTCGCACCTGTTGGGCAATCGTCAGGCGTACCATAGCGCAAGAGCCCGTATGACCCCGGCCGGCACGTATCGACCAGGGCAGCCAATCAACCGCCGTGGTACGAACTGATGAGCGCACAGATTCCAGTTAAAGACGTCACCCCTGCCCCGGCCAAGGTCGAAGTTGTTGACCTGTACGCCAACCGCGAAAAAATCTACACCCGCTCCTTCACCGGCATTTTCCGCAACTTGCGTATGCTCGGTGGCGCAGCCCTCTTCCTGTTGTACTTCGGCACCGTATGGTTGACCTGGAATGGCCGTCAGGCCGTCTGGTGGAACCTGCCGGAGCGCAAGTTCTACATTTTCGGCTCCACCTACTGGCCGCAGGATTTCGTTCTGCTCTCGGCACTGCTGATCATCGCAGCCTTCGGCCTGTTCTTTATCACCGTGTTCGCTGGCCGCGTGTGGTGCGGTTACACCTGCCCACAAAGTGTGTTCACCTGGGTGTTTATGTGGGCGGAAAAGGTCACCGAAGGTGATCGCAACCAGCGCATGAAGCTCGACAAGGCACCGATGACCACGCAGAAATTTCTGCGCAAGCTGGCCAAGCACGGCATCTGGGTCGGCGTATCGCTGGTCACCGCGATTACCTTTGTCGGCTACTTCACCCCGATTCGCGAACTGATCCCCGAGCTATTCACCCTGCAAGCAGGCGGCTGGGCGCTATTCTGGGTCGGCTTCTTTACCCTCGCCACCTACGGCAACGCCGGCTACCTGCGTGAGCAGGTGTGCATCTACATGTGCCCCTACGCGCGCTTCCAGAGCGTGATGTTCGACCAGGACACCCTGATCGTGTCCTATGACCCGCGTCGCGGCGAACACCGCGGCCCGCGCAAGCGCGATGCCGACTACAAGGCTGAAGGCCTGGGTGACTGCATCGACTGCAAAATGTGCGTGCACGTCTGCCCCACCGGCATCGACATACGCGACGGCCTGCAGATCGAGTGCATCGGCTGCGCCGCCTGCATCGACGCCTGCGACAGCATCATGGACAAGATGAATTACCCGAAAGGGCTGATCAGCTACACAACCGAACACAACCTCTCCGGGCAGAAGACCCACCTGGTACGACCACGCCTGATTGGTTACGCCGTAGCTCTGGTCGCGATGTTCTGCGTATTTGCCTGGGCAGTTGCCGACCGCTCGCTGGTGGAACTGGATGTGCTCAAGGACCGCGTACTCTACCGGGAGAACGAAGAAGGCAGGATCGAGAACGTCTACACCCTGAAAATCATGAACAAGGCCCAGCATGCTGTGACCTATGAGATCGAAGCTGACGGCCTTGATGACCTGGTTTATGAAGGCAAGCGCGTGATCAAAGCCGATGCAGGCGAAGTTCTATCGCTGCCCGTAGAGCTGTCCATCGAGCCGGAAAAACTCCCTTCGAGCGCCAATGAAATTAGCTTCCGCCTACACGCGGTGGATGACCCAAGCATCAAAACCGACGCCGCCAGCCGCTTTATCGGCCCCAGCGTGCGCTGATTAGAGAAGACCATGATTGAGCCCATAGCTGAAAAGAACGCCGAGATCATCAAGCCCTGGTACAAGCAATTCTGGCCCTGGTTCCTGATTGGCCTGCTGGCCTATTCAGTGGTCCAGGGGCTAACCCTGCTGACCATCGCCACGAAGAACCCGCCGGGGCTGATCTCCGATGATTATTACGACGTCGGCAAAGGCATCAACCAGTCCCTGGAGCGGGAAAACCACGCCATCCGCCTCAAGCTGCACGCCAGCCTGCTGCTCAACGATGACAACGGCACCGCCACCCTGCAGCTGGGCGGCAACAGCCGTCCGCAGCAGCTGGTGCTCAACCTGATCTCGCCGACTCAGCCGGAGCGCGACCGTCGGGTGATTCTGCAGCCGCAGGCTGATGGCAGTTACAGCGGGCAGATGATCGATGCCGTCGAAGGTCGCCGCTTTGTCGAGCTAATCGGCCAGGAAGGCGGCAAGGACTGGCGCCTGTTTGAAGAAGAAAACGTGCAGAGCGGACAGAACATCCTTCTCGGGGATGCTCAGTAAGCGCACCGATGGCCAGCCCGACTCCCTGCTATCACTGTGCTCTGCCGGTTCCTGCCGGCAGCCGTTTCCAGGCCCAGATACTGGGCGCAACCCGCGAGATGTGCTGCCCGGGCTGTCAGGCAGTGGCCGAAGCCATCGTCAGCGGCGGCCTGGAGCACTACTACAAGCACCGCAGCGAAAGCGCCACTAACCCGCAGAGCCTGCCCCAGGCGCTGCCCGATGAGCTGACGCTGTATGACCGCAGCGATGTGCAGCAACCCTTTGTCGAGCATGACGGCGAACTCAGCGAAACCTGTCTACTGATCGAAGGCATCAGCTGCGCAGCCTGTGGCTGGCTGATCGAGAAACACCTGCGGACCCTGCCCGGCGTCAGCGAGGCGCACCTCAACCTGTCCAATCACCGCCTGCAAGTGCGCTGGGCCGACAGCCAACTGCCACTTAGTAGCCTGCTCAAGGCCCTGCGCAAGATCGGCTACGCCGCCCACCCCTGGCAGGCTGATGCCGCAGCCGAACAGCTACAACGCGAGAACCGCCGCGCCATGCGCGAGCTGGGCGTGGCCGGCATGCTGTGGATGCAGGTGATGATGGCGACCATGGCCACCTGGCCGGAATTCAATATCGACCTCAGCCCAGAGCTGGACAAGATTCTGCGCTGGGTCAGCCTGTTTCTCACCACGCCGATTGTCTTTTACTGCTGTGGCCAGTTCTTCCGTGGCGCACTGCGCGACCTGCGCACCCGCCACCTGACCATGGATGTATCGGTATCCCTGGCGATTGGCGGCGCCTACATCGCCGGTATCTGGTCGACGGTGACCGGCCAGGGCGAGTTGTATTTCGATGCAGTGGGCATGTTTGCCCTGTTTCTCCTGGCCGGCCGCTACCTGGAGCGCCGCGCCCGCGAGCGCACGGCCGCCGCCACGGCGCAACTGGTCAACCTGCTGCCAGCCTCCTGCCTACGCCTGGATGCGGACGGCCAGAGCCAACGAATTCTACTCAGCGAACTGCGTATCGGCGATCAGGTGCTGGTGCCGCCTGGTGCGCTGCTGCCGGCTGACGGTCGAATTGTTCAGGGCCAGTCGAGCGTCGATGAATCACTGCTAACCGGCGAGTACCTGCCGCAGCCGCGTAGCGTCGACGATGCCGTCACCGCCGGCACGCTGAATGTCGAAGGCCCGTTGCAGGTTGAAGTGCAGGCCCTCGGTGATGCCACGCGGCTGTCGGCCATCGTTCGCCTGCTGGAGCGCGCGCAGAACGATAAACCGCGTCTGGCAGTATTGGCCGATCAGGTCGCACAGTGGTTCCTGCTGATCGTACTGGTGACAGCCGCTATCGTCGGTATGATCTGGTGGCAACTCGACCCCTCGCGTGCATTCTGGATCGTCTTGGCCCTGCTGGTCGCCACTTGTCCTTGCGCGTTGGCCCTGGCCACCCCCACAGCCCTGACTGCGGCGACCGGCTCGCTGCACAAGCTGGGCATGCTGCTGACCCGTGGCCACGTACTCGAAGGCCTGAACCAAATCGACACCCTGGTGCTGGACAAAACCGGCACCCTCACCGAAGGTCGCCTGACCCTTAGTGCCATCCACCCGCTGCGCGAGCTGGATGCCGACGCCTGCCTGGCCCTGGCCGCCGCCCTGGAAAATCGTTCCGAACACCCGATTGCCCGCGCCTTCGGCCAAGCCCCGGAAGCCGCAGAAGCGGTCGACAGCCATCCGGGCTTGGGCCTACAAGGGCGCGTTGGCGGCCGAATACTGCGCATCGGCGAGGCCAACTTTGTCTGCACACTTAGCACTCAACCCACCCCTGCGATTAGCGGTGAACACGGCCAATGGCTGCTGCTGGGAGATGAACAGGGCCCGCTGGCTTGGTTCGTACTGGATGACCGCCTGCGCGACGACGCGCCGCAACTGATCGAGATGGCCAAAGCCAAAGGCTGGCAGATCATGCTGCTGTCCGGCGACAGCTCGCCCATGGTCGGCGAAGTGGCACGCCAGCTGGGCATTGACGATGCCCGTGGCGGCCTTACCCCGGATGCCAAACTGGACGTACTGAAACAGCTGCACAGCCATGGCCGCCGCGTGTTGATGCTGGGTGATGGGGTCAATGATGTACCCGTCCTGGCCGCCGCCGATATCAGCGTGGCCATGGGCAGCGCCACGGATCTGGCGAAAACCAGTGCCGATGCCGTGCTGCTGTCCAACCGCCTGAGTAGCCTGGTTCAGGCTCTACACATGGCGCAACGAACCCGCCGCATCATCATCGAGAACCTCGCCTGGGCCAGCCTGTACAATGGCCTGGTGCTGCCTTTCGCCGCTATCGGCTGGATCACACCCATCTGGGCAGCGCTGGGTATGTCGGTCAGTTCGCTGCTGGTGGTGGTTAACGCTCTGCGTCTGACGCGCCTGCCCAAGCTGTAGGTGCGCGTCGCCCAACCCTATCGCCGCACGGAGATCCAATGCCCGCCCTCTATATCCTGATCCCGGTCGCCATCGCCTTGGTAGCTTTTGCCATCTGGCTGTTCTTCTGGGCGGTGGACAGCGGTCAGTACGACGACCTCGACGGCCCGGCCCACAGCATCCTGTTCGACGACGAAGACCCCAAGCACCAGGCTGCGGTCAGCCAGGTGCAACAGGAGGAGCAATCCAAGGAAGCAGGAGACAAGCCCGGTGCTTGAGCTGCTGCCGCTATTGGTTTCGGCACTGATTCTCGGCCTGCTCGGTGGCGGCCATTGCCTGGGCATGTGCGGCGGTCTGATGGGCGCCCTGACCCTGGCCATCCCACCCGAGCGACGCGCCCAGCGTTTTCAGCTGCTGCTTGCCTATAACCTGGGGCGCATCTTCAGCTACAGCCTGGCCGGCCTGCTGCTCGGTTTGGCAGGCTGGGCAGTCGCCAATAGCCCGCTGGTCATGGGTTTACGTGTGATTGCAGCGCTGCTGCTGATTGCCATGGGCCTGTACCTGGCTGGTTGGTGGAGCGGTCTGACCCGCATCGAAGCCCTCGGCCGAGGCCTGTGGCGGTATATCCAGCCGCTGACCCGACGCTTTATGCCGGTCACCAGCCTGCCCCGTGCTCTGGTACTCGGCAGTCTGTGGGGCTGGCTGCCCTGCGGCCTGGTCTACAGCACTCTGCTGTGGGCCGCGAGCCAGGGCAATGCGTTGAGCAGCGCAGCACTGATGTTTGCCTTCGGCCTCGGTACCCTGCCGGTGCTGCTGGCCACCGGCATGGCCGCCGAGCGCCTGACCGCCCTGCTGCGCAAGCAAGGCGTGCGCATGGCCGGTGGGATTCTGGTGATTCTCTTCGGCCTGTGGACAATGCCCGGCCCGCACCAGCACTGGCTGATGGGTCACTAGCAGGCCGCTGAAAATGTAGGCGAGGTCGCCAGCGCAAGGCAAAAACAGGTACAAAAGCGGAGTTTACAAGCTGTAAATGAGCATTTTTAACCTGTTTTTAACGCTGCGGTGGCAACGCAGGTCGTTTTTCAACGGCCTGCTAAGCGATAAGAGGCCGCTTGATACAGGTCAAAACACCTCAGGCGCAGCGCTCTTAGACTCCCCGGTATTGAAAGCCAAACCGGGAATACCCGCATGCTCAATGCCATCCAGTGGGACAGCACTCTGATCCGCCGCTACGACCAAGCCGGCCCGCGCTACACCTCCTACCCAACCGCCGTGCAGTTTCATGAGCGCGTGAGTCAGTTCGACCTGCTGCATGCCCTACGCGACAGCCGCAAAGCCCTGAAGCCACTGTCGCTGTATGTGCACATCCCGTTCTGCGCACACATCTGCTACTACTGCGCCTGCAACAAGGTGATCACCAAGGATCGCGGCCGCGCCCAGCCCTATCTGGAAAAGCTCGAACGCGAAATCGAGATCATCAGCCGCCACCTCGACCCGCAGCAGAAAGTCGAGCAACTGCACTTCGGCGGCGGCACCCCGACCTTTCTCAGCCACGATGAACTGCGCCACCTGATGGGTCACCTGCGCCAGCACTTCAACCTGCTGGATGACGATACGGGCGACTACAGCATCGAGATCGACCCGCGCGAAGCCGATTGGTCGACCATGGGCCTGCTCCGCGAGCTGGGTTTCAACCGTGTCAGCCTGGGCGTACAGGACCTCGACCCGGCCGTGCAACGGGCGGTCAATCGCCTGCAGACCCTGGAAGAAACCCGCGCCATCGTCGAAGCCGCGCGCACCCTGCAGTTTCGCTCGATAAACATCGACCTGATCTACGGCCTGCCGCTGCAAACCCCAGAACGTTTCGCCCGCACCGTGGCCGAAGTGATTGCCCTGCAACCGGATCGCCTGTCGTTGTTCAACTACGCCCACCTGCCAGAGCGCTTTATGCCGCAGCGGCGGATCAACACCAGCGACCTGCCCAGCCCAGGCGACAAGCTGGCCATGCTGCAGGCCAGCATTGAGCAACTGAGCGCCGCCGGTTACCGCTATATCGGCATGGATCACTTCGCCCTGCCCGACGACGAACTGGCCAGCGCCCAGGAAGATGGCAGCCTGCAACGCAACTTCCAGGGCTACACCACCCACGGCCACTGCGACCTGATCGGCCTAGGGGTGTCATCGATCAGCCAGATTGGCGATCTCTACTGTCAGAACAACAGCGACCTGAGCAAATACCAGGACAGCCTCGGCCACAGCGAACTGGCCACCCTGCGCGGTCTGCACTGTGACGCAGACGACCGTTTGCGCCGTGCCGTGATTCAGCAGTTGATCTGTCATTTCCAGCTGCGCTTTGCCGATATCGAACAGGTCTACGCCATCGATTTTCGCAGTTACTTTGCTGAGATCTGGCCACAACTGCAGCAGATGGCCAGTGATGGATTGATCGAATTGAATGCACAGGGTATCGAAGTGAGGCCTGCGGGGCGCCTGCTGGTGCGCTCGCTGTGCATGCTGTTTGATCGCTACCTCAGCGAACTAAACCAGCAACGCTTTTCCCGGGTGATCTAGCAGCCTGCGGACCGTAAAAACCGGGGTTTATTTCATCACCAGGCTGGCCACTTCCTGCATCTGCTGATCGCTCAGGTCCTGCTCACGCAGGGTCTTGATCAGCGTCGCGTTGGCGCTGCTCAACGCGCCCTGCAGAGAGGCCAGCTCGCCCTGTAGCGTCTCGATCTTTATGCGTTTGGCCTCGGGGTCTAAGCTCTGGTCCTGCATGACCTCTTGCAGCTCGGCTTTCTTCGCCTCGACCTGCGCCTTGAG
Source organism: Pseudomonas sp. NPDC079086 (assembly GCF_044542155.1). Classification (NCBI taxonomy): domain Bacteria; kingdom Pseudomonadati; phylum Pseudomonadota; class Gammaproteobacteria; order Pseudomonadales; family Pseudomonadaceae; genus Pseudomonas; species Pseudomonas sp. NPDC079086. Next base: position 22,798 of record NZ_JBITTY010000002.1, on the reverse strand, counting down.
CTCGCGGATTCTCTTGAGCAGATCCTTGACCACGTCCGGCAGGCTGCTCTCATCAATATCGCGGTTCTTTTGCGCCGCAGCAGAACGCGCCTTTCCCAGCTCTGACAGGCTTACCCGCAGACTGTCACGAAACGCCTGCTGATCCGCCTCGCTGCTCTCTACAACGCCTTCGGCCACAGCGCTCTTGCGCTCCAGCGCCAGGTTCATGCGGGTGCTCAATTGGGTCGATTCCAGTCGCATACGAATGCTCCTTGCAGATATTCAAAGCCGCATGGCTTATCGGCCGCACAGGGTAAAACTTGAACATTCGATCAGACTTGCGTCTTAGTGGCCCTACCTTGCGCCCTGCTGTAACCTTACGGCTATTGTGTGTTTACCCTAGGATCGCCAGCGATGTCCGAAAGCATCAAGTTGCATACCCCACACCAAGCCCATTGCAAGGACTGCAGCCTGGCGAGCTTGTGTCTGCCGCTGTCCCTGAACCTGGAAGACATGGACGCGCTCGACGAAATCGTCAAACGCGGCCGCCCGCTGAAAAAAGGTGAATTTCTATTCCGCCAGGGCGATGCCTTCAATTCGGTGTTCGCGGTGCGTTCCGGCGCGCTGAAAACCTTCAGCCTGAGCGATAGTGGTGATGAGCAGATCACCGGCTTCCATCTGCCCAGCGAACTGGTCGGCCTGTCCGGCATGGACAGTGATGCGTACCCGGTGTCAGCCATGGCTCTGGAAACTACCTCAGTGTGCGAAATCCCCTTCGAGCGCCTTGATGAGCTGTCGGTGCAACTACCGCAACTGCGCCGCCAATTGATGCGCATCATGAGTCGGGAAATCCGCGACGATCAGCAGATGATGCTGCTGCTCTCGAAGAAAACCGCCGACGAACGCATCGCTACCTTCCTGGTCAATCTCTCGGCGCGCTTCCGCGCACGCGGCTTCTCGGCCAATCAGTTCCGCCTGGCCATGTCGCGCAACGAAATTGGTAACTATTTGGGCCTTGCGGTGGAGACCGTATCGCGGGTATTTACCCGCTTCCAACAGAACAAGCTGCTCGAAGCCGAAGGTAAGGAAGTGCATATCCTCGATCCCATCGAGCTGTGCGCCTTGGCCGGCGGCAACCTTGAGGGCTGATAGACCCGCACAGCGCAGGACCTAGCCAATGATCTTCGACGAATTCAGCATCAAAACCCTGATCCGCCCGGTGGTGGACTTCCCCAAGCCGGGGGTGATCTTTCGCGATATCACCCCGCTGTTCCAGTCGCCACGTGCCCTGCGCATGGTTGCCGACAGTTTTATCCAGCGTTACGTCGAAGCCGATTTCAGCCACATCGGCGCTATGGATGCGCGTGGTTTTCTGATCGGTTCAATCATCGCCTATGAACTGAACAAGCCGCTGATTCTGTTCCGCAAGCAAGGCAAACTGCCCGCCGACGTGCTCAGCGAGAGCTACCAGACCGAGTACGGCGAAGCCAAACTGGAAGTGCACGCCGACAGCCTCTGCGAAGGCGACAAGGTGCTGATTTTCGATGACCTGATCGCCACTGGCGGCACCCTGTTAGCCGCCGCACAACTGGTACGGCGCATGGGCGCGAGCATCATCGAAGCCGCCGCGATCATTGATCTGCCCGAATTGGGTGGCTCGCAGAAGCTGCAGGACAGCGGCATTCCCACCTTCGCCCTGACCAGCTTCGCCCTCACCGACCAATAAATACGCCTCAAGGCCCTGACGGCAGCACTGCATGTCCGGGCCAGGTTGACCTTCGCGAATTCACTCGCCCACCGTTTACGCAAGTACCCCACAGACCATGAATGAAATACCCATGAACCCGACGTCCAGCTATTGGCGTCTGCGCCTCGGCGCGCTGATGGAAAGCAAAGCTATCACCCGCCTGGTGACCACCCTGATCGTGCTCAACGCGGCGATTCTCGGCATCCAGACCTACCCCGGCCTGATGGCCGACTGGGGCAAGCTGCTGCTGATGCTGGATCAACTGATTCTTGCAGTGTTTATCCTGGAGCTAGCGCTGCGCTTTATCGCCCGCGGCCTGGGCCTGCTGCGTGATCCCTGGGCAGTATTCGACTGCCTGGTAGTGGGCGTGGCCCTGGTGCCGTCCAGCGGACCATTCGCGGTGCTGCGTGCACTGCGAGTTTTGCGCGTGCTGCGGCTGATTTCGATCAACCCGAACATGCGCCGGGTGGTCGAAGCGCTGCTGTCCTCGTTGCCGGGCATGGGCAGTATCGCCATGTTGCTGGGTTTGGTGTTCTACGTGGCGGCGGTGATGGCCACTCAGCTGTTCGGCGCGGCCTTCCCCGAGTGGTTCGGCAGCCTTGGTGCCAGCCTCTATACCCTGTTCCAGGTGATGACGCTGGAAAGTTGGTCGATGGGCATCGTGCGCCCGGTGATGGAAACCTTCCCGCTGGCGTGGCTGTATTTCCTGCCGTTTATCCTGATTGCCACCTTTATGATGCTCAACCTGTTTATCGCCGTGGTGGTCAATGCCATGCAAACCACCCATGAACAGGAAGCCAAGCTGGCCCCGCCTTCGCCCACCGAGCAATTGCTGCTCGATGAACTGCGCGCCCTGCGTGCGGAAGTCGCCGAGCTGCACCAGCAGCGCTGACGCCACGGCTGCCAGCCCTCAGTAGTGCATTGCGCCGCCCTGACGCGATGCGCTACTGGCAAAGATCGCACTCCCGCCACGACCAACCCCACTCGCGGCCCTGACGGGCCTGAGCTTGACGAACTGTCCGACAACTATCCATAAGTTGGCGCAAATCCGGCCGCCCTGGCCAGGAATGACCTCGCGCCTGAAACGCCCTCGGCTAAAGATAAATCACGGCCCAAGACAGCCCAGCCTGTCGACCCAAGCCCCATAACAAGAGCGGTCGCGAACGCGACCAAGATGCCGAGGAGTCGCCCTTATGACAGCCAAAACCAGCACCCCAACCGCCAGCTTTCCCGTGCGTCGCATGGACTTCAGCTTCGATGAAGGCCAGAAGTTCTGGTTTGCCGGCGACCCCTTTATGAGCCACTTCATGAACAACCTGTCGTCGCTGTTCCCCTATGGCGAAAAGTTCTTCGTCGACAGCGTGCGCGCCGTACGTGAACAGGTCAGCGAGCCGCAGCTGAAGAAGGACATCAGCGCGTTTATCGGCCAGGAAGCCATGCACTCCAAGGAGCACGCGGCCTATAACGACTACGCCGCCGAGCACAATATCGACCTGGAACTGCTGGAACTGCGCATCAAGGTGCTGCTGGAGTGGGTCACCAAGATCACCACCAAGAAGCAGCGTCTGGCCGCCACCTGTGCCCTGGAGCACTTCACCGCAACCATGGCCGAGCAACTGCTGCAGCGCGAAGACCTGACCACGCAGATGAACGACCCCAAGCTCTATCAGCTGTGGATGTGGCATGCGATTGAAGAGAACGAGCACAAAGCGGTCTGCTACGACGTGTACCAGAAGGTCTACGGCGGCTATTTCACCCGCATCGGCATGATGGCGATTTCCACCGTGATCTTCTTCGGCGTGATCGGCTGGTTCCAGCTGCACCTGCTGCGCAAGGACGGCCAGCTGTTCAACTGGCGCAGCTGGGGCAAGGGTTTGAAGATGCTGTTCGGCCCACGCAATGGTTTTCTGACCAAGCTGATTCCATCGTACCTGGACTACTACCGCCCCGGCTTCCACCCCTTCGACCACGACAGCAAGGCGCTAGAGCTGCGCTGGCGCCAGCGTCTGGGTTTCAACTAAGCACAGCGTGCCTGCCGAGGGTAACTGCTCAATCCGCAGCGACCTCGGCCCGGCTCTCCAGAGTGCGCAACACATGCTCGGCCAACCCCGCGCCTGCCTCGCTCATGGTCAGATAGGTACGATCGGCACCCGCTTGCTGGATACGCATGGCGATATCCTCATACAGCGCATGGGATACCACCAGGCCATTAAAACCTCGCTCGCGCAGCTTCTGCGTGGCAATCACCTTGGCCTCCTCATCGTTAAGCGAGAGGATCACTGCATCGACATTGGGCATCTGCAGGTGCTGCCAGAACATCGGGTCCTCACCGTCGGCGAACAACACACGGCGCCCCACTTTGTTGCTCTGCTCGATCACCACCGGGTCGGAATCCAGCCCCACCACCTGATAGCCCTTCTCCTGCAAATAGTCATAGGCCGCACGCCCGGTACGTCCCATGCCCATCACCAGCACCTGGGAGAAACCGAGCGAAACCGGCTGCTCATCGGGGTGACGAATGTTCCGTTCAAGGGCGATCAGGCGCTTGGCCAGACGTTCGTATAACGGGTGAACAACGCGGTTAAGCGGCGCGGAAATCACAAATGACAACGCTACGGTAATCGCCAGGGGAATCATCCACTGAGGTAACACCACGCTGGCCATGATCAGGCCGAACTCGCTGTAATTGGTCAGGGTTACGCTGCTGAGAAAGGCACTGCGTGCGCGCAAGCGGAACAACAGGAAGAGAAAGAAGAACAGCACGCCCTTGAGCGGCAGCAGCACCGCCATGATCAGGGCGAACTTCAAGGCAGCGGCATCCGGCAGGCCACCAATGCCAATTTGCAGAAAGAAACCGACCAGAAAGATTTCCTTGATGCCCCACAACGAATTGGCCAACTCCGTAGCCCGTTTGTGCTTGGCCAGCATGGCGCCGAAAGCCAACGCGCCCAACTCGGAACTCAAACCCAGTTGCTCGAAGCCGTAACCGCCCAGCACCAGCGCCAGCAACAGGCCGAGCAGCACCATCAGCTCCTCATGACCGCTGGCATCAAGCAGGCGAAACAACAACGGCCGCATTAGCGGCAGCCCAAACAACAGCAACGCCCAGGCCGAGGGCACCTTACCGCTGGCCAGGCTCATCACCACCAAGGCGATCAAGTCCTGGATGATCAATACACCAATCGCCACCCGACCATGGAAGGCGCGCAGTTCGCGCTTGCCCTCCAGCACCTTGGCCGCCAGCACAGTGCTGGAAAACGACAGCGCCATGGCCAGCAGCAGGCCCTGCTGCCAGGGCAGCTCCAGCAGCAATAGAATCGCGGGGAGGAAGATCAGGCTGGAAATGGCGAAATGCAGCAAGCCGCCACCGATCACCTCACGCCGCACCAAGTTACTGACTTTCAGCTTGAGGCCCACGGTAAAAAGCAACAGCAGTACGCCCAGGTGCGCGATGTGATCCAGCGCCGCACTGTCACGCGGGCCAACCCCGATGTAGTCACCAAAACCGGCCAAGGCAAAACCAGCGCCCAAATAGCCCACCAACGGCGGCAGACCAACGCCCCGCGCCATCAGCCCCATGACAAAGGCAAAGGCAATCCAGGTGGCTTCGATCATAGGGGGTCCTTAATGGGCCAAGCGTTAGAGTCGTGATGCCGATCTAGCATAACGCCAGCAGATGGCGCTGCCGTTGATTTGCCTCAGTTGCTGCCGCGCTTACTGCACAGGCAATTTTAGCTGCCCCAACCCCTGTAGCACGCTGGCCCCAGTAAACAACATAACGATCTGCTCTTCAGCCAACGCACAAATCGCCGCTTGCCGTTCGGGCTGGCCGATATAGTCCAGCGACAGCTGGAACAGGTTGCGACTGATCAGGTTTGATACCTGTAGCACCACTGCAGGGCTGACCACATCCGGCAACAGCTTGAAGGCCATGATGTCTGCTGCCATGTCCGCACCAAACTCATCCATCACCTCCTGCAGGGCCGTCCGCAACACCGCTGAGGCGCCGTGCAGCTCGCGCACTCCGATAATAAAGGCCTCAGGGTTCTGCGCGACGAAATCAAAGAACAGCTGCACAGTTTCATGGCATACCCGCCGACCGCGCTGCAGATCGATACCAAATAGCATCGAAGAGCTTGCCTGCGTCGATTGCACGGCCCGCTCGGCGGCCTCACGGCGCAGGTCGCGCAGCGGTTGACGCAGTTGGGTAGAGATTTGCCGGATCACGGTCAGGCCCAGGTCATCCACATCCTTAAAGTGTCGGTAGAAGGTATTGGGGTTCAGCCCAGCCTCACGCGCCAACTCGCGCAGGCCGAGATTGCTCAGGCTGCGGCTGGTTGAGGTGAGACGTAACGCGGCCTCCAGTAACAGGGTCTTGCCTGGGGCCTCGGTGGCTTTTTCCGCAGCGGGTGGCTGCTCGCCGACGGCTGTTTGCATGACGAACCCTACCTAAAAGTTGGCTTGTGAGAATGGCGCTTGCTGGCGAGTATACATTTGTCTACTTTGGTATACAGCTGTATACGCCAGCAATAAACATAACAGGAGCTTGGCCATGAATGCACCCGTCTCACCCCTTTCTGCCACTCGCCACTGCAAAGTGGCCATTATCGGCACGGGCTTCTCCGGCCTAGGCATGGCCATCCGCCTGAAGCAGGCCGGTGAACATGACTTTCTGCTGTTCGAGAAAGAAGCCGGCGTCGGCGGCACCTGGCGGGTCAACAACTACCCGGGCTGCGGCTGTGACGTGCAATCGCACCTGTATTCCTTTTCGTTTGAGCAGAACCCCAATTGGACGCGCATGTTCGCCAAGCAACCGGAGATCCAGGGCTATCTGGAAGGCTGCTGGAACAAGTACCGCCTGCAGAACCACACCCAGCTAAACACCGAGATCACCCGCCTGGCTTGGGATGAGCAGCAGGAGCTGTGGCAGATCAGTGACAGTGCCGGTAACAGCTACACCGCACAATTTGTGGTGTCCGGCATGGGCGCACTGTCCACCCCATCGATTCCGGCACTCAAGGGTCTGGGCGATTTCACCGGCAAGATCTTCCACTCACAGCAGTGGGACCACAGCTATGACCTGACCGGCAAGCGTATTGCGGTGATCGGTACCGGCGCGTCGTCGATCCAGTTTGTGCCGCAGATTCAGAAGCAGGTCAGCCAGCTTGACCTCTATCAGCGCACCGCACCGTGGATCATGCCCAAGCCGGACCGCGCCATCAGCGAGCGCGAACGCAACCGTTTCAAACGCTTCCCGCTGCTGCAGAAACTCTGGCGCGGCACCATCTACGCCCTGTTGGAAAGCCGGGTGATCGGCTTTGCCATGCTGCCCAAGGTGATGACCCTCGCGCAGAAAGTTGGCAAGTGGTACATCAATAAACAGATCAAGGATCCAGTTCTGCGCGCCAAGGTCACTCCGGATTACCTGATGGGCTGCAAGCGCGTGCTGATCTCCAACGATTACTTCCCGGCGCTGACTCAGCCCAACGTTGACCTGATCACCGACGGCATCGAGGAAATCCGCAGCGGCAGCATCCGCACCGTAGACGGTAAAGAGCGCGGGATCGATGCGATCATCTTCGGCACCGGCTTCACCCCAAGCGACCCACTGCCACGTGGCGTGGTGTTTGGTCGTGGTGGCGTTGACTTGCTCGACACCTGGCCGCAAGGCCCGCAGGCCTACAAAGGCACCCTCACCGCCGGCTTCCCCAACCTGTTCTTCCTGATGGGGCCAAACACCGGCCTTGGGCATAACTCGATGGTCTATATGATCGAGTCGCAGATCCATTACGTACTCGGCGCGCTCAAGCTGGTGGGTGAGCAAGACTTGCAAAGCCTGGAAGTCAAACAGGACGTACAAGATACCTTCAACGGCAAGCTGCAAGGCAGCCTGGATAACACCGTATGGAATGCCGGCGGCTGCATGAGCTGGTACCTGCATCCCGTTAGTGGGCGCAACTGCACAGTTTGGCCCGGCTTCACCTGGCGCTTCCGCCTGCTGACGCGCAACTTTGACCCAGCGGCCTATCATTTCAGCCGCAAGCACGCGGCACACCCGGCGCAGAACAGCGCTATCCAGTTGACTGCCCAGGAGGCCAGCGCATGAAGTCGTTTGAAAACAAGGTAGCCGCCATCACCGGCGCAGGTTCCGGCATCGGCCGCGCCCTGGCCTTCGGTCTGGCCCGTCAGGGTTGCCAGCTGGCGCTCTCCGATGTGAATGCCGAGGGCCTGGCGGAAACCGCTGCCCAGGCGCGCAAGCTCGGTGTGCAGGTCAGCGAAACCCTGGTCAACGTCGCCGACCGTGAGGCCGTACATGCCTGGGCAGACCAGGTGGTAGCCGAATTCGGCCGGGTCAACGCGATCTTCAACAATGCCGGCGTGGCCCAGGGCGGCACCGTGGAAGGCAATGACTACGCCGACTACGAGTGGATCATGAACATCAATTTCTGGGGCGTGATCAACGGCACCAAGGCCTTCCTGCCGCATATCAAAGCCAGCGGCCAGGGCCATATCGTCAACGTCTCCAGCGTGTTCGGCCTGTTCGCTCAACCGGGCATGAGCGCCTACAACGCCAGCAAGTTCGCCGTGCGCGGCTTTACCGAATCCTTGCGCCAGGAGCTGGACATGGCCAATTGCGGTGTGTCGGCCAGCTGCGTGCACCCAGGCGGGATCAAGACCAACATCGCCAAAACCGCACGAATGCACGCCAGCCTGAGCAGCGTCACGGGCCAGGATGCCGACAAGGCGCGTGAACAGTTCAACGACCAGTTGCTGCGCACCACGCCGGAAAAAGCCGCTCAGGTGATCATCAACGGCGCATTGGCAAACAAGCGGCGCATCCTGATCGGCCCCGATGCCTATGCCCTGGATGGCATGCAGCGCCTGTTTCCAGCGTTCTATCAGCGCCTTGTGACTGCATCAATGCGCCTGGCTGCTCGTTTTGCACCGAAAGGCTCAAGCAAGAAAACCCAGGCTGCCGTGGAGTAATCGGCTAGCGCCCAAGCCCCAGCGCCGCAGGTGTCTGGGGCTTTTTTATGCCTGCCATCCCTGGCAGCCACCCTTCGGGCCGTCGCTATGCAACGTTAGAAATGGCTCCCGGCCATTTTTTATGCCTGACATTCGCCAGCCGAAGATGAACGCACTGCGCATTCAATTGGCATAACAGTAGTTAGCGCGATAAATTGTCGCCAACTGTCCTATGCCGCTGGAGAACGCCATGACCACGCAAGACCCTTGCGCCGAACTGCTGCTCGATAACCAGCTGTGCTTTGCCCTGTATTCGACCTCGCTGCTGCTGACCAAGGTCTACAAGCCGCTGTTACAGGAGCTAGGGCTGACCTACCCACAGTACCTGGCGATGATGGTGCTCTGGGAAGGCGACGGCATCACCGTGGGCGACATCAGCAGCCGTCTGCTGACCGACCCTGGCTCCGTCACTCCGCTGCTCAAACGCCTGGAAGCCGAAGGCTTGCTCAAGCGCACCCGCAGCAGTGTCGACGAACGCGTGGTTGAACTGTTCCTCACCGACAAAGGCCGCGACCTGCGCGAACAGGCCAAGCGCATTCCCAGCTGCATCCTTACCGCCACCCAGCAATCCGCTGCGGAACTCGGCGCCCTGAAAGCTGAGCTGGTCGCCCTGCGCAGCAGCCTGCAACAAGCCGTTTAGGGACCTAGGCGACAGACCTGTCGCTCGCCCCAGCGGGGTCGTCGCACAAACCGCGTCACGCTCCTCGTCACCTCCCAGTTCCGTACAACAATTTCACCCGCCACCACTCTCGTAAACATCACGCAACAGCCCGCCAATCCTCGCTTATGCCCGAACAAATCAGCGCTTATCGCTAAATGCTCAAAAATATAGCTTGCGCGCTAAATTAATGCGCACTAGAGTTCGCCCCATGGAACTGATTAGCGCACAAAACATTAGCGCGAAAAGACCACGAAGACATGCAGTTGTCTTCATCCAACCCAACAACCCTGACATTCATGGAGCACCGTTATGAAAACCCTGATCGCTTTCACCGCCCTGCTCGCTCTTTCCGCCCCGGTTCTGGCTGACGACAGCCAGGCAGATGGCAAAGGCCTTTACCCAAGCTGGCTGATCAACCACGAAGGTTGATCGCCACCTGACACAGCAACGCTTTAAACAAACCATCCCAAACAGCTCCAGAGGATTACCACCATGTCGATTCAAACCATTGCTTACCGTGCCTATGCAGAAGCCACCGGCGGCCGTGATGGCCGTGCCATCTCCTCCGACGGCGTACTCGACGTCGCCCTGACCACCCCGAAAGAACTCGGCGGTGCTGGCGGCGCGGGCTCTAACCCCGAGCAGCTGTTCGCTGCCGGCTACTCAGCCTGCTTTATCGGCGCGATGAAATTCGTTGCCGGCCGCGACAAGCTGGCGATGCCAGCAGGCGCCTCAATTGAAGGTGTAGTAGGCATCGGCGCGATCCCCAACGGTTTCGGCATCGAAGTCGAGCTGCGCATCAGCTTGCCAGGCATGGACCGCGAGCAAGCGCAGACCCTGATCGACCGTGCACACATCGTCTGCCCTTACTCCAACGCCACCCGCGGCAATATCGACGTCACCCTGACGCTGCTCGACTAACCCACCACTCATCCGGCCGCTGCCAGCCAGCGGCCCACCCAGGAGGCTGCACATGAACATCAAACACAGTTTGTCGATCGCCGTACTCGCCCTTGCCGTCAACAGCGCGTTTGCCGCTGGTAGCCCCGGGGTGGAACGCAATACCCAAGGTTTCCTCAATGCCCTCGCAGCTGGCGGTGGCAAGCCCCTCGAAAAACTGAGCCCGAAAGATGCCCGCGCCGTATTGGTCGGCGCACAGGCCGGGGTCAAGATCGATGTATCGGGCATTAAAGTGGCCGACAAGACCATCGAGGTCGATGGCCAGACGATCCAGCTCAAAGTCGTGCGCCCGGCGGATGCCCAGGGCACGCTGCCGGTCTTCATGTTCTTCCACGGTGGCGGCTGGGTGCTGGGCGATTACCCGACCCACGAACGCCTGATCCATGATCTGGTGGTAGGCTCTGGCGCGGCAGCGGTGTATGTCGATTACACCCCATCACCGGAAGCCAAGTACCCGACCGCGATCAACCAGGCCTACGCCGCAACCCAATGGGTGGCGCAGAACGGCGCGCAGATTGGTGTCGACGGCAAGCGTCTGGCAGTGGCCGGCAACAGTGTGGGCGGCAACATGGCCGCGGTGGTCAGCCTGATGGCCAAGGACAAAGGCACCCCGGCGATCAAGTTCCAGCTGCTGATGTGGCCGGTAACCGACGCCAACTTCAACAACGCCTCCTATAACCAGTTCGCCGACGGCCACTTCCTCAGCAAAAGCCTGATGCAATGGTTCTGGGACAACTACACCACTGATCCAAAACAGCGCGCCGAAATCTACGCCTCACCGCTGCAGGCACCGGTGGAGCAATTGAACGGCTTGCCGCCGGCCCTGGTGCAAACCGCCGAGTTCGACGTACTGCGTGATGAAGGCGAGGCATACGCACGCAAGCTGGACGCGGCTGGGGTCAACGTCACCTCCGTGCGCTACAACGGCATGATCCATGACTTCGGCCTGCTCAACGTGATCAGCCAGATACCCGGTACGCAAAGCGCCATGCAGCAAGCTGCAGCAGCGCTGAAAGCCAACCTCAAGTAACCCGCGTCACAACAAAACGCCCCGACGCGCTTAGCGTGCCGGGGCGTTCTGCTGTTCAAACGGCCTGGCATTGCAGGCTACGCAGCAGGCCTTGCTGCAAAGCCTGATCGAGCGTCTGCTGCAACAGCGGCGTGGCGAAGAACGCCTGCATCGCCGCAGCCGATTGCCAGCGACTTTCCAGCATCCACTGCGCCGCATCATCTGGCACCTGCCGCACCTCTATACCCAGACAACCCGCCATGGCTGGAACTGACCCACGCAGGTCATCCAGACACAACCCCAATTGCTCAGTACGCCCACGCGCTGCGTGCAACACAGCGGTATGACTAAACATCGCTAACCCCTCCAGATGGACGACTTTATTAAGCGCTGGCGGTAGGCCGCACGATTAGCTCGCTAACATCAACATCCGCTGGTTGCTCGACGGCATAGGCAACAGCGCGAGCAATCGCATCCGGGGTAATGGCAACTTTTCGATAAGCCTTCATTGCCTCACGGCTTGGCGCATCTGAAATGCTCTCGGCCAGTTCCGACTCAACCACGCCCGGCGACACCTGGGTGACGCGAATATCTCCGCCCACTTCCTGGCGCAAACCTTCAGAGATGGCGCGAACGGCGTATTTGGTCGCGCAATACACCGCAGCAGTCGGAACCACGCGGTAGGCTCCAATGGAGGCAATATTGACGATCTGTCCACTGCGTTGACGCTGCATCACCGGCAACGCAGCAGCGATACCGTGCAGAACGCCGCGAATATTCACGTCGATCATACGGTTCCACTCATCCACCTTCAGCACATCCAGGCGCGACAGCGGCATGACTCCAGCGTTGTTGACCAACACATCAACGCGGCCGTACTGCGCGAGAGCCGCGTCGACAAACGCTTGGGTATCGGTCTGACTGGTCACGTCCAGGCTACGGTAATCCGCGTTACCGCCTGCTTCGCGGATTTCGCCAACCAACTGCTCCAGGCGCTCGGTACGACGAGCGCCTAACAGCAGTTGTGCGCCCTTCTCGGCCAGCAAGCGCGCACAGGCCTCGCCGATACCACTGCTGGCGCCGGTGATCAGAATGACTTTGTCTTGGATATTCAACATGGCCGAATCCTCTGCGGGTAAGCGGTAAGGGCTACCGCGACAGCAACAGATTCAGCGAGATGACGTTCTTAGGGTTAGACGATTACTGGCGAATTATTGCCTAAACCTGCAACTATCAAATTAGGAACAGCTCACTAGACGCAATCCACAAACAGCCCAGCATTACGCTGAAAGCCCATGAATATTAGCTACTTGCCTATTACTAGCGAATTATTGCCTGATCCTGCAACGCATTCTGAGCAGCGCTGACTTGCCTGAAAAACCGGGATAATCTGCAAGCCAGCAGCAGGAGCCTCCATGACATCATCTATCAGCCCCTTCGTCCTCGACGACAACCTGGCGCTGCGCCAAGCCGAACTGGCCGCGCTGATCCAACGTCAGTGCCCGGCTGATGGCCTGCATAACAGCGCCATTGCCGGCCTCGACCTGGCCTGCGCGACACAGCCCAGCCTGCCCGTACCGACGCTGTACCGACCGTGCCTGTGCATCATTGCCCAGGGCCGCAAGGATGTGCGCCTAGGTGATGAGCAGTACACCTATGACCCGCTCAACTATTTGGTGGCATCCGTCACTCTGCCGGTTACCGGCCAGGTGATCGGCGCAACCCCCGAGCAGCCCTACCTGAGCCTGCGCTTGGAGATTGATCCAGCGCTGATCACCAGCCTGATCGCCGACATAGGCCCGATTGGCGTGCCCAATCCCGGGCCACGTCGAGCGCTTTACCTCGATCGCCTCGATACTCAGTTGCTCGACGCTGTGCTGCGACTGCTGCGCCTGTTGGAAACCCCGCGCGATATCGCCATGCTTGCGCCGCTGGCCCAGCGCGAGATTTTCTACCGCCTGCTACACAGTCCGCAGGGCCATCGCCTGCACGAAATCGCCATCGCTGACAGCCAGGGCCAGCGCATCAACCGAGCCATCGAATGGTTGAATCTGCATTTCGATCAACCCCTGCGCATCGAGGACTTGGCCCGCGAGGCCAACCTCAGCACCTCAACCCTGCATCACCGCTTCAAAGCCGTCACCGCTCTCAGTCCGCTGCAGTACCAGAAGCAGCTACATCTGCAGGAAGCGCGGCGCCTGATGCTCTGCGAAGGGCTGGAAGCGGCTTCAGCCAGTTACCGCGTCGGCTATGAAAGCCCGTCGCAGTTCAGCCGCGAATACAGCCGCCTGTTCGGCGCGCCACCGCTGCGCGACCTGGCCCGCCTGCGCAGTTCGGCATAAAACGGTGAAAGCAGACTGAAAACGCCCCGACACTTTTCGAAAGCAACAGGGCGTTCTACTTGGGTCAAATTACCGATCAGCAAGCAAAACTGGCCAGAATCCGTGACCGGCAACAGCAATTAACAGATGTTTAATCGCCCTGCAGCCCATACAAATAGGGCCTTGGCGGATTATCAGCAGAGAAAATTATGAATAATTAACGTTAAACCCAACACTTCCCGTAAAAACGGCCTATTATGGCTGAGCTGACTTGTAGTTATCAGCAAAACCGCATAGGTGCTATGAGCACTCTGGCACCGCACTTCGTATCGATTTAAGAGACACACCATGGCAAATCGCGAAACTGGCACCGTCAAATGGTTCAACGATGAGAAAGGCTTCGGCTTCATTACCCCGACTAACGGCGGCGATGACCTCTTCGTTCACTTTAAAGCCATCCAAAGCGACGGTTTCAAAAGCCTGAAAGAAGGCCAGACTGTAACCTACGTGGCCGCTCGCGGTCAGAAAGGTATGCAAGCTGAAGAGGTACAGGTGGCTTAAGCCCCTGTCCTGCTTTAAAACAAACCCCGCGCTCGCGGGGTTTGTTTTATCTGGCGTTTGTAAAACCTGCCTTTCTATAAGCCCATCTGCTTGCTGATGATCTCGTTCATGATTTCACGCGAGCCACCACCAATCGACAGAATGCGGTTATCACGGTACAGCCGCTCCACCAGGCTCTCACGCATATAACCCATGCCGCCCATGATCTGCACGGCGTCGTAGGTCAGTCGATCGGCAATATCAGTGGCGAAGTTCTTGGCCATGGATATTTCCTTGATCACGCTTTTACCCGCAGCCATCTTCGCCGCTTGCCGATAGGTAAAGTCGCGCGACACTTCAAGCTGGGTCGCCATCTCCGCCAGACGATGTTTGAGCACCTGGAACTTGCCGATAGGCTTGCCAAACGCTTCGCGCTCTTTGGCCCATTTCAGCGCTTCCTCAAGCGCCAACTGCGCCGTCATATTGGCCATGATCGCCAGCGACAAACGCTCACTCTGGAAATTTGCCATGATGCAGGCAAAGCCCATGTTCTCAACACCGATCAGATTGCCTACAGGCACTCTGCAGTCGTCGAAGAACAGCTCCGCCGTATCCGACGCCCACCAGCCCATCTTCTTCAGCTTGCGCCCTACGGTGAAACCAGGTGTACCCTTCTCCACCAGCAACAGACTGACACCACCAAAACCATCGCCACCGGTACGCACAGCAACCGTGTAGTAATCGGCACGTACACCGCTGGTGATAAAAGTTTTGCTGCCGCTAACGCGATAGAAGTCGCCGTCTAGCACTGCGCGAGTTTTCAGATTGGCCACATCAGAGCCACCGGAAGGCTCGGTCACCGCCAGCGCCATGATCTTCTCACCCGCCAACACCTGCGGCACGATGCGCTCGCGCAACTCCGGCTTGGCCCACTTCACCACGGGCGGCAAACCAATATCCAGCGAGCCGAGCCCGGCCACCAGGCCACCAGAACCTGAGCGCATCAACTCCTCGCTGGCCGCGACCTTGGCAAACACATCACCTTCATGACTGCCGCCAAAAACTTCCGGGTAACCAATCCCGAGAATCCCCGCAGCACCAGCCTTGAGATAGAGTTCGCGAGGAAACTCTTCAGCCTCCTCCCAATCATTGATATGCGGCAGAATTTCACGTTCGACAAAACGCCTGACCGAATCACGTACCAACTGATGCGATTCGTCGAAATATTCCTGAAGGGCAGACATGAGGTATTCCCACTGAGGTTTCAGGGAAATTACCAAGCGCTTGCTTGGTTTACAAGAAGAGGATTACGCCATGCGCAAGGGCGATCAAGCCGCTTGAACTCATAAGCCTAGAGCTGGATAGGTCGACGCCCTGCAATCGAGTGCGCCAAGGTGCCACCATCAACTAACTCCAGCTCACCGCCCAGCGGCATGCCATGGGCAATGCGCGAGGCAATCAGGCCTTTGCCTGCTAGCAGCTGAGCGATGTAATGCGCGGTTGCCTCGCCTTCCACCGTCGGGTTAGTGGCCAAAATCACCTCGGTAAAACTGCCTGCAGCGATACGCGCTAACAACTCGGGAATGCCAATCGCTTCCGGGCCCAAGCCATCGAGCGGCGACAAATGCCCCTTGAGCACAAAGTAGCGACCGCGAAACCCGGTATGCTCGACCGCATACACATCCATAGGCCCTTCGACCACGCACAAAAGGCTGTCATCGCGTCGCGGATCCAGACACAGCTGACACACCTCGTCCTCGCTTAGGCTGCGGCACTGCTTACAGTGGCCAACCCCTTCCATCGCCTGCGTCAGCGCCTGGGCCAGGCGTAAGGCGCCGGAGCGATCACGCTCAAGCATCTGCAATGCCATACGCTGAGCAGTCTTCTGTCCAACGCCGGGAAGAATGCGCAAAGAATCGATCAGGTGGCGGATCAGTGGACTGAAACTCATTGGAGAAATACTCGACGGCTACAACTCTTACCAACAAAACCCTATCGGGCTATTGAGCCCTGACAGAGCAAGGCACAGTCGGCGTGGGCTGAGGATACCCACACCGACTCCCAGCGCTGCAATGCAGCGCCGGCGGATGACCGCTTAGAAGGGCATTTTGAAGCCTGGTGGCAACTGCATACCGGCAGTCATACCGGACATCTTGTCCTGGCTGTTCTGCTCAACCTTACGCACGGCATCGTTTACCGCTGCTGCGATAAGGTCTTCAAGGATCTCCTTGTCTTCCTGCATCAGACTGTCGTCCAAGCTGACACGCTTGACGTCGTGACGCCCAGTCATGACCACGCTGACCAGCCCAGCACCGGATTGACCGGTTACTTCGGCGTTCGCCAGCTCTTCCTGCATCTTCTGCATTTTTTCCTGCATCTGCTGAGCCTGCTTCATCAGGCCGGCCATGCCACCTTTCATCATGGTGTAAGTCCTCGGTAATTAGGGGTTAACTGGAGTATCCAGGGGCTCAATGCTGTCCGCGCGGATAACCGCGGCGAACTGCTGAATCATTTGTTGAATAACCGGGTCCTGATGGATTGAGGCTTCGGCCTCACGCTGGCGATTGGCCCGCTTATGCGCCGCTGCCTGCGCCGGTGTTTCCTGCTCAGGTTTGCACAACTCGATCAACACCTTGAGCTTGCGCCCGTGGAACTGATTGAGCGCATCATTCAGGCGTCGCTGCTGGGTTGAGTTGAACAGCGCTGAATGCGCAGGATCCAGGTGCAGCAACCAATTATCACCCTCAGCACTTATTAGGGTGCAGTTAGCCCCGATGCTGGCGGTCATTCCGGACAAGCCGAGCTTCGGGAACAGCTCCAGCCAATCTGCCGCCAGCCCGGTCGCCGGTTGCGCCGCCGGCAAGACTTCAGGCTCGGCAGATGCGGCACGCTCTACTGCATCAAAGTCGTAATCAAACGCTTCGGCGTCCATTTCGACATAGTCGTAGTCACTCAGTGGCGGCTCATCGTCATCCACATCAGCTAGAGGCACAGACTCGGTCGACTGCAATTCAAGCGCTGCTGGCTGCACTGCCTCAGTAATCGCTTCGGGAGCAATAGGCGCGACTGGTTCAGCCGCTTCAGCAACGGGCGCTCGAACCTGCTCTTCCCAGGGCAGATCAACTACAGCAGCGACTGCAGGTGCAGGTGCAGGTGCAGGTGCAGGTGCAGGTGCAATTTCGACCGGAGAAGACTGCACCGCAACCGATTCCATAATTTTAGGTTCTGCCTGTACTTGCGGAGTTACGGCAGCCGGTATTTCAGGCACTACTACAGGCGCGACAGGGGTCGCCTCTGCAACAGGTGCAGGCTGCGCCACAGGGGAAGACACTACAGGAACACTAACCGGTGCAACGATAGCCGCACCGGCCACTGGGTTCGTCGCGGGATCAGCAGTGGCCTGGCTAATCCCCAGCGGCTTTAGCGCCACCCTCGGCGCATCGTGGGTATCCGCCGGGCGGAATGCCAACATACGCAACAGCACCATCTCGAAGCCGCTGCGTGGGTCGGGCGACAACGGCAAATCGCGTCGCCCAATCAAACCCATCTGATAATAAAATTGCACGTCTTCGCTAGGCAGAACCCGAGCCAGTTCAAGCACCCGTTCACGATCACCCTGGCCGTTATCCACCGCCTCGGGCAGCGCCTGGGCAATGGCTACTCGGTGCAGCACATTAAGCATCTCGGACAACACGCCATTCCAATCCGGTCCCTGCTCAGCCAGATGCCGTACAGCCTCAATCAAACCGCGCGCATCACCCTCCAGCAGGGCATGCAACACTCCATAGACCTGGCCATGGTCGAGCGTACCGAGCATGGCGCGCACATCGGCGGCCAGCACCTTACCCTCACCAAAAGCAATTGCCTGATCGGTTAAACTCATCGCGTCGCGCATCGAGCCATCGGCCGCGCGGCCGAGCAACCAGAGCGCATCATTTTCAAACGGGATATTTTCCGCTGCCAGAACATGCGTGAGGTGGTCAACCACCCGTTCCGGCGGCATGTTCTTCAGCGAGAACTGCAGGCAGCGCGACAACACCGTGACCGGCAGCTTCTGCGGATCCGTAGTCGCCAGGAGGAATTTGACGTGGGGCGGAGGCTCTTCCAGAGTCTTCAGCAGCGCATTGAAGGAGCTGGTTGAGAGCATGTGTACTTCGTCGATCAGGTAGACCTTGAAGCGCCCACGGCTCGGTGAATACTGCACGTTGTCGAGCAACTCGCGGGTATCTTCAACCTTGGTTCGGCTGGCAGCATCGACTTCGATCAGGTCGATAAAGCGGCCTTCATCAATCTCTTTGCAAATCGAACAGACACCGCAAGGCGTCGAGCTGATACCCGTCTCGCAATTCAGGCACTTGGCAATAATCCGCGCAATCGTGGTTTTACCCACACCACGGGTACCCGTGAACAAATAGGCATGGTGCAGTCGCTGGCTATCGAGCGCATTGATCAGCGCCTTGAGCACATGAGTCTGGCCTACCATTTCGTTGAACGAGCGCGGACGCCACTTGCGTGCAAGAACCTGATAACTCATCGAAACCCGTCACGAGAGGAAAGCAAAAGTGGGGCTAATCCTAACGGAGCATGGGGCAAATTGCATCTGATGCGCAGCCCACTATGGCCAGCCTGCAGCATTGCTTGCAAATTAACTGGCGAAAAATTAACCAGACGGGTATCATCCGCCCCGTTCGTACCACGCTGTAAGTCAATCAGGCCTTTTGGCCCCCTCGATGGTTTCCAGGTAAGAGCGCATCACCTACGGGTAATGCCGCACAGCTCTAACCCATATCCCAACCTGCTGACTGATCTGGCCGTCCCGCGCAAGCGCTGACTCAAGCCCGCCTCCGACGTACCGACCCGCACACCGTAACCATCATGGGAACTTGTGCGCGCAGTCCAGCTCCTATCTGCACATGCAATCGACACATTAAGTCGACAGCCTGGAGCTTTATTTAGCGCAATGACGCGCCCGCTGTTTTAGGAAACACCCAAAAAATGAACACTCAACACCAAATTCAGGATGCCATTCGCACCCTCTCCAGTGCATTTGCACCGTTTGACTGCCGCATCCTGGCTGCTCGCAAAGGCAGCTTCAGCTTCACTATCGTTAACGATGCCGGCATCGCCAAGCACAGCCAGCGCCTGTACCCAGGCCAGTACAGTGGTGCACACCTTGAGCAGGTTATCGAGCGCGCCCGACAGTCACTGACTGCCTGATGAATGGGATCTGCGAACCATCGAGCATCTTCGAGGTCTGAAGCTATCAACCTCAGGATGGAGCATGGTCATGGACAACATTAACCGCGAACTCGTTGAACAGCTGTTTGCCCCGCTGCGCGCTACTTTCAGCCAGCCCCGCCCCGACGGCGGGGTTGTTCTCTCGCTGCTGGATGCTAGCGACGCAACCGCGTACAGCCGCGTACTCAGCGCATCTCAACGCACTGACCCGCAAGCCTTCGCCCAAAGCTTGGAAGATATCCGCCTGGAACTTGCCATGCGCTCCGGCAGCATCCCAGCGGATATGCGTAAAGCATTGAAGGAACAGGACAGCGTGCTTAGCTACCACACAAGCTAAGAATGCTCAGCGCCCTGCAGGCAAGGAACCTGAGACTAGGTCGCTATTCGCACGTATACGGACAACTGAGGTGCCTCAGGCAGCGACACCAATGGACCCGCAGCCAATACTCCATTGTGACATTGCTACTGAGGCACCCAGACGCCAGGCGCCAAGCTAGCGAGTCTTCACGCCGCTGACTCCCACACACCTCGCAAGCGGCCAACTGACGGCCTGATACCTTGAAACGCCTCGCTGAAAAGCCGCTGAACCTGCAGCAATAGCTCACGCCCACGTATCAGGGCTTCGCGTCTGCAGCGGGCCTGAAGAAAACGACGTATATCCCTGCGATGAAACAACAGGCGAATGACGTCAGGCGCCACGATTCGGAAGTAATAGACCGAGCGGCGAGATAACAGGAGATAGGTTGGGACGGCCGACACGGTTGTATCACTCCTTGTACCACCGCGTGGCTTGGAGTGAAGAACCTTTATAAATCAACCAGATACAAGACTGGAGGCAACCCCACCAGCCACACCCCGGCACACAATGTCCCCGCTGTGGCTGCTTCCTTCCGGATCTGACCAGGTTCACAGGTAATCGTTGCGGGGGGACCGGCAGGGCCACCATAACGCAGCTCGCCAGAAGCGAGCCGCGCCATTGTACCGGCTTAAACCGAAGTTACAACCGCTTCAAACACTTAGCCCATCGAAACGCACATTAGACATGAAACCGACCAACCAGCTTGCTCAACCCATGCGACAACTCAGATAGCCGCTGACTGGCTTGAGCACTCTGTTCAGAGGTTTGCGCCGCCTCATTGGACAAGTCACGAATGTCACTGATATTGCGTGCAATCTCTTCGGTCACACTGCTCTGCTCTTCGCAGGCTGTTGCGATCTGCGCGGTCATGTCGTTAATACGCTGCACAGAGTCACTGGTATCAGTAAGCGCCTGATCCACTCCGGCCGCCTGCTCGACACTTTGCCTTGCCTTAGTGCTCCCAGAATGAGTAGCTTTAACCGCATTCTGCACACCGACTTGCAAGCGCTCGATCATCACCTGAATGTCTTTGGTCGACTCCTGCGTACGCGCAGCTAATGCGCGTACCTCATCAGCTACAACCGCAAAACCGCGCCCCTGCTCTCCGGCACGTGCAGCCTCAATAGCAGCATTTAGTGCCAATAAGTTGGTTTGCTCTGCTATACCCCTGATAACAGCCAATACCGCACCAATATTAGATGCCTCTTGCTCAAGGGTCTGAATGGTTGCCGATGCACTTTCGACTTCTTGCGCCAACTGGCGAATCGAGCTGATCGTGGCGCTTACCACCTGCGCACCGTCTCGTGACTGCGCCTCAGCATTACGAGCAGCATCAGCTGCATTTTGCGCATTACGCGCCACCTCATGCACCGCAGAACTCATCTCCGTTGCAGCTGTACTGACCTGATCGACTGCTGCGTGCTCACTGCTAATCAACCGATCATTAGATGCGGCCATTCCCGCCAGGCTTTGCGCAGAACTTTCAACTTCCCCGGTAACTCGCCCGACCTCCTTGATTAACGGCTGCAACTTATCGAGAAAGCGGTTGAACGCGTGACTGAGCTTACCCAACTCATCATTAGACAAAACGTCCAGACGCACTCGCAAATCGCCATCACCATCCGCAATCTGCTCGATACGATTAAGCAGATTATGCAAAGGTCCGGTTACTAGAATTGGAAAGCCAACCACTAGCACAAGGCAAACCCCCAAGCCGATCGCAATAATCACGCCCTGCTGCCAGCTCAAGGTTTCACCCAGCTTAATAGCTGCCACTCCTTCAGCATTAGCTGCCGCATCATCCATCTCACCCAGCTTGTCGATAGCAGTACGCATCGCCTCGAACTGCTCTTCACTGCCGCCAAAACTCAAGACACTGGCTGCCTCGGGATCACTAGTAGCCAACTGCAAGACCTTTTGCGAAGTAGACTTCCACCGCTCAAAACCCGCATCGAATTGCGCGACCAATTGCATCGCTTCGTCACCTGGCCGCATGTCCGCGAATTTATGTACGCGGTCATAAGCCTGCTGCAGGTTTTCTGCATGCGCAGCAGTCAACACTTCAGCATACGCACTCGCCCCCTCATCAAGTAAGCTGCGCTCGGCAACAAAGGCCTGATAAAGATCACGATCGGCATTCAGCAAAAAACTGATGCCAGGCAAAAAGCGATTTGTCAGTTTCGCACTTGAGTCTGCAACTTGGGTGATGCCTCGCATCCCCAAAACTCCCATAGAAACCAACAAAACAGCCAGCAGCAGAATCGGTAGCGCAATTTTCCAACGAAATCCTAAATCAGCGAAGGCACGAAGCATGCTGGCTCTCCAGGACAATGGCCAAAATGGCCAAGTAGCATCAGCATAGACTACCGATGGCAGAGCGGAAGAAAGCTCTTCTCCATACCACGCCCATCTCAATGGCTTGTGGCACACTTGCGGCACGACCCCTATAAGCCCCCATATCCTTAGCAAGGAGCACCACCATGCCGATAACCAAAGACCAACTGATCAGCGATATTGCAGAAGCGATAGACACACCGAAAAGTACCGTACGCGCCGCACTCGAACAGCTGAGTGAAATCGTCAGTGATGCACTGGAAAACAATGACGAAATCACTCTACCGGGTATTGGCAAATTCAAAGTAAACGAACGCCCTGCGCGTATCGGTCGTAACCCCCAAACAGGGCAAGCGTTGCAAATTGCAGCAAAGAAAATTATTAAATACGTACCGGCAAAAGCACTGACCGACGCAATCAACTGATTATTCCAGCGCGCTCTTACGTGCGCGCCTTGACCGTAGAAATCTTCCCAGAGATAAGGCTTGCCTGTGCGCAGCTTGTTTTTGGCGCACAAAGTAAAACCCCCGACCAGTTTCCTGATCGGGGGTTTTGGTATAGGTGCTTGACGATGACCTACTCTCACATGGGGAAACCCCACACTACCATCGGCGATGCATCGTTT